>NZ_CP150194.1:0-152500 GCF_037966255.1 Geobacillus sp. FSL W8-0026
GTGGAAAATATCCATGACTTATGGAATCGCGTGCTCGCGGAAATCGAGCAGAAAATTAGCAAGCCGAGCTTTGAGACTTGGCTCAAATCAACGAAGGCCCACTCTTTGCGAGGTGACACGCTCGTCATCGTAGCCCCGAACGAGTTTGCTAGAGATTGGCTTGACTCCCGCTACTCCCATTTGATTGCCGAAACAATCTATGCCATTACCGGCGAAGAGCTGGCCGTCAAATTTATCATTCCGCCTAACCAAGGCGACGAAGACGCTGAATTTCAGGCGGCAGCGAAAAAACAGCGCAAGCCATACGAAGAGACGAACGATTTCCCGCAGAGCATGCTAAATCCGAAGTACACCTTCGATACGTTTGTCATCGGCTCCGGCAACCGATTTGCGCACGCCGCTTCCCTAGCCGTCGCCGAAGCCCCGGCGAAAGCGTACAATCCGCTGTTCATCTACGGCGGTGTCGGGCTAGGGAAAACGCATCTCATGCACGCCATCGGCCATTACGTCATCGAACATAATCCGTCAGCGAAAGTCGTCTACTTATCTTCGGAAAAGTTTACGAACGAGTTTATCAACGCCATCCGCGACAACCGTCCTGATGACTTTCGCAATAAGTATCGAAACGTCGACGTTCTGTTAATCGATGATATTCAATTTTTGGCGGGAAAAGAACAAACGCAGGAAGAGTTTTTCCATACGTTCAATACGCTTCATGAAGAAAGCAAGCAAATCGTCATCTCGAGCGACCGGCCTCCAAAAGAGATCCCAACGCTTGAGGACCGTTTGCGTTCGCGCTTTGAGTGGGGATTGATCACAGACATCACGCCGCCTGATTTGGAAACGCGAATCGCTATTCTCCGGAAAAAAGCGAAGGCAGAGGGATTTGATATCCCAAATGAAGTGATGCTCTACATCGCCAACCAAATCGATTCAAACATCCGCGAGCTGGAAGGGGCGCTCATTCGCGTCGTCGCCTATTCCTCGCTCATTAATAAAGAAATCACCGCCGATCTAGCAGCTGAGGCGCTCAAGGACATCATTCCGAGCGCGAAGCCGAAGGTCATCACGATTCAAGACATTCAGCGCGTCGTCGGCCAACACTTCAACATTAAGCTTGACGATTTCAAAGCTAAAAAACGAACCAAATCGGTCGCGTTTCCCCGGCAGATCGCCATGTATCTCTCCCGTGAGCTGACCGACTGTTCGCTGCCGAAAATCGGCGACGAATTCGGCGGCCGCGACCATACGACGGTCATTCACGCCCATGAAAAAATAACGAAGCTTTTGCAAACGGACACGCAGCTGCAAAAACATATTCAAGAGATTCAAGAAAAGCTGAAGCAATTGTGAATAACAGTCGCTGTCTTACGCACAGCTTATCCACATGTGGACAGGCTGTGCTTGCTCGTCTTTATTTGTTTATCCACATACCAACAAGCCATACGACTAGTACTATGATCTTTGCTTTTATATCTTTATAATTTATTTCCGAAGACATTCCAAATGGGGAGGAACAACAGCGTGAACATTTCCATTGACCGCGAAGCGCTCGTCAAAAGCGTTCAAGATGTGATGAAAGCCGTATCGACAAGAACGACGATCCCGATTTTGACCGGGATTAAACTGACAGCCTCGGCTCGCGGAGTCACCTTAACCGGAAGCGACTCGGACATCTCCATTGAATCGTTTATTCCGCTCGAAAAAGAAGGACGGCTGCTGGTGGATGTAAAGAGGCCGGGAAGCATCGTCTTGCAGGCGCGCTTTTTCTCTGAAATCGTGAAAAAGCTGCCGCAGCAAACGGTGGAAATCGAAACGGAAGACAGCTTTTTAACCGTGATTCGCTCAGGGCACTCCGAATTCCGTCTCAACGGATTTAACGCCGATGAGTACCCGCGCTTGCCGCAAATCGAGGAAGAACACGCCTTTCAAATTCCGGCTGATTTGCTGAAGGCGGTGATCCGCCAAACGGTATTTGCCGTCTCAACATCGGAAACGCGCCCCATCTTGACAGGTGTCAACTGGAAAATAGAAGATGGTGAACTCGTCTGCACCGCTACCGACAGTCACCGTCTGGCAATGCGCAAAGTCAAAATCGGCATTGAAAGCGATTGGGCGTATAACGTCGTCATTCCTGGAAAAAGTCTGAATGAATTGAGCAAAATTTTAGATGATGGCAACCATCCGATCGATATTGTCATCACGGCCAATCAAGTGCTGTTTAAGGCGGAGCATCTTCTGTTTTTCTCACGCCTGCTCGACGGGAACTATCCGGAGACAGCCCGCTTAATCCCGACGGACAGCAAAACAACGGTGACCGTCAATGCCAAGGAGTTTTTGCAGGCGATCGACCGCGCCTCCTTGCTAGCAAGAGAAGGGCGAAACAACGTGGTGAAACTGGCGACGCTCTCAGGAGAGAGGTTGGAAATTTCCTCAGTTTCCCCGGAGATTGGAAAAGTAACAGAACAGCTGAAAGCCGAATCGCTTGAAGGCGAAGAGTTGAACATTTCATTCAGCGCCAAATATATGATGGACGCGTTGCGCGCGCTTGATGGCACCGACATTCAAATCAGCTTCACCGGGGCGATGCGGCCGTTTGTCTTGCGCCCGCTCCACAGCGACTCCATGCTTCAGCTCATCCTGCCGGTCAGAACGTATTGAAGCCGATCCGCTTTGGCGCGTCTGATGGCTAAGGCTGACTTGAATGCCATCAGGCGTTCATTCAATGTAACTATTCACCCCAGTGCTAGTGTATAAAAAAGCCCAGCACAAATAGGGCATTTCGGTCATAGAAAATGCCCTAGGTAGCGGAAAGAACTCGATCGATCGTTTCGCCTGCCAACAGAAGACATAACGAATCCCACACGTTTTTTTCGTGTTTCGTCAGTGTGGAAACGATGCTTCTTGCGATGCAAAACGACTGCGCGAATGTTTCTTCGCGAAACGTACCCGAAATGTTCTCTTTGACTTTGACCATGCGAAGATCGCGTTCGGCTTGGTTGTTATCAAAGGGAACATGTACTTCACGTAAGAAACGCAGCGCTTCTTCCTTTCGTTTTTGAAGGCGTCGAACAAAAGCGAGTGCTTTTTTCGGAAGAGGCGTCATCGTTTCTAATCGGTGTTGTGCTCTTTCTAGGATGCGATCATACACTCGTTCCCACCGTCTCGCTTCTTCTTCGGAAAGTGCACCGTGATGGGCTTCGACGGCTTGCTTGGCGGCTAACAGAAACGTGGTCATGCGCATCGCCCACGTATGCCCCTGTTCGATGAATCCTTTTAACTCACGCAAATGGTGGGCATGACAAAGGGCATGGGTGGCATGTGTGTATTTCGGATACGTACCGAACGCATCGTGCATCATCGTCCCTTCATATCGGGGAAGAATCCCGATATCATCGGTCGCTTTTTTTCCACGAGAAGCGTGAGGAGCCAAGTATGTATATCTCGATGTACACGCGACATGCACCCATGCGAGTTTCCCATTGATGCGCAAACTCGTTTCATCGACATGCAGGATGTTGGATTCAAGTAAGGCGTCTTCGATGATGTCCATATTGGATTCCAACGATTCGCGTCCTCGTTTCACCATATTGGCAAGAGTTCCCGTACTAATCGAGTGTTGATATAACGCTTCGATTGTATCACTTAAACGCTTGTACGGGATCAATTGGATATGATGTAAATAAACAACGAGCGCCGTGAGCCGTGGACCGTATTGCACATGATTCGTGACATGGGATGGGAATTCGGCTTGTTGCACGCATCGACAATGTGGACACGATTTCACTTCACGTTCATGTTGTGTCACCTCGATCGCCACAGGAGGGACATCAAACACTTGACGGATATCGACTTTGAACGGTTTGACTTCACGCAAAGAAGCTCCACATCCTTGACACGTATGCACACGGTGGACGACACGATGATGTGGATGTTCCACTTGACGGAGCGTCTTCCCCTCATGTCCCTCTTGCCCACCAAGCTTTTTGCCAGACGGCTCGCGGGAGGAACGCTTTTTCTCAAAACGGTCAGAAGATGGGGGCAAATGGCTATTGGAGCTGTTTTTTTTCGTGCGTGCTTCCAGCTCTTGAACACGGTACTTCAGTTGTTCATTTTCTTTGCGTAGCTGTTTGTTTTCTTTCAACAGTTGCTCAATGACTTGTTGTTGGTGAGTAATGAGCTGCTTTTGTTGTTGGGCTTTGCTGATTAAGCTTTCAACTGTAAATACAGCTTGTTGTACCGTCAACATGCGATTCACCTCCTTGTCTATCAATATTCACATCATGGACAGGAAAAGCAAAAAATATTCAGCTCACTTTATGATGTGGCTGAATAGTTACCATTCAATGAGGGAGAGCCACCGCTTTTCTCCCTTTCATCGGGTTTCTTTGCGAACGAACGAATTTTTCGGTAAAATAAAAGAATAGGCAGTTTGTAACGAAAGCGAGCGATGAACGGATGGAACGACAAGTCGCCATTAAGACGGAGACGATTACGCTAGGGCAGATGCTAAAGTTGGCGCATGTGATTGACACCGGCGGCGCAGCCAAATGGTTTTTGCAGGAACATGACGTGCTGGTGAACGGGGAACGGGAAAACCGGCGCGGGCGGAAGTTAAAAGAAGGCGACCGGGTCGAGATCAAAGAGGTCGGCGCGTTTGTCATCGTAAAAGCGGAGTAGGTGAAGGCCGGGTGTTTTTAACCGACTTAGCGTTGACGAACTACCGCAATTATGAGCGGGAAACGATGCGTTTCGATCAAGGGGTAAACATTATTTTGGGGGAAAACGCCCAAGGAAAAACGAATATGATGGAGGCTATTTACGTTTTGGCGATGGCCAAATCGCATCGCACGTCCAACGATAAAGACCTTATTCGTTGGAATGAAGAGTATGCTAAAATAGAGGGGAAAGCAGAGAAACGCAACGGATCGTTGTCGCTCGAACTGTTGATCTCCAAAAAAGGGAAACGAGCCAAATGCAATCACATTGAGCAGCAGCGGCTCAGTCAATATGTCGGCCATTTAAATGTCGTCATGTTCGCCCCGGAAGACTTGAATTTAGTCAAAGGAAGCCCGCAAGTGCGGCGCCGGTTTATCGATATGGAAATCGGGCAGATTTCGCCCGTTTATATACACGATTTAAGCCAGTACCAGAAGTTGTTGCAGCAGCGCAATCATTGCCTGAAAATGATGCAGACCCGCGAGCGGAGCGACGAGGCGGTGCTTGACGTCCTAACCGAACAGCTTGTTTGGCTGGCGGCCAAAATTACGTTGCGACGCCGCCAGTTTTTGTCGTTGCTTGAGCAGTGGGCGGCTCCCATCCATCGCGAAATCAGCCGTGGGGCCGAACAGCTCCACATTCGCTATGAACCGTCGGTCGACGTATCAGACAAGGCGGAATTGTCGAGAATAGTAGAAGCATACAGAGAAACGTTCGCCGCCGTAAAGGAGCGAGAAGTTCAACGAGGGACGACCTTGGTCGGCCCCCACCGCGATGAGGTGGCGTTTTGGGTGAACGGAAAAAATGTACAAACTTTCGGTTCACAAGGACAACAGCGCACGACAGCGCTGGCAGTCAAATTGGCAGAAATTGAGCTCATCTTTTCCGAGTTAGGCGATTACCCCATTTTATTGCTTGATGATGTATTGTCGGAGCTGGACGACTTTCGGCAAACCCACCTCCTTGATGCCATCCGGAAAAAAGTGCAAACTTTTGTCACAACGACAAGCATCGACGGCATTAACCACGATGTGATTCAAGAAGCGGCGATTTATCGAGTCCATTCCGGTTCGGTCATCGCTCCTTCTTGATCGTGATTGAACGTTTGCAAAGAAAGCGTAGGTGATCAGGCATGACCATGGAACAGCGAGTCGAGGCGTACGATGCAAGTCAAATTCAAGTGCTTGAAGGCCTTGAAGCCGTCCGCAAGCGCCCAGGAATGTATATCGGATCAACGGGATCAAAAGGGCTGCACCACCTCGTTTGGGAAATCGTCGACAACAGCATCGACGAAGCGCTGGCAGGCTATTGCACGACCATTGATGTGACGATCGGCAAAGACAACAGCATCACCGTCGCCGACAATGGACGCGGCATCCCGGTTGACATTCATGAAGCGACTGGCCGCCCGGCTGTTGAAGTCATTATGACCGTTCTGCATGCCGGCGGGAAGTTTGGCGGAGGGGGTTATAAAGTATCCGGCGGCTTGCACGGGGTTGGCGCTTCCGTCGTCAACGCCCTGTCGGAGTGGCTCGAAGTGTACGTGTATCGCGATGGAAACATCCATTATCAGCGGTACGAGCGGGGAGAGCCTTGCACCGACTTGCAAATCATCGGCGAAACGGACCGAACCGGGACAACGACTCGCTTTAAGCCGGACCCAGAGATTTTTACCGAAACGATTGAGTTCGATTACGAAACGCTGGCCGCCCGGTTGCGCGAGCTCGCCTTTTTAAATCGCGGCTTGAAAATCACGTTGACCGATGAACGGGTTGACAACCGGAGAAACGAATATGTTTATGAAGGCGGCATTCGCTCCTATGTCCAGCATTTGAATCGGACGCGCGAAGTGCTGCATGAGGAGCCGATTTATATCGCCGGCGAGCGGGACGGCATTGCAGTTGAAATCGCCTTGCAGTACAACGACGGGTACACGAGCAACATCTATTCGTTCGTCAACAACATTCATACGCATGAAGGCGGCACGCATGAATCCGGCTTTAAAATGGCGCTGACGCGCATTATCAACGACTATGCCCGCAAGCAACAATTGGTGAAAGACAACGATGCCAATTTAACCGGTGAGGATGTGCGTGAAGGATTGACCGCCATCGTGTCGATCAAACACCCGTCTCCGCAATTTGAAGGGCAGACGAAAACGAAGCTCGGTAACAGCGATGCCCGTACGGTGACCGATGCGATTTTTTCCGAACAGTTTGAAACGTTTTTGCTGGAAAACCCGACAATCGCCCGCAAGATTGTGGAAAAAAGCATGATGGCAGCGCGCGCCCGGCTGGCGGCGAAAAAAGCGCGCGAGTTGACGCGGCGCAAAAGCGCGCTCGAAATTTCCAATTTGCCGGGGAAATTGGCCGACTGTTCATCGCGAGATCCAGCGATCAGCGAGCTGTACGTCGTTGAGGGCGACTCGGCGGGCGGATCAGCGAAACAAGGGCGTGACCGCCATTTTCAAGCCATTTTGCCGCTGCGCGGGAAAATTCTTAACGTGGAAAAAGCACGCTTGGACAAAATTTTGTCAAACAATGAGGTGCGGGCGATTATTACGGCGCTTGGCACGGGCATTGGCGAAGATTTTGACATCTCGAAAGCCCGTTATCATAAAGTCATTATCATGACCGACGCGGACGTTGACGGCGCTCACATCCGCACGCTCCTTTTGACGTTCTTTTACCGCTATATGCGTCAATTGATTGAACAAGGCTATATTTATATTGCCCAGCCTCCGCTCTATAAAATCGAGCAGGGAAAACAAGTCCGTTACGCTTACAACGACCGTCAGCTTGAACAAATTCTCGCCGCGTTGCCCGATCAGCCCAAACCGACGATTCAGCGCTACAAAGGATTGGGCGAGATGAATCCGGAACAGCTTTGGGAAACGACGATGAATCCAGAGACGAGAACACTGCTGCAAGTAAGTTTGCAGGACGCCATCGATGCGGACGAAACGTTTGAAATTTTAATGGGCGATAAAGTCGAACCGCGCCGCCAGTTTATCGAAGAAAACGCGCGTTACGTGAAAAACTTAGATATCTAGGAGGCCGGTGAAAAACCGCTGATCCCCTTCATCAATGGGAGAGTGATTGAAAAGCAGGCCCGATACAACAAGGTTTTTCTAATTGAGAAATGACATGGTAAAGCCGTATACGCCATTAAATCACAACCTTCTAGGAGGGTCGGTGAACGTCACATCATTGGAGTCCGTTTTAAAGCTGATCCATCTGATTTTTTGTAGGCTTTGAACTGAGAGGAAGACAGCCCCCTTCCCGCTTCGTGACGCCGCTGGGTGTCCTCGCATGCGCAGGTGGACTGACGCCACCCGTCTGTCGCCGGCCAGTCGGATCGGAGGAGGGTTTTAAGGGAGGTTTGAAGAATGGCAGAACATGAACAACCGCGCATTCGCGAAGTCAATATCAGCCAAGAGATGCGCTCCTCGTTTCTCGACTATGCGATGAGCGTCATCGTTTCCCGCGCGTTGCCGGATGTGCGCGACGGCTTGAAACCGGTGCACCGCCGCATTTTGTACGCCATGCATGATCTTGGAATGACCGCCGATAAACCGTACAAAAAATCAGCTCGCATCGTCGGCGAAGTGATCGGGAAATACCATCCGCACGGGGATGCCGCCGTGTATGATACGATGGTGCGCATGGCGCAAGATTTCAACTACCGCTACATGCTTGTTGACGGCCATGGGAACTTTGGATCGATCGACGGCGACGCTGCCGCCGCCATGCGCTATACGGAAGCGCGCATGGCGAAAATCGCGATGGAATTGCTTCGTGATATCAATAAAGATACGATTGACTACCAAGACAACTATGATGGCTCGGAAAAAGAGCCGGTCGTGCTGCCGTCCCGATTTCCGAATTTATTGGTCAACGGCTCATCGGGCATTGCGGTTGGAATGGCGACGAACATTCCGCCCCATCAGCTCGGTGAAGTGATCGATGCGTTGCTGGCGCTAAGCCGAAACCCAGAGATGACGGTTGCCGACTTGATGAAATACATCCCGGGCCCCGATTTTCCGACCGCCGGACAAATTATCGGCCGCAGCGGCATCCGCAAAGCGTATGAAACCGGCCGCGGTTCGATTACGCTGCGCGCCAAGGCCGAAATTGAACAGCAGCCGAACGGCAAAGAAACGATCATTGTGAGCGAACTTCCTTACCAAGTGAACAAAGCGAAGCTGATTGAGCGGATCGCCGAACTTGTCCGTGAGAAAAAAATCGACGGGATCACTGATTTGCGCGATGAATCGGACCGGAGCGGCATGCGCATTGTCATCGAGGTGCGGCGCGATGCGAACGCCAAAGTCGTGCTGAACAATTTGTACAAACATACCGCGCTGCAAACGAGCTTTGGGATTAATATGCTCGCTTTGGTGAACGGCGAGCCGAAAGTGCTGAACTTAAAAGAATGTTTGGAGCATTATTTAAACCATCAAAAGACAGTGATTCGCCGACGGACGGCATTTGAACTGCAAAAAGCCGAAGCGCGCGCTCACATTTTAGAAGGTTTGCGCACGGCTCTCGATCATTTGGATGAAGTGATTGATCTCATCCGCCGTTCGCAGACGACAGAAGCGGCGCGCCAAGGATTGATGGAGCGGTTTTCCCTCAGCGAGCGGCAGGCGCAGGCGATTTTGGATATGCGTTTGCAGCGGCTGACCGGCCTCGAGCGGGAAAAAATTGAACAAGAATATCAAGAGCTTGTCCGCTTGATCGCTGAGCTGAAAGCGGTGCTCGCCGATGAAGAAAAAGTGTTGCAAATCATCCGTGACGAATTGAGCGAAATCAAGGAGCGGTTTAATGATGAGCGGCGCACGGAAATCGTGGCAGGAGCCGTCGAACAGTTTGATGACGAAGACTTGATTCCGCACGAGCGCGTCGTCATTACCCTCACCCATAAAGGCTACATCAAGCGTCTGCCTTTATCGACGTACCGGAGCCAAAAGCGCGGCGGTCGGGGTGTGCAAGGAATGAACACAGCGGAAGATGATTTTGTCGAACACTTGCTGATCACATCGACTCATGACACTGTCCTATTTTTCACGAACAAAGGGAAAGTATATCAGGCGAAAGGCTACGAAATTCCAGAGTTCGGACGAACCGCCAAAGGGCTTCCGATCGTGAACTTGCTCGAACTTGAAAAAGGTGAATGGATCAACGCTATGATCCCGATCGAGGAATTTGACGGCGAACGTTACCTCGTGTTTGCAACGAAACAGGGGATCGCGAAACGCTCTTCGCTCTCCGCGTTTGCCCATATTCGCAACAATGGGTTGATCGCTATTCATTTGCGTGAAGGCGATGAACTCATTTCGGTCCGATTGACAGACGGTCAAAAGCATGTAATTGTCGGCACGAAAAATGGTCTGCTCATTCGCTTTCCGGAAACCGACGTGCGGGCCATGGGACGCAGCGCGACTGGAGTCAAAGCGATCACGCTTGACGACAACGACGAAGTAGTCGGGATGGAGATTTTGGAAGATCACCATGACGTGCTTGTCGTCACGAAAAAAGGGTTCGGCAAGCGCACTCCGGCTTCGGAATACCGCGTGCAAAGCCGCGGTGGCAAAGGATTGAAAACATGCAATGTTACACCAAAAAATGGCCCGGTTGTTGCGGTGACGACTGTCGTCGGCAACGAAGATTTGATGGTCATTACGACAGGCGGCGTGCTCATTCGTATGGCGGTCAGTGACATTTCCCGCACAGGGAGAATCGCTCAAGGCGTAAAACTTATCCGCCTTTCTGGCGATGACGAGCATGAATGTGTAGCCACTGTGGCGAAAGTGCCTGAAGAAGAAAAAGAAGAAGGACATCTCGCCTAATGGGGACGACGCTCTGCTGCAACGGACAGGGAGCGTCGGTTTTTATGTCGAAACCGCTGTCCATGCACCCAAAGTCATGTTACGATAAAAGATATAAGAGAAGGGAGGAACAAACTGATGGTTCGCGTAAACCGTTCCCGGCTTCGTGAAGGATGCGTGCTTGCCGATGATGTGCTTGGCCCGACCAAGCGGCCCATTATCCCGAAAAATACGATCATCACGGAGCCGCTGCTGCACGTGCTTGAAAAGTTTCTCATTGACGAGGTGGAAATCGAGCCAGTTCTCGCCAATGGTGAGCCGTTTTTTGAAGAAGATGTCATCGGGGCGACGGCTCATCGACAGCCCATTTCCTCGTATTTGCAGGCGGTCCAACGATATAAACAGCTGTTTCAATCATGGCAATCGGGACTGCCGATTGAAATCAGGGAAATCCGCGAGCTGATCATTCCGCTTTTAGAGCAAATGGCGCACGCGAAGCACGATTTGCTCACAGTTCGTCATTATGCGTCCAAGGACGATTATCTTTATCATCACGCTGTCAGTGTAGGAGTGATCGCTGGTTTGCTGGCAATGGAGCTCGGATACAGCGAAGGGGAATGCTATCAAGTTGCTCTTGCCGGCGCGCTAGCAGACTGCGGAATGGCGAAAGTCAGCAAACAGGTTTTATGGAAATCGTCCGCTCTTACCGAGGCTGAATTTAACGAGGTGAAACAGCATCCGATTTTCGGTTATCGCATGGTACAAAAAATCCCGGCCTTAACTCATGGAGCCAAACTCGCGGTGTTGCAACATCATGAACGAAAGGATGGCAGGGGTTACCCGCTTGGCATTCAAGCAGAAAAAATTCATCCGTACAGCCTGATTGTGGCTGTCGCCGATGTATTTCATGCCATGACTTCAGAACGGCTATACCGCCGGAAACAATCACCGTTTCGGGCGATTGAAACGATTTGGCGAGAACAACCTAGCAAACTGGACGCCCAAGCTGTCGCCGCGTTGATCAACGGCCTCATTGGGCTGCAAAAGGGCACGATTGTCCGGCTTTCTGACGGCCAGCGGGCCGAAGTAATATCTGCTCGCTCTGACGATCCTGTCCGACCGATTGTCAAAATCATTGAAACGGGACAGTTGCTTCCATTGAATCAACGGCGCGATCTATTTATCGATGAGATCCTATAAAAACCGTCATTCCAAAAAATTCTGTTGCAAAAATGAAAGAGACGTGATACAATCAAATTTGCTTGCAACGATAAAAAAGAAAAAAGCGTTGACTTTTGATCGCTTTTTTGTTATTATTTAATAGCTGTCTTTATTCGTGATCATGCTCCTTGAAAACTAAACAAAACCCAAGCGCCAATACGAAAAGCGGAGGTCGCTTGCCTATCGGCGAAACGCGCTGGAGGGCCTGCGAGGAGGCTATGGCTGCCGCAGCAGGACCGAAGCGTCGCGAGCCGATAGCGGCCGAAGCTAGACAATCCGAAAAGTGGAGGCCGCTTGACACGTTTGGTGTCGGTGCCGAAGCTTGCAAAGCCAATCCACTTTCTTTTGGAGAGTTTGATCCTGGCTCAGGACGAACGCTGGCGGCGTGCCTAATACATGCAAGTCGAGCGGACCGAATCGGAGCTTGCTCTTATTTGGTCAGCGGCGGACGGGTGAGTAACACGTGGGCAACCTGCCCGCAAGACCGGGATAACTCCGGGAAACCGGAGCTAATACCGGATAACACCGAAGACCGCATGGTCTTTGGTTGAAAGGCGGCCTTTGGCTGTCACTTGCGGATGGGCCCGCGGCGCATTAGCTAGTTGGTGAGGTAACGGCTCACCAAGGCGACGATGCGTAGCCGGCCTGAGAGGGTGACCGGCCACACTGGGACTGAGACACGGCCCAGACTCCTACGGGAGGCAGCAGTAGGGAATCTTCCGCAATGGGCGAAAGCCTGACGGAGCGACGCCGCGTGAGCGAAGAAGGCCTTCGGGTCGTAAAGCTCTGTTGTGAGGGACGAAGGAGCGCCGTTTGAACAAGGCGGCGCGGTGACGGTACCTCACGAGAAAGCCCCGGCTAACTACGTGCCAGCAGCCGCGGTAATACGTAGGGGGCGAGCGTTGTCCGGAATTATTGGGCGTAAAGCGCGCGCAGGCGGCTTCTTAAGTCTGATGTGAAAGCCCACGGCTCAACCGTGGAGGGTCATTGGAAACTGGGGAGCTTGAGTGCAGGAGAGGGGAGCGGAATTCCACGTGTAGCGGTGAAATGCGTAGAGATGTGGAGGAACACCAGTGGCGAAGGCGGCTCTCTGGCCTGTAACTGACGCTGAGGCGCGAAAGCGTGGGGAGCAAACAGGATTAGATACCCTGGTAGTCCACGCCGTAAACGATGAGTGCTAAGTGTTAGAGGGGTCACACCCTTTAGTGCTGCAGCTAACGCGATAAGCACTCCGCCTGGGGAGTACGGCCGCAAGGCTGAAACTCAAAGGAATTGACGGGGGCCCGCACAAGCGGTGGAGCATGTGGTTTAATTCGAAGCAACGCGAAGAACCTTACCAGGTCTTGACATCCCCTGACCACCCAAGAGATTGGGCGTTCCCCCTTCGGGGGGACAGGGTGACAGGTGGTGCATGGTTGTCGTCAGCTCGTGTCGTGAGATGTTGGGTTAAGTCCCGCAACGAGCGCAACCCTCGCCTCTCGTTGCCAGCATTCAGTTGGGCACTCTAGAGGGACTGCCGGCGACAAGTCGGAGGAAGGTGGGGATGACGTCAAATCATCATGCCCCTTATGACCTGGGCTACACACGTGCTACAATGGGCGGTACAAAGGGCAGCGAACCCGCGAGGGGGAGCGAATCCCAAAAAGCCGCTCTCAGTTCGGATTGCAGGCTGCAACTCGCCTGCATGAAGCCGGAATCGCTAGTAATCGCGGATCAGCATGCCGCGGTGAATACGTTCCCGGGCCTTGTACACACCGCCCGTCACACCACGAGAGCTTGCAACACCCGAAGTCGGTGCGGTAACCCTGACGGGAGCCAGCCGCCGAAGGTGGGGCAAGTGATTGGGGTGAAGTCGTAACAAGGTAGCCGTACCGGAAGGTGCGGCTGGATCACCTCCTTTCTAAGGGGAAAAGCGAAGGTCGCCCGCCTATCGGCAAAACGCGCTGGAGGGCCTGCGAGGAGGCTATTGCCGCCGCAGCAGGACCGAAGCGTCGCGAGCCGATGGTGGACGGAGCTAGCCAATACGAAAAGCGGAAGCAAGACAACGATGGATCGTTCACACAGAGGCGCTTGTGGTTTTGTTTAGTTTTGAGGGAGCATGATTCCTCGACACAACGATATTGGTTATGGGCCTATAGCTCAGCTGGTCAGAGCGCACGCCTGATAAGCGTGAGGTCGGTGGTTCAAGTCCACTTAGGCCCATCTCGATGAAGGGGCCTTAGCTCAGCTGGGAGAGCGCCTGCTTTGCACGCAGGAGGTCATCGGTTCGATCCCGATAGGCTCCACCATTTCCATCGTTCCTTGAAAACTAGATAACCGGAAACGCAAAGGAAGAAGCCGAGACGCTGTAGGTTAAGCTAGAAAGGGCGCACGGTGGATGCCTTGGCACTAGGAGCCGATGAAGGACGGGGCAAACGCCGAAACGCTCCGGGGAGCTGTAAGCAAGCGTCGATCCGGAGATGTCCGAATGGGGGAACCCCCTGTCCGTAATGGGGCAGGATCCATGCCTGAATCCATAGGGCATGGAGGGCACACCCGGGGAACTGAAACATCTTAGTACCCGGAGGAGAAGAAAGCAAACGCGATTCCCTGAGTAGCGGCGAGCGAAACGGGAACAGCCCAAACCAAGAGGCGTGCCTCTTGGGGTTGTAGGACCGCTCATAGGGGAGTGAGAAAGGAACGGGGTAGACGAACCGGTCTGGAACGGCCGGCCAGAGAAGGTGAGAGCCCTGTAGTCGAAACTTCGTTCCCTCCCGAGCGGTTCCTGAGTACGGCGGGACACGGGAAATCCCGTCGGAAGCAGGGAGGACCATCTCCCAAGGCTAAATACTCCCTAGTGACCGATAGCGAACCAGTACCGTGAGGGAAAGGTGAAAAGCACCCCGGAAGGGGAGTGAAAGAGAACCTGAAACCGTGTGCCTACAAGTAGTCAGAGCCCGTTCATGGGTGATGGCGTGCCTTTTGTAGAATGAACCGGCGAGTGACGATGGCGTGCGAGGTTAAGCCGGGAAGGCGGAGCCGCAGCGAAAGCGAGTCTGAACAGGGCGTGAAGTACGTCGTCGTCGACCCGAAACCAGGTGATCTACCCATGTCCAGGGTGAAGGCCGGGTAACACCGGCTGGAGGCCCGAACCCACGCACGTTGAAAAGTGCGGGGATGAGGTGTGGGTAGGGGTGAAATGCCAATCGAACTTGGAGATAGCTGGTTCTCCCCGAAATAGCTTTCGGGCTAGCCTCGGGTGTAAGAGTCTTGGAGGTAGAGCACTGATTGGGCTAGGGGCCCTCATCGGGTTACCGAACCCAGTCAAACTCCGAATGCCAACGACTTATGCCCGGGAGTCAGACTGCGAGTGATAAGATCCGTGGTCGAGAGGGAAACAGCCCAGATCGCCAGCTAAGGCCCCCAAGTGCACGTTCAGTGGAAAAGGATGTGGAGTTGCGAAGACAACCAGGATGTTGGCTTAGAAGCAGCCACCATTTAAAGAGTGCGTAATAGCTCACTGGTCGAGTGACTCTGCGCCGAAAATGTACCGGGGCTAAACGTGCCGCCGAAGCTGCGGGATGACCGTTGGTCATCGGTAGGGGAGCGTTCTAAGGGCAGAGAAGCCAGACCGGAAGGACTGGTGGAGCGCTTAGAAGTGAGAATGCCGGTATGAGTAGCGAAAACAGAGGTGAGAATCCTCTGCGCCGAAAGCCTAAGGGTTCCTGAGGAAGGTTCGTCCGCTCAGGGTTAGTCGGGACCTAAGCCGAGGCCGAAAGGCGTAGGTGATGGGCAACAGGTGGAGATTCCTGTACCACCTCCTTCCCGTTGGAGCGATGGGGGGACGCAGGAGGATAGGGCGAGCAGGCGGCTGGAAGAGCCTGTCCAAGCAGTGAGGCTGGCCAGTAGGCAAATCCGCTGGCCGGAAGGCCAAGCTGTGATGGCGACGGAGTCATCCGGAAGTCCCCGATTTCACACTGCCAAGAAAAGCCTCTAGCGAGGGAAGAGGTGCCCGTACCGCAAACCGACACAGGTAGGCGAGGAGAGAATCCTCAGGCGCGCGGGAGAACTCTCGTTAAGGAACTCGGCAAAATGACCCCGTAACTTCGGGAGAAGGGGTGCTCTTTCGGGTGAAGAGCCTGGAAGAGCCGCAGTGAAAAGGCCCAAGCGACTGTTTATCAAAAACACAGGTCTCTGCGAAGCCGAAAGGCGACGTATAGGGGCTGACACCTGCCCGGTGCTGGAAGGTTAAGGGGAGCGCTGAGCGGAAGCGAAGGTGCGAACCGAAGCCCCAGTAAACGGCGGCCGTAACTATAACGGTCCTAAGGTAGCGAAATTCCTTGTCGGGTAAGTTCCGACCCGCACGAAAGGTGTAACGACTTGGGCGCTGTCTCAACGAGAGACCCGGTGAAATTATACTACCTGTGAAGATGCAGGTTCCCCGCGACAGGACGGAAAGACCCCGTGGAGCTTTACTGCAGCCTGATATGGAATTTTGGTATCGCTTGTACAGGATAGGTGGGAGCCTGAGAAGCCGGAGCGCCAGCTTCGGTGGAGGCGCCGGTGGGATACCACCCTGGCGGTATTGAAATTCTAACCCGCACCCCTTAGCGGGGTGGGAGACAGTGTCAGGTGGGCAGTTTGACTGGGGCGGTCGCCTCCCAAAAGGTAACGGAGGCGCCCAAAGGTTCCCTCAGAATGGTTGGAAATCATTCGGAGAGTGCAAAGGCACAAGGGAGCTTGACTGCGAGACGGACAGGTCGAGCAGGGACGAAAGTCGGGCTTAGTGATCCGGTGGTTCCGCATGGAAGGGCCATCGCTCAACGGATAAAAGCTACCCCGGGGATAACAGGCTGATCTCCCCCAAGAGTCCACATCGACGGGGAGGTTTGGCACCTCGATGTCGGCTCATCGCATCCTGGGGCTGTAGTCGGTCCCAAGGGTTGGGCTGTTCGCCCATTAAAGCGGTACGCGAGCTGGGTTCAGAACGTCGTGAGACAGTTCGGTCCCTATCCGTCGCGGGCGTAGGAAATTTGCGAGGAGCTGTCCTTAGTACGAGAGGACCGGGATGGACGCACCGCTGGTGTACCAGTTGTCCCGCCAGGGGCACCGCTGGGTAGCTATGTGCGGACGGGATAAGCGCTGAAAGCATCTAAGCGTGAAGCCCCCCTCAAGATGAGATTTCCCATCGCGTTAGGCGAGTAAGATCCCTCGAAGATGACGAGGTCGATAGGTCCGAGGTGGAAGCGTGGCGACACGTGGAGCTGACGGATACTAATCGATCGAGGGCTTAACCTAGAAAAGCGGAGGCCGCCCGCCGATCGGCGAAACGCGCTGGAGGGCCTGCGAGGAGGCTATGCCGCCACAGCAGGACCGAAGCGTCGCGAGCCGATGGCGGCCGGAGCTAGACCGGACGATACGCGGCTTCTTCCGACGGTTATCTAGTTTTGAAGGAATGCGTTCCTTCTTGACAGGAATTAATTTTCTGGTATAATGATTGATGAAAAACGGAATCGCTTGCCTAGTGGTGATAGCGGAGGGGAAACACCCGTTCCCATCCCGAACACGGAAGTTAAGCCCTCCAGCGCCGATGGTAGTTGGGGCCAGCGCCCCTGCAAGAGTAGGTCGCTGCTAGGCAAAAAATCCCTTGTCGATGTTCATATCGACAAGGGATTTTTTGTTTGGTTTGACCGTTATGTTTCGTACTGTAAAGAAATAGTTTGTTCTCAGCCAACGCAGAGTGGCAGCCGTTACTGCGGGTTGGATCATAACGGCATTTACGCATCGGCTGAGCAGCTGTTCCATTTTTGCATCAAGTATTCATTCACGAGCCATGGAACTTTTTTCGCTGACACGGTGAGAAATTCGACAATAAAAATATACGCTTTGCTTGGATAGGAGTGAAGAAGCTCGCACCACCACTCGGTTTCATACCGAGAAATCATGCTCAAATTGTACAACAATAAATAGTGAGCATGTATTTCCGGTAACAAAAAAATTTTTTCTTTCTTGACCGCGATTCGATAGGTGCCATCAAGCTGAAAGAAAAATGGTCCCTCCCCGACCGGGGAAAGCGGCGCTGTCAGTTGAAAACGTAGCCATTCTCCTTCTTCATTGACAAATGTGATCGCCTTTCCTTGCCCCTCTTCCCGTAGGTATTGAAGGAAGCGAGTCAATGGCATGTGATAATAGTCTAAAATGGCTTTTGGGATGGCTACCATTGGAGGGGAGACAGTATGTACAACCGGCAAAGACAACTGCTTTTTTCGTCCACTTAAGAGGAAAAAGGTGTCATGCAATTCGCCGATCCGTTGCAACAACGCCCCCATCCGAAACTTCTCCCCGGCTTCCTGTTTCACATGAAACATTTTTTCAGAAAAATGAGTGAATAAACCGTTTTTTTGTACTTTTACCTCATCATCAAGAAATTCATAACCTTGCTTTTTCCGTTTCCTTGCTGATACACCGTGGGCGAGGACTGACGTCGACTCAGGATAATCGGGATCAACGGTAAGCAGACATGCTTTTAAAAGCTGCACCATACCATAAAACAACAACACAGGCTTGATTGACAGCGGTGCCTGTTGAGCTGTAGCATAAAAGTTCTGCCCGTGCTCCAAATAATATAAAAACGGGTAGCAGTTCGTATAGCTGCGCTGAACAGCATCTTCGCGATGCAATTGTTTGTAGCATTGCTGCAAAAATTGGCGAGCGGTGTCAGCGGATTGGAAAACGGAAAGGCGGGGTTGTTTGTTGTTATTTCCGAACATTTTATCCCCCCTGTCACTAGATGATGAACAAATAACTGAAAAGTTGAACATTTCCCTGATTCCTTGACAGTAGTTTAACCAGTTGTTAAGCTACTAATAATATTTCCGGACAAGGGGGAGAAAACATGTGGGAAACGAAATTTGCAAAGGAAGGTTTGACGTTTGACGATGTTCTTCTCATCCCAGCCAAATCAGACGTATTGCCGCGCGACGTTGATGTGACGACAAAATTGAGCGATACCCTGCAGCTGAACATCCCCATTATTAGTGCCGGCATGGACACTGTGACGGAAGCCGAGATGGCCATTGCCATGGCTCGGCAAGGAGGACTTGGCATTATTCATAAAAATATGTCCATTGAGCAGCAAGCCGAACAAGTGGACAAAGTGAAACGCTCAGAGCGGGGGGTTATTACCGATCCCTTTTTCTTGACACCTGACCATCAGGTGTATGACGCGGAACATTTAATGAGCAAATACCGGATTTCAGGTGTGCCGATCGTCAACAATGCCGACGAACAAAAGCTTGTTGGCATCATTACGAACCGCGATTTGCGCTTCATTCAAGATTACTCGATAAAAATTTCCGAGGTAATGACGAAGGACCATTTAATCACTGCTCCGGTTGGAACAACGTTGGAGGAAGCGGAGAAAATTTTGCAAAAACATAAGGTTGAAAAACTGCCTTTGGTCGATGAAAACGGAGTGTTGAAGGGGCTCATCACCATTAAGGATATTGAAAAGGTGATCGAGTTTCCCAACTCGGCAAAGGACGCTAAAGGACGGCTTGTTGTCGGTGCAGCCGTAGGGGTGACAGCCGACACAATGATCCGCGTCAAAAAGCTTGTTGAGGCGGGAGTCGACGTCATTGTTGTCGACACAGCGCACGGTCACTCCAAAGGTGTTCTTGAGACGGTAGCGAACATTCGTCGTCAATACCCAGACTTGAACATTATCGCTGGCAATGTCGCGACAGCTGAGGCGACGCGCGATTTAATTGAGGCGGGGGCGAACATTGTCAAGGTTGGAATTGGACCGGGATCCATTTGTACGACGCGGGTTGTCGCCGGGGTCGGTGTTCCACAAATTACGGCGATCTACGACTGTGCGACAGAGGCGCGCAAACACGGCGTTCCCATTATCGCTGATGGCGGGATTAAATACTCCGGTGACATCGTGAAGGCGATCGCAGCTGGAGCGCATGCCGTCATGCTTGGAAGCTTGCTCGCCGGCGTTTCGGAAAGCCCGGGAGAGACAGAAATTTATCAAGGCCGCCGCTTTAAAGTATATCGGGGCATGGGATCGGTCGCGGCGATGGAGCGCGGCAGCAAAGATCGCTACTTTCAAGAAGATGCGAAAAAGTTCGTTCCCGAAGGCATTGAGGGGCGCGTGCCATACAAAGGACCGCTCGCCGATACGATTTACCAGCTCGTCGGCGGACTGCGCGCCGGTATGGGCTATTGCGGGACGAGAAACTTGGATGAGTTGCGGGAGAAAACGCAATTTATCCGCATGACGGGCGCAGGGTTGCGCGAAAGTCATCCGCACGATGTACAAATTACGAAAGAGGCGCCAAACTACTCCGCGTTTTAAGCGCAGTTGCGCCAATCGTCCTAAGTTTGACGGAGATTCGTCCTCCGTCTATTTTTTTGGCTGTCCATATGTTACAATAACGGTTGTGTAAGGAGGGTGCGACGTGAAAACGAAAAAACAAACTTGGTTTTTTTGGCTGCTATCGATTTGTCTTTGTTTGACCGTTTGGCCGTTCCAACGAACGGTGCAAGCGGAAAGCGCGCCGCTTGACATTCGAGCCGATGCGGCCATTTTAGTGGACGCGCAAACAGGAAGAATTTTGTATGAAAAAAATATTGATACAGTGCTCGGCATTGCCAGTATGACAAAAATGATGACTGAATATTTGCTTCTTGATGCGATTAAGGCGAAGCGCGTCAAATGGGATCAAACGTATACGCCGAGCGAGTATGTATATCGGCTTTCCCAAGACCGTGCCTTGTCGAACGTCCCGCTGCGCAAGGACGGCAAATATACGGTGCGGGAACTGTATGAAGCGATGGCGATTTATTCAGCTAATGCCGCAACGGTTGCCATTGCTGAGATCATAGCTGGATCGGAAAAAAATTTTGTAACGATGATGAACAAAAAAGCGAAGCAGCTTGGGCTCAAAGATTATAAGTTCGTCAATGCGACCGGGCTCAGCAATCAAGACTTAAAGGGCTTCCATCCAGAGGGAACGAACACGGATGAGGAAAATGTTATGTCCGCACGGTCCATGGCGATGCTTGCCTACCGGCTGTTGAAAGACCATCCCGAAGTGCTGGAAACAGCGAGTATTCCCCGAAAAATATTCCGGGAAGGAACAGAAGATGAAATTCGAATGGACAACTGGAATTGGATGCTTCCTGGCCTTGTATACGGATACGAAGGGGTTGACGGGCTGAAAACTGGCTATACAGAATTTGCCGGCAACTGCTTTACCGGAACGGCAAAGCGGAACGGGGTGCGCCTCATTTCTGTTGTTATGAACGCGAAAGACGCGAGTGGAAAAACGACAAAAGAGGCGCGCTTTCAAGAGACGGCCAAACTGTTTGATTACGGATTCCATCAATATTCGCTTCAAACACTTTATCCGAAAGGATATGAACTGAAAGGAAAAAGCACAGTTCCGGTAGTCAAAGGGAAAGAAAAAGAAGTGCGCGTCGCTACGGCGAAAAAGCTGGCACTGCTCGTCAAAAACGGTGAGGAAAAACAGTACAAGCCCGTCTATGTATTCGATAAGAAAAAAATGACAAAGGAAGGGAAACTGCTCGCTCCACTGAAAAAAGGAGAAACTGTCGGGTATATGACGCTCGACTATAAAGGAGATGACTCCCTTGCCTTTTTAAGCCCGGACATGGAGAAAAACATCCGTGTTCCGCTTGTGACGACCGCTGAGGTGGAAAAAGCAAACTGGTTTGTGCTCTCCATGCGCGCGATCGGCGGCCTGTTCGCCGACTTATGGACGAGCGCTGCGAAAACGGTGAAAAGCTGGCTGTGAAGCGACTCCCCTGCTTGGGGAGCTTTTTTCCATTGTGATTTTTGTAAAAATTGAGGTAAAATAAAACAGTGGAATCATCCTTTTGCGTATATGACTAAGCATAAGGATAGGAATAGGGGGAATCAACGTTGGCATTGACAGGCACAGACCGCGTCAAACGCGGCATGGCAGAAATGCAAAAAGGCGGCGTCATCATGGACGTTGTCAATGCGGAACAAGCGAAAATTGCTGAGGCGGCAGGGGCTGTCGCGGTCATGGCGCTTGAGCGCGTCCCGGCGGACATTCGCGCTGCCGGCGGCGTCGCGCGCATGGCGGACCCGACGGTGGTCGAAGAAGTGATGAACGCCGTTTCCATCCCGGTGATGGCGAAAGTGCGCATCGGTCATTATGTGGAAGCGCGCGTCCTTGAGGCGCTCGGCGTTGACTACATCGACGAAAGTGAAGTGTTGACGCCAGCTGATGAAGAATTTCATATTGACAAGCGGCAGTTTACGGTTCCGTTTGTATGCGGGTGCCGCGACTTAGGTGAGGCCGCCCGCCGCATCGCGGAAGGGGCGTCGATGCTGCGGACGAAAGGGGAGCCGGGGACAGGCAACATCGTTGAAGCGGTGCGCCATATGCGCAAAGTCAACGCGCAAATCCGCAAAGTCGTCAGCATGAGCGAGGACGAGCTTGTCGCTGAGGCGAAGCAGCTTGGGGCTCCGGTCGAAGTGTTGCGTGAAATTAAACGGCTTGGCCGCCTCCCGGTCGTCAATTTCGCCGCCGGTGGTGTCGCGACACCGGCTGACGCTGCTCTCATGATGCACTTAGGCGCAGACGGCGTCTTTGTCGGGTCAGGCATTTTCAAATCGGAAAACCCAGAAAAATATGCGCGGGCGATCGTTGAAGCGACGACTCATTACGAGGACTACGAGCTGATCGCCCACTTGTCCAAAGGGTTGGGCGGCGCGATGCGCGGCATCGATGTCGCGACATTGTTGCCGGAGCACCGCATGCAAGAACGCGGTTGGTAAGCCGGACAAAGGAGCTAAGGAACGATGAAAATTGGAGTGCTTGGACTGCAAGGGGCCGTGCAAGAACATATGCGCGCCATTGAGGCGTGCGGCGCCGAGGCGGTCATCGTGAAAAAACCGGAGCAGCTCGCTGGACTCGATGGGCTCGTGCTGCCGGGTGGCGAAAGCACGACGATGCGGCGCCTGATTGACCGGTACGGACTCATGGAGCCGCTGAAGCAATTTGCCGCCGCCGGCAAGCCGATGTTCGGCACGTGCGCCGGACTCATTTTGCTGGCGAAACGAATCGTCGGTTACGACGAGCCGCACTTAGGGTTGATGGACATTACGGTCGAGCGGAACTCGTTCGGACGGCAGCGGGAAAGCTTTGAAGCGGAGCTGTCGATTCAAGGGGTCGGCGACGGGTTCGTCGGCGTCTTCATCCGTGCGCCGCACATCGTCGAGGTCGGAGACGGGGTCGATGTCCTCGCGACATACAACGACCGCATTGTCGCGGCCCGGCAAGGCCAATTTCTTGGCTGCTCGTTCCACCCCGAACTGACCGATGACCATCGGTTCATGCAATACTTCTTAAATATGGTCAAGGAAGCAAAAAAGGTATCAAGCGTATAATAAATGCGAACGCGATGAGAGGAACTAGTAGCAGGCATTCCTCCTTTCAGAGAGCCGGTGGGTGGTGCGAATCGGCAGGCGGCGCCTGTGAATCCATCCTCGAGCAAAATGCTGAACACCTAAGCGGTCAGTAGGCGTTTTCGGCAGCCGCCGTTATCGGCATGAGCGGAAGGCATGATGAGCCTTCAATAAGGGTGGCACCGCGGGATGGCTCCCGTCCCTTTTTTGGGACGGGAGCGTTTTTATGTATAATAAATGGTGGGTAAGGAGGTAAAACAAATGCTGGATGTCAAATTACTGCGCACTCAATTTCCAGAGGTAAAAGAAAAGCTGATGCAGCGGGGCGGGGACTTGGCCCACATCGACCGGTTTGAGCAGCTCGACAAGGAGCGCCGCCGTTTGATCGCGGAAGTCGAAGAGTTGAAAAGCAAGCGCAACAATGTGTCGCAACAAATCGCTGTCTTAAAGCGTGAAAAAAAGGACGCTGAACCGTTGATCGCCGAAATGCGTCAAGTCGGCGACCACATTAAACAATTGGACGAGCAAATTCGCCAACTTGAAGAAGAGCTTGACGGTCTTCTTTTGTCGATGCCAAACGTGCCGCATGAGTCTGTGCCGGTCGGCCAATCGGAAGAAGATAACGTCGAAGTGAGACGATGGGGAGAACCACGCTCGTTTCCGTTTGCACCGAAGCCGCATTGGGACATTGCTGACCAGCTCGGTTTGCTTGATTTTGAGCGGGCCGCCAAAGTGGCAGGAAGCCGGTTTGTGTTTTATAAAGGGCTAGGGGCTCGTCTTGAGCGGGCCTTAATCAACTTTATGCTCGACATTCACCTCGATGAGTTTGGTTACCAAGAGGTGTGGCCGCCATATTTAGTGAACCGGGCGAGCATGATCGGAACCGGTCAGCTTCCGAAGTTTGCTGAAGATGCGTTTCATTTGGACAGCGAGGATTATTTCCTCATTCCGACAGCGGAAGTGCCGGTGACGAACTTGCATCGCGATGAAATTTTAGCGGCTGACGATTTGCCGCTTTACTATGCGGCTTACAGCGCGTGCTTCCGCGCCGAAGCTGGCTCGGCTGGCCGCGACACGAGAGGACTCATCCGCCAGCACCAATTCAATAAAGTCGAGCTCGTCAAGTTCGTCAAGCCGGAGGATTCATATGCGGAGCTCGAAACATTGACGCGCCAAGCGGAAACGATCTTGCAGCGGCTCGGGCTTCCGTATCGTGTCGTCGCCTTGTGTACAGGGGATCTTGGATTTTCCGCCGCGAAAACGTATGACATCGAGGTGTGGCTGCCAAGCTATGGGACGTACCGGGAAATTTCGTCGTGCAGCAACTTCGAGGCGTTCCAAGCGCGCCGCGCCAATATCCGCTTCCGCCGCGAGCCGAACGCAAAGCCGGAGTATGTGCATACGCTAAACGGCTCAGGGCTGGCGATCGGGCGCACTGTCGCCGCCATTTTGGAAAACTATCAGCAGGAAGACGGTTCGGTCGTAATTCCCGAGGCGCTCCGTCCGTACATGGGGAATCGGGATGTCATTCGCTAAGCGGGGAACAGAGGTGATTCCTCTTCGCCATTGATTGACTTTTCCTTACGGTCGTGTTATAGTGAATGACGTTGGCAATGAGAAGAAAGGAACGGCGGACGCCAATCCCCCTATTCTCGGCCACGGCGATGAAGAGCCATACTGACGCGCATAAGAGGAGAATTGTCTATTCGGAACGGCTTCCCACTAAGCCGCCGTTTCCGACCATAAAAAAACCCGCCTTCAATCGGCGGGTTTTTTTATCCGTCATCCTCCCCTCTTTCCGACGATAAACTGATCATTGATCAACAACCCATTTTGCGGGAAATCAACGCCAAGCTTCCAGTAGCTCACCCCGCGCAGCCCGAGTTCTTTGACTAACTGGAATTTGGCTTGAATCGACCGCGCGTCTTCAAACCATACCTCATGTTCGCGGCCGTTCTCATCGCGATAGCGAAAGTGCGGCGCTTGCGCCTCGATGTCGTATTCAATGGCGACGTTATACCTCGCAGCGAGGGCGATGGCTTGCTGCGGACTAAGCGCTCGGGCGTATGGACCTCCCGGTACGTACGGCAACGTCCAGTCATAGCCATACAAGTTTTGTCCCATTAAAATTTTCCCTGCCGGTATTTCCGAAATGGCATACTCAAGTACGCGCCGGACCGGGCCGATTGGCGAAACGGGCATTGGCGGTCCGCCGCTGTACCCCCATTCGTACGTCATAATGACGACAAAATCGGCGATTTGCCCGTGGGCCCGGTAATCGTGCGCCTCATACCAGCGCCCGCGCTGAGTCGCACTCGTTTTCGGCGCTAACGCGGTCGACATTAGCCACCCTTCTCGTTCAAACCGCCGTTTTGCCTTGCGCAAAAAGGCGTTGTATGCCTCGCGGTCTTCCGGGCGCAAATATTCAAAATCGAAATGAATGTCGCGAAAACCGTAACGTCTGGCGGTCGCGACAATGTTGTCGAGCAAGCGGTTTTGTAGCGTCTCATTCGTTAAAATAAGGGCGCCAAGCTCGTCGCTGAACTGTCCGTTTTCAATGTTGGCAACCACCATAACAAGCGTGACGCGGTTGGCGCGGGCGATGGCGGGAAAGTCGTCAAGCGGCGGTTCTTGCAGTGTTGCGTCGCGCCGGATAGAAAAATAAAAGGGGCTTAAATAGGTCAAATACGGGGCGGCCTCGCGGGCGCTCGCTTCCAGTGCCGGGCTGACCGTGGCTCCGCGCGGCTCAATGTATGCGTTAAATTCCGCTCTCCGCTTGGCGCCGGGAGGGATGTACAACCGCTGACCGACCCGCAGCGGGGCATTTAACGAGAGGCGGTTCACCTCTGCAAGCCGCTGCATCGGAATCGAGAATCGGCGTGCAATCGACCATAAACTGTCGCCGCGCTGCACCCAATAAAAACGGCCAACGATCGGGATCACCAGCGTCTGGCCGACAACGAGTTTATCAGGGTTTGGGAGCTTGTTGGCCCGGACAATTTCCTCGACGGTCGTTCCGTATGCCTCGGCAATCCCGCTCAACGTTTGTCCGCTCTGTATGACATGGATTTGCATACTGGCCCTCCTAGTTGCGTCTTTATTCTCCATATTTTATGATGGAAAGGCAAGAGAAATGACCGTTTGCGCAAAGGGGTATACGATGAACCACGATGAGTATTACATGAGGTTGGCGATTGAAGAGGCAAAAAAAGCCGAGCAAATCGGTGAAGTGCCGATCGGCGCCATCATCGTCCAAGACGGCCGCATCATCGCCCGCGCCCATAATTTGCGGGAAACGGAGCAGCGCGCCATTGCCCATGCGGAAATTTTAGCGATTGATGAAGCGTGCCAGGCGATCGGTTCATGGCGGCTTGAGCGGGCGACGTTGTATGTGACGCTTGAGCCATGCGCCATGTGTGCGGGAGCGATCGTTCTTTCCCGCATTGAGCGGGTGGTGTTTGGCGCCAGCGACCCAAAAGGAGGCTGCGCCGGGACGTTGATGAACTTGCTGCAAGAGAGCCGGTTCAATCATCAAGCTAGCGTGACGAGCGGTGTGTTGGCAAGCGAGTGCGGCTTGCTGTTAAGCGATTTTTTCCGCCGGCTGCGGGAACAGAAGAGAAATGTTGGCGGGAGTTCCAATGAAAAATCGGTTCGGTGACATTGCTTTTTTTCTGCAAACGAGCTATACTGATAGTGCCGTGCTAAGCGGGGAGGTAGCGGTGCCCTGTACTCGCAATCCGCTCTAGCGAGGCTGAATTCCTTCTCGAGGTTAGTCTGTTGTGAGGTCTGTCTCAAGCAAGTGGTGTTGACGTCTGGGTCCTGCGCAATGGGATTCCGTGAACCCTGTCAGGTCCGGAAGGAAGCAGCAGTAAGCGGATGCTCCCATGTGCCGCAGGGGTGCCTGGGCTGAGCTAACTGCTTGAGCAACGCTCGGGGCAGCTAATCGACAGAAGGTGCACGGCCTTACATAGAAGAAAAAACCCACTCATAACGAGTGGGTTTTTTGTTATTTCAAATCGAAACGAGAAGTTATATAATAAATAAGATGAGAGGAAGAGGAGGGCCGTTTTCCGTGGCATATCAAGCGTTATACCGTGTTTTCCGGCCGCAGCGCTTCGCTGACATGGTTGGCCAGGAGCACGTGACTAAGACGTTGCAAAGCGCCCTGCTTCACCATAAAATATCGCACGCTTACCTATTTTCCGGTCCGCGCGGGACGGGAAAAACGAGCGCGGCGAAAATTTTTGCCAAGGCGGTCAACTGCGAACGGGCTCCGGCGGCCGAACCATGCAACGAATGCCCTGCTTGCCTCGGCATCACAGACGGAACGATTCCGGATGTGTTGGAAATTGACGCCGCCTCCAACAACCGTGTCGATGAAATCCGCGACATTCGCGAAAAGGTCAAATTCGCTCCGACCTCGGTCCGCTACAAAGTGTACATTATCGATGAAGTGCACATGCTATCAATTGGCGCGTTTAACGCCTTGCTGAAAACGTTGGAAGAGCCGCCGAAACACGTCATTTTTATTTTGGCTACCACTGAACCGCACAAAATTCCGGCGACGATTATTTCCCGCTGCCAACGGTTTGATTTTCGCCGCATCCCGCTATCGGGTCTCGTGTCGCGTCTGAAATACGTAGCCAATGCCCAGGGGGTGCAGGCATCTGATGAGGCACTGTCCGCTATCGCGCGTGCTGCCGATGGCGGAATGCGTGATGCTCTCAGTTTGCTCGATCAGGCCATCTCGTTTAGCGATGGAACGATCGAGCTTGACGATGTGTTGATGATGACCGGGGCGGCATCATTTGCAGTGTTGGCCGGTTTGATTGAAGCGATTCACCGGAAAGACACGGCCGCAGTGTTGCAACAGTTTGAGGCGATGATGGAGCAAGGAAAAGACCCGAATCGTTTGGTGGAAGACTTGATTTTGTACTATCGTGACTTGCTTTTCTATAAAACCGCCCCTCATGTCGAAGACGCCATTCAAATTGCCATTGTTGATGAAACGTTCGTCTCCCTTGCTGAGACGATTTCGCTCCACGATGTGTACGGGGCTATTGAATTGCTGAACAAAAGCCAGCAAGAGATGAAATGGACGAACCACCCGCGCCTTTTGCTGGAAGTGGCGCTTGTGAAGCTTTGTCATTCGCCATCCGCCGCTTCGGCGCTCTCTGTTTCCGAACTTGAACCGTTGATGAAGCGACTGGACATGCTAGAAGCAGAATTGCGCCGTCTAAAGGAACAATCGTCCGTTTCTTCATCCGCTCCCGCCTCAACGAAAAAACCGGTGAAAGCGGTGAAAGCAGGGGGATATAAAGCGCCAGTCGGCCGCATTTATGAGCTGTTGAAGCAAGCGACGCACGAAGATTTGGCACTGGTGAAAGGCCGCTGGGCGGATGTGCTTGATACGTTAAAGCGGCAGCACAAAGTATCGCATGCCGCGCTCCTGCAAGAAAGCGAGCCTGTTGCGGCAAATGCCTCGGCATTTGTGTTAAAATTTAAATATGAAATCCATTGCAAAATGGCAACCGATCCAGCAAGCTCGGTCAAAGAAAACGTTGAAGCCATTTTGTTTGAACTGACTCATCGGCGCTTTGAAATGATCGCTATCCCGGAAGAGGAATGGGGAAAAATAAGGGAAGAGTTTATCCGCAACAAAGAAGCCAAAGCGGAAAAAAGCGAGGAGGAGCCGTTGATCGCTGAGGCAAAGCGGCTGTTTGGCGAGGAATTGATCGAAATGAAAGAATAACCGACCAAAGGAGGATGTGAAAATGATGCGTGGCGGAATGGGCAATATGCAAAAAATGTTAAAGCAAATGCAAAAAATGCAAAAAGAAATGCAAAAGGCGCAGGAAGAACTGGCGGAAAAAACAGTGGAAGGCACAGCCGGGGGCGGCATGGTAACCGTGATCGCCAACGGCCATAAACAAATTTTACAGGTAAACATTAAAGAAGAAGTGGTCGATCCGGATGACATTGAAATGCTGCAAGATTTGGTTTTAGCAGCGACAAACGACGCCCTCAAAAAAGCGGATGAACTGGCCAATGATATGATGGGGCAGTTTACAAAAGGGCTTAACATTCCAGGATTGTTCTAGGGGGATACGATGCATTATCCAGAACCGCTATCCAAACTGATTGATAGCTTTATGAAACTGCCCGGGATCGGCCCAAAAACGGCTGCCCGCCTAGCTTTTCATGTGTTAGCCATGAAAGAGGATACCGTGCTTGAATTTGCCAAAGCGCTTGTTGACGTCAAGAGACAGATTCGTTACTGCACGGTTTGTGGGCATATCACCGATCGCGATCCTTGCTACATTTGCAAAGATGAGCGTCGGGATCGAACAACGATTTGTGTCGTACAGGATCCGAAAGACGTCATCGCCATGGAGAGAATGAAAGAATACAACGGCTTATATCACGTCTTGCACGGCGCAATCTCCCCAATGGAAGGCATTGGTCCGGAAGATATTAAAATCGCCGAACTATTGGCGCGGTTGCAGGACGAAACGATTCAAGAAGTCATTTTGGCAACCGACCCAAACATTGAGGGAGAAGCAACGGCGATGTATATCTCGCGCCTGTTGAAGCCAACGGGGATTAAAGTGACTCGCATCGCTCATGGCTTGCCTGTTGGCGGTGATTTGGAATATGCGGATGAAGTGACACT
This sequence comes from Geobacillus sp. FSL W8-0026, assembly GCF_037966255.1. NCBI lineage: Bacteria > Bacillati > Bacillota > Bacilli > Caryophanales > Anoxybacillaceae > Geobacillus > Geobacillus sp. FSL W8-0026. The sequence continues at coordinate 29,890 of NZ_CP150194.1, forward strand.
GTCAAAGGCGTTGGAAGGGCGTCGCGAACTATAGAGAAAAAAAGGTGGGGATCGATTTGCTTTGGCGGCGAAAGGGGAAACTAAAGAGACAGTTTGATGAAAAGCTGCTAGCTGAACTGCAAAAGGCAAGAGACGAATGGCTCGAGCAAAAGCAGCTCATCGAAAAAAGTGTCGACCCGTCACCAGAAGTGTGGAGCGCGCTGCAACTCGCCGAGGCCAAATATTTGTTTCTTCTCCGCGAGGCAAAGCACCGCCGCGTGACAAACGTCCATCGGTTCCATCCTATGCGCGGAGCGGTTCGTCGCTGAGCATAGGAGAAGCCGGTGATGTCGGTGTGGAAATCGTTGGTGATCGTTTCTTCCGGTTAGACGGCTTTGAGCGCCCACTACTAGGGCTGAAATGCAGCCGAGGGGTTAGAAACGCCTGAAACCATGGAAGGCCGGTGATTGAAGGAGAAATACCGCTCTCCAACAGTGTTTCTCAAACCTTCCTTCTGATGAAAAGAATGTGCCCTTCGCTATATTTTTTGTTCTTTTTTCCCCCGCTGTTCATACGTTTGTAGTACAAGCGTAGAAAAAAGGGGGTTGAGTCTTTGGAGCCAAATGTTGTGATTCCTTTGTTATTGGTATTCATCACAATGCTGCTGATTGTTGGCGCCCGCCTTAAAGCGCTCCGCTTGATCGGTTACGCTGCCGTTCGGCTGCTCGTCGGCGCGCTTGCATTGTTTGTCATCAACGCCATCGGCGGACAGTTCAGCGTTCATATACCGATCAATTTCATCACTTCACTCATTTGCGGGTTTCTCGGTCTTCCCGGAGCAGCAGCGTTGATTGTCATTGATCAGTATATTTTGTAGGAGAAAGGCCATTCTTGTAGCGAAAGGGCAAAATCCAATATAAAGAAACGATGGAACACGAATCGTTTTGTGATGGAGAGAAAGAGACGTCTCCTTACTTTTTTAGGGACGTCATTTTTTTTATAAAAAACCATTGACTTTTTGATCATTGTTAGGTATATTAAATAACGTCGCTGTCGACAAAAAACATCTTGACAATGACTTGATGGATGTCTATAATAATAAAAGTGTGCGAGATGATATCGCTCATGCTCCTTGAAAACTAAACAAAACCCAAGCGCCAATCCGAAAAGCGGAAGCGCCGTGATCGGCTCTCGAAGCCAAATGTTCTTCACCCAGAGGGGTGCTTGCACCCCGAGGGGGGAGGTTATTTGGCAGAAGAGAGCCAGGCGCTGGAGCTAGACAATCCGAAAAGCGGAGGCTGCTTGACACGTTTGGTGTCGGCGCCGAAGCTTACAAAGCCAATCCACTTTCTTTTGGAGAGTTTGATCCTGGCTCAGGACGAACGCTGGCGGCGTGCCTAATACATGCAAGTCGAGCGGACCGAATGAGAGCTTGCTCTTATTTGGTCAGCGGCGGACGGGTGAGTAACACGTGGGCAACCTGCCCGCAAGACCGGGATAACTCCGGGAAACCGGAGCTAATACCGGATAACACCGAAGACCGCATGGTCTTTGGTTGAAAGGCGGCCTTTGGCTGTCACTTGCGGATGGGCCCGCGGCGCATTAGCTAGTTGGTGAGGTAACGGCTCACCAAGGCGACGATGCGTAGCCGGCCTGAGAGGGTGACCGGCCACACTGGGACTGAGACACGGCCCAGACTCCTACGGGAGGCAGCAGTAGGGAATCTTCCGCAATGGGCGAAAGCCTGACGGAGCGACGCCGCGTGAGCGAAGAAGGCCTTCGGGTCGTAAAGCTCTGTTGTGAGGGACGAAGGAGCGCCGTTTGAACAAGGCGGCGCGGTGACGGTACCTCACGAGAAAGCCCCGGCTAACTACGTGCCAGCAGCCGCGGTAATACGTAGGGGGCGAGCGTTGTCCGGAATTATTGGGCGTAAAGCGCGCGCAGGCGGCTCCTTAAGTCTGATGTGAAAGCCCACGGCTCAACCGTGGAGGGTCATTGGAAACTGGGGAGCTTGAGTGCAGGAGAGGGGAGCGGAATTCCACGTGTAGCGGTGAAATGCGTAGAGATGTGGAGGAACACCAGTGGCGAAGGCGGCTCTCTGGCCTGTAACTGACGCTGAGGCGCGAAAGCGTGGGGAGCAAACAGGATTAGATACCCTGGTAGTCCACGCCGTAAACGATGAGTGCTAAGTGTTAGAGGGGTCACACCCTTTAGTGCTGCAGCTAACGCGATAAGCACTCCGCCTGGGGAGTACGGCCGCAAGGCTGAAACTCAAAGGAATTGACGGGGGCCCGCACAAGCGGTGGAGCATGTGGTTTAATTCGAAGCAACGCGAAGAACCTTACCAGGTCTTGACATCCCCTGACCACCCAAGAGATTGGGCGTTCCCCCTTCGGGGGGACAGGGTGACAGGTGGTGCATGGTTGTCGTCAGCTCGTGTCGTGAGATGTTGGGTTAAGTCCCGCAACGAGCGCAACCCTCGCCTCTCGTTGCCAGCATTCAGTTGGGCACTCTAGAGGGACTGCCGGCGACAAGTCGGAGGAAGGTGGGGATGACGTCAAATCATCATGCCCCTTATGACCTGGGCTACACACGTGCTACAATGGGCGGTACAAAGGGCAGCGAACCCGCGAGGGGGAGCGAATCCCAAAAAGCCGCTCTCAGTTCGGATTGCAGGCTGCAACTCGCCTGCATGAAGCCGGAATCGCTAGTAATCGCGGATCAGCATGCCGCGGTGAATACGTTCCCGGGCCTTGTACACACCGCCCGTCACACCACGAGAGCTTGCAACACCCGAAGTCGGTGCGGTAACCCTGACGGGAGCCAGCCGCCGAAGGTGGGGCAAGTGATTGGGGTGAAGTCGTAACAAGGTAGCCGTACCGGAAGGTGCGGCTGGATCACCTCCTTTCTAAGGGGAAAAGCGAAGGTCGCCCGCCTATCGGCAAAACGCGCTGGAGGGCCTGCGAGGAGGCTATTGCTGCCGCCGCAGGACCGAAGCGTCGCGAGTCGATGGCGGCCGGAGCTAGCCAATACGAAAAGCGGAAGCAAGACAACGATGGATCGTTCACACAGAGGCGCTTGTGGTTTTGTTTAGTTTTGAGGGAGCATGATTCCTCGACACAACGATATTGGTTATGGGCCTATAGCTCAGCTGGTCAGAGCGCACGCCTGATAAGCGTGAGGTCGGTGGTTCAAGTCCACTTAGGCCCATCTCGATGAAGGGGCCTTAGCTCAGCTGGGAGAGCGCCTGCTTTGCACGCAGGAGGTCATCGGTTCGATCCCGATAGGCTCCACCATTTCCATCGTTCCTTGAAAACTAGATAACCGGAAACGCAAAGGAAGAAGCCGAGACGCTGTAGGTTAAGCTAGAAAGGGCGCACGGTGGATGCCTTGGCACTAGGAGCCGATGAAGGACGGGGCAAACGCCGAAACGCTCCGGGGAGCTGTAAGCAAGCGTCGATCCGGAGATGTCCGAATGGGGGAACCCCCTGTCCGTAATGGGGCAGGATCCATGCCTGAATCCATAGGGCATGGAGGGCACACCCGGGGAACTGAAACATCTTAGTACCCGGAGGAGAAGAAAGCAAACGCGATTCCCTGAGTAGCGGCGAGCGAAACGGGAACAGCCCAAACCAAGAGGCGTGCCTCTTGGGGTTGTAGGACCGCTCACTGTGGGAGTGAGAAAGGAACGGGGTAGACGAACCGGTCTGGAACGGCCGGCCAGAGAAGGTGAGAGCCCTGTAGTCGAAACTTCGTTCCCTCCCGAGCGGCTCCTGAGTACGGCGGGACACGGGAAATCCCGTCGGAAGCAGGGAGGACCATCTCCCAAGGCTAAATACTCCCTAGTGACCGATAGCGAACCAGTACCGTGAGGGAAAGGTGAAAAGCACCCCGGAAGGGGAGTGAAAGAGAACCTGAAACCGTGTGCCTACAAGTAGTCAGAGCCCGTTCATGGGTGATGGCGTGCCTTTTGTAGAATGAACCGGCGAGTGACGATGGCGTGCGAGGTTAAGCCGGGAAGGCGGAGCCGCAGCGAAAGCGAGTCTGAACAGGGCGTGAAGTACGTCGTCGTCGACCCGAAACCAGGTGATCTACCCATGTCCAGGGTGAAGGCCGGGTAACACCGGCTGGAGGCCCGAACCCACGCACGTTGAAAAGTGCGGGGATGAGGTGTGGGTAGGGGTGAAATGCCAATCGAACTTGGAGATAGCTGGTTCTCCCCGAAATAGCTTTCGGGCTAGCCTCGGGTGTAAGAGTCTTGGAGGTAGAGCACTGATTGGGCTAGGGGCCCTCATCGGGTTACCGAACCCAGTCAAACTCCGAATGCCAACGACTTATGCCCGGGAGTCAGACTGCGAGTGATAAGATCCGTGGTCGAGAGGGAAACAGCCCAGATCGCCAGCTAAGGCCCCCAAGTGCACGTTCAGTGGAAAAGGATGTGGAGTTGCGAAGACAACCAGGATGTTGGCTTAGAAGCAGCCACCATTTAAAGAGTGCGTAATAGCTCACTGGTCGAGTGACTCTGCGCCGAAAATGTACCGGGGCTAAACGTGCCGCCGAAGCTGCGGGATGACCGTTGGTCATCGGTAGGGGAGCGTTCTAAGGGCAGAGAAGCCAGACCGGAAGGACTGGTGGAGCGCTTAGAAGTGAGAATGCCGGTATGAGTAGCGAAAACAGAGGTGAGAATCCTCTGCGCCGAAAGCCTAAGGGTTCCTGAGGAAGGTTCGTCCGCTCAGGGTTAGTCGGGACCTAAGCCGAGGCCGAAAGGCGTAGGTGATGGGCAACAGGTGGAGATTCCTGTACCACCTCCTTCCCGTTGGAGCGATGGGGGGACGCAGGAGGATAGGGCGAGCAGGCGGCTGGAAGAGCCTGTCCAAGCAGTGAGGCTGGCCAGTAGGCAAATCCGCTGGCCGGAAGGCCAAGCTGTGATGGCGACGGAGTCATCCGGAAGTCCCCGATTTCACACTGCCAAGAAAAGCCTCTAGCGAGGGAAGAGGTGCCCGTACCGCAAACCGACACAGGTAGGCGAGGAGAGAATCCTAAGGCGCGCGGGAGAACTCTCGTTAAGGAACTCGGCAAAATGACCCCGTAACTTCGGGAGAAGGGGTGCTCTTTCGGGTGAAGAGCCTGGAAGAGCCGCAGTGAAAAGGCCCAAGCGACTGTTTATCAAAAACACAGGTCTCTGCGAAGCCGAAAGGCGACGTATAGGGGCTGACACCTGCCCGGTGCTGGAAGGTTAAGGGGAGCGCTGAGCGGAAGCGAAGGTGCGAACCGAAGCCCCAGTAAACGGCGGCCGTAACTATAACGGTCCTAAGGTAGCGAAATTCCTTGTCGGGTAAGTTCCGACCCGCACGAAAGGTGTAACGACTTGGGCGCTGTCTCAACGAGAGACCCGGTGAAATTATACTACCTGTGAAGATGCAGGTTCCCCGCGACAGGACGGAAAGACCCCGTGGAGCTTTACTGCAGCCTGATATGGAATTTTGGTATCGCTTGTACAGGATAGGTGGGAGCCTAAGAAGCCGGAGCGCCAGCTTCGGTGGAGGCGACGGTGGGATACCACCCTGGCGGTATTGAAATTCTAACCCGCACCCCTTAGCGGGGTGGGAGACAGTGTCAGGTGGGCAGTTTGACTGGGGCGGTCGCCTCCCAAAAGGTAACGGAGGCGCCCAAAGGTTCCCTCAGAATGGTTGGAAATCATTCGGAGAGTGCAAAGGCACAAGGGAGCTTGACTGCGAGACGGACAGGTCGAGCAGGGACGAAAGTCGGGCTTAGTGATCCGGTGGTTCCGCATGGAAGGGCCATCGCTCAACGGATAAAAGCTACCCCGGGGATAACAGGCTGATCTCCCCCAAGAGTCCACATCGACGGGGAGGTTTGGCACCTCGATGTCGGCTCATCGCATCCTGGGGCTGTAGTCGGTCCCAAGGGTTGGGCTGTTCGCCCATTAAAGCGGTACGCGAGCTGGGTTCAGAACGTCGTGAGACAGTTCGGTCCCTATCCGTCGCGGGCGTAGGAAATTTGCGAGGAGCTGTCCTTAGTACGAGAGGACCGGGATGGACGCACCGCTGGTGTACCAGTTGTCCCGCCAGGGGCACCGCTGGGTAGCTATGTGCGGACGGGATAAGCGCTGAAAGCATCTAAGCGTGAAGCCCCCCTCAAGATGAGATTTCCCATCGCGTTAGGCGAGTAAGATCCCTCGAAGATGACGAGGTCGATAGGTCCGAGGTGGAAGCGTGGCGACACGTGGAGCTGACGGATACTAATCGATCGAGGGCTTAACCTAGAAAAGTGGAGGACCCCCGCCGATCGGCGAAACGCGCTGGAGGGCCTGCGAGGAGGCTATGCCGCCATAGCAGGACCGAAGCGTCGCGAGCCGATGGCGGCCGGAGCTAGACAGTGTGATACGCGGCTTCTTCCGACGGTTATCTAGTTTTGAAGGAATGAGTTCCTTCTTGACAGGAATTGATTTTCTGGTATAATGATTGATGAAAAACGGAATCGCTTGCCTAGTGGTGATAGCGGAGGGGAAACACCCGTTCCCATCCCGAACACGGAAGTTAAGCCCTCCAGCGCCGATGGTAGTTGGGGCCAGCGCCCCTGCAAGAGTAGGTCGCTGCTAGGCAATTGAAGGCAGCTCATTGCACACAATAAGCAATGAGCTGCTTTTGTTTTTACAGGAACGTGAGAAATCAAGGTAACGTATCTTTTCAACTACTATTTTCAACTGCTAGCAGTATAGAACGGTAGAAATGGGGGAAACATAGAGGATGGGAGGTGGAGAGTGTGAGAGCGTCGGCGGCAGGCGGAAATCAGCGTGAGGCGGTTTGCCTTGTATGTGAACAGGAAAAAAAGGAAGGCATTTTTCTTTTCGGCCATTTTCTTTGTCTAGATTGCAACAAGGCGATCGTACAGACGGATCCCGATGATCCGAATTATTCATTTTATGTGCAGCAGCTGCGAAAAATGTTCATATCGAAAATTTATTCATAACAAGGGCCTGTTTTGTGTATCAGGCCTATTTTTCTTGTATGGGCGTACTAGACTTGTTACTATTATTCTTAGTATTCACCCTCGTTCCTCTTTGGCGAGAACGGTTTCTTCTTGAGAAAACGGTGCCTTGGTCGGTCATTTTCAGCTAGCATAGAGAACAAAACGTGGTCGCGAACGTTTTTTGAGAAAAGTACGGCCGCTCTTGTTTTCTTCTAAGAAGTGTCCCTGTTGATCAAAGCGGGGGACGGGAAAGATGATGCATTTCATGTTTTTAGATGAAAAGGAAGAGGTTGATGATGGATCAGTCACGAACGCCTTTATATGATGCCCTCATGCATCATTGGACACAGCGTCCGGTTTCCTTCCATGTGCCGGGCCATAAATATGGGACGGTGTTCTCAAAAAAAGCGAAGACTATGTTTCTGCCGTTATTGGCATTGGATGCTACGGAGATTGCTGGACTTGATGATTTGCATCATCCGGAGTCGGTCATTGCCGAGGCGCAGGCGTTAGCAGCTGAGCTGTATGGCGCCCGGGAGACGTTTTTTCTTGTGAACGGATCAACGGCAGGAAATTTGGCTATGATCGCCGCTGTATGTCGGGAAAAGGGACAGAAAGTGATTGTGCAACGCAACTGCCATAAGTCGATTATGCATGCGCTGCAACTGATGGGAGCGACTCCAGTTCTTCTTTCACCGGAAGTTGACACCCATGTGCGTGTCGCCTCCCACGTTCGCACCGATCGCATCAAAGAAGCGTTGGCGTTGCATAGCGATGCGGTTGCCATTGTGCTGACCAACCCGAATTACTATGGAATGGCCGTTGATTTGACAGAGATTGTCCGTTTGGCTCATGAACGGGGCATTCCTGTACTGGTGGATGAGGCTCATGGCGCCCACTTTGTCGCCGGTTGCCCGTTTCCTAAACCAGCGTTGGCATGCGGCGCTGATATCGTCGTACAATCGGCGCACAAAACGCTGCCCGCCATGACGATGGGGGCTTTTTTGCACGTGAACAGTGAACAGGTTGATATCGAGCGGTTGAAATATTTTTTGCAACTGTTTCAGTCAAGCAGCCCGTCCTATCCGATTATGGCGTCGCTTGACTTAGCGCGAAACTATGTGGCGGAACTTACGAAAGACGATGTGGCGGCGATCGTTGCTGAAGTGGAAGAATTGAAGGCTGTCATAGATGACATCGATGGAGTGGCCGTGGTGTCATCGCAGCAGTCTGGCGTGCAGACCGATTTGTTAAAGGTGACGGTGCAGACGCGCTGTCGGTTGACAGGGTATGAACTGCAGCAACAGCTCGAGCGTCAAGGAGTGTTTGCCGAGCTGGCTGATCCGTTCAATGTGTTGCTTGTTTGTCCGTTGGCGGCGACAGGGCGTCTTCGTGAAGCAGCAGAACGAATGAAGCGGGCATGGCGGCAATTGCCTACAGGCGAGGAGCCGACGTTTGGTTCGTTCATGTTGTCCGATTCGCCATTGTCAAGTGTCGTTTCGTACGAGAAATTGCGTCATGCACGGAAAAAGGCGGTGTCTTTAGAGGAAGCGGAAGGGCGTGTGGCGGCGGAAACGGTAATCCCATACCCTCCGGGGGTGCCGCTCGTTTGGATTGGGGAGCGGGTCGGTTCGATCCATATTGCGCGAATTCGTGAACTTCTCCGCCATCGAGCGCATTGGCAAGGAGGAAGCCAGCTCCGGGAAGGGAAGCTCGTTGTATACGAATGGGAAGGGTAGAAAGGAGGCGACGACGATGAACGGATGCTTTTTTTCGTTTGAAGGGCCGGAGGGGGCCGGGAAAACGACGATAATCAGCAAACTCGAACGGTTTTTGCGGGAGCAGGGCAGGGCCGTCTTAACAACGAGAGAGCCTGGAGGGGTCCGCATCGCTGAGGCGATTCGTTCGCTCATTTTAAACCGCGAGTACACGGAAATGGATGGGCGCACGGAGGCACTGTTGTATGCAGCAGCGAGAAGGCAGCACTTGCTGGAAAGGATTGTTCCGGCGCTTGAAGCCGGGTGCATCGTTCTTTGCGACCGGTTCGTTGACAGCTCTCTTGCTTACCAAGGATTTGCCCGCGGTCTTGGCATCGAAGAAGTATGGAAAATCAACGAGTTTGCCATTGACGGGCATATGCCGGACTTGACGATTTACTTTGATCTTGATCCGCGCATTGGACTCGAGCGAATTCGACACAATGCGAGAGAGGTCAATCGGCTTGATCTTGAGGCGTTGTCTTTCCATGATAAAGTAAGGGAAGGGTATCGGCGGTTGGTTGAGCGATTTGCCGATCGGATTGTTGTTATTGATGCGAGCCGCTCGCTTGATGATGTTTTCGCTGAAACGGCAGCAGTGGTGCTCGCTCGCCTGAAAGGAAGATGAAAGCGTGATTTCCATGAATCCGGCCGTGATGATGATGAGCGGACATGATAGAATAGAAAGTGAAAAAGGGGAAAAGAGTGATGACGATGCGGTGGGAACAGTTAGCGAAGCGGCAGCCGGTCGTGGCGAAAATGCTGCAAAGTGGGCTTGAAAAGGGACGGATTTCCCATGCCTATCTGTTTGAAGGGCGGCGAGGGACAGGAAAAAAAGCGGCGAGCCTCCTGCTGGCCAAAAGTTTGTTTTGCCTGTCCCCGTCTGGCGTCTTTCCATGTTTTCAATGCCGCAACTGCCGTCGCATCGATTCAGGCAATCATCCGGATGTGCGGGTGATCAGTCCGGATGGGGAAACGATCAAAAAAGAGCAAATTGAATGGCTGCAGCGAGAGTTTACAAAAACGGCGGTCGAGTCGGATAAAAAAATGTACATTGTGGAGCACGCTGAACAAATGACGACAAGCGCCGCCAACAGCCTGCTAAAGTTTTTGGAGGAACCGCATCCGGGAACGGTGGCGGTGTTGCTGACCGAACAATATCACCGCCTGCTGGAAACGGTGATTTCCCGTTGCCAAGTGTTTTCGTTTCGGCCGTTGCCGCCATCGGAACTCGCCGATCAGCTTGTCGGCGAGGGGGTGCCGTTGCCGTTGGCATTGCTTGCTGCCCATTTGACAAACAGCGATGACGAGGCGTTGGCGCTCAGCCAAGATCGTTGGTTTGCCGAGGCTCGAACAGTAGTGCTACAATTATACGAGATGCTCAGCAAACCGGAGCTACAGCTGCTGTTTTTTGTGAATGACCGCTGGATTCCGCATTTTTCCGAAAAACATCAGCTTGACTTGGGACTTCAGTTGCTTTTCTATCTGTATCGCGATTTGTTGCATATCCAGGCCGGACAGACGGACGGCTTGTTATACAGCGACCAACTTGAACGTTTGCAGCAATGGGCGCTCACTTGCCCGCAGCGTCGGATTTTGGACGGCATGGAAGCCATTTTGCAAGCGAAGGCGCGTTTCCATACAACGAATATGAGCACGGTGCTGCTTGTCGAGCAGCTCGCTCTTCAATTAAAGCGGTAAAGGAGGGAGAACGGTTGTATACAGTCGTCGGCATCCGTTTTAAAAAAGCGGGGAAAATTTATTATTTTGATCCAGGCGATTTTGTCATTCCCGTCGGCGAATTTGTCATTGTTGAAACGGCTCGCGGGATTGAGTATGGCAAAGTCGTTATCGCCAATAAACAAGTCGATGAAAACGATATTGTGCTGCCGCTTAAAAAGGTGATTCGTGTCGCGAATGAAAAAGACAAATGGATCGTGGAAGAAAATAAAAAGGCGGCGCGGCAAGCGTATGATATTTGCTTGCGCAAAGTGGAAGAGCATGGGCTGGAAATGAAGCTTGTCGATGTGGAATACACGTTTGACCGCAATAAAGTGATTTTCTACTTCACAGCAGACGGACGGGTTGATTTTCGCGAGCTGGTGAAAGATTTGGCATCGATTTTCCGCACGCGCATCGAATTGCGGCAAATCGGGGTGCGCGATGAAGCGAAAATGCTCGGCGGCATCGGACCGTGCGGCCGCATGCTTTGCTGCTCGACATTTCTTGGCGATTTTGAGCCGGTGTCGATCAAAATGGCCAAAGACCAAAACTTGTCGCTCAATCCGACGAAAATTTCCGGATTGTGCGGACGGTTGATGTGTTGTTTGAAATACGAGAGCGAAGAGTATGAAACGGCGAAAGAACAGCTCCCGGATTTAGGGGAATACGTCGAGACACCGTACGGGTTTGGCAAAGTGGTCGGTTTGAACATTCTAGAGCGGGTGCTGCAAATCGAACTGCCGGAACACGGCCGGGTTGTTGAGTATACGCTGGATGAGTTGATGAAGAACGGAACGCTGTCCATTCGAGCGGCAGATTAAGTTGGGGTGGGGCTAGGTGGAAAAAGTAGATAAACAGGAAGTGTTTCAATCGGTAACGAACATGGAAGAGCAGCTCAGCCATTTTTACCGCGAGCTTGTGCAGTTGAAACAACGGGTTGCGGAGCTGTTGGAGGAAAACCATCAGCTCCAGATCGAAAATGCCCATTTGCGCCGGCGCCTCGAAGAGCTGTCGGAGGCGTGGGAAGAGGGAAGGCGGAAAGGGGCGAAACATGGCAAAAAGTTGATCGACATCGGTGAAGGATATGACAATTTAGCTCGCCTTTACCAAGAGGGGTTCCACATTTGCCATGTCCATTATGGAAGTGTCCGCACAGATGGTGATTGTTTGTTTTGTTTGTCGTTTTTAAACAAAAAATAAAAGCAACGCCATCCTTTCCGCTTTGGAAAGGTTATTTTTTCAATGGAGGAAGATGTATGACGGTGGAACTGCGCGAAGATGAACGGCTCGATTATTTGTTCAATGAGGAGCTCCGCATCATTCAAAGTCCATCCGTATTTTCCTTCTCCCTTGATGCCGTCCTGCTCGCCCATTTTGTCTATATGCCGATTCAAAAGGGAGAGATTGTCGATTTATGTACTGGCAATGGGGTCATTCCGTTGTTGTTGAGCCGGAGAACAAAAGGGACGATCATCGGCATGGAAATCCAAGAACGGCTTTGCGACATGGCGAGGCGAAGCGTGCGGTACAACGGGCTGGAAGATCGCATTCGCATCATTCATGGCGACATTAAAGAGGCGCCGTCACGCATCGGTTACAGCCGATATGATGTTGTTACGTGCAATCCGCCGTATTTTCCGATGGTCGGCAAAGATGAGCTCAGCAAAAATGAACATATGGCCATTGCTCGCCACGAAACTTATTGTACATTGGAAGACGTCGTTCGTATCAGCAGCCAGTTGTTGAAGCAAGGCGGCAAGGCGGCATTCGTCCATCGACCGGGGCGTCTCCTTGATTTGGTGACGTTGATGCGCCAATACCGGCTGGAACCGAAGAGGCTTCGTTTTGTTTATCCCAAAGCCGGGAAAGAGGCCAACATGATTTTAATCGAAGGAACGAAAGATGCGAGTCCGGATGTAAAGGTGCTGCCACCGCTGGTCGTTTACGGCGAGGATAATGAATATACTGAGGAGATCAAGGGGATCTTATCCGGCATCATTTCGTAACCGGGCTCGATTGACAGGCGGTCTTTCATCACGATGGTAAAGGGGCGGAACAGAATGCTTTGGCGACAAACCAGTTTTGCCGAATCGCCAAAACGGGGAACGCTGTATGTCGTTCCGACGCCGATCGGCAATTTGGAAGATATGACGTTTCGTGCGGTACGAACGCTGCGGGAGGTGGATGTGATCGCTGCGGAGGACACGAGGCAGACGAAAAAGCTGCTCGCCCATTTCGACATTCATACGCCGCTTGTGAGCTATCATGAGCATAATAAGTACGCCAGCGGCCGGCAGCTTGTCGAATGGTTGAAAGAAGGAAAAACGGTCGCGTTGGTGAGCGATGCGGGCATGCCGGGTATTTCCGACCCGGGGTATGAGCTGATCGCGGCGGCGCTCGCTGAGCGCTGTTCCGTTGTTCCGCTTCCCGGCCCCAATGCAGCTTTGACCGCATTGGTCGCCTCCGGGCTGCCGACGGACCGCTTTTTGTTCGTCGGCTTTTTGGGGCGGACAAAAAAAGAGAAGCGGGAACAGCTGCAGTCGTTACAGGCGGCGACGGAGACGCTTATTTTTTATGAAGCCCCTCATCGCTTGAAGGAAACGCTTGCCCTGATGTACGAAATGTTTGGCGAGCGGCGCATCGCCATTGGCCGTGAGCTGACGAAACGGTTTGAAGAGTTTATTCGCGGCGATTTGAGCGAGGCAGTTGCTTGGGTGGAGACGGCGGACATTCGCGGGGAATTTTGTTTGATCGTGGAGGGAGGAACGGGCGAAAAAGAGGAGGGCCAAGCCGGGGAAGCGTGGTGGCAGCCGCTTTCGCTTGTCGAACATGTCGATTATTATATTCGCGAACATCGCCTCTCTCTCAAGGAAGCGGTCAAACAAGCGGCCGATGACCGAAATATGTCGAAACGTGACGTTTACCAAACCTATCACCAACAGCGAGAAAAAAAAGAGTTTCTCTGAAACCAGAGAAACTCTTACCTTATTCTTCTTTGCCAGCGGCCGTTTCCAATTGTTGTTGGATTTCTTGCAGCAAAATTTCTGCGCCTTCGCGGCTCAAAATGATCTTTCCGCCAGCCAGTTTAAAGTTGTCGTCCGACACTTCTCCTGTGACCACACACGTCATGTTTGGTTTGTATTTTTTCAAGATGATGCGGTCATCGTCAACGTAAATTTCCAAGGCGTCTTTTTCGTTAATATCCAAGGTGCGGCGCAGTTCAATCGGAATGACGACACGACCCAACTCATCCACTTTACGCACAATTCCTGTCGATTTCATTGTCTCGGTTCTCCTCTCCAAATAGAATAGTTTTGTCGTTTATTCGTCAATATTCGACAAGTTCCTACACCCTAATCATATCAGTGTTTCCATTAAGCGTCAATCCTTTAATATGTAAAATTTAAAAAAAATGTATTTTGTTATTTCAAAAAAAGATTTGCTGATCGGGGAAAGCGCGTTTTCTGAGGCGGATTGGCATCGGCCCTGATCGTGTCGACAATGGGAAAAGAAGATTGTCCGCGAATTTGGGCGTTATCCATCTCGGAGCCGCCAAAAAGAGAACGAATGATGCTGGTTGCAAAAATCTTATCTTTATATAATAAATTCAGGGGGTGATGATAGAAAATAGGACGGTATTTTGGAGCGCTCGGGTATATTTTTTTCGTCAAGGAGAAATAGATGTTTTTGTAGCAATGAAAAAATTATGTAAAATAGAAGTAACGCCGCTCCCGTCGCCGGACGGGGGTTTTTGTGCTCAACAGTACGAGGGAGGGCCTGTTGATGGAGAAAAAGACGTTTTACTTGACAACGCCGATTTATTACCCAAGCGATCGCTTGCATATCGGGCATGCGTATACGACGGTGGCGGGGGACGCGATGGCGCGCTATAAGCGGATGCGCGGATACGATGTCATGTATTTGACCGGCACCGATGAGCACGGGCAAAAAATTCAGCGCAAGGCGGAGGAAAAAGGAGTGACGCCGCAGCAATACGTTGATGAAATCGTCGCCGGCATTCAGGAGCTATGGAAAAAACTTGATATTTCCTATGACGATTTCATCCGGACAACGCAGGAGCGGCATAAAAAAGTAGTGGAAGCCATTTTTGCCCGCCTTGTCGAACAAGGCGATATTTATTTGGGCGAGTATGAAGGCTGGTACTGCACCCCGTGCGAATCGTTTTACACCGAGCGGCAGCTTGTCGACGGCAACTGCCCGGACTGTGGCCGTCCGGTTGAAAAAGTGAAAGAGCAGTCGTACTTTTTCCGGATGAGCAAATACGTCGACCGCTTGCTTCAATATTACGAGGAAAATCCGGACTTTATCCAGCCAGAGTCGCGGAAAAACGAGATGATCAACAACTTTATTAAGCCGGGGCTTGAAGATTTGGCTGTGTCGCGGACAACGTTTGATTGGGGCATTCAAGTGCCCGGCGATCCGAAGCATGTGATTTACGTCTGGATCGATGCGCTCGCCAACTACATCACCGCGCTTGGCTATGGTACGGACGATGACGAGAAGTTCCGCAAATATTGGCCGGCCGATGTTCATTTGGTCGGCAAAGAGATCGTTCGTTTCCATACGATTTATTGGCCGATTATGTTGATGGCGCTCGGCTTGCCGCTGCCGAAAAAAGTGTTCGGCCATGGCTGGCTGCTCATGAAAGACGGAAAAATGTCGAAATCGAAAGGCAATGTCGTTGACCCAGTGACGCTCATTGACCGGTATGGGCTCGATGCGCTCCGCTATTATTTGCTGCGGGAAGTGCCGTTCGGTTCGGACGGTGTATTCACCCCGGAAGGATTCGTTGAGCGCATCAACTACGATTTGGCCAATGACCTAGGCAATTTATTGCATCGCACTGTCGCGATGATTGAAAAATATTTCGCCGGGACCATTCCGCCGTACCGCGGGCCGAAGACGCCGTTTGACGAAGAGCTGACGCAAACGGCGCGTGAGGTGGTTCGACAATATGAAGAGGCGATGGAGCGGATGGAGTTTTCGGTGGCTCTTGCTTGCGTTTGGCAGCTGATCGGTCGCACGAACAAATACATTGATGAAACGCAACCGTGGGCATTGGCCAAAGATGAAAGCAAACGGGAAGAGCTCGCTTCCGTCATGGCTCACCTCGCGGAGTCGCTCCGCCATACGGCCGTTTTGTTGCAACCGTTTTTGACGCGCACGCCGGAGCGTCTGCTTGCTCAGCTTGGCATCCATGACCGTTCATTGAAAGAATGGGACAGCCTGTACGATTTCGGCCTCATCCCGGAAGGAACGAAGGTGCAAAAAGGTGAGCCGCTCTTCCCGCGCTTGGACATTGAGGCGGAAGTCGAGTACATTAAGGCGCATATGCAAGGCGGCAAACCGGCCGGTGAACCGGCCAAAGCGGAAACGCCAACCGCTGAGACCGCTGAAATTTCCATCGATGAGTTTGCCAAAGTCGACTTGCGCGTGGCCGAAGTCGTGCGCGCCGAACGGATGAAAAACGCCGACAAGCTGCTGAAGCTCGAGCTGGATCTTGGCGGTGAGAAACGGCAAGTGATCTCCGGCATCGCGGAATTTTACAAGCCAGAAGAACTCGTCGGTAAAAAGGTCATTTGTGTCGCTAATTTAAAACCGGCCAAACTGCGCGGCGAATGGTCGGAAGGAATGATTTTGGCCGGCGGCAGCGGCGCGGAGTTTTCCTTGGCGACGGTTGACCGCCATGTTCCAAACGGAACGAAAATAAAGTGATGGCTGGGGGGTGTCGCGCCTGACACCTCCTTGTCGTTGTTTTGTAATGGAAATGTTAATGAATTGTGACGTATGTAACCAATTTCTATGCTACACTTAACATCAAAGTGGAAAAGAGGGTCATCGTATGCTTTTTGACACGCATGCCCATTTGAATGCGGTCCAGTACAAGGAAGATGTCGAACAAGTCATCGAACGCGCCCGCGCTGAAGGGGTTTCCCATATCGTCGTCGTTGGGTTTGACCGGCCGACGATTGCCCGAGCGATCGAGCTGGCTGAACAGCATTCGTTTATTTACGCGGCGGTCGGCTGGCACCCGGTGGATGCGATCGATATGACGGATGACGATTTGCAGATGATTGAACAGCTGGCGGCCCATCCGAAAGTGGTGGCGCTCGGCGAGATGGGGCTCGATTACCATTGGGATCGCTCGCCGAAAGACGTGCAGAAGGATGTGTTTCGCCGGCAAATTCGTCTGGCCAAAAGAGTGAAATTGCCGATCATCATCCATAACCGCGAAGCGACAGCGGATATTTTAGATATTTTGCAGGAGGAAAACGCCGCCGAAGTCGGCGGGATCATGCACTGTTTCAGCGGCAGCGTTGAAGTGGCGAAGCGGTGCTTGGACATGAATTTTCTCATTTCCCTTGGCGGACCGGTCACGTTTAAAAACGCGAAAAAACCGAAGGAAGTGGCAAAGGAAATCCCGCTCAGCCATTTGCTGATCGAGACCGATTGCCCATATTTAACGCCTCACCCTTTCCGCGGCAAACGGAATGAGCCGAGCTATGTCAAATACGTCGCCGAAGCCATCGCCGAAATCAAAGGTGTTTCCTTTGACGAAGTAGCAGAAACAACGGCGGAAAATGCCAAAAAATTGTTCGCCATAGACCGATAAAATAAGGCATCGAATGTTGGGGAGGCTTGTCAAAAAAGAAGGAAAAAGGAATCCGTTCGACATATTCAGCCAAGATGGAACAACGGCGTGTCGACAAGTCTTCCTTCCTTTTTCACTGAATTTTCTGCATAATAGAGTATGCTCGCGCGTACATGTTAGAGGGAGAGGGGAATTTCAGGAGGAAAAGGAGGCGTTTCGTCTGATGTTGCCGAACGGGAGGAAATGGCTGGACTTATGGAGGAAAAACGTGACGGTCACAGCGGGAGGATTTCTCGCCATCTCCGCGACAACAGGAGTGGCCAGCTATGAGATGGCCAAAGATGATGTGGCACTGACCGCCAATGGGGAAAAGCGGGAGATTCGCACGCATGCGCAAACGGTGAAGGAGCTGCTTGCTGAGCAGCACATTGAACCGCGCAAGGAGGATTACGTTTATCCATCGCTCGATACACCGATCACTGACGATTTGCACATTATTTGGGAAGCGAGCAAGGAAGTAACGTTGGCGGTCAATGGGGAAAAGAAAACGATTTGGACGACGGCCGATACGGTCGCGGAGCTGCTCCGTTTGCAGCACGTGACGGTCGGTCCGCATGACAAAATTACGCCGTCGCTCTCAGCCAAAATTAAAAAAGGCATGAAGATCGGCGTTGAAAAAGCGTTCCCCGTCCGCATTGATGTCGGCGGCAAACAGCAGCAGGCATGGACCACTTCGACTACGGTCGCTGACTTTTTGAAGCAGCAAGGAATTCAGCTAGGGCAACTCGATCGCATCGAACCCTCCTTGCAGGAAACGGTCAGAGAGCCAATGACCATTCGCATTGTTCGGGTCAAAAAAGTCACCGATGTAGTGGAAGAGCCGATTGATTTTGCCGTGGTGACAAAGCGGGACGATTCGCTGCCAAAAGGAGAGCGGCGCGTCATTGCACTTGGGGAGGAAGGCAAAGTGCAAAAAACGTACGAGGTAACGTTGGAAAATGGAAAGGAAACGGCGCGCCGGCTGGTTGCTGCCAGAACGGTAAAAGAAAGCAAGGCGCGCATCATCGCCATCGGCACGAAAGCCATGCCCCCACGGTGGACGTTATCCGACCGGCCATCCTCGCGCGGCGCGGATGATACCGCTGCGAAGGAGTTTTACGTCACCGCCACCGCCTATACCGCCTATTGCGAAGGATGTTCAGGCATCACAAGCACAGGCGTCAACCTGCGACAAAATCCTTCCGCCAAAGTGATTGCAGTCGACCCGTCCATCATCCCCCTCGGGTCGAAAGTATACGTGGAAGGATACGGATACGCCATTGCCGCTGACACCGGTTCTGGCATCCGTGGATACAAAATCGATGTGTTTTTCCCGGATCGGTCGGATGCGTTTCGTTGGGGCAGAAAACGCGTGAAAATACGGGTATTGCCATAAGACGGGCTGGGGCACAGCGGAGGGGTTTTTCCCCTCTGCTTTTTTTCGTTATAATGGCATTGTGCCAAGACGCCGCGCGCCTTGCTGCTTCTAATGAATTAGACGGTTGATGTGGAAAAAAGTTTCGATGGAATTGAAAAAATAAACATCAAGGAAGAACAAGCAGCGGCGCATTCTATTGCTTATTTTACCGGAAAGGAGGCCGTGCAGAAATAGGAAAAAGCTCTTATTCCAAGGTTTTTCACCAACGATCGATCTGGGCATCCGCAAGGACACATCATCCGCCCTTACGCCGAATCTAGAAGGCCGGTGAGTTAGTGCAAAACGCACTGATTCCATTTGTTTCTCAATTAGAGAAACATTGCAGAATCAGTTTTCTTTTCTAAATGAACATACCGCCGATTCGCGTGTGACAGCGGTTTTTCGCCGCCCTTCTAGAAGGCTGGTGCGTTGTGGTGATGAACCTTATTCCGTCGTTTCTGCCATGATTATGATGAAAGTGAAAGAAGTGATTGTCGTAGAAGGAAAAGATGATACGGCGGCCATTCGGCGCGCCGTTGACGCCGATACGATTGAAACCAATGGGGCGGCCATCGGTGCGGACGTGATTGAGCGGATCAGGCTGGCGAAAGAACGCCGCGGCGTGATTATTTTTACCGATCCCGATTTCCCGGGTGAAAAAATTCGCCGCACGATTGCCGAGCAGGTGCCGGGGTGCAAGCACGCGTTTTTGCCGCGCGAGGCGGCGAAAGCGAAAAACGGGAAAGGGATAGGGGTGGAACACGCGTCCCCTGACGATATCCGGCGGGCGCTGGCCAACGTGTATGAGGAAGCAGCGGATTGGAAAGAAGAAATTACGTTCACTGAACTGGTCGAAGCGGGATTGGTCGGCGGCAATATGGCACGCCGGCGTCGGCAGCGTCTTGGGGAGGAGCTGAAAATCGGCTATGCGAACGGTCGGCAGTTTCATAAGCGGCTCCGAGTGTTTCGCATTTCCCGGGCCGCTTTCTATGACGCGCTGGCACAAGTCATACAGGAGGAGGCAGGCGATGCATAAAGATATTGCCACACCGGGGCGAACAAAAGCGATTTTGGAGCGGTATCGCGTTTCGCTGAAAAAGAGTCTCGGGCAAAACTTCTTGATTGACGCAAACATTTTGCGAAAGATTGTCGATGCGGCTGGCGTTTCCAGCGACACGGGCGCCATTGAAATCGGGCCGGGCATCGGGGCGCTCACCGAACAGTTGGCGCGGCGGGCGAAAAAAGTGATTGCCTTTGAAATTGATGG
Organism: Geobacillus sp. FSL W8-0026; assembly: GCF_037966255.1. Taxonomy (NCBI): domain Bacteria; kingdom Bacillati; phylum Bacillota; class Bacilli; order Caryophanales; family Anoxybacillaceae; genus Geobacillus; species Geobacillus sp. FSL W8-0026. The sequence continues at coordinate 49,677 of NZ_CP150194.1, forward strand.
CCGCTTATTGCCGATTTTGGCCGACACGTTGTCCCCTTATCAAAATGTGCGCATCATTCATCAAGATGTGCTGAAGGCGGATTTGCACGCGGTGATCGCGGAACAATTGGCCGATGTCAGCGATCGAATGGTCGTCGCCAACTTGCCATATTATGTGACGACGCCGATTCTCATGAAGTTGCTCAGCGAACGGCTGCCGATCCGCGGCATGGTTTTGATGATGCAAAAGGAAGTCGCTGACCGGCTTGCCGCCAAGCCAGGAACGAAAGATTACGGTTCGCTGACGATTGCCGTGCAGTATTACACCGAGGCGGAAGTTGTGATGACGGTGCCGCGCACGGTTTTTATGCCGCAGCCGAACGTCGATTCCGCCGTCATCCGCCTGACGAAGCGGTCTGCCCCTCCTGTTGACGTCTCCGACGAAGAGACGTTTTTTCAAGTGGTGCGGGCCAGCTTCGCCCAACGCCGCAAAACGTTGTTCAACAATTTAGTGAACAATTTGCCGGGTGGGAAAGAGAAAAAAGGGCTCATTGAACAGGCGCTTGTCGCTGCAGGCATTGACCCGCGCCGCCGGGGCGAAACGCTCGACATGGCGGAGTTCGCCTCATTGAGCAACGAACTGGCGCCCCTTTTTGCCTAAAAGGTTGGTGAAAAACCGCTGTTTGCTTTGATCGATGATGGGGCGCGCGAACATAGAGGTTGAGGCAACAAGTTTTTTTACTTGAGAAACGATTCGGAGAAGCGGTTGCGCGATTCAATCATCAGCCTTCTAAAAGCAGTTCGTTCCCGATTTGGGCCCGCCCATCGTTTTGCCCTTGCCTTCGTTGGGTGCCGTTAGGCTGGCGCCCGATAGAAGTGCGCGGCTATCACCTATTGTCCGTCCTTGCATATCGTATGGATGACAACGATCATGCATTGGAGTGAGCGGGGATGGACGTCATTCAAATCGGCGATATTGTTGCGCGCAAGTCTTATCAATGCGATGTATTGTTTCGGGTCATCGACATTAAAGAAAAAAACGGCGAACGAGAAGCGATTTTGTATGGCGAAGATGTCCGCCTTGTTGCTGACGCGCCGTGCAGCGATCTCGTTGTGATCGACGAGCGGGAGCAGCAAGAACGCAAAAAACGGGAACGGGAATGGATTGAACAGTCTTACCGTTTGTTTCGCCAAGACTATCAAGCGATGAAGCAAAAAGTGGAGTATCGGGCCACGGGTGGATATCGGGTGGAGAAAGATTTTTTTCAAATTCCAGGGCGCGTTCTCCATTTGGACGGTGACCCGTTATATTTGCGCAAATGTTTAGATTTATACGAGCGGATTGGGGTGCCGGTGCATGGCGTTTACTGCGAGGAGAGCGAAATGCCGGAGGCGGTGGGCCATCTGATTGAGCAGTTTCGCCCGGATATTTTGGTCATCACCGGCCATGATTCATATTCGAAAACAAAAGGAGGCGTAAACGATTTAAAAGCCTACCGCCACTCGCGCCATTTTGTGCAAACCGTCAAAGAAGCGCGCAAAAAAATTCCCCACTTGGACCAGCTGATTATTTTTGCCGGAGCCTGCCAGTCCCACTTTGAGTCACTCATCCGGGCTGGTGCCAATTTCGCCAGTTCGCCGGCAAGGGTGAACATTCACGCCCTTGATCCGGTCTATATTGTTTCACGGCTTAGTTTGACTCCGTTTACAGAGACCGTCGATGTATGGGATGTGCTTCGCAACACGTTGACCGGGGAGAAGGGGCTGGGAGGTGTTGAAACGAAAGGCGTTCTTCGCACCGGCATGCCGTTTCGCCTTATTGCGAATCGCGAGGAAAACCGCCACGGTTGATGGGCGGTTTTTTCTATCTTTTGTCGCATTTTTTTACAAAAAAGTTCCATGAGGTACATAAAAAGAAGGATATTGTAGAAAAATATGCATTGACAGAAACAAAAATACACTGATATAATCATTATTTTTTGACTTTCAGGACCAATTTTGTTATAATTGCAACCAGTGAGGTGGATGACGAATGCCAAAAACTTTATCCGATATTAAAAAAACGCTGGATTCTAATATCGGGAAACGGTTGACGCTGCGGGCCAACGGCGGACGCAGAAAAATGATTGAGCGTTGCGGCATTTTGGCGGAAACATACCCATCGGTATTTGTCATTGAACTGGATCAAAAAGAAAACTCGTTTGAACGGGTCTCGTTTAGTTACGCTGATGTATTGACAGAGACAGTCAAGTTGACGTTTTGGGATGACGAGCAAGCAGGGGGGCAGTAGACAACATTTGTTTGCTGCTTTTTGTTTTGCCGCGGAAAAAGCGCGGTTCGGCCTAGAAGGCTGCGTTCGATCGGGGAGAAATCACAACGAATGAAATGATGACGCTGCCACGTTTTTCGGTTTGGGAAACACTGTCGAAGAGCAGTATTTCCCCTTACATCACCGCCCTCTTAGAAGGCGGGGGAAAAACCATTCGCTTCATTGACACGAAATCACAACGAACGAATGGGCGACGCTGCCACGTTGACGCTGTTGAAGCGCAGCAGGTCCCCCTGCCATTGCCAGACATAAAGCGCCCCTCTTCTTTTCATACTAAAACTGCCGCAGAAAGCCGTCTTTTTCTCAGCCGTAGGAAATCAGCTGGCGAGTTTGCCTGAGGATTGCGAAACATTTCGTGCCATTGCGCCACTGAACGGAGAAAGGGGTTGCTGACATTGGGTCGACGCCGTGGAGTGATGTCGCAACGCTTAAAGGAAGAGCTGGCGAAAGAGCTAGGCTTTTATGATGTCGTGCAGCGCGAAGGATGGGGCGCCATCCGTGCGAAAGACGCAGGAAACATGGTGAAATTGGCAATTGAACGGGCGGAACGTCAGCTGGCTGGAAAAACGGAATAGCATCGGCGGCATGCTGCGGCGGGGGTGTCCCCAATCAAAGGGGCGCCCTTTTTTTGCATACATAAATTATGATTTGGCGGCATCGTCAAGACGTGGTAATATGGTAAAATGGATTGACGGAAAAAGTCGGGGCGGGCGCGGCTCGCAGAGGGTTGACGTCCATTGGTGAATGCGCGTGGAAGTAGGTGAAGATGGAGTGGGATTGTCGATCAAGGCGCCGGCGAAAATCAATTTATCGCTTGATGTTCTATATAAACGGCCGGACGGCTATCATGAAGTGAAAATGGTGATGACGACGATCGATTTGGCCGATCGCATCGAGCTCATTCCGCTGCCCGGGGAAGATGTCATTCGCATCGTTTCCCAAAACCGTTTTGTGCCGGATGATTGCCGCAACTTGGCGTATCAAGCGGCTAAACTTCTGAAGGAGACGTTTTCGATTCGCGAAGGCGTGGCCATTTCGATTACAAAACATATTCCGGTCGCGGCCGGTTTAGCTGGGGGGAGCAGCGACGCTGCCGCGACGTTGCGCGGGCTGAATAAGCTTTGGAGGCTCGGGCTGACGACGCGCGAACTGGCGGAGCTTGGGGCAACCATCGGCTCGGATGTCGCTTTTTGTGTTTACGGTGGAACAGCTGTGGCGACAGGACGCGGGGAAATCATCACCCCGATTCCGTCTCCGCCGCCGTGCTGGGTCGTATTGGCCAAGCCTCCGATCGGCGTGTCAACGGCGGAAGTGTATCGAAACCTAGAGCTTGAGCATGTCGTTCATCCGGATGTCGACGCGATGGTGGAGGCGATTAAGCGGCAAGATTACGCGGCGATTTGCCGATCGGTCGGCAATGTCCTTGAAGAAGTGACATTAAAAAAATATCCGGAAGTCGCGCATATTAAAGAGCAAATGAAGCGCTTTGGCGCCGATGCCGTGTTGATGAGCGGAAGCGGGCCAACGGTGTTCGGCCTGATTGAACACGATTCCAGAATGCAGCGTGTATACAACGCGTTGCGCGGCTTTTGCGATCAAGTATTTGCCGTAAGACTGCTCGGTGAACGGCATTCCCTTGATTAAAAACGTACATTTTTGTTAAAATGTATTTATAATATTCGGTTTCGGGAGGTCGGCTATGAAGCTAAGGCGAAGCGGCCGTTTAGTGGATATGACGCATTATCTTCTTGAACGGCCCCATCAGCTCATTCCGCTGACGTTTTTTGCGGAGCGATACGAATCGGCCAAATCATCGATCAGTGAAGATTTAACGATCATTAAACAGACGTTCGAGCAGCAGGGAGTCGGAACGGTCCGGACGCTGCCCGGCGCCGCTGGCGGGGTACAGTATATTCCGAAAATGGCCGCCGAGGAAGCGGACGAGGTGGTTGCCTATTTATGCGGGCAGTTGTCGCGCCCAGATCGGCTCCTCCCCGGGGGATACTTGTATATGACGGACATTCTTGGCGACCCAAGGATTATGAATAAAATCGGCCGCCTTTATGCATCGATTTTCGCCGACCGTCCGGTAGATGTCGTCATGACGATCGCCACCAACGGCATTCCGCTCGCCTACGCCGTCGCCCATTTTTTGTACGTGCCTGTTGTCATCGTCCGCCATGATAATAAAGCAACGGAAGGACCGATGGTGAGCATCAACTATGTATCCGGTTCGTCCAAACGCATCCAAACGATGGTTTTGTCGAAGCGGAGTTTGGCGGAGGGGGCGAACGTGCTCATCATCGACGACTTTATGAAGGCCGGAGGCACCATCAACGGCATGATCAGCTTGTTGCAGGAGTTTCGCGGAAATGTGTCCGGCATCGGTGTGCTCGTCGAATCGGAAGAGGCAAAGGAGCGGTTGGTGGACGAGTACATTTCGCTCGTCAAATTGTCCGAGGTGGATGTGAAGGAAAAGCGCATCGCCGTCAAAGAAGGCAACTACAAATCCTTTGTTTGATCGATCTTATCATCCAAAACAAGAAAGGGGAACAAACGATGAAAAAAGTCGAAACGACAAAAGCGCCACAAGCGATTGGCCCTTATTCGCAAGGCATCATCGTTAACAATATGTTTTACAGCTCAGGGCAAATCCCGCTTACCCCGGAAGGTGAAATGGTAAAAGGCGATATTCAAGCGCAGACGCATCAAGTGTTTCAAAACTTGAAAGCCGTTCTCGAGGCAGCGGGCGCGTCGCTCGATACCGTTGTCAAGACAACCGTATTTTTGAAAAGCATGGACGATTTTGCGGCCATGAACGAAGTTTACAGCCAATACTTCCCGAATCACAAACCGGCGCGTTCGTGCGTGGAAGTCGCTCGTCTGCCGAAAGACGCCCTTGTTGAAATTGAAGTCGTCGCCCTTGTTCGCTAACGAAATGGTCACCACTTTTTCCCTGTGAAAATTTTATAAAAAATTTTTCGAAAAAGCAGGAAAAGGCTCGGATGCGTGGAATTTAATACACCGAGTCTCATATCGGGAAAAGGTGGTGAGCAGATATGGAAGTGACAGACGTAAGATTACGCCGCGTCAATACCGAAGGTCGGATGAAAGCGATCGCTTCCATCACGTTGGACAATGAATTTGTCGTCCATGACATCCGCGTGATTGACGGAAACAATGGGCTGTTCGTTGCCATGCCGAGCAAGCGCACTCCGGATGGGGAGTTCCGCGATATCGCACATCCGATCAATTCCGCTACGCGCGGAAAAATCCAAGAGGCGATTCTTGCTGAATACCACCGCCTCGGGAAGATGGAAGAAGAACTTGAAGAAGCGGGCGCTTCGTAAACATATGAGAGGGAGCTGAGGTGAAATTCACCAAGCTCTCTATTTTTTTGGCAACCGCATTGTTTCCTTGAAAAGTGAGGCCGATTCATATATATTCAATTATGGATAAAAGGGTAATTGGAGGCCTTTCACATGAATCGATATGCGGTCGTTTTGGCGGCCGGACAAGGAACGCGGATGAAATCAAAGCAGTATAAAGTGCTTCATCCCGTTTGCGGCAAGCCAATGGTTCAGCATGTAGTAGACCAAGTCTCCAAACTTGGGGTGGAAAAAACGGTTGTCGTCGTCGGATTTGGAGCGGAGCAAGTGAAAGAACAGCTTGGCTCCCAGTGTGAATATGCCTTGCAGGAAGAGCAGCTGGGAACAGCGCACGCGGTGATGCAAGCGGCTGCGCACTTGCGCGGCCTTGAGGGGATCACGATCGTGGTTTGCGGGGATACGCCGCTCATTACCGCCGAAACGATGGAAGCGTTGATCCAACATCACGTCAACGCCGAGGCGAAGGCGACGGTGTTAACGGCCATCGCCGAAAATCCGACTGGATATGGCCGCATTGTCCGCAATAAAGCCGGCCATGTCGAAAAAATTGTCGAACATAAAGATGCGAGCGAAGCAGAAAAGAGCATTTGTGAGATTAACACCGGAACGTATTGCTTTGATAACCAAACGTTGTTTCAAGCGCTTACAAACGTGACCAATGACAATGCTCAAGGGGAATATTACTTAACCGATGTGATTGAGATTATCAAAGCGAACGGCGGCGTAGTGTCCGCCTATCAGGCGCCGTCGTTTGAGGAAACGATCGGCGTCAACGACCGCATCGCTCTTGCTGAAGCGGAGCGGCTCATGCGCCGCCGCATCTGCCGCCACCACATGCAAAACGGAGTGACCATCGTTGATCCGGATGCTACGTACATTTCCGCTGATGCAGTGATTGGGCGCGATACGGTCATTTACCCTGGCACCGTGATCGAAGGCGAAACCGTGATCGGCGAAGATTGTGTCATCGGCCCTTATTCGGAAATCAGCCGCTGTATGATCGGTCATCGCACCTCGATTCGTCATTCCGTCGCTCATGACAGCGAAATCGGCTCCGATGTCACGATCGGTCCGTTCGCCCATATCCGTCCGCTGTCCAAAATCGATGATGACGTGCGAATCGGCAATTTTGTCGAAGTGAAAAAATCGACATTCGGTAAAGGAAGCAAAGCGTCGCATTTAAGCTATATCGGCGATGCCGAAGTCGGCGCTGAGGTGAATCTTGGCTGCGGTTCGATTACCGTCAACTACGATGGGGTCAACAAGCACCTCACGAAAATTGAAGATGGGGCGTTTATCGGTTGCAACGTGAATTTGATCGCGCCGGTTACCGTCGGCCGAGGTGCTTACGTCGCCGCTGGATCGACGGTCACCGACGATGTTCCCGGCCGTGCGCTCGCCATTGCCCGGGCGCGGCAGGTCAATAAGGAAAACTATGCCGACCGTCTGCCAGGCAAGAAAAAATCGTGATGGAGGTTTATCATGTCTGACTGCCAGCACCAATTAAAGTTGTTCGCCCTGAACTCCAACATGAAACTCGCCCAAGAAATCGCTGAAGTCATGGGAATGGAGCTTGGCAAATGCTCCGTTTCCCGCTTTAGCGATGGGGAAATTCAAATTAATATCGAAGAAAGCATCCGCGGCGATGATGTATTTGTGATTCAATCAACGAGTGTACCGGTCAATGAGCATTTAATGGAGCTGCTCATCATGATCGATGCGCTCAAACGCGCCTCGGCCCGTACGATCAACATTGTGATGCCGTATTACGGTTATGCGCGCCAAGACCGGAAAGCGCGTTCGCGCGAACCGATCACGGCCAAGCTGATCGCCAATTTGCTCGAGACGGCAGGAGCGTCGCGCGTCATTACGCTTGATTTGCACGCTCCGCAAATTCAAGGATTTTTCGATATCCCGATCGATCATCTGATGGGTGTGCCGATTTTAGCCGATTATTTCAAAAGCAAGCAACTGGAAGATATCGTCGTCGTTTCGCCGGATCATGGCGGTGTGACACGGGCGCGGAAGCTGGCTGATCGCTTGAAGGCGCCGATTGCCATCATCGACAAGCGCCGGCCGAGGCCGAACGTGGCGGAAGTGATGAACATCGTCGGGCAGGTGGCGGGGAAAACGGCCATTTTGATCGACGACATCATCGATACGGCCGGCACGATTACGTTGGGCGCCAACGCTCTTGCGGAACACGGAGCAAAGGAAGTGTACGCCTGTTGCACCCATCCGGTGTTGTCCGGCCCGGCGATTGAGCGCATTCAAAATTCCAAAATTAAAGAGCTCGTCGTCACCAATTCAATCGCCTTGCCAGAAGAGAAGAAAATTGATAAAATTGTAGAGCTGTCGGTGGCGCCGCTCATTGCCGAAGCGATCACGCGCGTCTATCAAATGAAGTCTGTCAGCGTCCTGTTCGACTGACAACGAAAACATGTTTATCCCTTCTTGTTTTAGGATAAAGTAATCAATAGATTCTAATTCAGGAAGGTGAGGAAACATGACGATCGTGTTGGAAGCGAAAGAACGCACAGACAAAAAACGTTCGACATTGCGCCGTATTCGTTCGCAAGGAGGCATTCCGGCCGTTTTGTACGGCAAGAAAGTCGAAAACAAAATGATCGCAGTCAGCGCCGCTGAGCTGGAAAAAGTGCTTCGCGAAGGCGGACGCACAAGCCTGCTGACGCTGAAAGTCGGCGGCCAAGATTACTCGGTGCTGCTGCGCGAGATGCAGCGCGATCCGCTGCGCGGCGAGCTGCTCCATGCCGATTTTCAAGCCGTCGACTTATCGACTGAGGTGGATATTGACGTTGAAGTGCGTTTAATCGGCGAGGCGCCTGGCGTCAAAGATGGCGGTGTGCTCCAGCAAAACTTGCATGAGCTGTCCATCCGCGTCTTGCCCGCTAACATTCCGCCAGCGATTGAAGTCGACATTTCCGGGCTGCAAGTCGGCGATACCATCACCGTTGGCGACGTGCAAACGAACGGCCAATTTGAAATTAACCATGAACCTTCCGAAGTGATCGCCACGATTTTGCCGCCGCAGCAGGAAGAAGAAATTCACAGCGGCGAACAGCAAGAGCCGGGGCGTCCTGATGCTGAGGAAGGAAGAGAGACAACGCCGGAAGAATGACAGACGTAACCGCTTCGGTTACGTCTTTTGTAGTATCATACAACGGGAGGGGCGCCAAGATTGAAACTGTTTGTTGGGCTTGGAAATCCGGGTAAAGAATACGAACAAACCCGGCATAATATCGGTTTTTTTGTCATTGATGAGCTGGCCAAACGCTGGGGGGTGTCGTTAACGGTCGCCAAGTTTCGCGGCCTGTTCGGCACGGCGGTAGTTAACGGCAAAAAAGTAGCATTATGCAAACCATTGACATATATGAATTTATCAGGGGAATGTGTCCGTCCCCTCATGGACTACTACGGCATTGCCCTCGACGATATCATCGTCATTTACGATGACCTCGACCTTCCACCGGGGAAAATCCGCCTTCGCCTCAAGGGAAGTTCCGGGGGTCATAACGGTGTCAAATCGTTGATTCGACACCTTGGCACGGAACAGTTTAAGCGCATCCGCATCGGCATCGGCCGGCCAACGAACGGGCAGCCGGTGGCTGACTATGTGCTCAGCCGCTTTACCGACGAGGAACAAGGAGCGGTGGAAACGGCAGTGCTGCGGGCAGCCGACGCGTGCGAACAGGCGTTGTCCGTGCCGTTTGCCCAAGTCATGAACGATTTTAACGAGTGAATATTTTCCTCCGAACTGGTGCACAATGTGAGTATACGATTGTGGCGGAACAGTCCAGTGAGGAGGTTGTCACAGATGGCGCTCCATTACTATTGCCGGCATTGCGGAGCAAAAGTGGGAACGATTGAGCAAATGCCGATCTACAGCGAAAAGTTGGGCTTCCATCATCTCACCGAAGAAGAACGGCTTGACATGATTTCATATGAACCAAACGGCGACATTCATGTCAAAACCATTTGTGAAGACTGTCAGGAAGCGTTGACGCGAAACCCGGAGTGGCATCAATACGAAAAATTTATTCATTAGAGCTTTGGGCGACCAAAGCGTTTTTGCGTTTGCGCCAATTCAAAACGGGCGTTGAGAGGAGGGAGAATAGGGGTGCTTTCGCTGCATCGCTATTTAGCTGAAAATCAGGATGTTCGCACCATTATCGAAGGGATTCGTGTCCGCTTAAAGGAACAGCTTGTCGCTGGGCTGTCAGGGTCGGCCCGGTCTGTTTTTATTTCTGCCCTCTATCGGGAAACGGATCGGCCGCTCTTAGTCGTCGCGCACAATTTGTTTCAAGCGCAAAAAATGTATGATGATCTCGTTGCGCTGCTCGGGCCGGACGAAGTGTTTCTCTATGCGGTCAATGAAGTTATTGCCGCGGAAATGGCGGTGGCCAGCCCGGAACTGAGGGCACAGCGCCTAGAAATTATGAACCATTGGCTGCAAGGGAGAAAAGGGGTCGTCGTCTGTCCGGTGGCTGGGGTGCGTCGTTTATTGCCGCCGCCGTCGCTTTGGAAACAATATTTGTTCACGTTTTCTATCGGACAAGAGCTTGAGTTGGAACGTTACAAACAGCTGTTTGTCGACATGGGATACAAGCGGGTCGCTACTGTTTCCGCTCCTGGAGAGTTCAGCATCCGCGGCGGCATCCTTGATATTTATCCATTGACCGCCGAGCTGCCGTACCGCATCGAGCTGTTTGATACGGAAATCGAATCGATTCGCACGTTCACCCCTGACGACCAACGTTCACAAGGGCAAATCGAGCGCATCATGGTCGGACCGGCGGAGGAAATCATTCTCGATGGCGAAACGCGGCGCCGCGGCGTGGAGCGGATTGAAGCGCAGCTTGCGGTGAGTTTGGAGAAAGTAAAAGACGAGTCGGCTAAGCAGCGGATGTACGAACAGATTCACGCGGAACTTGAACAGCTGCGCGCCGGGCAAGAAGTCGAACAACAATATAAATATATGTCGCTCTTTTATGAAAAGGCTGCCAGTTTGCTAGATTATATGCCGGAAGATGGCGTGCTCCTCATGGATGAAATGAGCCGCCTTCAAGAGGCAGCGGAGCGGCTGGAACGCGAAGAAGCCGAATGGTATACGAGCCTGCTCGAGAGCGGAAAAATGATCCATGGCGTTCCCCTTTCGCATTCCTTTTCTGAATTATTGCAAAAGCATCGATTGCAACGAGTGTATTTGTCTTTGTTTTTGCGCCATGCGCCGCATACCCATCCGCAAAATGTCGTCAATATTACGTGCAGGCAAATGCAAAACTTTCATGGCCAAATGGCGCTGCTTCAGTCGGAAATCGATCGATGGAAAAAGGCGAACTATGCCGTCGTTTTTTTGGCGCCGACTGCCGAGCGCGTGAAAAAGCTGCAATCATTGCTTCAAGATTATGAGATTGACGCGCTGCCGCTCGCGCGCGATGCAGCGCTGCTATACGGCAAATGTCAGCTCCTCCAAGGCGATTTAAACACCGGGTTTGAATTGCCGCTGCAAAAACTCGCGGTCATCACGGAAGAAGAGCTGTTCAAAAAGCGGGCGAAACGCCCGGCGCGCCGGCAGAAACTGTCCAACGCCGAGCGGATCAAAAGCTATGCCGAACTGCAAGTCGGCGACTACGTCGTCCATGTCAACCACGGCATCGGAAAATATTTAGGCATCGAGACGTTAGAAATCAATGGAGTGCATAAAGATTACATCCATATCCAGTACCAAGGCGGCGATACGCTGTACGTTCCGGTCGACCAAATGGATCAAGTGCAAAAATACGTCGGCTCGGAGGGAAAAGAGCCGAAAATTTATAAGCTTGGCGGCACGGAATGGAAAAAGGTCAAAAAGAAAGTGGAATCGTCCGTCCAAGACATTGCCGAAGACTTAATCAAGCTGTACGCTGAGCGCGAAGCAAGCAAAGGATATGCGTTTTCCCCGGATACGGAGATGCAGCGCGAATTTGAAGCGGCGTTTCCGTATCAAGAGACGGAAGATCAGCTTCGGTCGATTGAGGAAATCAAGCGTGATATGGAGAGCGACAAACCGATGGACCGCCTCCTTTGCGGCGATGTCGGCTACGGGAAAACGGAAGTGGCGCTGCGGGCGGCGTTTAAAGCCATTATGGACGGCAAACAAGTCGCCTTCCTCGTGCCGACGACGATTTTGGCCCAACAGCATTACGAAACGGTGCGCGAACGGTTTCAAGGGTTCCCGATCAACGTCGGACTGTTGAACCGCTTCCGGACGAAAAAACAGCAGGCGGAGACCATTAAAGGGTTAAAAGACGGTACGATCGACATGGTCATCGGCACGCACCGGCTGCTGTCGAAAGACGTGAAATTCAAAGATTTAGGCTTGCTCATTATCGACGAAGAACAACGGTTTGGTGTGGCGCATAAGGAAAAAATTAAACAGCTGAAGGCGAACATTGACGTGCTCACCTTAACGGCGACGCCGATTCCGCGCACGCTCCATATGTCGATGATCGGGGTGCGCGATTTGTCGATCATCGAGACGCCGCCGGAAAACCGATTCCCGGTGCAAACGTATGTCATGGAATATACCCCGGAGCTCGTCAAAGAGGCGATTGAACGCGAGCTCGCCCGCGATGGGCAAGTGTTTTTCCTTTACAACCATATTGAAGACATCGACTTGAAAGCGGAAGAAATCGCCCAGCTTGTCCCGGAAGCGCGCGTCACTTACGTGCATGGCCGCATGTCGGAAACGGAGCTCGAATCGACGATTTTGGCGTTTTTGGAAGGGCAATACGATGTGCTGGTGACGACGACGATCATCGAAACGGGCATCGATATACCGAATGTCAACACGCTCATCGTCTATGATGCCGACCGGATGGGACTGTCGCAGCTGTACCAGCTGCGCGGGCGCGTCGGCCGCTCCAACCGCGTCGCGTATGCGTATTTCACCTATCGGAAAGATAAAGTGCTCAACGAAGCGGCGGAAAAGCGGCTGCAAGCCATCAAAGAGTTTACCGAGCTCGGCTCCGGGTTTAAAATCGCCATGCGCGATTTGTCGATCCGCGGCGCGGGCAACATTCTCGGTGCCGAACAGCACGGCTTTATCGACTCGGTCGGATTCGATTTGTATTCGCAAATGTTGAAAGAGGCGATTGAAAAACGGCGCGGCATCAAGCAGGAAGATGAGCAGCCGGATGTCGTCATTGATATCGAAGTCGACGCCTATATTCCGGGCACATACATTGCGGATGAGTTGCAAAAGATTGAGATGTACAAGCGATTCAAGGCGGTCGAGACGCTTGAGGATGTCGAAGCGTTGCGAGAAGAAATGGTCGACCGCTTTGGCGATTATCCGGATGAGGTCGCCTATTTGTTCCAAATCGCCGAGATGAAAGTGCTGGCCAAGCAGTTGGGCGTTGAGTCGCTGAAGCAGCATAAGCAGCAAATTGACATCATCTTTACAGAAGAGTCATCGAAAACGGTGGAGATTCAGCGTCTGTCGGATATCGGCCGCCAACATGGGCGCCTGTTCGGGTTCGGCATGGACGGAGGAAAGCTGAAAATCGTGCTCTATATTAAGGGGATGAAGACGCACGAATGGCTGTTGATTTTAGAACAAACGCTGCGGCGGCTGTCCGGGATGGAACAAGAAAAGTCGGTGACGGCATAATCAAGAAAAAGTTTTCACATGTTTATCGTTTTCTGCATGTGGCGATAATGAAGGATGGGCAATTTTATCTAAAATGGCCAAAATCACTTTCATCACGTATAGAACGCGGATGATGAAGGATACTAATGACAGCAATGGTGAATTCCCCATGATCAAGGGTTCATCGGAGTATCCTTCAAATCCTATGATGAAAGTGAGGTCATATGAAGGCATGAAAGCAACCGGTATTGTTCGTCGCATCGACGATTTAGGAAGGGTTGTCATTCCGAAAGAAATTCGCAGAACACTGCGCATTCGTGAAGGGGATCCGCTCGAAATATTTGTTGACCGCGATGGAGAAGTCATTTTGAAAAAATATTCGCCGATCAGTGAATTAGGCGACTTTGCCAAAGAGTACGCTGAAGCGCTGTTTGACAGCCTCGGGCAGCCTGTGCTCATTTGTGACCGCGATGTGTATATCGCTGTCGCCGGTGTTTCGAAAAAGGAATATATGAACAAAAGCGTCAGCCCGTTGGTGGAAAAAGCCATGGAAGACCGTCATTCCATCCTTCATACCGAGGAAGGGGAAGTCGAGCTTGTGGATGGGATGACAGAAACGTTGAAATCATACACGATTGGCCCGATTGTCGCCAACGGCGATCCGATTGGAGCGGTCATCATTTTATCGCGCGAGAAAACCATTGGTGAAGTGGAACATAAAGCAGCTGAAACGGCGGCCAGCTTTTTGGCTCGACAAATGGAGCAATAAATGAACTGTGAGGGAAAGGCGTCCCCAACCTCGGTTGGGGCGCCTTTTTTTGCTTCCTGCTGCGCTTTTCGGCCTTCGCTTTTGTCTGTTGGACGAAAGTTGCGCTATAATATCGAGCGTAGCCGTGGCATTGGGCGGTGTCGCTCGCCCGTTGCCATCGAGGAGGAGAAAAGTGGGAAACGCATGGAAAGGAGCGGCCGTTTTGACCGCGGCTGCTTTGGTCACCAAACTATTGAGCGCCTTGTATCGCATTCCGTACCAAAATATGGTTGGCGATATCGGTTTTTATATTTATCAACAAGTATACCCGATTTATGGCATCGTCGTCGCCCTCTCGCTGACCGGCTATCCGGTCGCTGTCTCCCGGCTCATTGCCGAACGAAGGGCGGTGCCGGATGCGGCGGGGGCGGCCGCTGTCGGTCGCGCTGCCTTATTCGTGCTCGGGGCGATCGGGGCGGCGCTGTTTGCTTTGTTGTATATCGGGGCGGAGACGGTGGCTTTATGGATGGGGGACCGGCGGCTGGAACCGCTTTTGCGGCAGCTTTCTTTTTCCTTTTTGCTCTTTCCACCGCTCGCTTGGTTGCGCGGATATTTTCAAGGCCGGCATGACATGGCGCCGACGGCGATGTCCCAGGTGGTGGAGCAGTCGGTGCGAGTGACGGCGATTTTAGGGTTGTCGTATTGGGTGTTGCGGCGCGGCGGCGGCGATTACGCCTGCGGCATGGCGGCTATAGCTGGCACGCTCGCCGGCATGGTGGCGGCGCTGTTCGTTTTGCTTTGCTTTCTCGTCCAGCGCAGGCCGCAGGGCTGGAGAGAGCCCGCGCCGCCGGCTTTGACCCGACGTTTTGCCCGCCATCTGTTAACGGCCGGCTCGCTCGTCTGTTTGACGAATATGGCGTTGACACTCATTCCACTTGTTGATTCGTTTTTGTTCGTCCCGCTTCTCAAAGAGGCGGGGACAAAGCTGAATGAGGGGCAATGGCTGAAAGGAGTATACGACCGCGGACAGCCGCTCATTCAGCTCGGCACGGTGGTCGGCACGTCGTTTTCATTGGCGCTCGTTCCGTTGATTTCGGGCGCGCGCCGGCCGGACGACGCGACCGCTCATGGAGCGTTGGCGATCCGGATTGCCGCCGTCATCGGCGCCGGTGCTTCGCTCGGGCTCGTTTGTCTTATTCGCCCGATCAATCAAATGTTGTTTGAAAACACTCACGGCTCGCTGCTTCTTGCCGTGCTGTCCGCCTCTGTCTTTTTCACCACCATCGCGCTGACCGCTTCAGCGCTCCTGCAAGGAATCGGAAGGGAGCGGATCGCGGCTGTTGGAGTAGCGATCGGGGTGGCGGGAAAAATGGCGCTCATGCATTGGTTTGTGCCGCTGTGGGGGGCGCTTGGTGCGGCTGCCGCTACGACGGGGGCCTACGCGCTGATGGCCGCCTTTTTGTACGCGGCGTTGCCGCGTGAGTACCGGGCGGCCGGCTATCGCTGCGCGTTTCCGATCGTGAAGGCGGCAGCGGTGATGGTCATTGTGCTCCGAGGTTATCTATGGGTGTTGACGTCTGCTTTTGGAGGACGTCTATGGGCGGCGGTCGCAGCGCTTGGCGGCTCCGCCATCGGCGCGGCCGTGTATGTGGCGTGCATCGTGAAAAGCCGCGCGTTTTCTGAACGGGAATGGTCGACGCTACCGTTTGTCAGCTCATTTCGCTTACGGATAGGAGGAAAGTGAGTGGCGATGAATACGATTCATGTTTTCGGGCTCGGCGCCGGGGATTTTGAACAGCTCCCGGTCGGCGTTTATCGAAAGCTGAAGCGGGCGCATCCGCTCTTTTTGCGAACGAAGGAACACCCGGCTGTCCAAGGGCTGAGAGAAGAAGGAATCGCGTTTGTGTCATTTGATGATGTGTATGAAAAGCACGGGCAGTTTGCCGATGTGTATGCAGAAATCGCCAAGCGATTGACGGACGAAGCGAAGCGCGGCGATGTGTTTTACGCCGTCCCCGGCCACCCGCTCGTTGCCGAACGGACGGTACAGCTTCTGTTTGAAGCGGAACAGAGCGGCGCCTGCCGGGTGGTCATTGAAGGCGGGCAAAGCTTTTTGGATGCTTTGTTTGCCGCGTTGCGCATTGATCCGGTTGACGGATTTCAATTGCTTGACGCGACCGCTTTCCGCGGTGACGAGTGGTCGCCATCGCTTCACGCCGTCTTTTGCCAAGTCTATGATTCGTTCGTCGCTTCGAATGTGAAGCTGTCTTTAATGGAACAGCTTCCCGACGAGTATCCGGTCTATATCGTCACCGCAGCGGGAACGAAAGCGGAGCAGGTGAAACGCGTGCCGCTCTACGAACTAGACCGGCAGACAGCGCTCGACAATTTGACAAGCGTTTATGTCCCGCCGGTCCAAGATGAATCCCTTCTTTATCACCGGTTTGAGACGCTGCGCCGCGTCATCGCTGCACTGAGGGGGCCGAACGGCTGTCCGTGGGATCGGAAGCAGACGCATGCCTCATTGAAACGTTATTTGCTAGAGGAAGCGTATGAACTGCTGGAAGCGATTGATGAAAACGACGATGACCATATGGTCGAAGAGCTCGGCGACGTGTTGCTGCAGGTGATGCTTCATGCGCAAATCGGCGCTGACCGTGGACAGTTTTCGATCGATGACGTGATCCGCACGTTGACGGCCAAAATGATTCGTCGCCATCCGCACGTATTTGGTGATGCGACGGCCGAGACGGCGGAACAAGTGGTTGAGAATTGGGAAGCGATCAAGCAGAAGGAAAAAGGGAGCGAGAGGGCGAAATCGATCTTGGCTGATATTCCAAAAAGCTTGCCGGGGACGATGCGGGCGTACGAACTGCAGAAACAGGCAGCCAAAGCCGGATTTGACTGGGACGATGCCGCTCCGATATGGAAAAAAGTCGAAGAAGAAATGGCTGAATTTCGCGCGGCAGCGTCCGGCGCCCGCCGGAACGAGCTGATCGGAGAATTCGGCGATTGGCTGTTTGCCCTTATCAATCTCGCCCGCCACTATGACATTCAGCCGGAAGAAGCGTTGCAAATGGCGAATGATAAATTTGCTCGCCGCTTTGCTTACATCGAGGAACAAGTGCGGAAAAGCGGCCGGCCGATCGCTTCATTTTCGCTCGCTGAGCTCGATCGTTTTTGGGATGAAGCAAAAGAACAAGAACGGCAGGAGGGATGATCATGCGCTTGGATAAGTTTTTGAAAGTCTCCCGGCTCGTAAAGCGCCGCACGCTCGCCAAAGAAGTGGCAGATCAAGGGCGGGTATGGATTAACGGCCATGTCGCCAAGGCGAGTTCGGACGTCAAAATTGGCGATGAACTGACGATTCAATTCGGGCAAAAACGGGTAACGGTAAAAGTGACCGCAGTCAAAGAAACAGCGAAAAAAGAGGAGGCTGCCGAACTGTACGAACTCATTCGCGAAGAGCGGACCGCCCCCGAACCGGAACAGGATGACGTCTAATTTGGTTTGAAGCTGAAACGCCTTGACGGAATTGACGAACGAGCCGCCCGAACCGGAACAGGATGGCGTCTAATTTGGTTTGCAGGCTTGTTCTAAACCGTCCCCCGCTGACATACATATGGTACAAACAGCGAATGTGCCGGCTTTCATGACCAATATGGAAATGCGGGGGATGATGAGCATGAATCGACATGATGAATTTAGCACAAACGCGAATAAAGGTCCGGTCCAAGAACATGATGTGATCATGCGCGGCCGGCGTCTTCTTGACATCACCGGGGTGAAACAAGTCGAGAGCTTTGACAATGAAGAGTTTTTGCTTGAAACCGTCATGGGCTTTTTGGCCATCCGCGGGCAAAACTTGCAAATGAAAAATTTGGACGTGGAAAAAGGCGTCGTTTCGATCAAAGGCCGCATTTTTGACCTTGTGTATGTAGACGACCATCAGGAGAAGGCTAAAGGGTTCTTTAGCAAGTTGTTCAAATGAGCATAAGCATCCAGTTTTACACCATGCTGGCGATGATCGGCATGGGGGGCTGGATCGGCATGGCGTTCGATACGTACAGCCGCCTTTTCAAGCGGCATGAGCGGGCGCATTGGCTCGTGTTTGTGAACGATGTGCTGTTCTGGGTCGTGCAGGCGCTGTTCGTGTTTTATGTGCTGCTGCTCGTCAATGAAGGCGAGCTTCGCTTTTATTTGTTTCTCGCTCTTTTGTGCGGGTATGCCGCCTACCAAAGCTTGCTCCGTTCATCGTATGTTCGACTGTTGGAGCGGCTCATTTGGTTGGCGGCAAGGATTGGACAGGCGCTTGCTGAACTGTTCCGCGCCGTCGTCGTTCGCCCGCTCGTTTTCGTTGGACAGATCGGACTTGCGCTGCTTTTGTTTGTTTTTCGGCTGCTCGTTTGGGCGACCCGGTTCGGCCTGCTCGCCGTCTGGAGGACGATTCGGTTGCTGCTCGCCCCGTTCGTTTGGGCGGCCATGAGCATTTGGCGCCGCATGCCGCCTCCCGGACGGGCGATGGTGGCAAAAATTTTGCGCCCTTTCAAAGGATTTGCTGGACAAATCGAGAATACAAAAGAGAAAATAGGCATGTGGCTTGCGAAATGGCGAAAGTAAAGAGGTGCAAAGGCAATGAACGTGCCCCGAAACATGAATGTGACAAAGCTCTCATCAATGTACACGGCTAAGCAGGAGGAGAAAAAGCAGCGGGCGGCAAGAAGGCGGAAAGCGGTGGCCGTACGCTTGGCCTTTTGGTCCGTATTGTTGGCATTGCTCGCTTCCAGTCTCATGTATTTGTTGCACTCCCAAGCGAAAGCGATCGATGCGAAACGGACGGAAGAGCGAAAGATGCAAGAGCAGCTGGCGGAGCTTCAGCGGCAGGAGCAGCAGCTGAAAAAAGAGATAAAAAGGCTGCATGATGATGACTATATCGCTGAGCTAGCGCGAAAAAAATATTACTTATCGAAAGACGGAGAAATCATTTTCGTCCTGCCGGAAAAATAATGGTGTTCATCCATGCCCGTTTTATACGGGCGTTCGTCATATTGACACGCATTTTTCCCATTCGCTATAATGAAAGAAACATCATATTTCAAGCGTTTTAAGGAGGAGCACTTTTTTTATGTCGATTGAAGTAGGCAGCAAGTTACAAGGCAAAGTCACAGGCATTACGAAATTTGGGGCGTTTGTGGAGCTGCCGGAGGGGGTCACGGGACTCGTTCACATTAGCGAAGTGGCCGACAACTATGTCAAGGACATCAACGACCATTTAAAAGTCGGCGATCTCGTGTACGTGAAAGTGATCAACGTCGGTCAAGATGGAAAAATCGGCTTATCGATTCGCAAAGCCAAAGACACGCCTTCTTCGCAGCGGCCGCGCCATCGAGGCCACGATCGCTCCGCAGCGGACAGCCTTGAACAAAAAATCAGCCGTTTTTTGAAAGAGAGTGAAGATCGGTTGGCATCGCTGCGCCGTCATACCGAATCAAAGCGGGGAGGTCGTGGGGCGAGACGAGGGTAACTTGCTGCTGAAAGACCGCGATAAGAACGATCACGAAACGCGGAATCTACAAGCATCCATCGGATATGGATGCTTTTTGTTTCGCATGGCCAACAACAGGATGTATTTTCCGCTCGTCTTTTTCGCTTATGTGTATTGACAACGGTCGTCTTCTTCGTTATGATAGTAACTGTTGCACGAGGCGGTGTAGCTCAGCTGGCTAGAGCGTACGGTTCATACCCGTGAGGTCGGGGGTTCGATCCCCTCCACCGCCACCAAATCTCATACAAAACGGCCCGTTGGTCAAGTGGTTAAGACACCGCCCTTTCACGGCGGTAACACGGGTTCGAATCCCGTACGGGTCATAGAAAACGAGCATGCGCTAGCAAGCGACATGCTCGTTTTCTTTTTTGTCTTCTGCTGTTGGAAGAGGGGCATCGGCGGCGGTTTTCCGTAGAAACCGTCGAACGATTTTTCATTTTTCTCTTTTGTTTTGACAAATTTCTGACAATTGAAGCGATATAATAGGGGGTAATAGAAAGGAAAAGGAGAGGATCGGAAATGGAAAGAGCGGAAAGAGGGACGGTGCGTCGCATTTCGGAAGTGCCGATGAGCGAAACGCAGGCGACGGTGTCGCGTTGGATGCGTCATGTGAAGTTGCGTCTTGGCCATCTGTTCGTTCATCAAGGTTTTTTGCTTCTTCTTGTCGGCTTTTTGCTTGGACGAGCCCTCATCTTATCAAAACTGACACCGTTTGCCTTGCCGTTTTTTGTGTCGGTCTATATGCTGCGCCGTGACAAGGCGGCTTTTGCTTTCGTTTCTTTGCTGGCCGGCGCTTTGACATTGTCGTTTGACGCTGCGCTGTTTGTCGGCTTGTCCATGTTTGCGTTCCTGCTGATTTATGGCTGGGTGCGAAAGGTGATTAGCGAGTCGCTGAAAATCGTTCCGTTTGTCGTATTTGTGCTGTCGTTTTCCGCTAAATGGCTCATCTCTTATTATTGGCTTGGGGAGCGGACGGCTTACGACGTGGCGATGGCTGTGGTCGAAGCCGGGCTGTCGCTCGTCTTGACATTGATTTTCATGCAGAGCATTCCGCTGTTGGCTGCGCGGAAACATCGACATACGCTGCGCGCGGAAGAGATCATTTCCTTGATTATTTTGCTCGCCTCCATGCTGACGGGAATGATCGGCTGGACGCTGTCGGGGTTGGCGCTCGAGCATGTGGCATCGCGCTATCTCGTGTTAGTATTTGCGTTTGTAGCTGGAGCGGCGACCGGCTCGACCGTCGGCGTCGTCACCGGTCTCGTTTTGAGCTTAGCCAATGTCGGCAATTTGTCAGAAATGAGCTTGCTGGCGTTTGCGGGGTTGCTTGGCGGGCTGTTGAAGGAGGGGAAAAAGCCGGGGGTTGCGCTCGGCCTACTCATTGCCACCTTATTGCTCGGCTTGTACGGATCAGGGAAGGCGGAGATCATGCCGACGCTTTTGGAGTCGCTCATCGCTGCCGCGCTGTTTTTCGCCACCCCCCGTTCGCTGACGGAGAAAATGGCGAAACACATCCCTGGTACCGCCGAATATGTGAACGAACAGCAGCAATACGTCCGCAAAATTCGCGATATGACGGCACAGCGCGTTTATCAGTTTTCGAACGTCTTTCAGGCGCTGGCGGAAAGTTTTTCCCCCGAGCCATTAAGGGAGGCGGCTGAATATGAGGAGCGCGAGGTCGATTACTTTCTCAGCGACATTACGGAAAAGACATGCCAAACGTGCTTTAAGAAAGCGCAATGCTGGGCCGACAACTTTCCTACGACGTATACCTATATGAAACAAATGATGCGTGAAGCGGATGAACAAACGATCGGACAAAACCAGTCGTTGATGCGCGAGTGGGAGCGGTACTGCGTCAAGGCGGGCAAAGTCGTTGATGCCATTGAAAAGGAAATGATCACCTATCAGGCGAACCGCAGGCTCAAACGGCAAATCCATGAAAGCCGGAAACTAGTGGCGGAGCAGCTGCTAGGCGTTTCACAGGTCATGGATGATTTCGCCAAAGAAATGCAAAAAGAACAGGAAAATCATTACTTGCAGGAAGAACAAATTTATCACGCGCTGCAAGAGTTTGGCGTCGAAGTCGGACATGTTGACATTTACAGTTTAGAAAAAGGAAATATCGACATTGAAATGAGCATTCCGTATTGTGAAGGGCGCGGCGAGTGCGAAAAGCTGATCGCCCCGATGCTGTCCGATATTCTCGGCGAGACGATCGTTGTCAAGCGCGAGGAGTGCGCCGCCTATCCGAACGGGTATTGCCGCGTCGCTTTCGGTTCGACAAAGGCGTTCGTCGTCGAAACGGGCGTCGCGTTCGCGGCAAAAGGCGGAGGGTTCATTTCCGGTGACAGCTATGCGACGATTGAGCTTGCGACCGGCAAATACGCGGTCGCCATCAGCGACGGCATGGGCAACGGCCAGCGGGCGCATTATGAAAGTCGCGAAACACTGCGCCTGTTGCAAAAAATTTTGCAGACGGGAATGGATGAATCGATTGCGATTAAGTCGATCAATTCAATCTTAGCGTTGCGGACGACCGAAGATATGTATGCGACGCTCGATTTGGCAATCATCGACTTGCAAGACGCAACGACCAAGTTTTTGAAAATCGGTTCGACACCGAGCTTCATTAAGCGCGGCAACAAAGTGATGAAGGTGGAAGCGAGCAATTTGCCGATGGGGATTATTAAAGAAGTGGAGTTTGACGTGGTCACCGAGCAGCTGAAATCCGGCGATTTGCTCATTATGATGAGCGACGGCGTGTTCGAAGGGCCGATCAACGTGGAAAACCACGATCTATGGATGAAGCGGAAAATTCAAGAATTGAAAACGAACGATCCGCAGGAAGTGGCCGATGTGATTATGGAGGAAGTGATCCGGCAATGCGGAGGGGAAATTGAAGATGACATGACGGTCGTCGTTGCCAAAGTCCGGCACAACACCCCGAAATGGGCGACCATTCCCGCTTATATGTACATGAAAAAGGCGCAGTAGTCGGGGTATAAAAACCGTTCCCCGCGGCGATGATGGTAATACATTCGTC
Organism: Geobacillus sp. FSL W8-0026; assembly: GCF_037966255.1. Lineage (NCBI taxonomy): Bacteria > Bacillati > Bacillota > Bacilli > Caryophanales > Anoxybacillaceae > Geobacillus > Geobacillus sp. FSL W8-0026. Next base: position 72,364 of record NZ_CP150194.1, read on the forward strand.
AAGGAGGGGGAACGAACGTGCGAACAGGAACATTGCGGCAAATTTTGCTCATTACCGATGGTTGTTCCAATCATGGCGAGGACCCGGCCGCCATGGCGGCGCTCGCCCGCGAGCAAGGGATTACCGTGAACGTGATTGGCGTGTTGGATCAAGATACCATCGATGAAAACGGCCGCCGGGAAATCGAGGCGATCGCGGCCGCCGGCGGCGGGATGAGTCAAATTGTATATGCGAAGCAGCTGTCGCAGACGGTGCAAATGGTGACGCGCCAAGCGATGACCCAGACGCTGCAAGGGCTCGTCAATCGCGAGCTGAAACAAATTTTAGGCTCGAACGCTTCGCTCGAGGATTTGCCGCCGGACAAGCGCGGCCAAGTGATGGAAGTCGTCGATGAGCTCGGGGAAACGGTCGCGCTTGAGGTGCTGATTTTAATCGACACAAGCGGAAGCATGAAAACGAAACTGCCGACCGTCAAGGAGGCGCTCGTCGATTTGTCGCTCAGTTTAAACGCGCGCATGGGCGCCAATCGGTTTTCGGTCTTGATTTTCCCGGGAAAACGATCGCATGTGGAAAAACTGGTCGACTGGACGCCGAGAATGGAGGAGTTATCGGCGATTTTTCCGAAGCTGGCATCGGGCGGACTGACGCCGACCGGGCCGGCGCTGCGCGAAGCGATCGCCTATTTTGAGCGAAAACGGTCGCTAAGGAGCTGGATCGGCCATGGCGATGAGCCATACGTGGAAGAGTCATCTTTGTAGCTTGCCGCCGGGTACGATCATCACCGGCAAATGGCACGGCCATTCGTATCGGCTGCTGCGGCGGCTTGGCAGCGGGGCCAACGGCGTCGTCTATTTGGCGGAGAACGGGCGGAATCGGGTCGCTGTCAAATTGAGCGATGATTACGCGTCATTGGCGTCGGAAATGAATATATTGCGCCGCTTTTCCAAGGTCCAGGGAGCCGCCCTCGGGCCTTCTTTGCTGGAAGCCGATGACTGGCCGAGCCCATTCGCCCGAGGCACGATTCCGTTTTACGTCATGGAGTATATTGAAGGAGAGCCGTTCGCGGTTTTTGTTCGCCGCCACGGAAAAGAGTGGGCGCCCGTGCTGCTCGTGCAGCTGTTGTCGGTGCTCGAGCGGCTGCATGAAGAAGGCTGGGTGTTTGGTGATTTAAAGCCGGACAATGTAATGGTCACCGGCCCTCCGCCTTCGGTTCGGCTGTTGGACGTAGGAGGAACGACGCTGCAGGGCAGGGCGGTCAAAGAGTTCACCGAATTGTACGACCGCGGCTACTGGGGGCTTGGATCGCGCAAAGCCGAACCGTCGTACGACTTGTTTGCCGCCGCCATGGTGATGATCGTTTCTTGTTCCCTAGGTCCGATAGAAAAAAAGGGGAACGGACGGGCGCAGCTTTTTGCCCTCATTGAAGCGGACCGTTTTCTTTCACGCTATAAGGAAGTGCTGCAAAAGGCGCTTGACGGCCGATATGCAAAGGCGGCCGAGATGCGCCGCGACTTATTGGCCGCTTCCGCGCATCGGCCAACCACCCACAACGTTCGTCGCCAGACAGCGCCGAGCCGCCGACCGAGCCGGCGAACGAATAGGCGCCGCAAAGCGAGAGGGGTAGTGGAGACCGTCCTGATTGCCGCCTTATTGCTTGGCCTCTATGGTTTTTATATTTATCGGCAGCTGTCAATGTAACGATCAGCAAACGGAAGTTTTGAGAAAATAAGATGAACGTGTTACGATGAAGCTAAAAGGGTGAAGAAGGGTTTTATCGATGATCGAAAAAGTGCGTGCGTTTATCGACAAGCATCGGCTGCTTGCCGAAGGAACGACGGTCATTGTCGGCGTCTCCGGGGGGCCTGATTCGCTCGCGTTGCTGCATGTTTTGCTTTCGCTTCGCGGCGAGCGGAAGCTGCGGCTTGTCGCTGCCCATGTCGACCATATGTTTCGCGGCCGGGAATCAGAAGAAGACATGGAGTTTGTGAAACATTTTTGTGCCCAGCATCGTATTGTATGTGAGGCGGCGCAAATCGATGTTCGAGCGTTTCAGCGGCGCATGGGCATGGGCGCCCAAGAAGCGGCGCGCCGCTGCCGTTACGATTTTTTTGCCAAAATGATGGAAAAACATCGGGCTCAGTACCTCGCGTTAGGCCATCATGGCGATGATCAAGTCGAAACGATTTTGATGCGGCTCGTCCGCGGCAGCACGAGCAAAGGGTACGCCGGTATACCGGTGAAGCGGCCGTTTCAAGGAGGCGATCTCATCCGCCCGCTTTTGGCCGTCAGCCGCGCCGAAATCGAAGACTATTGCGCCAAAGAAGGATTGGCCCCGCGGCGCGATCCGAGCAATGAAAAGGACGACTATACGCGCAATCGGTTCCGTCATCATATTATCCCGCTGCTGCGGCAGGAAAATCCGCGCCTGCACGAACGCTTTCAGCAATATAGCGAGATGATGGCGGAAGATGAACGGTTTTTAGAGGAATTGGCGTCAGAGGCGCTGAATAAAGTAATGGAAAACGAGCTTGGCGATGTCGTGCTTCGCATCGGCCCGTTTTTGGCGCTGCCCCGACCGCTGCAACGCCGGGCGCTGCAAGAGCTGCTACTTCGTCTTTATGGCGGCGTTCCGCCAGCGTTGACATCTGTACATATCCATCATATACTGATGCTTTGTGAAAGCGGCCAACCTTCCGGGACGCTTGATTTGCCGCAAGGGCTGCAAGCGGTTCGTTCGTATGACCGCTGCTTGTTCACCTTCGGCCAAAAACCGTGCGGAAAAGGGTATCGGTTCGAGCTGCCCGTTCCGGCGCGATTGCCTCTCCCAAACGGGCGCGCAATTGTCAGTGAATTTCGGGAACACTATCCGGGAAAGCAGGCGGGCAAAGACGTGTTCATCATCGATCCCGCTTCCATCGCGTTGCCGCTTTACGTGCGGACGCGCCGTCACGGCGACCGCATGGTGCTGAAAGGAACGGGAGGGACGAAAAAGCTGAAGGAAATTTTCATTGAAGCGAAAGTTCCGCGGATGGAGAGGGATTGCTGGCCGGTGGTGGAAGATGCCGACGGCCGCGTCCTTTGGGTGCCCGGCCTGAAAAAGTCGGCTTTTGAAGCGAAAAACCAAGGGAAAGGCCCATATATTTTGTTGCACTATCAGGCGATGAACAGCTAGGAGGAAAAAAGATGGGGATGAAAGACGATATCCAAGAAGTGTTGATTACGGAAGAGGAAATTCAGGCAAAAGTCAAGGAACTTGGCCGTCTGTTGACCGAAGAATATGAAGGCCGTTTTCCGCTCGCTGTCGGCGTCCTCAAAGGAGCGATGCCATTTATGGCCGATTTGCTTAAGCATATCGATACATATTTGGAAATGGATTTTATGGATGTGTCAAGTTACGGCCATGCGACGGTTTCATCCGGCGAAGTGAAAATCGTCAAAGACTTGAACACGTCAGTGGAAGGGCGCGACATTTTAATCATTGAAGACATTATTGACAGCGGGCTGACGCTCAGCTATCTCGTCGATTTGTTCCGCTACCGGAAGGCGAATTCGATCAAAATCGTCACGCTTCTTGACAAGCCGTCTGGGCGGAAGGCGAACATTCAAGCCGATTACATCGGATTTACCGTCCCGGATGAATTCGTCGTCGGCTATGGGCTCGATTACGCGGAAAAATACCGCAACCTCCCGTTTATCGGCGTCTTGAAGCCGGAAGTGTACCAGAAGTAGAACCGTTGTTGCGCGCCGGCCGAATTGTTTGTATTTCAGCAAATTTCTATGATAGTATTGAGTATAGTGTGTTTCATATGGGAGGAGGCAAGCAATGAACCGCATTTTGCGCAACACCATCTTTTATTTGCTGATTTTCCTCGTCGTGATCGGCGTTGTCAGCTTTTTTAACGGAACGAATCAGCGGACGGAGCCGATGACGTACGATAGGTTTATCACTCATCTGGAAAACGGGGATGTCGAATCGTTTTCCATTAAGCCGGAGCGCGGCGTATATGAAATTAAAGGTCGATTGAGAACATATAATGAGGGGCAGTATTTTTCCACCTATGTCGTGAATAGCGATAAAGTGCTTGACCGCATTGACGCTGCGGCGGCGCGAACGCGGGTGGAAGTGGTGCCGGCGGATGAAACGAGCGGATGGGTGACGTTCTTTACCTCCATCCTCCCGTTTGTCATCATGTTTATTTTGTTTTTCTTCTTGCTGAATCAAGCGCAAGGCGGTGGCAGCCGGGTGATGAATTTCGGCAAAAGCCGGGCGCGGCTGTATACGGATGACAAGCGGAAAGTCCGTTTCCGTGATGTGGCTGGGGCGGACGAGGAAAAAGAGGAACTCGTCGAAATCGTTGAGTTTTTGAAAGACCCGCGCAAATTTGCGGAGCTCGGCGCCCGCATTCCAAAAGGAGTGCTGCTTGTTGGACCGCCGGGGACAGGGAAAACGCTGCTGGCGCGCGCGGTCGCAGGGGAGGCGGGCGTGCCGTTTTTCTCGATCAGCGGGTCGGACTTTGTAGAAATGTTCGTCGGGGTCGGCGCCTCGCGCGTGCGCGACTTATTTGAAACGGCGAAAAAAAATGCGCCGTGCATCATCTTCATTGATGAAATTGACGCCGTGGGCCGCCAGCGTGGCGCCGGTCTTGGCGGCGGCCATGACGAGCGCGAGCAGACGCTCAACCAACTGCTTGTTGAAATGGACGGCTTTAACGGCAACGAAGGGATCATTATTATCGCGGCGACGAACCGACCGGACATTTTGGACCCAGCGCTGTTGCGTCCGGGCCGTTTCGACCGGCAAATCACTGTCGACCGGCCGGATGTCAAAGGGCGCGAAGCGGTGTTGCGCGTGCATGCCCGCAACAAGCCGCTCGATGAATCGGTTGACTTGAAGACGATCGCCATGCGGACACCGGGATTTTCCGGCGCCGATTTGGAAAATCTGCTCAATGAAGCGGCGCTTGTAGCTGCGCGCCGCAACAAAAAGAAAATCGATATGAGCGATATCGATGAGGCGACGGACCGGGTAATTGCCGGACCGGCGAAGAAAAGCCGCGTCATTTCCGAAAAAGAACGGCGCATCGTCGCGTTTCACGAGGCCGGCCATACGGTGATCGGCATGGTGCTCGCCGATGCGGAAATGGTGCACAAAGTGACGATCGTTCCGCGCGGCCAAGCCGGCGGCTATGCGGTCATGTTGCCGAAAGAAGACCGCTACTTTATGACGAAAGCCGAACTCATGGATAAGATCACCGGGTTGCTCGGCGGGCGCGTTGCCGAGGAAATTGTGTTCAACGAAGTAAGCACCGGAGCCCACAACGATTTCCAACGGGCGACGAACATCGCGCGCCGCATGGTGACGGAGTTTGGCATGAGCGAAAAACTCGGACCGCTTCAATTTGGCCAACCGAGCGGGCAAGTGTTTTTAGGCCGCGATTTGCATAACGAACAAAACTACAGCGACAAGATCGCGTATGAAATTGACCTAGAGATTCAACGCATCATCAAGGAATGCTACGACAAAGCGAAACAAATTTTGACCGAGTACCGGGATAAATTGGATTTGATCGCCAATACCTTGTTGGAAGTCGAGACGCTCGATGCCGAACAAATCAAGCATTTGTTTGAACACGGCACGTTGCCGCCAGATCGCAAAGGGCGCGATGAGACCGTGGATGTCAAAATCAACATTCAAAAGAAAGACGAATGAGAGCGGATGTCTCTGTTTTGGAGGCATCTCTTTTTTTGCCGCTGCGCCGGGAAGAGAGCCGGCTTTTTGGCGGCAATTATGATATGATAGAAAGGGGAATTTTATTTGTGAAAAGTGAGGAATGAAGCGATGATTTTTGTCTTGGATGTCGGCAATACAAACACGGTGTTAGGAGTTTACGACGGCGATGAACTGAGGCACCATTGGCGCATTGAGACGAACCGGGCGAAGACGGAAGACGAGTACGGCATGACGATCAAGTCGCTTTTCAACCATGTCGGTCTTCAGTTTTCCGACATTCATGGCATCATCATCTCATCGGTGGTGCCGCCGATCATGTTCGCTCTTGAGCGGATGTGCGTAAAATATTTTCATATTAAGCCGCTGATTGTTGGTCCCGGCATTAAAACCGGGCTTGACATCAAATACGAAAACCCACGCGAAGTCGGAGCTGACCGAATTGTCAATGCGGTCGCCGGCATCCACCTGTACGGCAGTCCGCTCATCATCGTTGATTTTGGCACGGCGACGACGTATTGTTACATTAATGAACATAAACAATATATGGGAGGGGCCATTGCCCCGGGAATTATGATCTCAACCGAAGCGCTGTTTGCGCGGGCGGCGAAGTTGCCGCGTATTGAAATCGCCCGTCCGGACGATATCGTTGGCAAAAATACAGTCAGCGCCATGCAGGCGGGCATCGTGTACGGTTACGTTGGGCAGGTGGAAGGGATCGTTTCCCGAATGAAAGCCAAAAGCAAAGTTCCGCCCAAGGTGATTGCGACCGGTGGTCTCGCTCCGCTCATTGCCAGCGAGTCGGACGTCATTGATGTCGTAGATCCGTTTTTAACGCTGACAGGACTGAAATTGTTGTATGAGAAAAATATAGAGAAAAAAGGATGAAAGGCTTGATGGAGATGAACGATTATTTAGTGAAAGCGCTCGCTTATGATGGACAAGTGAGGGCGTATGCGGCAAGGACAACGGAGACGGTTGCCGAAGCGCAACGCCGCCACCAGACGTGGCCGACCGCCTCAGCGGCCCTCGGCCGGGCGTTGACCGCCGGCGTCATGATGGGGGTGATGCTGAAAGGCGAGGAAACGTTGACGATAAAAATTGACGGCGGCGGCCCGATTGGCGTCATTTTGGTTGACAGCAACGCCAAAGGGGAAGTGCGTGGCTATGTGACAAACCCGCATGTCCATTTTGAACTGAATGAGCATGGGAAGCTCGATGTGGCGCGGGCGGTTGGCAAAAACGGGATGTTGACGGTCGTGAAAGATTTAGGCCTGCGCGACTTTTTCACCGGACAAGTGCCGCTTGTCTCCGGGGAGCTCGGCGATGATTTTACGTATTATTTTGCTTCGTCCGAGCAAATTCCGTCATCGGTCGGCGTAGGTGTGCTCGTCAATTCCGATCATACGATTCGGGCGGCGGGAGGTTTTATCATCCAGTTAATGCCCGGAACGGACGAGCGTACGATCACCGGCATTGAAGAGCGGCTGAAACAAATTCCGCCCGTATCGCGCATGATTGAAAGCGGGCTCAGCCCGGAGCAGATGCTCGAACAGCTGCTCGGTGACGGCGGCGTGCGGGTGCTTGAAACGATGCCGGTGTCTTTCGCTTGCCGCTGTTCGCGCGAGCGGATTGCGGACGCCTTGATCAGCCTAGGGGCTGATGAAATCCAAGACATCATTGACAAAGAAGGCAAGGCCGAGGCTTCATGCCATTTTTGCAACGAAGCGTATCATTTTACCAAAGAGGAACTGGAGCAGCTCAAGCAACTCGCCAAAAAAGGATGAAAACATCAAAATGATTGACAATTACGCCAATAACTGATACATTGGAAACAAATTCGATAAAATTAATCGGGATTAGGGGTGGAATCGTGGCACGCACAGTCAACTCGATCACCGAATTGATCGGCGATACGCCGGCCGTGAAATTGAACCGCATCGTCGATGAAGACAGCGCGGACGTGTACTTGAAGCTGGAATTTATGAACCCGGGCAGCAGCGTCAAAGACCGGATTGCGCTGGCGATGATTGAAGCGGCGGAAAAAGCAGGCAAGCTGAAGCCGGGCGACACGATCGTTGAGCCGACAAGCGGCAACACTGGGATCGGTTTGGCGATGGTCGCGGCGGCGAAAGGGTATAAGGCGGTCTTGGTCATGCCGGATACGATGAGCTTGGAGCGCCGCAACCTGCTGCGGGCGTATGGGGCCGAGCTTGTGCTCACACCGGGCGCACAAGGGATGCGCGGCGCCATCGCCAAGGCGGAAGAGCTCGTCCGCGAGCACGGCTACTTTATGCCGCAGCAATTTAAAAACGAAGCGAACCCGGAAATTCATCGCTTGACGACCGGCAAAGAGATCGTGGAGCAAATGGGCGACCAGCTCGATGCGTTTGTCGCCGGCATCGGCACGGGCGGAACGATTACAGGTGCTGGAAAAGTATTGCGCGAGGCGTATCCGAACATTAAAATTTACGCCGTTGAACCGGCCGATTCGCCGGTGTTGTCTGGCGGCAAACCGGGTCCGCATAAAATCCAAGGAATTGGAGCCGGGTTTATTCCGGATATTTTAGATACAAGCATTTACGACGAAGTGATCACGGTGACTACGGAAGAAGCGTTTGCGGCGGCCCGCCGCGCGGCTCGCGAGGAAGGCATTCTCGGCGGCATTTCGTCTGGCGCCGCGATTCATGCGGCATTGAAAGTGGCGAAAGAGCTCGGCAAAGGGAAAAAAGTGCTCGCCATCATCCCGAGCAACGGCGAACGTTATTTGAGCACTCCTCTTTACCAGTTCGAAGAATAAGACTAGCATTTCTCGGCAGGGGCGACCCTGTCGAATTTTTTATAGGGAGGATGACCGGAACAGCGAATCATTGTACAATAAGAGTAACGATGGACACCATAAGGAGCTGACAAGGATGAAGCAGCGGCGCAGGCGACTGAAACGAACGATCGACTATCGCGGGCGGGATTGGTTCCGCCAGTATGAGCGGCTGGCCTATGGCCGGTCTCATCATGTGTTGCTTCAGAGCGGTCAAGGGGGAAGGTATAGCGTGATCGGCCTTGACCCGATCGGAGTGATCCGCGCTGATGAGCAACGGCTCTTCATCAAGCAGCGCGAGGGTGAAACGGTGCTCGACGGCTCGCCGCTTGAAGGGCTCCGGCAATGGTTTCGCTCGTTCGCCGTGCCGGATGAAGGCGACTCGCTGCCTTGCCAAGGCGGGCTGATCGGTTTCGTTAGCTATGATGCCGTTCGTTATTTAGAACGGCTCCCGGTGCTCGCGCAAGATGATTTGCGACTGCCGTTTTTGTATTTTTTTCTCTTTGATGACGTAGCGATTTATGACCACCAAACGGAACAGCTTCATTTGCTTGTCTATGCGAATGAAGGGGAGGAAGACGATGCCAAGCAGCGGCTTGAGGAGCAGGCGCGGATGTGGCTCGAGGACCGGACGGAATCCCCTGTTTGGCCGTTTGCCGCCTCGAGAGCGACGCCATCTATGTCAATGACAAAAGAGCGGTTTATGGAGGCGGTTCGCCGCGTGCAGCGCTATATTGCGGCGGGCGACGTGTTTCAAGTCAACCTATCGGTGCGCCAGTCGCAGCCGCTGTTGACACACCCATTTGCCGTCTACAAACAGTTGCGGGCTCTAAATCCATCCCCTTATATGGCGTATTTGCACACCCCGGAGTTTCAAGTGGTCAGCGGCTCGCCGGAGTTGCTCGTCCGCAAGCGGGGATGGCGCCTTGAGACGCGCCCGATTGCCGGCACCCGTTCGCGCGGTCGGACAGCGGCAGAGGATGAACAAATCGCCCGCAAGTTGCTGGCGAGTGAAAAAGAGCGGGCCGAGCACGCCATGCTCGTTGATCTCGAACGGAACGACCTTGGGCGCGTCTGTGCCTACGGGACGGTTCGCGTGGACGAATGGATGACTATCGAAAAGTATTCTCATGTGATGCATATCGTTTCTCACGTATCCGGCACGATGGCGCCGGAGCACGATGCGTTTTCCGTCATTCGCGCCATGTTCCCCGGCGGGACGATCACCGGCGCCCCCAAAGTGCGAACAATGGAAATTATTGAAGAGCTGGAGCCGGTTCGCCGCGGCTTGTATACGGGTTCGATCGGTTGGATCGATTTTCAAGGCAACATGGAGCTCAACATCGCCATTCGCACGATGGTCGTCAAAGACGGATTGGCGCATGTCCAGGCAGGGGCGGGCATCGTCATCGACTCCAACCCGGAGCATGAGTACAAGGAATGTGTAAAGAAAGCGGCCGCCCTTTGGAAAGCGAAAGAGCTGAGCGAAGCAGAGGCATTATTTTTGAGCACGAGGTGAGAATTGATGATCGTCATGATTGATAATTACGATTCGTTTACGTACAATTTGGTGCAATATTTGGGCGTGTTGGGCGAAGAGCTGATTGTCAAACGGAATGATGAAATTACGGTGGCTGAAATCGAACGGCTCCGCCCCGATTTTATCATGATTTCCCCCGGCCCTTGCACACCGAATGAGGCAGGGGTCAGCCTAGAAGTCATTGATCGCTTTGCCGGTCAAATTCCGATTTTCGGCGTCTGCCTTGGCCATCAAGCCATCGCCCAAGCATTCGGCGGCCGCGTCGTCCGCGCGCCAAGGTTGATGCATGGGAAAACATCGTCCGTCTACCATGATGGGGAGACGATTTTCCGCGGCGTGCCGAACCCGTTTACGGCCACGCGCTACCATTCTTTGATCGTCGAGAAAGAGACGCTTCCGGACTGTTTCGTCGTGTCGGCTTGGACGGAAGAGGAGGAAGTGATGGCCATTCGCCATCAAACGCTGCCGGTGGAAGGCGTGCAGTTTCACCCCGAATCGATTATGACCAGCCATGGGATGCAGCTATTGAAAAATTTTATCGACACATATAAAAAGGCGTGACGGTCATGTATGTGTATATGAACGGGGCGGTCGTTCCGCGCGAGGAGGCTCGGCTGTCAGCGTTCGATCACGGGTTTTTATATGGGCTCGGCTTATTTGAAACGTTCCGCACGTATCGCGGTCACCCGTTTTTGCTTGACGATCATTTGGCCCGATTGAACAAAGGGCTGTCTGAGCTTCACATCGAAAGGCAGTTCGGCCGCGCCGAAGCGGTGGCGATCATCGAACAGTTGCTCGAAGCCAATGGCTTGTGCGACGCGTATGTGCGCTTCAATGTATCGGCCGGGGTCGGCGATCTCGGCTTGCCGATCGAAAAGTACCGAAGTCCGACCGTGATTGTCTATATGAAGCCGCTGCCGCCGCCTGCCCCCTCGGAAGGAAAAGAAGGGGTGGTGCTCGCGACAAGGAGGAACAGCCCGGAAGGAAAGGAGCGACTAAAGTCGCACCATTATTTAAACAATATGATTGGGAAATGGGAGCTCGGACATCGACCGGATGCGGAAGGAATTTTTTTGAATTCAGAAGGGGCGGTAGCGGAGGGGATCGTTTCCAATCTTTTTTGGGTGAAAGACGGCGTTGTCTACACGCCGGCGCCGGCTGTCGGCATATTGAACGGCATCACAAGACAATTCGTCATCGCACTGCTCAGACAGTTGGGCATTCCCGTTGAAGAAGGGGCCTATCCGCTCTCCCATCTGTTGCAGGCGGACGAAGCGTTTATCACCAACTCGGTGCAGGAAATTGTCCCCCTTTTCCGCATTGGCCGTTGCGTCTACCAAGGAAAAAACGGCCCGGTCGTTCAGACGCTGCAGCATCATTACCGGCGCTTGGCCCATCAGTTATGGACGAGGAATGAATTGGCGGAAAGGATGAACGGCTGATGACAACATTGACGCGCCCTCTTCGGCTTCAATGCCGCGGGCATGAATTTGACTTAAGCAAAAAAACGTTAATCATGGGCATTGTCAACGTTACGCCCGATTCGTTTTCCGACGGCGGCCGGTTTTACGACATCGAAAACGCGGTCAAGCACGCGAAGCGGCTTGTAGCGGAAGGAGCAGACATCATTGACATCGGCGGGGAATCAACTCGTCCGGGGGCAGATCCAGTGCCGCTCGATGAAGAGCTGCGCCGAGTCATCCCGGCGGTCAAAGCGATCGCTGAGGCGGTGAACGTACCCATTTCCATTGACACTTACAAAGCCGAGGTCGCCCGGCAAGCGATCGAAGCCGGAGCGCACATCATCAACGACGTTTGGGGAGCAAAAGCCGATCCCGATATGGCGCGCGTCGCCGCCACGTACGGCGTGCCGATTATTTTAATGCACAACCGCCGCGATATGGCGTATCGCGAGTTGATTTCCGACATGATCGCTGATTTGCAGGAAAGCATTCGCATTGCCAAAGGAGCCGGTGTGAAAGAGGAAAACATCATTTTAGACCCAGGCATCGGCTTCGCCAAGACGGTCGAGCATAACTTGGAAGTGATGCGCCGTCTTGACGAATTTGCCGCTCTTGGCTATCCGCTGTTGCTCGGTACGTCGCGCAAACGGTTTATCGGCCATGTGCTCGATTTGCCGGTAGAGGATCGGGTGGAAGGAACGGGCGCGACCGTTTGCCTCGGCATCGTCAAAGGCGTGCATATCGTCCGCGTCCACGATGTATTGCCGATCGCTCGCATGGTGAAAATGATGGATGCCATGCTTGGGAAGGGAGAGAGCAGCCATCGATAAAATTTACGTGCACGGCATGGAATTTTACGGCTACCACGGGGTGCTTCGCGAAGAAAACATCCTCGGCCAGCGGTTTTTGGTCGATGTGACGCTGGAGCTCGATTTGCAGTCCGCTGGGCGGAGCGACCGTCTTGAGCATACCATCAACTACGCTGATGTGTACGAGCGCTGCCGGATGATTGTGGAAGAACGGACGTTTGCCTTGATCGAGGCGGTCGCCGAAGCGATCGCCGCCGACTTGCTTGCAGCGTTTCCTCGTATCCAGCGCTGCACGGTGAAAGTGATCAAACCGAATCCGCCGATCCGCGGCCATTATCAGCACGTCGCGGTCGAGATGAGCAGGGGGCGTTGAATGGAAACGATCGCGTACATTGCGTTAGGTTCCAATCTCGGAGACCGTTTGTCATATTTGCGTTCGGCGATTGAAGCGCTGAATGATCATAAGGAAATTGCTGTAACATCCAGTTCATCCATTTATGAAACCGACCCGGTTGGCTATGTACAGCAAGGCAAGTTTTTAAACATGGTGATCGAGGTGGCGACAACGCTATCACCGTTTGCCTTGCTTGACGTGACCCAAGAAATCGAACAAAAATTGGGGAGAAAAAGGGAAGTCCGTTGGGGGCCGCGAACGTTAGACCTTGACATTTTGCTGTATAATCATGAAAATATTGAGACAGAGCAACTGACGATCCCGCATCCGCGCATGATGGAGCGGGCGTTTGTGCTCATTCCGTTGTTGGAAGTCAATGCGTTTGTGACCATACCAACTCTTTCTGAACCGCTAACCGACATCATTGACCGGCTGCCGGACAAAAAAGGAGTTCGCCTATGGAAGCAGAAAGATGGGGAAAACGTATTCGCGCTTTTCGAAAGCTGAAAGGATATACACAAGAAAAGTTGGCTAAGGAGCTTGGTATTTCAGTATCCATTCTTGGTGAAATTGAGCGTGGTAATCGGATGCCATCCGATGTGCTCATCGGGCAAATCGCCGAACGGTTGAATGTGTCAGTGGAGGAGCTGTCTCCGCCAACGTTCGAATCAAACAAGTAGAAAGGAGGCGTTTTCGATGTTTCGCATCGGTGACGTCGAAATCAAAAACCGTGTCGTGCTCGCTCCGATGGCAGGCGTGTGCAACTCGGCGTTCCGCCTGACCGTCAAAGAATTCGGCGCCGGGCTCGTATGCGCTGAGATGGTCAGCGACAAAGGAATCGTATACAACAATGAAAAAACGTTGAATATGTTGTACATCGATGAGCGGGAAAAGCCGATCAGTTTGCAAATTTTCGGCGGCGAGAAAGAAACGCTTGTCAAAGCGGCGAAATTTGTCGATAAAAATACGAATGCCGATATCATCGACATTAACATGGGTTGCCCAGTGCCGAAAATTACAAATTGTGACGCTGGAGCGAAATGGCTGCTTGATCCGAATAAAATCTATGATGTCGTTGCCGCGATCGTTGATGCCGTGGAAAAACCGGTCACGGTGAAAATGCGGATCGGTTGGGATGAACAGCACATTTACGCCGTCGAAAACGCTCAAGCTGTCGAGCGCGCCGGCGGCAAAGCTGTCGCTGTCCACGGACGGACAAGGGTGCAAATGTATGAAGGAAAAGCGGATTGGAACATCATCAAGCAAGTGAAAGAAGCGGTCAACATCCCTGTCATCGGCAACGGCGATGTCAAAACGCCGCAAGATGCCAAACGGATGCTGGAAGAGACAGGAGTCGACGGTGTCATGATCGGGCGGGCGGCGCTCGGCAATCCGTGGATGATCTACCGCACGGTCCGCTATTTAGAAACGGGGGAACTCATCCCCGAACCGACGCCGCGGGAAAAAATCGATGTTTGCCTGTTGCATTTGGATCGGTTGATTGCCTTAAAAGGCGAGTATATCGCCGTAAAAGAAATGCGCAAACACGCAGCTTGGTATTTAAAAGGGATTCGTGGGGCGGCGAAAATCCGCAATGCCATCAACGAATGCGAAACGCGAGACGAATTGGCCGCGCTGCTGCTTCAAGTAGCGGAAGAAGCAGAAGCCCAAGCAGCGGCGAACGCCGAAGCTGTTTAGCGTCGCTTTGCAAGACGGTTCCTGCTCCGAAGCAAAGGGAGAGTGGGGAATGCGTCAAGACGCAACCGAAGGCGGTGATCGAACCGTGGGGCGCATGGGGATCGCTCAGCCCATTTTCCGGCATAAGATGGGATGATCGGAGAAGCCCCCGTCTTCTATGCATGACCATAGAAGATGACATGGTCCAACAAGGACGATGTTCATGCAGGGGAGAACTGCCAGCGGGCGCTGGCAGTATTTTTCGTAAAAAATCGCTAAATGGAGTGAATGAGCTATGAGCCACGAGGAATTGAACGACCAACTACTCGTCCGCAGGGAAAAGCTGAAAAAAATCGAAGAATTGGGCGTCGACCCGTTTGGCAAACGGTTCGAGCGCACGCACAAGGCACAAGAGCTATTTGAACTATACGGTGAATGGTCAAAAGAGCAGCTAGAAGAAAACCCGATCGAAGTCGCTATCGCCGGTCGCATCATGACTAAGCGCGGCAAAGGCAAAGCGGGATTTGCCCACATCCAAGACGTTACAGGGCAAATCCAAATTTATGTCCGCCAAGACGATGTCGGCGAACAACAGTACGAACTGTTTAAAATCTCCGATCTTGGCGATATCGTTGGCGTGCGTGGCACGGTGTTCAAAACAAAAGTCGGCGAACTTTCCATTAAGGTGTCGTCGTACGAATTTTTGACCAAGTCGTTGCGCCCGCTGCCTGAGAAGTACCACGGCCTTAAGGACATTGAGCAGCGCTACCGCCAGCGTTATCTCGATTTAATCATGAATCCGGAAAGCAAGAAGACGTTTATTACTCGCAGTTTGATCATCCAATCAATGCGGCGGTATCTTGACAGCCATGGTTATTTGGAAGTTGAAACGCCGATGATGCACGCTGTGGCTGGAGGCGCTGCGGCGCGTCCGTTCATTACGCATCATAACGCATTGGATATGACGCTTTATATGCGAATCGCCATCGAGCTCCATTTAAAACGGCTCATCGTTGGCGGTTTGGAAAAAGTGTACGAGATCGGCCGCGTTTTCCGGAACGAGGGCATTTCCACCCGTCATAATCCGGAGTTTACGATGCTCGAATTGTACGAGGCGTACGCCGATTTCCGCGACATCATGAAACTGACCGAAAATTTGATCGCCCACATCGCCAATGAAGTGCTCGGAACGACGAAAATTCAATACGGCGAACATACCGTTGACTTAACGCCCGAATGGCGGCGCCTCCATATGGTTGACGCCATCAAGGAATATGTTGGCGTCGATTTCTGGCGACAGATGAGCGACGAAGAGGCGCGGGAGCTGGCGAAAGAACATGGCGTGGAAGTCGCTCCCCACATGACCTTTGGCCATATTGTCAACGAGTTTTTTGAACAAAAAGTCGAGTCCCATCTCATCCAGCCGACGTTTATTTACGGCCATCCGGTTGAAATTTCGCCATTGGCCAAGAAAAATCCGGACGACCCGCGTTTTACCGACCGATTTGAGCTGTTTATCGTCGGGCGCGAACATGCCAATGCCTTTACCGAACTGAACGACCCGATCGATCAGCGTCAACGCTTCGAGGCGCAGCTAAAAGAGCGCGAACAAGGAAACGATGAAGCGCATGAAATGGACGAGGACTTCCTTGAAGCGCTTGAATACGGCATGCCGCCAACAGGCGGGCTTGGCATCGGCGTGGATCGCTTGGTGATGCTCTTGACCAACTCGCCGTCCATTCGTGACGTGCTGCTCTTCCCACAGATGCGCCATAAATGATAGCGATCGTCCCCTGTTTCTTTCCTTGACAGGGGACGATTGGCTATTGACTTTAAAACAAGAAGCGTATAGAATAAAAGTCGTCTTTATGAACGAAGATAAAAAATCATCGTTGACAAACCGTTTTTGGTGTGCTATATTGTGATAGCATGCTGAAATGACAATCGTTGCGTTCAAAAATAAAGATTGTATTGACAAACGCAACAATTTGGCTATAATATGACTTGTCTAATTGGTCGCCTAGTGGTGATAGCGGAGGGGAAACACCCGTTCCCATCCCGAACACGGAAGTTAAGCCCTCCAGCGCCGATGGTAGTTGGGGCCAGCGCCCCTGCAAGAGTAGGTCGCTGCTAGGCGATGGCGTGGAGGATTAGCTCAGCTGGGAGAGCACTTGCCTTACAAGCAAGGGGTCGGCGGTTCGATCCCGTCATCCTCCACCATCTTAACTTATCCCTTTGGCGCAACAACGAGCGCTGCATCGTCGAGTTAACTACGAGTTGCCTCGACGCACTTAGCTTCCTCGAAATGGCTCGTAGAGGAAGAGGCAGGTAGAGCTCATCAGTACTTAGAGTGTTATGATGACATGAGCCATTCACTCAGTAGGTAGAGCAACGAGCGCTACATCTTTGAAATTGCTGCGAGTTGTCCCGACGCACTCGGCATCCTTGGATCAGCTAGCAGAGGAAGGGACATCGTCAGAGATCTGAGTGTATACCAAACTATGAGCCATTAGCTCAGTAGGTAGAGCATCTGACTTTTAATCAGAGGGTCGGAGGTTCGAGTCCTCCATGGCTCACCACAATTGATTTGCGGGTGTGGCGGAATTGGCAGACGCGCTAGATTCAGGGTCTAGTGCCCTTTACGGGCGTGGGGGTTCGAGTCCCTTCACCCGCATAAAACTGGGCGGAAGTAGTTCAGTGGTAGAACACCACCTTGCCAAGGTGGGGGTCGCGGGTTCGAGTCCCGTCTTCCGCTCCATTTATTTGTCTTTAATCGATTTCGCCTGTTAGCCGGGGTGGCGGAATTGGCAGACGCACAGGACTTAAAATCCTGGGGTAGGTAACTACCGTGCCGGTTCGAGTCCGGCCCTCGGCACTTGCGCTCGTAGCTCAATTGGATAGAGCATCTGACTACGGATCAGAAGGTTAGGGGTTCGAATCCTCTCGAGCGCGTTAGCGGGAAGTAGCTCAGCTTGGTAGAGCACATGGTTTGGGACCATGGGGTCGCAGGTTCAAATCCTGTCTTCCCGATCGCGGAGCACGTGGGGCCTTAGCTCAGCTGGGAGAGCGCCTGCTTTGCACGCAGGAGGTCATCGGTTCGATCCCGATAGGCTCCATCCTCGTTCCTTGAAAACTGAACGAAACGAAGCGCAACGAAAGGCTGAGGCCGCTTGCCTATCGGCGAAACGCGCTGGAGGGCCTGCGAGGAGGCTATCGCCGCCGCAGCAGGACCGAAGCGTCGCGAGCCGATAGCGGCCGAAGCTAGACAATACGAAAAGCGGAGGTCGCTCGGCGCCTTTGGCGCTGCGGCTGAAGCAAAAAGCCAATCAACTTTCTTTTGGAGAGTTTGATCCTGGCTCAGGACGAACGCTGGCGGCGTGCCTAATACATGCAAGTCGAGCGGACCGAATGAGAGCTTGCTCTTATTTGGTCAGCGGCGGACGGGTGAGTAACACGTGGGCAACCTGCCCGCAAGACCGGGATAACTCCGGGAAACCGGAGCTAATACCGGATAACACCGAAGACCGCATGGTCTTTGGTTGAAAGGCGGCCTTTGGCTGTCACTTGCGGATGGGCCCGCGGCGCATTAGCTAGTTGGTGAGGTAACGGCTCACCAAGGCGACGATGCGTAGCCGGCCTGAGAGGGTGACCGGCCACACTGGGACTGAGACACGGCCCAGACTCCTACGGGAGGCAGCAGTAGGGAATCTTCCGCAATGGGCGAAAGCCTGACGGAGCGACGCCGCGTGAGCGAAGAAGGCCTTCGGGTCGTAAAGCTCTGTTGTGAGGGACGAAGGAGCGCCGTTTGAACAAGGCGGCGCGGTGACGGTACCTCACGAGAAAGCCCCGGCTAACTACGTGCCAGCAGCCGCGGTAATACGTAGGGGGCGAGCGTTGTCCGGAATTATTGGGCGTAAAGCGCGCGCAGGCGGCTCCTTAAGTCTGATGTGAAAGCCCACGGCTCAACCGTGGAGGGTCATTGGAAACTGGGGAGCTTGAGTGCAGGAGAGGGGAGCGGAATTCCACGTGTAGCGGTGAAATGCGTAGAGATGTGGAGGAACACCAGTGGCGAAGGCGGCTCTCTGGCCTGTAACTGACGCTGAGGCGCGAAAGCGTGGGGAGCAAACAGGATTAGATACCCTGGTAGTCCACGCCGTAAACGATGAGTGCTAAGTGTTAGAGGGGTCACACCCTTTAGTGCTGCAGCTAACGCGATAAGCACTCCGCCTGGGGAGTACGGCCGCAAGGCTGAAACTCAAAGGAATTGACGGGGGCCCGCACAAGCGGTGGAGCATGTGGTTTAATTCGAAGCAACGCGAAGAACCTTACCAGGTCTTGACATCCCCTGACCACCCAAGAGATTGGGCGTTCCCCCTTCGGGGGGACAGGGTGACAGGTGGTGCATGGTTGTCGTCAGCTCGTGTCGTGAGATGTTGGGTTAAGTCCCGCAACGAGCGCAACCCTCGCCTCTCGTTGCCAGCATTCAGTTGGGCACTCTAGAGGGACTGCCGGCGACAAGTCGGAGGAAGGTGGGGATGACGTCAAATCATCATGCCCCTTATGACCTGGGCTACACACGTGCTACAATGGGCGGTACAAAGGGCAGCGAACCCGCGAGGGGGAGCGAATCCCAAAAAGCCGCTCTCAGTTCGGATTGCAGGCTGCAACTCGCCTGCATGAAGCCGGAATCGCTAGTAATCGCGGATCAGCATGCCGCGGTGAATACGTTCCCGGGCCTTGTACACACCGCCCGTCACACCACGAGAGCTTGCAACACCCGAAGTCGGTGCGGTAACCCTGACGGGAGCCAGCCGCCGAAGGTGGGGCAAGTGATTGGGGTGAAGTCGTAACAAGGTAGCCGTACCGGAAGGTGCGGCTGGATCACCTCCTTTCTAAGGGGAAAAGCGAAGGTCGCCCGCCTATCGGCGAAACGCGCTGGAGGGCCTGCGAGGAGGCTATGCCGCCGCAGCAGGACCGAAGCGTCGCGAGCCGATGGCGGTCGGAGCTAGACAATACGAAAAGCGAAGGTCGCTAATGGCCAATCATTCACCAATCGCGCTTTCGTTTCGTTCAGTTTTGAAGGAATGAGAATTCCTTCCACTGCTTCGTTTGCGTCTGCGTCTACAAGTGAATCCAGAGAAGCTAGATTCCTCGACGCAAACCAGCGAAGAAGCAAGCTCAATGGAGCGACTTCGTTCCTTGAAAACTAGATAACCGATACACAAAAGGAAGAAGCCGAGACGCTGTAGGTTAAGCTAGAAAGGGCGCACGGTGGATGCCTTGGCACTAGGAGCCGATGAAGGACGGGGCAAACGCCGAAACGCTCCGGGGAGCTGTAAGCAAGCGTCGATCCGGAGATGTCCGAATGGGGGAACCCCCTGTCCGTAATGGGACAGGATCCATGTCTGAATCCATAGGGCATGGAGGGCACACCCGGGGAACTGAAACATCTTAGTACCCGGAGGAGAAGAAAGCAAACGCGATTCCCTGAGTAGCGGCGAGCGAAACGGGAACAGCCCAAACCAAGAGGCGAGTCCTCTTGGGGTTGTAGGACCGCTCATAGGGGAGTGAGAAAGGAACGGGGTAGACGAACCGGTCTGGAACGGCCGGCCAGAGAAGGTGAGAGCCCTGTAGTCGAAACTTCGTTCCCTCCCGAGCGGCTCCTGAGTACGGCGGGACACGGGAAATCCCGTCGGAAGCAGGGAGGACCATCTCCCAAGGCTAAATACTCCCTAGTGACCGATAGTGAACCAGTACCGTGAGGGAAAGGTGAAAAGCACCCCGGAAGGGGAGTGAAAGAGAACCTGAAACCGTGTGCCTACAAGTAGTCAGAGCCCGTTCATGGGTGATGGCGTGCCTTTTGTAGAATGAACCGGCGAGTGACGATGGCGTGCGAGGTTAAGCCGGGAAGGCGGAGCCGCAGCGAAAGCGAGTCTGAACAGGGCGTGAAGTACGTCGTCGTCGACCCGAAACCAGGTGATCTACCCATGTCCAGGGTGAAGGCCGGGTAACACCGGCTGGAGGCCCGAACCCACGCACGTTGAAAAGTGCGGGGATGAGGTGTGGGTAGGGGTGAAATGCCAATCGAACTTGGAGATAGCTGGTTCTCCCCGAAATAGCTTTCGGGCTAGCCTCGGGTGTAAGAGTCTTGGAGGTAGAGCACTGATTGGGCTAGGGGCCCTCATCGGGTTACCGAACCCAGTCAAACTCCGAATGCCAACGACTTATGCCCGGGAGTCAGACTGCGAGTGATAAGATCCGTGGTCGAGAGGGAAACAGCCCAGATCGCCAGCTAAGGCCCCCAAGTGCACGTTCAGTGGAAAAGGATGTGGAGTTGCGAAGACAACCAGGATGTTGGCTTAGAAGCAGCCACCATTTAAAGAGTGCGTAATAGCTCACTGGTCGAGTGACTCTGCGCCGAAAATGTACCGGGGCTAAACGTGCCGCCGAAGCTGCGGGATGACCGTTGGTCATCGGTAGGGGAGCGTTCTAAGGGCAGAGAAGCCAGACCGGAAGGACTGGTGGAGCGCTTAGAAGTGAGAATGCCGGTATGAGTAGCGAAAACAGAGGTGAGAATCCTCTGCGCCGAAAGCCTAAGGGTTCCTGAGGAAGGTTCGTCCGCTCAGGGTTAGTCGGGACCTAAGCCGAGGCCGAAAGGCGTAGGTGATGGGCAACAGGTGGAGATTCCTGTACCACCTCCTTCCCGTTGGAGCGATGGGGGGACGCAGGAGGATAGGGCGAGCAGGCGGCTGGAAGAGCCTGTCCAAGCAGTGAGGCTGGCCAGTAGGCAAATCCGCTGGCCGGAAGGCCAAGCTGTGATGGCGACGGAGTCATCCGGAAGTCCCCGATTTCACACTGCCAAGAAAAGCCTCTAGCGAGGGAAGAGGTGCCCGTACCGCAAACCGACACAGGTAGGCGAGGAGAGAATCCTAAGGCGCGCGGGAGAACTCTCGTTAAGGAACTCGGCAAAATGACCCCGTAACTTCGGGAGAAGGGGTGCTCTTTCGGGTGAAGAGCCTGGAAGAGCCGCAGTGAAAAGGCCCAAGCGACTGTTTATCAAAAACACAGGTCTCTGCGAAGCCGAAAGGCGACGTATAGGGGCTGACACCTGCCCGGTGCTGGAAGGTTAAGGGGAGCGCTGAGCGGAAGCGAAGGTGCGAACCGAAGCCCCAGTAAACGGCGGCCGTAACTATAACGGTCCTAAGGTAGCGAAATTCCTTGTCGGGTAAGTTCCGACCCGCACGAAAGGTGTAACGACTTGGGCGCTGTCTCAACGAGAGACCCGGTGAAATTATACTACCTGTGAAGATGCAGGTTCCCCGCGACAGGACGGAAAGACCCCGTGGAGCTTTACTGCAGCCTGATATGGAATTTTGGTATCGCTTGTACAGGATAGGTGGGAGCCTGAGAAGCCGGAGCGCCAGCTTCGGTGGAGGCGCCGGTGGGATACCACCCTGGCGGTATTGAAATTCTAACCCGCACCCCTTCAGCGGGGTGGGAGACAGTGTCAGGTGGGCAGTTTGACTGGGGCGGTCGCCTCCCAAAAGGTAACGGAGGCGCCCAAAGGTTCCCTCAGAATGGTTGGAAATCATTCGGAGAGTGCAAAGGCACAAGGGAGCTTGACTGCGAGACGGACAGGTCGAGCAGGGACGAAAGTCGGGCTTAGTGATCCGGTGGTTCCGCATGGAAGGGCCATCGCTCAACGGATAAAAGCTACCCCGGGGATAACAGGCTGATCTCCCCCAAGAGTCCACATCGACGGGGAGGTTTGGCACCTCGATGTCGGCTCATCGCATCCTGGGGCTGTAGTCGGTCCCAAGGGTTGGGCTGTTCGCCCATTAAAGCGGTACGCGAGCTGGGTTCAGAACGTCGTGAGACAGTTCGGTCCCTATCCGTCGCGGGCGTAGGAAATTTGCGAGGAGCTGTCCTTAGTACGAGAGGACCGGGATGGACGCACCGCTGGTGTACCAGTTGTCCCGCCAGGGGCACCGCTGGGTAGCTATGTGCGGACGGGATAAGCGCTGAAAGCATCTAAGCGTGAAGCCCCCCTCAAGATGAGATTTCCCATCGCGTTAGGCGAGTAAGATCCCTCGAAGATGACGAGGTCGATAGGTCCGAGGTGGAAGCGTGGCGACACGTGGAGCTGACGGATACTAATCGATCGAGGGCTTAACCTAGAAAAGCGGAGGCCGCCCGCCGATCGGCGAAACGCGCTGGAGGGCCTGCGAGGAGGCTATGCCGCCATAGCAGGACCGAAGCGTCGCGAGCCGATGGCGGCCGGAGCTAGACAGTGTGATACGCGGCTTCTTCCGACGGTTATCTAGTTTTGAAGGAATGCGTTCCTTCTTGACAGGAATTGATTTTCTGGTATAATGATTGATGAAAAACGGAATCGCTTGCCTAGTGGTGATAGCGGAGGGGAAACACCCGTTCCCATCCCGAACACGGAAGTTAAGCCCTCCAGCGCCGATGGTAGTTGGGGCCAGCGCCCCTGCAAGAGTAGGTCGCTGCTAGGCAGTAGATCTTTTAGCACGCCTTTTCTCCAAAAAGAAAAGGCGTGCTTTTTGTTTATCTGTTCTTTTTGACGTTTTGCCATTGGAAAAAGAGGATATTCTATAGATGCCCGCTGTTTTTCAGTAACGCTTGCATTTTTTCGCCATACATTATATAGTAAAAGTAAGGTCAAATATAGTCAAAGTCAACGGATGGATTTGATCGTCTGAGCAGTTCGGTTGTAAGGAAGGTGGGAGGTAGAGTGCCAAACATTTCCGACATTATTGAGCAATATTTAAAGCAAGTTCTCAATATGAGTGATCAAGATATTGTAGAAATTAAGCGAAGTGAAATCGCCAGTAAGTTTCAATGCGTTCCGTCACAAATCAATTATGTCATCAACACAAGGTTTACCTTGGAAAGAGGATATATTGTTGAAAGCAAACGCGGCGGCGGCGGGTATATTCGGATTATGAAGGTAAAGACAAAAAGTGAGGCGCAGCTCATTGATCAGCTGCTTGAGCTCATTGGTTCTCGCATCAGCCAGTCGAATGCTGAGAATATGGTGAAACGTCTCGTTGATGAAAACGTGATTTCGGAGCGCGAGGCAAAAATGATGTTAAGTGTCATGGATCGCTCCGTTTTATACATTGACCTGCCTGAACGGGATGAACTGCGAGCGCGCATGCTGAAGGCGATGTTGACGTCGCTGAAATATAAATAGGGGGAGGGGAAGTCTTTGGTTTGCCAAGAATGCAAGCAACGGCCGGCTACGATGCATTTTACGAAAATCGTCAACGGAGAAAAAACGGAGTTTCATCTTTGCGAACAATGCGCTAAGGAGCACGGCCATATGTTTATGTTATATGGCCATGACGATTTTCCACTCAACAACTTGTTGGCGGGGTTACTCAACTTCGAGGCTCCGGTGAAGGAGATGACGGCGAACGCGTTTCCAAACCCGGATTTGCTGCAGTGCCAGACATGCCAGATGACCTATCATCAGTTTACACAAATTGGGCGGTTCGGCTGTGCGGATTGTTATCGAACATTTGCCCGTTACTTGCCGCCGATCTTGAAACGGCTTCATAGCGGCAATACGGCCCATTCAGGGAAAATTCCGAAGCGAAAAGGGGGCGTGCTTCATTTGCGCAAGCAGCTTGCCGCTCTGAAACAAAAGCTTCAGGAATTGATCGCCCGCGAGGAATTTGAGCGAGCGGCAGAGGTGCGTGACCAAATCCGCTCGTTGGAAAATGAACTTCGCCAGCGCGGAGAGGGGGATATGTAACGGCATGTCGTTTGAGAAATTTTTCAATACTGCGGTCAGTTCGTGGATGAGTCAAGAGGGACCGGATTCGGATATCGTCTTAAGCAGCCGCATCCGGCTGGCGCGCAATATCGTTGATTTTCGTTTTCCGACGCTGTTCAGCAGCGAGGAGGCAAGACAAATCGTCTCGCTGTTCGAGCGGGCGTTTGCGCACCGCTCTTATAGGGAGGCGGGGCGTTTCGAGCTGTTGAAAATGTCGGAGCTTCAGCCAATTGAAAAGAGGGTTTTGGTGGAAAAACATTTGATCAGTCCCCATTTGGCGGAAGATTCGCCGTTTGGCGCCTGCCTGCTCTCGGAGAACGAAGAAATCAGCATCATGATTAACGAAGAGGATCATATTCGCATCCAATGCCTGTTCCCCGGTTTGCAGCTTGCTGAGGCGCTGGAAGCAGCGAGCGAATTGGACGATTGGATTGAAGGGCATGTCAACTACGCCTTCGATGAACGGCTTGGCTATTTGACAAGCTGTCCCACCAATGTGGGGACGGGGTTGCGGGCTTCGGTAATGATGCATCTTCCGGCGCTTGTCTTGACGCAGCAAATGAACCGCATTGTTCCGGCGATCAATCAACTCGGTCTTGTCGTTCGCGGGACATACGGCGAAGGGAGCGAGGCGTTGGGGAACATTTTCCAAATTTCCAACCAGATCACACTCGGCAAATCGGAGGAAGATATTGTCGCTGATTTGCATACGATCGTCCAGCAGCTGATCGCCCAAGAACGAGCGGCGCGCCAGGCATTAGTCAAAACTTTGGGCATACAATTAGAAGATAAAGTGTTCCGTTCATACGGCATATTGGCCAACTGCCGCGTCATCGAATCAAAAGAGGCGGCGCAATGTTTGTCCGATGTGCGTCTTGGCATTGATTTAGGATATATCCAAAACATCTCGCGCAACATTTTAAATGAGCTGATGATTTTGACGCAGCCAGGATTTTTGCAACAGTACGCCGGTGGGGCGCTCCGCCCGGAAGAACGCGACGTCCGCCGTGCAGCGCTGATCCGGGAGCGTTTAAAGATGGAGGAACGAAGAAAGATGGAGGGTGATGAACGATGATGTTTGGCAGATTTACGGAACGGGCACAAAAGGTGCTGGCGCTGGCGCAAGAAGAAGCCATTCGCCTTGGCCATAACAATATCGGGACCGAACATATTTTGCTCGGATTGATTCGTGAAGGGGAAGGAATTGCAGCCAAAGCGCTCATGGCGCTCGGACTAGGCCCTGAAAAAATTCAAAAAGAAGTCGAATCGCTCATCGGCCGTGGCAATGAAGCGTCGCACACGATTCATTATACGCCGCGGGCGAAAAAAGTCATTGAGCTGTCGATGGATGAAGCGCGGAAGCTTGGCCATTCCTATGTCGGCACGGAACATATTTTGCTTGGGCTCATCCGTGAAGGGGAAGGGGTAGCGGCCCGTGTGCTGAACAACTTGGGCGTCAGCTTGAACAAAGCGCGCCAACAAGTGCTGCAGCTGCTCGGCAGCAACGAATCGATCTCAGGCCATGGAGGCGGAGGGGCCTCACATGTGAGCACGCCAACGCTTGACAGCCTCGCTCGCGACCTGACGGCGATCGCTCGCGAAGGTCGCCTTGATCCGGTTATCGGCCGGAGCAAAGAGATTCAGCGCGTCATTGAAGTATTAAGCAGACGGACGAAAAACAACCCGGTGCTGATCGGGGAGCCGGGAGTCGGGAAAACCGCGATCGCCGAAGGGCTGGCGCAGCAAATCGTCAATAACGAGGTGCCGGAAACGCTGCGCGACAAACGGGTGATGACGCTCGATATGGGAACGGTTGTCGCCGGAACGAAATACCGTGGCGAGTTCGAAGACCGTTTGAAAAAAGTGATGGATGAAATCCGGCAGGCGGGCAACATCATTCTGTTCATCGATGAACTGCATACGCTGATCGGCGCCGGCGGGGCGGAAGGAGCGATCGACGCGTCGAATATTTTAAAACCGGCGTTGGCGCGCGGAGAATTGCAATGCATCGGAGCGACGACGCTTGATGAATATCGGAAGTACATCGAGAAAGATGCTGCTCTTGAACGTCGTTTCCAACCGATTTATGTCGATGAACCGACTGTTGAAGAATCGATCCAAATTTTAAAAGGGCTGCGCGACCGCTATGAGGCGCACCATCGTGTTTCCATTTCCGATGAAGCGATTGAGCAAGCGGTGAAGCTGTCCGATCGTTACATTACCGACCGTTTCCTGCCCGATAAGGCGATTGACTTGATCGACGAAGCTTGCTCGAAAGTGCGCCTCCGTTCGTTTACAGCGCCGCCGAAGCTGAAAGAGCTCGAGCAAAAGCTCGAGGAAGTGCGGAAGGAAAAAGATGCTGCCGTGCAAAGCCAAGAGTTTGAAAAGGCGGCTTCGCTGCGCGATATGGAACAACGGCTGCGCGAAGAGTTGGAAGAGACGAAACGGGCGTGGAAGGAAAAACAAGGGCAAGAAAACTCGGAAGTCACGGTGGAGGATATCGCTGCGGTTGTGTCAAGCTGGACCGGCATCCCGGTATCGAAACTGGCCGAAACGGAAACAGAACGATTGCTCAAGCTTGAGGAGATTTTGCATGCCCGCGTCGTCGGCCAAGATGAGGCGGTGAAAGCGGTGGCGAAAGCGGTGCGCCGCGCCCGCGCCGGTCTGAAAGATCCGAAACGCCCGATCGGTTCGTTTATTTTCCTCGGCCCGACCGGCGTTGGGAAAACGGAATTGGCTCGCGCCTTAGCAGAAGCGATGTTTGGCGATGAAGACGCCCTGATCCGCATCGACATGTCGGAGTATATGGAAAAACACTCGACATCGCGGCTCATCGGTTCACCGCCGGGGTATGTCGGCTACGAAGAAGGTGGCCAGCTGACAGAAAAAGTGCGCCGCAAGCCGTACTCCGTCATTTTGCTCGATGAGATGGAAAAGGCGCATCCGGATGTGTTCAATATTTTGCTGCAGGTGCTGGAAGACGGGCGCTTGACTGACTCGAAAGGACGGACGGTCGACTTCCGCAACACGATCATCATTATGACGTCGAACGTTGGCGCCGACGCGCTGAAGCGGAACAAATACGTCGGATTTAACATTCAAGATCAGCATCAGCAGTATAAAGACATGAAAAGCAAGGTGATGGACGAACTGAAAAAGGCGTTCCGTCCAGAGTTTTTAAACCGGATCGACGAAATTATCGTCTTCCATTCGCTTGAAAAAGAACATTTGAAACAAATTGTCCGCCTGATGGCCGATACGCTTGTGAAACGCCTGAAGGAACAGGATATTGACTTGGAGTTGACCGAGGCGGCCATTGAGAAAATTGCCGCTGAAGGGTTTGATCCGGAATACGGCGCTCGCCCATTGCGCCGCGCCTTGCAAAAGCATATCGAAGATCGGTTGTCGGAAGAGTTGCTAAAAGGCACGATCGCCAAAGGGCAGACAGTCGTCGTCGATGTCAAAGACGGGGAGTTTGTCGTGCTGGCGAAACAGGCGGTTGTGTAAGGGAAGGGGTATGCGGCAGTTTGCTGCCCATACCTTTTTTCTCATCTTGCCGATCCGGCGATAGAAGGGGTTTGTAGAAATGGTCAAAAAGAAAACGAAGTTTGTTTGTCAAGAGTGCGGTTATGAGTCGGCCAAATGGCTCGGCCGCTGTCCAGGATGCCAAACGTGGAATTCGTTTGTGGAGGAAATCGAGCGGGCGGTTTCTGGGCGCGGCGCGTTTTTTCACACTGAACCGTCCAGTTCGGCCCAACCGGTTCCGATTACGGCGGTCACAGCTACGCAAGAGCCGCGCATCCGAACGAACAGCGCGGAACTCGATCGCGTGCTCGGCGGCGGGATCGTCAAAGGTTCGCTCGTCTTGATCGGCGGTGACCCTGGGATTGGCAAATCGACGTTGCTGCTGCAGACGTCGGCCCAGCTCGCCGCGGCCCGCCACAAGGTGTTGTATATATCCGGGGAGGAATCAGTGAAGCAGGTGAAGCTGCGCGCCGGGCGCCTCCACGCCGAATCAAATGAACTATATGTGTTAGCCGAAGCGAATATGGAATATATTGTAACAGCGGTGGAAACGATTCAGCCTGCCTGTGTGATCATCGATTCCATTCAGACGGTGTACCGGACCGATATTACGTCAGCCCCGGGCAGCGTCGCCCAAGTGCGCGAATGTACGGCCGAGCTGATGAAAATCGCCAAAACGAAAGGCATCGCCATTTTCATTGTCGGCCATGTGACGAAAGAAGGGGCGATCGCCGGGCCGCGCTTGCTTGAACATATGGTTGATACGGTTCTTTATTTTGAAGGGGAGCGGCATCATACGTACCGTATTTTGCGGGCGGTGAAAAACCGCTTCGGTTCGACGAATGAAATCGGCATTTTTGAAATGCGCGACATCGGGCTGCGAGAGGTGGAAAACCCGTCGGAAGTGTTTTTGGAAGAGCGGTCGCGTGGAGCGGCGGGCTCCACGGTCGTCGCGGCCATGGAAGGGACGCGCCCGGTGCTCGTTGAAATTCAGGCGCTCGTTTCGCCGACGAGTTTTGGCAACCCAAGGCGAATGGCGACCGGCCTCGATCACAACCGCGTTTCGCTGCTGATGGCGGTGCTTGAAAAGCGGGTCGGGCTGCTGTTGCAAAACCAAGACGCCTACTTGAAGGTAGCGGGCGGGGTAAAGCTTGACGAACCGGCCATTGACTTGGCGGTCGCCGTCAGCATCGCCTCAAGTTTTCGCGACCGGCCGACCCATCCGGCCGATGTGATCATCGGCGAGGTTGGCTTGACCGGCGAGGTGCGCCGTGTCTCGCGCATTGAACAACGGGTGCAAGAGGCGGCCAAACTAGGGTTTTCGCGCGTCATTGTGCCAAAAAACAATATCACGGGCTGGCAGCCCCCCGACGGCATCCAAGTAATCGGCGTATCACATGTCGCTGAGGCCCTCGAGCATACGATGGTGTAGAAAAGTACAGTAAACAGGCTGAATCTTTTTGCTTTGTCAAACGTAAGAAATTAGTGAGAGTCTCAAATGATCATCGCTTGATAATAGATGTTTGACAGCTGCTTAAAAATGGCGAAAATTACTTTCCAATTGATTTCAAACATGGGAAACTGTTTATAATGTTAAATAGGAGGTGAAAATGGGCCGATGGTGAAACGAATTGTGCAATTGTTTTTTCTTGCCGTAGGCGGAACGTTAGGCGCCATGTTTCTGCCCGATTTGTTTCAGCTGTTAAATGTAAGCGACCTGCCGCTTCTTCATCATTCATATTTGTTGGCGCTCTTGGGGGCCGTTCTGTTCTTTTTACTGACGTTTTGGCTTGTGGATTATGTCGTCGATATGATCCGATGGGTTGAGGAAACATTGGTGAAAGCGCCAGCCGTCGATGTGCTGTTTGGCAGCCTTGGGTTGATTTTTGGTCTCATTATCGCGTTTTTCATTGTCATGCCGTTGCAGTCGTTTCGCATTGAAGTGCTCAATACAGTGCTGCCGGTTTTTTTGACCATTTTGCTCGGCTATTTAGGGTTTCGCGTTGGTTGGAAGAAACGGAATGAGCTGATGAATTTATTTTCACTTTCCAATCGCATGACAAAGAAAAAAAGCGCAGAGGCTGAGAACGAACCGTCAAAAGGTGGCGCCGTCAAAATTTTGGACACGAGCGTCATCATCGATGGGCGGATTGCGGACATTTGTCAAACCGGCTTTTTGGAAGG
Source organism: Geobacillus sp. FSL W8-0026 (assembly GCF_037966255.1). Lineage (NCBI taxonomy): Bacteria > Bacillati > Bacillota > Bacilli > Caryophanales > Anoxybacillaceae > Geobacillus > Geobacillus sp. FSL W8-0026. The sequence goes on from NZ_CP150194.1 coordinate 102,304, forward strand.
ACCGCTTGTCATCCCGCGATTTGTCCTCGAAGAATTGCAGCATATCGCCGATTCGTCCGACGTGCTGAAGCGGAACCGCGGCCGCCGCGGCTTGGACATTTTGAACCGCATTCAAAAAGAAATGGACATGAAAGTAGAAATTCACGAAGCGGATTTTAATGATGTGCAAGAAGTCGACAGCAAGCTTGTCAAATTGGCTAAGCAGCTGCAAGGGATCGTTGTGACGAACGATTTCAATTTAAACAAAGTATGTGAGCTGCAAAACGTGCGCGTCTTAAACATCAACGACTTGGCGAACGCGGTCAAACCGGTCGTGCTGCCGGGGGAAGAGCTGAACGTGCACGTCATCAAAGACGGCAAAGAGCATAACCAAGGTGTCGCCTATTTGGACGATGGAACAATGATCGTTGTGGAAGATGGCAAAGAATATATCGGCAAACGGGTTGACGTTTTGGTGACTAGCGTGTTACAAACATCTGCGGGGAGAATGATTTTTGCCAAGCTAAAACTGTTGCAAAAAGCGCTTTAGAAGAATAGGGGAAACGTCCAATGAAGTATGAAGCGATCGTGCTGGCGGCCGGACAAGGAAAGCGGATGAACGCCGGCATGAACAAGCAATTTCTTGAACTTGGCGGCGAACCGCTCATCGTTCGGACATTGAAAGTGTTTGACGGCGATGCGCGGTGCGCTGGCATTGTGCTCGTCGTCAATCCGGCTGAACGACAGCGATTGGCGCAACTGCTTGAACGTTATCGCATCCGCAAAGTCACAGCGCTGGCCAACGGCGGACAGGAGCGGCAGCATAGCGTGTATAACGGGCTGCAGGCGCTCAAGGGAGAGGGAATCGTCCTCATCCATGACGGCGCTCGCCCGTTTATTCGCGTCCGGCAGTTGCATGAGCTGGCCGATGCCGCGGTTCAAGACGGGGCGGCCATTCCAGCTGTGCGGGTGAAAGACACGATTAAAAAAGCGAACGGCTTGTTTGTTGAAGAAACGATCGATCGTTCCAGCTTGTGGGCGGTGCAAACGCCACAAGCTTTTCGTCTGTCTTTGATCATGGAGGCGCACGAGGCGGCGAAACGGGATGGTTACCTAGGCACGGATGATGCTAGCCTCATCGAACGGCTCGGCAAGCCGGTGAGGCTTTTGGAGGGAGACTATCAGAACATTAAGTTGACAACACCGGACGATCTGCTGTTTGCCGAAGCGATTTTAGCAAGCCGCCTTGTCGAGTAGAATGGGGGAAAAGATATGTTTCGCATTGGACAAGGGTTTGACGTTCATCAGCTCGTGGAAGGGCGCCCGCTCATCATCGGTGGTGTCCATATCCCATATGAGAAAGGGCTACTCGGTCATTCTGATGCCGATGTGCTGTTGCACGCGGTGGCCGATGCGTGTCTCGGCGCGATTGGCGCTGGCGACATCGGGCGGCACTTCCCTGACACCGATCCGCGTTATAAAGATGCTGATTCAGCCGAACTGCTTGCGCGCGTATGGAGGCTCGTTCGGCAAGAAGGCTATGTGTTGGCGAACATGGACTGTACGATTATTGCGCAAAAACCAAAGATGGCCCCGTATATTGAGGAGATGAGGGCGATCATCGCCCGGCTGCTAGAAGCCGAGCGTTCGCAAGTAAACATCAAAGCGACGACGACAGAAACGCTCGGGTTCACCGGCCGAGGTGAGGGCATCGCCGCACAGGCGGTCGTTTTGTTGCAAAGACAAACAACCTAGGAGGCCGGTGATTTAGGGAAAAATACTGCTGATCCCATCTGTTTCTCAATTAGAGAAACCTTGCACAATCAACTTTCTTTTCTGAATGAACATGCCGCCGATTCGTGTGTGACAGCGGTTTTTCACCGGCCTTCTAGATGGACGGTGAAAAACGGTTGTTTCTTTTAAGCAACGGGAGAGCGTTTGAAAGGTGATCTTGGTGCAACAAGGCTTTTCTATTTGAGAAACTGGATTGGTAAGCGACTTGCCCCCTTCAATCACCGGCTTCCTAGAAGGCCGGTGATTGAAGCGGAACCCGCGAGCAAAACCGTACTTTCGCCAATCCAGTCAGATTGTCTTCTCCGCGGCATGTCGCCACATCATCGTGGTTGGGGTCCTAGTGGAGCGGTTCGCGGACCGACGGGGCGGCGCGGATGGGATGAGCCGTTCATTTTGAACTTTGCGGTCATAAACGGTACAATAATAGCACAAGTTTTGATGGAAGTGGAGGGGTTGGACGATGGCAAAAGAGGTGCGCGTGCGCTATGCGCCGAGCCCGACCGGCCATTTGCATATCGGCGGGGCGCGAACAGCGTTGTTTAATTATTTGTTTGCCCGCCACCACGGTGGAAAAATGATCGTCCGCATCGAGGATACGGATCTTGAACGGAACATTGAAGGCGGCGAACAGTCGCAGCTGGAAAACTTACAATGGCTTGGCATCGACTATGATGAGTCGGTCGACAAAGACGGCGGCTACGGTCCGTACCGGCAGACGGAGCGGCTCGATATTTATCGGAAATATGTGAATGAATTGCTTGAGCAAGGCCATGCGTACAAATGTTTTTGCACGCCGGAGGAGCTTGAACGGGAACGCGAGGAACAGCGGGCCGCCGGCATCGCCGCTCCGCAATACAGCGGCAAATGCCGGCATTTGACCCCGGAGCAAACGGCGGAGTTGGAAGCGCAAGGAAAGCCATATACCATTCGCCTCAAGGTGCCGGAAGCAAAAACGTATGAGTTTGACGACTTAGTGCGCGGAAAAGTGACGTTTGCGTCCAAGGATGTCGGCGGTGACTGGGTGATCGTCAAAGCGAACGGCATTCCGACGTACAACTTTGCGGTCGTCATTGATGACCATTTGATGGAGATCAGCCATGTGTTCCGCGGCGAGGAACATTTGTCCAATACGCCGAAGCAGCTCATGGTATACGACTATTTCGGCTGGGAGCCGCCGCAGTTCGCTCATTTGACGCTGATTGTCAACGAGCAGCGGAAAAAGCTGTCGAAGCGCGATGAATCGATCATTCAGTTCGTTTCGCAATACAAAGAGCTCGGCTATTTGCCAGAAGCGATGTTCAACTTTTTCGCGCTGCTTGGCTGGTCGCCGGAAGGGGAAGAAGAAATTTTTACGAAAGACGAATTGATCCGTTTGTTTGACGTTTCTCGGCTGTCGAAATCGCCGTCGATGTTTGATACGAAAAAGCTGGCTTGGATGAACAACCAATACATGAAACAGCTCGATCTCGATCGGCTTGTTGATCTCGCTTTGCCGCATTTAGTGAAAGCCGGGCGCCTACCGGCGGATATGACGGAGGAGCAGCGGCAATGGGCGCGCGATTTGATCGCCTTGTACCAAGAGCAAATGAGCTACGGGGCGGAGATTGTTCCGCTGTCCGAGCTGTTCTTCAAGGAAGAGGTCGACTATGAAGAAGAAGCGCGTCAAGTGCTGGCTGAGGAGCAGGTGCCGGAAGTGCTGTCTGCCTTTCTAGCGAACGTGCGGGAGCTTGAACCGTTTACAGCCGATGAGATTAAAGCAGCGATCAAAGCGGTGCAAAAGTCGACCGGACAAAAAGGGAAAAAGCTGTTCATGCCGATCCGCGCCGCAGTGACCGGACAAACGCACGGGCCGGAGCTGCCGTTTGCCATTCAGCTGCTCGGCAAACAAAAAGTGATCGAGCGGCTGGAGCGGGCGCTGCAGCAAAAATTTTAACTCCGCTTTGCACGTTCAGGCGGCAAATGTGATATAATAATACAAAGTTTTTGGTGGAACAAGTTCATCATGATAAAGCGTTGACGAGGAAAAGTAGGAGGCATCGGCATTCCAGAGAGAGCCGTCTTGGCTGGGAGCGGCTTATGTGCGGTGCCATCCGAAATGCGCCTCGGAGCCTCCTTTCGAACCGGAACAGAGACGTTCTGCAGTAGAGGGGAGCGGAGCATCTCCGTTATCGGACTCGAGCGAGCGAAGCGTCCCCCCGTTTCGCTAAACAGAGTGGAACCGCGCCAACAGCGTCTCTGTGTCTTCGGCACAGAGACGTTTTTTATTTGAGACAGCTTAGGAGGCTGGTGGAAAACGGTTGTTTCTCTTGAGCAATGGGGGAACGTTTGAAAGGCGCCCCTGATGCGCCAAGGCTTATTTATTTGAGAAACGAGTTTGATAAGCGCCTTTGCTCCCTTAAATCACCGGTCTCTTAGAAGTGGAGGGAGGATGTCATGTTTAAAACATTGAAAGAAGACATTGAAGTCATTTTTGAACAAGACCCGGCGGCGAGAAGCTATTTGGAAGTCATTTTAACGTATTCCGGTCTGCATGCCATTTGGGCGCATCGGATCGCCCACGCGCTTTACAAGCGGAAATTTTATTTCCTTGCCCGCTTGATTTCGCAAATCAGCCGTTTTTTCACCGGCATTGAAATCCATCCGGGCGCGAAAATCGGCCGCCGCTTTTTCATCGATCACGGCATGGGGGTGGTGATCGGCGAAACGTGCGAAATCGGCGACAACGTCACGGTCTATCAAGGGGTCACATTAGGCGGGACGGGGAAAGAAAAAGGAAAGCGCCATCCGACGATTAAAGATAACTGTTTGATCGCTGCCGGCGCGAAAGTGCTCGGATCGATTACGATCGGGGAAAACTCGAAAATCGGCGCCGGCTCGGTCGTGTTAAAAGACGTGCCACCCAATTCAACCGTCGTCGGCATCCCGGGCCGTGTCGTCGTGCGCGACGGGGTCAGGGTGAAGAAAGATTTAAACCATACCGACCTGCCTGATCCGATCGCCGACCGGTTCCGGGAGCTTGAAGAGGAAATCGCTCGGCTGAAAAGCGAGCTTGAGGCATTGAAACAACAAGAAAGGAAGAACGAGTATGAGCAGCATACGGCTTTATAATACGTTGACACGAAAAAAAGAACCGTTTGAGCCGTTGGAACCGAACAAGGTGAAAATGTATGTGTGCGGCCCGACGGTGTATAACTATATTCATATCGGCAATGCGCGGGCCGCCATCGTTTTTGACACGATCCGCCGCTATTTGGAGTTCCGCGGCTATGATGTGACGTATGTATCGAACTTTACCGATGTTGATGACAAGCTGATCAAAGCGGCTCGCGAGCTCGGCGAGAGCGTTCCGGCGATCGCCGAGCGGTTCATTGAGGCGTATTTTGAGGACATTCAAGCGCTCGGCTGCAAAAAAGCGGACATCCATCCGCGCGTGACCGAAAACATCGGTACGATTATCGAATTCATTCAGGCGCTCATTGACAAAGGATATGCCTACGAAGTCGAAGGCGATGTGTATTACCGGACGCGCAAGTTCCGCGAATACGGCAAGCTGTCCCATCAATCGATCGATGAGCTGCAAGCGGGGGCGCGCATTGAAGTTGGCGAGAAAAAGGACGATCCGCTTGATTTTGCCCTTTGGAAAGCGGCAAAAGAAGGGGAGATTTCATGGGACAGCCCATGGGGGAAGGGGCGGCCCGGCTGGCATATCGAATGCTCGGCGATGGCGCGCAAATATTTGGGCGATACGATCGATATTCACGCTGGCGGCCAAGACTTGACGTTTCCGCACCACGAAAACGAAATCGCCCAGTCGGAGGCGCTGACCGGCAAACCGTTCGCGAAATATTGGCTGCACAATGGGTATTTAAATATTAACAACGAAAAAATGTCGAAGTCGCTTGGCAATTTCGTGCTCGTTCACGATATCGTCCGGCAGATCGACCCGCAAGTGCTGCGCTTTTTCATGCTGTCGGTGCATTACCGCCATCCGATCAACTACAGCGAAGAGCTGCTTGAGAGCGCGCGGCGCGGGCTTGAGCGCCTGAAGACGGCGTACGGCAATTTGCAGCATCGCCTGCAGGCAAGCACGAACTTGACGGACAATGATGAGGAATGGCTGTCGCGCCTTGCTGACATCCGCGCTTCGTTCATCCGTGAAATGGACGACGATTTCAACACCGCAAACGGCATTGCGGTATTGTTTGAATTGGCGAAACAGGCCAACTTGTACTTGCAGGAAAAAACGACGTCCGAGAAGGTCATTGCCGCGTTTTTGCGCGAGTTCGAGCAGCTGGCGGGCGTACTGGGGCTTACCTTGAAACAGGAGGAGCTGCTTGATGAGGAAATCGAAGCGCTGATCCAAAAGCGCAATGAAGCGCGAAAAAATCGCGATTTTGCCTTGGCTGACCGCATTCGCGACGAACTGAGAGCCAAAAACATCATTTTGGAAGACACGCCGCAAGGAACGAGATGGAAACGAGGATCGTAAGCGATGATGCCGTTTGAGACAGTCGAGAATGCAGGGCAGTTAAACGGTTTGGCGCTCGCTTACATCGGCGATGCGGTCTATGAGGTGTACGTGCGCCGCCATTTGCTCGCGGCTGGGAACGTTCGGCCGCATGAGCTGCACCGGCGGGCGGTTCGCTATGTGTCGGCGCGGGCGCAAGCGAAAGTCATTTTTGCGCTGCTTGACGAAGGCGTGCTGACCGATGAGGAAAAAGAGATTGTTCGCCGCGGCCGCAACGCCAAATCCGGCACGATCCCGAAAAACACGGATGTGCAAACATACCGGCACAGCACGGCCTTTGAAGCGCTGATTGGGTATCATTTTTTAGTGAATAACGAAGCACGGATTATGGAATTGATCAGCCGTTCCTTTGCCATTATTGAAAGGGAAGAAAGGGCGTTGGAATGATGGACTACATTATCGGTAAAAATCCGGTCATTGAAGCGCTCAAAGCGGGGCGTGACATCAATAAAATTTGGATCGCTGAAGGGGCGCAGCGCCATACCGTCGAACCTGTGCTTGAATGGGCGAAACGGCGGGGCGTGCTCGTTCAATACGTCCCGAAACGCAAGCTGGACCAGATGGCGGAAGGGGCCCATCAAGGGGTGATCGCCCAGGCGGCGGCCTACCGCTACTATGAAATCGATGACTTGTTCGCTCGCGCCGCCGAGCGGGGTGAGGTGCCGTTTTTTCTCATCTTGGACGAGCTTGAGGATCCGCATAATTTAGGGGCGATCATGCGCACTGCTGATGCCGTCGGGGCGCATGGCCTCATCATTCCGAAACGGCGTTCGGTTGGGCTGACCCCAACGGTGGCGAAGGCTTCGACCGGGGCGATTGAGCACGTTCCGGTCGCGCGTGTTACAAACTTGGCGCGGACGATGGACGAGCTAAAAGAGCGCGGCGTCTGGATCGCCGGCACCGATGCGGCTGCCAAAGATGACTACCGTTCGCTCGATGGCACGATGCCGCTGGCGCTCGTGATCGGCAGCGAAGGGAAAGGGATCAGCCGGTTGGTGCTGGAAAAATGCGATTTTTTGATCCGACTGCCGATGCGCGGGCACGTCACCTCGCTCAACGCCTCTGTCGCCGCCAGCCTGCTCATGTACGAGGTGTACCGGAAGCGGTATCCGTTAGGGGAATAGCCGATGAACATTTTGATTGTCGACGGCTATAACATGATCGGTGCTTGGCCGGCGCTCCGGCGGTTGAAAGAAGAGGGCGATCTGGCAGCGGCAAGGGATTTGTTAATTGCGAAATTGGCCGATTATAAAGGATTCACCGGCGATCATGTCGTCATTGTGTTTGACGCCCATCTCGTGCAAGGCAATGAAAAAAAATATAAGCATTATGATATTGACGTCATTTTTACAAAAGAGCATGAGACAGCCGATGAACGGATTGAACGGTTGGCAAAAACATTGATGAACGCGCGCACGAAAGTGTACGTCGCTACCTCCGACTACACCGAGCAGTGGACGGTGTTCAGCCAAGGCGCCTTGCGCAAATCGGCCCGCGAGCTGTTATATGAGGTCGAATCGGTCGAGCGGGACATTTCCAAAAAACTGAGCGATATCAAACAGCACACCCCAACCTCGAAAATGCCGCTCAGTGACCAAGTTGCCGAAATCTTCGAAAAATGGCGAAGAGGGCAAAAATGAGCGGTTGACGCTGTAAAAATTTGTCCTGTATAATAACTAATAGCGAGTTATGCGGTCGGGGGGATCAGCGTGGGGGAATGCGTCAACGTACATAAAATCAAGGATTATCGCCACCTTGATGACGAACAGCTTGTTGCGCTTGTTCACGAGGGGGATCGGGAAGCGCTCGATTTTTTGATCCACAAGTACCAAAATTTTGTGCGCGCTAAGGCCCGCTCCTATTTTTTGGTCGGCGCTGACCGGGAGGATATCGTGCAGGAAGGGATGATCGGCCTGTATAAGGCCGTCCGCGACTTCAAGGGGGACAAGCTTTCTTCGTTTAAAGCGTTTGCAGAACTTTGCATTACTAGGCAAATGATCACCGCCATTAAAACGGCGACCCGCCAAAAGCATATTCCGCTCAATTCATATGTGTCTTTGGACAAACCGATTTATGATGATGAATCGGATCGCACGCTGATGGACGTGCTGTCCGGCACGCAGGCGACCGATCCGGAACAGCTGATCGTCAACCGTGAGGAAGTAGGGGACATTGAGTTGAAGATGGCTGAGCTGTTAAGCGACCTCGAGCGGAAAGTGCTCGCGTTATATTTGGATGGGCGCTCGTACCAAGAGATTTCTGAAGAATTGAACCGCCATGTCAAGTCGATTGATAACGCCTTGCAGCGCGTCAAGCGGAAGCTGGAAAAATACTTAGAATATCGTGAAGTTCATTTGTAGGTGGCGTGTCGGGCAGCGACAAGGAGAAAAACATGACATTGACAGCGGGACGGACAGTATGATAAATTTTTATGGACATCTGGCTGAAACAGGCGGAACGTTGGAGCGTCGAACAGCGCCGTTGCCGCGCAGACGATCGGCGCGCGCCTAGTGCTGACCAAGATGCGGCAAGCGTGCGGTCCATCGCCAAATCAAACCGGTGATGGAGACAGTTTGGAGCGATCGTGGAGGTACGAGTGATGCAGCGGATAACAAATTTTTTGCGTGAAGTTGTGCGCGAGCTAAAAAAAGTAAGCTGGCCCAACCGGAAGGAATTGGTGAACTATACGGCGATTGTGTTGGCTACGGTGGTGTTTTTCACCGTCTTTTTTGCCGTTGTCGACCTCGGCATTTCCGAACTCATTCGTCTTTTGTCTGAATAAGCAGGCGAATGATATGCTATAATGAAAGATAATCGCACGAGCATGGAACCCGGCAACGGGTTTTTGTTTTGCGCAAAAATGGGATAAAAACCGCCCGAGGGAGGCTCGCTGATGGAGAAAAACTGGTATGTCGTCCATACCTATTCGGGATACGAAAACAAAGTGAAGGCGAATTTGGAAAAGCGTGTTGAATCGATGGGGATGCAGGATAAAATTTTTCGCGTCATCGTTCCGGAAGAGACCGAGACCGACGTGAAAAACGGAAAACGAAAAACGACCAAGAAAAAAGTGTTTCCTGGCTATGTGCTTGTTGAAATGGTCATGACGGACGACTCATGGTATGTAGTGCGCAATACGCCGGGGGTGACCGGATTTGTCGGCTCAAGCGGAGCCGGCTCAAAACCGACGCCGCTGATGGAGGAGGAAGTCAAACTAATTTTGAAGCGGATGGGCATGCCGCTCGCTGAGGTGGACGTCGACTACGAAGTGAACGAAATGGTCCGCATCAAAGAAGGGCCGTTTGCGAACTTTGTCGGGAAAATTGAAGCTATTGACCCAGACAAGCATAAAGTGAAACTGTTGATCGATATGTTTGGGCGCGAAACGCGGATGGAGCTCGAGTTTTCCCAAATTGAAAAAATCTAGCTGGATAAAGAACTTGCAATTACTAGGGAAAAGTGATACTATTTTAAAGTCAGTATGTCTCTGAACCGGAGACATCAAGCAATGAACTTATACCGGCGCGTATAAGGGAGCCTGTTATTGTTCTGCTGATCCTCTCAACGGAAACGGGAGATATCGAAACGGCTCATAAGATGGGGAGCCGGATGAGTGGGAGGGGCAATCCCTAATACCACATCACGGACGTAAGGAGGTGTGTCTCGTGGCGAAAAAAGTCATCAAGGTCGTCAAATTGCAAATTCCTGCAGGAAAAGCGAATCCGGCGCCGCCAGTAGGTCCTGCGCTCGGTCAAGCCGGTGTCAATATTATGGCGTTTTGCAAAGAGTTTAATGCTCGCACGGCTGATCAAGCAGGGTTGATCATTCCGGTTGAAATTACGGTTTTTGAAGACCGTTCGTTTACATTCATCACGAAAACGCCGCCTGCCGCTGTATTGCTGAAAAAAGCGGCTGGCATTGAATCGGGCTCCGGCGAACCGAACCGCAACAAAGTGGCGACGATCAAACGCGACAAAGTGCGTGAGATCGCCGAGCTGAAAATGCCGGATTTGAACGCGGCGAGCATTGAAGCTGCCATGCGCATGGTCGAAGGCACGGCCCGCAGCATGGGCATCGTGATTGAAGACTAATGCTGTCGCGCGGCTCGGGAGGAGAGGTTGCATCAAGTGGCAACCTCTTTCTCCATGAATGACACTTGCCTGCCGCGCCTTTCTTCACTTTTTTCGCAAGGTGAAGAGCGTTTCGTGTGGGAGGTTTTTTCCGCTACAACCACAACCGAGGAGGATGTTTTATATGCCAAAAAGAGGAAAAAAATACTTGGAAGCATTGAAGCTTGTTGATCGCTTTAAAGCGTACCCGATTGCCGAAGCGATCGAGCTCGTGAAAAAAACGAACGTAGCGAAATTTGACGCCACGGTCGAAGTCGCGTTCCGTTTGGGTGTTGACCCGAAAAAAGCGGACCAGCAAATCCGCGGCGCTGTCGTCCTGCCGCATGGCACAGGGAAAGTCGCGCGCGTGTTGGTGTTCGCGAAAGGGGAAAAAGCGAAAGAAGCGGAAGCCGCTGGCGCTGACTATGTCGGCGATACCGAATATATCAACAAAATCCAGCAAGGCTGGTTTGACTTTGACGTCGTCGTTGCTACGCCGGACATGATGGGCGAAGTCGGGAAACTCGGCCGCATCTTAGGTCCGAAAGGCTTGATGCCAAACCCGAAAACCGGAACCGTCACGTTTGACGTCGCGAAAGCGGTGCAAGAAATCAAGGCCGGGAAAGTGGAGTACCGCGTTGATAAAGCAGGGAACATCCATGTTCCAATCGGCAAAGTGTCGTTTGACAACGAGAAGCTGGCTGAAAACTTCGCCGCTGTTTACGAAGCGATTTTGAAAGCGAAGCCGGCGGCGGCGAAAGGGACGTACGTGAAAAACGTCACCATTACGTCAACGATGGGCCCTGGCATCAAAGTCGATCCGTCGACGGTAGCTGTCGCGCAATAACCGTTGACTTTTGCTTGCCCATCTGCTAAAATGCCATTTGGTTGAGCAAATGAATATCATTTGTACCGTAGACAGTAGGTGCCCGTTTGCGGCTTAATTTCCTACCGAGGTATGTGGACGATAGAACAGCGCGCTGTCTGTTTTCCGTTCGGTGCGCTGAACGACACCTCCATGTCTACGCGGCATGGAGGTTTTTTGTTGAACGCCCAAGCGGTATAAGTGGTATTCTTCGATTCTTTTCACAGGAGGTGCAGAACGTGTCGAGCGCGATTGAACTGAAAAAACAGGTCGTCGCTGAAATCGCGGATAAATTCCGGGCCAGCAAGGCGACGGTCATCGTCGACTACCGCGGCTTGAACGTGGCGGAAATGACCGAGCTGCGTAAACAGCTGCGTGAGGCGGGCATTGAGTTTAAAGTGTACAAGAACACATTAACCCGCCGGGCGCTCGCGGAAGTCGGCTTGGAAGGATTGGATGAAGTGTTTACGGGTCCGAACGCCATTGCCTTCAGCAATGAAGATGTCGTGGCGCCGGCGAAAGTTTTAAGCGAATTTGCTAAAACGCACGAGGCGTTGGAAATCAAGGGCGGTGTCATTGAAGGAAACGTCGCCAGCAAAGAAGAAATCGACGCCTTGGCCAAACTCCCGTCCCGCGAAGGCTTGCTTTCGATGCTGCTTAGCGTTCTTCAAGCCCCGATCCGCAACTTGGCGCTTGCGGTTAAAGCGGTGGCTGACAAGCAAGAAGAGCAAGGCGCGTAACAGCGCGCTCGGATATGCGTAAACGATCATGATCAAAAAAGGAGGAAGTCACGATGACGAAAGAACAAATCATTGAAGCAGTGAAAAACATGACGGTATTGGAATTAAACGAACTTGTTAAAGCGATTGAAGAAGAATTTGGCGTAACGGCTGCGGCTCCGGTTGTTGTAGCGGGCGGCGCAGCGGCTGGCGCTGAAGCGGCGGCTGAGAAAACCGAATTCGATGTCATCCTCGCTGACGCTGGTGCGCAAAAAATCAAGGTCATCAAAGTCGTTCGCGAACTTACTGGCCTTGGCTTGAAAGAAGCGAAAGACTTGGTTGACAACACGCCGAAACCGATCAAAGAAGCTGTCTCCAAAGAAGAAGCTGAAGAAATTAAAGCAAAACTCGAAGAAGTTGGCGCGAAAGTCGAAGTCAAGTAATGGCTGCGCCGCTGAAAAAAGAGGCTGGCCCGAAGCAAGGGTCGGTCTCTTTTTTGTTACACTATGGGATGAAGGCGGTGCAATCTGTCAGCAAAAAAGGAGGGAACGATCGTGAGTGAGCATTATTACTCGGTCCGTCCAGCGTCGGAGCGAAATCCGCAAACGTGGACGTACGTGCTGCGAGGACATGAATTCCGCTTCACGACGGACAGCGGAGTGTTTTCGAAACGCGACGTGGACTTTGGTACACGCTTGCTAATCGAAACGTTCGAAGAGCCTGAAGTGGCGGGGGATTGGTTGGATGTCGGCTGTGGATACGGGCCGATCGGGCTGGCCTTGGCTCGATCGTTTCCGGATCGGCGTGTTCACATGATCGACATCAACGAACGGGCGCTCGAGCTGGCGGAGACAAACAGGCGAGCGAACGCGATTGCCAATGCGGTCGTGTACCAAAGCGACCTGTTTTCCGCAGTCGGTGAACAGCGGTTTGCGGCCATTATCACCAATCCGCCGATCCGGGCCGGCAAGCGGGTCGTGTACGCAATTTTTGAACAAAGCCGCGATCATCTGCTTGATCAAGGCGAGCTATGGGTGGTCATCCAAAAAAAACAAGGCGCCCCTTCCGCTTTGCAAAAGCTGAACGAATGGTTTCCCGTTGTAGAAGTCGTCGCCAAGAAAAAAGGATATTATATCATAAAGGCGAAAAAATGTTGACACCGTTTTTTGATTGTGGTAGCATTATAAAATGCTAAATAGGCACATTTCCCGTGTAAAGGGGAGACGTATAATTTTGTGTGCAATGGAAAAAATGATAAAATCCATAAGCAATGAACCATATGGTTTTCTATTGCAATAGAAACCATTTTCTTTTTTTCCCCATTCAACGCCTGGTTTCCTCGCACCGGGAGCGTGTTGAAATCCCCTTTCCCGAAACGGTGGTGCACGCAAGCAAAGCCGTTTCCGCCCGGACGGCGGGGGCCGGCCGCAAGCATGCCTGCTTTGCCCCGGAATGACGGAGCGGGCCAACTGATAGGGATGGTTTTTTATGTCCCTTCCGATCCGTTGGCGACCACGTTCCGGTTCCGGTTTTCATAATGTCTACATTTGAGGGGTGAATCACTCTTGACAGGCCGACTGGTTCAATACGGGCGACACCGCCAACGCAGAAGCTACGCACGCATTAGCGAAGTGCTGGAATTGCCGAACTTGATTGAAATTCAAACGTCCTCTTACCAATGGTTTCTCGATGAAGGGCTGCGGGAAATGTTCAAGGAAATTTCCCCGATCGAAGATTTTTCCGGCAATCTCTCGCTTGAATTTATCGACTATAGTTTAGGAGAGCCAAAATACTCGGTGGAAGAGGCGAAAGAACGCGATGTTACATATGCGGCTCCGCTTCGCGTCAAAGTTCGCCTGATCAATAAGGAAACGGGCGAAGTGAAGGAACAAGACGTGTTTATGGGTGATTTTCCGCTCATGACGGAAACCGGGACGTTTATCATCAACGGAGCGGAACGCGTCATTGTGTCCCAGCTCGTTCGTTCACCAAGCGTGTACTACAGCGACAAAGTGGACAAAAACGGCAAGCGCGGCTACTCGGCGACGGTGATTCCGAACCGCGGCGCATGGCTTGAGTACGAAACCGATGCGAAAGACGTCGTTTACGTGCGTATCGACCGCACCCGCAAACTGCCGGTGACGGTGCTTCTTCGTGCGCTCGGGTTCAGCTCCGACCAAGAAATCATCGATCTGCTTGGCGACAATGAATACTTGCGCAATACGCTCGAAAAAGATAATACCGACAGCACAGAAAAGGCGTTGATCGAAATTTATGAGCGCCTCCGTCCAGGCGAGCCGCCGACGCTTGAGAACGCGAAAAGCTTGCTTGCGTCGCGCTTTTTTGACCCGAAACGCTACGACTTGGCCAGCGTGGGGCGCTATAAAATCAACAAAAAGCTTCATATTAAAAACCGGCTGTTCAATCAGCGGCTCGCTGAGACGATCGCCGACCCGGAAACCGGGGAGGTCATTGCGGAAGCGGGAGCGATGATCGACCGCCGAACGCTGAACCGTCTTCTTCCTTATTTGGAAAAAGGCATCGGTTTGCGAACGTACCGACCGATTGAAGGGGTGGCGGACGGCGACATTTCCGTGCAGACGGTCAAAATTTACGCCCCGAATGATTTAGATGGCGACAAAGTGATCAATGTCATCGGCAACGGCTTTATTGCTGAGGATGTGAAACATATTACGCCAGCGGACATCATTGCGTCGATCAGCTATTTCTTCAACTTGCTCCACGGCGTCGGCGATACGGATGACATCGACCATTTAGGCAACCGCCGCCTCCGTTCGGTCGGCGAACTGCTGCAAAACCAATTCCGCATCGGCCTATCGCGCATGGAGCGCGTTGTGCGCGAACGCATGTCGATCCAAGATACAAATACGATTACACCACAGCAGTTGATCAACATTCGGCCAGTCATTGCGTCGATCAAAGAGTTTTTCGGCAGCTCGCAGCTGTCGCAGTTCATGGATCAAACGAACCCGTTGGCCGAACTGACGCATAAGCGCCGCCTGTCCGCGCTTGGCCCTGGCGGATTGACGCGCGAGCGCGCCGGGTTTGAGGTGCGCGATGTTCACTATTCGCACTACGGGCGGATGTGTCCGATCGAGACGCCGGAAGGTCCGAACATCGGCCTCATCAACTCGTTGTCGACCTACGCGAAAGTGAACAAGTTCGGCTTTATTGAGACGCCGTACCGGCGCGTTGACCCGGAAACAGGGAGAGTAACCGACCATATTGATTATTTGACGGCCGACGAGGAAGATAACTATGTCGTGGCGCAGGCGAACGTGCCGCTTGCCGAAGACGGAACGTTTCTTGAAGAAAACGTCATCGCCCGTTTCCGCGGCGAAAACATCGTTGTCAAGCGCGACCGCGTCGACTACATGGACGTTTCGCCCAAACAAGTCGTCTCGGCCGCGACCGCTTGCATTCCGTTTTTGGAAAACGACGACTCGAACCGCGCCTTGATGGGAGCCAACATGCAGCGACAAGCGGTGCCGCTGCTCGAGCCGGAAGCGCCGATCGTCGGCACGGGCATGGAGTACGTCTCGGCGAAAGACTCCGGCGCGGCGGTCATTTGCAAACACCGCGGCATTGTCGAACGCGTGGAGGCGAAGGAAATTTGGGTGCGCCGGCTCATTGAAGTCGACGGCAAAGAAGTCAAGGGTGATTTAGATAAATATCGGCTGCTGAAATTTGTGCGCTCGAACCAAGGCACGTGCTACAATCAACGGCCAATTGTGAAAAAAGGCGACATTGTCGAGAAAGGCGAGATTTTGGCGGACGGTCCGTCGATGGATAAAGGCGAACTCGCTCTTGGCCGCAACGTGCTCGTCGCCTTCATGACATGGGATGGTTACAACTATGAGGATGCCATCATTATGAGCGAGCGGCTCGTCAAAGAAGATGTGTACACGTCAATTCATATCGAAGAATACGAAGCCGAATCGCGTGATACGAAGCTCGGCCCGGAAGAAATTACGCGCGACATCCCGAACGTCGGTGAAGACGCGCTGAGAAACTTGGATGAACGCGGCATCGTCCGCATCGGTGCAGAAGTGAAGGACGGCGACTTGCTCGTTGGCAAAGTGACGCCAAAAGGGATGACCGAACTGACGGCTGAAGAACGGCTGCTGCACGCGATCTTCGGGGAAAAAGCGCGCGAGGTGCGCGATACGTCATTGCGTGTGCCGCACGGCGGCGGCGGCATCGTCCTCGATGTCAAAGTGTTCAACCGCGAAGACGGCGACGAGCTTCCGCCAGGCGTCAACCAATTGGTGCGCGTTTACATTGTGCAAAAGCGAAAAATTTCCGAAGGTGACAAAATGGCTGGTCGCCACGGGAACAAAGGGGTCATTTCCCGTATTCTTCCGGAAGAAGATATGCCGTTCTTGCCGGATGGCACCCCGGTTGATATCATGCTAAACCCGCTCGGCGTTCCGTCGCGGATGAACATTGGGCAAGTGTTTGAGCTGCACCTTGGCATGGCGGCGAAAAAGCTCGGCTTGCATATCGCCTCTCCGGTCTTTGACGGCGCAACGGAAGAGGATGTATGGAACATTCTCGAAGAGGCCGGCATGGCCCGCGACGCGAAAACCGTGCTGTATGACGGCCGCACCGGTGAGCCGTTTGACAACCGCGTGTCAGTCGGGATTATGTACATGATCAAACTCGCCCACATGGTGGACGACAAGCTTCACGCTCGCTCGACGGGCCCGTATTCGCTCGTCACGCAACAGCCGCTTGGCGGCAAGGCGCAGTTTGGCGGCCAGCGCTTTGGCGAAATGGAAGTATGGGCGCTTGAGGCGTACGGAGCTGCCTATACGCTGCAAGAAATCCTAACTGTCAAGTCCGATGACGTCGTCGGCCGCGTCAAAACGTACGAGGCGATCGTCAAAGGGGAGAATATCCCTGAGCCGGGGGTGCCGGAGTCGTTTAAAGTGTTGATTAAGGAATTGCAAAGCTTGGGCATGGACGTCACGGTTTTGACGAGCGACGAGCAAGAGATCAACATGGAACACTTTGATGACGATGACGACCATGTTCCGGACGCCATTATGGCTGACGTCAAGCCGGTTGAAGCGGAAGAAGCTGACGAAGAAAAAGATGTCGTGACGAAAGAGTGAAGCGGTCATGACGGTTAGGCGGGGGGATTCCCCCGCCGCCGGCCGTTCGAGCGGATGGACGGCAAACAAGCCATGGAGCAAAACCGACGGATCAAATAAGGGAGGTATACCCCTTGCTGGATGTCAATAAATTTGAGTACATGAAAATCGGGCTCGCTTCCCCAGAAAAAATTCGTTCTTGGTCGTACGGCGAAGTGAAAAAGCCGGAGACGATCAACTACCGGACGCTGAAGCCGGAAAAGGACGGCCTGTTTTGCGAGCGCATTTTCGGCCCGACGAAAGACTGGGAGTGCCACTGCGGCAAATATAAGCGCGTTCGCTACAAAGGCGTCGTCTGCGACCGTTGCGGCGTCGAAGTGACGCGTTCGAAAGTTCGCCGCGAACGGATGGGCCATATTGAGCTCGCCGCCCCGGTGTCGCACATTTGGTATTTCAAAGGGATCCCAAGCCGAATGGGGCTCGTCCTTGACATGTCGCCGCGGGCGCTTGAGGAAGTCATTTATTTTGCTTCCTACGTCGTCACCGACCCGGGCGATACACCGCTTGAGAAAAAACAGCTGCTGTCGGAAAAAGAGTACCGCGCCTATCGCGAAAAATACGGCCAATCATTCCAAGCGTCGATGGGGGCGGAGGCGATCAAAAAACTGCTCCAGGACATTGATTTAGATAAAGAAGTCAACGCGCTGAAAGAGGAGTTGAAAACGGCGCAAGGTCAGCGGCGCACCCGCATCATTAAGCGCCTAGAGGTACTTGAGGCGTTCCGCAGCTCAGGAAACGATCCAGCATGGATGGTGCTTGATGTGCTGCCGGTCATTCCACCGGAATTGCGCCCGATGGTGCAGCTTGACGGCGGTCGGTTTGCGACGTCGGACTTAAACGATTTGTACCGCCGCGTCATCAACCGCAACAATCGGCTGAAACGGCTTCTCGACCTCGGCGCGCCGAACATTATCGTCCAAAACGAGAAACGGATGTTGCAAGAGGCCGTTGATGCGTTGATCGACAACGGCCGCCGCGGCCGTCCGGTGACGGGTCCCGGGAACCGTCCGTTAAAGTCGCTCTCTCATATGCTGAAAGGGAAGCAAGGCCGCTTCCGGCAAAACTTGCTCGGCAAGCGGGTCGACTATTCCGGCCGTTCCGTCATTGTCGTCGGCCCGAACTTGAAAATGTATCAATGCGGCTTGCCGAAAGAAATGGCGCTTGAGCTGTTTAAGCCGTTTGTTATGAAGGAGCTTGTCGAGCGGGGCTTGGCGCACAACATTAAAAGCGCGAAACGGAAAATCGAGCGCGTCCATCCGGAAGTATGGGATGTGCTCGAAGATGTCATTAAAGAACATCCGGTGCTGTTAAACCGCGCCCCGACGCTGCACCGTCTCGGCATTCAGGCGTTCGAGCCGACGCTTGTCGAAGGGCGGGCGATCCGTCTTCATCCGCTCGTTTGTACGGCGTACAACGCCGACTTCGACGGCGACCAAATGGCCGTGCACGTGCCGTTGTCGGCTGAGGCGCAAGCCGAAGCGCGCTTGTTGATGTTGGCGGCGCAAAACATTTTGAACCCGAAAGACGGCAAACCGGTCGTTACCCCATCGCAAGACATGGTTTTAGGAAACTACTACTTGACGATGGAGCGCGAAGGGGCCATCGGCGAAGGCATGGTGTTCAAAGACACGGACGAGGCGTTGCTTGCTTATCATAACGGTTACGTCCATCTCCATTCGCGCATCGCCATTCATGCCGGCTCGCTGAACAACGAAACGTTTACTGAGGAACAAAACAGCAAGCTGCTCCTGACGACCGTCGGCAAGCTCATTTTCAATGAAATTTTGCCGAAGTCGTTCCCGTACATCAACGAGCCGACAACGGAAAACATTGAAGGGCGGACGCCGGATAAGTACTTCCTTGACAAAGGGGTCAACGTGCGCGAAGAGATTCGCAAACGCGAGCCTGTCCCGCCGTTTAAGAAAAAAGTGCTCGGGCAAATTATCGCTGAAGTGTTCAAGCGTTTCAAAATTACTGAAACATCGAAAATGCTTGACCGGATGAAAGACCTCGGCTTCCAATATTCGACGAAGGCGGGCATCACGATCGGTGTCGCTGACATCGTCGTTTTGCCGGAAAAACAAGAAATTTTGGATGAAGCGCAAACGAAAGTCGATACGGTTTTGAAGCAGTTCCGCCGCGGATTGATTACCGACGAAGAGCGGTATGAGCGCGTCATTTCCATCTGGAGCGCGGCGAAAGACAAAATTCAAGACCGGCTGATGAAATCGCTCGACAAGCGCAACCCGATTTTTATGATGAGCGATTCCGGCGCTCGCGGGAACGCCTCGAACTTTACGCAGCTTGCGGGGATGCGCGGCTTGATGGCCAACCCGGCCGGCCGGATCATCGAGCTGCCGATCAAGTCGTCGTTCCGCGAAGGTTTGACGGTCTTGGAATACTTTATCTCCACACACGGCGCGCGGAAAGGGTTGGCGGATACGGCGCTCAAAACAGCCGACTCGGGTTACCTCACGCGCCGCCTCGTCGACGTGGCGCAAGACGTCATCGTCCGCGAGGAAGATTGCGGCACCGACCGCGGCATTTTGGCGCGAGCGCTGACCGACGGCACAGAAGTGGTGGTCAAGCTCGAGGAACGGCTTGTCGGCCGCTATGCGCATAAAACGGTGCGCCATCCGGAAACGGGAGAGGTGATCGTTCGCAAAGACGAGATGATCACCGAAGATATCGCCAATGAGATCGTGAAAGCCGGCATAACGGAAGTGTGGATTCGCTCCGTCTTCGCCTGCAACACGCGCCATGGCGTCTGCAAAAAATGTTATGGCCGCAACATGGCGACCGGCATGGACGTCGAAGTTGGCGAAGCGGTCGGCATCATCGCCGCTCAGTCGATCGGCGAGCCGGGCACGCAGCTGACGATGCGGACGTTCCATACAGGCGGCGTCGCCGGCGATGATATCACCCAAGGGTTGCCGCGGGTGCAAGAGCTGTTTGAAGCGCGCAATCCGAAAGGGCAAGCCGTGATTTCGGAAATCGACGGCACGGTTATTTCGATTAACGAAACGCGCGACAACCAATATGAAATCGTCGTCCAAAGCGAGGTGGAAACGCGCACGTACGTAGCGCCGTACAACGCGCGGCTGAAAGTCCAAGAAGGGCAGGGTGTCGAACGCGGCCAAGAGCTGACGGAAGGCTCGGTTGACCCGAAACAGCTGCTGCGCGTGCGCGACATCACGTCCGTCCAAGAATACTTGCTCCGCGAAGTACAAAAAGTTTACCGGATGCAAGGGGTGGAAATCAGCGATAAGCACATTGAGGTCATGGTGCGGCAAATGCTGCGCAAAGTGCGCGTCATTGATGCCGGAGACACCGACGTGCTGCCGGGCACGCTGTTGGACGTTCATCAATTTACGGACGTCAATGCCCAAGCTCTGCGCGAAGGAAAACGCCCGGCCACGGCTCGTCAAGTGCTGCTTGGCATTACCAAAGCCTCGCTGGAGACCGATTCGTTCTTGTCGGCTGCTTCGTTCCAAGAAACAACGCGCGTCTTGACGGATGCAGCCATCAAAGGAAAACGCGATGAGCTCCTTGGCTTGAAGGAAAACGTCATTATCGGAAAATTGGTCCCGGCCGGAACCGGCATGGCTCGCTATCGCAACGTAAAACCGGCCATCAAGAAAGAAACGGCCGGCGACCCGGTTTCGTCCAAATAATGTGAACGGCGCCGCCCGCTAAGGTTATCCTTAGCGGCGGCACCGACTGCAAAATGCTGTTGACAATCGCCAAAGAAAATGGTAGTCTAATAAAGGTGTTCCAACAACCTGGTACTTTGGAGGATATGTTACATGTCTTATGAAAAAGTATTACAGGCTGGGAAAATTGTGATTGGAACCAAACAAACGATAAGGGCTTTAAAGGAAGGGAAAGCGGTAGAAGTGATCGTGGCGACGGATGCCGACTCGCCGATCATCGAGCAAGTGACGACGGCCGCCAATGAGGCGAATGTGCCGGTCACGAAAGTCGATTCGATGAAAAAGCTCGGCAAAGCTTGCAAAATCCAGGTCGGCGCGGCCGCGGTGGCGATTCTTCGCTAAGCGCTTTTCTTTTGCCTTTAAACCTTTGTTTGCATAAAAGATGAACCGCCTGGATATGTGGGCTTAAAACACGCGAAAGGAGGAGCTTTTCATGCCTACAATCAACCAACTGGTCCGCAAAGGACGCGAGAAAAAAGTATTTAAGTCAAAATCCCCTGCGTTGAACAAAGGGTACAACAGCTTCAAAAAAGAACAAACGAACGTGTCGTCTCCGCAAAAGCGCGGCGTATGCACGCGTGTTGGCACAATGACGCCGAAAAAACCGAACTCGGCGCTTCGGAAGTACGCCCGTGTCCGCCTGACGAACGGCATTGAAGTAACGGCCTATATTCCGGGGATTGGCCACAACTTGCAAGAGCATAGCGTTGTGTTGATCCGCGGCGGACGTGTCAAAGACTTGCCAGGGGTGCGCTACCATATCATCCGCGGCGCGCTCGATACCGCTGGCGTAGCGAACCGGATGCAAGGTCGTTCGAAGTACGGTGCGAAAAAACCAAAAGCAGCGAAAAAATAATGAAATGAAGAGAATGTTTTCCTGAAGGGAGGAAACACTATGCCACGTAGAGGCCCTGTTGCTAAGCGTGACGTATTGCCGGATCCGATTTACAATTCCAAACTGGTTACCCGTCTGATCAATAAAATTATGGTTGACGGCAAAAAATCGAAAGCACAAAAAATTCTTTATACATCGTTTGATATGATCCGTGAACGCACGGGTAAAGATCCGATGGAAGTGTTTGAGCAAGCGTTGAAAAACGTGATGCCGGTGTTGGAAGTGCGCGCTCGCCGCGTCGGTGGGGCGAACTACCAAGTTCCGGTCGAAGTCCGTCCGGACCGCCGCATTTCCCTCGGTCTGCGTTGGCTCGTGCAATACGCCCGCCTTCGCAATGAAAAAACGATGGAAGAGCGCTTGGCAAACGAAATTATGGACGCTGCCAACAACACGGGCGCAGCGGTGAAAAAACGCGAAGACACGCACAAAATGGCCGAAGCGAACAAAGCTTTCGCCCACTACCGCTGGTAAGGACCGCCGCTTAACTTAAAAGGAATAGGTGAGAAGGCACGATCGCTGCCTGTTCACCTATCTTCCTATATATTGGAGCTTTTTTCAGCAAGGCTGTTCCGCTTTGTGAAAGAAAAGAGGGCGGCGCCATCTGTTTATACTTTATATTGAAGGAAGGAGAAAATAACCGCTATGGCACGAGAGTTCTCCTTAGAAAACACTCGCAACATCGGGATCATGGCGCACATTGACGCCGGGAAAACGACGACAACCGAGCGGATCTTGTTCTACACCGGCCGCGTTCATAAAATCGGGGAAGTGCACGAAGGCGCAGCCACGATGGACTGGATGGAGCAAGAACAAGAACGCGGGATTACGATTACGTCGGCGGCGACAACGGCGCAATGGAAAGGCCATCGCATCAACATCATTGACACGCCGGGGCACGTCGACTTTACGGTTGAGGTTGAGCGGTCGTTGCGCGTGTTGGACGGCGCGATTACCGTATTGGACGCGCAATCCGGCGTAGAGCCGCAAACGGAAACCGTTTGGCGTCAAGCAACGACTTACGGTGTTCCGCGGATTGTGTTTGTCAACAAAATGGACAAAATCGGCGCCGATTTCTTGTATGCGGTAAAAACGCTTCATGACCGCCTGCAAGCAAACGCGCATCCAGTGCAGCTGCCGATTGGCGCTGAGGACCAGTTTTCTGGCATCATCGACCTTGTCGAAATGTGCGCGTATCATTATCACGATGAGCTCGGCAAAAACATCGAGCGCATCGACATTCCGGAAGACTACCGCGATATGGCGGAAGAATATCACGCCAAGCTCATTGAAGCGGTAGCTGAGCTTGACGAAGAGCTGATGATGAAATATTTAGAAGGGGAAGAAATCACGAAAGAAGAGTTGAAAGCGGCGATCCGCAAAGCGACGATCAGCGTGGAATTCTTCCCGGTCTTCTGCGGCTCGGCCTTCAAAAACAAAGGCGTTCAGCTGCTGCTTGACGGGGTTGTCGACTACTTGCCGTCTCCGATCGACATTCCGGCGATTCGCGGTATCGTTCCGGATACGGAAGAAGAAGTGACTCGCGAAGCGCGTGACGACGCTCCATTTGCGGCGCTCGCGTTCAAAATCATGACCGACCCGTATGTTGGAAAATTGACGTTCTTCCGCGTCTATTCCGGCACGCTTGATTCCGGCTCGTACGTCATGAACTCGACGAAACGCAAACGCGAACGGATCGGCCGTCTCTTGCAAATGCACGCGAACCACCGGCAAGAAATTTCGAAAGTGTATGCCGGCGATATTGCGGCCGCAGTCGGTTTAAAAGACACGACGACCGGCGATACTCTATGTGATGAGAAAAATCTTGTCATTCTTGAATCGATGCAGTTCCCAGAGCCGGTCATTTCGGTGGCGATCGAACCAAAATCGAAAGCCGACCAAGACAAAATGAGCCAAGCGTTGCAAAAATTGCAAGAAGAAGACCCGACATTCCGCGCTCACACCGATCCGGAAACGGGACAAACGATCATCTCGGGAATGGGCGAGCTGCATCTTGACATCATCGTCGACCGGATGCGCCGTGAATTCAAAGTCGAAGCGAACGTCGGCGCGCCGCAAGTCGCTTACCGTGAAACGTTCCGCAAATCGGCGCAAGTCGAAGGGAAGTTTATCCGTCAGTCCGGTGGCCGCGGTCAATACGGTCACGTTTGGATTGAATTTTCGCCAAACGAGCGCGGCAAAGGCTTCGAATTCGAGAACGCCATCGTCGGTGGGGTCGTTCCGAAAGAATACGTGCCAGCCGTTCAAGCGGGGCTGGAAGAAGCGATGCAAAACGGCGTCTTAGCCGGCTATCCGGTTGTCGACATTAAAGCGAAACTGTTCGACGGATCGTACCACGATGTCGACTCGAGCGAAATGGCGTTCAAAATCGCCGCTTCCATGGCGCTGAAAAACGCCGCCGCGAAGTGTGATCCGGTTCTGTTGGAGCCGATCATGAAAGTGGAAGTGGTCATTCCTGAAGAGTACCTTGGTGACATCATGGGTGACATCACGTCCCGGCGCGGCCGCGTTGAGGGAATGGAAGCGCGCGGCAACGCTCAAGTCGTTCGCGCGATGGTGCCGCTGGCCGAAATGTTCGGTTATGCGACATCGCTCCGTTCGAACACGCAAGGGCGCGGAACATTCTCGATGGTGTTTGATCATTACGAAGAAGTTCCGAAAAACATCGCCGATGAAATTATCAAAAAAAATAAAGGCGAATAATTGATTTCTTTTGCTAGTTTCGCTATAAATACTTATGTAAGTAAGACTTGGGAACATTTTGTTCCCAAGCATCCTATACTTAACAACCATATCCATTATATTTTCATTTTTAAGGAGGATCTCTCATGGCTAAAGCGAAATTCGAACGCACGAAACCGCACGTCAACATCGGCACGATCGGCCACGTTGACCATGGGAAAACGACGTTGACAGCTGCCATCACGACGGTTTTGGCAAAACAAGGAAAGGCGGAAGCGAGAGCATACGACCAAATCGACGCGGCTCCGGAAGAGCGTGAGCGCGGAATCACGATCTCGACGGCGCACGTTGAGTATGAAACGGACAATCGCCACTATGCGCACGTTGACTGCCCAGGGCACGCGGACTACGTCAAAAACATGATCACGGGCGCAGCGCAAATGGACGGTGCAATCCTTGTTGTATCGGCAGCGGACGGTCCGATGCCGCAAACGCGCGAGCACATTCTTCTCTCCCGCCAAGTTGGCGTTCCGTACATCGTTGTGTTCTTGAACAAATGCGACATGGTGGACGACGAAGAATTGCTTGAGCTCGTTGAAATGGAAGTTCGCGATCTGCTCTCTGAATACGACTTCCCGGGCGATGAAGTGCCGGTCATCAAAGGTTCGGCATTAAAAGCGCTCGAAGGCGACCCGCAATGGGAAGAAAAAATTCTTGAACTGATGAACGCGGTTGACGAGTACATCCCGACGCCGCAACGTGAAGTAGACAAACCGTTCATGATGCCGATCGAGGACGTCTTCTCGATTACGGGCCGCGGTACGGTTGCGACGGGCCGTGTTGAGCGCGGTACGTTGAAAGTCGGCGATCCGGTTGAAATCATCGGTCTTTCCGATGAACCGAAATCGACGACGGTTACGGGCGTAGAAATGTTCCGCAAGCTTCTCGACCAAGCGGAAGCCGGCGACAACATCGGTGCGCTTCTCCGCGGTGTATCGCGCGATGAAGTTGAGCGCGGCCAAGTGTTGGCGAAACCGGGCTCGATCACGCCGCATACGAAATTTAAAGCGCAAGTTTACGTTTTGACGAAAGAAGAAGGCGGACGCCATACGCCGTTCTTCTCGAACTACCGTCCGCAATTCTACTTCCGTACGACGGACGTAACGGGCATCATCACGCTTCCGGAAGGCGTTGAGATGGTTATGCCTGGCGACAACGTCGAAATGACGGTCGAACTGATCGCTCCGATCGCGATCGAAGAAGGAACGAAATTCTCGATCCGTGAAGGCGGCCGCACGGTTGGCGCTGGTTCGGTATCGCAAATCATTGAATAATTGAAGCGAAAAGAGGGTGTCCGGAAAACGATCGGGACACCCTCTTTCGTTTTCTATCAAGTTGTGCGATCTTGAACGGCGGCGTTTTTTCGGTCAGCCTTTTTCTTTTGCCTATTGGCCAAAAGAGCGACGCCCCCAACGTTGGTTCACCCTTTTTCCTCGAGCGAGCGTGGTGCTTGCATGTGCTCCCCTTCCATCTTTCCTTTTCCCGAGGCGATGTTGAAAACGGCCCGGTGCCTCGGTATAATGAAGAAGTGTGGGAAAAGCGAAGAAATGGCTTGCAATCTCCCTTACATACCAGTATAATATCAAATGTTGGTCTTTGACTGCGATGAAGCGGAAGGTTGCTGACACACCCGGCCGCTTTGCCACGGCGGTGTGCAGGAAATTTCCGTGGAGAAGTCTATTTTCAAAATAGGCGAAGAAGGAGGGAAACCAAATGGCAAAAGAAAAAATTCGCATTCGTTTAAAAGCTTACGATCATCGAATTTTGGATCAGTCAGCGGAGAAAATTGTGGAAACCGCAAAACGTTCTGGGGCAAAAGTGTCGGGTCCGATTCCGCTGCCGACAGAAAGAACGGTGTATACGATCCTGCGCGCCGTTCACAAATACAAAGACTCCCGTGAACAATTCGAGATGCGGACACATAAGCGCTTGATTGACATCATCAATCCGACTCCGCAAACGGTGGATTCGTTAATGCGATTGGATTTGCCGTCCGGTGTGGACATTGAAATTAAACTTTAATGGATTAGGAGGTGTGACCAATGACGAAAGGAATCTTAGGAAGAAAAATCGGTATGACGCAAGTATTTGCGGAAAACGGCGATTTGATTCCGGTAACTGTCATCGAAGCGACGCCGAACGTCGTTTTGCAAAAGAAAACGATCGAAAACGACGGTTACGAAGCGATTCAATTAGGTTTTGAAGACATTCGCGAAAAGCGCGCCAACAAACCGCAAATCGGCCATGCTGCCAAAGCAAACACGGCACCTAAGCGCTTCATTCGCGAAATCCGTGGCGCCAACGTGGATGAATACGAAGTTGGTCAAGAAGTGAAAGTGGACATTTTCAGCGAAGGCGACATCGTGGACGTCACAGGCACTTCGAAAGGGAAAGGGTTCCAAGGGGCCATCAAGCGCCACGGCCAATCGCGCGGACCAATGGCTCACGGTTCTCGCTACCATCGTCGCCCTGGTTCGATGGGGGCCATCGCGCCGAACCGCGTATTCAAAACGAAAAACTTGCCGGGCCGCATGGGTGGCGAGCGTGTGACGATCCAAAACTTGAAAATCGTCAAAGTCGATCCGGAACGCAACTTGCTGCTCATTAAAGGCAATGTGCCAGGACCGAGAAAAGGCTTAGTGATTGTCAAAAGCGCTGTGAAAGCGGCGAAGAAGGCGAAATAACATCCGGCCAAGAAAGGAGGAACTACGTAATGCCAAAAGTAGCATTGTACAACCAAAACGGACAGACAGTCGGCGAAATTGAACTGAACGACGCCGTTTTTGGGATTGAGCCAAATAAACATGTGTTGTTTGAAGCAGTCATCATGCAACGCGCTTCGATGCGCCAA
The DNA here is from genome assembly GCF_037966255.1 of Geobacillus sp. FSL W8-0026. Taxonomy (NCBI): domain Bacteria; kingdom Bacillati; phylum Bacillota; class Bacilli; order Caryophanales; family Anoxybacillaceae; genus Geobacillus; species Geobacillus sp. FSL W8-0026. Next base: position 129,694 of record NZ_CP150194.1, read on the forward strand.
GGAACGCACAAAACGAAAAACCGCGCTGAAGTGAGCGGCGGCGGCCGCAAACCGTGGCGTCAAAAAGGGACAGGACGCGCCCGCCAAGGTTCGATTCGCGCTCCGCAATGGCGCGGCGGCGGCACGGTCTTCGGTCCGGTACCGCGCAGCTACAGCTACAAACTGCCGAAAAAAGTTCGCCGTTTGGCGATCAAATCGGCTTTGTCTTCGAAAGTGCTCGAAAACGACATCGTTGTCTTGGACCAATTGTCGTTGGAAGCGCCGAAAACGAAAGAAATGGTAAAAATTTTGAATAACCTCTCGGTTGACCGGAAAGCGCTCATTGTCACCGACGAATTGAACGAAACCGTGTATTTGTCGGCGCGCAACATCCCGGGCGTCAAAGTGGTGGCGGCCAGCGGCATCAATGTGCTTGATGTGCTGAACCACGACAAGCTCGTCATTACGAAGGCGGCCGTGGAGAAGGTAGAGGAGGTGCTTGCATAATGAAAGACCCTCGCGACATTATTAAGCGCCCCATCATCACGGAAAACACAATGGACTTGATCGGGCAAAAAAAATATACGTTTGAAGTCGACGTCAAAGCGAACAAAACGGAAGTAAAAGACGCCGTTGAGAAAATTTTTGGCGTCAAAGTCGAAAAAGTCAACATCATGAACTATAAAGGGAAATTTAAACGCGTCGGCCGTTACAGCGGCTATACGAACCGCCGCCGCAAAGCGATCGTGACGCTGACGCCGGACAGCAAAGAGATCGAACTGTTCGAAGTGTAACGAACTCATATTTGTGACGAAGGAGGGACATTCCGATGGCGATTAAAAAATATAAACCGACATCGAACGGCCGTCGCGGCATGACGGTGCTGGATTTCTCGGAAATTACGACAGATCAGCCAGAAAAATCGCTGCTCGCTCCGTTAAAGAAAAAAGCGGGCCGCAACAACCAAGGGAAAATCACGGTTCGCCATCAAGGCGGTGGCCATAAACGCCAATACCGGATCATCGACTTTAAACGCGACAAAGACGGAATTCCGGGACGCGTTGCTACGATCGAATACGATCCGAACCGTTCCGCCAATATCGCGCTCATCAACTATGCTGATGGCGAGAAGCGCTACATTATCGCGCCGAAAAACTTAAAAGTCGGCATGGAAATCATGTCCGGCCCGGACGCAGACATTAAAGTGGGCAATGCGCTGCCGCTTGAGAACATCCCGGTCGGTACGCTCGTCCACAACATCGAGCTGAAACCAGGCCGCGGCGGGCAATTGGTGCGCGCAGCAGGCACGTCAGCCCAAGTGCTTGGGAAAGAAGGAAAATATGTCATCGTTCGTCTTGCTTCCGGCGAAGTGCGCCTGATTTTGGGCAAATGCCGCGCTACGGTCGGCGAAGTCGGCAACGAGCAGCATGAGCTTGTCAACATCGGGAAAGCGGGACGCGCTCGCTGGCTTGGCATTCGTCCGACAGTCCGCGGTTCGGTCATGAACCCGGTTGACCATCCGCACGGCGGTGGTGAGGGCAAAGCACCAATCGGACGCAAATCGCCGATGACGCCGTGGGGCAAACCGACGCTTGGCTACAAAACGCGCAAAAAGAAAAACAAATCGGATAAATTCATCATCCGTCGCCGCAAGAAGTAATGAACGAGCGCAATTCAGAAGGGAGGTTCACTTATGGGTCGCAGCTTGAAAAAAGGTCCGTTTTGCGATGAACATTTGATGAAAAAGATTGAAAAATTGAATGAAACAGGGCAAAAACAAGTGATCAAAACATGGTCTCGCCGTTCGACGATCTTCCCGCAATTTGTCGGGCATACGATCGCAGTGTACGATGGCCGTAAACACGTTCCCGTTTACATCACGGAAGACATGGTCGGGCACAAGCTCGGGGAATTCGCGCCGACGCGCACGTTCCGCGGCCATGCCGGCGATGACAAGAAAACGAAACGGTAATGAGAGGAGGTTCTAGATATGCAAGCTAAAGCAGTTGCGAGAACCGTTCGCATCGCTCCTCGCAAAGCGCGCTTAGTCATTGACTTGATTCGTGGCAAAGAAGTCGGCGAAGCGTTCGCGATTTTGCGCCATACGCCAAAAGCGGCTTCTCCGATCATCGAAAAAGTATTGAAATCAGCGGTCGCCAACGCTGAGCACAACTATGACATGGACGTTACCAACTTGGTGGTTTCTCAAGCCTATGTCGATGAAGGTCCGACGCTGAAACGTTTCCGTCCGCGCGCGATGGGACGGGCAAGCGCCATCAACAAACGCACAAGCCATATTACGATCGTCGTTTCAGAAAAGAAGGAGGGATAATCCGTGGGTCAAAAGGTTCATCCGATCGGTCTGCGCATCGGCATCATTCGTGACTGGGAATCAAGATGGTATGCGGAAAAAGACTACGCCGATCTGCTGCACGAAGACTTGAAAATCCGTGAATATCTCAACAAACGCCTGCAAGATGCGGCCGTTTCCCGCGTGGAGATCGAACGGGCAGCCAACCGCGTCAACGTCACGATCCATACGGCGAAACCGGGCATGGTGATCGGGAAAGGTGGCTCTGAAGTCGAAGCGCTCCGCAAAGCGCTCGCGCAGCTGACGGGCAAGCGGGTTCATATCAACATCGTTGAAATTAAAAAGCCGGATTTGGACGCGAAACTTGTCGCTGAAAATATCGCTCGCCAATTGGAAAACCGCGTTTCGTTCCGCCGGGCGCAAAAACAAGCCATTCAACGGGCGATGCGCGCCGGGGCGAAAGGGATCAAAACGATGGTATCCGGCCGTTTAGGCGGGGCCGATATCGCTCGTTCGGAACATTACAGCGAAGGGACGGTTCCACTCCATACGTTGCGCGCTGACATTGACTATGCGACGGCAGAAGCCGACACGACGTACGGAAAAATCGGCGTCAAAGTATGGATTTATCGTGGGGAAGTCCTTCCGACTAAGAAAAAAGCCGAGGAAGGAGGAAAATAATCATGTTGATGCCAAAACGCGTCAAATATCGCCGCGAACATCGCGGACGGATGAAAGGCCGCGCGAAAGGCGGTACGGAAGTTCATTTCGGTGAATTTGGCTTGCAAGCATTGGAATCGGCCTGGATTACGAACCGGCAAATCGAAGCGGCTCGCCGGGCGATGACTCGTTACATGAGACGGGGCGGGAAAGTATGGATCCGCATTTTCCCATCCAAACCGTATACCGCCAAGCCGCTTGAAGTGCGGATGGGTTCCGGTAAAGGGGCGCCGGAAGGATGGGTTGCCGTTGTGAAACCGGGCAAAGTGATGTTTGAAGTGGGCGGTGTTTCTGAAGAAGTGGCACGTGAAGCATTGCGTCTCGCTTCTCACAAACTTCCGATCAAATGCAAATTTGTAAAACGTGAAGAAACTGGTGGTGAAGCGTAATGAAAGCGAAAGAAATCCGTGAGTTGACCACTGCCGAAATCGAACAAAAAATTAAAGCGTTGAAGGAAGAACTGTTCAACCTTCGCTTCCAGCTGGCGACCGGCCAATTGGAAAACACGGCGCGCATCCGTCAAGTGCGCAAAGACATCGCCCGCATGAAAACGATCATTCGCGAACGTGAGCTCGCTGCCAATAAATAATGTTGTTTGAGAGGAGGTTTGCGAAATGAGCGAACGCAATCAACGCAAAGTGTACGTTGGACGGGTTGTATCGGACAAAATGGACAAAACGATCACCGTATTGGTGGAAACGTACAAAAAACATCCGCTGTACGGCAAGCGCGTGAAATATTCGAAAAAATACAAAGCGCACGATGAACATAACGAAGCGAAAGTCGGCGACATCGTCAAAATCATGGAGACTCGCCCGCTGTCGGCCACGAAACGCTTCCGTTTGGTCGAAATCGTTGAGAAAGCCGTTGTTCTCTAATGGTTCTTCGCTTAGTTCGGAGAGATAATTCCGAAAGGAGGTTTCGTCGATGATTCAACAAGAATCTCGCTTGAAAGTAGCTGATAACTCTGGCGCACGCGAAGTGCTCGTCATTAAAGTGCTTGGAGGCTCGGGCCGCCGCTATGCGAACATCGGCGACATCGTGGTCGCTACGGTTAAAGATGCGACACCAGGTGGCGTTGTTAAAAAAGGTCAAGTCGTGAAAGCGGTCGTTGTTCGCACGAAACGCGGAGTGCGCCGTCCGGATGGCTCTTACATCCGTTTTGACGAAAACGCCTGCGTCATCATCCGCGATGACAAAAGCCCGCGCGGCACGCGGATTTTCGGACCGGTTGCCCGCGAACTGCGCGACAAAGACTTCATGAAAATCATTTCGTTGGCCCCGGAAGTTATCTAACGGAACGGAACAGCGTTTCAAGGAGGTGCGAATGCGATGCATGTAAAAAAAGGTGATAAAGTGCAAGTGATCTCCGGAAAAGACAAAGGCAAACAAGGCGTCATCCTCGCGGCATTTCCGAAGAAAAACCGCGTCATCGTCGAAGGCGTCAACATCGTGAAAAAGCACGCGAAACCATCGCAAGCCAACCCGCAAGGCGGCATTATCGAAAAAGAAGCGCCGATCCATGTTTCCAAAGTGATGCCGCTCGATCCGAAAACAGGCGAACCGACGCGCATTGGCTATAAAGTGGTTGACGGCAAAAAAGTGCGCTACGCGAAAAAATCCGGAGAGATTTTAGATAAATAACCGTGACGCAGGAAAGGAGGTACTTTTATGAACCGCCTGAAAGAGAAGTATGTAAATGAAGTCGTTCCTGCTCTCATGAGCAAGTTCAACTATAAATCGATCATGCAAGTGCCAAAAATCGAAAAAATCGTCATCAACATGGGCGTCGGCGACGCGGTGCAAAATCCGAAAGCGTTAGACAGCGCCGTTGAAGAGCTGACATTGATCTCCGGCCAACGTCCAGTAGTGACACGCGCGAAAAAATCGATCGCTGGCTTCCGCCTGCGCCAAGGAATGGCGATCGGGGCGAAAGTGACGCTGCGCGGCGAACGGATGTATGAGTTTCTCGATAAGTTGATTTCGGTCTCGCTTCCGCGCGTGCGCGACTTCCGCGGCGTATCAAAAAAATCGTTTGACGGCCGCGGCAACTATACGCTCGGCATTAAAGAACAGCTCATTTTCCCAGAGATCGACTACGATAAAGTGAACAAAGTGCGCGGCATGGACATCGTGATCGTCACAACGGCCAACACCGACGAAGAAGCGCGCGAATTGCTGGCATTGCTCGGCATGCCATTCCAAAAATAATCCCATAGCACAAGGGAGGCGAAATCGTGGCTAAAAAATCGATGATCGCGAAACAAAAACGGACGCCGAAGTTTAAAGTAAGAGCGTACACCCGCTGCGAGCGCTGCGGCCGCCCGCACTCGGTTTACCGCAAATTTAAACTGTGCCGTATTTGTTTCCGTGAACTCGCATATAAAGGTCAACTTCCAGGCATTAAAAAAGCCAGCTGGTAATCAACCCATTGATTGGGAAGGAGGTAAAACAAATGGTGATGACAGATCCAATTGCTGATATGCTGACTCGCATCCGCAATGCGAACATGGTGCGTCACGAAAAACTCGAAGTCCCGGCTTCGAAAATCAAGCGGGAAATCGCGGAAATCTTAAAGCGCGAAGGGTTTATTCGTGATTATGAATATATCGAAGACAACAAACAAGGGATTCTCCGCATTTTTCTGAAATACGGTCCGAACAACGAACGTGTCATTACCGGGCTGAAACGCATCAGCAAGCCAGGATTGCGCGTGTATGTCAAAGCCCATGAAGTGCCGCGCGTCTTAAACGGCTTAGGAATCGCCATTCTTTCGACATCGCAAGGCATTTTAACGGACAAAGAAGCACGGCAAAAAGGCACGGGCGGCGAAGTGATCGCCTACGTTTGGTAATTTATCTGCTCAAGAATGGAGGTGTTTTTGACATGTCACGTGTCGGCAAAAAACCAATTGAAATTCCGGCCGGTGTTACGGTTACGATCAACGGCAATACGGTCACGGTGAAAGGGCCAAAAGGGGAACTGACCCGCACGTTCCACCCGGATATGACGATCACCGTTGAGGGCAACGTGATGACGGTGACGCGTCCAAGCGATGAAAAACAACATCGTGCGCTGCACGGCACAACGCGCAGCCTGCTCGCCAACATGGTCGAAGGCGTTTCGAAAGGCTACGAAAAAGCGCTCGAACTCGTTGGGGTCGGATACCGGGCGTCGAAACAAGGGAAAAAGCTGGTGTTGAGCGTCGGTTATTCTCATCCGGTCGAAATTGAGCCGGAAGAAGGGCTTGAAATTGAAGTGCCGTCCCAAACGAAAATCATCGTCAAAGGCGCAGACAAACAGCGCGTCGGCGAGCTGGCGGCCAACATTCGCGCCGTACGTCCGCCGGAGCCGTATAAAGGCAAAGGCATTCGCTACGAAGGCGAACTGGTGCGCTTAAAAGAAGGCAAAACGGGTAAATAACGCGGCATAGCGAAGCGAAAGGAGTGACATTCGATGATCACGAAAGTGGATCGAAACGCGGTTCGGAAAAAAAGACACGCACGCATCCGCAAAAAAATCTTTGGCACGGCTGAACGTCCGCGGTTGAGCGTGTTCCGTTCGAACAAACACATTTACGCGCAAGTGATCGACGATACGAAATCGGCAACGATCGTCAGCGCCTCGACATTGGATAAAGAATTCACTTTGGATTCGACAAACAACATTGAAGCGGCGAAGAAAGTCGGCGAACTCGTCGCCAAGCGGGCGTTGGAAAAAGGCATTAAACAAGTCGTCTTTGACCGCGGCGGGTATTTGTACCACGGCCGAGTGAAAGCATTAGCGGATGCCGCCCGTGAAACTGGCCTAGAATTCTAATTACAAAGGAGGGACAACGATGCGTCGTATCGACCCAAACAAACTTGAATTGGAAGAACGTGTAGTCGCAGTCAACCGTGTAGCAAAAGTCGTGAAAGGCGGACGCCGCCTGCGCTTCTCTGCCTTGGTTGTCGTCGGCGACAAAAACGGCCATGTCGGCTTTGGCACTGGGAAAGCGCAAGAAGTTCCGGAAGCGATCCGCAAAGCGATTGAAGATGCGAAGAAAAACTTAATTGAAGTGCCGATCGTTGGCACGACGATTCCACACGAAGTGATCGGCCACTTTGGCGCTGGAGAAATCATTTTAAAACCGGCTTCCGAAGGTACGGGAGTCATCGCCGGCGGTCCGGCGCGTGCCGTTTTGGAGCTGGCAGGCATCAGCGACATTTTGTCGAAATCCATTGGTTCGAACACACCGGTCAACATGGTGCGTGCCACGTTTGACGGCTTAAAACAATTGAAACGCGCCGAAGACGTCGCAAAATTGCGCGGCAAAACAGTCGAGGAACTGTTAGGATAAGGGGGGAACGATCATGGCAAAAAAACTGGCGATTACCCTCACACGCAGCGTGATTGGCCGTCCGGAAGATCAACGCGTCACCGTTCGAACGCTCGGCTTGCGGAAAATGCATCAGACTGTCGTTCATAACGATAATCCTGCCATTCGCGGGATGATTAACAAAGTCGCTCACCTTGTCAACGTGAAAGAAATCGAAGAATAATGAGGTCATAAGGAGGTGCTTTGCGATGAAACTTCATGAATTGCAACCAGCGCCGGGTTCCCGCAAAAAAGCGGTTCGCGTCGGCCGCGGGATCGGTTCGGGCAACGGCAAAACGTCTGGTCGTGGTCAAAAAGGTCAAAATGCTCGTTCTGGCGGGGGTGTGCGCCTCGGTTTTGAAGGAGGACAAACGCCGCTGTTCCGCCGCTTGCCGAAACGCGGGTTTACGAACATCCATCGGAAAGAATATGCGGTCGTAAACTTAGACAAATTGAACCGCTTTGAAGACGGAACGGAAGTCACGCCGGAGCTGCTTCTTGAAACGGGCGTCATCAGCAAGCTCAAATCGGGCGTGAAAGTTTTAGGCAAAGGCCAAATCGAGAAAAAGCTGACGGTCAAAGCGCACAAGTTCTCGGCGTCGGCAAAAGCAGCCATTGAGGCGGCTGGCGGTAAAACTGAGGTGATTTAATGTTTCGGACAATCTCCAACTTTATGCGCGTCAGTGACATTCGAAACAAAATTATCTTTACTCTTCTTATGTTGATCGTGTTCCGCATCGGCACGTTCATTCCGGTTCCGAACGTGAACGCGGATGTATTAAAACTGCAAGATGAACTGAATGCATTCGGCGTCCTGAACATTTTCGGCGGCGGGGCGCTGCGGAATTTTTCAATCTTTGCCATGGGGGTTATGCCCTACATTACGGCGTCGATTATCGTCCAACTGCTGCAAATGGACGTCGTTCCGAAGTTTACGGAATGGTCCAAGCAAGGCGAGGTTGGCCGGCGTAAATTAGCTCAGTTTACCCGCTATTTTACGATTGTGCTCGGGTTCATCCAAGCCCTCGGCATGTCGTACGGCTTTAACAATTTGGCCAACGGGATGCTCATTCAAAATCCGGGCATTGGCACGTATTTGCTCATTGCGGTCGTCTTGACCGCGGGCACCGCCTTTTTGATGTGGCTCGGTGAGCAAATCACGGCCAAAGGAGTCGGAAACGGGATTTCGATCATCATTTTCGCCGGGATCGTTTCCGGCATTCCGACGGTGTTGAACCAAATTTACGCCCAACAGTTTGAAAATGTTGGCGATGACTTGTTTTTGCGCATCGTCCGGCTGCTGCTTGTTGCGTTGGCGATCATCGCCGTGATCGTTGGCGTCATTTACATCCAGCAGGCGTTCCGGAAAATTCCGATTCAATACGCGAAGCGGTTGGAAGGGCGAAGCCCAGTGGGCGGCCACTCGACCCATCTGCCGCTGAAAGTGAACCCGGCCGGGGTCATTCCGGTCATTTTCGCGGTGTCGTTTTTGATTGCGCCGCCGACGATTGCATCGTTTTTTGGCACGAATGACGTAACATTATGGATTCGCCGAACGTTTGACTATACCCATCCGGTTGGCATGACTCTCTACGTCGCGCTCATCATCGCTTTTACGTACTTTTATGCGTTCGTTCAAGTCAACCCGGAGCAGATGGCGGACAATCTGAAAAAGCAAGGCGGCTATATTCCAGGTATTCGCCCAGGGAAAAGCACGCAAGAATATGTGACAAAAATTTTGTATCGGTTGACATTGGTCGGTTCAATCTTTTTGGCGGTGATCGCGATCTTGCCGGTGTTCTTCGTAAACTTTGCCAACTTGCCGCCCTCTGCCCGCATTGGCGGCACGAGCTTGCTCATTGTCGTCGGTGTGGCTTTGGAGACGATGAAACAGCTCGAGAGCCAGCTAGTCAAACGCCACTACCGCGGATTCATCAAATAAGGCAAGAGCGGACGTCCCTTGCCGTTTAGGGGGAGTTAGGGTGAATTTAGTGCTGATGGGGCTGCCAGGTGCCGGAAAAGGCACGCAGGCTGAGAAGATTGTCGAAGCGTACGGAATCCCGCACATTTCCACGGGAGATATGTTCCGGGCAGCGATCAAAGAAGGCACTCCGTTAGGGAAGCAGGCCAAACAATACATCGATCGCGGTGATCTCGTTCCTGACGAAGTGACGATCGGCATCGTCCGCGAGCGGTTGAGCAAGGCGGATTGCCAAAACGGATTTTTGCTCGATGGCTTTCCGCGTACGGTCGCCCAAGCCGAAGCGCTCGAAACGATGCTTTCGGAAATCGGCCGCCAACTCGATTATGTCATTCACATTGATGTCCGCCGCGAAGTGTTGCTCGAGCGTCTGACCGGCAGACGAATTTGCCGCAATTGCGGAGCGACGTACCATCTCGTTTTTCATCCGCCCGCGGTGCCGGGGGTGTGCGATAAATGCGGCGGCGAGTTATACCAGCGCGCCGATGACAATGAAGCGACGGTAGCCAATCGGCTTGAGGTCAATCAAAAGCAAATGAAGCCGCTGCTCGATTTTTATGAGCAAAAAGGCTATTTGCGCCATATTAACGGCGAACAGGACATGGAAAAGGTGTTTGCTGATATTCGGGAATTGCTCGGGGGATTGTCTGCATGATCCGCTGCAAAACCGCGCAGGAAATCGCGCTGATGCGCGAGGCGGGAAAAATCGTGGCCCTTGTCTTGGAAACGTTGAGAAAGGAAATCCGTCCCGGGATGACGACAAAGGAATTGGACGCCATTGCGGAGGAAACGATTCGTTCCCATGGCGCCATTCCGTCGTTTAAAGGATATCAAGGGTTTCCGGGCAGCATTTGCGCTTCGGTGAATGAAGAGCTTGTGCACGGCATTCCCGGCGAGCGAGTGCTAAAGGAAGGCGATATTATCACTGTTGACGTTGGGGCCCAATATCAAGGGTATCATGCCGACTCCGCTTGGACGTATCCTGTCGGGAAAATCGATGCCGAGACGAAGCGGCTGCTCGATGTGACGGAGCAGGCGCTCTACATCGGGCTCGCTGAGGCGAAGCCCGGGGCGCGGTTGACGAATATCTCCCACGCGATTCAAATGTACGTGGAAGCGAATCACTTTTCCGTCGTCCGGGAGTATGTGGGGCACGGAATTGGTCAACACTTACATGAAGACCCACAAATCCCACATTATGGGCCACCAAACAAAGGACCGGTGTTGCGGCCGGGAATGACCTTATGTATCGAACCGATGGTCAACGCCGGCAGCCGTCATGTGAAAACACTGGCGGATGACTGGACCGTTGTCACCGCGGATGGGAAACGGTGTGCCCATTTCGAGCATACCATTGTGATCACAGACGCTGGCTATGAAATTTTAACCGTTTCGTAAAAGCTCCCAGTCGCGAGGAGCGAATGAAAAGATCGCCCGCTCAATGTCCGTTCGGTTTTGCGCAACACCATGTTACTCATTCGTAAGGAGGGGGAGCCGCCCTATGGCTAAGGACGATGTAATCGAAGTGGAAGGCACCGTCATTGAAACATTGCCAAATGCGATGTTTCGTGTAGAATTAGAAAATGGGCATACGGTGTTGGCCCATGTGTCCGGCAAAATCCGCATGCACTTTATCCGCATTTTGCCCGGAGACCGGGTGACGGTGGAGTTGTCGCCGTATGATTTGACGCGGGGACGAATTACGTATCGGTATAAATAAAAGACGCACTCCGTTTCATTTAAGGAGGGAAACAACATGAAAGTAAGACCGTCCGTCAAGCCGATTTGCGAAAAATGCAAAGTCATTCGCAGACGCGGCAAAGTGATGATCATTTGCGAAAATCCAAAGCATAAACAACGCCAAGGGTAATTTTCAAGGAGGTGCACAACGATGGCACGTATTGCAGGTGTTGACATTCCGCGCGACAAACGAGTCGTCATTTCGTTGACATACATTTACGGAATTGGAAAATCGACCGCGCAAAAAATCTTAAAAGAAGCGGGTGTATCGGAAGACACGCGCGTTCGTGACCTGACGGAAGAGGAGCTTGGCCGCATTCGCGAAATCGTCGGCCGCCTGAAAGTGGAAGGCGATTTGCGTCGGGAAGTATCGCTCAACATCAAACGGTTGATGGAAATTGGCTGCTATCGTGGTCTTCGCCATCGCCGCGGCTTGCCGGTTCGCGGACAAAACACGAAAAACAATGCCCGCACGCGCAAAGGTCCGCGCCGTACGGTAGCGAACAAGAAAAAATAATCACGCAAAGGAGGTCATTTGACGAATGGCACGCAGAACAAACACGCGCAAACGTCGGGTAAGAAAAAACATTGATACAGGCATCGCTCATATCCGTTCGACATTCAATAACACGATCGTGACGATCACGGATGTTCACGGCAACGCCATCGCCTGGGCGAGCGCCGGTTCGCTCGGATTCAAAGGTTCGCGCAAATCGACGCCGTTTGCGGCACAAATGGCAGCTGAAGCGGCAGCGAAAGCGTCGATGGAACATGGCATGAAAACGGTCGAAGTGAACGTCAAAGGTCCAGGGGCTGGCCGTGAAGCAGCGATCCGCGCTTTGCAAGCGGCTGGATTGGAAATTACGGCGATCAAAGACGTCACTCCAATCCCGCACAATGGATGCCGTCCGCCAAAACGTCGCCGCGTGTAACGCTTCGTATAGAATTTGCCCCATTGTCAATAATGGGATATGATAAAGACCATGGCAAAAAGAAAGATTCATGGGGGAATGTTGTTAGGCGTGTACCGTTTGGTCGGGGTCTCGACGTTTTGAAGGAGGGTATAATAATCGATGATTGAAATTGAGAAGCCGAAAATTGAAACGGTCGAGCTGAGCGAAGATGCCACCTACGGCAAATTCGTCGTCGAACCGCTTGAGCGCGGATATGGTACAACTTTAGGAAACTCCTTGCGTCGTATCCTATTGTCTTCACTCCCTGGTGCGGCTGTAACATCGGTGCAAATTGACGGCGTTCTGCATGAGTTTTCAACGATCGAAGGCGTCGTCGAAGATGTGACGGCCATCATTTTAAATATTAAAAAGCTGGCGTTGAAAATTTATTCGGATGAGGAAAAAACGTTAGAAATCGATGTGCAGGGTGAAGGAGTTGTCACAGCTGCCGATATTACTCATGACAGCGATGTCGAAATTTTAAACCCAGACCTTCATATTGCGACGCTGGCGGAAGGCGGCCGCCTGCGCATGCGCATGACCGCCAAACGGGGGCGCGGCTATGTCCCGGCTGAGGCGAACAAGCGCGAAGACCAGCCGATTGGCGTCATTCCGATCGACTCCATTTATACACCGGTCTCCCGCGTTTCTTATCACGTGGAGAATACGAGGGTCGGTCAAGTGACGGATTATGACAAACTGACCATCGATGTGTGGACGGATGGAAGCATCGGACCGAAAGAAGCCATTTCGCTCGGGGCCAAAATTTTGACTGAGCACTTGAACATCTTTGTCGGCCTGACCGATGAAGCGCAAAATGCCGAAATCATGGTCGAAAAAGAAGATGATCAAAAAGAAAAAGTGCTGGAAATGACGATCGAGGAGCTTGATCTTTCGGTTCGCTCCTACAACTGCCTGAAACGGGCCGGCATCAACACCGTTCAGGAGCTCACGCAAAAAACGGAAGAAGATATGATGAAAGTGCGGAACCTTGGCCGCAAATCGCTTGAGGAGGTCAAAGCGAAGCTCGCTGAGCTGGGTCTCAGCTTGCGCAAAGACGATTAAAAGCCGCCCTTTGGCGAAAGCGGCGCCGTGCTTTGGCCATATCTTTTGCGGTGCGGCCGGTGCGATCAGCAGCAAAGAACTGCATCACTCTAAAAGGGAGGGACATTTGATGTCGTACAGAAAGTTAGGACGCACGACCTCGCAACGGAAAGCGTTGCTTCGTGATTTAACCACTGACCTGATCATCAATGAACGCATCGAAACGACGGAAGCGCGGGCCAAAGAATTGCGCTCGGTGATGGAAAAAATGATTACGCTTGGCAAACGCGGCGATTTGCATGCCCGTCGCCAAGCAGCGGCGTTCATCCGCAAGGAAGTCGCCAACAGCGAAACGGGCCAAGATGCGTTGCAAAAGCTGTTCAGCGACATTGCGCCGCGCTACCAAGATCGCCAAGGCGGCTATACGCGCATTTTGAAACTTGGTCCTCGCCGCGGTGACGGGGCGCCGATGGTGATTATTGAACTCGTGTAACGGTTTCATTCAACAAGGGCGAGACAGTTTCGTTTGAACTGGATCTATGCCCTTTTTTTGTTTACCATATCTTAAAAGCCGCATCGGCAAACGCGGCGGGAGCAAGGGGAAACGATCATGGCCGAACCGATCTTGTCGCTGGAAGAAGTATGTTTTCGTTATCCAAATCAGTCGGAGTATGCGGTTCAACACGTCAGCTTTCAAGCCGAACGCGGGGAATGGCTGGCGATCGTCGGCCATAATGGATCCGGCAAGTCCACGATCGCTCGTCTGCTGATCGGCTTGCTTCGGCCGGAGCGGGGCGTGATTCGTCTGTTTGGCCGCCCACTGGATGAAACGACGGTGTGGGATGTGCGCCGTCGCGTAGGCATGGTGTTTCAAAATCCAGACAATCAGTTTGTCGGCACGACGGTCGAGGACGACATCGCTTTTGGCTTGGAAAACAACGGCATTCCGCGTGCTGAGATGGCTTGGCGCATCGATGAAGCGGTCCGTCAAGTGCATATGGAGCCGTTCCTTCAACATGAGCCGCATCGGCTTTCCGGCGGGCAAAAACAGCGCGTCGCCATCGCCGGCATTTTGGCGCTTCGCCCCGATATGATCATCTTGGATGAAGCGACATCCATGCTGGATCCTCGAGGGCGCGATGAAGTGTTGGAGACGGTGCGCCGCCTGAACCGCCAGCATCGCATCACCGTCTTGTCGATCACCCATGATCTTGAAGAAGCGGCCAAGGCCGATCGCCTGATCGTCATGAACAAAGGGGAAGTGATGGCGGAAGGGACGCCTGAGCAAATCTTTCGGCTCGGCAGCAAATTGGAACGCATCGGTCTTGATTTGCCGTTTGCGGTAAAAATGGGCAGCCGCTTGCGGGAACAAGGGCTGCCGCTGAGGCTAGGGTATTTTACCATGGAGGAGTTGGTCGAGGAGCTATGGACATTGTATTCGAAAACGTAGAGCACATATACAATGCCCGCTCTCCGCTTGCCCGCCGCGCCCTATATCACGTCAACGTCACGATTCGAAGCGGAGCGTATGTCGCCATCGTCGGCCATACCGGTTCGGGCAAATCGACGCTCCTTCAGCACTTGAACGGCCTCTTGCAGCCGACAAGCGGCACGGTGAAAATTGGCGAAGAGACGATCACAAGCGGCAAACGGCCCAAGCAGCTCAAACCGCTCCGCAAAAAGGTCGGGATCGTGTTTCAATTCCCGGAGCACCAACTGTTTGAAGAGACGGTTGAAAAAGATATTTGCTTTGGTCCGCTGAATTTCGGCGTTCCCGAGGAAGAAGCCAAGCGGAAAGCAAGGGAGCTCATCCGGTTGGTCGGGTTGGACGATGAAACGCTTGCCAAATCGCCGTTTGACTTAAGCGGTGGACAGATGCGGCGCGTCGCCATCGCCGGCGTGCTCGCGCTTGAGCCGGAAGTGCTAGTGCTCGACGAGCCGACCGCCGGGTTGGATCCGCGGGGGCGGAGGGAGATTATGGAGATGTTTTACCGTCTCCATCGCGAAAAGCGGCTAACGACCGTATTGGTAACGCATAGTATGGAAGATGCGGCTCGGTATGCCGATGAGCTGATCGTGATGCACGAAGGAACGGTGTGGGGCCAAGGGACCCCGGAGGAAGTATTTCGCGACGCCGAGCGGCTGGCGGCCATCGGTTTAAGCGTGCCGGAGACCGTCAAGTTGAAACGGGCGTTGGAAAGGCGGTTTGGCGTCACCATTCCGTCGCCATGTTTAACGATCGAACAGGCGGCCGAAGCGATTCGCGACTGGTTTTCTAGGGTGAGCGCTCATGAGTAATCATTTGATTATCGGGCAATACGTGCCCGGACAATCGATCATTCATCGCCTTGATCCGCGCGCCAAGCTGCTCATTGTGTTCGCCTATGTCTTGATTGTGTTTTTGGCCAATAATGCTGCGACCTATGCCCTGTTGTCCGTGTTTGCGTTCTTGTTCGCCGCCCTGTCGCGCATCCCGTTTTCCTATATCATGCGTGGGTTGAGGCCGGTGATATGGGTGGTGCTGTTTACCTTCGTTTTGCATGTATGGATGACAAAAGAAGGGGATGTGCTCTATCGAATCGGTGTGTTGACGATTTATGAGGAAGGCGTTCGGCAAGGCATCTTTATTTCGCTCCGGTTTTTGCTGCTTGTGCTGATGACGACGATGCTGACGCTGACGACGACGCCGATTGAGGTGACCGACGGCGTCGAGAGTTTGCTCGGGCCGCTCAAAAAGATGCGCGTCCCCGTCCATGAGCTCGCCTTGATGATGGCCATTTCGCTCCGTTTTATTCCGACCCTTATGGAAGAGACGGAAAAAATCATGAAGGCGCAGGCGGCCCGCGGGGTCGACTTCTCCGGCGGTCGCTTTTCCGAGCGGATGAAAGCGATCGTCTCGCTGCTCGTTCCCTTGTTTATCAGCTCATTCAAACGAGCTGATGAGCTGGCGACAGCCATGGAGGCGCGCGGCTATCGCGGCGGGGAAGGACGGACGAAATTTCGCCAGCTCGCTTGGAAACGGACGGATACGGTCTGTTTCGCGGCGGTTGTGCTGCTTGCCATTCTGCTTTGTCTACTACGCTCATAGCGGAGGAAAGCCATGGTGCGAAGGATAAAATGTGTGATCGCGTATGACGGCACCCATTTTTTTGGCTACCAAATTCAGCCGGGAAAACGGACGGTGCAAGGCGAACTGGAACGCGTGCTCAAGCGAATGCACAAGGGAAAGGAAGTGCGCGTGGCAGCTTCCGGACGAACCGATGCCGGTGTTCATGCTTACGGGCAAGTCATCCACTTTGACACGCCGCTTTCCCTTTCTCCTGAGCAATGGAAAAAAGCGTTGAACGCCCAGCTGCCCGATGATATTGTCGTTCGTTCAGCTGCTGAGACCGATTCCGCCTTCCACGCCCGATTTTCCGCCAAAGCGAAAGAGTATCGCTATAACGTATGGACCGCGGCCGAGCGCGACGTCTTTCGCCGCCATTACTGCGCATGGCACCCGTATCCGCTCCACATAGACGCCATGAATGAGGCGCTCGTCCCGCTGAAGGGGACACACGATTTTACGGGCTTTTGTTCGGCCAAAACAGCGATGGAGGACCGTGTGCGCACCATTTACCATGCCGAAGTGGAAGCGGACGGCCCAATGCTTCAATTTCGTTTGATCGGCAGCGGTTTTTTATATAATATGGTGCGCATTATCGTCGGCACGGTGCTTGAGGTCGGCCAAGGGAAACGTTCGCCGTCTGACATCGAATGGCTGCTTGCCGCTAAGGACCGCCGGCTTGCTGGTCCGACGGCGCCGGCGCAGGGACTGTACTTGTGGCGCGTATACTACGGAGACGAACATTTCGATCAGTAGCTTGAGGTCGCCTCTTCCGCTCCGCCAAGAGCGCTGCGACAAGGGCGCTTCGGCTCCGGGAGCTTTTCCGTGGCCCGAGAGCTTAAGGAATAAGCGCCGGAGGCAACTTGATTTTCCACCTCCATCGCCACGAGAGGAACGATGACAACGAATCCTCGTGTAACATCTTCTTGACATCGGCGTTCCAGCAGGCTATTATATCATATGGCATGTATTTTCCACGATTAGCCCCGGACAGCAAATCGTGTTGAAATAAAGAGCTAACCTTATTCGTTCACTTTTTATGATTTAGGAGGGAAAGGCATTGCGTACGACTTACATGGCAAAACCGAAGGAAGTAGAGCGTAAATGGTACGTTGTCGACGCAGCTGGCAAGACGTTAGGTCGTTTGGCCAGCGAAGTAGCGGCGCTGTTGCGCGGCAAGCATAAACCGATCTTCACTCCGCATGTCGATTGCGGGGATCACGTCATCGTGATCAATGCGGACAAAGTCGAGCTGACAGGGAAAAAACTAACGAAAAAGCTGTATTATCGCCACAGCTTGTATCCGGGCGGTTTGAAAGTGAGAACCGCGCTTGAAATGCGCACAAATTACCCGGAACAAATGATTGAACGGGCGGTGCGTGGCATGCTTCCAAAAGGCAGCCTTGGCCGTCAAATGTTCAAAAAACTGCACGTGTACCGCGGAAGCGAACATCCGCATCAAGCGCAAAAACCGGAAGTATACGAACTTCGCGGATAATTGATAAGGGAGGGTATTGGTGTTGGCACAAGTACAATATTACGGCACAGGTCGTCGCAAAAGCTCGGTTGCCCGCGTCCGCCTTGTTCCGGGCGATGGACGCATCATCGTCAATAAAAGAGATATTCGCGAATATATTCCGTCGGAAGCGCTCATCGAAATGGTGAAACAGCCGCTTGTGTTGACGGAAACGCTCGGCAGCTATGACGTTTTGGTCAATGTTCAAGGCGGCGGATTTGCTGGCCAAGCGGGCGCCATTCGCCACGGCATCGCTCGCGCCCTGCTTGAAGTGGATCCGGAATTCCGCGCGGTGCTGAAGCGCGCTGGCTTGCTGACGCGCGATGCCCGCGTCAAAGAGCGGAAAAAATACGGGCTCAAAGGCGCCCGCCGCGCTCCGCAGTTCTCGAAGCGCTAAAACAAGCCTTTCGGTTCGGGCTCCCAATCGTTATCGATTGGGGGCCTTTTTCAGTTGCCACACGGCCCGATTTTATTCATTGATCAAAAAGGTTGGTGATTTAAGGAAAAATACTGCTGAGTTCCACCCATTTCTCAATGAGAGAAACCTCACACAATCAGCTTTCTTTTCTGAATGAAAATGCCTCCAATTAGTGTGACAGCGCCTTTTCACCGGCCTTCAAAGGAAACCACCGTTTTTCACCAGCCATCTACAGGTTGTGCCCAACACCCTTGTGCTTGGCGTCGGGGTGTTTTTGTTGTCGTTTCTGGCTGGTTTTTTTGCTGATTTCTGCCTTTCGTCCGCACGTATGAATGCGCCTGATCGTTAAACACTACATCGTAAAGGAGCGTGAAAGACGATGGCCGTCATCACTTCATTGGCGGAGAAAAGGCAGGAAAAGCAATTGCGCTACGAACGGAACATGCTGCGCGAATTATCGTTGGAGAAGCTGCGGGCGAAAGTGCTTGAGCACTTTCTTTCCTTCTATACAACCTATCGGGTGTTTCCGTCCGTTGTCGAGGAAGGTTGCATCGACTTGGCCATTGAAGCCTACTTGCTCGGCGCCCGTTACAGCCGGTTTGGCTATTATGGGGAGGAGGCGGACAGCGTGCGCCGGCGCTGTGTTCAGGAAGAGAAGTACTTAGTCGACACTTTGTTTGATTTTCTTTGTTTCTGGGGCGGCATCGATGAAGACCTCGTGAGCCAGTCGCTCTACTATGCGTGTGAACACTATATCGGCGGTTGGTGGATGGAAGGATTTGAACGGGGAAAAAAACGGCGCCGGTTAAAACTTCGCTAAACGAGTTCTATTCCCGCGCCTTGTCCCATATAAGATAGAGAAGGGAAACGCGCGGGAGGAGAAACAATGAACAAAAAGTGGAAGTGGCTAGCCATTTTGGCTGTCGTCACGATCACAGCGCTTTTTCTATTTCTATCTCTATTTTCCGATTTGACCTCAACAAAGCCATGGAATCTCCCGCTCTCCGGGAGAATCATCGTATTGGACCCCGGCCACGGCGGACCGGATGGCGGCGCCGTTGGCGGCGAAGTGCTGGAAAAAGAAATTGCCTTGAGCGTCGCGAAAAAACTGCGCGACTATTTGCAACAGCAAGGGGCGCTCGTTCTCATGACGCGCGAAACAGACCGCGACTTGGCCAGCCCGTCAACGCGCGGTTACAGCCGGCGCAAAACGGAGGACTTGCGTGAGCGCACCGCTTTGATCAACCAAGCGGAGGCCGATCTATTCATCAGCATCCATCTCAATGCCATTCCCTCCCCCCGCTGGCGAGGAGCGCAGACGTTTTATTACGGTTCATTGATTGAAAATAAACGCTTGGCCAAGTTCATCCAAGCTGAACTACGACGCAATTTGGAAAATACCGATCGATCGGCGAAAATGATCGATACGGTTTATTTGTTAAAGCACGCCAAGATTCCAGGGGCGCTTGTTGAGGTCGGTTTTTTATCGAACCCAGACGAACGGGAGCTGCTCGCCTCGGACCATTATCAAACAAAGTTGGCCGCCTCGATTTACAAAGGGGTGCTGCGCTATTTTTCAAACGAACCGACTCCCCGTGAATAGCGGGGAGTTGTGCTTTTTGCCCTGTTGGCGAAAAAAAACGCTCATGGCCTAGCCCGATTTGGTCATAAGTCGTCCGCTAGCGAGAAGGTTTGAAGCCGATCGCGACGTTTTCGCGGAATCGAGCGGCAACATGGCAGCCGCCTGCCCGTTTATGGTATGATGCGTATAGAAGCAACCATCGATTGTGAAAAGGTTGGTGAAGACGATGCTGACAGCAAATGACGTGCGAGCCATTCTTGAAAAAATGAAAGATCCGTTCTTAAATAAAACCTTTCAAGAAACGAATGCCATTCAAGAAATTAAAATCAAGGAAGAGAAAAACCATGTCAGCGTGAAAATTGCCCTCGCCAAAACGGGAACGCCTGAGCAGCTCCGCTTGCAGATGGAGATCGTTCAGCAGTTGAAAAACGCGGGGGCAGCGACTGTTGGGCTGCGGTTTGCTGAATTGCCGCGCGAAACAGTTGAAAAATATCGTCAGCACAAGCCGAAAACGACGTATATTGCCATTGCCAGCGGCAAGGGAGGAGTCGGCAAATCGACCGTCTCTGTCAATTTGGCCATTGCCCTCGCTCGTCTCGGCAAAAAAGTGGGGCTAATTGACGCCGATATTTATGGATTTAGTGTGCCTGACATGATGGGAATTACCGAGCGCCCGACAGTAAGGGGCGATAAAATTATCCCCGTGGAACGGTTTGGGGTAAAAGTCATTTCGATGGCCTTTTTTGTTGAGGACAACGCCCCGGTGATTTGGCGCGGACCGATGCTGGGGAAAATGCTCAACAACTTTTTTAAAGAAGTCGAGTGGGGCGATTTAGACTATCTATTGCTTGATCTGCCGCCAGGGACAGGTGATGTCGCCTTAGACGTCCATACGCTTCTGCCATCGTGCAAGGAAATTATCGTCACAACCCCGCATCCGACCGCCGCGTTTGTCGCCGCCCGCGCTGGAGCCATGGCGCTGCGCACGGAGCACGAGATTATCGGGGTCATCGAAAACATGTCCTATTACGAAAGCCGCAAAACAGGCGAACGAGAATACGTCTTTGGCAAAGGCGGCGGGGAAAAGTTGGCCAAAGAGTTGCAAACCGAACTGTTAGGACAGCTGCCGCTTCAGCAGCCGGATTGGAATGACGACGACTTCGCCCCGTCGGTCTATGCAGAAGATCATCCGATTGGGAAAATTTATATGGATATCGCGCGTAAAATTGTCGCCAAGTCCTCGTAAAAAACAAAGCGTCCGATGGCTGTAGGGCTGACCGTGTTCGTCTTCGGCGAACGGCGCCCTTTCGCATCCGGACGCTTTTTGATTATCCGCTCCCACCTTGTTGGTTGCCGCCTCCTCCTTCTTCTCCTTCCCCGCCTTCTTCTCCTCCCTCTTCTTGTTTTCCCCCGCCTTGCTGGAGCGATTCCGCCGCTTTTGTCAGCATATCTTGAATTTTGGCCTGATATAGCGGGCTGTTCAGCGTTTCTGTTACGACTTTTTGCACGTGCTGGCGGAACTCCTTGCTTTTTAAGACATCCATCATCGCTTTTTCTGCTTCTGGATCTTTTAGAATGTCAATTATCATACCTTGATATTCAGGGTCTTTCATCAGCGCTTTCATCATTTTTTCATGCTCTTTTTGCAACCCTTTGGCAAAGCTTTCGGCAAATTTCGGGTCTTTGAAAGCATTTTCCCAAAATTTTTTTCCTTGTTCAGACGTCAGCACCTGCTGCAGCGTCTCTTTCACAGCAGTCTGGTCCATCATGAGCTGCTGCTTCATCTGCTCGTCAGACATAATATCTTGAATCGCCTTTTTCCCCTCGTCGGTTTTTAAAATGTCAACAACCATTTTTTTCGTTTCATCATAATCCGGTGGAGGGGGGCTGATTTCTTGAGGGGCACAAGAACCGAGAAAGAGAAAACTGAGCAAGAGGAGCGGTAGGTGTTTGTTCATGAAAATGAGCTCCTTTCTGCAAAAATCCCTCACCCTTAATATGAATGTTGGTGAAAAAAATATGCATGGAGAGGAATGGAGCTGGCTTTTTCGAAAGGGCGCTGGTAAAATGATAAGCGGATGATGTTGATGATGGAGGATGAAGCTGTGAACAGCCGCAAATGGGTGCGTTTGTTTTTGTCCACATTGCTGATAGGCGGCATTGCCACGGCAGCCGTTGGCATGATTTTGAACAGGAAGGAATTTGCGCATCTCTTTGTCCGCTTGGAGATCGTAGAGCTGCTCGCGGTGTTGTTTTGGCATATTGGCGTCGGTTTTATTTTTAGCGTCATCAGCCAAGCCGGTTTTTTTGCCTATTTGACCATTCACCGATTCGGCCTCGGTTTTTTTCGTTCACTCTGGAATTCGGTGCAGCTCGTTCTCATCGTGTTTGTCCTGTTTGACCTCGTCTATTTTCGCTATATGGTGTTTGCGGACAAGGGAGATTCGATCATCCCTTACCTTCTTGTGGCCCTGTTTATTTTGGCGGTCGGCCTCGCCGTTGCCTATGTTAAGAGTGTACAAACCAATAAAGGTGCGTTCGTTCCCGCCCTGTTTTTTATGGTTGTTGTGACGGTGATCGAATGGTTTCCTGTGCTGCGCATCAATGACCGCGATTGGCTGTATTTGATGCTCATCCCATTATTACTATGCAATGCATACCAGCTTCTTATTCTGCATAAGTTGACAGGCGGCGCAAAACAATAAAGAGGAGACGCCGCCTTTTCTTTTTTCACGTTCGTGAGGGAGAGAGGGCTTGATTGATGTCGGCTCGAGCCGCTCCGGAAGCCGATGATAGAAGGGAAGGGAGCGTGCGGCTTCACAGCATTGTTTCCAGAATGGAAAAGCTTTTCCCTCAGCCCAGCTTTTTCCCTGTTGACTCATCGATCAAAAAGGGAAACTGTGTTTTTCGCCTCCTTCCGAGAGGCGGGTGATTTAGTACAAAAACGATGGATTCCACTCATTTCTCAATTGGAAAAACCTTGCAGAATCCGCTTTCTCTTCTGAATGAAAACGCCGCCGATCGGGAGGTGACAGCGGTTTTTCACCGGCTTTCTAGGAGGCTGGTGATTTAATCGTGGATACGGCTTTACAATGTTATT
>NZ_CP150194.1:157500-262500 GCF_037966255.1 Geobacillus sp. FSL W8-0026
TAAGGCGCGCGGGAGAACTCTCGTTAAGGAACTCGGCAAAATGACCCCGTAACTTCGGGAGAAGGGGTGCTCTTTCGGGTGAAGAGCTTGGAAGAGCCGCAGTGAAAAGGCCCAAGCGACTGTTTATCAAAAACACAGGTCTCTGCGAAGCCGAAAGGCGACGTATAGGGGCTGACACCTGCCCGGTGCTGGAAGGTTAAGGGGAGCGCTGAGCGGAAGCGAAGGTGCGAACCGAAGCCCCAGTAAACGGCGGCCGTAACTATAACGGTCCTAAGGTAGCGAAATTCCTTGTCGGGTAAGTTCCGACCCGCACGAAAGGTGTAACGACTTGGGCGCTGTCTCAACGAGAGACCCGGTGAAATTATACTACCTGTGAAGATGCAGGTTCCCCGCGACAGGACGGAAAGACCCCGTGGAGCTTTACTGCAGCCTGATATGGAATTTTGGTATCGCTTGTACAGGATAGGTGGGAGCCTAGGAAGCCGGAGCGCCAGCTTCGGTGGAGGCGACGGTGGGATACCACCCTGGCGGTATTGAAATTCTAACCCGCACCCCTTCAGCGGGGTGGGAGACAGTGTCAGGTGGGCAGTTTGACTGGGGCGGTCGCCTCCCAAAAGGTAACGGAGGCGCCCAAAGGTTCCCTCAGAATGGTTGGAAATCATTCGGAGAGTGCAAAGGCACAAGGGAGCTTGACTGCGAGACGGACAGGTCGAGCAGGGACGAAAGTCGGGCTTAGTGATCCGGTGGTTCCGCATGGAAGGGCCATCGCTCAACGGATAAAAGCTACCCCGGGGATAACAGGCTGATCTCCCCCAAGAGTCCACATCGACGGGGAGGTTTGGCACCTCGATGTCGGCTCATCGCATCCTGGGGCTGTAGTCGGTCCCAAGGGTTGGGCTGTTCGCCCATTAAAGCGGTACGCGAGCTGGGTTCAGAACGTCGTGAGACAGTTCGGTCCCTATCCGTCGCGGGCGTAGGAAATTTGCGAGGAGCTGTCCTTAGTACGAGAGGACCGGGATGGACGCACCGCTGGTGTACCAGTTGTCCCGCCAGGGGCACCGCTGGGTAGCTATGTGCGGACGGGATAAGCGCTGAAAGCATCTAAGCGTGAAGCCCCCCTCAAGATGAGATTTCCCATCGCGTTAGGCGAGTAAGATCCCTCGAAGATGACGAGGTCGATAGGTCCGAGGTGGAAGCGTGGCGACACGTGGAGCTGACGGATACTAATCGATCGAGGGCTTAACCTAGAAAAGCGGAGGACGCCCGCTGATCGGCGAAACGCGCTGGAGGGCCTGCGAGGAGGCTATGCCGCCATAGCAGGACCGAAGCGTCGCGAGCCGATGGCGGCCGGAGCTAGACAGTGTGATACGCGGCTTCTTCCGACGGTTATCTAGTTTTGAAGGAATGAACTTCTTGGTTGACAATCAGAACAGGATGGATATAATAATTAGTGTCGAAAACAAATAATAGTCGCATCATTTGTCGTTCCGCAATAGCTCAGCGGTAGAGCAACCGGCTGTTAACCGGTAGGTCGTAGGTTCGAATCCTACTTGCGGAGCCATTTTATGCTTCCATAGCTCAGTAGGTAGAGCACTTCCATGGTAAGGAAGAGGTCACCGGTTCGAGCCCGGTTGGAAGCTCCATTTATTTCTAGGCCCGTTGGTCAAGTGGTTAAGACACCGCCCTTTCACGGCGGTAACACGGGTTCGAATCCCGTACGGGTCACTTTCATTCCTCAATCAACCGTCCCCAAAGACGGTTGATTGAGAAGGTATAATTAGCACGGAACAGGCCATAATAATAAACGGATAAGGCGTTTTCACTTTATAGCGTTGGGCTATAGCCAAGCGGTAAGGCAACGGACTTTGACTCCGTGATGCGCTGGTTCGAATCCAGCTAGCCCAGCCATATTTTTTTGCACATAAAACATGAAACTTACTTCGAGCTGTCCCAATGCACTCAGCATCTTTGAGTCAGCTGGTAGAGGAAGAGGCAGGTAGAGCTCATCAGTACTTAGAGTGTTATGATCACCATGAGCCATTAGCTCAGTAGGTAGAGCAACGAGCGCTACATCTTCGAAATCGCTGCGAGTTGTCCCGACGCACTCGGCATCCTTGGATCAGCTAGCAGAGGAAGGGACATCGTCAAATATTTGAGTGTATCCTAACGATGAGCCATTAGCTCAGTAACGAGCGATGCATCTTCGAGTTGACTGCGAGTTGCCTCGACGCACCAAGCTTCCTTGAAACAGCTCGTAGAGGAAGAGGCAGGTAGAGCTCATCAGTACTTAGAGTGTTATGATCACCATGAGCCATTAGCTCAGTAGGTAGAGCATCTGACTTTTAATCAGAGGGTCGGAGGTTCGAGTCCTCCATGGCTCACCATGTGCGGAAGTAGTTCAGTGGTAGAACACCACCTTGCCAAGGTGGGGGTCGCGGGTTCGAGTCCCGTCTTCCGCTTGGGCGGGGCCTTAGCTCAGCTGGGAGAGCGCCTGCTTTGCACGCAGGAGGTCATCGGTTCGATCCCGATAGGCTCCATCAAAAGCAACCCTTTTTTAGAAAACGGGTTGCTTTTTCTTTGTTTCACTAAAGAGCGAGCCTGGTTTTTTGTCGAAGAAACCATCGATGAACGCGCTGAAAAGGTTCAACAGCATGGAGATGAGGCCGCGCTTTGGGCACGAAAAGATGGCGGGTTTAGGCACGCTAGGTGGCAAATCGGTATAAATATTCGAAAGGTTGTCAAGTTGAGTCATCTCCCTTCTTTCCTCTACAATAAAAGGGCAATGGGAAACGGAAAGGAGAGGAGACAGCATGAAACCAATCTCGATTATCGGTGTTCCGATGGATTTAGGACAAACGCGCCGCGGTGTCGATATGGGACCGAGCGCGATGCGTTATGCTGGTGTCGTCGAGCGTCTTGAACGCCTTCACGATGACATCGAAGATTTAGGAGACATTCCGATTGGAAAAGCGGATCGGATTCATGAACAGGGGCATCCACGCTTGCGCAATTTGAAAGCGGTTGCGGAGGCGAACGAAAAGCTCGCTGCGGCGGTTGATCAAGTGGTTCAACGCGGGCGTTTCCCGTTGGTGCTTGGTGGCGATCACAGCATTGCCATCGGCACGCTGGCCGGGGTGGCGAAACATTATGAACGCCTTGGCGTCATTTGGTATGATGCGCACGGCGACGTCAACACAGAAGAGACATCGCCGTCTGGAAATATTCACGGCATGCCGTTGGCGGCGAGCCTTGGATTTGGGCATCCTTCGTTAACACAAATCGGGGGATATACTCCGAAAGTCAGACCGGAGCATGTTGTGTTGATCGGTGTGCGCTCTCTAGATGAGGGGGAGAAGAAGTTTATTCGGGAGCAAGGAATCAAAATTTATACGATGCATGAAGTTGATCGGCTTGGCATGACAAAGGTGATGGAGGAAACCATCGCCTATTTAAAAGAGCGGACCGATGGGGTTCATTTATCGCTTGACTTAGATGGGCTTGATCCGAGCGACGCACCGGGAGTAGGGACACCGGTCATCGGGGGATTGACGTACCGAGAGAGCCATTTGGCGATGGAGATGTTAGCGGAGGCTCAACTGATTACGTCTGCTGAATTTGTAGAAGTGAACCCGATTTTGGACGAACGGAATAAAACCGCTTCCGTAGCCGTCGCTTTAATGGGTTCGCTGTTTGGGGAAAAGTTGATTTGATTGAGCACCAACGTCAACCGGTTGCCGGAACGCGGATGCCGCCATCTCCTCCCTGCCGATAGCGGATGGTGATGCGGCCGCGGCGCGCAAGTGGGCCGCCATATGGTTGATGCAGTAATGTCCTTTTTCGGTTGGCGTTCGTTGGTTTGAGGGGTGGCTTTGATTTGGCTGCCCCTCTTTTTTCATTCTATGGTACAATAAACGTGTTGCCTGAAACTTTTTGCAGTGGAGCGCCGTAGTATACGGTGAGCTGCGAGGCGGGGGTATTGGATTTTATGGACTTGTTTATTAAAAAAAGGATTAGGGCGGTTCAAAAAGGCGACCAAAATGCCTACGCCGACCTTGTTGATTTGTATAAAGACAAAATTTACCGCCTTTGTTATCGAATGCTTGGCAATCAACACGAGGCGGAGGATGCGGCCCAGGAGGCATTCATTCGCGCCTATGTTCATATTAACACCTATAACCCTGATATGAAATTCTCGACATGGCTGTATCGCATTGCGACCAACTTGACCATTGATCGGCTGCGAAAGCGGAAACCGGATGTTTACTTGGATGAGGAAGTGAATGGAACGGATGGACTGACGATGCAAGCGCAGCTTCCTTCCCGTGAAGCCTCTCCTGAAGAAGCGGTGGAAAGTCTGGAACTGCAAGAAACGGTTCAGCGGGCCATTGAGCGGTTGCCGGAAAAATATCGCAGCGTAATCGTGTTAAAGTATATCGAAGATTTGTCGCTGCAAGAGATCAGCGATATTTTAGGGCTGCCGGTCGGCACGGTGAAAACGCGGCTCCATCGCGGCCGTGAAGCATTGCGCAAACAATTGGGCCATTTATAAGAGGGTGGGAAAGAATGAAATGTCCAAACGAAATGATATCGCTTATGCATCACTATCTAGACGGCGATCTTCGTCCGGAGGAAGAGCAGCGCCTGAAGGAACATCTGCGCTCATGCGCTGCCTGCGCTGCCCATTTTCATGAGTTGAAAAAAACCGTTGCTTTTTTGCAATATGCCGCTCATCTAACAGCGCCCCCGGCTTTTACGACGAAGGTAATGAAAATGATGCCGAAAGAGAAAAAAAGCGCCCGGCTGCGCCGCTGGATGCATGGGCATCCGTTGCTGACCGCCGCTTCGCTGTTTGTGCTGCTTACGGTTGGCAGCTTTGCCTCTTCGTGGGGAGAGAACGGAGCGTTTTCCGTTTCGGCGGATGAACACGTTATCATTCGCGATCATACGGTCATTGTGCCAAAAGGGGAAACGGTGAAAGGGGACATTGTCGTCCGCAACGGTTCAATTCGCATTGAAGGAACGGTTGATGGGAACGTCACCGTGATTCACGGAAAAAAATATATGGCCTCAGCGGGGCAAGTGACCGGGGAAATCGAGGAAATTAATCAAGTGTTTGAATGGATTTGGTATAATATTAAAGAGAAAGTCAATCACGCGCTCCAATCGCTCGAATGATGGCAGCCATCGTCCGATGGCTTTTTCCATGGCCGTGAGCGGAGCGGAATTAGAGATAAAGGAAGTGTGAAGATGTCCTTCCAAGAGCTCCCCATCGTGTCCTATTTGCTGAAAGTGGTCGATATTCTCGTTGTATGGTACGTTATTTACAAACTGCTGATGATGATTCGCGGGACAAAGGCCATTCAGCTGTTAAAAGGCATTTTTTTGATTATTTTGGTTCGCTTTGTGAGCAATTATCTCGGGTTGACCACGCTGCAATGGCTGATGGACCAAGCGATCATTTGGGGGTTCCTTGCCATCATCATCATTTTTCAGCCGGAATTGCGGCGCGCGTTGGAGCAGCTTGGCCGCGGGCGGCTGTTTACGCGCAATACCGTCAATGAGGATGAAGAACGGCTTCGAATGGTGGAAGCCATCGTAAAGGCAACGGAGTATATGGCAAAACGGCGCATTGGCGCGCTCATTTCGATCGAGAGGGAAACCGGAATGAGCGATTATGTGGAAACGGGCATAGCCCTAAACGCGCACGTGTCTTCGGAGCTGCTTATCAATATTTTCATTCCGAACACGCCGCTGCATGACGGGGCGGTGATCATTCAGAAAAACCAGATTGCGGCCGCGGCCTGTTATTTGCCGCTATCGGAAAGCCCGTTTATTTCCAAAGAGCTCGGAACACGCCATCGGGCGGCGCTCGGCATCAGCGAAGTGACGGACAGCGTCACGGTCGTTGTCTCAGAAGAGACGGGGGCGGTATCGTTGACCAAAAACGGCGAACTATATCGCGATTTGACGATGGATGAGTTTCGGGAGCTGCTGACAGGCGAGCTCGTCCCGGTGGCGAAGGCGCCCGCTTCTTCCCGTTGGCAATGGAGGGGAAAGAAACATGGATAACTTAATGGATCATCCGTGGTTTATTCGCCTTGTTTCCTTATTGCTAGCGATCATGTTGTATATGTCGGCCAATGTCGGGGCGAAAACTGGCGAAACACGCAACACGTTTGGGCAAGAAGATACGGAAACGTTGACAGATGTTCCGGTTGTTGCTTACTATGACGAAGAAAACTTGATCGTTTCCGGCGTGCCGAAGTATGTCAATGTCACGCTTCAAGGTCCGGCTAGCATTGTCAAACCGACAGCTCTGCAACGAAATTTCGAAGTGTATGTCGATTTGACGAACTTGCCCTTAGGCACCTACACGGTTCCGATCAAATACAAAGATGTTTCTGAGAAACTGAAGGTGAATATACAACCGGCTTCAGTAAAAGTAACGATTCGCGAAAAAGTGTCCAAACAGTTTTCCATTGGTGTTGAATTTTTTAATCGAAACAAAATGCCGGATGGCTACTCCGTCGGGGAACCGACCGTTGAACCGAACGTGGTGACCATTACCGGGGCGAAAGAGTTGATTGACAGCATCTCGTTTGTGAAAGCCATTGTTGACTTGGAGGGAGCGACGGAAACGGTGACGCGGGAAGCCCGCGTTCGCGTGTACGATCGGAGCGGAAATGAATTGGATCTGGAACCGAAGCCGTCATCTGTTCAAGTCACTGTGCCGGTGGAGAGCCCAAGCAAAGCGGTGCCGGTTGATGTGCAAACGACAGGTGAGCTTCCGGATGGCGTTCATCTCGTCGGCATCACGCCGGAGCCGAACCGAGTGACCGTTTACGGTCCGAAAGACGTGCTAAATCGGATCGATCGGTTGGAAGGATTGACCGTCGATTTGGATGATGTGACAGATGATAAGACAGTGGAAGTGGACGTTCCAGTCCCCGATGGGGTCAAAAGCGTCAAGCCAAACAAAATCAAGGTGCGCATCGACGTAGAGAAAGATGTCACACAAACATGGAAGGACGTCCCCATTGAGGTCGTCGGCTTGCCGGACTCCTATGAAGCGACGTTTGTCCAACCGGTTGGAGGCAAGCTGACCGTGCGGCTGATGGGGCCGCCCGATATCGTCCGAGGGTTGACGAAAGACGATGTCCGACTGTATGTGGATGCCAGTGGGCTCGGCACCGGTCAGCATCAAGTTCCCATTCGCTGGGACAATCCGAAGCAAATCCAATGGCAGCCATCGACGGAAACAGCGATGATCGACATTAGCGAAAAGGCAGCTGTCCAATAAATTGTATAGTAAGGAGAGAGTGAACGAATGGGCAAATATTTTGGCACTGATGGTGTACGTGGAGTCGCAAATCGTGAGTTGACGCCGGAGCTGGCGTTTCGGATTGGCCGTTGCGGCGGATACGTGCTGACGAAAAGTGCAGAGCGTCCGAAAGTGTTGATCGGGCGTGACACGCGCATTTCCGGGCATATGCTGGAAGGCGCGCTCGTCGCCGGGCTGCTCTCGATCGGAGCGGAAGTGATGCGGCTTGGCGTGATCTCTACGCCAGGCGTCGCCTATTTGACGAAAGCGCTCGGCGCGCAAGCCGGCATCATGATTTCTGCTTCCCACAACCCCGTCCAAGACAACGGCATTAAATTTTTCGGGCCGGATGGGTTTAAACTGTCGGACGAGCAGGAGGCGGAGATTGAAGCGCTGATCGACAGCCCCGAAGATATGTTGCCGCGGCCGATTGGCGCGGCGTTAGGCCAAGTGAATGATTACTTTGAAGGCGGGCAAAAATATTTGCAATATCTCAAACAGACGATTGACGAAGAAGACTTTTCCGGGATGAAAATAGCTCTCGACTGCGCGCACGGGGCGACGTCATCGCTGGCCACTTACTTGTTTGCCGATTTGGACGCCGATGTCATCACGATGGGCGCTTCGCCCAACGGCCTCAACATTAACGAAGGAGTCGGTTCCACCCATCCGCAGGCGCTGGCGGCGTTTGTGAAAGAAAAAGGGGCTGATGTCGGCCTTGCGTTTGACGGCGACGGCGACCGCCTGATCGCCGTGGACGAGCATGGCAACATTGTGGATGGCGACCACATCATGTACATTTGCGCCAAATATTTAAAAGAAACCGGTCGTCTCAAGCAACAAACCGTCGTTTCAACGGTCATGAGCAATCTTGGATTTTACAAAGCGCTCGAGGCGCAGGGCATCCAAAGCGTGCAAACGGCGGTCGGCGACCGCTATGTCGTCGAAGCCATGCGCAAAAATGGATATAATCTCGGCGGCGAGCAGTCCGGTCATATCATTTTCCTCGACTACAACACGACGGGAGATGGCATGTTGACGGCGCTCCAGCTTGTCAACATCATGAAAGTCAAAGGCAAGCCGCTTTCTGAATTGGCCGCGGAAATGAAAAAATACCCGCAGCTGCTTGTGAACGTACGGGTAAAGGATAAAGAAAAGGCAATGGAAAACGAACAAGTGCAAAAAGTGATTCAGGAAGTGGAGGCAGAGATGAACGGCAATGGCCGCGTCCTCGTTCGTCCGTCAGGGACGGAACCCCTCGTGCGCATTATGGCTGAGGCTCCAACCGAAGAGGCGTGCCGCGCCTATGTGGAGCGGATCGCCGATGTTGTCCGCCGTGAAATGGGGGCCGAATAACCGATTGTTTGAACCATCCTATGCATAAACGGAACGTTCGCTTTCGTTTATGCATAGGTTATTTTATAGACTTCCATGACGAAACATTTTTGTCACCATCGGAAGGATGAAAATGTCTTTATGTTGTATGCTGGAACTTTACGCATTTTGGAATTCGGGTATTTTCAGAAGGCCGGTGATTTACTCGCGCACCTGCTTCCCAGCATCGTTTTTTAAATAGAAAATAATTTAAAAAGTGTTTACTTTTTCTCCAAACTAAAGAAAACCGATGTTTTTCACCAACCTTTCAGGATAGATACTAGTTGACGCCGCTGGGAATGTGCTGTAATATTAACGTTGTTGCCTTTTACCTGAAAGGAGGCGATAGCGGAGCGGAGATCGTGAAACGACGGCTTGTCGCAGCGGGTTTATAGGACAAAGAAAGCCGCAAATATCGTTGGTTGTTGCTTCGTTTTGACGACGAAACAAGCGCCTGGACTAAGCGCGGGAACGGAAGCGCGTTTAGTTGACGAGGAGGAGGTTTATCGAGGTTTTCGGCGGATGCCTCCCGGCTGGAGCGATGACAGCCGCAAGTCCTCTCTTAAAACAAAGGGGTGACCCTTTGCACAAAGGGGAGGATGTCATCGCGCAACTAGAAAGGGGAGTCTGCCGCAGTGACGGCGAGGCCCCGTTGTTCTTTGACAACTGAACATGGAAGGATCTCGTTAGCGGCAGCCTCCAATGGTAAAGGAGGAAATGTGGCCATGTGCGGCATTGTTGGTTATATCGGTTACCAAGATGTGAAAGAGATTTTGTTGCGCGGATTGGAAAAACTCGAGTACCGCGGCTACGATTCGGCAGGGATCGCCGTATTAAATGAGAACGGGGTTCATGTGTTTAAAGAAAAAGGACGGATCGCCGATTTGCGCCGCATCGTCGACCCGAACGTCAAAGCGACGATCGGCATCGGCCATACCCGTTGGGCGACGCACGGGGCGCCAAGCCGGGTGAACGCCCATCCGCATCAAAGCGCCTCCGGCCGTTTTACGCTCGTGCATAACGGTGTCATCGAAAACTACGAGATGCTGAAGCGCGACTACTTGGCTGATGTCGAGTTCCGCAGCGACACGGATACGGAAGTGATCGTCCAGCTCGTGGAACAATTCGTCCGTGACGGGCTGACAACGGAAGAAGCGTTTCGCCAAACGCTCTCGCTGTTAAAAGGGTCGTACGCCATCGCCATGATTGACGCGGAAAACGAGGAAACGTTGTACGCGGCGAAAAACAAAAGCCCACTTCTTGCCGGTCTCGGTGACGGGTTTAACGTCGTGGCGAGCGATGCGATGGCGATGCTCCAAGTGACGAACCAATTCGTTGAACTGATGGACGGCGAAATGGTGATCGTCACGAGCGAGAACGTCACGATTCAAACGCTAAACGGTGAAACAGTCGAACGGAAGCCGTTTACGGCTGAACTCGATGCGAGCGACATTGAAAAAGGGACGTATCCGCATTACATGCTGAAAGAAATTGATGAGCAGCCGTTTGTCACCCGCCGCATCATTCAAAAATACCAAGACGAACACGGCGGATTGACGATTGACCAAGCGATCATCAACGAAGTGCTGAACGCCGACCGCCTGTACATTGTCGCGTGCGGAACGAGCTACCACGCCGGTCTTGTCGGCAAGCAATTGATCGAGTCGTGGGCGAAAATTCCAGTCGAAGTGCATATTGCCAGCGAATTTTCGTACAACATGCCGCTTCTGTCGGAAAAGCCGCTCTTCCTCTTTATTTCGCAAAGCGGGGAAACGGCCGACAGCCGCGCCGTGCTCGTGCAAACGAACAAACTTGGCCATAAAGCCATTACAATCACCAACGTCCCAGGCTCGACGCTGTCGCGGGAAGCCGACTATACGCTCTTGTTGCACGCTGGCCCGGAAATTGCCGTCGCTTCGACGAAAGCCTACACGGCGCAAATCGCGGTGCTGGCGATTTTAGCGGCGACTGCGGCGAAAGCGAAAGGCCTCGAATTGGATTTTGACCTGACGAAAGAGCTCGCCATCGTCGCCAATGTGATGGAAATGCTGTGCGATGCGAAAGAAGAAATGGAGAACATCGCACGCGACTACTTGACGTTGACGCGCAACTGCTTCTTTATCGGCCGTGCGGTTGACTACTATGTCTGCCTAGAAGGCGCGCTGAAACTGAAGGAGATCTCTTACATCCAAGCGGAAGGGTTCGCCGGCGGCGAGCTGAAACACGGCACGATCGCCTTGATTGAGGACGGTACGCCGGTGATTGCCCTCGCCACCCAAGAGCACGTCAACTTAAGCATTCGCGGCAACGTAAAAGAAGTCGTCGCCCGCGGCGCGAACCCATGCGTCATCTCGATGCGCGGCTTGGAAGGCGACGGCGACCGCTTCGTCATCCCGGCCGTTCATCCGGACCTTACATCGCTTGTTTCGGTCGTGCCGCTGCAGCTGATCGCGTACTATGCCGCCCTGCATCGCGGCTGCGACGTCGACAAACCGCGCAACCTAGCGAAAAGCGTGACGGTGGAGTGAGCGGTTCGTTGGGAAAAGGCTGTTTGTTGAGTTACAAAAAAGTTGTTTAATTTACAAAAAAGTCGTTTAAATTACAAAAAAGTTGTTTAAAAAACACACGGCATCGATTACAATTAATGTAATCGAACGTGTGTTTTTTTAATTTTTTTATCAAAGGGGATTATATTATGGAGTTGAAAATCCAAATGTTAGATTTCTCAAATGTTGATCGTAGAATTGAACATTTAGATAAAGAACAAATAGTTGAGTTGATAAAAAGATACTATGCCGGTGAATCAGTAAACAAATTAAAAGAAGAATATAATGTGAAAATTAATAATTCAAATTTCTATACAATATTCCCCAAAAAAATACTTGAAGAAAATTGTCTATACTGTAATGTTCCCTTTGTGCAAGATTGGGAATCAAAATCAAGCTATTATTTTATGAAAAAATCCCCATATTGCCCTCTTTGTGAACACGAAAATCATGATAAATGTAGGTGTAAAACCTGTAAAAAAATAAGAGAAGAAATGAAGCTTCTTGAAGAAATCAGAAAGAGAGAAGCCATATCTAATACTTATTATGAAGGTAACTATGAAAAGGTTTCCGAGAGCAATTTATCGTTAGAAGATAAATTATATTTATCAGTATTGATACGAGGGGGGTTAGAAGAAGGATTTGACTATATAAAGCCAATGATGAAGATTTTTGTAGAATTGAACAAAATGGTGAACCCTGTTATTTGATTGATTTTAATAGCTTAAGATATCGATAACCCGTGGTGCTAGTTGAGCGCTAGCGCTCAACTAGCCCGAGTGTTACAAGCGAATACACCAACAAGATGCCATCGAGTGCTACTTCAAATCCCGCAATCGAATTCGCACGAATGTCTGTCATACGATATTGGTCAACAAGGACGGAGAATACCGTTTCAATGACTTTCCGTTTTTGTTTGAGCCATGTCTCCCATGACTCAGATGGGCGGTGTTTCTGGTTTTTGCGAGATGGAGTCCAAAAAGCGATTTGGTACGCCTCATACAACTTTTTTTGCAATTCACTACTGATGAATCCTTTGTCACCCAAGTTATAGGGGTGAGGAATTTGAGTCATGACGGTTTCAGCTGCAGTTCGATCGTGACAGGACGCCTCGGTTACCACGTATCCCATAGGTAGCCCTTGATCTGTCACTTGAAGATGAAACGTAAACCCATCGTACCACTGCTTTTTCGATGCACAAAATCCAATGTCAGCGATGCCTTGAAATCGTTTGACACGGTACATTCTTGCGGCATGGCACAACTCGATTGGCATGCTATCTACGACCGCATAGGCATGGTGTTGCCCACGTTTCGCCAGTTCATGACGAATCCATTTGATCGCAAAGCGCAGCGATCGGCAACGGCGATGGTATCGAGAACGTTCGAGAAAACGTCCATCCGTGAACAAGTTCCCAGTAACAAAGCGATGCCATGCACGTTCGGAAGAGAAGCCAAGCAACTTTCCTAACAGATGAATGGCAATGATCACTGCGTCTTCTTGTGTAACTATTCAGCCGTTACATAGAAAAAGTTTACGAACTCTGGTTGATTCTCGCTCCCCTTGTCTATACTAGTACCATCCAAGACAAGGGAGGTGAACATGATGGCAAACGTTGTTTTTGATTTCCAACAAGCGGTCTTTACACTCGAAAGCATGGTCGCAAAAATCGAGTATCAAGCACAAATGATGAAAAAACTCATTCGAGAAAACGAGCAACTACGTCAAGAAAACCAACAATTGAAAGCACGTATCGCAGAGTTAGAAGCCCGTACAAAAAAAAACAGTACCAACAGCCATTTACCGCCGTCCTCTGACCGGTTTGTGGCGAAATCTCCTTCTCGCCAAACGTCGGGGAAACAGCCGGGCGGGCAGCCGGGACACCAAGGAACGACGCTCCGCCAAGTACCGAATCCTGACCATCGAGTCATTCACCGCGTGACCCAATGCGAAGGATGTGGTCACTCTTTAGAACATGTCGCTCCGCTTCAAGTAGACATTCGCCAAGTGTTCGACCTCCCAATGGTTCGAATGGAAGTGACTCAACACGAACGGGAAGTAAAGGGTTGTCCGGAATGTCATCTTGTCCAGCAGGCAGAGTTTCCTTTTTATGTCACGAATCATGTCCAGTACGGGCCCGTCCTCACTTCCCTTGTTTTATACTGGAACCATGCACAGTTGATCCCGTGCGAGCGTGTCACCGAGATGGTCAAAGCGTTAGTGAACCATTCGATGAGTGCAGGCACGGTCGTGAACATGACGAGACGATGGCTCCCTGTGTTAGAAGCAGTGACCGAAGAGATCGAAACGGCGTTGCTCGCGTCCAAGACGTTACACGTCGATGAAACAAGTCTGCGTGTGAACGGGAAGAACCAATGGGTGCACGTGGCTTCCACTGCCAAGGCCACCCGATACGGACTGCATCGTTCTCGTGGCAAGCAAGCGACGGACGACATCGGGATCTTGCCGAGGTACAAAGGAACGATGGTGCATGATGCGTATTCGGTGTACCCGATGTACAGAGAGGCGAGCCATGCGCTTTGCCATGCCCATCATCTCCGGGAGCTTCGGGCATATACCGAACTGTACGGCCATTCATGGTCGAAAGAGATGGCCGAAGCGTTGTTGGAGATGAAACAGGCGGTGGAGAACGCGGGCGGGGCTCTACCGGAAGAGGAAGTCCGGTATTGGGAAGCCGTGTACGACGAGCGTCTAGCGAATGGTCGCCGAGAACTCGATGAACGTTGCCAACAAGGCAAGCATGACGGCGTCCGCAACGCGCAACATTTCATCCAGCGCCTAGAAAAGCGCAAACAAGAAGCGCTTCTCTTCCTGCGAAAGAAAGAAGTGCCGTTTGACAACAACCAAGCTGAGCGCGATTTGCGGATGGTGAAAGTCAAACAAAAAATTTCCGGAACGTTTCGTCAGGAAGACGATGCCAAGGCTTTCTGTATCATTCGTAGCGTCATTTCTACCCTGCAAAAACACGGAAAGCCGGTGTGGGAATCGTTGCAAAAACTTCTAAGTGGGGAGTCTCTTCAAACGCTTCTCCATTCCTCCTAGGGCGTTTTCGATACCGGAAATGCCCTATTGGTGCTGGATTCTGAAAATCTCGCTAGTATTGGGCTGAATGGATACCTTCTTGTTTCGCCAAATGACGATTGCGGCGTTGAAGATAGCATTGAATGTGTGACAGCTGGGCAGAAACAAAAAAGAACATGGCTGCATATTGTTTTTGAATTTTCGCTTTGTCTGTTGTAAAATGAAAGTGCTCTTGCATGGGGATTCTCCTTTCGAATGTTTGGTCGCACTTTCATTCTACAGGAGATCCGCAGGCAAGGGCTATTTTTATGCTTACTCGATTTTATCTAGCACCACGGGTTAATTATATATAAATTGTGCTTGAAATTCGCTATGGTAATTATCACTAAAATTGTATATTGAGTTAAAATTTGATATATGATAAATTATTGTTTGGATCTCAACAACATTGTTTTATCAAAGAATTGATGGGGGGGAGAAATGTGGGGATTATTAAAAAACATAGGTTAGGACTACTTATTCTCATATTATTTTTGTTAGTGTTTTCTTTGTCTGTATTGTATAGGTTTCAAAGAGATTTTTCGATTGATAATGATCAAATTCAAGTTGGATATGAGACAAATAACGAGACACAAACAATCATTAATCCTCAGGATCATATCAAATGGGGAAAAATTGTGGTAATCTCTGTGCATTATGCAAACATGGTTGAGAAATCTTCCAATGTACCATCAAAGCTGATTTTGGTATCTCGCAAGACTAATAAAACTGTATTTCAGGATGTGAGAGAGGAATATGTTGGTTTTTCGGGATTTGAAATCAAATTAGATACTTCCTCCCTTGATAGAGGTAAGTATATAATTAAGCTTTTTAGAAACAATAAACTTGTAACCACTAAATCAATCGAAGTTAGATAGTTTCACTAGTATAACATGGATTTAATTTTATATAAGGGAATATTTGTTGCTAAAGATAAGATTTAAAAAGAAAGTTGTTGCTGAAGTTTGCTCTTAATATATGAGTTAGCTTGCTCAAATAAATATTCACTCTACAGTAATAAATAGTTTTTCAAAGACAAAACCTAATAAAAGCTAGGTATATAAAATTATGGATTATTATATAGATTCAGACTGAAGAGCGGCATAGGATGATTGTTTAAGCGGTGTAGAAAAATAATTGTAAATATTTATTTATTTTGGAAATTGAATCTATTTATAATATAATTGTTGTTTTTAATAGTTGAAGGAGAAGGTGAAAAAGTGAGAAAACTATTTGGTACGTTTATTATCATTGCAATTTCATTAAGTCTAATCATAACGTTTAGTATTAAACAAGTCAATGCCGAGGAAGTAAATGGAGGTAGTGTACATGGTAATATTTCAACTATAATCACATTTAACCAATCTCAATCTACCGAGGTTAAAGATTGGTTTTCCGAAAGTATAGAAGGTGCAGTAAACCCAGAGTTAGAACCAGCTTTAGAAGAAGCAAAGCAAGAGGGGGATGTAGTTAAAGCCGAAGCAATAGAAAGTGCTATTAATGAAATACAAGACTCTGGTTCGGACTCTCTGTTTACTCAAGAGGGTACTGCTACCACTTTAAAAGCGAATTTACCAGATGTATTTGTGTCTTTCGGAAATATCAGTACTAAAACCGATGCCAATGGAAATTTCGATTTAAATGGTATTCCTGAGGGGGAGTACCTAGTGACAATAAGTAAAGATGGCTCAGTTATTTATAGCCAGCCGGTAGACATAAAACAAGGCGATCAACAAATTGATTTGGAATTAAACGTTTCCGGTGATGCATTTTATGAGGGAGCCGAACAAATGATTGAGGGGAATACTACTGTAGAAGAAACTGCTCAAGCTTCTACCACTTATTATTCAACTAAACCAATTGGAAGTTATGTAGGATCTAAGTTGGGGAAAATGAAGATAATAGCTAATAATAATATAGTGAACTGTAATAAAGCAGACGATTCTATAAGTGACTCCCAATATTTCCCTGCGAATGGATCAGATTGTTCAGTGGCCATTGCTCGGGGTGCTGCTTACGCTTCGAATCCAATAGTATTTTTCTATTGGAAAAAGAATCTGGTCTGCTACATAGAGTCTATTCAGTCTGCTGCAAACATGCTGGGAGACAATGCGGGACAAAATGTTTACTGTAACGCTAAGAAAAAGAGCGATGGGCATTATAACTGTTCATGGTTTAGAGATCATTCGGAAAGTCTTCACACTCATTAATTAAAAGAACTCATAGACGCTTATAAGCGTCTATTTTATTTATAAGGAAAAGATCCATGGGCAACGTTTTGCCCTCCACCCAGGGATGAAAATCCCCCTTTTCTTCCCATAATGAAGAATAGGCG
The DNA here is from genome assembly GCF_037966255.1 of Geobacillus sp. FSL W8-0026. NCBI lineage: Bacteria > Bacillati > Bacillota > Bacilli > Caryophanales > Anoxybacillaceae > Geobacillus > Geobacillus sp. FSL W8-0026. Next base: position 174,158 of record NZ_CP150194.1, read on the forward strand.
CAAACAGTTCAACAGGACGTTATGCTTAATGGTGGCTTAGACCCTGTACGGAAAAGTGTTTGAATCCACTGGGTGCACCACCCATTGTCCGCCCTTTCCTGTGATAGAGGAAAGGTGACGACGAACGGAAAACTGCCGCATTTCTCCCGTGGATTCGCTGTTTGCGCACTCGATCATCGAAAAGGAGGATTTTCATCATGGATGTCATCTATCCTCGCTGCGCAGGATTGGATGTTCATGCCGAAACCATCGTCGCCTGCGCGCTATGGGAAGAAGATGGACACATTCAAAAGGACATTCAAACCTTCTCCACGTTCTCGAAAGGACTTGGCGACCTGCTTGAGTGGCTCGAAGAACATGGCGTTACCCATGTCGCCATGGAATCCACCGGCGTGTATTGGAAACCGGTCTTTGCCTTCCTCGAGGGCTATGTCGACTTGACACTGGCCAATCCGCAGCGGATCAAAAATGTCCCGGGAAGAAAAACCGATGTCTCTGACGCCGAGTGGATCGCCAAGCTGCTCCGCCATGGACTCATTGAAAAAAGTTTCGTCCCCCCAGCGGATATTCGCGAATTGCGGGATTTTACCCGCCTCCGCAAAAAGTGGGTCGGACAGTTGAGTTCAGAGAAAAACCGGATTCAAAAAGTGCTGGAGTCTTCCAATGTCAAACTGGGCTCCGTCCTCTCGGATCTCTTCGGCGTTTCCGGACGAAACATCCTTGCCCGGCTGCTCGAGAAGGGATACGTGGACAAGGACGAGCTGGATCAATGCCTGCGCGGCAGGCTCAAAACGAAAAAGCAGGCGGTGTATGATTCGCTGCTGGGCACCTTGACCGAACACGAGCTCCGTCTCCTTCGCCTCTTGTGGAAACACGTGGAGGAATTGGAGCAGTTAATCGAAGAAGTCGACCAGCACATCGACCGCCTGCTCGAGCCGTATCGGGAGGAAGTGGACTTACTGATGACCATGCCTGGAATCAAAAAACAAACCGCCGCCGTCATCATCGCCGAGATGGGAACCGACATGAGCGTCTTTGAAACGCCGGAACGGGTGGCTTCATGGACGGGGTTGTCCCCCGGCAACCATGAAAGCGCCGGAAAGCGAAAGAGCACGCGTACGACTAAAGGCAATCCCCATCTTCGATCAGCGTTATGCGAGGCGGCATGGTCAGCAGCTCGATCCAAGACACATCCCTTGTCCCGAAAATTTTGGTCGTTGGCGGCCCGATGCGGGAAGAAAAAAGCCCTCATCGCCACGGCTCGACGAATGTTGGTGATCATCTTTTGCATGATCTCCCGCAAAGAGTCGTTCCGCCAACCACAACTTATCTAGTATAGCCAACAGGCAGCCAGATCATACGAGATGTCCGAAAATCGGGCACCTCTGCTTTCCTATTGCCTTCTTTGGCCATTTTCAGTATACCCGCACGGATCAGGAGCGTATACAGCACTCACCCAGTGGTGGGGATTTTCACGGAAAAGATCCATGGGCAACGTTTTGCCCTCCACCCAGGGATGAAAATCCCCCTTTTCTTCCCATAATGAAGAATAGGCGCAAACAGTTCAACAGGACGTTATGCTTAATGGTGGCTTAGACCCTGTACGGAAAAGTGTTTGAATCCACTGGGTGCACCACCCATTGTCCGCCCTTTCCTGTGATAGAGGAAAGGTGACGACGAACGGAAAACTGCCGCATTTCTCCCGTGGATTCGCTGTTTGCGCACTCGATCATCGAAAAGGAGGATTTTCATCATGGATGTCATCTATCCTCGCTGCGCAGGATTGGATGTTCATGCCGAAACCATCGTCGCCTGCGCGCTATGGGAAGAAGATGGACACATTCAAAAGGACATTCAAACCTTCTCCACGTTCTCGAAAGGACTTGGCGACCTGCTTGAGTGGCTCGAAGAACATGGCGTTACCCATGTCGCCATGGAATCCACCGGCGTGTATTGGAAACCGGTCTTTGCCTTCCTCGAGGGCTATGTCGACTTGACACTGGCCAATCCGCAGCGGATCAAAAATGTCCCGGGAAGAAAAACCGATGTCTCTGACGCCGAGTGGATCGCCAAGCTGCTCCGCCATGGACTCATTGAAAAAAGTTTCGTCCCCCCAGCGGATATTCGCGAATTGCGGGATTTTACCCGCCTCCGCAAAAAGTGGGTCGGACAGTTGAGTTCAGAGAAAAACCGGATTCAAAAAGTGCTGGAGTCTTCCAATGTCAAACTGGGCTCCGTCCTCTCGGATCTCTTCGGCGTTTCCGGACGAAACATCCTTGCCCGGCTGCTCGAGAAGGGATACGTGGACAAGGACGAGCTGGATCAATGCCTGCGCGGCAGGCTCAAAACGAAAAAGCAGGCGGTGTATGATTCGCTGCTGGGCACCTTGACCGAACACGAGCTCCGTCTCCTTCGCCTCTTGTGGAAACACGTGGAGGAATTGGAGCAGTTAATCGAAGAAGTCGACCAGCACATCGACCGCCTGCTCGAGCCGTATCGGGAGGAAGTGGACTTACTGATGACCATGCCTGGAATCAAAAAACAAACCGCCGCCGTCATCATCGCCGAGATGGGAACCGACATGAGCGTCTTTGAAACGCCGGAACGGGTGGCTTCATGGACGGGGTTGTCCCCCGGCAACCATGAAAGCGCCGGAAAGCGAAAGAGCACGCGTACGACTAAAGGCAATCCCCATCTTCGATCAGCGTTATGCGAGGCGGCATGGTCAGCAGCTCGATCCAAGACACATCCCTTGTCCCGAAAATTTTGGTCGTTGGCGGCCCGATGCGGGAAGAAAAAAGCCCTCATCGCCACGGCTCGACGAATGTTGGTGATCATCTTTTGCATGATCTCCCGCAAAGAGTCGTTCCGCCAACCACAACTTATCTAGTATAGCCAACAGGCAGCCAGATCATACGAGATGTCCGAAAATCGGGCACCTCTGCTTTCCTATTGCCTTCTTTGGCCATTTTCAGTATACCCGCACGGATCAGGAGCGTATACAGCACTCACCCAGTGGTGGGGATTTTCACGGAAAAGGTCCATGGACAGCGCGATCTGTCCTCCACCCGGGGATGAAAATCCGCGTCAGGCCTGCATTTTCACGGAAAAGGTCCATGGACAGCGCGATCTGTCCTCCACCCGGGGATGAAAATCCGCGTCAGGCCTGCATTTTCACGGAAAAGATCCATGGGCAACGTTTTGCCCTCCACCCAGGGATGAAAATCCCCCTTTTCTTCCCATAATGAAGAATAGGCGCAAACAGTTCAACAGGACGTTATGCTTAATGGTGGCTTAGACCCTGTACGGAAAAGTGTTTGAATCCACTGGGTGCACCACCCATTGTCCGCCCTTTCCTGTGATAGAGGAAAGGTGACGACGAACGGAAAACTGCCGCATTTCTCCCGTGGATTCGCTGTTTGCGCACTCGATCATCGAAAAGGAGGATTTTCATCATGGATGTCATCTATCCTCGCTGCGCAGGATTGGATGTTCATGCCGAAACCATCGTCGCCTGCGCGCTATGGGAAGAAGATGGACACATTCAAAAGGACATTCAAACCTTCTCCACGTTCTCGAAAGGACTTGGCGACCTGCTTGAGTGGCTCGAAGAACATGGCGTTACCCATGTCGCCATGGAATCCACCGGCGTGTATTGGAAACCGGTCTTTGCCTTCCTCGAGGGCTATGTCGACTTGACACTGGCCAATCCGCAGCGGATCAAAAATGTCCCGGGAAGAAAAACCGATGTCTCTGACGCCGAGTGGATCGCCAAGCTGCTCCGCCATGGACTCATTGAAAAAAGTTTCGTCCCCCCAGCGGATATTCGCGAATTGCGGGATTTTACCCGCCTCCGCAAAAAGTGGGTCGGACAGTTGAGTTCAGAGAAAAACCGGATTCAAAAAGTGCTGGAGTCTTCCAATGTCAAACTGGGCTCCGTCCTCTCGGATCTCTTCGGCGTTTCCGGACGAAACATCCTTGCCCGGCTGCTCGAGAAGGGATACGTGGACAAGGACGAGCTGGATCAATGCCTGCGCGGCAGGCTCAAAACGAAAAAGCAGGCGGTGTATGATTCGCTGCTGGGCACCTTGACCGAACACGAGCTCCGTCTCCTTCGCCTCTTGTGGAAACACGTGGAGGAATTGGAGCAGTTAATCGAAGAAGTCGACCAGCACATCGACCGCCTGCTCGAGCCGTATCGGGAGGAAGTGGACTTACTGATGACCATGCCTGGAATCAAAAAACAAACCGCCGCCGTCATCATCGCCGAGATGGGAACCGACATGAGCGTCTTTGAAACGCCGGAACGGGTGGCTTCATGGACGGGGTTGTCCCCCGGCAACCATGAAAGCGCCGGAAAGCGAAAGAGCACGCGTACGACTAAAGGCAATCCCCATCTTCGATCAGCGTTATGCGAGGCGGCATGGTCAGCAGCTCGATCCAAGACACATCCCTTGTCCCGAAAATTTTGGTCGTTGGCGGCCCGATGCGGGAAGAAAAAAGCCCTCATCGCCACGGCTCGACGAATGTTGGTGATCATCTTTTGCATGATCTCCCGCAAAGAGTCGTTCCGCCAACCACAACTTATCTAGTATAGCCAACAGGCAGCCAGATCATACGAGATGTCCGAAAATCGGGCACCTCTGCTTTCCTATTGCCTTCTTTGGCCATTTTCAGTATACCCGCACGGATCAGGAGCGTATACAGCACTCACCCAGTGGTGGGGATTTTCACGGAAAAGGTCCATGGACAGCGCGATCTGTCCTCCACCCGGGGATGAAAATCCGCGTCAGGCCTGCATTTTCACGGAAAAGGTCCATGGACAGCGCGATCTGTCCTCCACCCGGGGATGAAAATCCGCGTCAGGCCTGCATTTTCACGGAAAAGATCCATGGGCAACGTTTTGCCCTCCACCCAGGGATGAAAATCCCCCTTTTCTTCCCATAATGAAGAATAGGCGCAAACAGTTCAACAGGACGTTATGCTTAATGGTGGCTTAGACCCTGTACGGAAAAGTGTTTGAATCCACTGGGTGCACCACCCATTGTCCGCCCTTTCCTGTGATAGAGGAAAGGTGACGACGAACGGAAAACTGCCGCATTTCTCCCGTGGATTCGCTGTTTGCGCACTCGATCATCGAAAAGGAGGATTTTCATCATGGATGTCATCTATCCTCGCTGCGCAGGATTGGATGTTCATGCCGAAACCATCGTCGCCTGCGCGCTATGGGAAGAAGATGGACACATTCAAAAGGACATTCAAACCTTCTCCACGTTCTCGAAAGGACTTGGCGACCTGCTTGAGTGGCTCGAAGAACATGGCGTTACCCATGTCGCCATGGAATCCACCGGCGTGTATTGGAAACCGGTCTTTGCCTTCCTCGAGGGCTATGTCGACTTGACACTGGCCAATCCGCAGCGGATCAAAAATGTCCCGGGAAGAAAAACCGATGTCTCTGACGCCGAGTGGATCGCCAAGCTGCTCCGCCATGGACTCATTGAAAAAAGTTTCGTCCCCCCAGCGGATATTCGCGAATTGCGGGATTTTACCCGCCTCCGCAAAAAGTGGGTCGGACAGTTGAGTTCAGAGAAAAACCGGATTCAAAAAGTGCTGGAGTCTTCCAATGTCAAACTGGGCTCCGTCCTCTCGGATCTCTTCGGCGTTTCCGGACGAAACATCCTTGCCCGGCTGCTCGAGAAGGGATACGTGGACAAGGACGAGCTGGATCAATGCCTGCGCGGCAGGCTCAAAACGAAAAAGCAGGCGGTGTATGATTCGCTGCTGGGCACCTTGACCGAACACGAGCTCCGTCTCCTTCGCCTCTTGTGGAAACACGTGGAGGAATTGGAGCAGTTAATCGAAGAAGTCGACCAGCACATCGACCGCCTGCTCGAGCCGTATCGGGAGGAAGTGGACTTACTGATGACCATGCCTGGAATCAAAAAACAAACCGCCGCCGTCATCATCGCCGAGATGGGAACCGACATGAGCGTCTTTGAAACGCCGGAACGGGTGGCTTCATGGACGGGGTTGTCCCCCGGCAACCATGAAAGCGCCGGAAAGCGAAAGAGCACGCGTACGACTAAAGGCAATCCCCATCTTCGATCAGCGTTATGCGAGGCGGCATGGTCAGCAGCTCGATCCAAGACACATCCCTTGTCCCGAAAATTTTGGTCGTTGGCGGCCCGATGCGGGAAGAAAAAAGCCCTCATCGCCACGGCTCGACGAATGTTGGTGATCATCTTTTGCATGATCTCCCGCAAAGAGTCGTTCCGCCAACCACAACTTATCTAGTATAGCCAACAGGCAGCCAGATCATACGAGATGTCCGAAAATCGGGCACCTCTGCTTTCCTATTGCCTTCTTTGGCCATTTTCAGTATACCCGCACGGATCAGGAGCGTATACAGCACTCACCCAGTGGTGGGGATTTTCACGGAAAAGGTCCATGGACAGCGCGATCTGTCCTCCACCCGGGGATGAAAATCCGCGTCAGGCCTGCATTTTCACGGAAAAGGTCCATGGACAGCGCGATCTGTCCTCCACCCGGGGATGAAAATCCGCGTCAGGCCTGCATTTTCACGGAAAAAGAAGAGTTAATAATATTTTAATGATGGATATTTTTTGTAGGTGTTAAATCGCAAAATATATGAGTCTACAAAAAGTCTAGTACATGTTTAAATAGTATAATTTTGAAACTTGTTGCAAAACGTAAGGCAGATATGAAAACCTCTATATTGGAAAATATATATTTAACACTAGACGTAATCTAGAGGGGGAGTACTACTATAAATTCCGGTTCTATCGGGGAACATGCATATATGAGCCATCTAATGTTAGTCTAGATTATAGACAAGAGAAATAGAGACGTATATAGTTAAAACTATCAGTCATAGAGAGTATCTATCATAACTAGAAATTTTGATAGAGAATTCAAATTACAAGCCGTAAAATTAGTCATCGAGGAAGGCAGAAACGTCGCCCAGACTGTGAGGTAAATGGATATTTAAACTAAAACAACAAATAAATAGGTGGCGGATTATAAAAAAGATGCGGAACGTAGCTTTGTTAGCAGTGGAAATCTTAAACCTGAAGATCAGGAAAAACGGGAGCTTCAAAAACGGATTCGTGACCTAGAGGAGGAAAACACTATCCTAAAAAGGCGATGCGCATCTTCGCCAAAAACCGGAAATCATTTATGGGTTTGTTCATACCCATCGAAATGCCCGGAAAGAGTCCAAAAGCAACCACGGGAAGCGTTGACGAAATAAATCCGTCAGATTCACCAGCAATTCAGAGAAACATACGGCAGTCCGTATCATAAAGGAAGAGAATCTTCGTTTGAAAGCGAAGAAAAAATACAAAGCCACCACGAATTTCAAACATTCATGGTCGGTGTTTCTGAACGTGTTAGATCAGCAGTTTCAAATCAACGAACCGAATCAGGTATGAGGTCGCCGACATCACCTACATTTAGACAAGAGAAGGATGGCTGTACTTAGTCACGATCATGGACTTGTTTTCATGCAAAATCGTCGGTTGGACCCTTTCACAGCGCATGATAAAAGAACTAGTGATTTAGGCACTAGAACGAGCCATTCGACAGAGAAAGCCGTCTCCTGGCTTGATTCACCATTCAGATCGGGACAGTGAATATGCCCCGAAGGAATATCAATTGACGTTGAGAGCCTACGAGATCCAGACGAGCATGAGCCGAAAAGGCAACTGTTATGACAATGCCTGTGCGGAATCGTTTCACAGTCTCGTCAAAAAGGAACTGATTTTTCATGAAACGTTTGCTACGAGAGAGGCAGCAAGATATCGGATTTTTGAATACATTGAATGCTTTTATAGCACGGAACGCATTCACTCCGCGAATGAATACCGAGCTTCGATGGAGGATGAGAAATGGCACCGGCAAAGCCAATATCCGAATAAGAGCCCCCTCTTCCTAACGACAACTAAGGGAAGCATTCCTTTTGAGAAGGGAAGGAGGGTTCTGTTGTTCTCCTTCTCAAAAGGCCACCAAACTAAGTGCAGTAGTAAGAGTTTGCAACATTCCTTAATTCATTGTGTCTATTTTCTTGACATAATACCAATCTTTCTTAAAGACACTCTTTTAATATATTGATCAGCTTTTATTTCCGGACACACCGTATATAACGGAAAGCTTAAAATCTCTGTTGAAATTTTTCTCTTTAAAAGTCTATTGACTTTTTAAGGAAACTAGTTTGAATTCTCTGGTGGTTTGTATATTCTGAGGATATTTGTGGTTTTTTCTGAGATTTCTAGATAATCGCTCTTTTATCGAGTAAGCCAATAGTTTTAGGTGCAACCGACGAGCAAGATTGAACAGTTTTCGCTAAAGAGGAGTGAACACTCTTCTGGAAAGTTTAGTGTAACCCCTATCACTTGACATGGAGACTCTGCGTACAAGATATTTCCTAAAAATCGGGCAACCACAAGAATCAGCCGCATGAAACGAGGCTATCATGTACGCTACTCCATGTAAAGTGCACGTTTCTAACTGGTAGAAAAACCTTCAATTTAATCAATCGAATTCTGTTCAGTTTTATTTAGCGGTTATATTAGGTAAGGGTTTTTGTAGGCCTATATCCAATCTTTATATATTTTTATGCATAAATTTAATTTTTTGAACTAATTTTGTAACATCATGAGTTTTCTTATCTTTAATATTGTTGGGAATGGTAGTAATGTTGGTTACAAAAAGGGTTTACTATTTCACATTTATATTATTATTGTGTATTGTATTAAGAACCGATAATAAAATACTATTAAATATTGAAATTAGAAATAGTGGAAATGATGCAAAAGATAATAACATTTCTGTGAAAATGCCGAACTGGCGCGCATTTTCATCCCCGGGTGGAGGGCAGATCGCGCTGCCCATGGACCTTTTCTGTGTTTCTCGAAGATATTTCAACCTTAATAGGCGCTAAAAAATTTCATAAGCAAGGGTATACTGGAAAAGGTATTACGATTGCGATTTTAGATACAGGCGTCTATCCTCATAAGCAATTAATTAAACCAAATAACAAGATAGTAGCATTTAAAGATTTTGTAAATTACTATAATCAGCCTTATGACGATAATGGACACGGAACCTTTATTACTAATATCATTGCTGGTTCTGGAGAAGCAAGTAAAAAACACATTGGAATTGCACCAGAATCTAAGATTGTTTCTGTAAAAGTATTAGATCAATTTGGAGAAGCTCCTCCACAAAGGATTATTCAGGGAATCGAATGGGTAATTCAAAATAGAGATAATTATAATATAAAAATAATGAATATCTCCTTTAATATAATATTAGGAAAACAATCTCCGTATAAAGAGAAACTAAAAGGTTTAATTTCCAAGGCAAAAAAACTTGGGATTATCGTTGTTACTTCTGTTGGTAATAAGAATAGCCAGTTTGGAAGTAAGGAGGAAAGTTACCCTGCTTTTTTCCCAGATGTTATTACAGTAGGGGCATTGGAATTTATAGGGGATAATAAAAATGATGTAAAAAATATTCACGACTATATTATGGCCCCTTATTCCGTAATAAAGAGAACACATAATGGATATCTTAAGCCAGATATACTAACGGTCGGTACTAATATAGTTTCAGCAGAGGCAGATACATCCTATCGTCCAGGAAAAAAACAAAATGATAATGACTCTTTTAGAGTTGATTCGGGCACTTCTTTATCTTGTGCTGTTGTATCTGGGGTGGCTGCTTTATTAATTGAGAAGTATTCAAGTAAATATTCTATAAAAGAAATTGAAAACTTACTTTTGCATTCTACAATATCGATAGTGAACAAAGGAATTGTTTTAAAAGTACTATATATTAGGTAGTAAAATAATTGGAGGTAATCCTATATGTTGAAATATTTACTTTTGATAGCTTTACTTTTATTAGGTGGATGTAATAATAGTAATTTTTCAGAAATAAATCAACAGCATATCTCTAGTAAAGATGTTTCAATAAAAAACGTTTACAGAGATAAAAAGTTCAAAACTGAAATAACTATTCCTAAGAAATTTCAGGATGTAAAAATAAATATGGATATGAAGATGTCGGATGGGAATTTTGAATTAAGTGATTTAAAGCTTAAAAAGCATAACAATAAGTATTTTTTAGAAACAAAAATACCTAAAGAGGGGATTTGGAATATTCGCTATAAAATAACTTACCAAAAACAGACATTATTGAAATCTTATACTGAAGTATTAGGTAAACCAAATTTAGATAAAGAAAGACTGTATGCTTTAGAAATACAAACAGATCCTAAGGAAATTGTTCCTAAAAAGGATGTGAATTTTATGGTGAGATTGTTAAATAAAGAGAATAGAAATATCGAAAATGGAGAAGTTATACTCCAATTTGAACAAAAAGAATACAATTTTTCTTATATCAATATGATGGAAAATAAGAAAGATTATTATGATTTAAAGCTTAAATTTCCGAGAAGCGGCATATATGAATTAACAATACATGTTGAAATAAATGGTGAACAAAATTATAAAAGAATCAAAATACCTGTTGGTTCTACAAATTAATCGCATGGGGAATAGGTTGCAGTTGATCCCCAAAATATATCTTTAAAGATATTTTGGCTGTCTTAGGGTTCTTATAAGGCGATTTAGAAACTAAGTAATTTTAACAAAAAAATTAAGTTAATTGTATATAAAAGCATCTTAGCTAGGATTAATATAAATTATGAGGGATATGATTTTTGGGATTGTTACATTTGGAATAAATAAAAGTCGTTTTTAAGTTTTAAACAACTTTTTTGTTATTGTTTTATGAAAGCCTTAGTCGTTCTCTATGAAAATTAAACAACTATATTTTTAACACCATTCGAATTTCCGGATGGTGTTATGCATATTTTGAACCTCAAAATTAAACGACTTTTTTGTAATTGTACATGTTGTGTTGAATGACAAAAAAGTCGGGTACTTGACAAAAAAGTCGGGAACCGGACAAAAAAGTTAGGTACCGAACAAAAAAGTCGGGAACTGAAAGCCTGTTGGTGAATCCAGCAGGCTTTTGTTTTTTCTATTACAGTGTTTATTTGCTTTGCAAATATAACTGTTATTGGTATCTGCGGAAAATAAAGTCGCATACTGAAAAATAAAGTTGGTAACTAGAAAATAATAATGGTAACTGGGAAAAGGTGTTGGCATAGGTTTATGCCAGCACTTTTTTATTTTCGATCAGATAGAATCACTAAAAAAGCAGGATATTTTAAAAATATTTGTAATATTATGGTATAATTATTGTGAGATATCGATCTTCTTCAAATCACACTGGAGAACATAATTTTTTTAAAATGTGGTGACATGAATGGGGCATAGGCGACTAACGGGTGAGTTGTTTCAATAAGAAAACAGTATATGATTATTAAAAACGTTCAGATTTTAAATAAATTAGAAAGGAGAATCTACATCATGTCAGTTGATTGGAAAAGTGTAGAACATAGAATTTATACGATGTGTATGATTCAAAACGAAGATAAAGTTTTATTAATTAAACGACCTAACCATTTCGGTTTTCCGGGATATTTAGCACCAGGGGGTATATAAACACATTTTACAACAGGGATATTAAGTGGGGAAGCAAGGCATCATTATTGAGCCTTTTGTTAGACAAATCCATTAACAATTGACAATGCTTTTTAGATATGTAAAACTACATATGTAAAAAAGCTTTATAATGGGGGAATAACATGAACTTGGACAGTCTCTATGATAAATTTTTTGCTACTTACCCGATTTATCAACGTTTTAGACCAATAAAGTCGTTTAGAGACTTGCACGATTGGCTTTGGTTTACTGAGATTATACATAATTTTATCGATGGTAAGTGAAGTGTGGAAACATAAATGAATGGGGACTAGGACGGCAACCAAATAATAAAGGGAGAAGTTCGGGGAGGAAATCATAAAATGTACATATCAAGCATGCGGATTCAGAACTTTAGATGTTTTGATGATTTTTTCATCGAATTTAATGAGGGTTTAAATGTTTTGATAGGAAGTAATAATGCTGGAAAAACGACAATTATTAAGGCATTAGAATATATTTTTAGGCGTACGGGTGTAAAATCTCCTACAATTGATGATTTCAATAAAAATGTGGATTTGGCTGTTCCGCCAGAGATAACAATTACTGTGACATTACGCTCTTCAAAAACAGACACAACAGATGATAAAGCGATTGTTGCAAGTTGGCTTACAAAATTGGATACCCCATGGGAAGCCCAGCTCACGTATAAATTTTTTCTACCTGAGCAAGACCATAAACCGTACCATGATGATTATGCAAAAACCTCTTCCACTAAAGAACGTTGGGCATTGCTAGAAAAAAACTTGAAGAGATATGTCTCAAAGATATACGGTGGAAATATTATAAATAAAATTCGTGCAGAATCAGAGTATTTAGACAAAATACATTGTGAATCGTTAGATGCACTTCGAGATGTGGAAAGCAATATGTTTACTGGAAGAAACACGCTTTTAAAGCAATTATTAATGCATTTTAAAGATAAGGTGGTAGCGGCAGAACCTGCGGACAATGGACTGACTAAGGCTCAAATATTTGACCAGTATGCAGACTTGTTAGTGAAGAATCTAATTGAAAGAGTAAACCAAAAGGAAGTGCTAAAGTTTGCAGAAGACACAGGTGCGTCTGTTGGAGGTACACCTGCTTTGGATGGGAATTTAGATGAAAATGATGTGCTATCCGTTCTTCGATTAATAATCAAGGATCGGACTGGAATAGAGATACCTATCATAAACAATGGCATGGGTTATAACAACCTTATATACATATCTCTGATCTTATCAAAATTTAAAATGATTACTTCCGAAGAATACGGGGAAAACGCCAAAACTTTTCCGATACTTCTTATTGAGGAACCTGAAGCACACTTACATCCAGCTCTTCAATATAATTTTCTAAAATTTCTCAAAGAAGAAGTGAAAAATCAAACCTTTAGCAGACAAATTTTTATAACTACCCATTCAACGCATATAACCTCTGCAGTTGGTTTAAAACCAATTATTTGTCTGGAAAAAGATGAAAGCGGAAAAATCTTTGCTAAGTATCCTGATAAAGTATTTTTAGAAAGCAACGAGGATCAGGAATCAAAAAAGTATGTGGAGCGATATCTTGATGCTACAAAATCGGCTATGTTATTTGCAAAGTCCGTAATTTTGGTTGAGGGAATGGCTGAATTGTTACTTCTTCCTGTACTGGCGGAATTGATTGGTTGCGATTTGGATAAGCATCATGTCTCCCTTGTCCGTGTTGATTCATTAACTTTTAAGCACTTCATTAAATTATATGGAGCTGGAGTTACTTCGGAAAGACAAAAATATGCTTTACAAAAAAGAGTAGCCTGTATTATTGATTCTGATCCAGCTAAATTAGAGAAGAGAAACGATAGTAGTTCTGGAAAGAAAAGATGGAAAGAGTGTTGGCCGTTTGAGATAAATCAAGATCCTGAAAACTACGAGTATCGTGAAATATCAGGGGCTGTAAAGAAATTATTAGAACAAAAAAATAACTGTTTGAATGTAGAGATATTCTACAAAAAGGAACATGGAAAAACATTTGAATACGATTTGGCTTGGGACAATTATAACAGTAAGCTACTTTTTACTGATGAAGTAGAAATTGTTGAAGTTGACGAACTTAAGGCAAGTAATTGGGAAAATGAGGATAAAGAGAGGGCTAAGCATGCTTCGAGCTTCCTTTTGTACGCAAAAGGGAGAAAAGGTGAACTTGCTTTTGAATTGGCTAGCAGAATACAAGAGAACAAAGATGAAAGATTGATAGTACCTGACCATATTCGAAAGGCCCTTGAGTGGGTGTGTTACAAGGATAATCAAGGGGTAGGGCAGGATGGACAATATTAGACTGATTTCTTCTGATCAACGAATACCATTATCAGATCTTAGTCGTCATTTTAAAGTGATAGCTGGGCCTGGGGCAGGAAAAACGCATTGGCTTGTAGAGCATATCAAAAATGTTCTTCAAAATGCGGAGAATCTTACATATACTTCAAAAATTGCTTGTATAACATACACAACTGTTGGTGCAGAAGAAGTCCAAAGTCGTTTGGGAATGAATCAGGAAAGGGTTGAGGTATCGACGATTCACAGTTTTCTGTATGCGAACGTTGTAAAGCCGTATGTGTATTTATTAAATGATAATCATGGAAAGAGATTGGTTAATGTTGAGGAGTTAGATGGCCATTATGAAAATATAGCAACAAACGGGAAAATATATCAATGGAAGGTAAAAACAAGAGCTCATTATCTTCAGGATAATAAAAAGCTAAAAGAATATTTAGAACAATTGGATTGGAAGCTCGTAGACGGGCAACTATATCTAAAACCAAGAAAAAACTATCGGATCGGGAAATATTATATTAGAATAGAGGACCTTCCTTTATATAAGCAATTATTTTGGGATGAAGGGGTCATTCATCATGAGGATGTCTTGTATTTCTCTTATAGAATTTTGAAAGAGTTTTCAATTATATTGGAGCATTTAAGTGCAAAATACCCCTATATTTTCTTAGATGAATTTCAAGATACCAATCCAATTCAAACAGAAATAATTAAATGGCTTGGGAATTCAGGCTCAGTGATTGGCGTCGTAGGAGATCCAGCTCAGTCGATTTATGAATTTCAAGGGGCATCCCGTCAAGATTTTATTGATTTCACTCTCCCTAATCAGATTATTTACATGATTGAGAACAATAGGAGATGTGGCAGTAAGATTGTTGATTTTCTAAATCATATTAGAAAAGGAGACCAACTAACGCAAAAGCCGACGAGAGAAAATAGGAATCATGATATATATTTTATTGAATGTACAGATGGTCCATATCAAGCTATAGCAAACTTCAACAATTTGAGGATCAGTTTAGGGCTTGAAAAAGATTATTGTATACTCACCCGAAATAACGACACCGTTAAATTACTACGTAACACAGAAAATAGCGAAGTATGGACAAGCTTCAGTGAGGCAGATTCTTCAAATAGAGAACGTTTTATCAAGTCCATTTTGACTGCATATAAGCTTACATTAGATACTCGGTATGAAGTAGCAATTAAGGAACTAGAAAGATCAATAAAAACTGATCGGCATGGAGAATTAAAGGATCCATTTCAAGAAAATCAAATTATAAGTCCCATTATGAAAAGGAGTCTGGCCGTAGATTTACTTGAATTCTTGGCAAACGATTTGAAAACTTCACTTGATCAATCTTTATTCGAATTCTATAACTCCCTTTCTGATTTTTTTATAGAGAAAGGAATTGCAATAAAGAAAATTTCTAGGGGAAAAATAAAGCAATTTTCCGAATCGATAACTATCAGGAACTTGGTGGATAACCTTATATTGTCCGAAGAGAAAACAACCGAGATAAGGACAATTCATAAAGCAAAAGGAGCAGAATTTGAATCTGTTCTTTTATATCTCCCTGAAGTTAAAGATGTGAATTTGCTCGTCAGTCCTGACATTAATTCTGAGCAAGAGGATACGCGAATTTTATATGTGGCTTTAAGTAGAGCAAAAGATTTATTATGTATTTCATGCCCGCCTCTCAACGACGCAATGATTAAAAAATTAGAGGCTTTGAATGTGAAAAGGAACCATTAAAAATTACAAACTGTCACTCTTTAACTCGCACCCTAATATGTAGACAGCTAATAAATCCCGTCCTGAGAAAATAAAAACTGTCCAGGGACAATAAAAAATGTCCAAGAAGCCGAGCGTGGTTAGGGTTTTGCCTGGATCCATGCTGGGCTTTTCTGTTGATAGGGGGACAGGGTATAGGGCGGAAAGGGTTGAGGGATCAGGTTTTATCCCAATATACCCATCCATTTTTCCTCTCTCCTTACCCCTGCTCCCTATCCCCTCCAGATATTTCCTTGGACATTTCCCAACGTTTCGTTTCCCTCATCCCTTCCCCCTAATTCCCTAAATCATTCCAATTGAACGGACACTTATTATTTTCGTGGTATTTTGTTCCAACTGGTTCCTCAAAACCCGAAAACCCTTGCGGCTGTAGGGAAGAGAGGCGGTGAGGGGAAAGTTGTGGGATGGACATGAATTATTGTCTCTTGACAATGTTGTAACAAAAGGTCAGATGCCGAACCAAAAAGCTGAAAACGAAAAGGCCTGTTGGGTGAGTCTAACAGGCCTTTTTTGTAAATAGGCTACGGTTGACCATTTGGCCGCCTTTACCATACAAAAAGCTTCGCAGATTTTGTTTCCGGCTAGAAAGAAACATAATGGCCAAGCTGTTGTAGCGAAGAACTTTTGGGGAGACATGAACCTACTTGGGTGAATGAGTTTTGAGCACAGCTATTTCAACCAAGGAGTCCGGTTCATGTCTCATTTTTACATATGGTTTGATGTAAATGAAGAGAGGTATTCGCCACGCACCTTAGCTTCCTAGAAGGCTGGTGAAAAAACGCTGTTTGCCTTGATCGATGATGGAACGCGTGAACATAGAAGCTGATGCAACCGGTTTTTCTATTTGAGAAACGATTGCGAGAAGCGGTTGCGTGAGTAAATCACCAGCCTCCTAGACAATTCCCCATGTTCCGATTTTGTACCCGCTGTAAATTTTTGGGCTCTTCACCAAAAAGTAAGAGGATGCTACTAAAGTTCAACTCGGGCTAAAATAGATGGTGCATTTCCCTTGCTAAATCTGAGTAATTGTAGTATACTGAATTTTAAAAACCATGATAATATTATTAATCAGGATGACTTGAGAAGCCCCACCTCTAAGCGTCAGTGCAGGTGGTGGGAGGATGTCGCTAAAAACAGCATATCTGATAAGACCAAGCAACAGGTAGTTCACCAATCTGCGTGAACTTTAAAAGGGAAGTTTGGTGAAAATCCAACACGGTCGCGCCACTGTGATGCAGAGCGAGGATCAATAACCCACTGTTCCTTGTTTGGAATGGGAAGGGGATCCACCGCGATGAAGCTAAGTCAGGAGACCTGCCTGTTGTATACACTTTCGACCTACGCGTCATAGGGAGGAGTGGGGGAAAATGAACAAGAGGCACTTCAAGTACCTCAATACAAGCTAGTTATGCCCTCCTTCTGTCTGTCTAGAAGGTGGGCATTTTACTTGTATTGAGGAAAATGACATGGAGGTGCTACGATTGGCAATTCATAGTTCTAATTTAGGTTATCCTCGAATCGGTGAACAACGAGAATGGAAAAAAGCATTGGAGTCATTTTGGAATGGGCAATTGGAAGAAGCCAATCTAATGGAAACGATGAAGACCATTCAACTATCATCCATTAAAAAACAAATGGCAAAAGGAATCGAACTGATACCAATCGGGGACTTTTCATTATACGATCATGTGCTGGATACCGCTTTTATGTTTGGGTATATTCCAAAACGATTTGGCCAAGAAAGTGAGCGCCGATGGGATACTTATTTTGCCATGGCGAGGGGAACAAGCAGCCAGCCGGCTATGGCCATGACAAAATGGTTTAATACCAACTATCACTACATTGTTCCAGAGCTTGATGGCCTACAACCAAGGCTTATGGAAAATTTTCTTTTACGTGATTACCAATTTATCAAAGATAATCTTTCAATTGAAACAAAACCTGTTTTGCTTGGACCTGTCACGTTTTTAATTTTGGCCAAGTTAAGCACAGGAGTACATTGGCATAAGCACCTACAGCTCCTCGTCCCCGTATATATCGAATTGCTTGATGAGTTGTATAGAGCAGGAGTGCGCTGGGTACAAGTTGATGAGCCTATTCTTGTGCAAGAGATTGATGAAGACATAGTGGCCGCTGTTGAATACGTTTATCATTCATTCCATCAAAAAGTACCTGGTGTCCAGCTGATTTTACAAACGTATTTCGAAAGCCTTTCTAATTATCCAGAGATCGTCTCTCTTCCTGTCGCTGGGTTCGGTCTTGATTTCGTTCATGATGACGGTGAAAATTTGTACAACATGAAGAAATATGGGTTTCCAAAAGGGAAATGGCTAGCTGCGGGTATGATCGACGGTCGCAATGTTTGGAAGAGTACACTCGTCCAAAAAGCAGCGCTACTGGAAGAGCTATCGAAGCATACGGAACACTTGATTATTCAACCGTCGTCTAGCCTGCTTTATGTACCGATTACAGTCAAACATGAACACCGTTTACCAAAAGGATTGGTCGATTCATTGGCATTTGCGGATGAAAAGCTTGATGAAGTGCGCCTGCTTGCTGAATACGCCCAAGGGAAACGTTCTTTATCCGATTTGTGTCACTATGATGAACAAACCGGGGAAGCTCTTCGCCTACTTCGAGGCCAGTCTATAAAAAAAACGATGCACCCCATTGAGCAAACGGAACGTCCTCCCTATGCAAAGCGAAGGCAAGCACAGCAACAACATCTAAAATTGCCGCTTTTGCCTACTACGACGATCGGGAGTTTTCCACAGACCCGCGAAGTGCGGCAAGCGCGGCTGAAGCGGAAAAAACAAGAATGGGACGAAAAGCAATATCAAACCTTTATCCGTAAACAAATCGCAAAGTGGATAGAAATTCAAGAAAAACTCGAACTTGACGTTCTTGTTCATGGTGAATTTGAACGAACAGATATGGTAGAGTTTTTTGGTGAAAAATTAGGAGGTATCGCCTGCACGACAAACGGATGGGTGCAGTCATACGGATCGCGTTGCGTCCGTCCCCCAATCATATTTGGGGATGTTGTCCATCTTTGTCCTATAACTGTTGAAGAGAGTGTTTACGCTCAATCGCTAACAGAAAAACCGGTGAAAGGGATGTTGACGGGTCCTGTCACTTTGTACAATTGGTCATTTGTTCGTCGGGATCTGCCTCGCTCCGCGGTGCTGAATCAACTCGCTTTGGCAGTCCGTCAAGAAGTGTTGGCGCTTGAACAGGCGGGAATCCGCATCATTCAAGTTGATGAACCTGCACTAAGAGAAGGGTTGCCGCTCAAAAGACAAAAACAGCCGGCTTATTGGCAGGAAGCGGTATATGCCTTTCGTTTAGCGACATCGGCTGTTCGTTTAGAAACGCAAATTCATACACACATGTGCTACTCAGATTTTTCGGAAATGATCGACATCATTGATGATCTAGATCCCGATGTCATTTCGATTGAAGCCGCGCGGAGCGGAGGAGAGCTGTTATCTTTATTTGAAATCCATACGTATCGCAAGCAAATCGGACTGGGGGTGTATGACATTCATAGCCCTCGCATCCCGAGCAGAGATGAGATTCTCATTCAGCTTGAGAGAGCGTTGCGTGTCCTGCGGCCTGACCAATTTTGGGTGAATCCTGATTGCGGATTAAAAACCCGTACGGAGAAAGAAGCGATCGCCAGCTTGCAAGCGATGGTTGCCGCGGCAAAGGAGATGCGTAACCGTCTTTTCGTCTCTCTTCAAGGAGGGGATCAGGATGATAGCAAGCGCTGAACAGTCGAAAACGATTCAGACTAGATTGGTGCTCCCGTCCGATACGAATCATCTTGGTACCATTTTTGGTGGAACGGTGCTGGCGTACATTGACGAAATTGCGGCAATTTGCGCTATGCGTCATGCCCGAAGAGCAGTGGTCACCGCTTCCATTGACAAGATTGACTTTATTTCTTCTGCCAAAATTGGCGACATCTTAAAGCTGGAAGCATTCGTGTATTCCACCGGTCGTACGTCTATGAAAGTATTTGTAAAAGTTGAAACCGAAGATTTATTTACTGGCGAACATCATTTAACAACCACTTGTTTTCTTACGATGGTGGCGATTGATGAAAACAAAAAGCCTTGTCCTGTTCCGACTGTCATTGTAGGGGAAAAAGAGGAACAACTCGTGCAATATTATTTAAAAGCACACCGATAAGATCGATCTCACATTTCCCACCCTTCCGACGAAAATCGGGAGGATTTTTTTATCTTCCTGTCGAATCAAACCTTGAAACACAAGGAACGCAAAGGAGTTTGCCCGTCATGGACGTTGGAATTCGGGCCATTTATGAAAGTTCTTAATTTGAATAGAATAAGCACTCTGTTCAAAGATCTTAACCTTCCTCAGTTGATGGATCATCTCGTTCCCGTGGATCCACAATGCCAACCTCGAGCCGGTGACGTTGTCGGCCTAATCACCTTGGATATCTTGAGCGGCCGGCAAGCGCTCGTTCATTTGGAACAATGGGCGCATGACATCGATTGGCCGAAGCGAATTCGGCTAGGGCTGAAGCCGTCTTGGTTCAACGACGATGCCATCGCGCGTCATTGGGATCGACTGTATGAGGCGAATCTCCATCAAGTTAAAAACGCGTTCAAACTGCCGAGAAAGCTTGATAAATCAACAAATATCACACTTTTTGCTTTTCACTCAATAAGTGAACATCCGAAACTGGGCTAACCCCTTGATATGATTATGTTTTACGGTTCTTTTGATGAGCTGCTGTCACGGATTCAGGTAAACTCGTTTTGAAAAAATAGGTATTTTCCGCAATCAAATTTGCGGAAAATACCTATTTTTTTGTAAATGATTTTGTTATAATGAAGGTGAAACCGGCCGGTTGCAAATAGCCAATCTGTTTAAACCTTTCCACCCCTTCCCGATGGGACGGGGTATCACTTTTCGTTGCGGATGATTGATCAAGGAAGGAATGAGGTCCGTGCATAAGAGAATTGTTGTCGCTGTTTCAGCCGTGCAGTTTGCCCTTTTAGCCCTAGTGGCGGTCATCATTTCTGATATACACGACCGCTTTTTTCCGGAACAGTTGGGAGTGAAAGCCAAGGTGACATTGGATTTCAGCCAATCCGGCCTGTCCGATGAGGAGGCCTTTCGACAGCTTGGATCCATCAGCGACCGATTAGGGCTGGGTCTGATGAAGGTGGCCCCGGATTTGCGAGGGGATCAGTCAGGCCAAGTTTTTGTTAAAGTGGGAGCGCACGGCTCTTTTCCGAAGCAAATCCAGCGTTTCGGCAATCAACCTGACGCTGAAATTCGCGACAACGGGGCGCTAGTTCATTCGTTCGCCAATGGCGACTATTTGGTGACTGGAAAAACGGATCGCATTGCCGAGTTTAAAGATTGGCTGACGTCACGCCGGGTTGATCAGCAATGGAACGAAGAAACGCTCATCACCATTTTTCAGTTTCTCACTCTGCAGAGCGATTTCGGCGTGACGCTGCTCGCCGTTTCCGCACTGATGGTGTCACTGGCCTTGTATTGGCTGGCGGTCAAGGCAAGGGGGCGAGCGCTGCGCGTGTTGGCCGGTGTGGCGGCGTGGCGCATTCAATGCGAGGACTTCATCCGTTTTCTCATGGCGATGGTTTCCGCTGCCGCGCTGTTGGATGTGTTGGCCTTCGCTTACGTGGGTTTCGCTTATGGTTGGGGCTTTGTGCCTTATTATGCCAAGGTGTTGCTTTTGGCCGAATGGATCGTCATCTTCCTGACTATGACCTGCACCTTGGCTCTCTCGGCCGCCTCATGGCCAAGCCCTGCGATGTTGGCGATGCGGGAGCCGGCCGTCAAAAGTTTGGCGAAAAGTTCGGCGGTTCTGAAAATGGCCACGTTCGCCCTCGTTCTCGCCACAGTCGCGCCGGCCTTCGCCGCATATACGGAAGCAAGAAAAACGGCACAGGAACAGGCCACGTGGAAATCGTTGGCCGATCAGGCCGTCTTCGTGTTCCCGTCCCGTCCGGGAAAAGCGGGGGGAGCGGAAAGCGAGAAAATGTTCCAGAAGCTTCAGCCTTTTGTCGGCGACATGGTGCGGGAAGCGGAGGCGGCGGATCAGGTGGCGCTATCTCTCGCGTGGACGGAAGAGTACTTCTCCGTTGATGGATTCCGGATCGCTCCCTATCGTTACATCATCATGGTCAATCAGCGGTGGCTTGATCTTGTGCTAGGGAGAGAGAAAAAACGGCTGTCTTTCGTTCCGCTTTCGCCGGAGCAAATCCCACCAGATGCCAAAAAGGTGCTGGAAGCATCATTTTCATTGTATGTACGAAATCCGCAACAAGCGGTGAACATATGGAACCAAGTGAAGATATATCGCTTAGCTGGATCGCAAACACTTCCTTTTGTCCGGTTCGGTGGGCAGCTTGATTTCGCGAAGCCCAATGAAGTGATTCTCCTTCTTGTACCGAATGTGCACGCGATGTTTAATGACAACTTCCTGATTTCTGTCGCCTCATCGTCTGAACTTAGCTTCACCGGGTTAGAGGCGGCGCAAAAGCTCGTGTCCGAGCGTGGCTTGCAGAACAACATCCGCGTCAATTACATGGCCGAAGAAGGAATTTTGCGCGCGCAACTTTTCGCTTATTTTGCGTGGCTGCGAGCCGGATCGCTTTCTGCGCTCATTGTGGCCTTGGCTATTGCCGCCATCATCAGCGCCTTCATTGCTGCGGTGTTGAAAGCGAAGCGCGATTTTCCGCTCCGTCTCGGTGGAGCATCTTGGTGGATGATCCTAAGAGGGCGAATAGCGAAGGAATGGCTTATGGGAGGTGCATTGACGGTCTTGATTATGGCGCTTCAAGGCTCGGATGGCTGGATGGCGGTCGCCCTAGCGGGGGCGATGGCGCTGTTGGCGTTGCCGCTTGTACATATAGGGGCGGCAAGCTGGGTGTTTGCGAAAGTCAGCCTGCGTCAGCTGTAGAAAAAAGCAAGGAGGAATGTAGTGCGTGCAGATCGAAGCGGATCAAGTAACAATGGTACTAAATGGGCGGACGATTATGGAACGAGAAAGTTTAGTCTGCGTGCCGGGGGCGATGACTGCGCTTGTCGGCCCAAGCGGCGCCGGTAAAACGACGCTTCTTCATTTGCTTGGACTACTTTTGCGGCCGACCGGCGGGCGGGTGCTGGCCAACGGCGCTGACACAACCACTTGGGGAGCGCGGCAGCGCCGCCTTTTCTGGAAAAACTATGCGGCGTTTATCCTGCAAGATTACGGGATTATGGAGGAAGAGTCAGTCGCTTTCAATGTCACGATGACATCTAGCCTGTTCCGTTCCAAGGTGGTGGGCGATGAGAAGCGGTTGAAAGCGGTGCTCATGGAAACAGGATTGGGCGGAAGGGAACAAGAATTGGCCGCCCGCTTAAGCGGCGGCGAAAAGCGGCGCCTAGCGATTGCGCGCGCACTCTATAAGGATGCGCAAGTCATTTTGGCCGATGAACCGACTGCTTCCCTTGATGACGCCAACGGCAAACATGTCATTGAACTGCTTGCATCGCTGGCGCGGCAAGGAAGGACTGTCATCGTGGCCACCCATGATGACAAGATGATGCGCGCTGCTGATGTCCAGCACTCGCTAGCGCGTTTTTCGGATGCTCCAAAGGGAAGGGGAGAATAAAATTGCCAAAACAAAGAAGAACATGGTGGTGGGCGGCCTTGTTGGTGGCCGTTTTCGCCGGGGGATTCTTGATCGCCGGAGCTGGCGTCGGCCTTTCGTTCATCCCGTTCCCGGGCAAACAAGAGTTTGCGCGCCCTTCTTGCGGAAAATTGCCGAGCAAGTCAGCTGTTGAAGAAGCGCTGGCCAACCACCGGGATCTTGTCGCCCGCTTGGAAAAGGTGGGCGAAGGCGTTAACGTGGAGGTCGCGACGCCATGCGAAGATGATACAAACCAAGCGGTCATCCGCATCTCCTACAAAACGAAAGCAGAACGTGATGGCATTTCCTCCATTTTAGCCGATCAAGGGTTTGGAACAGCGGTGGAATTGGTAAAACGGTGAGATCCGTCATACCTGCAGAGCTAGTTGGGCCCTCGGGCTCAGCTAGCCAAAGACCACAATACAAACCAATGATGTCTGCCCTTTTTGCCGTGGCTACGGGGCTTCGCTCGAAGCCATCCCTGCCCGTCGGACAGTGAAACACCAAGTGTTTGATATCCCTGTCATCAAAGTCGAGGTCGCTCAACACGAGGCGGAAGTGAAATCATGCCCCTGCTGCGGACGGCTCGAACAGGTGGAGTTTTCACCGGACGTCACGCACCATGTCCAATACGGCAGCGCATCCGTGCGCTAGTCGCCTACCTCCATACGGTGTAGCTTCTTCTTTTTTCTGCCCGGCTTGTTCAGTTGTTCGAGGAATGGTTGGACGCCCCCCATCAGTGAGGGAAGCATCTATATAAGTTGCAATAAAGAATTTCCGGCTTTTCGTTTCGGGTTTCATCTAAGTACAAGTTGATATGAGAGTAATTAGCGGGATGTAAAACAAAATTTCAACTTATATACAATATCGTTCAAGAATCGGCCGCCCGGCTCGAGGTGCTGCGGGAACTCATTCAAGAGAAGCTGTTGGCTTTCCCGATTTTGCACGCCGATGAAATGAGCCTCTCCGTACAAAGAAAACAGCATTGGCTCCATGTGGCCGGCATATCGGAGGCCACATGGCTGTTTTGCCATCCCAAGCTAGCGTCAAAAGTTCTATGAAAAAAATCTTGGATGGTCAAATGGAAAGATGCACGGGATGGCCAAGTGGATGTTTACGAAGTATTGTGATTTCTGAGATGCTGATTGAAAAGCGTGGTGGTTGAACTTATAATTAAAAGTAATCATGGACATGCTATTACCGTATATTATTTCAGGGTGGTGATAGCATGTGCGAGTGGAGGGAGGAAGAAGAAATGGTTATGTTGCAAAAAGAATTGGATGATAAGACAAAGAACGTTGATACACATAAAATTAGTGCCATTTTAAAAAGAGGAATTAAGCGCTACGATAAAGTGCTCGAAAAACTATCTAAAAACTGATGGTAGAAAAACTTCATCCTGAAGAGTTGCGCTACATCCACGATGAGATGTTGCATTACTACGGCGGAATACCCGGAGAGAAAGACCCTGGTATGATTGAATATGTATGTCAGCAGCCATTTGTGAACTTGTTTGGAAAAGAAATGTACCCTTCCTTATTTGAAAAGGCTGCTGTTTACATGATTGCCATAGCAACCGGACATTACTTTTTAGATGGAAATAAACGGACGGCGGTGATGGCAGCATATTCTTTTTTGATGAAAAATGGGTATGAGTTGATTGTTTCGGATGATGAACTATTTGAAATGTGTATCAAGGTTGCTAAAAAGGAAGTACGTGAGAAAGAATTGGCAAATTGGTTATCAAATCATTCATGTGTATCGAGTGGAGATTATCTAGATGATGAAGAGTAGCCGGTTGCTTACAAAATGCGAAACTGGTTACTCTTTTTTGATTGCACAAAATTAAATTTCCCTCACATTTCACACCCTTCCGACAAAATTGGGGGGATTTTTGTGTCCATTGTCGAATGAATCCTTCACACCCAAGGAAAGCAATGGAGTTTCTACACCTTGGGCATTCAAATCCGTGCCATTTGTGGTGGTTCTTATTTGAATAGAATAAGCACTCTGTTCAAAGATCTTAACCTTCCTCAGTTGATGGATCATCTCGTTCCCGTGGATCCACAATGCCAACCTCGAGCCGGTGACGTTGTCGGTCTAATCACCTTGGATATC
This sequence comes from Geobacillus sp. FSL W8-0026, assembly GCF_037966255.1. Lineage (NCBI taxonomy): Bacteria > Bacillati > Bacillota > Bacilli > Caryophanales > Anoxybacillaceae > Geobacillus > Geobacillus sp. FSL W8-0026. The sequence goes on from NZ_CP150194.1 coordinate 199,674, forward strand.
TTGAGCGGCCGGCAAGCGCTCGTTCATGGGGAACAATGGGCGCATGACATCGATTGGCCGAAGCGAATTCGGCTGGGACTGGAGCCGTCTTGGTTCAACGATGATGCCATCGCGCGTCATTGGGATCGCCTGTATGAGGCGAATCTCCATCAAGTCCTTTCGTCTTGCCTCGTGCAGATCGACAAGAAACTTGATCGGTCACTTGACGGTGCAGCTTCCAGCCGTCGTACCATTGCTTTTTTGAAGCGCCATACCCGATGTCGGCGATTCCTTGAGCCCGTTTGACACGATGCCTTCTTGCGGCATGGCACAATGGAAGCAGCAAGCTGTCGACGACGGCATAGCCATGATGGTGGCCGCGTTTTGCCAGCTCATGACGGATCCATTTGAAGGCAAAACGCAGTGCCCGACAACGACGGTTGGATCGGGAACGTTCAAGAAACTGCCCGTTTGGGAACGAATTTCCGGTGACAAAGCGATACCATGCCCGTTCGGAAGAAAAACCAAGCAGCTTCCCCCAAATGTGAATCGCTATGATCACGCTATCTTCTTGCTTAAATGGCGGTTGCGGCGTTGAAGATGCGTCTGAATCAATGACAGTTGGGCGGAGACAAAAAAGAAAATGGCGGCATCTTGCTTTTGAATCTTGGCCCGATCTGCAGGAAAATGAAAGTACCCTTGCATGGGGATTCTCCTTTTCGAATGGGTAGGTTGCACTTTCATTCTACAGAAGATCTGCTAGGCAAGGGCTATTTTTCTGCTTGATCAAGTTCATCTAGCACCACGGGTGGATTTAATATATAACTGTAGATGAGTATTTTTCATTACAGTAATTTCCATTACCTAAGAGACAAACAGGTACCCCTTAGGCGACATGGAGCTGTTTTTTGATCACATCAATAGGAATCTCTTGCTTTGCGGCGTCATCGATGATCTCGACGATGCTGTGTCCTTTTCGAGAGCGAAGAAACTCCAGTCCGGAAGAGAGGTCTTGTTGAGATTCCGCGATGCTGGATACGCAGGCGAACAGCACCGCTGCCCCATACCGTTTCACTGCCCGAACGTGGCGAACACGGTACCACCTGACTTCATCTGGTCTTTTGCCTGCCGGAAAAAGCATTCGATCGTCCAGCGCTCGGCATCGTAACGCAAGATGTCTTCGTCACTCAGCTCCCGATCGGTGCTCAAGATGCAATGAAGAATGTTCGGGCGTCATCGGTTGATCCGCCTTCCAAGCCAACAGCACCACTGCATCATCAAGACCGTTGAGCGCGCCTTCGTAGCGGTAGACACGATAGTGCTCGTTCCCCACCGTGACGAGGGGCGGGTGTGGTTGGGTTCCATATAGCGGGCGAACTCCTTCGCTTGGACGGCGATGCCGTTCGGGTCAAGCATCCGGTTCGTCTTGAGCATGGCGATAACATGGAATCCTAGTTTCAGACAGGTTTCGATGAGCGCTTGGGACGGATACCACGCGCATCGGCCGAGTCCACTTTTCTTTGAGCGAGGAAAATCTCTCGATCGCTAGGTCGATTTTGCTTCTTCCGGCCACCTTATATAGAGACGGGTATGCACCATCCGCCAAACGAGCGAATGCCCCCAGACGGATGGATGATCGTTGTGAGAGAAATGCCAATCACACCCTTGAATGGCGCGGGCAGCCCGTGACGAAGGCCTCGTTTTTTGGCAAATGGGATCATCCATCGAAACAAAAAGGGGTTGATTCTCCTGTTTGGCTAGGCGTTCGATCTGGCGAAGGAGCCATTCTTGCAGCTTCTCAAGCCGGTTTTCCTCGTTCCAAGGGCTTTTCGTGAAAAAATGGCTGAGCATGGTTCGATGGTTGGGATGAAAACTCCAGTGATGGACATCGGTCAACGTTCCCGAACATCCCTTGGTACAGGGCGTCGACAAGATGAACCAGATGCTTGATGACCGGTTTCGAGAAATCAAGCGCCAATCCCAACGTCATGAAAAACTGGTGGATTCGTTGATGATGTGCTTATCGATTCCTAAGACACGAACCTCCTTGTGTGAATGGGTTTGAGCACATCTATTTTACTCAAGGAATCGGGTTCATGTCTCCTTTTTTGTTTGGTTGTCAATTTATGTTAGCAAATTTGCTCATCTACAGAAAGAGAAGATGTTTTTATGGAGTCTGTCCAAAATAAATTCCGGATTCTGTCTATGGATGAGTGAAAAGAGCCCTGTATATAATTACTAATGATAATCATTATTAATTAAGGGGGAAGGACTCATGGTAAGAAGGAAGTGGCTCTACGGTGGCTTTATGATTCTACTTGTTGCACTCTTAGCCATCAGCGGAGTAAGGTCATCATCAACGGAGGCGGCTAGCAAGACGGCTAAAATTAAATATCTTGAGAAGACCTATAAGGTTCCCTTACCAGCAAAAAGAATTGTGATTACGGGAAGCATGGAGACGATGGAAGACGCTCTTGTGCTAGGAGTGAAGCCAACTGGAGGTATCACAGTTGGCGGTAAATTCCCAAGCATGTTCAAAAAAATCACTGGTTCTACAGTACCAATTGGTGAAAAAGCTCAGCCTAACATGGAAACCATTGTTAAGCTAAAACCAGATGTCATTTTGGCATCGAAAAAATTTCCACCAGATGTAATTAACAAATTGCAAAAAATTGCTCCAACTATTCCTGTTTCTCATATTTCAACAGATTGGGAAGCCAATTTGCGCTTGCTCGCTACATTGACAGGAAAGAAACAACAGGCAGAGAGCATTATCAAAAGCTATAAAAATCAATTGGTGATGGCTAAGAAAAAGTTAGGTGCAAAACTGAAAGGGAAAAAAGTAGTCGCCATCAGGATTAGAAATGGGAACATCATGATTTATAATCAAGATATCTTTTTCAACCCCACGTTGTATCGAGATTTAGGATTAACGGTGCCGAATGAGATTAAAAAGGCAAAATCTCAGGAAGTGATGTCGCTTGAGAAATTCAGTGCTATGAACCCTGATTATATCTTTATTCAATTCTCCGCAGACGAAAACAAGAATAAGGAAGATGCATTGAAGCAGCTACAAAAGAATCCAATTTGGAAAAGTATGAAAGCAGTGAAAAATAAGGACGTATTCATAAACGTTGTCGACCCACTTGCACAAGGTGGAACAGCGTGGAGCAAAATCCATTTCTTGAAAGAAGCGGTACCGAAGCTTAGCAAATAATATCACACTTTCTTGACAATTTGTGAGTCAATCATCCAAGGGAAGAGACAATAGCTATGAAAGACTGAGCTCTTTATATTCCCTTATCATAGGGGTTAGATGAAAATCCTTTTTTGCGATCTCATCTCTGATTTTTAGCAGGAAAGATGGATGCAAACTCGCACGTTTCCTATATTATTTATGAATGTTAATGTCGCTTTTCCTTAGAAAAACAAGCTGAAATCAGAGTTAAGCAGGAAAGGATCAAGGCTCTGAGAACACCTGCTTAACTCTTCTTTTATTTGTTTTAACATCCAACAAAAGGTTCATCACCGAAAGATGTACTTGACTTTTAGGAACAAACATGATACTATCCCTCCCGATTGAACAAAATAACAAAAAATGGAAATCAATCTTTTTGATTTTATTATTGTTGTAAAAAACGTTTTTTGTCAAGTACATTTTTTGGTGAAGAGCCCAACAAAATGAAAATAAGAAAATGTTAGAAGTTTTGTCGAAGAAAAATATTTTTTGAGACCCCTGAAACGGTCACAACCGTTGACAACATAGAGGGAGGATGGTGGCCCGTGATCGAATGGGAAATGACGAATTCGATTCCTCCTTTAACGAAGCAGGTGTGCCAAGTTTGGCTCGCTGACATCAGCGATTTACAATCATGGCATATTCAATTGCTGGACAGGAAGGAAAGGGAAAGAGTACAATTATTCAGGAATGAACAAGATCGAGCTTGTTTTATGATTGGATGTGTAATAAGTCGCTTTGTATTAGCGGCACAGCTCAATGTCGATCCACATGAAGTGCCGATTGATCGCACTTGCCCAGCTTGTCGTCAGGCTCATGGTCGGCCGCAGCTCCTTGGCCTTTCATTCCAATGGTCTATTGCTCATTCCGGTAAAAAAGTTCTTGTGGCTTTTACAGACGGCACCCCTGTCGGCGTTGATGTTGAGAGGCTCGATAATTCTTCGCTTTTAGATATCAAGCAAATGGCGAATGAGGTGCTGACAGAGGAAGAAAAATATCATTTGTTTCAAGCATTCCCTCAGGAGCAAAGAAAAGTTTTTTATACATATTGGACAAGGAAAGAAGCGATATTGAAAGCAATGGGTAAAGGATTACAAATTTCCCCATTGCATGTGATAGTATCTGCACCTCATCAAATTCCACGCTTACTTGACTTCAAGGATAATCCTGATTGTATTCATCATGCAGTGATGTATCCATTAGAGATGGATGACAGTTATGTGGCCTCGTTAGCTTTATTGGGTGACACATGCAAACGAATAGAGCGATACGATGCTCGAATGTTGCTCAGGGAAGGATTTAGATAGAAAGATCTTGACAGAAACATGGAACAATAAATGGGGAGAGAGGGAAATGGCTGTTCTCTAGGGGAGACCAGCCATATTTTTGATTGTGTGGCTATCCTGAAAACACCACTTAAGACAAAAAAAGGTACACCCTAACCTTGGGGACTAATTCTCAAAAAAGGGTATTACAGTATATATGTGGTTCATCCGTGCTATGCACTCGTTTTTTCCAGTTTCACTATAATGAAATACCGCTAATCCTCTTAATTAATGGGAGAATGAGTGAAAAGGAGGACTGGTGCAACAAGATTCTTTAGTTGAAAAATGGCATTGTAAAGCCGTATCCGCGAGTAAATCACCAGCCTCCTATAGATTTTTGCGCTTCATTTGTTTGACATCCTGTTCTTCTTTTTTGCAATGATTTGAGCTTGTATGGAACGATATTGTGAGAAAAGAAATGATTTGATATACTTTATATAATAATGATAATCATTATCAAATAAAACAGGAAAGAACAGTCAAAATGTCAATGAAATCGTTATATATACATGCTCATTGAAAAATGAACATTTGGCTTCTCCTGCAACAAGCTTCCTCTCCCATGGCTTAGCTTGCAGGTTGAGCCACAGGATTTTTGGAGAAAATGTGCAGCGCTTAGCGTGTGCAGGATAACAGAGAGATGAACTCTTCATGTTGCATGTAATAGATCAAGAAGGAGGGAGATCATGGCCCAGTCTGGAACGATCAAGCAAGAGGGTGATGAATTTGCTTGGGATCGCTCGTTTTTTAGAATGCGGGAGATGCAGTTTATCAAAGAAGAAGGAGATTGGCGGATCGAACAGCAGCTTACAACTTCTCATGTACTGATGATCGTTAAAGATGGACAAGGACATTTTATGTTAAATAGTCACAGGTATCGACTGCGGCAGAATACTGTTTATATGTGCTCCCCTGGTGATACATATGGAATTGAAATAGAAGCAAGAAGTAAAATGTTCTTGTTTAAGTTTGACGTGTTTCAACGGAAAGGTTCAGGATATGAGTGCCTATCCGATCACGGGGAATGCTTTTTTCCGTTACAGGGGGAAATCTCTGTATTTCCTGCGGATCGGCTGATCTCGTTATGCGATGAAATTTATGATCATTGGCGAAGCGCGGATGAGCTGGAACGGTTTCACTGCCAGCTTGCTTTCCAACAGTTGCTTTATTATATCATGAAGCATCGATCCCCTTTTCCTAAAGAATCACGAACATCGCTAGAGGCCGCTAAGAACTATATGGAACGTTATTTTTATGAGAATTTGACAATTGAGCAATTAGCAAGGATATCCAATATTAGTCCTAAATATTTTGTTGATTTGTTCAAAAAAACGTATGGAATGAGCGCAATGGATTATTTAACAGAGCTTCGGCTGAATAAGGCGAAGCGTCTGATGGCTCAATCTGACGCTAAACTGCGTGATATCGCCCATCAGGTTGGTTATCATGATGAATTTTACTTTAGCCGTAAATTTAAAAAGAAGGTAGGGGTTACGCCGACTGCTTATATGAAAAGCCGTCGGCGAAAAATTGCTGCTTATACGTCTCCGATTACCGGCCAATTGCTTGCATTAAAGATTATTCCTTATGCGGCGCCGCTTCATCCGAAATGGACGGCTTATTATTATAAAATATACCGTGACGATATTTCTGTCCCTCTCAGTGCTTATCGCAAAAATCAAGATTGGGAATCGAAAGTTGAGGCTTTGTCCCATAAGCGGCCGGATGTGATTATTAGCACAGACGATCTCGAAAAGATGGAGAAGGTGAGGCTTGAACAGATTGCTCCTATTTTTTATGTTCCGTGGACTGAGAAAAACTGGCGGGAGCAGCTGATGCTGACGGCTGAATTTTTAGGAGAAGAGAAGGAAGCAGAGAACTGGCTTCAAATGTATGATCGAAAGGTGAAGTTTGCTAGACAACAGCTAAAGAGGGAAGTTGGAGAGGACACATTTTTAGTCGTACGCATCTCGAAGCAGCATTTATATGCTCATTGCAATCGTAGTATATTAGAGGTGTTTTATCAGGATTTGCAAATGAATGCCGCGTATCCTAAAAGCGGTGCTTACAACGAGCCGATTGCGCTCGATCAGCTTGCCCAAATAGATGCGGATCGTTTGTTGCTATTAATTAGGCAGGAAGAAGAAACGTTAGCTTTTTGGAATCAATTGCAATATTCACTTCCATGGCAAGAACTGAAAGCGGTTCGCCACCATCAGGTATATGTGCTTTCTTCCGATCCATGGGTGGAGTACTCGGCATATGCCCATGATCGAATTATTGATGAATCGTTAAAGTTTTTTTCTGGAATTTGTCCAAAATGAATTTCGGATACTGTCCATGTTCAGGGTAGAAGATCTAAATTATAATCATAAATGATAATGATTATCACCAAGAGGATGAGGGGGGACTTAAGAGAGACATGAAGAGAAACTATCTTTATCTATATAAGTTGAAATTTTGTTTTACATCCCGCTGATTACTGGACTCGTTCTATCATAATCAACTTGTACTTAGATGAAACGCGCAACGAAAATCGGGGGATAGCTTGAATAAAAAAACAAGAAACACAATCCAATTTGGAAAAGCATCAATGCTGTGAAAAATGATAAAGTGTTCGTCAACATTGTCGACCCGCTTGCACAAGGCGGCACAGCGTGGAGCAAAATCAATTTCTTGAAAGCAGCTGTGGAGAAGCTCGGCAACGAATAATACAAGGCAGGTAGCGTCAATATGCAATTAAGAATTTCTCCGTCAGCCCTGATTTTATGGCTTTCACCGGTTGCGATGGTGTTGATCATCATCGCATCTATTTTGTATGGGGCCAAAAATATAGATGCGTGGACTGTTTGGAAAGCGATAGTTGCTTTTGACCCGAATGATGTTAATCATCAAATTGTCAGGTATTCGAGACTGCCAAGGGCGATTGGTGCTCTTTTGATTGGTGCATTACTTGCGATTTCAGGAGCGATTATGCAAGGGATGACAAGGAACTATTTAGCCTCTCCCTCCATTATGGGGGTTTCAGATGGTTCGGTTTTTGCGATCACACTTTGCATGATTATTCAGCCAGGCGCCTCTTCGCTTGAGATGATCATGTACTCGTTGGTTGGTTCAGCTGTTGCCGTAGGCTTCGTGTTCTGGATGGCCTCTGTCCTTCCCTATGGAATGTCGCCTGTTCGAATGGCCATTATTGGAACAATTATCGGAACCTTTTTTAGCAGCATATCAGCCGCTCTCTCTTCTTATTTTCAAGTTTCACAGGATGTGAGCTTTTGGTACAATGCCCGGCTGCATCAAATGGACCCTCATTTAATTAAATTGGCAATGCCCTTTGCCATTGCGGGTCTTGCTGTTGCTTGTATGATTTCTAAATCGATTACGATTTTGTCGTTGGGAGAGGAGATATCGGTCAGCTTAGGTCAGAAAACGATGGTGATCAAGATCTTGGCCATCGTCAGCGTGGTTATCTTAACAGGCATTTCTGTTGCCTTGGCTGGAAATATCAGCTTCGTTGGTTTAATTATTCCACATATGACGAGGTTTTTAGTAGGGGTTGATTATCGACGAATCATTCCTTGTGCCGGTGTTCTTGGTGCGATCTTTTTGGCGCTTTCCGATATTTTAAGCCGATTTTTGAATTATCCGTTTGAAACACCGATTGGGGTCGTTACAGCTTTGATTGGTGTGCCTTTCTTCCTCTATTTAATTTATACGAGAGGGGGAGGAAAGGATGCTTAATCATTCAGCCAAGCGCTATTGGTTGGTGTTGTTTAGTAATATTGTAATTATATTGTTGGTCATTTATATTAGTCTAACAAATGGAATATTTGATATAACCGTTCAAGATGTCTTAAAAACACTACTGCGAATGGATCCGGTCCCGGAGCATGATTTGGTAATTTTGGATTTCCGACTGCCGCGTATTGTCATTGCTGCGTTGGTCGGTTTTGGATTAGGAGTGGCTGGGGCGACTATCCAAGGAATTAGCCGAAACGGGTTGGCTGATCCAGGAATTTTGGGCATTAATGCTGGGGCCGGGGCTATGATCGTCATTTTTATGCTTTTCTTTGGAGGTCACAGGATAGCGGAAAATGATTGGCTATCGATTTTAGCGATGCCGCTATTTGGGTGGGTTGGCGGATTGGGTGCCGCCCTGCTCATTTATCTATTTGCTCGACAGAATGGCCATTTAGATACGCAGCGCCTCATTCTTGTGGGAATTGCCGCGGGGGCTGGTTTTGGAGCTCTATCCTTATATTTATCGTTAAAGATGAATCCACAGGATTTTGAAATGGCGACAGTATGGCTTATGGGAAGCATTTGGAACGCCAATTGGCAATATGTTGTTGCTGTGTTTCCATGGATGATTTTGCTTGTTCCCATTATCATCAGTAAAGCTTATATTCTCGATTTGTTCCAATTAGGGGAAGAACATGCAAAAGGGTTAGGGGTTTCTACTGAAAAGGAAAAAAATCTATTGCTATTGGCGAGTATTGGGATTGTGAGTGCGTGTGTGTCTGTGGCTGGAAACATCGGTTTTGTTGGTTTGATTGCCCCCCATATTGCCAAGCGTCTCGTCGGGGTTCATCATCAGCGTATCATTCCGGTTAGTGGAACGATTGGCATGTTGTTGGTAGTGGTTTCAGACTTTATTGCTAAAACAGTTTTTGCGCCTGTCGAACTGTCTGTTGGAATTGTCATTGCCATCATTGGTATTCCCTACTTCGTGTACTTGCTATTTAAAACCAAAGTGTAAGAGACGACTCGAAAACTGAAAAATGGAGGGGATGGAATGGGTTCTAAAAAAAGGGATTTATGTTCTTCAGCTGTTCATATAGCAGGTGTTAGTGAGTTCACAATTCCGCGAACGAAGCAGCGTGTGATGTATTCTCACTATGGGAATCGTGAGTATCGGATTTTTGTTGCACAACCTGATGCGGATCCACCTCCTTTGGGATTTCCAGTGATTTATGTACTTGATGCCAATTCGGTGTTTGGTACGATGGTGGAAGCGATGCGTGTGCAGGCAGGACGTCCTGATCGCACAGGAGTTGTTCCTGCGGTGATTGTTGGTATTGGTTATCCAACAGAAAAGCCATTTTCTCCTGCCCGTTTTTACGATTTTACCATGTCTGTTCCGGAAAGCGAATTACCTGCTCGTCCAGATGGAACCGCATGGCCGGAAATGGGAGGAGCAGAGGCTTTTTTGGAGTTTATTGAAACAGAACTGAAGCCTGAAATACAGCGAGAATTGCCAGTCGACCGGACGAAGCAGGCCATTTTTGGCCATTCTCTCGGTGGCCTCTTTGTTTTGCAGGTGCTTTTTACGAAACCGACTGCTTTCAGAACGTATATTGCTGGAAGTCCTTCGATTCATTGGAGTAAACAGCTGTTGCTTGAGGCAGAACAACGTTTTGTTGCTCGTATCACACATGAAACGCTCAACGTTGACGTACTTTTGGCGGCTGGAGAGTTGGAAAGAAGCCACAAAAGCCGAATTAACGCTCATGCTGAAGAACTGGTAAAACGCCTTTCCGCCTTTACTGATTTTGGGGTATATGTGGAGTTTCAGGAATTTGCCGGGGAAGGGCATGTCACAGTATTGCCGGCCCTCATCAGCCGAGCTCTACGATTTGTATCGAGAAACAGCATATAACCAATAATGATTTCGTCCTTAAGTTGCATCAAATATTTATTTATCTCAATTTCACACATTAGACAGTAAAAAGATTCATGTCATTCGAGGTGGCAAACAAAAAGGGCTCGGATAGGAAGGGATGAGCCTTTATTATTTTTTAGTTCGGATCAGTTCCTTCTCCATGAGAGCCATTCTCTTCCGTGAAAATGACGAACTGACGCGGATTTTCATCTTCGGGTGGAGGGCAGACCGCTGCCCATGGATCTTTTCTGTGCAAGTCCCATTGCAATTCATACGCGTTAACGTTGTCACCAGACCAAAGCGCGGAATTTCACATCTTTTGTTTCGATCACTTCCATCGCCCAGTTAATGCTTTTGTCATCTTTTTTGGTTAAGGGCTGGGAACCCTTTTGGATATAGAAAGCGGTCATAAGAAGCAATTCCTTAACCGTTAAGCCCTTGGACTTGGTAGCAGAATAGCTGCTTTTTGCCGTCTCCATTTTTGCACCGAAGCATTCCTCCGTGCAGGGGGATGCTTTTTATTATGTTTAACAATAAGAGTATCATCAAAATCAATAATTATTTATTGAAAAACGATAAATCGACGATTACAATAAAAGCAAAAACGAATCAGTGAGGTGCTTGCGGTGAAACGAGAAACGCTTTTTTTGAAGGTGGCCTTGGTGTTGATTGGCCTTCCGGTTCTGGCGTTGTGCTTGTTTTTGGTGCCGGTGCTTGCGAAGGTGGCGGTTAAGCTGGTGCCGGCGTTCCCTTGGATCAAGTATTTCGTTTATCTTGTGTTTGAGGTGTCCGCGCTGCCGTTTTATTTTGCGCTCTATCAGGCGTTTCGGCTGTTGACGTATATTGATCAAAACAGCGCGTTCTCTGAGCGGTCGGTCGAGGCGTTAAAGAAGATCAAATGTTGCGCCGTCGCCATCAGCGGGCTGCATCTGCTCGCTTTGCCGCTGTTTTATCTTTTTGCCGAAAAGGACGACGCTCCGGGGGTCATTTTCGTCGGGCTGCTGGTGCCGTTTGCGTCGCTCGTGATCGCTGTCTTTGCCGCTGTGCTGCAAAAGCTGCTGCAACAAGCCGTTGACATCAAACAAGAAAACGAGTTGACGATTTGAGGTGGATGACATGCCGATCATCGTGAATCTTGATGTCATGTTGGCGAAGCGGAAGATGAGCGTCACGGAGCTGTCGGAGAAAGTGGGGATTACGATGGCGAATTTGTCGATCTTGAAAAACGGAAAGGCGAAGGCGATCCGCTTTTCGACGTTGGAAGCCATTTGCAAGGCGCTCGACTGCCAGCCCGGGGACATTTTGGAGTACCGAAGTGACGAAGGGGAATCGCATTCGTAAGCGGGGGAGGGGACGGCTTGAAAGGGGAGAAATACGCGGCAGCGGCGGGGGAATGCCCGCCTTGCTGGCTGGCTGTGGTTTGGAGGTGTCTCTGTTCTGGAAAAGCGCGGCTCAGCAAAGCGTTTGTGCAGCTTGTTCGCTTCGGTTGGGCGCAGGCGTTGTCCTGCGTGTTTCCGGTCGTTATTTTTGCTTCACTGGCGCTGACGAAGCTCGCGCCGCTTCCTTTGTTGCCGAGGTATGACTGGCTGCTTGTCATTTGCCTTCTCATGCAATGGTGGATGGTGCGCTCCGGGCTGGAAACGCGCGATGAGCTCAAAGTCATCACTGTCTTTCACTTGATTGGGCTTGCATTAGAGCTGTTTAAGGTGCATATGGGTTCATGGTCGTATCCGGAGGAAGGATATACGAAACTGTTTGGCGTGCCGCTGTACAGCGGCTTCATGTACGCGAGCGTCGCGAGCTATCTTTGCCAAGCGTGGAGACGGCTGAAGGTGGAGCTCGTGCGCTGGCCGCCGTTTTGGCTGGTCGTTCCGTTGGCGGCGGCGATTTACGTGAACTTTTTTACCCACCATTATTGGATCGATGTTCGCTGGTGGCTGGCAGGCCTTGTGATTCTCGTTTTTTGGCGCTCGTGGGTCGCGTATGAGGTCGGGGGAATTCGGTATCGGATGCCGCTTGTTCTGTCCTTTTGGCTGATCGGTTTTTTCATTTGGGTCGCGGAAAACATCGCCACCTTTTTCGGGGCTTGGCAATATCCAAACCAAGCGAGGGCGTGGAGCCTCGTTCATGTCGGGAAAGTCAGCTCGTGGGTGTTGTTGGTCATTGTCAGTTTTCTCATCGTGGCGACGTTAAAGCAAGTGAAGGGCGGTGGAAAGGAAAAAACGGGCGGGACGTCCGCGGATGTAGCCCAAGCCGGGGCGGGCCGAGCAGAGGCCGCCCGCTGTTGAGGCGGCCTGGCTCTGGTTATCCGAGATGCGCCTTGATTTCTTCAATTTGGGCAAGGTGGCGTTGTTCATGGTAGCCGACAAATTCCACCCATTGCTTTAAGCTTAGGGGGCCGAAAACCGGATGCGGGAACGACTTGGCTTCCAGATCAGCCGGGTCGGCTTGCTCGACGATGTGACGCAGCCGCTGCCGCGATTGACGCAATTTTTCCTCCAATTCCCCCCACGTGAAACGCCGGTCGCTCGGGCGGGCGAAATCGGGCGCCTCCACTTTTTTGGAACGGTCAAGGGTGAGGTGGATCGGCTTTTCGCTGACGGGCTGGCTCGCGCCGCGCGTCAATGTCTGGGCGATCATGGCGGCGATCGATGTCTCGATAAGGTACAAATGTTCGAGCACTTGGGCGATCGTCCAACTCCCTTCAGCTACCCGGGTGTTGAGTTGTTCATCCGACAGAGCGGACACGCTTTCAAGCAGCTGTCGGCGCACTTGTTCCTGATGATCCATGATTTTCCCTCGCTTCGGTCTGGATTTGACTTCATCGTACTATAAAGAAAGCGAGCCGTAAAGCCGTTTTGTGTTCGCTGTGATGACCGTTTTCACGCGCTCGCTCCCTTCGCCGTAATGCGCCGCTACGGTGCGGACAGAGTCAAATAAAAACAGCGGCGTCGTCGGTTTTCCGTGAAACGGACCGGCAAACGGCCATGGGCCGTCCGTTTCGAGAAGCAGCTGCTCGAGCGGGATGAGGGACAATAGCGCTTGGTCGCGCTCGCGGTAGCACACCTCGGGAGTGACGGAAATGTAGTAGCCGCACCGGACGATGCGTTGCACCGTCTTTGCGCTTGCCTTCAGCCAATGGAAATGAGCGTGCCGGACGCCAGCTTGCTGCACGATGGCCAAGGCGGTTTCGGCCCGGTCGTAGACGGCATGAAGCACGAGCGGCAAAGAGACATCGACGGCGATGGCGGCGATTTGCGCCAGCAAGTCGCAATAGCGAGGCAATTGGGCCGCTGCCTCGGCTGAGTAGTACGGCAGCCCGACTTCGCCAATGGCGGACAAAAGCGGCCGCGCTTGCTTGATGAGTGATGTCCATTCATTCCAATCGGCCGCGTTGGGCATGGGACGTTCCGGATGAAAGCCGATGGCGGCGTAGACGAAAGACGGAAACCGTTGCTTGAGCTCCAGCGTTCGGTGACTTGAGCGCAAGTCGGTTGAGACGGCGACGACGCCGGTAATGCCTGCCTCTTGCCAACGCTTGATTTGTTCGTCTACCCGGACGTATTGGTCAAGATGAAGATGGGCATCGATCATCGGCGCGACCTCCCCTGTCGCCGCAGCGTCCTAGAAGGCTGGTGAAAAACATTGGTTTCCTTTGGTCGATGAAAAAAAGTGTGCACTGTTGCAAGGCTTTTCTATTTGAAAAACGATGCTGGGAAGCGGTTGCGCGAGTAAATCACCACCCCTCTAGCGGCAGCCTCTTCATTCTTTGTCGATTTGATATTTGCGGATGCGGTATTGCAAGTTTTGTCGGCTTAGGCCAAGCGCTTTGGCGGTTTTGGTGATGTTGAAGCCGTGATGCTGCAGCGCCTTGCGGATGTAGTAAATTTCGACCTCTTCCATGTATCGGTCAAGCGGCAAAATATCATCCGTATCGAATAGAAAATCGGTCTTGGCCTCGTCAGGGGTAAGCTTGGCCCGGAAATACGCCGGAAGATGGGCGAGTGTGATCACCGTGTCTTGTTCCATCGTTTCCATCGTTTCGAAGATGACAGCCTCTAGTTCGCGCACATTGCCGGGCCAGCGGTAAGCGAGAAACGCTTCTTGCACATCCTCATCGAGCCCTTCCACCGTCAACCCATAGCGTTCGTTGCCTTGGCGGATGAAATGAGCGGCCAACGGCAAAATGTCCTCCCTTCTCTCGCGCAGCGGGGGCAACACGATGCAATGGACGGCGAGCTGGTAGTAAAGCGGCTTCAGCAGTTCCCCCGTTTGCACGGCGTCAATGGGGTCGCCGCTTGTCGAAGTGATGAGGCGGACATCGGCCCGAACAGGTTCATGGCCTTGGGCGCGGACAAACTGTTTTTCTTGCAGGAAACGGGCGAGTTTTTGTTGGAGCGGCAGACTTAACGAGTCAATGTCGTCAAGCAGGACGGTGCCGCCGTTCGCCTGTTCGAACAAGCCGGGCTGAATCTCGCCGTTTGCTTCGCTGCCAAACAGCATCGTTTCCAACCAGTCGTCGGGGAGCGACAAACACGTTTGCGCCAAAAACGGTTTGGCGCGCCGCTCGCTTTCATAGTGAATGCAAGAGGCGAGCAAATCTTTTCCCGTTCCTTTTTCGCCGATGAGCAGCACAGGCGCGTCAGAGCGGGCGGCATGGCGGGCTAGGCGGACCGCCGTTTGCATCGCCTCGCTTTGGCCGATGATGTCAGCCAGCGTTCGTCCCGGTTCGCTGCGCTGGTACTGCTCGGCGATCAGTTTGCGAAACTTTGTGACATCTTTGGCGATTTCCACTGCCCCGATGATGCGCCCGTCTTTCCGCAAAGGGTATGTTTGATTGACCGTTGTCACGGCTTGTCCTTTGTTATTGAAATACGTTTGCTGCTTGTTTCGAATGCTTTCGCCGGTGCGCAGCGCTTCAAGCAAGGTGCTCGGCTGCTCCGGATGAAAGCGGAAGACGTCTAAAATGTTTTTATCGAGCACATCTTCCACATCCATGCCCTCGATTTCCCGCATTTTTCGATTGTAAATAACCGTTTTTCCATGCTGATCGACAGCGTGGATGCCAAGGTCGATCATTTCGAGAATTTGCTCGTACATCGATAAAAGCGTTTCCATCTCCCGGTTCACGATCAGCACCTCTCTTTTCCTTGTATTATAGCATAAGCCATTGCGAAAAAGACGAATCTTCGATACGGAAGGAGAAATGGGGAAAATTTTTTTGCTAAATATATTGAAAATAGAAAAAAGAATCAACATAATAGAGATAGGAATCAAGTTTAATTGAAAAAATTTTTTGCTCAATGATGAGCGCCGCTTGTTCGATGAAAATGTAAGCGGTTCCGATTTGATCTGTTAAGGAAGGAGAGTGTGGGGAATGCCACCAGCACAAGAATTAAAGCGCGAATTAAAAAGCAGGCATTTGTTTATGATTGCCCTTGGCGGGGTGATCGGCACGGGGTTGTTTTTAGGATCCGGCTATACGATTCATGAGGCGGGGCCGGGGGGAGCGGTGGCCGCTTACTTATTTGGCGGTCTCGTCATGTATTTGACGATGCTTTCGCTAGGGGAATTGGCGGTGAGAATCCCCGATGCCGGGTCGTATCAGACGTATGCAACGAAATTCATCTCGCCGGCTGTCGGCTACTGCATCGGCTGGCTGTCTTGGCTCAATTGGTCGGTGACGGTCGGCATCGAGCTGCTCACGGTCAGCATTTTGATGAAGCGATGGTTTCCCGATGTGCCGACATGGGTGTTTTGTGCGGTCTTTGCCTTGTTGTTGTTTTTGATCAACGCCTTGTCTGTCAAAGGGTTTGGCGAGGTCGAGTTTTGGTTTTCCAGCGTGAAAGTGCTGACGGTGATCGCCTTTATTGTGCTTGGATTGGCGGCGATGTTTGGCGTCATCCAGATGAAAAACGGGCAGCCTGCTCCGTTTTTCACGAACTATACGGATCATGGCGGTTTGTTTCCAAAAGGGTTTTGGGCGATTTTTTCAACCATGATATTGGTTAACTTTTCTTTCCAAGGGACGGAACTGGTCGGCGTGGCTGCCGGGGAAAGCCGCGAGCCGGAGAAGACAGTGCCGGTGGCGTTGCGCAATACGGTATGGCGCATTTTGATCTTCTTCATTCTGGCGATTTTTGTGCTGGCCGGTTTGTTTCCGTGGGAGAAGGCGGGTGTGGTGAAAAGTCCATTTGTGGTCGTGTTTGACAATATTGGTATTCCGTATGCGGCCGATATCATGAATTTTGTCATCATTACGGCGGTGCTGTCGGTGGCCAATTCAGGATTGTATGCAACGTCGCGCGTGCTTTGGTCGATGTCGCGTCAAGGAATGGTGACGCCGTTTTTCAGCAAACTGTCGAAGCGCGGCGTGCCGCTTAACGCGCTGATCGCCAGCATTGCCATCGGATGCTTGTCGCTGTTATGCAGCATTTACGCGGAAGATACGGTGTATGTTTGGTTGACGGCGATCGCCGGGTTTGGCGCGGTGACCGTCTGGGCGTCGATTGCGCTGTCGAGCTATTTGGGACGGAAGGCGTTTTTGCGCGAGGGCGGCGATGTGCGCGATTTGAAGTATCGGACGCCGCTGTATCCATTCGTGCCGCTGGCGGCGTTTGCGTTAAATATGGTGACGATCATCGGATTGGCCTTCATTCCCGATCAGCGGATCGCGCTTTACTGCGGGATTCCGTTTTTGCTCGCTTGTTATGGCTACTACCACTTGGTGGCGAAAAAACGACTTCGGCCTTTGAACGTGGAAAAAGAGGAGCTGACGGTGGCCAAGTAAAAATCATTGAAAAAAGCCATAATTATTTGCATAATATAACTATGAAACCGTTTTATAACGAAAAAATTTTTTGCTTGTTAAAAAGGAGGACGACGAAATGGTGCAGCCGTACAGACATGAACCGCTCACCGACTTTACTGTGGAAGCGAACCGGGACGCGTTTTTGGTAGCGCTCAAGAAAGTGGAATCGGAGCTTGGGCGCGATTATCCGCTCGTGATCGGCGGCGAGCGCATCATGACCGAGGACAAGATCACGTCGATCAATCCGGCCAATAAGGCGGAGGTGGTCGGCCGGGTGGCGAAAGCGAATCAAGAGCTCGCCGAACGGGCGATGAAAGCCGCCGATGAAGCGTTCCGCACGTGGAGCCGGACGAGTCCGGAAGCGCGGGCCGATATTTTGTTCCGGGCGGCGGCGATCGTGCGCCGGCGCAAGCACGAATTTTCCGCTTGGTTGGTGAAAGAAGCCGGCAAGCCGTGGCGCGAGGCGGATGCCGATACAGCCGAAGCGATCGACTTTATGGAATATTACGGCCGGCAAATGTTGAAGTTGAAAGACGGCATTCCGGTGGAAAGCCGTCCGGGGGAAACGAACCGCTTTTTCTACATCCCGCTTGGCGTCGGCGTCGTCATTTCACCGTGGAACTTCCCGTTTGCCATTATGGCGGGAACAACGGTCGCTTCGCTTGTGACGGGCAATACGGTGCTGCTGAAACCGGCGAGCGCCACGCCGGTGGTGGCGTATAAATTTGTGGAAGTGTTGGAAGAAGCGGGGTTGCCGGCTGGTGTCCTCAACTACATCCCGGGCAGCGGGGCCGAAGTGGGCGACTATTTGGTCGACCATCCGCGCACGCGGTTTATCAGCTTCACCGGCTCGCGCGATGTTGGCATCCGCATTTACGAGCGGGCAGCGAAAGTGCACCCGGGACAAATTTGGCTGAAGCGCGTCATCGCGGAAATGGGCGGCAAAGACGCCATCGTTGTGGATAAGGAAGCCGATCTGGAACTGGCGGCGCAATCGATTGTCGCCTCGGCGTTTGGCTTTTCGGGGCAAAAATGTTCGGCGTGCTCGCGCGCGATCATTGTTGAAGATGTGTATGATCAAGTGTTGAACCGCGTCGTCGAGCTGACAAAGCAGCTCAACGTCGGCGACCCGGCGGAGCAAGCGACGTTTATGGGGCCAGTGATCGACCAAAACGCGTACAACAAAATTATGGAATATATCGAAATCGGAAAACAGGAAGGCCGTCTGATGACCGGCGGAGAAGGAGACGATGCAAAAGGCTTCTTCATCCAGCCGACAGTGTTTGCCGATGTTGATCCGAATGCGCGCATTATGCAGGAAGAAATTTTCGGTCCAGTCGTCGCGTTCGCCAAAGCGCACGACTTTGACCATGCGCTTGAGATCGCGAACAACACAGAATACGGTCTGACAGGCGCTGTCATTTCCCGCAACCGAGCGAATCTTGAAAAAGCGCGGCAAGAATTCCATGTCGGCAACTTGTATTTCAATCGCGGCTGCACGGGTGCGATCGTCGGCTATCAACCGTTTGGCGGCTTCAATATGTCAGGGACGGACTCGAAAGCCGGCGGTCCGGATTACTTACTCCTCCATATGCAAGCGAAAACGGTATCGGAAATGTTTTAAGGCAAAGGGGCTGACCCAACAGGCGATCTCCCCTCAAGAAAGACACAACATATTGTGTGGCAGGGAAGCGGCTGGTGCTTATATAGCGATGAGAGAGGGTGTCCCAGTCCTTTTGGGACACCCGCTTTTGCAACGCAACGAAGAAAACGGAAAGGAGCGGTGAAGGTGACAACTAAATCGGAACAGCTCATTGCGAAGACGGAACAATACGGGGCGCGCAATTACCATCCGCTGCCGATCGTCATCTCGGAAGCGGAAGGAGTATGGGTGAAAGACCCGGAAGGCAACCGCTATATGGATATGTTAAGCGCTTATTCGGCGGTGAACCAAGGCCATCGCCATCCGAAAATTATTGCGGCCCTGAAAAAGCAGGCGGATCGTGTCACGCTCACGTCGCGCGCGTTCCATAACGACCAGCTCGGTCCGTGGTACGAGAAAGTATGCCGATTGACAAAAAAAGAAATGGTGCTGCCGATGAACACGGGCGCCGAAGCGGTGGAAACGGCGCTCAAAGCGGCGCGCCGCTGGGCGTATGACGTCAAAGGCGTCCCGGACAACCAAGCCGAAATCATCGTTTGTGAAGGAAACTTCCACGGCCGGACGCTTGCCGCCGTGTCGCTGTCGTCCGAACCGGCTTATAAACGCGGGTTTGGGCCGCTGTTGCCGGGCGTGAAAATCATCCCGTACGGCGATATCGAAGCGCTGAAAGCCGCGATCACACCGAATACAGCGGCGTTTCTTGTCGAGCCGATCCAAGGCGAAGCGGGCATCCGCATCCCGCCGCAAGGATTTTTAAAAGCGGCGTATGACGTATGCAAGCAACATAACGTCTTGTTCATCGCGGACGAAATTCAAACCGGGCTCGGCCGGACCGGGAAGTTGTTTGCCTGCGACTGGGAAGAGGTTGTGCCGGATATGTATATTTTAGGAAAAGCGTTGGGCGGCGGGGTGTTCCCGATTTCGTGCGTCGTCGCCAATCGCGATATTTTGTCGGTGTTTGAACCCGGCTCGCACGGCTCGACGTTCGGCGGCAACCCGCTCGCTTGCGCGGTGTCGATTGCAGCGCTCGAGGTGATTGAAGAAGAGCGTCTAGCGGAGCGTTCGCTTGAACTTGGCGAATACTTCCTTTCGAAACTAAAACAAATTCAAAACGAGGATATTAAAGAAATTCGCGGCCGCGGCTTGTTTATCGGCGTTGAGCTGCATGGCCCGGCGCGTCCGTACTGTGAGGCGCTGAAAGAGCAAGGCTTGCTTTGCAAGGAAACACACGAGACGGTCATTCGCTTCGCGCCACCGCTCATCGTGACAAAAGAAGAGTTGGACTGGGCGCTTGAGCGGATTGTGAACGTTTTATCCCGGCCGGTTTCCAGTCCAAACGAATGAGAATGCAATGCGAATAGGCTGTGAAGCGAAAGAGGGTTGCGAATCTCGTTCAACAAGAGAGCATATCGCTTGAATGGAATGCGAATAGGCTGTGAAGCGAAAGAGGGAGCTGATTCAAACGCCCGCCCAATCAAGTGTGGGGCTGGAATCAGCTCCTGTTATTTTTGCGGTCACCGCGCATTTTCTGCTAAGATAGGAGAAAGGATGGTACGGATGGAGCATATCATACAGAGACGAAGAGCGAGTGAATGGAGGAAGAACTGTGCAGGCGTGGATCACTGATTTTATGGAGCAATTTGGCTATATCGGCATTTTCCTCATGATCGCGCTGGAAAATATCTTTCCGCCGATTCCGTCGGAAGTCATTTTGCCGTTTGGCGGGTTTATGACGACCTACACCACCTTGACGGTTCCCGGCGTCATTGCGGCAGCGACAGCGGGTTCGGTTGTTGGGGCGATCGTGCTGTACGGCATCGGCCGGCTGTTGTCGGTCGAGCGGCTTGGGCGGATCGTTGACCGTTGGGGCGGATGGCTGCGGGTGAAGACGGAAGACATCGATAAGGCGAACCGGACGTTTCAGCGCTACGGGGTGTGGGCGGTATTCGTTGGCCGCATGATTCCGCTCGTGCGCAGCTTGATTTCGATTCCCGCCGGCATGGCGAAGATGAACGTGTGGCTGTTTGTCTGGCTGTCGGTGCTCGGCACGCTTATTTGGAATACGATTTTAATCTCGATCGGGGCGGCGCTCGGTGAGTCGTGGGGGAAAGTATCGGAAGTGATTGGGATGTACGCTGAAGTGGTGTATGTCCTTATTGCTGCGGTTATTGTGGTTGGAGCGATCCGCGTTTGGAAGCGGCGCCAGGCTTCTTAATTCCGACATCGTAAAAAATGGTTTGGTCAAAAAGGGCTGCCCCAAGGCTGTTTTTTCGGCTTGGAGCAGCCCTTCTCGCAAACGGAAAACTTCCCGCTCCCACGTGAAACGGGAGTAGAGGCGAACGGGCTTTGTTGCCTGTGAGCTTTTTCATGGTCGTTAAAAGGTTCCGCGCTTCCATAACAAATAAATGAAGTATGGTGCACCGATGATTGACGCCACCACTCCTGCCGGAAGCGGTTCGGCGAGAACGTTGCGCCCGATCGTATCAGCGGCAAGCAGCAGCCAACCGCCGATGAGCATCGCTGCCGGAATGGCCCGCTCATGGCGCGGGCCGACGATCATTTTGGCGATATGCGGCGCCATTAAGCCGATAAAGGGGATGCCCCCGGTTACAGCGACGGCCGCTGCCGCGACGGCAACGGCGGTTGTCATCAGCACGAGCCGCTCGCGGCGAACATGGACGCCGACCCCGATGGCGACCGGATCGCCTAAATGCAAAAGGTTTAGCCGTTTCGCCCGATACAGGCCGATTAACGCACCGATGACAAGCCACGGCAGCATCGCCCAAATAAACGGCCAATCATCGCCCCAAATGTTGCCGTAAAGCCATCTGGCGATAAAGTCGACTTTCGTTCGGTCCGCGGCGGAAATGATGACGATCATGAGCCCGGAGAGCGCCATCGAAAATCCGACCCCGGTCAAGATGAAGGACACCGGCTGCAGCCCGGTTGTTTGATTGTAAGAAACGGCGTAAATGGCCGCTGCCGTCAACAGCGCTCCGACGAAAGCGACGAGCGGCAGCGCGTAAAGAAACGTCCCGGCTTCAATCGGGAAAAATAAAAAGAATATAGCGACGCCCGCGCCGGCACCGGCGTTGATGCCCAATATGCCCGGATCGGCGAGCTCATTTCGGGTGATGCCTTGCAGCATCGCTCCCGATAGGGCGAGCGCCATCCCGGCGAGCAACGTAATCACGATACGCGGCAGGCGGAGAGAAAACAAAATAAATTCTTCTTGCATCGAGCCGTAGCCAAACAGCGTCGGCACGATGCGTTCGTACGGGAGCGGCGCCTCGCCGGTGCCCAACGCGATGGCGGCTGTTGCGGCAATAAGCAACAAAAGCAGCCCCAACACGATCGTGATGCGTATTCTCATTCAAAGCCCCTCCCTTTTTTTCGCACGACAAACAGGAAAAACGGCAAGCCGATCACCGCAACGATGGCTGCCACCGGCGTTTCAAACGGGGCGTTGACCGTACGGGCCGCCGTATCGGCGCCGACCATGCCGGCCGCGCCGACCGTAGCCGACAGCGGGATGATGAATCGGTAATCGGCGCCGGCGATTGCGCGCACAAGATGAGGGATCATCAAGCCGATGAAGGTGATGTTGCCGGCGATGGCGACCGACGCTCCTGTCAATAAAAAGATAGCCAAAAATAGCCATGCTTTGACAATCGCTGTGTTTTGCCCGACGCCGACGGCGACGTCTTCGCTCAAGCTAAGAATCGTCAGCTGCCGCGAATACCGTACGGCAATGGCGAGCCCGATCACGATGAGCGGAATGATGACTGACAGCTGTTTCCACGACGTTCCGGCTACCCCGCCCGATGTCCACATCGAAACGTCTTTGGAAATATGAAAATAAAGGCCAACCCCTTCAGCGACGGCAAACAAAAGCGCTGAGATTGCCGAGCCGGCTAAGACGATGCGCAATGGTGAAAAGCCGCCTTTGCGGGCGGCGCCGATGCCAAAGACCATCCCCGCCCCGGCAGCCGCCCCAAGCAGACAAGCGACGGTGATTGAGAGATAATGGGCGGAAGGAAAACAGGCCATCGTTATGGCCAACGCTGCGTTCGCTCCAGCGGTTAGGCCAAGCAGTCCCGGGTCAGCGAGCGGATTGCGTGTCATTCCTTGCATGATCGCCCCGGCGACGGCGAGTCCGGCGCCGACAAAGGCCGCCGCTGTTTCCCGCGGCAGACGGAGCTCGCGAATCACGTCAAGCTGTTTGCCTTGTTCGTTGGAGAAGAGCGCCCGCCATACGTCGCTCCACGTCGTGTCAGCGACACCGATCGCCATCGAGCTCAACCACACGGCCAGCAGCAGGACAAGTGAGAAGGGAAACGTATAACGAAACGGCCCGCGTCGGCGGTTGGCTTCCATCGGCGGATTCCTCCTTTTCACAAGAAAGGACGGGACATTCACTGCGTGTGAACGCCCGTCTCATCTGTTATTGGCCCAAAAAATGTTTTTTAAAGAAATCGAGCTGGTAGTCTAACGTAATTGGGTCATTGAAATAAAACGCCTTGGCATCAGCGACGAACAGATGGCCGTTTTTGACCGCCGGGATGTTTTTAAACGTGTTCGTTTCCATAAACGAGGTGTCGCCATCACTGTTTTTGCTTAAGATGAGGTAGTCGCCGACAAACTGCGGCAGCGCTTCAAGGGAAACGGCGTAATAACCCGGTTTCAGCGCCTGCTCTTCGACAGCTTTTGGCATTTTCAGCTTCATTTCTTGATACAAAATTTCCGTGCCGCGCGCCCAATTGTTGCCGAACACATACAGCTGCTTATCAAAGTTTTCCGCTACGGTGACGGTCGCGTTTTCGCCGATTTTCGCTCGGATGTCTTCCCCGGCTTGTTGTGCCCGTTGTTTGAAGTCGTCAATCCACGCTTTCGCTTCTTTTTCTTTATTTAACAGTTTGCCGATTTCCAAAAACTGTGTCAAGTAGTCGACTTTTCCGTATGTAAACGTGACAGTTGGAGCGATTTTGCTTAATTTGTCAACGTTTTTTGTATTCGATAATCCGATAATTAAATCCGGTTTTAATGCCACAATTTTTTCAATGTCTTCGTCTGTCACTACTTGTGCGTCTTTCAGTTTATCCTGAAAGAGCGGGCTCATTTTTGACCACGAATCCACACCGACAATGGGAACGCCTAAGGCAAGCACATGGCCGGCAAACGTCGATAAGACGACGACTCGTTTCGGATCAGCCGGCACTTTCACCGGTCCGTTTTCCGACTGGTACGTAATCGTTTCCGGCTTTTTTTCCTTTGGTGAAGCGCTGTTGTTCTTGTTGTCGCCCGCTGTGTTGCCGCAGGCGCTTAACACAAGGATAAAAAGAAGCAACAAGGAAAGCCATGTTTTCCTCATGATGAATAAGCCTCCTTAAGTAAATGATAGGTGAAACAAACCGGCTTGTTCGTCCGCGGGTCGCGGCCGATGTCAGCGTCAATGCCAAACACGTCGCGAAGCACATCGCGGCAAATGACGTCTTCGCTCGGCCCCGCTTTGACGATTTGGCCCGCTTTCATAGCGATCACATAGTCGGCAAACCGCGCCGCTTGGTTAATGTCATGGAGCACCATCACAATTGTCCGCCCTTCTTCTTTGTTCAGCCGTTCAAGCAGCTCGAGCACCTCAAGCTGATGGGCGATGTCCAAATACGTCGTCGGTTCGTCCAAAAAGATGATGTCCGTCTCTTGCGCGAGCGCCATGGCGATCCAGACGCGCTGCCGCTGTCCGCCGGAGAGGGCATCAACCGGCCGATGTTTCAACTCGGCTGTTTTTGTCACGGCAAGCGCCCAGTCGATCGCTTCGTAATCTTTTTTTGTTAAACGGCCAAATCCTCTTTGATAAGGAAAGCGGCCGTACGAGACGAGCTCACCGACGGTCAATCCGCTTGTCGCTTCCGGCGTCTGCGGCAAAATGGCCATTTTTTTCGCCAGCTCTTTCGTTGGCTGTTGTGAAATCGCTCGGCCATCCAACATCACCGCCCCGGATTGCGGGGAAATGATGCGCGTCAGCGTCTTGAGCAGCGTCGACTTGCCGCACCCGTTCGGACCGATCATGGCGGTGATTTGCCGGTCGGGAATGCGGACGGACAAGCGTTCAAAAATCGTCCGGTCATCGTAGCGGACGGTCAGTCCTTCGGCGTATAGGCGGACCATGCGGCCACCTCCTTTTGAACTAGGAAAATGATAATCAATATCAATAACAATCTTATTATAGCGAATCCGATGAAAAACGCAATGATTTTTTAAAAATAACAATCTGTTTTACTTGCGAACAAGGCATCCATTTGCGTGGTCTCGATGGTCGACCAAAAGATGCGCATCGTTCAAAGAAACGGTCATCGCCAAACTGTTTGACTCGGGCGTGTCCATGGAATCGTCGGCATGGCCGTCTAAATTCACGGCGGCTTCCGCTTCGAGACGATGAAGCCGACGAATACGTTTGACGCTCATCGCTTGGCGCAATACGCGAAGGAAAAAGGAAGCTTGATGATGTCGTCGAACGGCTGTTTTTCGCGTATTTCACCGAATCAAAGCGAATCAGCGACCGCGCCGTGCTCCTTGACATCGCGGAAGCGGCCCGGCTTGACCGAAGCGAGACGGAAGCGGTGCTTCATGGCAGCCGCTACACAGAGCAAGTGCGAAACGATGAAGCGGAAGCGGCCCGGCTTGGTGTCCGCGGTGTGCCGTTTTTCGTGCTGAATAGAAAGTATGCCATTTCTGGGGCTCAGCCGGTCGATGTGTTCCGGCGGGCGCTAGAAACAGTGTGGGAGGAGGAACAACAAGCTTTGCCGTTGCGGCCGCTCGCTGACGGAGGCGGGGCATGCACGGACGGCAACTGCTCGATCGACGAATCCGTCCGTTAAGCAAATGAACAACCGGCTCGAGTCCTCCGAGCCGGTTGTTTTTTGCCATTCCTATTGAGGTGAGGCCGGTAGGATGAAGGCAAATCAGCCTCGCTTTACAAACAGCGGCAAGTCCGTATGCCCCATCGCGCGGACGTAGGCGAACAGCTGGCCTTTATGGTGGATTTCGTGATCCATCGCCATTTGCAGCAGCTGCGTGGTTGGGATGTGAATGCCAAAGTCGGAAACATCAATTTGCAACATGGCGGGCTCTTCATCGATCATCACGTTTACCGCTCCACCCCTAGGAGGCTGGTGATTTAAGGGAGCAAGCCTCTTATCAAGCCTGTTTCTCAAATAGAAAAACCTTGTCGCATCAGGATCGTCTTTCAAACGCTCCCCAATTGCTCAAAAGAAACAACTGTTTTTCACCAGCCATCTAGGTGGAATCATATCACTCCTGCCTGAGCTCCCTTTCCTTCATGGCAATGGAAGAAACTCCTCTTATTCATTACAATGAAAGTAAATCGTTCAGCGCGTCCACACATGACGATGAATGGGAAAACGCAAAGTGGATGAGGAAAGGGTGGGGAAAGATGAAACAGACCTCTGCGCCCGATCCGCTGCGGATCAAAGTGCTCATTGCCGATGACAATTCCTTTGTCCGCGAAGGGCTGCGGATCATCTTAAGCACGTATGACGAGTTTGATGTCGTCGCGACCGTAAGTGATGGGAAAGAGGCGGTGGAATATTGCCGGCATCATGAAGTCGATATTGCGTTATTGGATGTGCGCATGCCGAACATGAACGGCGTCGAAGCGACGAAGCTCATCTGTGAGCAGACGAAGACAAAGCCGCTGATTTTGACGACGTTTGATGATGATGAGTACATTATGGATGCCATCCAATACGGCGCAAAGGGATATTTTTTAAAAAATACCGATCCAGAGCGAATCCGGGAAGCGATCAAAGCCGTTTATCACGGTCAAGTGGTCATGCAAGAGGTGGTCATGGAAAAAATCAAGTCCAATCTCAAAGAAGAAAAAGGATCGACGCCGAAAATCGACAAACGTCTGTTTACTGAGCGAGAGTTGGACATTATGGCGCTCATTGCGAAAGGGCTTTCGAATAAAGAAATTGCCAGCCAGCTATTGATCTCCGAGGGAACGGTGGCTAATTACATTACGTCCATTTTCAATAAAACGGGATTGCAGCATCGAACGCAAATCGCTGTTTATTACCTGACGGGGAAAATCGGTTGAGGGAGCGGTATGGAACGTTTGCTTCTGTTTTACAAACTCATTGTATGGGGATATGCAGCGCTTGATTATATCTCATCGGAACAGAGGAATGAATCTTGGTTTGTCTTGTCCTCTCTGATTTATTTTTGTCTCAGTTTGTTTGCTTCTATCGTTCGAAATGTAAGGTGGAAAAAGGGAGCGGCGCTGTGTTCCGTTTTCCTTGTGATCCTTTCAAGCGCCTATGTGGAGCCGTCATTTGGTTTATTGCTGCCTCTCAATGGATATGAGTTGGCTTCGTTCTATATTCCCCGACGATGGGGGATATGGGTGGTGCTGCTTGTTCCTATGGTTTGGCTTGGCCCTTCGGCAGCGAAATTGTATGGTCTTGTGGCGTTGTTCAGTCTTGTCAGCGTGACGACCGCCAAGCGCCATCTTGAGCGGATGAAACAACAAGAAGATCGTTTGGATCAACTGCGTAACGATTGGCATCGGCTGACAAGGAGTGTCAACGAATATCATCAATATATCAAGCAATCGGAATATATGTTGCAATTAGAAGAGCGAAACCGTCTGTCACAGCGCATTCATGACCAAATCGGCCATTCGCTGACGGGGGCGCTCATTCAGATGGAGGCGGCCAAACGGTTGATGGATGGAGACCGCAACAAGGCAAAACAATTGTTGGAAAACGCCATCCACATTTCCAAAGAAGGCATTGAACAAATCCGGATGACCTTAAAACAAATGAAACCGCCGCCTGAGCAAATGGGGATCAATCGGGTGAAATTATTTATTGATGAGTTTTCCGCCCAACATCATCTCCCGATTCCACTCGTATGCAAAGGGGATTTGGATGTGATTACGCCAATCCAATGGAAAGTTATTTATGAGAACATGGCCGAGGCGTTGACGAATGCGATCAAATACGCCGAGGCCACCGCCATTGCCGTTGAGATTCACGTCTTGAATCGAGTCATCAAGGTGGAAGTGAAAGATAACGGGAAAGGTGCGACCAAGATCAAGAAAGGGCTTGGGATCATCGGCATGGAGGAACGGGCGGCCTCTGTTCATGGCACGGTCATTGTCGATGGGACAAACGGGTTCTCTGTCACAACGTTGCTTCCGATTCATGAGTAATTCGTGAGTTTTCTCATGTCAACGAGATGAATTCCTGCACTTACAGGAGTTCATCTTTTTTTCTATAATCAATAACACCAAGTATGGAAAGAAGGTGGAACGGTGAACATGTTGGAAATCAAGCAGGTCACGAAAAAATTTGGCGACTTCATTGCGGTGGATCATATGTCCCTCTCTGTCGCCGAAGGAGAAATCTTTGGCTTTCTCGGAGCCAACGGAGCGGGAAAAAGCACCACGATCAATATGATTGCCGGGTTGCTGCGCCCGAACGCAGGTGAAATCACGATTCTCGGCAAGGACATCACGAGGCACCGCCAGTTTGCCAAACGACAGATCGGCATCGTGCCTCAAGAAATCGCCATCTATGAAAATTTGACGGCGTATGAGAATGTAGAGTTCTTTGCCGGATTGTATGGACTGCGCGGCGCGGAGCTGCGCCAGCGGGTGGAAGAGGCGCTTGAGTTTGTTGGCTTGAGCGATAAAGGCAAACGTTATCCGAAGCATTTCTCAGGCGGGATGAAACGGAGGCTCAATATCGCCTGTGCGATCGCCCATCGGCCGAAGCTCATCATTATGGACGAACCAACAGTCGGCATCGATCCGCAGTCGCGAAATGATATTTTAGCTGCGGTCAAAAAGCTCAATGACATGGGATGTACGATGATTTATACAAGCCATTACATGGAGGAAGTTGAAGAAATTTGTACACGAATCGCGATCATTGATCATGGAAAGATCATCGCAGAGGGGACAAAGGAGCAATTGGAAGCGATGATTACCGATACAAAAGATATTTGGATCGAAATCAGGGGCATGGATCAGCTCAACAAGCAGCATCTGCAAGACATTCCCGGGGTCAAGGCGGTGCAATGTGAAGAAAATATAATTAAAATCAGTTCGGACATCAATGTCAATCATTTAAATCAAATTGTGCAATGTTTGATCAATGACGGGGTGGAGATCCGGTCGCTCGAAGACCAATCACCGAATTTAGAAACCGTTTTTCTTACGCTGACGGGGAGAAATTTGCGGGATTCATGACCGATCTTTCATTGGGCAAAGGAGGTGCTTCTTTTGAATATTGTTCGGATCGCGGTAAAGGAGATCAAAAGCGATTTTCGTGATGCCCGGACGCTGTTTTTCATGCTGCTGTTTCCGATCGTACTCATGTTCATCTTAGGAACAGCCCTTTCTCACGCGTTCCAATGGACGATTTCTGTCGGTGAGGTACGCGTCTTCTACAAAGACCAAACAGCCGGGCAGTTGTCGGCATCGATTCACGCCATGGCTCAAGAGGCGAAGAAAGCCCATATCAATTTTCAAAAGGTGCCGGACGATATGAATGGAAAGCAAGCGGTCCAGGACGGAAAAGCCGATGGATACGTCGAGATCGGCTTACATGGGGTCGAGTTGTACACGAATGAACATAACAAGGTAAAAGGGAGGATTGTTCAAGGAGTGATGGCCGCGTTTGTCGGCCAATATCAGCTGGCCATGGCCGTTTCGCAAGGGCAGCCGGGTTCGTTTCAGCCCAATCGAAATCCGCATGGGGAGTACATTCAAGAACGATCGCTGCGTTCTGTTTAGTGCAAAATGAAAGTACAGAGTTCTGCAACAAAAAAGTGCAGAGCTTCATGGCATAAAAAAAGGCTTGCCAGCTCCTAAAATTCCCTCTACTGTTAAGGTTGTGAAGAACAAAACAGTGGAGGTAAAGAAAGGATGCTAGCAATGCCTGAAATTCATCATATCAAACATTTGCGTGAAAAGAAAGGGTTATCGCTTTCCGAAATTGTCCGCAGGACGGGATTTAACTGGAGAACAGTCAAGAAATATGCGGATGGAGACATTTCGGTCAGACAAAAAATAAAGAGAAAACGGGGAATGATGGAGGAAGAAGGATACGGTCAAATCATTGATGACTGGCTGGAGGAGGACGCCAAACTGCCAAGAAAACAACGGCGGACAAGCAAGAAGATGTACGAACAATTAAAGCAGGAACATGGCTTTAAAGGGTCTTATCGAACGGTTTGCGCCTACGTTCAAAAACGAAGACCTCAGCTTAAGCTGGAGAAGGAACAACGTTACGAGAGGCTGGAACACCCTCCGGGGGAAGCGCAGGTGGATTTCGGCACCATGTCCGTTGTGACGAAGGAGGGAAAAGAGGAAGACCGATCAATTCTGATTTTGAGCTTTCCGTACAGCAACGCCGCGTATGCGTATCCATTGCCGGCGGAAAACAGCGAATGTTTTCTTCACGGGCTCACTCAGCTCTTTCGACAGGCCGGAGGCGTCCCGAGAAAACTGCGCATCGACAATTTGGCGGCGGCGGTGGTTTCGATTCGAAAAGGAGGCGAACGTCAATATACTGAAGCATTTGAGCGATTCCGGCTTCATTATGGGTTTGACGTACAGGCGTGCAATCCGTATAGCGGACACGAAAAAGGGAATGTCGAACGGAAAGTTTACTATACTCGTCAACACTGCTTTGTCCCTGCTCCGTTGATCGAGGGGGATGAAGAACTGGCGGAGTGGCTGCATCGCAAGATGATCGAAGATCGAGCCCGCCCCCACTATGAAAAAGGGAGAACCATTGAGGAATTATGGCAGGAAGAACAAAAGGAGTTGCTTGTCCTGCCGGAGAGAGATCTCCCGATCTTCTCCTTCCACCACGCTAATGTCAATAAATACGGGGAAGTAACGGTGGATGGGGAGGCGTTTGTGGTTCATGGGATCCCGGTTCCCAACCGTGTCCTTGTCAAAAAGGAATGGGATCGTTTCATGGTTTTGTCCCAGGAAGGGGAGGTGTACCTGGAAGCGCCAAGGCCGTACACGAAAAAGCGACGGGAGCTCCCTTGGAAGGACATTTTGGCGGAATGGGCGCAAAAGCCCCGGGTGGTGGAGTATTCGCGGTTTCGAGTTTACTTGCCGGAGGCCATTAGGAAATACTTCATGGAACAACCGAAACAGACGGCATCACGCATTCGAGGAGTGCAGAAGCTGCTGGAGCGGTACACCGTCTATGAGATCGCCCAGTGGCTTGACAAGTATCAACGGTGGGATTTGACGCCCCATGAGATCGGGGTGTTGATGGAGGCGAAGCGTTCGGAGTATCCCGCGAAATGGGAAGAAGCCTATACCCCTTCCGTTTTAGTCGACTATGAAACCGATTTACATGTGTATGATCAACGTCTTTGTCCGTCAAAGGAAGGGGGAAGCCGGGCATGAAGATGGATTTAAAAGAGATTTGTAAAGCCCTGCATTTGGCGTACATCGCGGATCGATTCGAGGAGGTGGCCTACGAGACCAAGGAACAGTTTTTGCGTGATGTGTTGGCGTTGGAGCTGTCGTTCCGTCAGAAAGCAAAACAGGCTCGATTGATCAAGAAGGCGAAGTTCCGGGAGTTGAAATGGCTCAAAGATTATGAATGGTCGGATCAGATTCATTGGCCGACCACGACCTCGAAGGAAGAACTTTGCGACCTTCGCTTTTTGGAGCAAAAACAGAACGTCCTGCTTTTAGGTTCGCCGGGAACAGGAAAAACCCATCTCGCCACCGCATTAGGATTAAAAGCGTGTGAACGGGGCCATGAAGTTCGGTTTTTCCGTGTCGCCGATCTTGTCGCCCAGCTCGAAGAGGCGTTAAAAGACGGCACCCTCGGACGGCTCAAACGGCAAATCGACACATGCGAGCTGTTGATTTTGGACGAACTTGGCTATGTACCTTTCCAAAAGCAGGGATCGGAACTGCTGTTTCACATCATTGCCGATTGTTATGAACGAAAAAGTGTCATCGTGACATCGAATTTAGAGTTTGGACAGTGGAATCGAGTGTTTGGGGACAACCGCCTGACGGCAGCGCTGGTGGATCGTTTGGTCCATCACGCCCACATTCTCGCGTTTACGGGAGAGAGCTACCGCTTACGGCACGCGCTTTCTGCCGTTCAGTCGCTCCCTTCTCACTCGGTTGAAAGGTAAATTCATTGAGCCGGCAAGCCTATGTATTTTTTCTTGCAATTCTCTGCACTTTTTGCTTGCAAAAAACAGCGTTCCAAACGAAAACCGGGGGCGATGGATTATTATGCGGTGGCGATGACGACCATGATCGCTTTGTATAGCGCATTGCCTGGCAGCTCTTTGTTGCGGGGAGAGCGGACGCGGAAGACGGCTGACCGCCTTTTGGCGGCCCCTGTTCGCAAAAGCGAGATTTTTATTGGAAAACTGGCCGGAAACATCGTGGCGAATTTTCTTTGTGTGGCCGTAGTGATCTTGTTTAGTAAACTTGTTTTTCACGCGTATTGGGGGCGTCACCTCAGTCTCGTATATTTGCTTCTGTTGACTGAGGTGGTATTGGCCATAAGCTTCGGGCTAGGGATGAGCTATCTGGCAAGGACGGAAGGAGCGGCGCGAACGATAGCGATGATCCTCATTCAGCTCGTTTCTTTTTTCGGGGGTGCTTATTTTCCGATCGATGAAACGAAGTGGTTTGCTCATTTGTCGCCGCTTTCTTGGATGAATGAAACGATTTTTAAAATGGTATATGCCAACGATGTGTCCAGCGTGGTTCCAACCATGCTTCTCAATGTCGGTCTAGCGGCGTTGTTTTTATTGATCGCGGTGGCGTCTGTAGCGAGACGGGAGGGATTATAGGGTGAACGATGTGATTTGGTTGGTGAAGTATACGTTAAAGCGAACGTTCCGTCGAAAAATCAATTTTTTGTTATACTTTGGCACGCCGTTGGCGGCAATTCTTTTGTCTTTGTTTGCGGCCGGGAGCAACCCTGTCAAGGAGGTGCGCATCGGGATCGTCAATGAGGATCATGGACGGATTACCGATGATACGATCCATTTTCTGAAAAACATTGACCATCTATCAGTGAAAAGCGTCACGTTGTCAGCAGTGGACGACCAAATCACCTCGCAAAAGGTGGATGGCGTGTTGATTTTTCGCCAAGGGTTTTCCAAAAGCGTCCAGCACGGCCAACCTCGGCCGATTGAACTCGTCTCGCTCAAGGGAGCGGAAATCACTACGTTTATCAAATCATACTTGCATGAATACATTGATCATCTGGCCACATTGGGGCGATTGGCCAATGGAAACACCGATCTCTTTTGGAAAATGTATGAACGGTATCAACACGCACCGTTCCGGTTAGCTATTCACTCCTTATCCGATACGTCCAAACAAAAAGCGATCACGTATCAAACGATCGGCTACTTGCTCATGATCATGGTAATGTCAGCGGGAAATTTGACGGAGATCATCCTCAAAGAAAGAGAAGAGCGCACGTATTCTCGATTATTGACGACACCGATTCAAGCCAGAACGTATGTGTTATCGAATGTTGTGGTGAATGTGTTGGTCATAACGGTACAGATGATCGTGACCTTTGTGGCGATGAAAAACATCTTTCATATTTATCCTAACGTTCCGATGTGGCAAATGGCCCTCGTACTTTTCGTTTTCTCTTTATCGGCAATCGGGTTGGCTTTGATTACGGTGATGGTGGCGAACAGCTCCACCTCCGCCGGAGCGCTGCAGCCATTGATCACCGTTCCGACCTGCATGCTGGCCGGCTGTTTTTGGCCCGTCGAGTTGATGCCGAAGTTTTTGCAAAAGGCGGCGTACTTTCTACCGCAACGGTGGACGCTTGATTTCTTAGTGAAGCTGCAGGAGGGGCGTTCTTTTGGCAGTTTGTATTTGCATGTGTTGATTCTTCTCGCGTTTGCACTGACCTTTTTCCTTATTGCTGTTTATACGTTCAGCCGAAGTCAGCAGAATGGACAATTTGTGTAACGATGTTGAATGGTTGTTGATCGCTAGCGGTGCAAGAGGCCTTCATTGGTGTGGAACCGTTGGGTAGTCCTTAAATCAAGCACAGCCGAAGCAGATGGCTGTGCCTTATTTTATCGGTTTTGGGAAACTGTCCATCGCATTTTCGCTCGTTATGCTTATGCTAATAGTGACAGATTCCTAAGCGAGAAGGGTGGGAGAGAGAAGCGCGATGGTGAACATTTTTCTTGACCCCGGTCACGGGGGGACGGACACTGGGGCGGTCGGTAACGGATTGCGGGAGAAAGACATCACGCTGTCCATCGCCTTGGAGATGAGCCGCCTTTTGCAAAGTGAGTACGAAGGAGTTTCCGTGCAACTGAGCCGGACAAAAGATGAAACGGTGTCATTGAACGAGCGGACGGAGCGAGCCAACCGCTGGGGGGCCGATTTATACGTTTCGATCCACGTGAACGCGGGCGGTGGCACGGGATACGAAGATTACATTTACTACGAGCTGTCGGAAAATTCCCGAACGGCGCGCATTCGTGATGTGCTGCATGAAGAAGTGATTCGGGCGACAGGATTCCGCGACCGTGGAAAAAAGAAGGCGAATTTTCATGTGCTAAGGGAGACAGCGATGGCGGCGGTGTTGACGGAGAACGGGTTTATCGATAATGAGGAAGACGCAAAAAAATTGGCGGACACCGAATTTTTGCGGACGATTGCCCGCGGTCATGTCAACGGACTAGAACGGGCGCTCGGATTGAGAAAAAAAGAAGGGACACCGAACAATCCTCCTGAGCAGGATCCGGATGAGCCAAGCGTTCAAAGATTGACGCGTGTGATCGTTGATGGCAAGCAAGTTGGCGCCTTTGCTAAACCGGAAAACGCGCTGCGCCAAGTGGAACATTATTTAGGAAAAGCGAAGCGGATTGTGCTCGAACAGGTCGAGAAGTGACGAAAAACGTTTGTCTGGCTTTTAGACGGGCATGTGGTTTTGTCCGTTTGTCCTAGGGGATCGGTGATTATTATACGACGATGTCCGGCACATCGATGGCAACGCCGATTTGCGCCGGCATTGTCGCGTTAATGCTTCAGGCGAAACCAACCGCGACGCCGGATGAAATCAAGCAGGCGTTAAAAGACGGTGCCGATTTGTGGAAGGGGCGCGACCCGAACGTATACGGGGCGGGCTACGTAAATGCGAAACGGGCTGTCGAGCGGCTGCGGCAAGGCTAGAAAAAAAGAGGGAGGCGCTTAGTGAGCGCTTCCCTCTTCGTCTTCACGGTTGTTATAATCGTATTTCGACGGATCGACCGGTTTAAAGCCTTTGGGCGTGTAGAACCGGAGCAAATCGCCGTAAACGACTTTATCCGACAAATCGAGCTTCGTGCGCACGATTTGTTCAAGACGCTTGATTTCCGGCGTTTCTTTGAGCGGTTCGCCCGTTTTTGTATCATAGTATTTCCCGTTGACGGCCGTGACTGTCGGTGTGACAAAATCGCCGTTGCGGAACGGGATGATCTCTTGATGGTCCGGCGACAACAAGTCTGTTCCAAAGTGGACATAGTTTTTCGTATCGATGCCAAGCAAGTGCAGCAGCGTCGGCAGTAAGTCGATTTGCCCGCCAAACTCGTGAATGACGCCGCCTTTGACGCCCGGAACGTGGATAAATAGCGGTACCCGCTGCAATTGGGCATGTTCGTACGGCGTAATTTCTTTTCCTAAAATTTGTGCCATGGCTTTGTTATGGTTTTCGGAAATGCCGTAATGGTCGCCATACAAAATGATGACCGAGCGGTCGTACAGGCCCGATTTTTTCAGATAATCAAAGAACTCTTTGACAGCCTCATCCAAGTAGCGAGCCGTTTGGAAATAACGGTCGACCGAGCCGTCGCCAGTCGTTGCCGGCGGGATCGTAGCGTCTTCCTCGCTGATCGGGTACGGGAAGTGGTTCGACAACGTAATGAATTTTACATAGAACGGCTCTTTCAACGTCTCTAACAGCGGGATCGACTCCCGGAAGAACGGTTTGTCTTTCAGACCGTAGTTCAAGACGTCTTCGTCGTTCATATCGTAGTAGCTCGCGTCAAAAAAGTGGTCAAAGCCGAACGACTTATAAATTTCGTCGCGGTTCCAGAACGTTTTGTAGTTGCCGTGGAAAACGGCGCTTGTATAGCCGTATTGATGCAAAATGGCCGGAGCCGCATGGTACGTATTTTGTCCCTTGGTCGTAAAGACGGCGCCTTGTGGCAGGCCGTACAACGAGTTTTCCAACATGAACTCCGCGTCCGACGTTTTTCCTTGCCCGGTTTGATGGAAAAAGTTGTCAAAATAGAACGTATTCGGATCACGGGTGAGCGAGTTCAAAAACGGCGTGACCTCTTCCCCATCCAACTTGTAGTTAATGATAAAATTTTGAAGAGATTCCAAATGAATGTAAATGACGTTTTTGCCTTTCGCCACCCCGAAATATTTCGGGTTCGGTTTGGCGTATGTCGCCTGCACGTGGTTCAGCACCGTCGTGATGTCGCTTTTGTTCGCAAACGCCCGTTGTGTCGATGATTTCATGCTTTGGAACGCGTCGTAAATCAAATAGTTGTATACCCCTAAATATTTGACGATATAGTTGCGGTCAAACGTTCTCGTCAGCAGTTGCGGGCGGTCAGCCTCAGCGAGCGCCAAATTGACGCTGAACATCAGAATGGCTGAAGCGAATACAATGCTTTTTTTGAAGCGGCCGGCTTGCACTTGCGGGAGCGGAACGCGCTTAGAGATCACAAGCGCCGCCAAAATGGCCGTATCCAAGAAATAAAACACATCGTACCACTTCAGCAATTCCCAAATGCTTCCGCCCAAATCGCCGAAGTTTTTCGTTTGCGTCAACGTCGGTAATGTAATGAAATCGCTGAAAAAGCGGTAATAGACGATGTTAGCGTATAAGATGAACGACAAAATGAAATTAATAATGATGATCCAGCGGTAGAAGCGCGCATCCTTTGCGAGGAGCGCCAACCCTAAGAAAAACACTGCCGAACTGATCGGGTTGATCAGCAGCAAAAGTTCCTGCATTGAATTGCTGATGCCGAGGTTAAACTCGGCCAAATAGGCGATGTACGTCTTCAGCCAAAACAACAGCACCGCCAAAATAAAAAAACCAATATATTGGTTAGAGAGAGAACGGCACATCGTTAACCAAGTTTTTCCTGTTTTTTTGGCGTTCACGTCCTCTTCTCCTCCTTTACCTCGTATTCTTCCATCCTACATTTCTCTTTTATATGAAATATGCACGTTGCGTTCTTACATCATTTTACATCGGATCGTCTCCATGTCAAGTAGCATAATACTTCTTTTGCCAAAAGTCAATGGAATGTTTTTCGGGATGATGAACGCCTCCTTCCTCGTTTGGCTGGATGCGGCGGCGAGGAATGGACTGCCATTTATTATAGACGAATCGCAACGAAAAAAGTTTCAACAAGTTTGTCCCGATGTCCATGCTCTTTACCCATTTTATTACCCGGATTTACGGTTATGATAAAAATTGTCCCGTACCGAGAACGGGTTATTTTTGGTATAGTTTTTCTATATGCGGTCCGCTGCCTTGAATAAAGTAGAGGGAAGGTGATGGGATGATGAAGCGAAAAGGCGCGTTTTTGGATCCGCCAAAAATTCTCGTGCTAGGGTTCGCGCTCATTATTCTGGCAGGGGCGCTGCTGCTGACGATTCCTATGGCGACGGTCAACGGAAAAGGGCTGCCGTTTTTGGACGCGCTGTTTACCGCGACGTCAGCGACGTGCGTCACCGGCCTAGTCGTTGTGGATACAGGAACGACGTTCACCCTGTTCGGTCAACTTGTCATTTTGGCATTAATCCAAGTTGGCGGGCTCGGGTTTATGACGTTTGCGACATTGTTTGCCTTTTTGCTCGGCAAGCGCATTTCGCTGAAAGAGCGGCTCTTGCTGCAAGAGGCGCTGAACCAGTTGACGATTGAGGGCATCGTTCGATTGGTGAAACGCATTTTTATTTTCACCATCGTGATTGAAGGCGTGGGCGGCGTGTTGCTTTCGCTTCGGTTTGCGTTGGACATGCCGGTCGGCCGGGCGATTTATTTCGGCTTTTTTCATGCGATCTCCAACTTTAACAACGCCGGCTTTGATTTAATGGGCGAATTTCGCAGTTTGACCGGGTATGTAGATGACCCGGTCGTCAGCCTGGTCGTGCCGCTGCTGATCATTTTAGGGGGAATCGGTTTCATCGTCATGAACGAAGTATACGAATATCGGCAAACACGCCGCCTTTCCCTTCACACGAAAGTGGTCGTTGTGACGACCGGCTGGCTCCTGCTGGCCAGCATGGCGTTGATTTTGTTGCTGGAGTGGAACAATCCGAAAACGATGGGACCGCTGTCGCTGTCAGGCAAGTTGTTGTCTGCCTTTTATCAGGCGGTGACACCGCGAACTTCAGGTTCGAACACACTCAACATCCCCGATTTGACGCAGCCGACCTTGTTTCTCATCATTTTCCTTATGTTTGTCGGCGCCTCGCCGGGCTCGACGGGCGGAGGAATTAAAACGACAACGTTCACGACCTTGCTTGGCGCCGTATGGTCGCAAATCCGCGGGAAGGAAGATGTCGTGCTGTTTCGCAACCGCATCATTTACGATACGGTATACAAGTCGCTGACGGTGACGATGAGCGGATTGTTCGTTGTCATGTTGGTCACGATGGTGCTGACGGTGACCGAGAGCGGCAAAGATTTCTTAATGATTTTATTCGAGGCGACATCGGCGTTTGGGACCGTCGGATTGTCAATGGGGTTGACGCCGGAATTGTCTCCGTTAGGGAAAATGGTCATCATTTTGACGATGTTTGCCGGCCGCGTCGGCCCGCTGACGATCGCCTATGCGGTGACGTTGCGCCGTCAGCCCGATCCGTTCCGTTATCCGAAAGGGAGAATGATGATCGGATAACGGCGGGAATAATACAAATAAACGCCTGAGGGAGTGAGCAAAAGAAAAACAAAGAGAACGTGAGCGATCGTTCGCCCGGCAAGGAAAAATGACCGAAAGCAGCGAAAAATCGTCATTAGTTGCCGATTTTTCTTGTTTACCGCATGAAGGACGAGGAGTACGATATGAAAACAAGAGCACCAGTAACTAGGCGCTGAATCCATGACGGAGCGAGGAGCCCAACGTTGTAACGGTTTCGTTACTGGGGGTGAATCCGAACAGGAAGGGCATCTCTCCAAGCCCGAACCCGACAGCGAACTCCGCAAGCGCTTTTTGGGGAGGGACGAGTATGTTTTTCGGCTGCTTTTAGCCGCTGAGTGCGTCCTCGGCGGTTTTTTCTTTTTGGCTGACAGACATGGCAAGGAGGAATTGAAGACATGGCTTCGCTGAAACGATGGGTAATCGGCAAACCGATGGAAACGAAACAGTTAAAACATGAAAAATTGCCAAAATGGAAAGCGTTAGCTGTTTTTTCATCGGATGCGCTGTCATCGGTAGCCTACGCGACCGAAGAAATTTTGTTGGTGTTGGCGCTGTTAGGAACGAGCGTCTTTTTCTACTCGCTTCCCATTGCGGTAGCGATTTTAGTGTTGCTGCTGCTGGTGACCCTCTCCTACCGGCAAATCATTTACGCCTTTCCGTCCGGGGGAGGGGCGTATGTGGTCGCACGCGATCATTTAGGGACGAAAATTAGTTTAGTGGCCGGGGCGGCGCTCATGATCGATTATATTTTGACGGTCGCCGTCAGCATCAGCTCCGGCGTCGCCGCGTTGACATCGGCTTTTCCGGGGCTGCTGCCGTGGAAAGTAGAGGTCGCTGTCGCCTTTGTTTTGGGATTGATGATTTTGAATTTGCGCGGCATCACCGAATCGGCGACGGTTTTTGCCTATCCCACATACGTATTTATCGGTTTTGTTCTCATGATGATCGCAGCCGGTGGATGGCAATTGTGGCAGGAAGGGTGGCATGGGTTCACGAGGCAGGAGCATGCATCGACAGCCCATATGTTCGCATCGGGGTACAGTTGGTTTCTTTTGTTGCGCGCTTTTTCTTCGGGATGTTCGGCCATGACGGGAGTCGAAGCAATCAGTAACGGCGTGCCGGCGTTCCGGCCCGACAGCTCGAAAAACGCCGCCATTACGATGGGATGGATGTCCTTGCTGCTCGGCACGATGTTTTTAGGCATCACAGTGCTGGCAGCTGGATTTGGTGTGACACCGGCTGAGCACCAGACGGTGATTTCGCAAATTGGACGTCACGTCTTCGGAAATGGACTTTTGTTTTACTTGTTCCAGCTGACAACGATGCTGATTTTAGTGCTTGCCGCCAATACGAGTTTTGCCGGGTTTCCACAGCTGACGTCGATCATGGCGAGAGACGGATTTTTGCCGCGAAGCTTGGCGGCCCGAGGGGATCGCCTCGTGTTTTCCAACGGTATTATTTTATTGAGCGTGCTGGCGATTTTGTTGATCGTTATTTTTCATGCCGAAACGCATTCGCTCATCCCGCTTTACGCGGTTGGTGTCTTTCTTTCCTTTACCATCGGTCAGAGCGGGCTGATGAAAAAATTATGGAATCGGGAAGAAGGACGGAAGATCGGCGTGCTGTTTACCGTTGGAATGGGAGCGGTGGTCACCGGAATGGTGACGATTGTCACGATGGTCGCTAAATTTGCGCAAGGGGCGTGGATCGTTATTGTGGCGATTCCGCTGTTCGTCTGGATGTTCATCCGAATTCATGAACACTACAAAAAACTCGGCAAGCAGCTGCGCTTGGACGAACGGGAGTGGCAACGTCCCAAAAAAATATGGAAACCAAAAGTTATTATTCCGATTTCCGGCGTCAGCAAAGTAGTCGACCAGTCCGTTCAGTACGCCCGCAGCATTTCTGATGACATTACCGCTTTGTCGATCATTTTCGACGAAAAAGACGAACAAAAACTGCGGCAGAAATGGGAGACGTTTTATCCAGACATCCCGTTGACCATCATCTATTCCCCGTATCGAACGATTTTATCGCCGCTGCTTGAGTATATTACGCGAACAGAAAAAGAAGCTGATCGAGCGCCGGTGACAGTACTCTTGCCACAATTTGTTGTGAAAAAATGGTGGCATACGTTTTTGCATAACCAAACCGCAATCATTTTACGCTTTGTTCTCATTATGAAAAAAGATGTCGTCATCGCGACATTGCCGTATCATTTGCGGGAATAATGTCGAGAAAAGAGGAAGTATTTCCCCGGAAATCGATTCGTGTCGAAGGGGATGACATTCCCCTTGCCGTACTGGATTGCATATTTTACGGCAAGGGGGGATTTGAATGTGGTTATGGGTATCGATGATGGGGTTGGCTTTGAGCGTGAGCATGGACAGTTTGAGTGTGGGGATTTCATATGGGATGAGGGGGATCCGTTTTCCCTTTCTTTCATTGACGCTCATTTCATTGATGTCTGGAGTGGTAGTGTTTGCTTCCATGCACATCGGCGAGTGGCTGGCGCTTCTGTTGCCGAGGCAGGTTGAACGCGGACTTGCTTCAGTCATTCTCATTGGTCTTGGCGGTTGGGCGGTTTATCACGTTTATCGTTCAAAGGAGGAGCGAAGGGAAGGATTGGCGGAAGACGGCGGCAGCGCGGTGGCCGGCCGACTGAACGGCGCCGTTCAAGTGTTGAAACGGCCTGA
This sequence comes from Geobacillus sp. FSL W8-0026, assembly GCF_037966255.1. Lineage (NCBI taxonomy): Bacteria > Bacillati > Bacillota > Bacilli > Caryophanales > Anoxybacillaceae > Geobacillus > Geobacillus sp. FSL W8-0026. Next base: position 241,046 of record NZ_CP150194.1, read on the forward strand.
GCAGGGGGATTTAGACCGTTCGGGAACGATCAGCCAAAAAGAGGCATTGTTGATCGGATTGGCCTTGTCAACGGATGCGTTTGGCGCCGGAATCAGCTCATCGCTTTTGCATCTTCCCGCGCTTTCTTTTGCCTTGCTGGTTGGGTTGTTTACTCTCGCGCTGATTCGTGCTGGCTTGTCGCTCGGGCGTTTAGCCTCAAAAACGAAAATCATGAAAAAGGCGAACGTGGTACCTGGCTTTGTGCTCATTGTTTTAGGAGTGGTGAAGTTCTTTCGATGACACCGTTAAACCGATTCATTCGTAATTCAAGGATGGAACTAGGGAAAAGGGAAAGGAGAGAGAGTCGATGTGGAAACGGTTTTTAACGAAATTTGGCATCGGTGGCGCGAAAGTGGATCTCATGTTGCACCGTCCCCATGTGCACCTCGGTGAAACATTGGAAGGCGAATTTTGGTTGGAAGGCGGTTCCGTTGCGCAGCACGTCCGTGCCTTGGACGTTTTGCTGGAATTGGAAATGCAAGCGGAAGGGAAGGGGTATCGCCAGACGGCAGCGGTGATTCCGGTCGCGTCCTCGTTTACGATTCAGCCTGGGGAGCGAAAAAAACTGCCGTTTGCCTACAAACTCCCACTCCATTTGCCGATCAGCCGTCCCACGGTCCGTTATACGTTCGTCACTCGTCTTGATATTGCCAATGGGGCGGATGCGTACGACGAAGATGCTATTGAAATCTTGCCGCCACCAGCGCTTGAGCAAACGTTCGCGGCGTTTGCAGCGCTTGGGTTTCGCGAGAAGCCGGTCTCTGGGCGCATTACACGATATGGGCAGGAATTTTCGTTTTTCCCAACAGGCGAATTTCATGGAATAGTTCAAGAAGTAGAGTTTTTGGCCCTTGTTGAGACGGAAGGCGTGCGTCTGCATATGGAAGTGGACGTTTGCCATCGTGCCGGTGGGGAACGGGAGATGAAGCGGGAATTGTTTCTCCCGTTGGAGTCGCTGCATGATCTTGAGACCGCGGTCCGCCTGATCCGGGACGCCCTTGAAGAAACGGTGCAAGCGGCTGGCGCGATCGATTCGTTGGAGCCGCATCATTGGCCATTGTCGTCTTCGCCGTTCTATGGTCATTCGGGCAGCCACGTGCCACCCGTTTCTCGCCCACATCATGGCGGATCAGGATGGGCGGGAGCCATTGGCGGCTTTGCGGCCGGAATGTTGACGGGAATGATCGCCGAGGAGCTGCTCGATGATGTGATCGATGATGTTGCCGACGATGTCGCGGATGGAATCGATGCTGATGATTGGTTTGACGGTGGCGATGGCTTTGACGGCGGGGATTGGCTGTAACGGCGGCGCAACGCAGTTCGCTTTGTCTTCTTTGCGTTGCTAGGCTTGGGCAATGGGAACCGTTTCCTCTTAGGAGGCCGGTGATTTAGTGGAAAATAATGCTGATTCCATCCATTTCTCAATGAGAGAAATCTTGTAGAATCAGCTTTCTTTTCTGAATGAACATGCCGCTGATTGGTGTGTGTCAGCGGTTTTTCACCGGCTTTCTAGGGGGGCGGGTGATTTACTCGCACAAACGCTTCTCAGAATCGTTTCTCAAGCAGAAAAACTGGTTGCATCAGATTCTATGTTCAAGCGTTCCATCATCGATCAAGGCAAACAACGATTTTTCACCGGCCTCCTAGGCAATACAGCCAATGGAAGCAAGCCGAATAGGGGTGGGATGGATGCCTCAATATATCGTCTTTGATGTCGGTGGAACGTATGTCAAATATGCGGTGATGAACCGTCAAGGAGATTTTTTGGAGAAAGGAAGCTATCCTTCCGAACGGCATGATTTTGCCAAGTTTAAAGCCGATCTGTTGGCTGTTGTCCGTCAAGTCCGAACGAATTATTCGATTCAAGGCATGGCGATGAGCTGTCCGGGGGGAGTGGACAGTGAGAGCGGCATCATCGGTGGAAGCAGCGCGTTGCCTTGCATTCATGGCCCCAATTTCAAAGAAGTGTTCGGCGGTGAGACGGGACTGCCGATTGAATTGGAAAACGACGCGAATTGCGCCGCGCTCGGTGAGCTTTGGAAAGGAGCGGCGAAGCATCATCGCGATGTCGCCTTTGTCGTCGTCGGCACCGGCATCGGGGGAGCGGTCGTAAAAGACGGCCGCATTCATAAAGGGGCTCATTTGCATGGCGGAGAATTTGGCTATATGTTGATGGCCGTTTGCTATGAAGATGGGACGGTGAAAGGAAAAACGTGGAGCGAGTTAGGGGCAACGAGCGCGCTTGTGCGCATGGCCGCGGCGGACATGGGAGTGCCAGAAGGCGAACTGAATGGGGAAAAGGTGTTTGCGCTGGCCGATGAAGGGAATGCCGCCGCCCAAAAGGCAGTGGACCGGTTTTATTTTTCACTCGCCCATGGCATTTTTAATTTGCAGTACGCCTATGACCCGGAAAAAATCGTTCTCGGCGGCGCCGTCAGCAATCGTCCGGACTTTATCGAACAGATTGAACGGCGGCTTTCCCTCTTGCTCGCAGCCGTGCCGTTTGCCAAAGTGAAGCCGGTCATTGAAAAGTGTCACTTCAAAAATGATGCCAATTTGCTTGGGGCGTTGTACCACTATTTGCAGCGGCGCGGGGAACTGCCGCCGGCGTAACGGGCATGCATGATGGCTCCGTCTTTGTCCAGCCAATGAACGGCGCGGGTAGTAGAAACAGATGATTTATAGTACAATAGAGCAGGCGTGGCCGAACAGGCCGTGCTATTTTGCCGCTTGGCCCATATATATGGAAACAGACGATTTCCGCGCAGAAAGGATGGACAAAGATGCAATGGATGGAGTTGTGGAAGGCCGTCATTTTAGGAATGGTGGAGGGATTGACAGAGTTCGCTCCCGTTTCTTCCACCGGCCATATGATTATTGTCGACGATCTTTGGTTGAAGTCGACGGAGTTTTTAGGCCAATACGCCGCCAATACGTTTAAAGTCGTCATTCAGCTCGGCTCCATTTTGGCTGCCGTTGTGGTGTTTAAAGACCGGTTTTTGGATTTGCTCGGCGTTCGTGGCCGTCATCCGGGTGGGAAGCCGCGGCTGACGCTGCTTCATGTCATCATCGGTCTGTTCCCGGCCGGGGTGCTCGGCGTATTGTTTGAAAACTATATCGATGAACATTTGTTTTCAACGAAAACGGTGCTCATCGGCTTAGTGCTTGGCGCGCTGTTGATGATCGTTGCCGACCAATTCGCCAAAAAGGCGGCGCGGGCGCGGACGGTCGACGAAATCACGTACAAGCAGGCGTTTTTTGTTGGTCTCGTGCAATGTTTGTCCTTATGGCCGGGGTTTTCCCGCTCCGGATCGACGATTGCTGGCGGGGTGCTCGCCGGTATGAGCCATCGCGCTGCCGCCGATTTCACGTTTATTATGGCAGTGCCGATCATGGCGGGGGCGAGCGGCCTGTCGCTCTTGAAAAATTGGCAATATGTCAGCGCCGCCGATATTCCGTTTTTCATCGCCGGCTTTTTGAGCGCTTTCGTCTTTGCCTTGCTGGCGATCCGCTTTTTCTTGCAGCTGATTAACCGCATCCGTCTCGTGCCGTTTGCGGTGTACCGCATTGTCTTGGCGGCGGTCATTTATTTCTTGTATTTTTAACTTAACCAACGGAAGAAGTCTCCCACTTCTAAACAAAAAAGGGAGATGAATTTCGGTTCCGTCTCAAAAAAGAAAGGCTTGAAACAGTTAGGTGTGGTCTAACGGGCTGTCGAACCGTGGGGCACACGGGAGTGGCTCGGTCCACTTCCTGTCGATAGACGCGATGACCCGAGTCCCCGCCCCTAAGCGTCGGCGTAGGTGGTGGAAATATATCACCGCTCGTTTCGAATGAAGTTTCTCTTCCGGTTTGGCTCGATGTTGACGTGATCCGTTAGACGGGAAGGCGTTAACGATGAGGAAGCCCATTCGAGGAGGGAGGAAGGCGATGCCCAGCAACGGCCAATAGCGGTGTGAGGCATCGCCTTCTTTTGATCAGCGGGCGGTATCTTCAATGACAGAAAGAAGCGTTTGCAGCGGATCGTTGTTGCCGGACCGTTCCATGTTTTGCTGGTAGCGGTCTCGGTTTTCGTACAGGCGGCGAATGGCCGCTGGCAATGATTCATCTGTCAAGTCTTCTTCCATTAACACGGCTGCATAACCCGCTTTTTCAAATGAGCGAGCGTTTAAGATTTGGTCACCGCGGCTGGCGGCTTTTGAGAGCGGGATGAGCAACATTGGCTTGCGCAAGGCCAGCAGTTCGAAAATGGCGTTCGCGCCGGCGCGGGAGACGACGAGATCGGCCAAGGCCAACAGGTCAGGCAGCTCTTCGTTGACGTATTCGAACTGTCGGTAGCCTTGTTGGCCTACTAGGCTTGAATCGACGTTGCCTTTTCCGCAGATGTGGACGATGTCAAATTCGCTCAGCAGCGCGGGCAGGCAGGCGCGCAATGCATCGTTGATCGTTTTTGAGCCTAAGCTGCCCCCCATGGCGAGCAGCACCGGTTTTTTTCCCGCAAATCGGCAAAGGCGTCGCCCTCGCTCCGCGCTTCCGTGTTTCAGCTCTTCGCGGATGACGGCGCCGACGTACACCGCTTTGTCAGCTTGCACATGATTCTTTGTTTCCGGAAAGGTCAGGCAAATTTTTGTCGCAAACGGCATGGCGATTTTGTTGGCCAAGCCGGGCGTCAAATCAGACTCGTGAATGACGGACGGAACGCCGTTTAGCCAAGCGCCGAGAATGACGGGAACGGAGACGAACCCACCTTTGGAGAATACGACCGCCGGCTTTTCTTTTTGGATTAAGCGATACGCTTGCCAAATCCCTTTTAAGACGTGAAACGGGTCCTTAAAGTTTTTCCAATCAAAATAACGGCGCAGCTTTCCGGTTGACACCGGATAGTACGGAACGCCGTCGATGCGGCCGATAATCTCACGTTCAATACCTTGATGGGATCCGATGTACACGATTTCCCACCCAAGCTCTTTCAGCTTCGGGATGAGGGCGACGTTGACCATGACATGTCCAGCCGTGCCGCCGCCGGTTAAAACGATTTTTTTTCGCAACACACATCACCTGTCTTGTTGGCAAAATGAACCTATGCCATTCTAGGCGCCGAGAGGCAGAAAGTTTCCGCAGCCAAGGCCCGCTAGCGGAAATTCCCGCCCCAACATATCGTGCCCATCTGTCATTATAGCAAATTTCCCGCCGCTGATGGAGGAAACCAGAGAGCGGTGCATTTCGTATTGAGCAGGAGGAATGGGCAAGGCGACTTCGTGGTAATGAAAGGAGCCGCTCGCTTCATCGCTAAGGTTTTCAAATGAAGCAACTTGGTGTCGTTCGCTTCTCAGTTGACGAGATTGGGCGTTAGCTAGGAACGATCGGCGTTTTTCACCAGCCTTCGAGAAGAATGGCGATTTGGTGTGAAATACCGGTGATTTCATTTCTAAAATGCCGGGCTGACGCGAGATTTTCATTTGTTGGGTGGAGGGGAGATCGCGCTGCCCATGCAATTTTTCCATTAGCGAACCTCCTGCAGACACAGCGATTGTTCTGATGAAAATGCCTCCGATTGGTGCGTGACGACAGTTTTTTACTATTCTTCTAACGATTTATTAAACAGTGATTGGCTAGTCTCCTATTTTCAAAGACGCGAAATATTGGTAAAGTACTATCAAGGGGTGAAGACGAGATGTTGGCATGGCTGGTTGGTTGTTGGTTGGTTGGAATCGTTAGTTATGGGGTTGTGCCGACGATCGTCATTCGCAAAAAGCGGGTGCGTTTGTTTCGTGAAGGAACGGCGCCTGACTGCCTCGCTTTGACGTTTGATGATGGCCCTGACCCGTATTATACGCCAAAGCTGCTTGATTTATTAAAGAAATATGGAGTGAAAGCGACCTTTTTTGTCGTCGGTCGAAAAGTGGAGCGCCATCCAGAGATCGTGCGGCGGATGGTGGAAGAGGGGCACGAAGTCGGTTTGCATAATTACCGTCATATCAGCAATTGGCTGCTTCCACCGTTTTGGCTCGACCGAGGGTTGCGGCGGACCGCTGCGGCGATCGAGCGGGCGACCGGGCAGCGTCCCTTGTATTATCGGCCACCATGGGGCCATTTTAACGCTTGGACGCCCATTGTGCAAAAGCGATATGTTACCGTGTTATGGTCGCATATTCTTGGTGATTGGAACGAGAAATTGGGTACAATGGAATTGTTCCATCGATTGCGGGCGGCTGTGCGCGGTGGAGCTGTGATCGTATTGCATGACAACGGTGATGCTTTAGGCGCGGATCAACGCGCTCCGGAGCAGATGCTGGCCGCTCTTGAGCTGCTGCTGAAGGATGAAACGGTGAAAAAGATGCGCTGGGTGACGATTACAGACTTGAGAAACGCGCAAACTAATCAACAAATGCTGTCGATGTAATGGGGGAGCTATGGATACGAGCGTATGGTTGCCGTATGTTCAGTCGTACGGGTATGTGATGTTGTTTTTGCTTTTGTTTTGCGGCATCGTTGGCATTCCGGCGCCCGAGGAGAGTTTGCTTTTTCTTGTTGGAGTCATGATTGCCAAAGAGCAGCTGCTGTTTTGGCCGACGATCGCTTCGTGCTGGGGCGGAACGATGGCCGGCATGGTGACCGCGTATGGGGCTGGGAGATGGTGGGGAGCTCCGTTTGTGCAAAAATACGGGAAATATGTAGGGATTACGAAGGAGCGGTGGGAACAGGCCCAGCTTTGGTTTCGCCGCCGTGGAAAATGGGGCATTTTGTTCGGGTGCTATGCCCCAGGGGTGCGGCAAATCTGCCCGTATATGGCGGGGGTGAGCCGTCTCCCGTTTCGGACGTTTTTATGGTTGGCTACGGTCGGGACAGCCGGATGGGTCATCCCTTTAACGTTGGCTGGACAGCTGCTCGGCCGGCATCTCCATCTCCCCCTCGCTTCCTTCCCGCTCGCTGGATTGGGATTGTTTTTGCTGTTTTTGCTTGCGGCATGGGTCGGACAGCGGAGGCGAAAAAAATCTATGGAGAGCTAAAGGGTGCGATCGATGATGAAAGTGTTGTTTTTGCCGCTGTTTCAAATGAATACCGGCCACCATAAAGTGGCCGATACGCTGATCGATTTTTTACAACGGCAAATTCCGGCGGTTGAAAGCAAAAAGATCGATTTTTTGAGCTATTGCAATGAACTGATGGAAAAGATGGTGTCGGAGGCATATTTGCGCTGGATTCGCTCGCATCCCGGTTCGTATCACCGCTTGTACAAAACGCTCATGTACCAAGAGTTGTCACGGTTTGAGCTGATGCCGTTCGAGCCATGGCTTCCTTACTTCGAGAACAAGATGAAAAAGATGGTGGAGCAAGAGCGTCCAGATCTTATCGTCTGTACCCATTCGTTTCCATCACGCATTTTGCAGCGGCTGAAGCGGAAACGAGCCTTGGCCGTTCCCGTAGTAAACGTCTATACGGACTTTTTTATGAACAGCGTATGGGGAAAACGATTCATTGACTACCATTTTGTTCCCCATCAAGAAGCCAAATGGGAGCTGATGACGACATACGGACTCGATCCGGCGCGCATTGTTGTGACAGGCATTCCGGTCCATGATGTGTTTATGAACCGTGCCGAGGGGCGGCGAAAACGGCAGCCTGCTCACGTGCTTGTCGCTGGCGGAAACCAAGGGCTCGGCAATATGATGGCCTTCTTACAGGCGGCGCGGACATCGGCTCGGTTCCGCTACTCTGTGTTATGCGGCGCCAATCGCCAACTGTACGAAGAAATCGCCAGCTGGCAGCTGCCCCACATTCGCCCGCTTCCGTACATCACCGACCCTGAGGAGATGAACCGGCTGTACGATGATGCGGATGCGGTGGTGACGAAACCGGGCGGGGTAACCGTCAGCGAACTGCTTCATAAGCGCATTCCGATCTTTGCGGTCGATTGCCTGCCTGGGCAAGAGCGCATTAATTTGCAATACTTGCAGCGAAACGGCCTCATTTACCATTTGAGCGGACCGGAACAAGTCGAACAGGAGATGTTGCGGCTGCTGACCGACGATGTCGAGAAAAACCGCTTTTTCCGGCGTGTCTCAGACTATTTCGCTGGGTTGGAAAAAACGGCGCAAGAGGCGCTTACCGAAATGGTGGCCGCGATGCCGCAACGCGTGGCTTGGCGGGTGTTGCGTCCGTAATGAGAAGCCATCTGACAGGAGTTGGATGGCGTTTTTTGGAAAGATGGAGGTGTGGCGAAACAACCCACGCCGCACATAATAAAATATCAGACCGTTGGATGTGAACCGTGTTACAATAGACAACGATGGCTAAAGAAATGAGGAGGAACGATGATGAAAACGAGAGTAGGCGTGTTATACGGGGGCAAATCGCCTGAACATCAAGTGTCGCTGTCAACGGCCATGGCGGTGATGAACGCGATCGATCCTCATAAATTTGCTGTAGTTCCCATTTATATTACGCCGGAAGGGAAATGGATTAAAGGAGAGCCGCTGACGGGTCCGGTCGAGGAAGTCAAGCAGCTCCAATTTGTGTCAGACGCTACCGCGATGATCCCGGTGTCTTTGAACCAAGTCCAACCATCGGATGCGGGTGGCCAAGAGGAAGCGATCGATGTCATTTTCCCGCTTTTGCACGGACCAAACGGCGAAGACGGAACGGTGCAAGGGCTGCTGGAAATGCTCAACCTTCCGTACGTCGGCAATGGGGTGCTCGCCTCTGCCGTCGGGATGGATAAAGTGGTGATGAAAAACTTGTTTGCCCAAGCTGGGCTGCGCCAAGCGAAGTATGTGGCAGTGACAAAATACGAATGGAACCAAGGCGGCGAGGCGGTGTATGACCGGGTTGAACAGGCGCTCGGCTATCCGTGCTTTGTCAAGCCGGCCAACGCCGGTTCGAGCGTCGGTATTTCGAAGTGCAAGCGGCGCGATGAGTTAAAAACGGCGTTTGCTGAGGCGTTTACGTATGATCGGAAAATTATTATTGAGGAAGCCATTGTCGGCCGAGAAATTGAGATTGGCGTGATCGGGAACGACGAGCCGGTTTGTTCCGTTGTCGGAGAAATTGTGCCGAAAAAGGAATTTTATGATTATGAAGCGAAGTATGAAGATGGGCAAACGGAGCTGATTATTCCCGCCGCTGTGACGGAGGAACAGTATGAAACGATCCGGTCGATGGCGTTAACGGCGTTTCGGGCCCTTGATTTATCCGGGCTCGCACGCGTTGACTTTTTCCTTGCTGAGAACGGCACGGTGTACATTAACGAAGTCAATACGATGCCGGGATTTACGCCATACAGCATGTTCCCGCTCCTTTGGAAGCATAGCGGCGTGTCATATCCGGAGCTGATCGAGCGCCTCATTGCGCTGGCGTTGGAACGGCATCAAGAAAAACAGACGATTTCATACACATTGGAACGAAAAAGAGGGTGAGAGCCGATGATGAAACGGACGGTGCGAGAGATTGCCGCGATGACCGGCGGCCGTTGTCCCCAGCCAGAGTGGGAAGACATTGTCGCCTCTGGGGTATCGACCGACACGAGGACGATTGCGGCCGGCAATTTGTACGTCCCGTTGCGCGGCAAGACGTTTAACGGCCACGCGTTTGTGAAAGAAGCGGTGCAGAAGGGAGCGGCCGCCGTCTTATGGACGGCAGCGGAGGGGGAGCCGCCGGAAGGGGTTCCGGTCATCGTTGTCGACGATACATTGACGGCGCTGCAACGGCTTGCTGCCCGCTATCGCGAACAGCTCGGTCTACACGTAGTCGGCGTCACCGGCAGCAACGGCAAAACGACGACGAAAGACATGCTTGCCGCTTTGCTTTCGACCCGCTATCGCGTGCAAAAAACGGAAGGGAACTTGAACAATCATATCGGTGTGCCGCTCACGCTGCTTGCCCTGGAGGAAGGGACAGACATCGCCGTCGTGGAGATGGGAATGAGCGGGTTTGGCGAAATTGAGCGGCTTACGATGATCGCTCGGCCGAACGCCGCCGTCATCACGAACATCGGTGAAGCGCACTTGCAAGAGCTTGGGTCGCGAGAAGGAATCGCCAAGGCGAAACTCGAAATTGTCGCCGGTTTGCATCGCGATGGGTTGTTCGTTTATCACGGCGATGAGCCGCTTTTAGCCGAACGGGTGCCGCATTTGCCGCTGCCCCGTCACGTCGTCACGTTTGGGGAGAGCGAGGAAAACGATTATTATCCGACAGCGGTGCGCATCGAAGCGGGGGGCACGTCATTCGCGGTGAACGCCCTCCCCGGCCGGACGCTGTTTATGCCGGTATTGGGGAAACATCACGTATACAATGCGCTCGCTGCCATTGCCGTGGCCCGCTTTTTTGACATCAGCTGGGAGGAGATTGACGCCGCTCTCTCCCGTTTGCAAGTGACGCGCATGCGTACGGAAGTAGTGAGAACGAAACGCGGCTTTACAGTGATTAATGACGCTTACAACGCCAGCCCGACATCGATGCGCGCTGCGTTGCTGCTGCTTGGAGAACTGGATGGTTATCGGCACAAAATCGCGGTATTGGGCGATATGCTCGAACTCGGCGACCAAGAAGTTGCGTTCCACCGAGAAATCGGGGAAATGCTGCGGCCGCAAATGGTGGATTATGTGTTCACTTACGGACCGTTGGCGCGCCATATTGCCAAGGCCGCCGCGCCGTTTTTTGGCCAAGGACGTGTAACGGCGTTTGACGATAAGACGGCACTGGCCGAGGCCGTGCTATCGATTGCCTCTCCGGATGATATTGTGTTGTTGAAAGCATCGCGCGGCATGAAATTGGAAGAGCTGCTTGGCTGTTGGGAGTAGCGCCGAGTCGGCGCAAAGAAATGAAGAGCAGGGGGGCGTGGCTGTAAGTCTCATCGACCGCTTTTGTGACCTTCGCCCGCTGCGCCTGTTATAGCATCGCCCGCTGCATTCATCGACCCGAGGGGGGGAACATTTTTGCCCGCCGCGGACGCCCAACATTGCAAATCGCTGCATAACATGGTATGATAACTGTCAAACCTTTCTCACGAACAAAAGGGACGATTTTGGATTAAGGGAGTTTGAATAACATTGACGACATTTCAAGAATTAGGATTAAGCCAAGAAGTCATGAAAGCCATTGAGCGAATGGGATTTGAAGAAACGACCCCGATTCAAGCGAAAACGATCCCGCTCAGCCTGCAAAATAAAGACGTGATCGGCCAAGCGCAAACCGGAACGGGGAAGACGGCGGCGTTTGGCATTCCGATCGTGGAAAAAGTGGACGTGAAAAACGGCGCCATCCAGGCGCTCGTCGTCGCACCGACGCGCGAGCTGGCCATCCAAGTGTCAGAAGAACTGTATAAAATCGGCGCCGTCAAGCGGGTGCGCGTTTTGCCGATTTACGGCGGCCAAGATATTGAACGGCAAATTCGCGCCTTGAAAAAGCATCCACACGTCATCGTCGGCACGCCGGGCCGCATCATCGATCATATTCAGCGCGGAACGCTGCGCCTCGATCACGTGCATACGGTCGTGCTTGACGAGGCGGATGAAATGCTCAACATGGGCTTTATTGAAGATATCGAGGCGATTTTAAGCCATGTGCCGACCGAGCGGCAGACGCTGCTGTTTTCGGCGACGATGCCGGATCCGATCCGCCGTATTGCCGAGCGGTTCATGAACGAACCGGAGCTCGTCAAAGTGAAAGCAAAAGAAATGACCGTGCCGAACATCCAGCAATACTATTTGGAAGTGCACGAGAAAAAGAAATTTGACATTTTGACGCGGCTTCTGGATATTCAAGCGCCGGAGCTGGCGATCGTGTTTGGCCGCACGAAACGGCGCGTTGACGAGCTCGCCGAAGCGCTCAACTTGCGCGGCTATGCGGCGGAAGGCATTCACGGCGATTTAAGCCAAGCGAAGCGGCTGTCGGTGCTGCGCAAGTTTAAGGAAGGAACGATTGAAATTTTGGTCGCGACCGATGTGGCGGCGCGCGGGCTCGATATTTCCGGCGTCACGCACGTGTACAACTTTGACATTCCGCAAGACCCGGAAAGCTACGTTCACCGAATCGGGCGCACCGGGCGCGCAGGCAAGACCGGGATGGCGATGACGTTTGTCACGCCGCGGGAAATCGGACAGCTTCACCATATTGAACGGACGACGAAGCGGAAAATGGAGCGCATGAAGCCGCCGACGCTCGATGAGGCGCTCGAGGGCCAACAGCGCGTTGCCATTGAACGGCTGTTGAACGTTGTTGAAACCGAAAACTTATCGTTTTACAAACGGGCGGCGGAAGAGTTGCTTGAGGAGCACGATTCGGTGACGATCGTCGCCGCTTGTTTGAAAATGTTGACGCGCGAACCGGACACGACGCCGGTGAAGCTGACGGAAGAGCCGCCTTTGGCGGTCAAACGGGAGAAAAAGCGAGGCGGTCGCCCGGACAGCTCGACGCGCAGCCGGACGAAAAAACGGCGGATGACGGCGCATTAAGCGCCGTTTTTCTATGCCCGTGGCCGGAAACCGCCGCGTTCTTCGAGCGCTTTTCCCCCGTCCGAGGTGGCGCTCTGTTGGTGAACACGATCAAAAAAGACGATTTCGTTTCGGCGTATGGAGCCAAAGGAGGGGCGGTGGGTCAAGGCGGACAGCCAAAAACGGGGCGAGCAGCCCGCCGGTGGTGAAGCCGAACAAATGGGCCAGCAAATTTCCGTTGGGCCTTGTCAAAGCAAGCGCCAGATTCACAGCGATGACGGCCAGCAGCAGCTGGGCATATCGGGGGGCGATTGCCTCGCGGCGAAACAAAGCGAGATAGCTATACATGCCAAATAAAGCGAAAATGGCACCCGATGCCCCGACGTGTGTATACATTGGCGGCATGAACAAGACGGTGGCGATATTCGCGCCGATGCCGCCCGCGAGGTAAAGGGCGAAAAATCGTCTCGTTCCGAGCGCGCGTTCCAGCCATGGACCGCATACGTACAACGAAAGGCTGTTGGCTGCCATATGGCTGAAATCGCGGTGCAGCACGATCGGGCTGACAAGCCGCCAATATTCTCCACGGAGAATGGCGCCGTTTGTTCCGACGGTATACTGCCAAACCGGTTCGAGCGTTGCGATGGGCAGGGCGAACAGCAGCCATAGCGCGATATGGGCGCACAGCAGCGCGGCAACGGCCGGGCAAAGGCGGATCAATGTGCGACTATCGTTTGCGGGAAGAAACACGGATTTGTCTCCCTTCTTAGTGAAAATGAAATGGCATTTCTATGAAACCATTTTATGCGACGCGTCATGAAAACATTTGTCCAAAGAAAGAAGAGGAGGGAAGGCGATGATCATCGGCATCGGCATTGATATTGTCGAGCTGGAACGGATCCGGTCGCTCCTTGAGCGCAGCCGTAAATTCGCCGAGCGCATTTTGACGCCGCGCGAAAAGGCGCAGTTTGATGCGTTGCCGACCGCGCGGCAGACGGAATTTCTCGCCGGTCGGTTTGCGGCGAAAGAAGCGTATGCCAAAGCGCTTGGGACGGGGATTGGCAAGAAGGTGTCCTTTCGCGATATCGAGATCGTTTGCGATGAGAATGGGAAACCGGGGATTCTCGCCCGCCGCGACGGTGAGGCGGTGCACTTGTCCATTTCGCACAGCCGCGACTACGCGGTCGCCCAAGTGATCATTGAGCGTCTCAGACCGGGCCAGCCGCTCGATGCTTGCCATGGCTAGTCTGCATATTCCCGGACTTTGTCTCATATATTGTAGTGCATGGACAGAAACCGATCTATGAGGCAAAGGGGTTGAAGCGATGGGCAAAAAAGTCCTTTTGGCATTCGCCGGCATCATCTTTTTGTTTGCTTTGGCTGGCTGCGGGTCGAAATCACAGGAGGAAGTGCTGAAAGCGCTCGATGAAAAGATGGAAGAGATGACGAGCTATCAAGCGGAAGCGAAAATGACGTTCCGCACGGGGGCCAAGCCGCAAGTATATCATGTAGAAGTATGGCATAAGCAGCCGGCGTATTACCGCGTCAGTTTGAAAAACGCCGACAAAGGGCAAAGCCAAATGATTTTGCGCAACGACGAAGGGGTGTTCGTCTTTACGCCCGCCCTCAACAAAAGTTTTAAGTTTGTCAGCGATTGGCCGAAAAACAGCAGCCAAGCCTATTTGTACGAATCGCTCGTCAAAGACATTTTAAGCGACTCGAAGGCGAAGTTTAAGGCAACGAAGGACTACTACGTGTTCGAAACGAAAACGAACTATCCAAACAGTCAGGTCGTTCCAACACAAGAAATTACATTGCGCAAAAAAGATTTGGCACCTGTTTCGGTCAAGGTGATGGACACGGATCGAAAAGCGCTGTTGACCGTGGAATTTTCGAACGTCGAATTCAACAAAACGTTTGATGATGATGCGTTTGATACGTCCAAAAATATGACCGGGGCGCGCCTCGAAGTACCAACGATGGCTGAGGGCAGCGGACAAGGGATGGCCGTGATGTATCCAAGCCGCCTTCCGCAAGGCGTTCAAGCGCTGGAAGAAAAAGAAATCAAAAACGAAAACGGCACACGGGTGATTATGACATTCGGCGGCCAAAAATCGTTTACCCTCGTGCAAGAAAAAGCGGAAGTGCTCCCGGCGACAAGCACGCCGGTGCTCATTAACGGCGATCCTGTTGATTTAGGATTCACGGTCGGCGCTCTCACCGACAGGACGTTAACTTGGTCGTATAATGGAGTGGAATTTACATTGGCTTCAGACGATTTGACGCCGGAAGAAATGATCATGGTCGCCAGCTCGGTGCAAGAAAAAGCAGCCAAATAGAGGCATTGGAAAAGGCGGATTCCCCGCTTCGGGCGTGGGGCCGCCTTGTTGTTATTTTCCAGCCCGCGGTTTAGAAGGGCGGTGATTTAAGGAAACAGGCCGCTTACCAGCCTCGTTACTCAAATAGAAAAGCCCTGTCCCATCCAAGATCGATCGGCTTGCAAACGCTCCCCTATTGTTCAAGAGAAACAACCGTTTTTTCACCAGCCTTTTAGAACGTTGGTGAAAAACCGCTGTTGGCCTTAATCGGCGATGGAACGCGTGAACATAGCGGCTGCTGCAGCAAGTTTTCTCTACTTGAGAAATGATTCCGAGAAGCGGTTGCGCGAGTCAATCGCCAGCCTCTTAGGCCGGAATCGGGCCTTCTAGGGTGAAAGGCCGTTCAAGGAGAGGACGGAATGAAACAAGAGAGGATGGGAATCGTTTGCGCTCCCTAGGCAATGGGAAAGGAGCGGCCCTTTGCAACATTTTCCTCCGTGCAGGCCGTTTTTTCGCGGCTCCTCCTATTCCTTCTTTTTGGAGAACGTGATAAACTAAAAAAGGATTAAGAATCGTTGAAACGCTTACAAAACGGCTATTAAGGGAAAGGCAGCGAGAGAAGGATGGACGACTTTCATCGCGATACATGGGCGGAAATCGATTTGGACGCCATCTATGACAACGTCGCCAATCTGCGCCGTTTTTTGCCAACGGGCACGAACATTATGGCGGTCGTCAAGGCAAACGCTTACGGGCACGGTGATGCTGAAGTGGCGAACACCGCGCTGGAGGCCGGCGCCTCTTACCTAGCTGTCGCTTTTTTGGATGAGGCGCTCGCGCTAAGGAAAAAGGGCCTCGCCGCCCCTATTTTAGTGCTCGGAGCGTCTCGCCCCGAAGATGTGAGCCTTGCTGCGGAACACCGCATTGCTCTCACCGTGTTCCGTTTGGATTGGTTGGAAAAAGCAGCAGCGCTGTATCAAGGTTCTGCCCCGGTTCATTTTCATTTAAAGATGGATACGGGAATGGGACGGCTTGGCGTCAAGGATGAACGGGAGACGAAGCAAATGGCGGCGCTGATCGAACGCCATCCGCATTTCATCCTTGAGGGAGTTTACACACATTTTGCGACGGCCGACGAAATCAATACGGACTATTTTTCGTATCAGTACGATCGTTTCTTATCGATGCTTGAGTGGCTGCCGTTTCGGCCGCCCCTCGTTCATTGCGCCAATAGCGCCGCGACGCTCCGCTTTCCTGATCGAGCGTTCAATATGGTCCGCTTCGGCATTTCGATGTACGGGCTCGCCCCATCGCCAAGCATCAAGCCGCTGCTCCCGTACGAGCTCAAGGAGGCGTTCTCGCTCCATAGCCGCCTTGTGCATGTGAAAAAGCTGCAACCGGGGGAAAAGGTGAGCTACGGAGCGACGTATACGGCGCAAGCGGAAGAGTGGATCGGCACGATCCCGATCGGCTATGCCGATGGCTGGCTGCGCCGCCTAGAGCATTTTCATGTGCTAGTTGACGGCAAAAAAGCGCCGATTGTCGGCCGCGTTTGTATGGACCAATGCATGATCCGTCTCCCGGGGTCGCTGCCGGTCGGCACGAAGGTGACGTTGATCGGCCGCCAAGGGGACGAAGTCATTTCCGTCGATGACGTCGCTCGCCATCTGGATACGATCAACTATGAGGTGCCTTGCCTGATCAGCTATCGGGTGCCCCGTATTTTTTTCCGAAATAAGCGTATAATGGAAGTGAGAAATGCCGTTGGTCGCGTGGGAACGAATGCATAATTTGCTTCGGGAGACAAAGGATAGAAAACGAAGAAATGACTTTGCAGCGCCGTTGTTTAATGGTATCATGAAGTGGAAGCAATGAATGGCTGCAGTTCGTGGAGGTGTATATTCGTGTCGGAATCGGGCGCAACAACGGAAATCATCGTTCGCTTGCCGCAATCGCTGGTGACGGAGCTGGATGTGCTTGTCAAACAGGAAAATGGCAACCGCAATGAACTGATTTATCAGGCGACAAAAATGTATATTCGTGAGCGGAAAAAACGGCAAATTCGCGAGGCGATGAGACGAGGCTACATGGAAATGGCAAAAATCAATTTATCTATCGCTTCTGAAGCGTTTCATGCTGAATACGAGGCCGACCACACCGTTGAACGCTTAGTTAGCGGGGGGTAATGCTTTGATTGTCAAACGTGGCGACGTGTATTTTGCGGACCTTTCCCCGGTTGTTGGCTCAGAGCAGGGCGGCGTGCGTCCCGTCTTGGTCATTCAAAATGACATCGGCAACCGCTTCAGTCCAACGGTAATTGTTGCGGCAATCACGGCGCAAATTCAAAAGGCAAAATTGCCGACGCATGTGGAGATTGACGCGAAGCGTTACGGGTTTGAACGCGATTCCGTCATTTTGCTTGAGCAAATCCGTACGATCGATAAGCAACGGCTGACCGATAAAATCACCCATTTGGATGACGAAATGATGGATAAAGTCGATGAAGCGTTGCAAATCAGTTTAGGGCTGATTGACTTTTGAGCTTCGTTGCCTTGCCACCGCAACGCGTTTTTGTGGCCAATAAGATGAGGGAAAGCGGCGTTGACGTGCGGCATCGGTCTTGGATAATGGTCTGTGGATGAGATGGGCAGATCGGGCTCCCATCGCGATCTGTCCTTCTATGTATATATGAAGTTGACCAAGAAGCTGCGGATTGAGTAGCTCTTTTTTTTGTCACCGCGAATGGAGAAGCCCGCGGTTTCTCCATACATAATAAAGGGGGAAGTACATCGCCAATCGCTATCATGTGCATCGGCTAGAGTTTCTCTATACATAAAAGGAGGGAAGCGTTTGACCACTGAACAGCAACTCATTTCGCTGATTGCTGCCGAGCAGAAACTGGCAGCGCCACACGTTAAAAATGTCATCACGCTTCACCAGGAAGGAAACACGATCCCGTTTATCGCCCGTTACCGGAAAGAAATGACCGGGGCGCTTGATGAGGTGCAAATTCGTGATGTGCTTGAGCGCTGGGAGTACTTGCAGCATTTAGAACAGCGCAAAGAAGAAGTCATTCGCTTAATCGATGAGCAGGGGAAATTGACGGAAGAGTTAAAAAACGAGATTATGGCGGCGACGAAGCTGCAGCAAGTCGAAGATCTGTATCGCCCTTACCGACAAAAACGGCGCACGAAAGCAACGATCGCCAAGGAAAAAGGGCTCGAGCCGCTTGCCGATTGGCTTCTTTCCTGCCCCCCGTCCCCAACGCCTGATGCGCAGGCGGAAGCGTTCGTTGATGTTGAAAAAGGGGTGGCGACTGCTAGTGAGGCGCTGCAAGGGGCGAAAGACATTATCGCTGAACGAGTAGCCGATGATGCTGGCTTCCGTCAATGGATACGCGAGCAAACATGGCGGAAAGGAACGATCGCTTCGGCCGCCAAAGCGCCGGAAAAGGACGAGAAGCGCGTGTATGAAATGTATTATGATTACGAAGAGCCTGTCGGCAAAATAGTTCCGCACCGTGTGTTAGCGTTAAACCGCGGTGAAAAAGAAGGCGTGCTGCGCGTCTCGATCAAGGCGCCGGTCGAGGAGATCGTTCGCTATTTGCAGCGAAAAACGGTCACCCATCCGTCCTCTCCGGCCGCCGCGCTGGTGGCGGAAGCGGTGGAAGACGGGTACAAGCGGCTGCTTGAACCCGCCATCGAACGCGAGATCCGCAACGAGCTGACGGAAAAGGCCGAGGAACGGGCCATTCATATTTTTGCCGAAAACTTGCGCAAGCTGCTTCTCCAGCCGCCGCTAAAAGGAAAAACGGTCCTTGGCATCGATCCGGCCTATCGCACGGGATGTAAACTCGCTATCGTCGATGAAACGGGGAAGCTGCTCTGCATCGATGTCATGTACCCGCACCCGCCTCAAGAACGGAAAGAAGAAGCGCGAGCAAAGCTTCTGCGTTTGCTTGCTGACTATCATGTGGACATGATCGCCATCGGCAACGGAACGGCATCAAGGGAAACAGAGCAGTTTGTCGCCGACGTGCTGAAGGAAGTGGAGCGGGACATCTTTTATGTCATCGTCAACGAGGCGGGGGCGAGTGTCTATTCCGCTTCCGACCTTGCGCGCGCCGAATTCCCGGATTTGCAAGTGGAAGAGCGGAGTGCCGTTTCCATCGCTCGCCGCGTTCAAGATCCGCTGGCCGAATTGGTAAAAATCGATCCGAAATCGGTCGGGGTCGGCCAGTACCAGCATGATGTGTCGCAGAAAAAGCTGGCCGAATCGCTTCAGTTCGTCGTGGAGACGGTGGTCAACCAAGTGGGCGTCAACGTGAACACGGCGTCCGTTTCATTGCTTCACTACGTGTCAGGGCTGACGAAAACGGTGGCCGAAAACATCGTCAAGCGCCGCGAAGAACAAGGAAAATTCCGCAGCCGTGAAGAGCTGAGAGCGATCCCGCGGCTTGGGGCGAAAACGTACGAGCAATGCATCGGCTTTTTGCGCATTCTCGATGGTGAAGAACCGCTCGACCGCACGCCGATTCACCCTGAGCGGTACGCGGAAGCAAAACGGCTTTTGCACACGGCCGGATTTACCACCGACGCCATTGGCAGCAGCGAACTGCGCCAAGCGCTGCAAGCCATCGACATCGAAGCAACGGCAGCTGAACTTGGCATCGGCGAACTAACGTTGCGCGATATCATCGACGCCTTATGCCGTCCGGAGCGCGACCCGCGCGATGAGCTACCCAAGCCGCTGCTTCGCAAGGACGTTTTGAAAATGGAAGACTTGCAACCGGGCATGGAACTTGAAGGTACAGTGCGCAATGTCGTGGATTTCGGCGCCTTTGTCGACATCGGGGTCAAACAGGACGGTCTAGTTCACATTTCCAAACTTAGCAAACAATACGTGCGCCATCCGCTCGATGTCGTTTCCGTCGGCGATGTCGTCAAAGTGTGGGTCGAGCATGTCGACGTGGCGAAAGGGAGAATTTCCTTATCGATGGTAGCACCAGAAAAGTGAAGCGAGAAGCACTGCTTCATGAGCAGTGCTTTCTCCGATAAAAAAACCAGCATTGGTTTAACAGCTTAATTTGATCGCGGTTTTTCTCATAATAGGCTCGTCTCATCTGGTTTTTCAGCCATGTAGGCAAAACGGTCACCTCCCTACCAACGGAAAGGTAGTATATAATGTATGTATCTGGGCATTGTCCTGTGCCAAAAACATAAAGGGGGCGCCTGCCAATGGATCAGAAACAGTTGCAAGCACTCGTGGAGGAAGTTTCCCTAAGCGCATTTGGCAAACCGTTTCGCCACACCGCCTCCTTCAATCCAAGACTTCGCACGGTCGGCGGGCGCTACGTGTTGCAAACGCACAACATTGAACTGAACAAAAAACATTATGACCGATTTGGCGAAGAAGAGCTCATTGCCATCATCAAACATGAACTATGTCATTACCATCTTCATCTGGAAGGGAAAGGCTACCGCCATCGCGACCGCGACTTCCGCGAGCTGTTGGCCAAAGTCGGGGCCCCTCGTTATTGCCGCCCGCTCGAACAAAAAGCAAAAACGGCCAAGGTGATCCATACATACATCTGCACATCGTGCGGCTTAGCTTACAAGCGCAAAAAACGCATCAACACCGACCGCTATGTCTGCGGTCGGTGCCGCGGCCGACTCGAGCTCGTCCAAAGCGCGCGCTCGTGAGCTGCGCAAAATCTTTTCAAAAAAGGTTGACAACCTAAATATCCTATGCTAAATTATAAAAGCCGTCGCCGAATGGCGATCAGTGATTTTTCCCGACAGTATATTGACAAATCAAAAACTGCTCAATATAATAAACAATGTCAGTTTGTGAAGAACATCGTTGGGGCATCGGAGTTTGCTTGGAAAAGAACGAGGCGAGCTCGAAACGCTTTCGGTGATCATTAAACAACAGCCTAGCGATGAGCCTACGCATCATCGAATATGCTTTGCGTGACCCTAACGTATTAAGCTTTCTTGGATATGCTTGGAGAGGAAGGAACAGGGCAAGTTTTGAACAGGTTTCTTGACTACTATTCCGCAATAGCTCAGCGGTAGAGCAACCGGCTGTTAACCGGTAGGTCGTAGGTTCGAATCCTACTTGCGGAGCCATCTGTTTGGAGAAGTACCCAAGTGGCTGAAGGGGACGGTTTGCTAAACCGTTAGGTCGTGGCTTTACGGCGCGCGGGTTCAAATCCCGCCTTCTCCGCCACTTCTCATATTTGCATGGCCCGTTGGTCAAGTGGTTAAGACACCGCCCTTTCACGGCGGTAACACGGGTTCGAATCCCGTACGGGTCACTTGCAGCGCGGGGATTCCCGCGAATTCACGGTCCCGTAGTGTAGTGGTTAACATGCCTGCCTGTCACGCAGGAGATCGCGGGTTCGAGTCCCGTCGGGACCGCCATTACAACATAATAGTTCGCTGGGCCATAGCCAAGCGGTAAGGCAACGGACTTTGACTCCGTGATGCGCTGGTTCGAATCCAGCTGGCCCAGCCATTCTTCTTTCATACATACCTAAGCTGTTCGCTTAGGGCCTATCATGCTCATTAGCTCAACAACAAGCCATATATCTTCGAGTTGACTGCGAGTTGCCTCGACGCACTCGGCATCCTTGGATCAGCTAGCAGAGGAAGGGACATCGTT
>NZ_CP150194.1:267500-1507500 GCF_037966255.1 Geobacillus sp. FSL W8-0026
CTGTGATGGCGACGGAGTCATCCGGAAGTCCCCGATTTCACACTGCCAAGAAAAGCCTCTAGCGAGGGAAGAGGTGCCCGTACCGCAAACCGACACAGGTAGGCGAGGAGAGAATCCTCAGGCGCGCGGGAGAACTCTCGTTAAGGAACTCGGCAAAATGACCCCGTAACTTCGGGAGAAGGGGTGCTCTTTCGGGTGAAGAGCCTGGAAGAGCCGCAGTGAAAAGGCCCAAGCGACTGTTTATCAAAAACACAGGTCTCTGCGAAGCCGAAAGGCGACGTATAGGGGCTGACACCTGCCCGGTGCTGGAAGGTTAAGGGGAGCGCTGAGCGGAAGCGAAGGTGCGAACCGAAGCCCCAGTAAACGGCGGCCGTAACTATAACGGTCCTAAGGTAGCGAAATTCCTTGTCGGGTAAGTTCCGACCCGCACGAAAGGTGTAACGACTTGGGCGCTGTCTCAACGAGAGACCCGGTGAAATTATACTACCTGTGAAGATGCAGGTTTCCCGCGACAGGACGGAAAGACCCCGTGGAGCTTTACTGCAGCCTGATATGGAATTTTGGTATCGCTTGTACAGGATAGGTGGGAGCCTGAGAAGCCGGAGCGCCAGCTTCGGTGGAGGCGCCGGTGGGATACCACCCTGGCGGTATTGAAATTCTAACCCGCACCCCTTAGCGGGGTGGGAGACAGTGTCAGGTGGGCAGTTTGACTGGGGCGGTCGCCTCCCAAAAGGTAACGGAGGCGCCCAAAGGTTCCCTCAGAATGGTTGGAAATCATTCGGAGAGTGCAAAGGCACAAGGGAGCTTGACTGCGAGACGGACAGGTCGAGCAGGGACGAAAGTCGGGCTTAGTGATCCGGTGGTTCCGCATGGAAGGGCCATCGCTCAACGGATAAAAGCTACCCCGGGGATAACAGGCTGATCTCCCCCAAGAGTCCACATCGACGGGGAGGTTTGGCACCTCGATGTCGGCTCATCGCATCCTGGGGCTGTAGTCGGTCCCAAGGGTTGGGCTGTTCGCCCATTAAAGCGGTACGCGAGCTGGGTTCAGAACGTCGTGAGACAGTTCGGTCCCTATCCGTCGCGGGCGTAGGAAATTTGCGAGGAGCTGTCCTTAGTACGAGAGGACCGGGATGGACGCACCGCTGGTGTACCAGTTGTCCCGCCAGGGGCACCGCTGGGTAGCTATGTGCGGACGGGATAAGCGCTGAAAGCATCTAAGCGTGAAGCCCCCCTCAAGATGAGATTTCCCATCGCGTTAGGCGAGTAAGATCCCTCGAAGATGACGAGGTCGATAGGTCCGAGGTGGAAGCGTGGCGACACGTGGAGCTGACGGATACTAATCGATCGAGGGCTTAACCTAGAAAAGCGCAGGCCGCCTGCTGATCGGCGAAATGCGCTGGAGGGTCTGCGAGGAGGCTATGCCGCCACAGCAGGACCGAAGCGTCGCGAGCCGATGGCGGCCGGAGCTAGACAGTACGAAACGCGGCTTCTTCCGACGGTTATCTAGTTTTGAAGGAATGCGTTCCTTCTTGACAGGAATTGATTTTCTGGTATAATGATTCATGAAAAACGGAATCGCTTGCCTAGTGGTGATAGCGGAGGGGAAACACCCGTTCCCATCCCGAACACGGAAGTTAAGCCCTCCAGCGCCGATGGTAGTTGGGGCCAGCGCCCCTGCAAGAGTAGGTCGCTGCTAGGCAATCAAATTCACCAGGGAGTAGCGACACGCCTAATTGCCTTTTTTCTTTTCTGAAATAATCTCTAGACGTGGACGATCCAGCGGCCAGTTAAATGGAAATGGCTTGTGGATCGTCCTTTTTCTTTTCTTTCTTTATGCTGGTATGCCGTCCTTGGGGTTGAAAGTAGCGATGCAGCATTTTCTTATGGTACAATTTCAAAAGCGAGAGTGAAGATGATAAAATGGAATAAGGTGGAACAGAATGAAGCATGTCGAGCTGCTTGTACATTCTTCTGAAGAAACGAAAGCGGTCGCCCGTCGTCTTGCAGAACGCCTTGAACCGGGAATGGTGATTGCGCTTGAGGGCGACCTCGGTGCGGGAAAGACGACATTTACGAAAGGATTGGCTGAAGGATTAGGCATCCAGCAAAACGTCAACAGTCCAACGTTTACCATCATCAAGCAGTACGAAGGCCGATTGCCCCTTTACCATATGGATGTGTACCGTCTTGAGGATGAATGGGAGGATCTTGGCTTTGATGAATACTTTGGCGGTGACGGGATTACGGTTGTGGAGTGGGCGCACTTGATTGCTGGCCAGCTTCCGGCCGAACGTCTGACGGTGTATTTGCTTGACCGCGGTGGGGATGAACGGCTGCTTCGTTTTGAGCCGCTGGGACAACGCTATGAACAGTTATGCGAGGAGATTTTTGGCGCATGAAAGTATTAGGGATTGATACATCAAACACACCACTTGGTCTTGCTTTGGCGGATGGAAATGTTGTGAAGGGTGAATGGATCACGAATGTGAAAAAAGATCATTCGCTCCGTGCGATGCCGGCTATCGAATCGCTGTTTCGCCAGTGTGGGATGGCCCCGAAAGACCTTGATTTGATCGTAGTGGCCAAAGGGCCCGGGTCTTATACAGGAGTACGAATTGGCGTGACGATTGCGAAAACGCTCGCTTGGTCGCTCGGTATTCCGATCGCCGGTGTGTCGAGCCTTGAAGTGCTCGCCGCCAACGGCCGTTGCTTCTCCGGTTTGATTGTCCCATTGTTTGATGCGCGGCGTGGGCACATTTATACTGGGCTTTATCACAGCGACGGGAGTGTGCTTCGCCAGCTTGAACCGGATCAACTTGTGGTGGCGGATGAGTGGGCGCGGCGACTAGGAGAGCGGGGAGAGGACGTATTGTTCATTGGTGCGGATGTGCTGTTATATCACGAGCTGTTTCAGCGCGTCCTAGGTGGGCGGGCCCATATGGCTCCTCCGTCATTGGCGTTGCCGCGCCCGAGCGAGCTGGTGATGCTCGGTAAAGAAAAAGAGCGTAGAAATGCCCATACGTTTGTGCCAGATTACCTCCGCCTGGCTGAAGCGGAGGTGAAATGGCTCGCAAAACAAAAAGGGGAACGAAACGATGGGGATCGATGTACAATTTCGGCCAATGACCATTCATGATATTGATAAAGTTGTGCAGGTGGAGCGGGCATCGTTTACCGCGCCTTGGAGTCGGGAGTCGTTTTATCATGAGTTGATGTACAACCGCTACGCTCTCTATA
Organism: Geobacillus sp. FSL W8-0026; assembly: GCF_037966255.1. Lineage (NCBI taxonomy): Bacteria > Bacillati > Bacillota > Bacilli > Caryophanales > Anoxybacillaceae > Geobacillus > Geobacillus sp. FSL W8-0026. The sequence goes on from NZ_CP150194.1 coordinate 270,741, forward strand.
TTGTAATGGTGCATCGAGGGCGAATCATTGGCTATGCTGGGATGTGGTTGGTCATTGATGAAGCGCACGTCACGAATGTTGCTGTTCTTCCCGAATTTCGTGGCCAAAAACTTGGTGAGGCGTTGATGCGTTGTCTGATGGATCTGGCGAGGCGACAAGGGGCAGTGACGATGACGCTGGAAGTGCGTGTGTCCAATCATGTCGCTCAATCGTTATATCGGAAACTCGGGTTTCGCAACGGCGGTATTCGAAAACGATATTATCCCGATAATTTTGAGGATGCGTTGGTGATGTGGGTGAAGCTACATGAATGAAGATGTGTATGTATTAGGGATTGAAACAAGCTGCGACGAGACTGCCGCCGCGGTTGTTAAAAACGGAAGAGCCATTCTGTCCAATGTGGTCGCTTCACAGATGGAAAGTCATCGGCGGTTTGGCGGCGTCGTTCCTGAGATCGCCTCGCGCCATCATGTGGAGCAAATTACGCTCGTGATTGAAGAGGCGATGCAGCAGGCGAAAGTGTCATTTTCCGACCTTCAGGCTATCGCTGTGACAGCGGGGCCAGGGCTTGTCGGGGCGCTTCTTGTCGGAGTGAACGCGGCGAAAGCGTTGGCGTTTGCTCACGGCATTCCGCTTGTCGGCGTGCATCATATCGCTGGGCATATTTATGCCAATCAGCTCGTGTCGGAAATGAAATTTCCGCTCTTGGCTCTGGTCGTTTCCGGAGGGCATACAGAGCTCGTTTACATGGAAGAACACGTCAAATTCAAGGTGATTGGTGAAACGCGAGATGACGCCGCCGGTGAGGCGTATGACAAGGTGGCTCGCGCTTTGGGGCTTCCGTATCCGGGAGGGCCGCACATTGACCGGTTGGCCCAAGAAGGAGAGCCGACCATTGACTTGCCGCGGGCATGGCTTGAGGAAGGATCGTATGATTTCAGTTTCAGCGGCTTAAAATCGGCGGTGTTGAATACGCTTCATCGTGCTAAACAGCGCGGCGAGGAGATCGATCCGAAGCAGATGGCAGCCAGTTTTCAAGCCAGCGTAGTTGAAGTGTTGACGACAAAGACTTTACAAGCAGCCAAACAATATCGCGTCCGGCAAGTGTTGCTCGCTGGTGGAGTGGCGGCCAACCGCGGGTTGCGGACTGCATTAGGGGAGCGAATGAGGCAGGAGCTCCCCGGTGTGGAGCTGGTTATTCCACCGTTATCGTTATGTACCGATAATGCGGCGATGATTGCGGCCGCGGGCACGATGTTGTACTGGCAAGGCAGGCGGTCAGATTTGGCGTTGAACGCCGATCCAAGCTTGCCGTTGGCGTAACGTAACGAAGGACAAACCGATGGACACAATCGGCGGTTTTGGCGGCGGGCCAACCGCCGTTTCTTTTTTAGACGGCAAGGGTGGATTGGTGGACAGACTGGTGGTCCGATTTGTGCATAGTTTCATCCACAGGTTGTGGATGATGTGGAAATATGGCGTAAATCGGATGAATATGAGGAAAATAATACACAGCGATGTTGAACAAAATCGAACTGTTTTTTGTGGATAATGTGGAAAAGTTGGTGAATAACCTATATTTCACTGGATGGATTGTGGATTTCTTTGTGGATAATGTGACTAATTGAAACCGCCCACCGAAATAACCGGCGGGCGGTTGGTTATGGTGAGTCATAAAGCTGCTCCCATTCGGCCAGCAGTTTTTCCACTTGCTGCTTTCGCTCCTCGTTTTCTTGCACAAGCTGTTGTGCTGTTTCGTAGTCGTCATAAACGGACGGATCGCATAGTCGCTGTTCGGCTTGGGCGATTTGCTCTTCAAGCGCGGTGATTTCTGCTTCGATTTCGGCTAGACGGCGTTGACGTTGACGCTGGCGTCTTTTTTCCTCTTTTTCTTGTTCATAAACAGATTTCGCCGACTCGTTGCTGCTCGGAACGATTGGGCTGGCATCCAAACGGGCTAACTCACGCATTTCTTCTTTTTTGGCGATATAGTAGTCATAGTCTCCCAAATATTCGCTAAGGCCGTCGCTTGACAGCTCGAGCACCTTCGTAGCGATGCGGTTGATGAAATAGCGGTCGTGGGAGACGAACAAAATGGTGCCTGGATAGTCGATCAATGCCTGTTCGAGCACTTGTTTGCTGTCGAGGTCTAAATGGTTGGTCGGCTCGTCCAGAATGAGAAAATTGGCCTGTTGGAGCATCAGCTTCGCGAGCGCCAAGCGCGCCTTTTCCCCGCCGCTCAACGCTGAGATCGGTTTTAAAACGTCATCGCCCGAAAACAGGAAGTTGCCGAGTATCGTTCGGATTTCTTTTTCTGTTTTAAGGGGGTAAGCATCCCATAATTCGTCAATGACTCGTTTATTGGACGACAGGTCGGCTTGATCTTGATCATAATATCCGATTTGGACGTTCGTGCCGTAGCGCAAATGTCCGGCCTGAATGGGAAGCTGCCCGGCGATGGCTTTCAACAGTGTAGATTTGCCGATGCCGTTTGGACCGACCAACGCGACGCTTTCGCCGCGGGCGATGCGGAAGCTGATATGACGAATGACCGGCTCGTTCCGGTAACCGACGGCCACGTCTTCAGCGATGAGCACTTGTTGACCGCTTGGTCGTTCGATCGTGAAAGAAAATGATGCCGATTTTTCCTCTCCGACAGGCCGTTCCATTCGCTCCATTTTCTCCAGCTGTTTTCGCCGGCTTTGCGCCCGCTTGGCCGTCGAGGCGCGGGCGATGTTGCGCTGAATAAACTCTTGCAATCGGGCGATTTCTTCCTGTTGTTTTTCATATCGCTGTAGCTCTTGCTCATATTGCTGCGCTTTCAGTTCCAGATAGCGGCTGTAGTTGCCATTGTACGTCCGCAGCTTGGCGTTGGACAGCTCGTACACGTGATTGGCAACTTTGTCGAGAAAGTATCGGTCATGGGAGACGAGCAAGAGGGCGCCCGGATATGCCTGCAAATACTGTTCCAGCCAAGCGAGTGTGTCCAAGTCTAAATGGTTGGTCGGTTCGTCTAAAATCAGCAAATCCGGCTTGGACAACAGCAGCTTTCCGAGAGCGAGCCGTGTTCGCTGTCCGCCGCTTAACGAAGAGACCGGTGTTGTTTGATAATCGTATGAAGAAAATTGCAATCCGTGCAAGACGGAACGAATGTCGGCCTCATATTGATAGCCGCCTTGTTCCTTATACTGCTCTTGCAGTTCATCGTACATTTTCAGCGTTTTTTCATAGCGGACGGGATCGGCGAGCACATCGGGATCGCCAAGCTGAGAGCCGAGCGCGGCCAGCTGTTGTTCCATCGCTTGAAGCGGTGCGAACACGTCGAGCATTTCCTCCCAAATGGAGCGTGATGATTCCAACCCGCTCTGTTGTGCCAAATAGCCGATTTTGAGATGGTTTGGCTTGATGATTTCACCGCTGTCAAAAGATAGTTCGCCGGCGATGATTTTTAATAATGTCGATTTTCCCGCTCCGTTTCGGCCGACAAGGGCGATGCGGTCGCGGGACTGTATTTCTAGTTTAATATTCGATAAAATAAGGTCAGCGCCAAAATATTTCGTGAGTCCACGCACTTGCAAAATCATCATGTCGGTTCACCTCTCGGAATAGTTTAACGTATGTTGCTCAGACGGTCAAAGACAGAAGGAGAAAAATCATGTATAGTGTAGACATGGAGGAGATGGCTTTGTCATCGTTTACCCATTTTAATGAAGAGGGACGCGCGAAGATGGTCGATATCACGGACAAAGAAGAGACGGTCAGGGTCGCGGTGGCGCGAACGAGCGTCACTGTCAGCCAAGAAATTTATGAAAAAATCAAAGGCCGTGACATTAAAAAAGGGGATGTGCTGGCCGTCGCCCAAGTGGCAGGGGTCATGGCGGCCAAAAAAACGGCTGACCTGATCCCGATGTGCCACCCGCTGATGCTAAAGAGCGTCGATTTCACGTTTTCTTGGGAGCATGAAGAAACCGAGCCTCGTCTTGTCATTACAGCGACCGTGAAAACGAAAGGGAGCACGGGGGTGGAAATGGAAGCGCTGACGGCCGTTTCGGTTTGTGCGTTGACGGTATACGACATGTGTAAGGCGCTCGACAAAGGGATGACGATCGGTCCGACGTATTTGGTCGAAAAAACGGGCGGGAAATCCGGCCATTATCGACGGAAAACCGATTAGCTAGGGGATGAGACAATGAGCAATGAACAACCGAAAATTCCGCAAGCGACGGCTAAGCGGCTGCCGCTTTATTACCGATTTTTAAAGAACTTGCATGCATCAGGAAAGCAGCGCGTCTCTTCCGCTGAGCTGAGCGAGGCGGTGAAAGTCGATCCAGCGACGATCCGCCGCGATTTTTCGTATTTTGGCGCGCTCGGCAAAAAAGGATACGGGTATAATGTCCATTATTTGTTGTCGTTTTTTCGCCAGACGTTGGAAGAGGATGAAGTGACTGAAGTGGCGCTGTTTGGAGTCGGCAATTTAGGCACCGCTTTTTTAAACTATAATTTTTCGAAAAACAATAACACGAAAATTGTGATGGCGTTCGATGTTGATGAGCAAAAAGTAGGAACGACAGTCGGCGGCGTGCCCGTCTATCATCTCGATGAGCTGGAAGAACGGCTGCGCGGCGACATTCCGGTCGCTATTTTAACCGTGCCGGCCTCCGCGGCTCAGGCGTTGACCGATCGCCTTGTCGCCCAAGGGATTAAAGGAATTTTAAACTTTACTCCGGCGCGGCTGAACGTGCCTGACCATATTCGCGTTCACCACATCGATTTGGCCATTGAGCTGCAATCGCTTGTGTACTTTTTGAAAAACTATCCATCGCCATCGGCAAAAGGAGAGAATCATTCATGAAATATGTATTGCTGGCTGTTTTGATTTTGCTGTTGTTTGGCACGAAAAAGCTGCCGGAACTAGGGCGTTCGTTTGGCGAGTCGCTGCGCGAGTTCAAAGACGCCACCAAGGGTCTTGCGGATGAGGACGAAACGAAAACCGACCGGTGATAAGGCGGGATGAGGAACTATGAATGACAAAGAGATGTCAGTGTATGAACACCTCGGTGAACTGCGAAAGCGGCTGATCATTGTGCTCGTTTTTTTCGCCGCGGCGTTGGCGGCGAGCTTCTTTTTCGTCGATGATGTCATTATCTATTTGCAACGAACGGCTGAGACAAAGCAGCTGACCATGAACGCCTTTCGCCTGACCGATCCGATCAAAGTATACTTTCAGTTTGCTTTTGTCATTGCCGCCGTGCTGACGTCTCCGGTGCTGCTGTATCAAATTTGGGCGTTTGTCAGCCCCGGTCTGTATGAAAAAGAGCGGAAGGTAACGCTAAGCTATATTCCGGCATCGATTGTTCTTTTTTTGGGCGGTGTCAGCTTTGCCTATTTCGTTTTGTTTCCATTTGTCGTTCGATTTATGAACCAGCTGGCTGAACAGCTGGGGGTCCAGCAAATGATCGGCATTAACGAATATTTCCAGTTTATGCTTCAGCTTGTGCTGCCGTTTGGCGTTGTGTTTCAGCTGCCGATCGTGGTGCTGTTTTTCACCCGCTTAGGGCTTATCACGCCGCAGTTTCTTGTTCGCGTTCGCAAGTATGCGTATTTGGTGCTGTTAATTATCGCGGCGATTATCACGCCGCCCGATGTGTTGTCGCAAGTGATCGTCATGATTCCGCTTACGCTTTTGTATGAAGGGAGCATTTGGATCGCAAAAATCGGCTACCGGAAGGCGCGATCAGCGGCGGAACAAGGAGACAACGAGTAAAGCGGCGCACGGCCAAAGCGATTTTTAAACAAAAAATTCCATGGACAGCGTCCACTCGGGGGGAAAATCTCGCGCCGGTCCGGCATTTTCACGGGAAAGATCCATGGGCAAGCTGTGATCTGCCCTCCACTTGGAGGGTGAAAATCTCGCGCCGGTCCGGCATTTTCATGGGAAAGATCCATGGGCGGTGTGATCTGCCCCCACCCGGGGATGCAAATCCGTGTCAGGCCGGCATTTTCACGGGAAAGGTCCATGGGCAAGCTTGTGATCTGCCCTCCAGACGGGGATGAAAATCGCCGCTTGCCGACGGGGATGTTCGCGGGAAACAGATCGAGGGAGCACGGATGGGCATATCATAAAAAAAGGTGTCCCGATCGTACGTTTGGGGCACCTTCTTTATCGCTTCGGGGTAAAAAGCAGACGAAAGGCGGTTCCGAAATCAAAAGCCGCCAACGCCGCCAAGGCGATGGTCGAAACGTTCCAAATCGTTTCATGCGCGCTTTGGATCGCCAAATACGTAAACAGCAAACCTAGAAGGAAATAGGGCAATGAGAAGAGTCGAGGGTGGCGCGTCATAACCATACCCCCCAAATCGTCAGCGGCAATTCCGGCTGGCGCATCATTTTTTCCATTTCATCAGCCAGTAGCATCTGCACAACGACAACGAACGTGTTCATCGCCACATGGGCGAACATCGGCACGAAAATGCGGCCGGTTTTCGCATATAAAAAGGCGAACGTCAGACCGATCGCTGTATACAAAAGCAAATGCTCCAGCTCCATATGGGCGATGGCGAAAAGAAGCGAGCTTGCGAGCGCGGCCGGCCAAAAGCGGTATTTTTCATAAAGCGATCCAAAAATGATTTTGCGGAAAACGAGTTCTTCCAAAATCGGGCCGATGGCCGAAGCAACAATGACTAGCAGCGGTGTCAAGCGAATGATCTCAATGATTTGTCTTGTGTTCTCCGATCCTGGTTCAATGCCGAGCAGCCGCCATTCGATATTGACGGCGATGCTTTGGGCGACAAGCGCCAAAAATACGCCTAAAAATGCCCACATCCACGATGAAGCGAGCGGCATCTGCCGCATGTTTCGCTCAGGGCGGGCGCGGCGAAGCAGCCATAAAATAATGACAAACGCTGTCAAAAAGCTGATGACCGCCCAATATCCAGAAGCGATTTTTGTAGCTTCGCTGGGGGTTTTCGCGCTTGACCCGACGCCGAGGGCGCATAGAAGCGGCACGCCGGCAAAAGCGGACAGCTGCATGGCAATATAGGTGATCAGCACGTACCAGTCATGACGTTTCAAGTTTTCTTACCCCTTTATTCAAAATATATCCGTATTGTAGCATATGTTTGGCGAAATGATAAGAAAAGCGCGTTGGTTCAATCCAACGGCAAACGGGACAAAAAAACAGCCGCCGGGTGTTTATTGGCGCTGGAAATGTGCAATAATGAAAACGGATTTTGCGCCGCTGGCTTGAGAAGCTAGCCGTCGTCCCGCCCGGTTGCCCTTCAGCTGGCCGGCATGTTTCTGTCACGCCGGAAGCGTGGAAACGAACGAGACCGCTTGTCGGTGGAACAATGCGCTGCCCGCGCGTTTCTGTCACGCCCGAAGCAGCGGTTTTGGGCGAAATGCGGCCGGTTGGCGGAGGAAGGGTGTTTTTTGCCGGTCTTCGGGGCGACCGATTGGCTCGTGTGGCGCCAAAAAGAAAAGCCGCTATTTTTTTGAATTTCCTACTTGCAAAACGGAAAGAAGTTCATTAATATTATAAGTGTGTTAGCACTCAATAAAGATGAGTGCTAATAAGAACGGCGAAAACTATCGTTAAGGAGGTTGTTTCCCGTGTTGAAGCCATTAGGCGATCGCATTGTCATTGAAGTCGTGGAAACAGAAGAAAAAACGGCAAGCGGCATCGTGTTGCCGGATACGGCGAAAGAAAAGCCGCAAGAAGGCCGTGTTGTCGCCGTTGGTGCAGGCCGCGTGCTCGATAACGGTCAACGCGTTGCACCGGAAGTTGAAGTCGGCGACCGTATCATCTTCTCGAAATACGCGGGCACAGAAGTGAAATACGACGGCAAAGAGTACTTAATTTTGCGCGAAAGCGACATTTTGGCTGTCATTCGCTAATCTATGCGCCGATCAAATAAAACATACGTAAAACTCACTGAATACTTAACGTTCGCTTCATGCACGTGTTGCAATTTCATCCATATTGTAAGGAGGTAACGGGGTATGGCAAAACAAATCAAGTTCAGCGAAGAAGCGCGCCGTGCGATGTTGCGCGGGGTGGACAAACTCGCAGACGCCGTGAAAGTCACGTTAGGTCCGAAAGGCCGCAACGTCGTATTGGAGAAAAAATTTGGTTCGCCGCTCATCACGAATGACGGGGTAACGATCGCGAAAGAAATCGAACTCGAGGATCCGTTTGAAAACATGGGCGCGAAATTGGTCGCTGAAGTCGCCAGCAAAACGAACGACATCGCTGGGGACGGGACGACAACCGCTACGGTATTGGCTCAAGCGATGATCCGCGAAGGGCTGAAAAACGTGGCTGCCGGTGCGAACCCGATGGGCATCCGCCGCGGGATTGAAAAAGCGGTTGCGGTTGCCGTTGAAGAATTAAAAGCCATCTCCAAACCGATCAAAGGAAAAGAATCGATCGCCCAAGTCGCTGCGATTTCGGCTGCTGACGAAGAAGTCGGCCAATTGATCGCTGAAGCGATGGAACGCGTCGGCAACGACGGTGTCATCACGCTGGAAGAATCGAAAGGCTTCACGACGGAACTCGACGTTGTCGAAGGGATGCAATTTGACCGCGGTTACGTTTCGCCGTACATGATTACAGATACGGAAAAAATGGAAGCTGTTCTCGAAAATCCGTACATTTTGATTACGGACAAAAAAGTATCGAGCATCCAAGAGTTGCTGCCGGTTCTTGAACAAGTCGTTCAACATGGCCGTCCGCTCTTGATCATCGCGGAAGATGTCGAAGGCGAAGCGCTCGCGACGCTCGTTGTCAACAAACTGCGCGGCACGTTCAATGCCGTTGCCGTCAAAGCGCCTGGCTTCGGCGATCGCCGCAAAGCGATGCTCGAAGATATCGCGATTTTAACAGGCGGCGAAGTCATTTCGGAAGAGCTTGGCCGCGAACTGAAATCGACAACGATCGCTTCGCTTGGCCGTGCGTCGAAAGTAGTCGTAACGAAAGAAACGACGACGATTGTCGAAGGCGCCGGCGATTCGGAGCGCATCAAAGCGCGCATCAACCAAATCCGTGCGCAGCTTGAAGAAACAACGTCCGAATTCGACCGCGAAAAACTGCAAGAACGCTTGGCGAAATTGGCCGGCGGCGTAGCGGTCATCAAAGTGGGTGCGGCAACCGAAACAGAATTGAAAGAACGCAAACTGCGCATCGAAGACGCGCTCAACTCGACTCGTGCGGCGGTTGAAGAAGGCATCGTCGCCGGCGGTGGTACGGCGTTGATGAACATCTACAACAAAGTCGCGTCCATCGAGGCGGAAGGCGATGAAGCAACCGGCGTGAAAATCGTATTGCGCGCGATCGAAGAACCGGTTCGTCAAATCGCGCAAAACGCTGGTCTGGAAGGCTCGATCATCGTTGAGCGCCTGAAAAACGAAAAACCGGGCGTCGGCTTCAACGCTGCAACGGGCGAATGGGTCGACATGATCGAAGCTGGTATCGTTGACCCGACGAAAGTCACTCGCTCGGCGCTGCAAAACGCAGCTTCTGTCGCTGCCATGGTCTTGACGACCGAAGCGGTTGTCGCCGACAAACCGGAAGAAAACAAAGGCAACAATCCGGGCATGCCGGACATGGGCGGCATGATGTAATCAGCGCCTCCCATCCGTTGGAACACTGGGGTTTTCCCCGGTGTTCTTTTTTGTTTTGACCACATTTTGACCACGAAAATCATAAGTTTTTGATCAAACCGCTCATGAGCTCGCCAAATTTCTGTGAAGCTCTTTCTTCCAAATCTTTTGTTAGATGTGCATAAATGTTCATGGTTGTTTCGATATCCGCATGGCCGAGGCGCTGTTGAATTTCTTTGATTCCTACTCCTGCTTCAATAAGCAAACTGGTATGAGTGTGACGAAGGGAGTGAGGCGTCACACGCTTATGAATGTTTGCGATTCTCAGCAGCCGTTTCATTCTGAGTTCAATTTTTTTAGGTACTTCAGGGAATCCACTTGGTCGCGCAAATACGAACCCCAGATCGTGATATAGCTCTCCCATCTGTAATTTGATTTCGTTTTGCTCGGCCTTGTGCTTCTTTAGAAGTGAAATGATATTTGGATCGACTTTGATGGTCCGAATGGATCCTTGTGTTTTAGGGGGCAGCAATTGATAATATCTTTCATTGTTTCTAGGGCTGTACAATGTTTTTGTAATCGCTATGGTATGTTCTTTAAAGTTAATATCCTTCCACTGAAGGGCCAGTAATTCGCCTAGCCGCATACCAGTGTATGCCAAGGTCGAAAACACGACATAATCCATAGCCAGCCCGTGTTCTTGGGCTGTTTTCAAAAAGAGGGCTAACTCATGCTTTTCTAAAAATTTCATGTCTTTATTGCCCCTTTCAATGTCCTCCACTGTTTTTTTCTGCTTAGGAACCTTGGCGTATTCCGTAGGATTAGAGTTGATCAATTCCAATTCCATCGCTTTTTTAAAAATCATTCTCCCTGTTGTATGAATTCCGTCTAGGGTGTTGTCAGCATATCCTTTTTTTTGAGATCCAAGAGCATGTCTTGATACATTTTTCGTGTAACATCCTTTAGCTTCAAGTTGCCGAAGTAACGCATCAAGTGCCCCAGTTCATGTTTCCTGGCGCGAATGGTGCTTATTTTTGCGGTTTCGCTGTATATTGCTAACCATTCTTGTGCGAAATCCTTGAATAGTATATTCGTGTCCTTCACGTAGCCTCCGTTATTTATTTCGTCGTACAATTTGGCCGCAGCCAGCTGCGCTTCTTTTTTGGTTTTAAAACCTCGGCGTGTCGTTGTTTTGCGCTTCCCAGTAGCAGGATCGATCCCGACATCCATTTTAAACATCCATTTCTCGCCGTCTTTCGTTTTATACTTTTGGAACGAAGCCAATGTTATCGGTCCTCCTCTGAGTTTTCGATGATGATCTTCTGACCATTTTCTAAAACACCAACGAGTTTGCCATCCTCTACGGTGATTCGTGAAAATACAGGAATACTGATCATGGAGCAGCTGTTTGTTTTCTTTTTCTTCTTATTCTTCTTATTACGATAGTCGTCCAAGTGAATAATCAATCTGATCATCTCCTTTTTGTGGGAATATACGTTTGGTTCAGAAGTCAAAATTTTTTAGATGCACCACCTCCTTAGGGATTCCATACGCCGCCGCGGCCTCATAAATGGTTGCATCAGTACCGCGATATGTATAAAGCACATCATCCGACAGAAGCAATTCCACGGCAAACTCATTCGCCTCCCTTTCCACTTTATCCATGCAGAAAAGTGTGTTTCTCCTTAGAAAAGATGTGCTAAGTTCGGGATGCAGAACTGCATGCCCAAGCTCGTGCGCGCAAACGAAGCGTTTCATCGGCTCGTCCAACTCTGAATTGATGTGAATGATCTGAACCCGGCGAAATGTATGATGATACCCGTATGTCCCGCCAAGCGGTTCAAACAACAGCACTATGCCTTTCTGCGATGCGATCTCAAAGGGGTTGTTCGTGCCGTGCTTGGTGATTAATTTCTCTACGATCTGTTTGATCTTCTCAGCCATAGCGAACCCCCTAGAGATATTTAGTTTTTACGGTATTTTTTTGGCGTGAATTTTTGTTTGGCGATTCTCTTGGCCAAACGAAGGGAATTTTCAAGCGACGCGATGAGAAGTTCCCTATCTTCTTCGTCAAGCTCGTCGATGTCCACTCCGCCGAATGCAGCAAAACCGCTTCCTGTTTTGAGCCCCTTGATGATCTTTTCCAACTCCTTTTGGATGTCGCGCTCGTCTTTCTCGGTGAGGGCGGGAAGCTTAGAGACTGATTGTTCATGCTCGACGATTTGATCTGGATCGTCTGTTCTTCCCAATAAGTAATCGGTTGTAACTCCAAAAATATCAGCTATCCGCGCCGCCATTTCTGCACTTAAATTTTTCTCTCCGCGCTCTATCTCGTAATAATATTGAGGTGTTATGCCTAGTATATTGGCTACTGCAGTACCGCTTAATTTTTTTCCGTTCTCATCTCTTATTCTTTCTCTAATTTCCCTGATCCTGTGCTTATTCTCCACAAATATTCACTCCTTTTTATCAGCTATTAGCTTATTTATATGCTAGCATTGGCTTCATTATTAAACAATGAGCTAATAGCTTAAAAAACGAGAAAAAAGAAGAAAAAATAAGCAAAATGAAGCAAATAGCTTTATAATAGTTAAAAATGCTAAAAAATAAAGCTATTTGCTTCATTTTTCTGTTTGTTTTTATGAAGCTTATAGCTTAATATTTAGTTAGCAAGGAGGTGACAAACATGAACTTTTCGGAGGTGGTACGAAATGTCCTTGAGGACAAAAACTTAAGGATTTCTGATTTGGCGCGTATGACAGGCTATACCCCTCAATATATGTACGATTTGTTGGCTGGTAATCGTCGTTGGAATGAAACAACAATTAATAAAACTTGTGAGGCTTTAGGGATTGAAATAATAGTTGTTCCAACTAAGAAAGAAAGAAGTGCAGGTTAAACTCACTAACAGTGAAGGGAGGAACTAAATGAACCAATTACAGATTTTTAATCATCCGATGTTCGGTGACGTTCGGTTCATCGAAATTAACAACAATCCATACGCCGTTGGCAATGATGTTGCAAAAGTATTGGGGTACAGCCGGCCGCACGAAGCAATTTCAAGTCACTGCAAGGGGGCGGTAACTTACCGCATCCTTATAAAGGAGGACGGAAATGAACCAGTTACAAGTTTTCAACCATGAAATTTTTGGGGAGTTGCAGGTATTCATTGAAAACGGAAATGTTTATTTTCCTGCGACAGAGGTTGCAAAAAAATTAGGTTACGCTGATCCGCACAAGGCAATTAAACAACATACAAAGGAAAAGGGGTGGGTAAACCGCCCAGTCCTTACAAGTGGCGGAACGCAACAAAAGAAATTTATTGATGAAGGAAACCTTTACAGACTTATTGTTAAAAGTCAATTGCCAGAGGCCGAAAAGTTTGAATCGTGGGTCTTCGATGAGATTCTCCCAACCATCCGCAAAACGGGCGGCTATGTCTCAAACGATGAAATGTTCATCAATACGTATCTTCCTTTTGCCGATGAGCAGACCAAGCTGATGTTTCGTGGTGTGTTGGAAACCGTGCGCCGGCAAAATGAACAGATCGCGGCGATGAAGCCGAAAGTGGAATATTTTGATGCGCTAGTCGATCGGAACTTGCTGACGAATTTCCGTGACACCGCAAAAGAGTTGAAAGTCAAGGAGCGGTTCTTTATTAACTGGCTTCTCCAAAACAAATTTGTGTATCGGGATCAAAAAGGGAAGCTCAAACCTTATGCAGCATATGTCCCAGAGCTGTTTGAATTGAAGGAATGGGAACGAAACGGACGGGCTGATGTCCAAACGCTGATTACACCAAAAGGACGAGAGACGTTTCGGTTGTTGTTGAAGAAAGAGCAAACGGCGTGAAAGGGGGTGAAAAGGATGAACATGGAATGCCCACGTTGCGGTTGCGAAAATGCTCAATACGAAGTTGTTGAGGTTGTTGAGGGGAAAGGCTACGTTTGGGAAGCGGTGTGCGAAGAGTGCGGTTGGGAAGATACGAAATATGAGTTCTGAGCCTCAAGGGAGGGAGACGAAGTGAGAAACAAAGTCTGGTGGTCGATGCAAGACCTAAAAGAGCGCACCGGATACAGCGAGGATTGGCTGAAGGAGCACATCCTGCTCCATCCTCGCTACAAACCGATGCTCGACATTGAAAATGGAGGTTTTGTGTACTACCCGGAACGAAAAGGCGAACGCTGGTGCTTCATCGCTTCGAAGATGGAGGAGTTTTTGCAAAAGCATTTCCGAGACATCTTTACGAAAAAGGGTGATCCTCATGCAAGTCAAAAAACTTTCGTTCGATGAGTTGCCGTCGCGTGTTACTGACGAGATCTCTGCCCGATACAAGGACATCCAGCCGATTGAAGCAGCCGTCATGGAGTTTGAAACCATAGCGGAACCGACATACGCCATCAGCTTTCTCGATGTCGATCGAAACATCATTGTTGAACTGACGTTTATGGACGGCAAAATCGTCCATGAAAACCGGGTGACACTCCGAACGGTTTTCAAGGCGATGGAAAAGTATCCGGAACGCTTTGGTCTCAAGGAAAGGAGGTGACAGCATGAACGTCCTTGAGCAAGATCGGGAGTTGGCAGAAAAGATATGGGGTTGCGGTTGCCTCTACTTGGACTACGCGCGAGTGGCATGGGTGAATGGGCAGCTTGATGAAGCCAATCGCTGGGTCGAAGAATACCGCCGTTGTCGTCGAGAGCTGGACGAGCTCCTGCGGCGGAAGAGAGAACACGATCAGCTAGCTGAACTGATCGCGACGCTACAAGAACGCGGAATCAATATTACAGCGATTATCGGAAAGGGGAATGAGTGATGAATATTTGCTTCACCGCCAGCCGTCTTATGAAAGTTTCAGAGGTTCGTAGATTGTGCAAGGAGATGCGGGAAAACCAAGCATTGCTGCAAGTGACTGAGCTGAAAGCTAAAGAGGAATTGTATAAACGTTTTTGGCGTAAAAAAACGGCTAGTGCGTAATAGCACTGCCGAAAAAAACCAGCCCAATGATAATATACCATATTTACCCACTCGACACAAGGACAGGCCTGGTGCCTGTCGTCATGGCTAGGAGCAAACAGGGTGCTATCCCCCTCGCCCATCACGTTTGTTCCTGGCCGTGACGATGTGCACCAGAAAGGAGGTGATGATCTTGACGAAGACAGAGAAGCGTCGTATCCGCTTGCAGGCGATACAGATCCTCGACCAACATTGCCAGCGATGTGAATATCACTCAAAGCTCAACTCCTGCATGTCGGTTTGTCGAGAATGCCCTCATGGCCAGCGCATGCAAGAGATCAGCCGCCCGTTATGGGAAGAGAACGATTTTGACCCGTATTTCCTTAGCCACCGGGTAGGCAGGTGGTCACGAGACGAGGATTTTTATCTCGTCAACCACTACGACGTGCATCCTGTTGAAGTGTTGGCTGCACGGCTTGGCCGGACGACAGAAGCGATCCGAAAGAGGATCGCAGAACTGAAAGGGGGTGAACCAGCATGATTGAGCATCCGATTCGTCAGGAAGAGACACATGTGGTCGGCTATTGCGAGGGATGCGGCGGGGAAATTGTCGAGGGGGATGATGTCATTGAGTTTATTGACGGCTTGATGATTCACCAAGATGTATGGTGCGCCTATGACTATTGCGGCAAGTTCGGCCGGCCAAAACAGGCATAACATGAGAAACGCCTCGCCGAGGGAGCGAGGCGCCAACGGTGATTCTCCTATGAACCGTTACTTACATGGTACAGGATCGTCTCAGAAAAATCAAATGGAGGTGGAAAACTTGGAAGCTATTATTCTCGCAAACACAAGCGAAATGAGCCATGGGGAATGGCTGGAAGCGAGGCGAAAAGGGATCGGAGGCAGCGATGCTTCGGTCATTCTCGGGTTGAACAAATACAAAACGCCATTTGAATTATGGCTCGAAAAAACTGAACAAGTAGATTTGCAATCTTCTACAAGTGATGCAGCTTACTTTGGAACGTTACTGGAAGATTTAGTGGCCAGAGAATTCGAGAGGCGATCCGGAAAAAAGGTACGGAAACGGAACGTTATGTTTCAGCATCCGAATCACCATTTCATCTTGGCTAATATCGACCGATTCATTGTTGGCGAGAAAGCCATCTTAGAGTGCAAAACAGCTTCCGCGTTCCTTGCAAAAGAATGGGAAGGCGATGACATTCCGGAGGCATATATCGTTCAAATGCAGCATTATCTCGGTGTCTTGGGGCCGGAGTATCGAAAAGGATATTTCGCAGTTCTGATCGGCGGTCAAAAGTTCATTTGGAAGGAAATCGAGCGAGACGACGAATTGATCGAGATGATCCTCCAAGCGGAGATTGACTTTTGGAACAATCACGTTCTAGCGAATCAACCGCCGGCACTTGATGGCTCATCTGCGGCAGAAAAGTTTTTGAAGGAACGTTACAAGGAAGCGGATCCGGAGAAAGTTGCTCAACTCGGCGCCTCCTATAAATCAAAAATTGAGGAATATCAGTCCCTTAAAGACACAATTGAGCAACTGGAAAAACAGAAAAAAGCGATCGAGAATGAACTTAAAAACGAACTGAAAGATGCTGAAATCGGTTATGTGGGTCATTATGAGGTGCAATGGAAATCACGTATTCAAAATCGGGTAGATGCAAAATTGCTAAAAGAGAAATTCCCTGACATCTACCAACAAGTCGTTAAGCCGATTACATCACGCTATTTCTCTATAAAAACACTAAACTAGGAGGTTCTCATATATGGCGACAACCAAAACACTCAAAAATCAGCTGCAGGCTAAAAATAACGCTTCCCAGCAACCATCAACCGTGCAGACCTTAAAAGGATTGTTAGCAAGTCCAACACTCAAGAAACGTTTTGAAGAAATCTTAGACAAGCGTGCGCCGCAGTTTATGACTTCAATTGTGAATCTATACAGCTCGGAAAAAACATTGCAAAAATGTGACCCGATGAGTGTGATTTCTTCAGCGATGGTGGCAGCCACGCTCGATTTGCCGGTTGATAAAAACTTGGGTTACGCATGGATTGTTCCATACGGTAATCAAGCACAGTTCCAACTAGGTTACAAGGGATATATTCAGCTTGCATTACGAACGGGTCAATATCGAGCTATCAATGTGATCGAGGTTTACGAAGGACAACTTAAAAAATGGAATCCATTAACCGAGGAACTGGAATTGGATTTTGAAGCGAAGGTATCAGATAAAGTCATTGGTTACGCCGGCTTTTTTGAACTGATTAACGGATTCCGCAAAACCGTCTACTGGACAAAAGAACAGATCGAGGCACATCGCAAAAGATTCTCTAAGTCTGACTTTGGTTGGAAAAATGACTATGACGCTATGGCGAAAAAGACTGTCTTAAAGGCCATGCTCTCTAAATGGGGTATCCTCTCGATCGAAATGCAAAATGCGTTCATCGAGGATGAAAAAGAGGTCAGGGAAGTCAAGGACATCACAAACGAAGCCCAGGAAACTGACTACATCGAAGGTGAGGCATACGAGGTGATCGATCCGCAGCCGCAAGAAGAAACGGCTACAGAAAACAAACCTTTTGAGCAGGAGAGTTTTGACATCGAATGATGGAATACCGCATTGCAATTCCACATTGCTACAAATGGATGGCTGCCGGCAACAAGAAGCTCTACATCGAGTACATCAAGGGATACATCAAAAGCAGCCATCCCGGCTTAAAGCCGGTGAGGATTGAAGGGTCGTATGTGATATGTGTCAAGAAATAGGGGGTGTTGAGCTTGGCAGACGTGCAGCTTGAGAACGGATATACCAAAATCGCAAATGAAATTTTAGAGCATTTGGCGCTGACCAAGCTCAGCCCTATCCAATATCGTCTTATCTTTGTTATCTGGCGTTACACTTATGGATTTAATCGAAAAGAACACACTTTTTCGCTTCGTTTTCTGAGTGAGGCAACTAAGTACGATCAACGACAACTACAAAGAGAATTAGCAAAGCTTGAACAACGAAGGATTATCATTCAAAAGGTTCAGCCTGGGAAACCTCGTATAATCAGTTTCAACAAAAATTATGATGAATGGTTGGATGAAGAAACCATTGGTAATTCTACCATAGGTAAAGTTACCAATGGTAAAACTACCATCGGTAATTCTACCAAAGGTACCCTTGGTAATTCTACCGAAGGCACCTTTGGTAATCCTACCAACCAAGAAATAAATAATATAAATAAAAATTTAAATAAAGATGATGATATAAGCAAACCTAATCCGTTTGTTGAGTTTGAAAATGCGTTTGGTTATCTGCCACCACCAACGTTATTGGATGAGTTTAATTATTGGATTGATAAAAGTCAATTTATTGAACCAGAAGCGATCATTTGTGAGGTAATCAAAAGAGCACGATTACAGTTACCTAGAAATCCATCAAGTTATGTTTCTAAGATTCTAAAAGATCTTCACAATTTAGGCTTATTCACCTTAGATGCCGTGAAGGAGTACAATCAGAAGTTCGATCAGAAAACAAAACAGAGAACAGGAAAAACAAAAGTGGTGGTAACAGAAAAACATGGTCGTGATATACCAGATGATTTTGTATTCGATATTAACGCAGGAGAGGATTGGCCATGATCGCAGAAAAGGCTTTGCTTGGTACGTTTCTAAAGCACAACTACTTACTGAAAGATACAACACTAAAGCCTGAACAGCTGGAGGAAATCCGTCATCAGAAGCTTCTTAAGATCATGCTGCAGCTCGCGAGAAAAGGGAAGCCCGTCGATGTTGTTACCTTATCGACGGCTCCCGAGTTAGAGCAACTTGGCGGCATCTCATACATTAACGAACTTGCTTCCTTTGCCGATGCCGAAAAAATTGAAGAATACGAGGAACTTGTTTTAGAAGCTTGGAAGGAACGGGAGAAAAACAATATTCTAACGCGAGCAATCCAAGAAGGATGGGAGATCGGGAAAGTCATCACATCGCTAGACGCGATCAACGAATCAAAGATGGACGATCATGCATCAATCACCGATATTCTTGCAGATATGTATGAAGCACCTTGGCGACCAGAGGAAAAGAAGCGTGGAGTGCCGACAGGTATTGTCCAACTTGACAGAACAACAAATGGATTCCAGGACGGAGAAGTGACTGTGATTGCAGCGCGGCCGTCGATGGGAAAAACGGATGTCATGATTCATCTAGCCAAACAGGCAGGATGGCAAGGACATCTACCCATTATCTTTTCGCTTGAAATGCCGAGCAGAAGCATCACGGACCGTCTGATTGCTTCTACGGGCCGATTCAATCGCATGAAGATGCGGAACCTTTATAAGGGTCTGACCGATGAACAGAAAAAAATGTGGCCGACCATTATTGGAAGAGTGGCGGACACTAACATTCAGATTTTTGACGGTGCCGGCCAAACCATCATGGAAATGAGAGCAAAAACAAGGAAAATGGTTCATAGTTTTCCAGGAAAAAAGCCTGTGATATTCATAGATTATTTGACTTTGATACGTCCAGCGAATTCTTACGGCGGCAGCGCGCATTTGCAAGTGACAGAAATATCAAAAAGCCTGAAAGCAATGGCAAAGGAATTCAATTGTCCGGTCATCACATTAGCGCAGCTGAATCGTTCAGTTGAACAACGAGCGGACAAGCGCCCGGTGATGTCCGATATTCGTGAATCAGGAAGCGTGGAACAAGACGCAGATCTCATCATCTTCCTATATCGCGAGAAGTACTACAACAAGGAAACGGACGACGACACACTAGAGCTTATCATCGCTAAAAACCGAAACGGCCCGGTTGGAACGGTTCGCGTTAAATACAACGAGCACACAGGAGAGATTATCGATGATTACGGTCAGAGAGCTGTATGAGGAGAGCATCCGATACGAGGAAAAGACACTAGCCCACTACATACTGCATTTGCTCCAGGAAGGGAAAGTGACCCTCGATGATGATGCTGACTCACTCGATTTTACAAAGGCCGATCATCAAAAAGTTGCACAGATGATTGAGCAAAATCAGCTTGGATTCAGTGATATAAAAATTTTCTCTCTCAAGTATGAGGAAGAACTTTTTGCATTCGTATTCGCGGTGAATGAAGAAGAAGCCATTCAGTTCTTCAGAAACACGTTTAAACGACACCCTTATAACTGTCATCAACAATTGATGGATTTCCCAATGACGCGAGGGCGTGAAACAGTCACGTTCCGCGACATAAAAAAGGAACACGAAAAATTCCCGGCGCTCGCTGGGGTTTACGAGAGGGGGAGATATAAATGGGCATCCTCTACGAAAAAGTTCAGCTCACACAGGAGATCAAAAAGCAGATAATCATTCGCCAACTGTTAGACATGGGAATCACGGAACATCAAGGTCAATCCATCTATGACTTGGACTACTACGCGTTGCGAAGGTTGCTTGTGACGAAGAAGCTATGATATACGCTCATTTTCGCCCGTACGGCGTTTTTCTTGCAGATGATCCATTTAGCGAGGTGAAAACAAGTGAATCTTTTAGAACATTACATTCAAGAAGTAATCAGCGTTGAACCGTATGAAGAAGATTGGACAAAAGAATTCGAAGAGAAGTTTTTGAAAATCAAAGTAATCACGAATTGTTACGGATGCGTCAAAGAACATGAAACGATTGAAACGGAAAAAGAGTGGGAAGAAGCGAAAGAGCGTGGTTATTTCATGTGGTGAACCGAATCTTAAAACCTAACACGCTCGTAAACCGCGTATTTTGGCTCATATGGCGTTTTTCTTGCAAGGGTAATAGGAAAGTACCGCAAAACCAGAAAAACGCCGTACAGGGCAAAATAAAGCGCCTAGCGAGGTGATGGGAATGGATGTGTGTCATCACAGCAGAATCAGATGTTGGGAGTGCGCGCGTGTGCAGGAGCTGGATGAGCGTGTGCAAGAGCTAGAGCAGGCGATCCGAGAGGCGCTGAACAGAATGAAGCAGGGCGGCCCAGGAACGCGGACACAAGTACAAGTGATGCTAGAGCGAGCATTGGGGGGAACCGAATGAAACAAACAAGAATTGTAGAGTACGAGAACATGCCTGTTCGATACCACCCGGATCTATGCCCGGTATGCAAACATTTTACAGGGGAGACTTGCCGTATCCATGTATCGAACGTGGAAAGACGGACAACAATCACCCAGACATACTGCATCAGGAAAATTGATTTTAAATTTCCGTATAAAAGCAAAAAACGGTGCCAGCTGCAAGAGCAATATGCTCAACCATTTTACGTGCAAAGGTTGGATGAGGAATGAGTATGATCAAGTTCATTGTGTATGGCGAGCCCGTGGCGCAGGGACGGCCAAGGGCGACGACGGTGAATGGCCGCGTTCGGATGTATGATCCCAAGAAATCACGAGATTTCAAGCATTATTTGAAATTGGCTGCATCGAAACATCGGCCGGAACAATTGATTGAGGGACCGATTTCCCTTGAGGTTAAGGTGTACAAACCTATTTTGAAGAGCTTTAGCAAAAAGAAAAAAGCCGCAGCCGAAGCCGGCCAGCTAAGGCCAACAACCAAACCGGATGTCGACAACTACGTCAAAGGAGTCAAAGACGCGCTCAAAAACGTCATTTGGAAAGACGACAGCCAAGTGGTGGACTTACATATTTCCAAATGGTACAGCGAGACGCCGAGAGTGGAAATCACAATCATGCCGATAGATGAGAAGTGAGGTGAACGGGATGCCGGCCATCACGAGGGTTTCGCCGTATCGTTCAGGCCGCCTCGTTTTGGCAACCGCCCGCACAATATTGATATGACAGTGCGGACGTATCAGCTGACACCGGAACAACTTGAGCGATATAAAAACGGCGAAAAGCTTGAAGATATTTTGAAGGGAGAGGATACGATGGAACAACAAAAGCCAAAAGTGATCGCATACACGAAGTATGAGGAAGTTGTGGCGGAACGGGATGAGCTGAAGAAGCAACTGGAGAAATTAAAAGCGAATATTGGGGCAGATGGCGACAAGTGTGAACAGTTGAAACGGGAAGCAGATCACCGGAAAGAGCTTTTTGAAGAGGCAATGACAGAAAACGAACGGCTGCATAAAGAAATCCTTGCCCTCGAAAATGAAATACAAAGACTGAAAGAGCTAGTCAACGAGCTGCGCGAACGGAAAGATAGGAGCGAAGAAGGCTGGGCAGATGCGACGCGAGAGCTCCGAGCACTGAGACTATACGCTCTCCAAAAACTACAAAAGGATGTATACGAGTCATGAGCAAGCGTAAGCGCCGGCTGAGATGGTATCTGCTGTATCGACGTGAGGATGGACAAGCTGTCTATCGATATGAACCACTGAAAAGATACGAGCTTGATAGCCGCATCCGAAAAGGTTGGAAGGTAGTGATGTGAGGTGGGGAAAACACTACGCAAAATCAAACGTGAGAGGGAGAAAACAACTTCTCCCTTTCGTCCAGAAATCATGGCGGCATGGAATCGAGGATTTGAAGCAGGAGCCAAACGGCAAAACGAATTAGACACGCAATTGATGCTGGAGTGGCTTGGGAAGTTGGAAGAAATACCGGGGATCGGTGGAAAGACAGCGTGGAAAATTCGTGAACATTTTTTGGAGTTTATGAGGGAAAGGAGGGAACCGAATGATCTATATTTTGCGCCATCCGAAAACACACAATGAAATTCGAACGAAACGAAGATGGAAAGTCAAACAGTATCAGCTGCAAGGGTACAAGCTTGTGAATCAGTATGATCCGAAAGAAACGCAGAACTGCAAGGCATAAGCTCCGGGTCTAAATAAAAAAGACCGGACTTTTCCCGGCCGATGGGAGCTTAGGACTTTGCGGTTGTACCCGCTGCAGAAACCAATTAAGTAAAGGTGGTATCTATGGACGTTATTAAGTTTTATGACGCTTGTTGTAGCAAGTGTGGAAATTGGTATACTTCCGATTTCAAAGCGCCCCGCGGAAAAACAAAGAAAGAAGCTATTGCAGAGATGAAGGCAAACGGATGGGGAGTTGTCGGCGGAAAAACCTATTGCCATAAATGCCATTAAAAAAGCCAGGACTTCTCCCGGCGCATCAGAAAGAAGAGGGACAACCATATTATACCACGGGAGGAGTCCGATGGAGGAGCTTTTGAAACAATATAGGGAATCGTTACGATCGGCAAAGAAACTCCTAGAAAGGGCATCGGATGAAGACAAAAAGATAATTAGAGGAATGATTTCGGACCTTGAATTTGCGATAGAGTGGATGGAAACTAGCAGGATGCCAGGAAACAGAAGAGGCATTGAACGAAGAGCTGCATATCAACGTGAAAAGCCGTTCGACCCATTACTTATGCAAAAATATTTCCGTTCCAGTGACCCAGTCTATGAATGGGACGATCATGAAAAGGAAAGCGTCATTACAAATTGGGATCGAGAGAGAATCGAAGATGCCTTATCGGTATTGACTGAACGCGAAAAAGAAGTGTATCTGATGTCACGCGGATACGGCCTCACCTATAGCGAAATCGCCAATTACCTTTGTATATCATCCAGTAGCGTTCAAACCATGATTGAACGAGCTGAAAAGAAAATAAAAAGACGTATAAACGAAAGCCTCTTCTGCCTTTGCGGGTGAAGAGGACTATTTCATTTTTTGATAGATAATAAGGCTGTAGCATTGTAAAATAAGATTGGAAAAGTTCGGATAAGGGGAGATGATGGGAATGGAAGAGTTAGCAAAACACATTCCTAACATTCCGATAGATAGGGGGTATTGGTTTGTAAGGACGAATTCAGGAGAGTATTATGACCATTTTGTTCATGATGGATTCATAGGTATCGGATGGAACCAAATTGAGTTGAAACACTTACACGATCACCGTCCATTAGAAGATATTGTTCGGGCAAAATACAAGAACGAAAACAGGCCCAAGTATGTAGCCAATCAGATTAAGGCGTTTTGTCATGACATCAAGAAGGGCGATGTTGTGTTAATTCCTTCTAATAAATCAGCTTATATACACTTTGGAATTATACAAGACGAAACGCCTTACGAGGAAAATATCCCCATTGAGATTGAAGATATGGACGAACATTCGGAGTGGTTCTTTGAGTATGAAGGAGTTTGCCCTTATCGCAAACGAAGAAAAGTAAAATGGATTAAGGTTGTAAGAAGAGATCATTTAGACCCGCAGTTATACAGGCTTATTTATTCTCAGCATACTATTTCCAAAGCGGATGGATATGCCGAGTATATTGATAAAGCGTTATTTGACTTTTATATCAAGGGAGACAAGTGTCATTTTATTCTACATGTGCGCAAGAAAGACCACATCAAAGCTCATCACTTCATATCTTTCATGTCTGATTTGTTCGCGTTGGCTGATAGTCATTCTGACGATGAAATTGATATTAAAATCAATGTCCAGTCTCCCGGAGCCATCGAATTAATAGGGTATATTCCTGCTATCATCATGATAGCAGTAGCACTCGTTGGGGTGATCGGCGGGCGAGTAAAGTTTTTCGGCATAGAATTCGATACACCGGGGATTGTGGGAAGGTTGCTGGAGTGGCAAAAACTAAAGCAGCAAGGTCAAACTCAAGAGGGAGTTAACGAGCCAAACGATGAACAAAAAGAACGTTTGATTATGAATGCAGAAAATCTTGAAATTCAATTACCCGGACAATTGCAAAAATCATTACAAGCATACGTTGAATCTCTGAGTAAACAAACTTCTCTACCAGTAGAAGCGAAAGATGAAAAAAAGGAAGAATAAGCTTCATTCTTCCTTCTCCTTATAACGGTTTTCGATTTTAAAGAAACTTTTCACTGTCAATATTGCGAACACGAGAGAGACAAGTTCTCTAATATAAAAAACACCTACGGTACGGTTTCCAAATACGTCCAGTTTCAATAGGGTGAGGTCGTACAACAAGAAGAAAAAGGCAATAAGAAGTACAGACATATTCACTTGAGAAAGAATGCCAATGATTTTCTTCATGTCACCTCGCCCCCTTTTTTAATCATATTCAACAACAACAGAAATGTTTCCTTATGACTTAATAATATCATTTTTACTTTTGTCAAAGCAAAACTTATTTATAACACTGTATTTTTGTCGTGTGAATGCCACTAATAAGTGAAAAGTGGCAAGCCGAACCTCTTTCCATTGGCGTCACCCGATCGGGTGGCGTTTTTTATTTGAGCGAGGTGATGCACGTGTATAAGTTGCGCGAGGCATTGGGTGATAAAGACAAACAAAAGTTAAACCGCATGAAGAAAGACAGGATGACCTGGCGCGATTGGCTCGATGTGATGGGTGTGAACCGACCGACGTACAAGCGACATCGAGGAGCGGTGAAGAGGAAATGAAGTTTGAAAATCCGAGATCGATACCATCGTTTTAGCGATGGTGGATCATACTACAGGTTCGTTAATGATTTCGGCGCTGTAGCCAGTCAAACACTTTGCTGTTATACGTGACAAGTGATGTCGATATTTGACGAAAGAATGATGTAGGAAAAACTCTCCTTTTGTCGTATTGGGTAGGCGGAAGGAGGGCGTTATATGGATGATAATTTTAAAAAAATATCACAATCACAACAGAACATTAAAAAAGTGTTTGAGGATTTAAATTTGAGCGACCGGTTAAAATTTACTTACCCAGAATCATTAACAAATTATCAAATCAGCGATCAATTTAATGCAACGGTAAATCGTATGAGGGAGATACAACAACGGCTTGCAGAACAAAAGGAGCGTGAAAAACAAGAAGAACTCGAGTACAGAAAAGCCGTATTAAGTGCTTTACAAGGAATAGAAAAAAACACGGCTTTTCTTTCAGAAGTTACGCTTTTATTACAAAAGAATATTGAAAATCAAGATGAACTATTTCAATTACTTGTAGAAATAATGGAAATAATGAAATCAAAAACGAATGAAGAAGCAGAAAGTAAATATAGAAAAATCATGAGGAAAATTGGTGAATTTACAGCAGATATCGGAACTATTCAAACTTTATATGGAATTGGGCAAGCTGTGTTTAATGCGTTTCAGTCTTTGCATAATTAGTACCCTTCAGGGTGCTTTTTTATTTGGAGTTTATTTCACGCTGACACATATTAAAAAATAAAGTTGAAGGCGGTGAGTGAGTATGACAAGGAACAAAAGGGGACGGCCAATAAAACTTACTCCCGAATTGCAGGAGGAACTCGTCAAAGTGATTCGGGCAGGTAATTACATTGAAACGGCTTGCGCTTATGTCGGCATCAACAAAACAACATTTTATGATTGGCTGAAACGCGGTGCGAGGGAGAAGGAGCGTCTCGCGAAGAACCCGAACGCCCGACCGAAGAAAAGTGAAGCGCCGTTTGTTGAGTTATCCAACGCAATAGAAAAGGCGTTGGCGCAAGCGGAGATACGGGATGTGGCGATTATCGGCAAGGCAGCGGAGGAAAATTGGCAGGCGGCGGCCTGGCGTCTTGAGCGAAAGTTCCCCGAACGGTGGGGGCGCAAAGAGCGACTGACGGCAGACTTGAACCACTCGGGGCAGGTGGCGAATCATGGGCAATACGAAATCAGAGTGGAGCACAACATCGTCAGTGAACTTCTCGAAGACGAAGAAGCAAGGGAGCTTATCAAGCGACTTATCCGAAAGCGCAATGCTAATAAGCGAGATTCTGAATAATTTAGACGCGCTCGAAAAAGAGTTAGCCAAAGAAGATTACTCGGTCTATTTGGAATACACCCATTTTGGGCGCTATCGCCCGTCCCGACATTCGGATTTAATTTGCGATTATCTTATGAGAGTGGAACGGGGCGAAATCGACCGTCTCATGATATTCATGCCACCGCGTCATTCCAAGTCCATGACCGTTACAGAGACGTTCCCATCATGGTTTATCGGGCGCAATCCAAACAGGCGAGTCATCGAAGTCTCCTATGGCGATTCATTGGCAAGGCGGTTCGGGAAGGCTAACCGCCAAAAGATCGAACTGTTTGGCGAGGAATTGTTTGGCATCCGTCTTTCAAGAGACGTTAATTCGGTGACGAGTTGGGACGTCGAAGGGTACCGCGGCGGGATGATTTCGGTCGGGATTGGCGGTGGGATCACAGGGCAAGGTGCGGACTTGCTCATCATCGACGATCCAATCAAGAACCGCAAAGAGGCGGATTCGCTCACGTATCGAAACATGCTTTGGAATGAGTGGCAAAATACGCTATCCACCCGTTTGCAACCCGGCGGACGGGTTATTTTAATTCTCACAAGATGGCATGAGGATGACCTTGCCGGACGGCTTTTAGAACACGAGCCAGAGCGGTGGACAGTGGTTTCCTTGCCTGCGATTTGCGATTCCGAAAACGACTTGCTAGGGCGAAAAATCGGCGAGCCGTTATGGCCGGAGTACGGATTTGACGAGAAGTGGGCGGAAGAAACGAAAAAGACGGTCGGTTCCCGAACATGGAACGCGCTTTACCAACAGCGTCCAACGCCGCCAAGCGGCGCGATCATTCATCGTTCGTGGTTCAAGTATTACAAACAAGCCCCTCAAATGGACGAATACATTCAATCATGGGATTTTGCGTTCAAGGATACCAACGACGGTTCGTTTGTCGTCGGTCAAGTATGGGGCAGGAAAGGCGCGGACAAGTACTTGCTTGACCAAGTCCGTGCGAAGCTGTCTTTCACCGAGTCGATCCGTGCAATCGTCTCACTGACGTCCAAGTGGCCGCAGGCGCAAGCCAAACTTATCGAAGACCGCGCGAACGGGACGGCGATCATCAATGCATTGCGTCATCAGATCAGCGGCATGTTGCCTGTTGTGCCGAATGGAACCAAAGTCGAGCGGCTGAACGCGGTATCGCCGCAATTCGAAGCTGGGAACATCTATATTCCGCATCCGAGCATCGCGCCGTGGGTGCATGATTACGTCGAGGAATTGGTCGCGTTCCCGAACGCACCGACCGACGACCAAGTGGACGCGACATCCCAAGCATTGCGATACCTCGACCGAGCCGGAACGAAAGGAACGATCAAGGTTGATATTTTCTAACAGAAAGGAGGGAACGGCATGGAGAAGAAAACAGTGGCCAAGGCGTATGTGTTAAGTGACGGGGAGATCATCGAAGAAAGCACGCTTGAACGCTACGCCATCAAGCAAGGGGAATCGAGAGCCCTTCCAAACGACCGGTTTGACGGCAAGTATGGGGAATTGGGGCTTGTCGAACCTCTTTACAATTTTGAAGCACTGGCGCAATTGCTCGAAATCAACCCATACCATTATCGAGCGGTTAAAACGAAGGCGCGGGATACTGCAGGGCTAGGATGGTATCTTGAAGCGAAAACAAACAACCCAAGCGAACAGCAACGCGAAATCGCCATGCAGTTTTTAGAGAACCCGAACCCGTACAAGACGCTGACCGACATCAATAACAACGTGATGGTGGACTACGATTCCATTGGGAACGGATATTATGAGGTCATCCGAGCCGAAGACGGCACGCTTGTCGGTCTGGAGCATATTCCGGCGCATACGGTTCGCGTTCATCAGGATATGAACCGATATTGCCAAATTCGCGGTGTGAAGAAAGTATGGTTCAAGCGGTTTGGCTTTGAAAATGACGTGGACTACGTGACGGGCGAAATCGCGCCTGCCGGTTCAATTCCGATCGAACGACGGGCAACAGAAATCATTCACGTCCACAATTATACGAGCCGGAGTGACTATTACGGCTTGCCGGACATTTTGCCCGCGCTAAGCGCGATTATTTCCGACCGGGAGCGGGCGGAGTACAACATCAGTTTCTTTGAAAATCACGCCGTTCCAGCGTATGTCGTGACGGTGACAGGAGCGGAACTCGACGAGCAAACGAAGCAATTGATCCGACGATACTTTCAACAGGACATCAAGAAAAATCGGCATTCAACCCTTGTAGTGACGGCGCAAAAGCCGCAAGGTGATTTCTCGGACACGCCAGTTGAAATCAAGTTCCAAGCGTTGTCCGTGGAGACGAAGGAAGCAAGTTTCCGCATGTTGAGGGCGGACAATCGCGATGAAATCTTATCCGCGCATGGCGTTCCGCCTTATCGCGCTGGGATTGTCGTCGAGGGGTCGCTTGGCGGCTCAACGGCGAGGGAGTCAACGGAAATCTACAAGCAATCAGTCATCGAGCCGAGACAAGACATGCTTGAAAATGTGATGAACCGATTGCTATCCGTCGGGCTGGGAATCACCGACTGGCGTTTCCGTTTCAAAGACATCGATACGAAAGACACGCAAGCGAAAATTGAGGAATTGCGATTCCTATTTGACATCGGTGCGTACAGTCCGAACATGATTTTGCGCGAGCTAGGAAAGGAACCGATTGACGACCCGAACCTAGACAGACATTTCATTTTCGGGCAACCGCTCGACGCCTCACAACAAGAAATGAACGCGATACTGAATTCGCTGAAACAGCTACACACCAAACTGATTGATATTGCTACGAAAGAAGGCGGCAAGCATGTGTAAGGTGTGCAAGCTGTTGGAAATGGATCGCGAGCTTGTGTCATTCCTTGTTGAGCACGGCGCGCTTCCTGCGTTTAAAGAGCAGGACGAGCGCATTTCCGAAATCGAGGAACGCCTTGCCCAGCGTCTTGTCCGGTTACAAGTCGGGCTTGAGAGTCTGTTCATTCAGCGGTTGCGGGAGCTTGGCTATATCCCGCTGTCGATTCTCGAACAGGAAACGTTTATTGCGGATATTTTAGACCCCATTTTCGCGGACATGGAAGAAGAGATCGCCGAAGCCGCTGTCGAAAGTGCGGTCGTGGCGCGGCAATTGACGTTTGAAGAAATTCTCGAACAGGGCTTGGAAGCGGTTTTCACTGAATTCAGCGAGCGCGTTCTCGAAGAATTGCGAGAGCGCGTTTATGTATTTTCAGACGACACATTCCGGCGGATTAAAGGCGATTTCCGTGCCACGCTGATTCGCGGATATGAAGAAGGAAAAGGGATTGACGACATCGCCGTGGATTTGCGAGCGGACTTCCAAGACCTGCGAGATCATCGATTGCGGACCATCGCACGAACCGAAGTGCAGGGAGCGCAAAACATCGGCATTGTCCAGACCATGCAAGATTACAACGTCCGGTATAAACAGTGGCTGACGGTCAGAGACAGTCGGGTGAGGGGCAGAAACCCAAAAGACCGCGCCGATCATTATTCCTTGCACGGACAGGTGGTTCGGATGGATGAGCGTTTCTCAAACGGGCTGATGCATCCACTAGACCGATCCGGCCCCATTGAGGAATGGATCAACTGTCGATGCCGATGCCGTCCGTATATCCCGAAAAAAGGCGAGGCGATCATTCGCACGCCTTACTATCCATAAAGGGGGTGATTCCATTCTAGGGCGTGGCGTAGCGC
This sequence comes from Geobacillus sp. FSL W8-0026, assembly GCF_037966255.1. Classification (NCBI taxonomy): domain Bacteria; kingdom Bacillati; phylum Bacillota; class Bacilli; order Caryophanales; family Anoxybacillaceae; genus Geobacillus; species Geobacillus sp. FSL W8-0026. The sequence goes on from NZ_CP150194.1 coordinate 300,714, forward strand.
GTTTTTTGAAACGATTCCGAACAGAAAGGAGTGAGAGGATGAAGCATGAACTGACGGCGCCAGTCACGCACAAGAACGAGGAAAAGCGGATTGTATTTGGCCCCGTTCTTGTTCCAGACGAGCCGGACAGCGACGGGGATGTCGTCACGGCCGAGAAAATCGAAGAAGTGGCGCACAAGTTTTTAGAGCAGTACGGCAACATCGACTTGCAACACACGCTGAACAATGTCGGCAAGGTGGTGGAATCGTACATCTTGCCGTTTGATTGGAAGATTAACGAGGAATTGACCGTGCCGAAAGGAAGTTGGATGATGGGCGTTCGTGTTCAGGACGAGGAAGTGTGGCAGGCGGTGAAGGAAGGGAAACTGACGGGCTTCTCGATTATGGGTGTTCCGAAAGTGGCGCTGAAATCGAAAGAAGCGGCGAAACGCACGACGCTCGCCGATTTAGAGCGAGAAGCCGGCGATTGGGTGGTCAATGCCGTTTCCCTTGTTGACGAGCCTGCCGTGCCAAAAGCGAAGTTCATCGCGATCAAAAGCAAGGAAAATCGAGAAGAAGCGGTGAAAAAGGCGCTTCAAGGCTCGTATGAATACCTTGCTGATTTGTTGCGCCGAAAAGTCTATCAGACGTTCGACAGCAACGTGATCGATTCATACGTCCACTCGATTTTTGACGACTCGGTGATTATCCGAATTCAGGATATGAAAACAGGAAGCACGCGATTGTTCCAAATCGGCTACACGATCGATGAGCAGGGAGACGTTGAATTCGTCGGCGACCTGCAAGAGGTTCGTATCGTGGAAAACATCGTCCCTGTTGAGGAGTCGTCTTCACAAAACCTCGCTGTAGAGGCGCAGGCGGCCATGAGAGGCGAGGAAAATGATGGGCAAGAGGTAACCCTTTCGAAAGAAGAAACAAGCCCACAGCGGGCGAATAAAGGCCTTTTTGATAGGTTGAAAGAAAAGCTAGGCCTAAAACCATCCGAAAAGGCAGGGCGAAAAATTTCCGATGCGAACTATGAGAAGCTGAAAGCCGCAAAGGAGGTTATTGACGAACTCCTGCGGATCGCCGAAGAAGAACGCGCAAGCAAATCGAAGGAGGGTGACGAAGAAGTGAAAGTCGAGGATGTTCAAAAGATGATTGACGATTCGTTGAAGCCAATGAACGATAAGCTGACCGAGATCATGAATACGCTGAAAGGCGCGGCATCGGATCACGAGCCGGAAAAGCAACAAGAGCCGCAAGAGCCACAAGGACAGCAAGAGGAAGGCAACGCCCAAGACGAAGCGGCGACCAAGAGCGACGATGAAAACTACAAAGAAAAATACGAGCAAGTCATGAAACAGCTTGACGAACTCAAGCGGAAAATTCCGTTTTCGAAGCGGCTGACAGGGCAAGACGGCGCGGCGGAAAAATCGAAAACGCAAGACGAATACGACCGCGATCCGTTTGGCTTTAAACGCAAATAATTTGTGTCAGACACAAAATTAGAAAAGGAGTGTTGAATATATGTTCACGAACGATGTACTTCTCGGAAAATTAGAAAACGCTCTAAAAGCCATCACGACGAATGACTTAGGAGCATCTCGCTTGACTCCGGCGAAACAACGACTGTTCGTGCGGACGGTTTCCGAAGCCACCCGCATTTTGGATGAAGCGCGTCGGATTGACATGACGAGCCACACGCATGATATTGACCGCATTGCATTCGGTTCGCGAGTTTTGCAAGGGGCGACGGAAGGAGAAGCCCCGACTGGCGAAGCGAAGCCGGATTTTAGCACGAACAAACTTGAGTCGGTAGAAGTCATTGGCATTTCCGGCATCACTGACTCGACGCTCGAAGACAACATCGAACGTGAGGGATTTGAAGACACGCTGATTCAGTTGATCGCTGACCGTGTCGGTGTAGACCTTGAAGAACTGTTCCTCAACGGCGACAAAGCGAGCAGCGATCCGTTCTTGGCGAAAACGGACGGCTGGCTCAAGAAAGCGGCCAATCTTGTCCAAGGCGATACGGACTTTGATCCGACCAATGTCGAAGCGATGTTTGACGCGATGATTCATGCCTTGCCGAAAAAATACCTGCGTGATCGTTCGCAATGGCGCTTCTACGTCCATTGGGACATTGAAGACGCCTACCGTGACGTCCTCCGTTCTCGCGGCACGGGACTTGGCGACACGGCACAAACGACTGCAACGCAATTGGCGTACAAAGGAATTGCGGTTGTCGATGCGGCCAACATGCCTGCCGGAACGGCGCTTCTTGTTAATCCAGCCAACCTTGTCTACGGCATCTATCGCGACATTCGCATTGAACCGGATCGCCAACCGAAATTGCGCCGGACGGACTTTGTCACGACGTTGCGCGTTGACTGCCATTTTGAAGACGAAAACGCCGCTGTCGTTGGCAAAGGATACACCGGCTGATGAGGTGAGCAGGGATGAAAACATTACGAGTGACGAACAAAGGGAAGAAAGCTCGATACCGCCTCGGTGTCGAGTTTCCTCCTAATCAAACTGTCGAAATCACGGTTTCTAATCGTGAATATCTAACCGTGAAAGCGGTGCGAGATTTTGAGGTGGAAATCGTGAGTGAAGGCGACAAAAGCGAAACGAAACGTCGTCACGAAAGTGCCAAACCCACCGAACCTGCCTTGGACGTTCAAAGCATGACGATTGACGAGGTGCTAGAGGCGGTTAAAGAAGGCAAACTGTCCGTTGACGAAGCGTTGTCCCAAGAGAAAGCAGGCAAGAAGCGTTCCACGCTCATCGACAAGCTCGAAGCGTTGAAAGAAGAGTGATCGCCCATGCCATTGTTTGAAAAACCCGTGACCGAGGTGGTGACGCCGCAGGACGTCCGTGATTTGACGGGCGTTTCTGCGGATCACTTTGGATTTCCGCCGGACGTTGGCGATCCCGAAACGAAATTGGACAGTTTGTTGTCTACATGGATTGAGCGGATTGCATCGCATATCCATGCGAGGCTCAAACGGACTGTCCTTGAAACGGATGACGACTATTTGGCGATTCAAGACGTTTTATTGCGGACTGTCGCCAAAGTTGTCGCGGTCGCCCAACAGCAACGTTCCAGCCCGATCATTCAAATTGACGACTTTGCCGTATCCATTTTGAATACATCGGACGTCACTAAGGATTTAGGGACAGAATTGCGGCCGTTTATGAAGCGAAGTATTGACGTTTTCCTTTCATCCGATGACTATGTAGAGGCGTGATGAACATGTTTGATGCCGAAATCAGCATGGAAGACTTGAGGCGGTTGATTCCGCGGATGAGGGCAGCGCTAAACCGCGCGACCGAACTGACCGCGCTTGAAGTGTGGGGCAACCTCATGGAGTTTTCCCCGCAAGATCACGGGCGCTTGGCCGGATCATGGAAATTGCAAAAACGAAACGCGCGGTTCTATACAGTTGGCACGAACGTTGAATATGCGCTTGTGCAAAACTATGGTTCTGAACCATATGAAATCTATCCGCGGCGAGCGAAAGCGTTGCGATTTGAGGTAAACGGTGAAGTGGTCTTTGCCAAAAAGGTCAAACACCCGGGAATTAAGCCGAAACGCTTTATTGAGCGTTCTATCGCCGCAGCCGAACGACGAATTGACGATTTCGTTGAACAGGCATTGAGGGAAGTGAAACTGATATGATTCAAAACAAGCCTCTCAAGGACATTCACAGGGAGATTCGGGCGAAGGTTCGGGAAGTATTGGAGCAGGCGCCGGAACTTGCTGAAATCAAACGGATTGTCTACGGAGAAAAGGTGAGAGTCGGGACGTTACTGACGCCTGCGATTTGGATTGTCCCCGAGCCGTATGCTCCTAACTTGGTCGGTGGGAAAACAGCCGATCATGATATACGATTCAACTTTGTCGTTCTCGTCAAAGCCAATGACCCCGAACAAGCGCTTGAGAAAGCGCATGATTTGGCGCTGACGGTCTATGACGTGCTTGTGAAAGACCGGACGCTAGGCGGCACTGTGTCGGATGTTCGTCCGACGCAAGTCGACCCTGCCTATGAGATGGGCAACAATACGCAGGTCTGTTGGTCTGCGGTGCAATTTGATTTTCGAGTGAAACGGAGGGAATAGCATGGCGAAAGTGCCAAAACACATCGGAAAAGGCGAAGGTGGCGCTGGTGTTGCTCAACTGCCAGCGATTTTTTATGACTTGATTGACGATCTGAACGAGTTGCGAAACAAGCAAATCGCTTTGTTGCAAAAACTTGACGCGGATGCCGGAACAGCGGATACGGACTATGCCGCCACCCTAACCCCTGCACCACTCAAGACCGTTAAAGAGTGAGGTGATGACCCATGGCAATTACTCGCTACTTGATGATTGGCGAGGAAACAGAATTCGGGGTGGAGGCGGCGCAATATGCGGAAACGCTAGACCCCGAAAGTGTTTCGATTGAGCCTGCCGAGGACGACAAGCTGATTTACGAAGGCATTTCCGGCTTGGATCGCGTGGCGCAATTAGGCGTGTACTCGACAGGTGGGGCGATCACGTTGCCTCTTGACGACAAAGCGACGGGCTGGTTTTGGAAGTGGGCGTTGGGCGGCTATGAAGTGACAGGGGATGCCACGACTGGTTATACGCACACATTCTATCCGGCTCGTAGCGCGCTTATGCCTTCATTTTCAGCCAAAGTCGGGAAGGACATTATGGAGCATGTCTTTCTTGGCAACGTGATTGAGTCGCTTGAATTGGAGATCGAGAATGAGTGGGCGTTGCTAACGGTCAATACGTTAGGCGCATCGGACAAACGTGCGCCGTTGGCCACCAACATTCAATTCACGGAAGGCAACGTCTTCACCGCGCCTATGGCGGCGCTCGAAAAGGACGGAACGGATATGAGCGCGTCTGTAAACAGTTTGACGCTGACAGTGGAGACGGGCGCGGACATTGAGAGCGCGCAAGGCTTTGGCTCTCGTTTTCCGAAGAAAGCGTTTATGGGTTCGATGGTCGTTACGTTAGAAGTTGCCCTTGGATTCGACAGCGACCAAGAGTTAATCGCCTTTTGGGGCGGCACGGACGGCCCGAGCACTGACACGTTGCAAGAATTCAGCTACACGTTGCATTTGGGAAGCAATTTGGACATCATTTTCCCGCGGCTGATTTATACGGCATCGAGCCAACCGGTGGAAGGTCGGGAAGGCATTGTCCAAACCGTGACGGCGCGAGCCTTGTTCGACCAATCGACTGGCACAGGACCGATTCAAGTGTCGCTGACGAACAATAAGGCATCGTATACAGTCGCATGAGGATAGGCGGAATGCTTATCCTCATCTGTTTTTTAGAAGGACAAACATAAATTGAATTTGGAGGGAAACCAAATGGCAAAGAAATTGACCGCAGGCGTACTGAACGGAACAGCCTATCAAGAAACGATGACCGTGATGTGGAACGGAGAAGAATTCGAGGTGGATATTCGGCCACTGAACAACAAAGAAGCGACGGAAATCGAGGAACTTTTGCAAGAAGGTGTGACGGTGAAAGGGACGCCCACGCTAAAAGGCAAAATGGCGCAGACGCTTCAATTCGACACAAAAGCCAACCTGCGCGGCCGGAAACGGGCGGCCATTAAAGCCGTGGCGTACGGAACGGTTGACCCGATGATTACAGAGCAGGTTGTGGAGAACGAATTCCCACCGAAACTAGTGGATGAAATCGCCAGACGGATTTATGAAATCACAGGCATCGGTAACAAGCAACAAGTGCAAGAAGCGGTGGAAAGCGATGATGATTCCTTTTTTCAATCGTGAAGGAAGGAATTTTTATTTTCTTGTGAAAGAGTGCGGCGTTTCGCCACTCGATGTTCCATATATGACGCCGTTGCAACAAGAGGTATTAATCGCCCATCATAACAAGATTCAAAAAGAGCGCCAAAAAGAAGCGGAGAAATTGAGAAGGAAACTCCCTTCACGGGCGCGTTTACGAAAGGGGAGATGAGGCATGGCGGATCAAGTCGTTCAAATTGCCATTTCCGGCGTAGACGAGGTGTCCGGCATTTTGAACCGCGTCACACGAAACGCCGAAAAGGCCTTCCAATCGGTTGAAAGTGCCATTGAGTCGATGCCGGATTTGGATATTCAAGCAGACATGTCTTCGGTCGTTCGACTGGAAGGAGCGATCCGAGAACTCACTCAAACCATCCGTTCCATGCCTTCCCCGAAAGTGGATACGTCGCAAGCAAGAGGCGAACTCAAGAAACTACAAGATGAAGCGGAGAATACCCAAAAATCGCTGAAAGACATTAATTTCGAACCCGTTCTGTCCGGCATGGCGACAGGCGCAGGTATTTCGGCAGTTGTCGGGAAAGCATTAGAGAGCGTGAACACGGAGACGAAAATTCGCGTCTCCTTCGACGTTCCTCCCGAGTCTATCCAAGCAGTCAAAGAAGCAACAAACACGGTCAAAGCGTACGGGATTGACGCGGAAAGCGCCCTAGAAGGTGTGCGCCGTCAATTCGCGCTGAATGCTGATGCGAGTGACGCCGCAAACCGGAAAATCGTCGAGGGAGCCGGAGCGATCGCGGCTGCCTATTCGGGAGTCGATTTTACAGAGTTGATTCAAGAGGTAAACGAAATCGGCAGTGAGCTTGAAATGTCGGATCAGCAAGCGCTTGGGCTTGTCAATTCGCTGTTGCGCGTTGGCTTTCCGCCTGAACAGCTTGACATTATTTCCGAGTACGGCCAACAATTGAACCGCGCTGGATTTGAGGCGAATGAAATTCAGGCGATCTTCGCCGCAGGAGTGGAGACGGGTACGTGGAACATTGATAATCTCTTGGATAAAGCATTGTCCCTATGAGCGGCGACGCTCATAGAAAACTCCCCTAATTCGGTGAAAATCTCTTCACCTTTATGAGTGAAGAGACAACACCGAGCCAAGCATTTACATTTTGGATTCTATTTTTTTAAGAAAATCTATGATTGCTTGCTCAACTATACGAGCTTGAGGAATCATAGTTCTTTCTGAAGTCTCTTTCAATTCTTTAATGATTTTTTCATCTAAAGTAAACGTAATTCGCTTTTTCATAAAATCACCTCCATGTGACAATATAATACAATAAAAGTGTTGCATTTACAATACAATATGATACAATATAAGTAACGTTAAGTATTGCATTTAGGGTGATTTTATGAGCGAAAGAAAATACTACGTTTACGAATGGATAAGGCTCGATACTAACGAACCTTTTTACGTCGGAAAAGGATGCGGGAACAGAGCATACCACACGAAAAAGGGTAGAAACGCTAAATTTAAGGCAATTGTCAATCATGTAGATTGCGCTGTTGTTATATTGATGGATAACCTTACTGACGAAGAAGCTTATCAATATGAGGTATGGTTTATAAACGAATACAGATACGTCTATGGCTTTGATCTTGCGAACATGGATGACGGCGGTTTGGGTGCTGTATCGGGCAAACTCAATTCTATGTACGGGAGAAAAGGTTATTTGCATCCCAATTACAATAGAAAACCGTCAGAAGAAACAAGGTTGAAAATGAGTTTATCTCGGACGGGCGCAAGAAACCCTATGTATGGTAAACGCGGAGAAAAAAGCCCGTTATACGGCAGAAAAGCAACGCTGGAACGCAGGTTAAAAATAAGCGAAGCATTGAAAGGGAAACCCAAAAGCGAGGAACATCGTAGAAAGATTTCAGAGCTAGCAAAAACTCGGATAGGCAAGAAAAACTCGAACTACGGGAATGGACATAAAATTGCAGGATCAAAGAATCCGAGCGCAATCAAAGTCATTGTATATAACAAATCAAAAGAAATTGAATTTGTAGGGTGTAAGAATGAAGTGGCTGAAAAATACAACATAAGTTTGTACCTGCTAAACAAGTTGAGAAACAAAGTGATAAACGTTGAAAGAGACTTCAGCAGAGAAAAAGAAAAATACCGTCATATCGACGGTTATGAGTTCAAAATGTAAATGCAGTGTGTAACGACCATCGAAACCGCACCTTACTGACAAGTAAGGCAGGGAGTAGAGTACAGCCAAGCGATTGGGTGGGGCGTGGCCGTAATAAGGTCTATAAGTCCTCTTAAATGGAAACGGGGAGCATCTAGGCTCTCTTTTTTGTTGCCTAGATGATGATATGGTCTAGTCTTCACGGCGACGTGAAGCAGTCCCTTCGAGGGACGGCGTGAGCGTAGCGAACTCACGTGAATGCGAACGGGTTTAAAAGAAGGACGTATCCGTCTCGCCGAGTTTGGCCAAGACGTTGATAAATCAACTAAAGAATTGCTACAAGGAACAGGCATCTCCGCGAAGCAGTTGCAGGCATGGGGGCAGGCTGTCGCCGCAGGCGGTGAACAAGGGCGGACGGCTATGCAACAGGTTGCCCAAGCGCTGATGAACGTCGATGATGAAACGAAGCGAAACGCCTTGGGAGTGGCAATTTTTGGAACAATGTGGGAAGACCAAGGCGATAACATCGCAGAAACGCTTCTGAACATGAACAAGCACTTGGGTGATGCGAACAAGAATCAAGACTTGTTTAACCAAACGGTACAACAAATGAACGCCGATCCGATGGTGCAAATGCAAAACGCGTTCAACGATTTAAACACAGCCCTATCACCGGTGTATCAAGGGATCGCTGATGTAGTCAGCAAAGTAGCGGAGTGGATTTCGAATAACCCGAAGCTGGCGGCAACCATCGCGGCGGTTGTCACGGTGATTGGCATTATCACCGGACTGTTTTTGACGCTTGCGCCGATTGTGTCTACCATCACTATGGCGATGGGTGTTCTTGGTGTCAGCTTTGGAGCGATTGCGGCGCCGGTGTTGATTGTCATAGGCGTTATCGGAGCGCTTATCGCGATCATCGTTTTGCTATGGAAGAACTGGGATTCGGTCAGCAAGTTTCTGACGGACTCGTGGAATGCGATCAAAAGCGTGGCACAAACGGTGTTCAGCGCGATTGGTGCGTTCTTTGCGAGTGTGTGGGAAGGCATCAAGAGTGTATCGATCACGGTTTGGAACGCTATCAAGTCGGCGTTGACGACCGTGTGGAACGGCATTAAAAGCGCCGTATCGACAGTATTCAACGCGATTCAGACGGTGATTTCGACCGTGTGGAACGTCATTAGCACCGTGACAACGACGGTATGGAATGCCATCCGTTCGGCTTTGACTATTGCATGGAACGCGATTAAATCTGCGGTTTCTTCTGTTTTCAATGCCATTCAGAACGTGATTTCAACAGTATGGAACGCGATCCGTTCTGTCACGTCGAGCGTGTGGAATGGTATCAAAAGCGCAATCAGTTCTGTTATCAACGGCATTCGTTCGGGAATTTCAAGCGCGTTCAACAGTATTCGCAGTATCATTTCAAGCGTATGGAACGGAGTGAAAAGCGCAACATCAAGCGCATGGAACAGCGTAGTTAGTTCGGTGCGTGGCGCAGTAAACAAAGTCATTGACTTTATCAACAGCATGATTAACTCGATCAACAGCGTCCGCATTCCGATTCCGAAGATTCCCGACTGGGTTCCGGTGATTGGCGGACGCGGCGGCGGCTCGATTGGGTTCAATATACCGAACATTCCGCGTTTGGCAACAGGTGGTGTAGTTGACGAGCCGACGCTAGCGATTGTCGGTGACGCCGGAGCAGGAAACCCCGAGATTGTGGCACCGCAACGAATGTTGCGAAGCATCATCCGTGAAGAACTGCAAAACAGCGGAAAACAGGGCACCGAAAGAATAGAAATTGTTGTTCCTGTCATGATGGACGGCAGAGAAATTATGCGAGTGGTCACGCCTTATATCGACCGTGAACTCGGTCAACGGCGCATCGGAAAAATGAGGGCAAACGGCATAGGGGGGAGCGTCTTGTGATTACGTATGACGGGTTTGACCTTTCACCGTATCTACTGGTTCGGGACATTGGACGCCCCTTAATGCCGCCGCAAGAAATCGCATCCATGTCTATCGCCGGAAGGCATGGCGCGTATTTCTTGGAGAAGCGGCATCAGTCGGTCGTCATTCCTGTCGAGGTGGTTATCTTTGAACACCTCGACATGTCGTATTTTGAATTGAAACGTTTCTTGGCCGGAAAATTGAACAAGAGCGAGCCAAAGCCGCTCATTTTCGATGATGAGCCGGACAAATACATTAACGCCATCATTCAGGATCAAACGGAAATTGACGACTTGATCCGATCCGGCCAAGGGACGCTGAACTTTTTCTGTCCCGATCCGTTCTACTATGCGATTGAGGACGAAGTGTTCGAGTTTAGCGGCGCGGGCGTGTACGTCGTGAATCGCCAAAAAGGCAACGAGTATTCAGAGCCGCTGATTGAAATACAGGGAACATGCAGCGGCGGCTCAATTGGTGTACGAACGCCGTTCACATCCGTACGTTTTTCGGGAACGTTGCAACAGGGCGAAACGCTTGTGCTGGATAGTCAACTTGTCACGTCCTACATTGTCAATGGATACGGGAACAAGCGATCAGCGAATCAGCATTTAGACTCGATGGATTTTCCGTTTTTGGACATCGAGGAAAACGAGGTGGAGTTTTTCACAGAAGGAAATGCGACCATTCAGAAAGCGACCGTCTATGCTCGAAGCCGATGGATTTAGAAAAGAGGTGAAACCATGGCGCAAACTCCTTATCGAGACCTAACAAGCCAAGACATTTTGGCAGCTCATATTTCGGGCTTGCAACATGACATCAACAAAATGCAGTCGGTTTTGGAAATGCAGACGGCGCAAGAGACAGGGCACGTATTGACGCCTGTGGCTGACCAAGATGATCCGACCATTCGCTATCGGATTTATGAAGGGGCGATACGAAATTGGCTCGACAACCCTGCGCCGATTATCTATCGGAACGGCGCCCAAGTTGACCCGAGCGAATACGAAATCAGTCCGGCGCACGGTGTTGTCGTCTTTCATGAGCAACAAAATTTAAACGATACGATTGCGGCGGATTTCACGTATATCACCAACGTTTCAGCATGGCGTCAAAGCATAGACGGGAGCGTCGGAAGCATTCCATCGTTGCAACAGACGGTGGATCAACATTCGCTGTTGCTTGCTAATAATCCGGCGGGAGTTGAGCCCTTTTATCCGTTGTCGGGAACGTATGTCAGCCATTTTCGGCGCGATTACAATCCGTTAAATGCAGACGGAACGGCGAACGTGAACAGCCACGTGCCCGCGTTTCGGATATTGGTTTACGGCAACACGATTGACGCTTTCCCGTTTCCGTTGCCAACCAAAACCCGATTCAACAAGGCGGCGATGAAGCTGAATTCAGCAAGCACGAATGTATCGTTGCGAATCGGTATTTATCGCGATAACGGCCTGCGGCCGAGCGAATTGCTCTTTCAAAGCCCTGTCATCACCATTCCGGCGGCCGGAGGGTGGGGCATGGTGGACATTAATTTGGAGTTAGAACCGGGGTTCTATTGGATTGCAAGGCACGATGGGGCAACAGCGTATTATGACGGACTGAACCAAGTCAGTGCCATTCCTATCGTAGGATTCGACGCCCAAACGTTCTTGCAAGATTTGTCCCCACGTCCAAACCCACATACAGTTTACGGCGGCTATCGGGCGACAAACATTCCTTTTGGGGATATGCCGTCAACGTTTCCGGCAAGCGGAGCGTTGTTTCAACGAAGTTCCTATTGCTCGCCTTGGCTAGTCGTGGCGTGAGGTGACGCCTGTGCTGAAATACAATCAGTTGAGAGTTGGGCGGTATAACCTGCTTGGCAAGATTCGATACAACAGCCAACCGCCACAACGACAACAGCCCTTGTATAGCCGACTGTCTAACGCCTTGCTTGTCGTGTATGACCAAGAGGGGAAGCGACTTGGCGTATTGGAAAACGCCGATGATCCGATTTTGGAACAAGAGATTGGCAGTGTGGATACGCTGACGTTTTCCCTTCCATACAACGATCCAAAACGGGAGTACATTCAAAACGAAAATATTATCGAAGTCGTAAATCAGCGATATTTCGTTCGCGATGTTTCAAAAGTGAGAGCCGGAGGGCGGCTTGAACTCGTTGTGTATTGCGAAGCAACGTGGTACGACTTGCAATATACCGAGCCGATGAAAGTGTGGAGTTGGCAGGACGCGACGCCGGAACAAATCATGGCGGATATTCTGGACGGGACAGGGTGGACAGTCGGGCGTGTGGAAGTGACAGAGCGCCGAAACCTTCAGCTAGAGGAAGGATTGACGAATCGGCTGAAAGCATTGAGAGAGCTTCCCAACGTCTTTACGGGCGAGTTGTGGTTCAACACAAGCAACAATACAGTCGATTTCTTGCGGCCGGAAGGAAGGGATTCCGGAGCGTCTATCGTCTATCGGAAAAACATGAAGGAAATCGAAGTGAACTACAGTACGAAAAATCTTGTCACAAAGCTGTACTTGTACGGGAAGAACAATATGACGATTGAAGACGCTCATCCAGAAGGATTGCCCTATATTGAAAACCATCAATATACGGCCAAAAAGAAAGTGCTGATCGTGAAAGACGAGCGTTTCACCAACCCGTTCCACCTTTACGAGCGCGGTTTGTATGCCTTGAGCATCTTGTCGCGTCCGACTGCTTCATACGTGATGAAAGTCGCCGACTTGTCGAGACTGTCGGGGTTAAGCCATGAACAATTCGCCCTTGGCGATAACGTGTTTGTGTACGACAAAGAATTGGGCATCAACGAGAAAAAGCGCATTGTTCGTTGGAAGTACAACATCAAAAAGCCGTGGGAATCGGAAGTGGAGCTTGAACGTCCACAACCGACGCTGTCTGATTTGCTGTCGGGTGTTCAGGAAGCGGCACCCGTTTTGGAATCGGAGGATACGGTAGACAGACAGGATTTATTGAACCTAAGCGTCTTTAACTACCTCATGAATTCCCGTGCTGATGACGGGTTCAACTATTGGACGAATAACGGGTGGGAGATTGATCCGGTCAACGGATACAGCGGCAATGCCTCGTTTAAGGCAACGGCCGAAGAAGGAAAAATCAAGACACTCAAGCAAATCGTTTACCCGTCCCATCGCGATTCGTATTCCATCAGCATGCGTGTGGCCACCGAAAACTTGCAAGTCGGAACCGGAAAAGTCGGGGTGTATATCCGCATCAAATATGCGGATGGAACAGAAGATGAACCGATTTGGATTTCATTAGCTGGGGAGGCGTAATCATGTATTTTAATCTCATAAATCAAGCGATCGAGGTGAAAAATCCGGATCGCGGTGTTGCGGCGATCGAAGTTGAATTTGTCATGGAAAACTGTCAATCCGGACAAATCAATGTTACGGATATCATGTTGCAAGGGGGAACGATCGCGACCATTTGGGCTGGCCATCCTTCGGAGACTCGTTGGTCCTTGGATGGGTGATGCGGCATGAACAAGGAATCCTGGACGCGCTATTTAGCGACGTTATCGAAATTCCAAAGAAAAAAGGTATCCAGCATCGAAATAGAATTCGTCGTGGAAAACGTCGAAGCAGGGACGGTTCGTATAACGGATCTCCAATTGCAAGAAGGGCAACAAGTGACGGCCACCATTCCAAATACGGCCGAATTTTTTACACCAAAGTATGGAACGCTGGACGAAACCAAGACAGCCGTCGGCGGCGATTTGTACCTAGGCGATCAACCGAGGGTGTTCCCTAGTGTGAAAAATCGCTTTTATAACATCGTCGGCCGAGGGCATGAAGCAATTGTGGTTCCGAATATCTACGAAGATGATTTCTCGCAAAAATTAGTTACGACTGCGGTGGATATCACCTTGTATGCGAAGAATGATTTCGACCTTTTACGAATCTCAACGAACTATGGCGATTTCGTTTCCGGCGAGGAATTGACGTATGAAGATGAACCGGACCACCCGTTAAATAAACGGTATAGCCGCGAGTTCTTTTTTGAAGGCGGCCCGGCTGGTAGTGAAATCAAACTATGGGCTTCTCAAAACATCGCCACTATCAATGGGCAGCCGGCAAACCGAGCCAGCCGGTTGCTGAATGTCGGGAACGGAACGTTAAAAATCAAACGTCAATTGTTCATGGGCTTGCCTTATGGCTCGAACCGGATTCGCATCGAGTTTTACAAGCTAGTTAATGGGAAAATGCAAGACGTTGGCATTGGGTACTGGGGAGTTGTCGAACTCATTCAATGGCAGGAAGGGAAGTCCAAGCCATGATAAAGCTGTTATCTTGGTCGCTAAATGAGCCGTCAAACGCTGAATTTGAGCAATACGCGAGAGAAGTCTCAACAGGCTTATGGGAAATCATTGACCCGAACGCTTGGAAGAATTGGGGCGGCGATCAGCGCAACTTTTGGTACGCGTTTTTAGAACATCACGACAAAATACATGCGTTTGGTCTTCACGATTTCGGTGTATTAGCGGACGGTTCGATTTATCATTACAAGGCCGGAGAAGCGTATCCAGTCTTGACCGATGACGAGAGCGGCATTCGCTATTGGATGAGAGATTCGTTGCGATTTTTGGTGGATCACTACCCGAGTATCAAGTGGTCGTTACAAATGGTTTGTTTTAATGAAAGTCGGGTAGAGCCGATGTTAGATAACGTGAACAATGCACAAGACACGTTCATCCGACAACTTCGGAAAATCGCCGAACTCTACATGAACCGTTTCCCGAACCGCATCAAAGGGATTGAGATGGACTTTGAAAAAAGTTCGTCTCGAAGTCGCTCATATCAAGAAGCGGAAAAGTATCGCGATTTGCTTGTAAGGGTGAAAAACGAGGTTTGTATTCCGTTAGGGCTGGAATTGCGCGTGAACCTTCATGCGATGACGGGCGATTTTGAGCCGTATTGGTATCAATGGACAGACTATCGAACCGTTGCTAGCGGAAGGGATTTGAACGGAAATCAGGCTATCGACGAGTTTCAAATCATGTCCTATGATTTCTCGTCGGGCAATACTGCGCCTGGAGCATCTACCCCATTATGGTGGCTCGAACAGGTGTTAGATCATGTCCAAAATGTACTGCAACCAGAGAAGGTGTATGTCGGAACAGCCGCATATGGACGCCGTTGGCAGTTGAATGAGAAGCGGACAGGGACAATCGTCAGATATTGGCAAATTATACAATGGCAAAACGGATTGTTCAAGCATAACGCCGGACAAACAAATGAAAATGGGGAGTTTGTTTGGTATAATCAATCGTTCATTCCATATGCCGGATTCCATGATGAAGAATCATCCTACGAAAAGACGTATTTGCATGTGTATGACCGATTTGCGGTGCAGTTCGCAACGTTAAAGACGTTTAACGATCAGACCGTGATTTTCCGTGATACGTACAACGGACAGGACTACATCACAAGCTATTCGAAGCACCAAAGAGCGAAGTTCACGGGCATCAAGAAAATATTGAACGATGTGACGAGCCGGATGGGGAACACGCGAACGGGCACGACTTGGACGCCGCGTGATACACTGTCCGGCTATACATTTTACGGCTATTCCGCGCATTCGGCGGTCTACAACTACAACAAAGACCTGAACACATGCGAACCAGCAGAAGGAAACGAAGGGCAGGACGGGCGCTTGTACTACTCATTCACCCTGCCAGAAGCGGGAAGCTATCGACTGATCGCCGTTGTCTATTTCCCGTATTTAAACCCGCGAATTCCCATCAGTGTGAACGGACAGGGCTTTGTCATCGGGGAAAAAGGAAATCAGCCCGAATGGTATCCGTTTTACGTCAATCCCGACAGGCATTTCTACGACTGCGGCGTCTTTTCGTTTGGCACTTCAAACACGATTGAGGTTGGCATATGCGAAGACGATGCGCAAATTCTAGGGTTTATCGTTTGCGAGGCGTTTGAGCATGGCATGTCGGGAGGGGAAGTCGAGTATCGTGTTAATTTGCAGCCGACGTGGAAACGGGGAGAAGTGACAAACGGGATCGTTTCAAAAGTGCAGGCCTCCTTTCCGGCGAACATGACGATTACAGGCGAATTATTGCGCCGTCCTCCACGTCCGGCCATCATTTGGGAAGACCTGTTCGGACCACACGTCCGAAGCGGCATTACCGACTTGGCAAAGACGAGATACTACTTGCATGTCGATCCAAATTACATGCCGCCGGGTTCTAACCCCGACCCCGATTTACAACGATGTGTCGGCACTCCAGTGAGCAGGGGATACTCATTTGGAGCATGGCGCCCCTATGCAGCGACAAGCACCGAGGAAGCGCATGTATTTGCCGATACAAGGACGCAATCGATGCAGTTGATTGTCAACCGCCAATACGAGATGAACGCCCATATCGAAGTGGATTTGCGCGCTGACGTGAACGACAGAAACGCTGTGTACGGCATTCGCTTTTGCGCCGATCAAGCCGGACAAATTGGGCGAGGGTATGTCTTTGTTGCTGACCATCGAGCCGGACGGTTCTATTTGAAATACGAGAGCGGAGGAAGTTCCCAAGTGCTAGCGTCCGCACCTCTCACGTTGACGCTTGGACAACGCTACACATTCAAGGTTCGAGTGCACGGCAATCATATCAAGTGCATGGTCGGGAACACGGAAGTCATCGACTATCCGAGTACACAAACGTTTCCGGCGCCGCCAAACAAGGGAGCGCACGGTGTATATGCGAGCGGTTGTCGCGTGAAGTGCTATCGACTGCAAATCGCCACAAATGATCGGTATGAGCCGATGGAGAAGGTAGCGGCGATCATCGACGGCGTGGAACATGTCGCACTTGAAGAAACGCGGCCGTACAGCTATGACGAGCTAGGCTATCTTGTATATTCGGGCTTTGACCCCGATGAAGGGCTAGGCATCAAGATTTCCAATGACTACGAAAACCTCCCGATTGTAACCGTGCCGTCTTGGCAAGGAGAGAAAATCATCCGCATCCGTATGGCGGACGCAGGTGTATGGCTGCGCAATTTCTATGTCGGCGATTCGGAAGGCTATTCGATTGCGTGGAACGGCGACCTTGAAAGTTTCATCAAAGCTGCCGAATACACAATGCGATACGGTTGTAAAGGTGTGGCGATGTGGACAATCGGGCAAGAAGACCCGCGGATATTCACTTATATCCCATGAAAGGAGGTGAAGTCATGGGCATTTCACATGACGGAAACGGGGTGACAATTACACTGCGAGAGATTTATGACTCGCTAAATGGAGTGTCGTCGTCATTGGACAGACTGGAACAACGAATTATTCGTTTGGAGGAAAAAACGTCCATGGCCAGTGAAGCTGATGAGAGAAGCCGGAACGCCTTGAAAAAGGCGGAGGAGGCGTTTCAAAAGGCAAGCGAAGCGCTTGTCCTGATCCAAGAAAAAGAGGCCGAGAAGAAAGAATTCAAGAAAATGTGGTTTAGCGCGATCCTAACAGCTATCACCCCTTGGCTGTTAGGTTTTTTATTCGCACTTATTTATCTTGTCCAGAAAGGAGGTGAGTGGTGATGAAGGATTGGAAAAAAATCATCGGGTATTTCATCCCGATTGTTGCTCTGGTCATCGCGAATATCGCCAAGGTCGATGATCCAGAGCAAATCGAAGGGGCGCTTGAGATCATCGTTTCCGGCGTTTTTGGCTTGTTGGCGGCGATTGGGGTCTACAAGAACAATGACAAAAGCGACGAGAAGGACAAAAAATAATGGGAAAGGGTGGTTGGAATATGCCTTGTAGTGATATTATGATGCCGCATGTTGTTTGCACTGATGCCAGCTACTATACAGAAAACGCTACTTCAATTGATGTAACGGTCTCTTATCAAGGTGGAGGAATTGCAGATCCAAACGGCGATGGATTTATTGCGCCAACTTGGGATTATGTCTTGGCATTAGAAATTTATGATGGTTATTGGAAGGCTGTGGAATTGCAATCGGGATATTATAGACATCAAACACCTGTCAAAAAATTTTACTTGGCCGGAAAGAAAGAAGGTCGATACAGGGTCCGTTTGTACTATCAAGCTAGAGAAAATGAAGAATATACGGGGGTGGTAACAACATATTCTTTCATGGTGTATCGTTGATTATTAAGGGGAAGGGGCGCCCGAATTGGCGTCCTTCATTTGAAAGGAGTTGAAAAATTGGTTAAAATGGTAACGACATAATAAGGCCAAGGGGGAGGGTTCGAGTTGGGGAAATGGATTTTGGGCTTGTTAGCTGCCATTGTTTTAGGGATCGGGTTTTTTGCAATGAGCGATAAGGATGCCCAAAGTACCAAACCTGCCT
Source organism: Geobacillus sp. FSL W8-0026 (assembly GCF_037966255.1). Taxonomy (NCBI): domain Bacteria; kingdom Bacillati; phylum Bacillota; class Bacilli; order Caryophanales; family Anoxybacillaceae; genus Geobacillus; species Geobacillus sp. FSL W8-0026. Next base: position 318,946 of record NZ_CP150194.1, read on the forward strand.
CAAATACACAGCAGTCGAAATTGGAACAAAAAGAACAACTGACTGTCGGCGTCGATCCACATAATCACCCTGAATACAAATCGAATTTTGAGCTCTACTTTGCTCATCTGAATTCTGCTGTTCTCGTGGACAAAGCAAAGGTTGATAATGGCGGAAAGACTTTAAGTAACGAAGATTATAAGAGAATTTTAAACGATATCAGAAAGAACTTGGGCAATATCAAATATGACGGCGAAAAGATAGATGAGCTAAACAGAGTGAAAAAGCTGGTGAATCAAGCGATTCAAAACAACGCAATCAAAGGCGATGAGATTTTTTACGAGATTCACCAAACCATTCATGAGTTAGATAAGCACTTTAACACAACTTATTTTGTGGATGAAGTTCCAAACAAACAATCTGAAGCGTCGTTTTTCATTGAGAAAAGTGAATATAGCGACGTATATTATTGGCTGAAAGGTATGAGCCAATCGCTTCACTCAGGCGAATACGCACCATATTCCAGCAGAGAAGACTTCTTGTCTCACATGGCTCATGTTGGTTATGCTTATGCAAGGCATTTTTATAATCTTGAAGATCAACTTTCGATGAAAACAAAATTAAGCGAGCTGATTCAACTGTTTGGAGAAATGAGAAATGAAAATGATTATAACAAATATGGCGAGTATATCGAACAATTTGATGCCATTTATGATGAAATCCAAAAAGAACGACGCCTGTAAAGGGCGTTTTTTGTTTGCCTTTTATTCCAAACTATCGAAGGAGGAATGAATATGGCTGACTTCATTCAAGTCATCGACCCTGGCCACGGCGGCCACGATCCGGGTGCGGTAGCGAACGGACTTCGTGAAAAGGATTTGACGCTGAAAATCGCGCTCTATACGAGAGACTACATTCATGAGCTATACGAAGGTGTCAAGGTCTATCTCACTCGCGACAAAGACGTTTTTGTCAGCTTGAGCGACCGCGCTGCTTTTGCCAACCGACTCAACGCGGATCACTTTTGTAGCATTCACATCAACGCAGGTGGCGGAGAGGGATTCGAGTCGTACATTTATAACGGCTCGTATCCGAGCAAGCCGAAAACACAGGCATTGAGAAACGTTTTACACGATACCATTGTTACCGAAATAAAATTTTCCAATCGCGGAAAGAAAGAGGCAAACCTTGCCGTTCTCCGCGAGACGAAGATGCCTGCCGTTCTGACCGAGAATGGGTTTATTGACAATAAGGACGATGCCGATTTTCTGAAGTCGGATGACAATCTGCGGAAGATCGCACTGGCGCATGCACACGGGCTGGCCAAAGCTCATGGGTGGAGAGCCAAGCCCACGTCAGAGGCAAAGACTACACCGAAGCCGTCGGACGGTGGGAAGGTATTCTACCGCGTGATGGCAGGCAGTTTCGCGGATCGGGAAAATGCTGAAAAACGAGTAAGGGAGTTGAAAGAAAAAGGGCTTGATTCCTTTATTGATGTATACAGAGCCTAACTACTTTCAAACGGAAAGGAGGTGATTTATGATAAAGGTAAATACCAAATCTAGGAGGTTTTACAAATGAAACTGTACAAACCGATGATTGGTATGTTGGTCGCTGTCTTGTTGTCGGGGTGCTCTGATTCTCCGGAAAAAGAGTCGAAAGAACCAGACAAGCCTAAGGCAGAACAGACAGAACAAGAGCGAAACACGAAGCAGGATAGCCAAAGAGAAGAACAGAGTAAGGAGAAGAGGACTCGAAACGAAGAACAAAGCTCCAAACAGGAAGAGAGGTCAGAGAACCAACAATCAAAAAATGCTGAGTACGAAGCTATTCGGTCATACGTTGGGCAAAAAGTGAACTGGAAGCCGGGTGTGAAAGAGAGCATTCAAAAGTTTGTCCGAGACCACCATCAATTTTATGAGGACACGCTAACCTACGGGAGAATCAAGAATGTCAATTGGGAGCAACAAAAGAAGCACGCTGATGCCTTGATTAAGGAAGCAAAAGCAATCATCCCCGAAATCACGGAACAGATCAAAACCATGGAACAGAACAACTTGCTGGATATAGTATCTATTGATGACGATCCGAGAGATTTGAAATTGGATTTTGAAGTTCTCGAGGTTGTTCTCGAAATTGCAACAAGCCAAAAAGATACAACGGGCTTGGTGTATGCACATCGGATTTTGCACGACTTGGATGTTGAATTGAACGGGACGAAGACGCACAAATTCGGGATGAGTTCATACTATCATGGTGGCGAGAATCGTCCAGAACTATGGAAATATATCGAAAAAAACGGAAGAGAGCGTCCACTTTCTTGGAATGAACAAAAAAGCAAGAGGTGATAGGGAATGAATATCGTTGCAATCAATATGTCTGGAAAGCAACTGCCGGTCTATGATATGGATCTAAATCGAATCGGAACTATTTATCCTTACGAACTTTTTGGCTTGAATTATAGAGCAGGAGGGGATGGCTATGCTTTCTTCATTGTATTCCGCAATTCGAGCGGAATTCTAATAAGAGATGGGATGTTGATTGAGCCACCGGCAAGCGCGTTGGAAAATGCATATAAATCGAAGTATCGTTATGGAACAGTAACCATTGGGGGAAGAACATATTCTACGTTCAAAATGAAGAGAACAGAGAATCTATATTCAGTGTCAGGACGGAAGATTGGTCAAGTTGCGGCTGGTCAATATGTAGCCACTGTTGATGACCCTAGCTCTGGCGATACAAACCCGCATTGGTTGCAAGTTTATTATGCTCGTGGTACCGACGGACGTTGGGACTCTCTTGCTGCGGATGGAGCTAGCTATGGATTTGTAAATATCGGCCTTGAAGATGGATCGATGTATAACACCGTTTCTTGCGATGGCTTGTGGGTGTAAAATCCCCTTTTTTGGGGATTTTTTTGTTATAACTATTGACGATTGTAAATAGATAAGGTATTATATAATTGAAAGGAGGTGAACAGCGGTGTGGAAGTGGTAAAGGAAATCATTCTTACGCTTGCGGCTCTCGCAACGTTGATTAAAACCATCCTCGAAATCAACGAAAAAATCGATGCGAAGCGCAAGCGCAAGAAAAAGAAGAAAAAACGATAAACTAATGAGGGGGTGGGGTTACCGCCAACCTCACCCTCTCAAGAATATTATATCCGTTCTTCCACACAAATTCCAATGAAGAAATGGTTCAAAAAAATCGAAGCGACAGATTGCTTTTTCGCAATGTTGTTCCTGTCTTGGTTGAACGAAATTGATTTCCACAATATGACGATTTTAAGATGGATCACGTTGGTGCTTGTTGCAGCTTGGGTGATCATGATCGTGATCAAATACAAATTGAAATTCGAGGGTGATGAATGATGGAATACCACTTGAAAAACCGGGAAGAAGTGGAGTGCTTCATTAAAAATGAAGTCCTCACCACTTCCGAAGTGGTTGAAATTCTTGGAGTTACTCGTCAACGGATTAGTCAAATGATTTCCGCTGGCAAGTTGAATCCGATAAAAAAATTACGTGGTGATAGCTTGTTTTTACGGCAGGATATTGAAGAAAGAAAAAAAGAACTTGAGGCATTGCGTAAGAAATATCGCCCGTATGATGCAGAATAATGCAAAAAGCCCTTCTCATGTGAGAAGGGCTTTAATCCTCTGACATATTCCTTCTTTCATCGAGAAGATGATGAGGAAGATTAAAAAAGGATGGAATATGAGCAACGAAAAGAAGGCGGATCGCTCCGCCTTTTTTTGTATGAGATAGCAGTCGAAAATAATTTTGTATGGAATAAAAGAGCATATCTATTCATTCTGAAAAGTCTCGTGGCTGTGTTTAGTTTGCCTTCGAAGGTTCGGATGGTTAAGACCTGAACCTTGCAAACCATAAATGACACCTGTGATGTTAGGTGAAATCAAACAAGCATAAAAATAGCCCCTGCCTAGAAACCTCAACTAGTACTGCGAATATTTTTTTGTTTTAATACAAAATTTCGACAATATTTTCGATCAAAAACAGTTAATATCGGAATGAATGGATAAAGCTTTGAAATGGGGGGCTAATGATGTACGTTGTAGATGGGGCTAGCAGAATCATCTATTATCCATCAAATTATACAAATTATCTATGGAGTGGGCAAACGCTAAAAAGAGGTGATCGAAATGATGATGTGAGGACATTGCAATCTTGGCTTTACAGAGCCGGATTTAACCCTGGGGGAATTGATGGAGTTTACGGAGCAAATACAGAGAAGGCTGTGAAGGAATTTCAGAAGAAGGTGGGAATTACAGCTGATGGTATTGCAGGAAAGCAAACGTACCAAGCTCTACAAAAGTATGTTAGAACAGAAACGACAACATCACAATCAAACTCATCGATCAGTAATGATCATTGGACAGGTCAGACACTTAGGGAAGGAAATCGGGGACAAGCGGTAAAAGATTTACAGACTAAGCTTCAACGATTGGGGTATAACGTCGGGGCTATTGATGGTATTTACGGTAAACAAACAGCAGAGGCAGTGAAAAGGTTTCAAAAGGCCCATGGGTTGACAGTGGATGGCTTGGCGGGAAAAAGCACTTATCGTGCTATTGAGCAGGACATACAGCAAAAAAATTATTATAATCAAAAAACGATTATTCAGAATAAGTATAAAGCATTGGAAAATAAGGTTCATTCTAAAGATTCTACGTGGGGAGAAGTGGTAAAATCTTTAAAGGAAATCGCTAAACTGGGATTTGATTTTATCATTGGAGATGATATTAAAACTTTATTGGATCCCAACGCTAATACAATTGATAAAGTTATTGCAGCTTTAAGTTTTATTCCTGGTGGAAAGATAGTCAACGGTGAAATAAAATTAGCTAAGCTAGGAAGTAAAATCGAAGTTAAGTTTGATCAAAAATTCCTAAGTGAGATTTCGAAAACAAAACCAATAAATCTTCCCTCATACAAAGCTATAAGCATAGATATGGAGCATATCTTATCAGGTCATATTAAATCGGGAAATCGGGCAAAACAAAGCGGAAAGAAAGATTTGTTTCCTGAAAATATGACTACTAAACAAATAGAAAAGGCGATTATAGAGGCTTATAAAAACGGGAAAAAGTTAAAATCTCAAGGCGATAGGGTGAAAATTGAAGGATATGGGGGAGGAATGAAAATAGAAATGTGGGTCAATCTGAAGACAAAAATCATAGAGACTGCTTATCCTAAATTTTAGAAAGGGTGATTATGTTGTTAAAAGACATTGAAGTTGTAGTAAATACAAATTCAATATTCATGAACACTAGTAGAAATGTTATAGGTGAAATTTATCTAAAGATTGGTGATTTCTTTTTTCCCGAAGAAGGCTGGAATGATTTTGTGGTGGTGATTCTAGGATGGTGGCAAAAAAACATTATGAATATTAAAAATGATAGAATTGGGACAGTGTATGAATTCGACTTTATGGATGGACCTTGGTTTATGAAGGGAAAGAAAATTTCAGAGCACACGATCGGATTGGAATTTGTAAGGAATAAAAGTGATTCTCAACAAATTGTCTTCACGTGTTTATGTCAAGTAGCACAATTACAACAATCCATTTTAAATGCTACTGAAAAACTCTTGATAGAGTTAAAATCGAGGAAATGGCATTCCGATGATATTGAAGAGTTGGATAAAATTTGGCGACTATTGCAGTCTCTTAATTAGTAACGAACTTTGACAAGTTTTTTGGTTTCCATAGCCAATAAAACAGAAATGATGACTGTTTTAATGAAGAATTGTCGCAGCATGTGGTTTTTCAATGCCGCACTCGATGAAATATGGGAAAAGGCGGAGTGATCCGCCTTTTTTTTGACCACGTGACCACATTGTGACCACATTGTGACCACGAATTTAATCAAAAATTATATTTTTGTAACTATTCACCCCAGTGCTAGTGTATAAAAAAGCCCAGCACAAATAGGGCATTTCGGTCATAGAAAATGCCCTAGGTAGCGGAAAGAACTCGATCGATCGTTTCGCCTGCCAACAGAAGACATAACGAATCCCACACGTTTTTTTCGTGTTTCGTCAGTGTGGAAACGATGCTTCTTGCGATGCAAAACGACTGCGCGAATGTTTCTTCGCGAAACGTACCCGAAATGTTCTCTTTGACTTTGACCATGCGAAGATCGCGTTCGGCTTGGTTGTTATCAAAGGGAACATGTACTTCACGTAAGAAACGCAGCGCTTCTTCCTTTCGTTTTTGAAGGCGTCGAACAAAAGCGAGTGCTTTTTTCGGAAGAGGCGTCATCGTTTCTAATCGGTGTTGTGCTCTTTCTAGGATGCGATCATACACTCGTTCCCACCGTCTCGCTTCTTCTTCGGAAAGTGCACCGTGATGGGCTTCGACGGCTTGCTTGGCGGCTAACAGAAACGTGGTCATGCGCATCGCCCACGTATGCCCCTGTTCGATGAATCCTTTTAACTCACGCAAATGGTGGGCATGACAAAGGGCATGGGTGGCATGTGTGTATTTCGGATACGTACCGAACGCATCGTGCATCATCGTCCCTTCATATCGGGGAAGAATCCCGATATCATCGGTCGCTTTTTTTCCACGAGAAGCGTGAGGAGCCAAGTATGTATATCTCGATGTACACGCGACATGCACCCATGCGAGTTTCCCATTGATGCGCAAACTCGTTTCATCGACATGCAGGATGTTGGATTCAAGTAAGGCGTCTTCGATGATGTCCATATTGGATTCCAACGATTCGCGTCCTCGTTTCACCATATTGGCAAGAGTTCCCGTACTAATCGAGTGTTGATATAACGCTTCGATTGTATCACTTAAACGCTTGTACGGGATCAATTGGATATGATGTAAATAAACAACGAGCGCCGTGAGCCGTGGACCGTATTGCACATGATTCGTGACATGGGATGGGAATTCGGCTTGTTGCACGCATCGACAATGTGGACACGATTTCACTTCACGTTCATGTTGTGTCACCTCGATCGCCACAGGAGGGACATCAAACACTTGACGGATATCGACTTTGAACGGTTTGACTTCACGCAAAGAAGCTCCACATCCTTGACACGTATGCACACGGTGGACGACACGATGATGTGGATGTTCCACTTGACGGAGCGTCTTCCCCTCATGTCCCTCTTGCCCACCAAGCTTTTTGCCAGACGGCTCGCGGGAGGAACGCTTTTTCTCAAAACGGTCAGAAGATGGGGGCAAATGGCTATTGGAGCTGTTTTTTTTCGTGCGTGCTTCCAGCTCTTGAACACGGTACTTCAGTTGTTCATTTTCTTTGCGTAGCTGTTTGTTTTCTTTCAACAGTTGCTCAATGACTTGTTGTTGGTGAGTAATGAGCTGCTTTTGTTGTTGGGCTTTGCTGATTAAGCTTTCAACTGTAAATACAGCTTGTTGTACCGTCAACATGCGATTCACCTCCTTGTCTATCAATATTCACATCATGGACAGGAAAAGCAAAAAATATTCAGCTCACTTTATGATGTGGCTGAATAGTTACATATTTTTTATTGGATATTTAAACCTTACAAGTCTCTAAAAATCCCTATAATTCAACATTTAACAGACTTAAAGAAACTTTGATGTCCATTGATAAGCGATGGGCGGCATGATGTAATCAGCGCCTCCCATCCGTTGGAACACTGGGGTTTTCCCCGGTGTTCTTTTTTGTTTTGACCATGAAAATGACCACGCTATGGAATGCGGATCAAGCACGCATAAATCGCCTCCCCCTCTTGCCAAGCAGCGTGAATGACGTAGATGTACGAGCCTTGTTGTTTTGGCAGTGTGATCGTTCCATGTTGCACCGGCTGCCAGTCAACATCATCATCCTTCCATACGCCGGCTTCGAGTGTCGATGGGCGGTAGTCAAACTCGATGTGAAGTTTTGCCCCTGAAGCGGCGGGATGAGGCTTGAGTTCTTTGACGAGCAGCGGTGGGGCGGCGGCATCGGCAACAACTCCGCGCCGGCCTGTTGACCACGTGTAAGTCCCGAGCCGGTGGTCGACTGTTTCGCCGTTGATGGTCAACGTTAATTCAGGCGGCTTGATATCACCGAATGAACAGCCGGAAAGCCATAGAAGCAAAATAAGAAGCGGGGCCCGTCGTTTCTTCATTGTCGAACCATTCCTCCCTTTTCTAAACATAGACGTTTTTTCCGCCGATTTGTTGCGTTGATCTGTCTCAAAATGGGAATAAAAATGTCATGGAGCTCTTCACTATGACACCCTTCCTTTTTATACCAACCGATTTTGTCTTTAAAAGTCAAGTATATCTTTTGGTGATAAACTTGTCATGGGGATGTCGATGCAAAGGAGGACAACGCAATGAACGAACGAATCGAACGCGACTCGCTCGGCGAGGTGAGGGTGCCGGCCGATAAATATTGGGGAGCGCAAACGGAGAGAAGCCGGCAAAACTTCCGGATCGGCAAGGAAACGATGCCGCTGGAACTCATTTATGCTTATGCTGAGCTGAAAAAAGCGGCAGCCATCGTCAACGAGCAAGCCGGGAAGCTGAGCGAAGCGAAAAGACGGGCGATTGTAGCGGCGTGCGACGAAATTTTGGCCGGTCAGTGGGATGCGCATTTTCCGCTTGTCGTTTGGCAGACGGGAAGCGGGACGCAGACGAATATGAACGTCAACGAAGTGGTGGCGAGACGGGCGAACGAGCTGCTCCGTGACGGCGAGGAGCGCATTCACCCGAACGATGACGTGAATATGTCACAAAGCTCCAATGATACGTTTCCAACGGTCATGCATATGGCGGTGTATGCGAAAATTCACACGCATTTGCTGCCGGCGCTGGATGGATTGATCGGCACGTTCGCAGCGAAGGAGCGGCAATATGCGAAGACGATCAAAATCGGGCGCACCCACTTGCAAGATGCGACGCCGCTCACATTCGGACAAGAGATTTCCGGGTGGCGGACGATGCTGGAGAAAAGCAAAATGATGATCAGCGAAGCGGCCGACAAGCTGCTCGATTTGGCGATCGGCGGCACGGCGGTCGGCACGGGGCTCAATGCGCCGCCAGCGTTTGGCGAACAAGTCGCCAAACAGCTGCACGCCCAAACCGGCTACCCGTTCCGGTCTGCTGCCAACAAATTTCACGCGCTGACCAGCCATGACGAGATCGTTTACGTTCACGGGGCGTTGAAGGCGCTCGCCGCCGATCTGATGAAAATCGCGAACGATATTCGCTGGCTGGCGAGCGGACCGCGCTCCGGGCTCGGGGAGATCACGATTCCAGCCAATGAACCTGGGAGCTCCATCATGCCAGGCAAAGTCAATCCGACGCAAAGCGAAGCGATGACGATGGTGGCCGTGCAAGTGTTTGGCAATGATGCGACAATCGGTTTTGCGGCAAGCCAAGGCCATTTTCAATTAAACGTGTTCAAACCGGTCATCGCCTATAACGCCATTCAGTCCGTGCAGCTGCTTGGTGATGCCATCCGTTCGTTTGATGAGCGATGCGCCCAAGGGTTGGAGGCGAACGAATCGAAAATGAAAGAGTACGTGGACCGCTCGCTCATGCTCGTGACAGCGTTAAGCCCGCATATCGGCTATGACAAAGCCGCGGAAATCGCCAAGCTTGCGCACCGTGAAAGATTGACGCTGAAAGAAGCGGCCTTGAAAAGCGGGTATGTGACAGCCGAGCAGTACGAAGAATGGGTAAGGCCGGAGAAGATGATTTAGTGGCCCAAAACGCCGGGAGCGAACAGGAGGATCAAAAAACGGGGCTGATCCAAAAGGTTGTCTGTTTTCAAGATCAACACAACTATAGGAAACGCTCAGGCAGCGCGCGTAGTAGTGGGGGACGAGGGTGTTCCGTTTAGGACACCCTCGTTTTCCTGTTTTTCTCCTCCCCCTTTGTTGCAAATCGATTCCAAAAGTTCGGTATATTCGATATCATATTAATAGTATAAACGAGATATTGTCTACCGCTAAAAGACCCATTTATCACCATAAAAGGAGCTTGGTGTCATGACGATGAACGAATCGTTGCTTCCCGCCATCGAACAAGTGGTTCGCAATGTGGAACAAGTCATTGTTGGAAAACGGCACGTGATTGTGCTCAGTTTCACGGCGCTGTTGGCCAAGGGGCACGTATTGCTTGAAGACGTGCCCGGCGTCGGCAAAACGATGCTCGTACGTGCGCTGGCGAAATCATTTCAAGCTGAGTTGAAACGGATTCAATTTACGCCGGATTTGTTGCCGAGCGATGTGATTGGTGTTTCAGTCTATAACCCGAAAGAGCGGCAGTTTGAGTACAAACCCGGGCCGATCGTCGCTCATATTGTGCTCGCTGATGAGATCAACCGGACGTCGCCGAAAACGCAGTCAGCGCTTCTTGAGGCCATGGAAGAAGGAAGCGTGACGGTCGACGGCATCACGCGGGCGCTGCCGCAGCCGTTTTTTGTCATGGCGACGCAAAACCCGATTGAATACGAAGGAACGTATCCGCTTCCGGAAGCGCAGTTGGACCGGTTTTTGCTGAAGCTGCAAATGGGCTATCCGTCTGCTGATGAGGAAATCGAGCTGTTGCATCGGCTGGAAAAAATGAAGCCGTTGGAAGAGATCGGACCGGTGATGACGCTCGACGAATTGCGGGCTTTGCAGCAGAAGGTAGCCGATGTGCATGTCAGCGATACGGTGAAGCGATATATCGTCGAGCTGGTCCGGCAAAGCCGGGCGCATGAAGCCGTGTATTTAGGCGTCAGCCCGCGCGGGTCGGTCGCCTTGATGAAAGCAGCGCAGGCCTACGCGCTCATTCATGGCCGCGATTTTGTCATCCCTGATGACATACAGCAGCTCGCTCCTTATGTGCTCGCCCATCGTCTGCTCGTTCGTCCGGAAGCGAAATGGGACAAGCTTGATGCGAAAACGATCCTTTCCGAGCTGATGGCCCGCACGCCGGTGCCGGTGCAAGGACGGCGGTGAACGGGATGAAGCGAACGGGGAGGAGAACGTGGCGGCCCTTGTTGGGCGTGGTGATCTTAACTGCGGTTTTGTTTTCCTATGCCATGTTTCAAGGGGGCTTTGTCAGCTGGTTTTTGTTTTACAGCTTTTTGCCGTTTGGGTTGCATGCGTTGACGGTAGCCCTGTATCCGCTCCGGCGTGCGGCGGTGAGCCGGACGGTGCCGGCGCAGCGCTATTATGCGGGAGAAGCGATCCCGGTTACTGTTCGAGTTGAGCTGCCATGGCCGTTTCCCATGGCCGCGGTCGCGGTCGGTGAGGAACGAGAGGGGAAAGGTGGGGGTGCCGTCGTTTCTTGGGTGTTTCGGCGCCGTCTTTCTTGCCGATGGACGCTTATGTTGCCCCGCGGCCGCCATCAATTGGAAGCGGTGCGGCTGGAAGTGAGCGATATGTTTGGTTGGGGGAAGCGGGCGGAATCGTTCTCGGCTCCGTGCACGGTCATCGTCTATCCCCGCTATGTGGAGTGGCCGGCGAGCATGGTGCGTGAATGGTTTTCCCATGGAAACGCGGCCCGGACGTTTGCCTATCGGCGCGACCTAGCGGTGGCGGTCGGGGCTCGCGAATACGCGCCGGGCGATAAAATGTCTTGGGTGCACTGGAAGGCGTCAGCGCGCAAGAACGAGTTGATGACAAAAGAATTTGATGAGCAGCGCAACGATGATTGGTTCGTTGTCTTGGATGGCGGTCCATCACCTTGGTTTGAGGAGCTGGTCACGCTGGCCGCTTCTGTAGCGAAAGCGTTGTTGGATGCGGGAGCTCCGGTTGGGCTGCTTGTGGCGGGGAAAGAGCGCTCGTCCTTAGCGCCGCGGCGTCATGAGGAACAGTGGCAGGCGCTTCTTCTCCGCTTGGCGGAAGTGAAGGCGGCCCGCGAAGGGGGAATGGAGGCACTGCTTGTTGACGAAACGAATTGGAAAACGGCGGCCGGATGCATTTTTGTGACGTCTGCCTTGTCTTCCGCGCTGGTGCCGCCGTTGCGCGCGCTGGCGATGAAGCGCCGCGTCATTTTATATGTTGTGACGGGCGAACGGAGAGAGGAACAAAGGCGTTGGGAAGAAGAGCTTCGCCGCAGCGGTGTGCATGTCTCCGTCATTGCCCCTGACATGTTGCAAACGGTTCGGCAAGGAGGGGAGTTTCAATGAAGAAGGGGGTAGCTCGGCTGTTCTCTTCGTTTTTGCCTGCCTTGTTTGCGGCTTGGCTGCTCACCGAATGGCTTTGGCCGTTGGACGATGTGACGGATACCGGGCATATCGGTTTGTTTGTCTCGTTTGTCTTCCTTTGCTTTGCCGGCTATTGGGTTCGTCTCCCGGCGTGGCTTGCATTTCTTGGGAAAGGTGTTTATATCGGATGGGCGCTCTCCCGTTTATCTTCGTCTCACTCCATCGCCGCTTTGCCTTCGGCGCTTTGGCGGGATTGCCTCAACTGGCTGTGGGGCGATCGGTCTTCCATGCCGAGCGATACCGTGCGCACGTTTGTCTTTTTTCTTCTGCTATGGCTCGCTTCGGCCGCTTTTCATTGGCTCATCGGGAAACGGCAGCAGTGGTTGATTCCGTATGCGTTGACCGTTACGTATATTGCCGTCCTTGATACGTTTTTCCCATATAACGGCGATCAGGCGATCGTTCGTCTTGTCGGGCTCGGTTTTTTTGCCTTTGTGTGGCTGCATGGCGAACGGATGCGGGCAAACGGCGCTTTATTTTCTATCGGAAGGTGGCGGACAGCCGCCCTGTTCGTTCCGGCGTTGGCGCTGGCGGCAGGATATGCAGGCCCCAAACTCCCGCCGCAATGGCCCGATCCGGTGGCGTTTATCCGCAGCGCTCATGCCGTGCCGGAGCCGAGCGATGATGAGCCGGCTTCTTCTGCCGTAGCCAAAGTCGGGTATGGACAAAATGATTCCCGCCTCGGCGGACCGTTCCTTGCCGATGATACGCTCGTATTCACAGCGAAAGATCGAGGTCTTCATTATTGGCGCGTCGAGACGAAAGACGTTTACACCGGCAAGGGGTGGGAGGAGTTTCAGAGCGAACAAGTTTACTCGTTTGCCAATGGAGAGACGATCAAACATGAATGGTGGAGCCCGCGAGTCGAAACGGTGGAGCAAACCGCGGAAATCCACCTTCATCAAGGAGGATTTCATCTCGTTTATCCGCTTGGTTTGCGGCAAGTGAGGACGGCCACTCCGGTCGTTTATCGCATGAAGTTGGCGACAGAGAAAATTGAGGCGACCGACGACCGAGCCAACGCGGTTCCTATGAAACAGTATGTTGTCACGTATGGGGAGCCGGATTTTCCGATTGCCGCCCTGCGCGCTGCTCCCCCGGTCCAAGACCGGTCTTTGTTGAAACGATATACGCAGCTGCCGAAAACTTTGCCGCAGCGGGTGCGCGACTTGGCCAAACAAATTACGGCCGGAGAAAAAACAGCCTATGATCAAGTCAAAGCCATCGAGCAATATTTTCAGCAGAGCGGATATGTATATGAGACGAAAAATGTGGCCGTGCCGGGGGAAAACGAAGATTATGTCGACCAATTTTTGTTTGAAACGAAACAAGGGTATTGCGACAACTTTTCCACTTCGATGGTGGTCCTCGTGCGCACGCTCGGCATCCCCGCCCGTTGGGTGAAAGGCTATGTATCGGGACGGTTGGTTGGGGAGCAAAACGGCGATTTTCTTTACGAAGTGCGCAACAATGACGCGCATTCGTGGGTGGAAGTGTATTTTGAAGGCGTCGGTTGGGTGCCGTTTGAGCCGACGCGGGGGGTTGTCAATCCTTACGCGTTTTCCCTTGATGCTTCCGAGGAGAATGACCTTGCGGCGCCTGAGCAACAACCGGAAGAGCAGGATCGAACGAACCTCCCGCAGCCGCCGTCGGAGCCGTTTTCTGCCGCGAACCAAGACGGCCATTGGTGGGAGCGGCTCGTTGACTTCTGGTCATGGAAGACGGGGGTGGTGGTGGCGGCCGCGCTGGTGGCAGCGGCTGGCGCGATTTATGCGACAAGACGGAAATGGTGGCCGCGCCTGACCCTTGTTCGCTTTCAGCGCCGAAAAGCGGACGGAAGCGACTGGCTGATTTCAGCGTATGCGGCGCTTTTACGCCATTTGCACGATTACGGGCTGAAGCGGCGGCCGCAGGAAACGCTGCGCCAGTATGCGAAGGAGGTCGATCGTTTGTTTGAAACGGATGAAATGAACCGGTTGACTAGGCTATATGAATGTGTGGTGTACGGAACCGGTCTCCCGGACAGAGACGTTCGCGAAGCTGTTCAATTGTGGGAAAATTTAATAAAAAGGACGATCTCTTGACCGCATGCCGGCAAGTTGATAGAATGAATTCAAATTTGCACACGGACAAACGAAAAGCCCTTCATATAAGCGCAGGAATACGGCTTGCGCGTCTCTACCGGGCCGCCGTAAACGGCCCGACTATGAAGGCAGAAGACGCTGCTATTCTGCCTTCATCCATGTTCTCGGCCAAGGGCGGCGTTATTTTTTTGATGAGGTGGAACGATATGAATCAAGAAATGATCGTTGTCTTGGACTTTGGCAGTCAATACAACCAGCTGATCACTCGCCGCATCCGCGAATTTGGCGTCTATAGCGAACTGCACCCGCACACGATCCGCGCTGAGGACATCCGGGCGCTGAACGCCAAAGGAATCATTTTTTCCGGCGGGCCGAACAGCGTGTATGATGAGCAAGCGTTTCGGTGCGATCCGGCGATTTTTGAGCTGGGCTTGCCGATTTTAGGAATTTGTTACGGGATGCAGCTGATGGCCCATCATTTGGGAGGGAAGGTGGAAAAAGCGGCGCACCGTGAATACGGCAAAGCGCTCATCCAAGTGAAAAACGATTCTTTGCTTTTTCATGGGTTGCCGGACGAGCAAGTCGTTTGGATGAGCCATGGCGATTTGGTGACCGCTCCGCCTAGCGGCTTTGTTGTTGATGCGACGAGCCCTTCGTGCCCGATCGCCGCGATGAGTGACGAACGGCGAAAATGGTACGGCGTACAATTCCATCCCGAAGTGCGCCACTCGGTATACGGCAATGATTTATTGAAGAACTTTGTCTTTGAGGTATGCGGCTGCCGGGGCGATTGGACGATGGAAAACTTTATTGATGAGCAGGTGCGCCGCATTCGCAAACAAGTCGGCGGGAAAAAAGTGTTGTGCGCTTTAAGCGGCGGGGTCGATTCATCGGTCGCCGCGGTGTTGGTGCATCGCGCTATCGGTGATCAGCTCACATGCATTTTTGTGGATCACGGCCTTCTTCGCAAAGGCGAAGCGGAAAGCGTCATGAAAACGTTCCGTGAGCAGTTTCACATGAACGTCATCAAAGTCGATGCAAAGGAGCGCTTCCTAGCGAAGCTCAAAGGGGTCTCTGACCCGGAACAAAAGCGGAAAATCATCGGCAATGAATTTATTTATGTGTTTGACGATGAAGCGGCTAAGCTTGAGGGCATTGAATTTTTAGTGCAAGGCACGCTTTATACGGACATTATTGAAAGCGGAACGGCGACGGCGCAAACGATCAAATCGCACCATAACGTCGGCGGCTTGCCGGAAGAGATGAAATTCGAACTGATCGAGCCGCTCAATATGCTGTTTAAAGATGAAGTGCGCGCACTGGGCACTCAATTGGGGATTCCGGACGAGATCGTCTGGCGCCAGCCGTTCCCGGGGCCGGGGCTCGGCATCCGTGTGCTCGGTGAAGTGACGGAAGAAAAATTGGAAATTGTCCGTGAATCGGATGCCATTTTGCGGGAAGAAGTAAAAAAAGCCGGATTAGACCGCGAAATCTGGCAGTACTTTACAGTTCTCCCTGACATCCGCAGCGTCGGAGTGATGGGGGATGCCCGCACGTACGATTATACGGTGGCCATCCGCGCGGTGACCTCGATCGACGGGATGACCGCCGATTGGGCGCGCATTCCGTGGGATGTGCTCGAGCGCATTTCGACGCGCATCGTCAATGAAGTACCTCACGTCAACCGCGTCGTCTACGATATTACAAGCAAGCCTCCGGCAACGATCGAGTGGGAATAAAAACGAACAAAAGACGAACATTTCCTAAGGAATGTTCGTCTTTTCCTTGACAGCTGCTCTTTAGGCTGATACAATAGCCGTGGAATCATGAATATGGTCGAATTCCGTCGTATAATCCTGGGAATATGGCTCGGGAGTTTCTACCAAGCTACCGTAAATAGCTTGACTACGAGGGATGCGGGATAGGAGAGCGCTTGTTTTGTCCTCTCTCTGTTCGTCATTCCTTCCTAGTCAACGCTTCTGGTAGCGGCAGAAGCGTTTTTATTTTTTGTAGGGGGGACAAACTGTGAGAAAGTATTTTCAATTCGATGAGCTCGGCACGAACTATCGGACAGAGATCATCGCCGGGCTGACGACATTTTTGTCGATGGCGTACATCTTGTTCGTCAACCCGCTTACCCTGTCGCTCGGCGCGGTGAAGGATTTTCCGGATGAATTGCGGATTGACCAAGGAGCGGTATTTGTCGCCACCGCTTTGGCCGCGGCGTACGGATCGATTTTGATGGGGGTGTTGGCTCGCTATCCGATCGCTTTGGCGCCCGGGGTGGGATTGAGTGCCTTTTTCGCCTTCACCGTTGTCCTGCATATGGGGATTCCTTGGCAGACAGCGCTTGCCGGAGTTTTCGTCTCTGGGATCATTTTTACGATTTTAACGCTGACGGGTGTTCGGGAGAAAATTATTGATGCCATCCCGGTTGAGTTGAAGTACGCTGTCGGTGCCGGGATCGGGCTGTTCATCACATTCATCGGCCTGCAAAACGCTGGAATTATTGTCGATAACAAAGCGACGCTCGTCGGATTAAGTTCGTTGAAAGATGGCAATGCACTGTTGGCCATTTTTGGATTGTTCATCACCATTGTTTTTATGGTAAGAAAAGTAAATGGCGGCGTCTTTTACGGCATGGTCATTACCGCAATTGTCGGCATGATTTTCGGTTTGATTAAAGTGCCGCATCAAATTGTCGGCGCTATTCCGGACATTTCTCCAACCTTCGGCGTCGCGATCAAACATTTGCCGGACATTTTTTCATGGAAAATCCTCGGTGTTGTCTTGACGTTCTTTATCGTTGACTTTTTCGATGCGACTGGCACGCTCTTGGCGGTCGCCAACCAAGCCGGGTTGTTGAAAAACAATAAGCTGCCGCGCGCCGGCAAAGCGCTGCTCGTTGACGCGACGGCCGTCATGGTCGGAGCGGTGTTTGGCACATCGACGACGACGTCGTACATCGAATCGTCGGCCGGCGTCGCCGCTGGAGGGCGCTCCGGGTTTTCGGCGGTCGTGACGGGGATGTTGTTCTTGCTTGCTTTGTTCTTCTCGCCGCTGTTAAGCGTTATTACCGCGCCAGTTACGGCGCCAGCGCTCATCATCGTAGGGGTATTGATGGCTTCATCGATCGGTGAAATCGATTGGAAGAAGTTTGAGGTAGCTGTACCGGCGTTTTTTACATTGATTACGATGCCGCTTTCCTACAGCATCGCCACCGGCATCGCCGTCGGCTTCATTTTCTATCCGATCACGATGATTTTGAAAGGCCGCGGCAAAGAAGTGCATCCATTATTGTATGTGCTGTTTGTCATTTTTATCTGTTATTTCATCTTCTTGCGCCAATAGGAAAAAGAGAAAAGGGCTGTTCCTAGGATGAGTTTGATTGTCTTAGGAACAGTCTTTTATATTTTTTACATGGTGCGAGCGATCTCGATAAGGAACGATTCGTGATGCAGAGTGGCTTTACGACCACTTTGTCGATCATGTTGTGTACGGAATGTTAGCGAGAGAGTGGAAGAGATAAAAAATGGTGTTGATTGGAAAGAAAAAACTTTACGTAAGCAATTGACACATCAAAATAGAGGTGCTATATTAATAAAGCCGCTTTGATGCGGCAAAAAAAAGATAAAAAACATGTTGACAAAAACAAAAAGAAATGATATATTATAAGAGTCGCTTTTGAGGAGACAAATTCCTCAGGCGAAGCAATGAACGATCAATTTGTTCCTTGAAAACTGAACGAAACGAAGCGCAACGAAAAGCGGAGGTCCGCGGGTCGCCGCGACGGGCAAATGTTCTTCACCCACAGGGGTGCTTGCACCCCGAGGGGGAAGGTTATTTGACCCCGAGCGGCGGCGGACCGAAGCTAGACAATACGAAAAGCGGAGGCCGCTTGCCTATCGGCGAAACGCGCTGGAGGGCCTGCGAGGAGGCTATCGCCGCCGCAGCAGGACCGAAGCGTCGCGAGCCGATAGCGGCCGAAGCTTACAAAGCCAATCCACTTTCTTTTGGAGAGTTTGATCCTGGCTCAGGACGAACGCTGGCGGCGTGCCTAATACATGCAAGTCGAGCGGACCGAATCGGAGCTTGCTCTGGTTGGGTCAGCGGCGGACGGGTGAGTAACACGTGGGCAACCTGCCCGCAAGACCGGGATAACTCCGGGAAACCGGAGCTAATACCGGATAACACCGAAGACCGCATGGTCTTTGGTTGAAAGGCGGCCTTTGGCTGTCACTTGCGGATGGGCCCGCGGCGCATTAGCTAGTTGGTGAGGTAACGGCTCACCAAGGCGACGATGCGTAGCCGGCCTGAGAGGGTGACCGGCCACACTGGGACTGAGACACGGCCCAGACTCCTACGGGAGGCAGCAGTAGGGAATCTTCCGCAATGGGCGAAAGCCTGACGGAGCGACGCCGCGTGAGCGAAGAAGGCCTTCGGGTCGTAAAGCTCTGTTGTGAGGGACGAAGGAGCGCCGTTTGAACAAGGCGGCGCGGTGACGGTACCTCACGAGAAAGCCCCGGCTAACTACGTGCCAGCAGCCGCGGTAATACGTAGGGGGCGAGCGTTGTCCGGAATTATTGGGCGTAAAGCGCGCGCAGGCGGCTTCTTAAGTCTGATGTGAAAGCCCACGGCTCAACCGTGGAGGGTCATTGGAAACTGGGGAGCTTGAGTGCAGGAGAGGGGAGCGGAATTCCACGTGTAGCGGTGAAATGCGTAGAGATGTGGAGGAACACCAGTGGCGAAGGCGGCTCTCTGGCCTGTAACTGACGCTGAGGCGCGAAAGCGTGGGGAGCAAACAGGATTAGATACCCTGGTAGTCCACGCCGTAAACGATGAGTGCTAAGTGTTAGAGGGGTCACACCCTTTAGTGCTGCAGCTAACGCGATAAGCACTCCGCCTGGGGAGTACGGCCGCAAGGCTGAAACTCAAAGGAATTGACGGGGGCCCGCACAAGCGGTGGAGCATGTGGTTTAATTCGAAGCAACGCGAAGAACCTTACCAGGTCTTGACATCCCCTGACAACCCAAGAGATTGGGCGTTCCCCCTTCGGGGGGACAGGGTGACAGGTGGTGCATGGTTGTCGTCAGCTCGTGTCGTGAGATGTTGGGTTAAGTCCCGCAACGAGCGCAACCCTCGCCTCTCGTTGCCAGCATTCAGTTGGGCACTCTAGAGGGACTGCCGGCGACAAGTCGGAGGAAGGTGGGGATGACGTCAAATCATCATGCCCCTTATGACCTGGGCTACACACGTGCTACAATGGGCGGTACAAAGGGCAGCGAACCCGCGAGGGGGAGCGAATCCCAAAAAGCCGCTCTCAGTTCGGATTGCAGGCTGCAACTCGCCTGCATGAAGCCGGAATCGCTAGTAATCGCGGATCAGCATGCCGCGGTGAATACGTTCCCGGGCCTTGTACACACCGCCCGTCACACCACGAGAGCTTGCAACACCCGAAGTCGGTGCGGTAACCCTGACGGGAGCCAGCCGCCGAAGGTGGGGCAAGTGATTGGGGTGAAGTCGTAACAAGGTAGCCGTACCGGAAGGTGCGGCTGGATCACCTCCTTTCTAAGGGGAAAAACGAAGGCCGCCCGCCTATCGGCGAAACGCGCTGGAGGGCCTGCGAGGAGGCTATGCCGCCGCAGCAGGACCGAAGCGTCGCGAGCCGATGGCGGTCGGAGCTAGACAATACGAAAAGCGAAGGTCGCTAATGGCCAATCATTCACCAATCGCGCTTTCGTTTCGTTCAGTTTTGAAGGAATGAGAATTCCTTCCACTGCTTCGTTTGCGTCTGCGTCTACAAGTGAATCCAGAGAAGCTAGATTCCTCGACGCAAACCAGCGAAGAAGCAAGCTCAATGGAGCGACTTCGTTCCTTGAAAACTAGATAACCGATACACAAAAGGAAGAAGCCGAGACGCTGTAGGTTAAGCTAGAAAGGGCGCACGGTGGATGCCTTGGCACTAGGAGCCGATGAAGGACGGGGCAAACGCCGAAACGCTCCGGGGAGCTGTAAGCAAGCGTCGATCCGGAGATGTCCGAATGGGGGAACCCACTGTCCGTAATGGGGCAGTATCCATGCCTGAATCCATAGGGCATGGAGGGCACACCCGGGGAACTGAAACATCTTAGTACCCGGAGGAGAAGAAAGCAAACGCGATTCCCTGAGTAGCGGCGAGCGAAACGGGAACAGCCCAAACCAAGAGGCGAGTCCTCTTGGGGTTGTAGGACCGCTCATAGGGGAGTGAGAAAGGAACGGGGTAGACGAACCGGTCTGGAACGGCTGGCCAGAGAAGGTGAGAGCCCTGTAGTCGAAACTTCGTTCCCTCCCGAGCGGCTCCTGAGTACGGCGGGACACGGGAAATCCCGTCGGAAGCAGGGAGGACCATCTCCCAAGGCTAAATACTCCCTAGTGACCGATAGCGAACCAGTACCGTGAGGGAAAGGTGAAAAGCACCCCGGAAGGGGAGTGAAAGAGAACCTGAAACCGTGTGCCTACAAGTAGTCAGAGCCCGTTCATGGGTGATGGCGTGCCTTTTGTAGAATGAACCGGCGAGTGACGATGGCGTGCGAGGTTAAGCCGGGAAGGCGGAGCCGCAGCGAAAGCGAGTCTGAACAGGGCGTGAAGTACGTCGTCGTCGACCCGAAACCAGGTGATCTACCCATGTCCAGGGTGAAGGCCGGGTAACACCGGCTGGAGGCCCGAACCCACGCACGTTGAAAAGTGCGGGGATGAGGTGTGGGTAGGGGTGAAATGCCAATCGAACTTGGAGATAGCTGGTTCTCCCCGAAATAGCTTTCGGGCTAGCCTCGGGTGTAAGAGTCTTGGAGGTAGAGCACTGATTGGGCTAGGGGCCCTCATCGGGTTACCGAACCCAGTCAAACTCCGAATGCCAACGACTTATGCCCGGGAGTCAGACTGCGAGTGATAAGATCCGTGGTCGAGAGGGAAACAGCCCAGATCGCCAGCTAAGGCCCCCAAGTGCACGTTCAGTGGAAAAGGATGTGGAGTTGCGAAGACAACCAGGATGTTGGCTTAGAAGCAGCCACCATTTAAAGAGTGCGTAATAGCTCACTGGTCGAGTGACTCTGCGCCGAAAATGTACCGGGGCTAAACGTGCCGCCGAAGCTGCGGGATGACCGTTGGTCATCGGTAGGGGAGCGTTCTAAGGGCAGAGAAGCCAGACCGGAAGGACTGGTGGAGCGCTTAGAAGTGAGAATGCCGGTATGAGTAGCGAAAACAGAGGTGAGAATCCTCTGCGCCGAAAGCCTAAGGGTTCCTGAGGAAGGTTCGTCCGCTCAGGGTTAGTCGGGACCTAAGCCGAGGCCGAAAGGCGTAGGTGATGGGCAACAGGTGGAGATTCCTGTACCACCTCCTTCCCGTTGGAGCGATGGGGGGACGCAGGAGGATAGGGCGAGCAGGCGGCTGGAAGAGCCTGTCCAAGCAGTGAGGCTGGCCAGTAGGCAAATCCGCTGGCCGGAAGGCCAAGCTGTGATGGCGACGGAGTCATCCGGAAGTCCCCGATTTCACACTGCCAAGAAAAGCCTCTAGCGAGGGAAGAGGTGCCCGTACCGCAAACCGACACAGGTAGGCGAGGAGAGAATCCTCAGGCGCGCGGGAGAACTCTCGTTAAGGAACTCGGCAAAATGACCCCGTAACTTCGGGAGAAGGGGTGCTCTTTCGGGTGAAGAGCTTGGAAGAGCCGCAGTGAAAAGGCCCAAGCGACTGTTTATCAAAAACACAGGTCTCTGCGAAGCCGAAAGGCGACGTATAGGGGCTGACACCTGCCCGGTGCTGGAAGGTTAAGGGGAGCGCTGAGCGGAAGCGAAGGTGCGAACCGAAGCCCCAGTAAACGGCGGCCGTAACTATAACGGTCCTAAGGTAGCGAAATTCCTTGTCGGGTAAGTTCCGACCCGCACGAAAGGTGTAACGACTTGGGCGCTGTCTCAACGAGAGACCCGGTGAAATTATACTACCTGTGAAGATGCAGGTTTCCCGCGACAGGACGGAAAGACCCCGTGGAGCTTTACTGCAGCCTGATATGGAATTTTGGTATCGCTTGTACAGGATAGGTGGGAGCCTAGGAAGCCGGAGCGCCAGCTTCGGTGGAGGCGCCGGTGGGATACCACCCTGGCGGTATTGAAATTCTAACCCGCACCCCTTAGCGGGGTGGGAGACAGTGTCAGGTGGGCAGTTTGACTGGGGCGGTCGCCTCCCAAAAGGTAACGGAGGCGCCCAAAGGTTCCCTCAGAATGGTTGGAAATCATTCGGAGAGTGCAAAGGCACAAGGGAGCTTGACTGCGAGACGGACAGGTCGAGCAGGGACGAAAGTCGGGCTTAGTGATCCGGTGGTTCCGCATGGAAGGGCCATCGCTCAACGGATAAAAGCTACCCCGGGGATAACAGGCTGATCTCCCCCAAGAGTCCACATCGACGGGGAGGTTTGGCACCTCGATGTCGGCTCATCGCATCCTGGGGCTGTAGTCGGTCCCAAGGGTTGGGCTGTTCGCCCATTAAAGCGGTACGCGAGCTGGGTTCAGAACGTCGTGAGACAGTTCGGTCCCTATCCGTCGCGGGCGTAGGAAATTTGCGAGGAGCTGTCCTTAGTACGAGAGGACCGGGATGGACGCACCGCTGGTGTACCAGTTGTCCCGCCAGGGGCACCGCTGGGTAGCTATGTGCGGACGGGATAAGCGCTGAAAGCATCTAAGCGTGAAGCCCCCCTCAAGATGAGATTTCCCATCGCGTTAGGCGAGTAAGATCCCTCGAAGATGACGAGGTCGATAGGTCCGAGGTGGAAGCGTGGCGACACGTGGAGCTGACGGATACTAATCGATCGAGGGCTTAACCTAGAAAAGCGGAGGACGCCCGCTGATCGGCGAAACGCGCTGGAGGGCCTGCGAGGAGGCTATGCCGCCACAGCAGGACCGAAGCGTCGCGAGCCGATGGCGGCCGGAGCTAGACAGTGTGATACGCGGCTTCTTCCGACGGTTATCTAGTTTTGAAGGAATGCGTTCCTTCTTGACAGGAATTGATTTTCTGGTATAATGCTTGCCTAGTGGTGATAGCGGAGGGGAAACACCCGTTCCCATCCCGAACACGGAAGTTAAGCCCTCCAGCGCCGATGGTAGTTGGTGCCAGCGCCCCTGCAAGAGTAGGTCGCTGCTAGGCAGGCAAAAATGAGGGAGCTATACGGTTCTCTGATTTTTTTGCCTATTGTCATTAAGTCATTTTTAATGACGCCATTTTCGATCCTCTCCCCCAAAATGTGAAGCGTGATCATCGTTTCCTAGACCCCCTTTTTCATAAAGCGATAGGAAACGGAAACTCGCGAAAGGGTGTCCCGTCAACGTGGGACACCCTCTTTTTTGTCAAGAAAGCGGGGCTGGCCATTGGTTATGGTTCGCTTTTTTTAATCACGATCTTCTTTTTTGGCTCTTCAGGGATGAGCCGATGAAGGTGGATGAACAATAAGCCGTTATGATATGTTGCTTCGATGCGATCATCCTTGACGGGGAACGGCAACGGGATCGTTTTTTCGAACCGGCCTTGGAAAATTCCTTCTTCCACTAAGTCAAATCCTTGAAAGCTCAGATTGATGGTTGCCTTGATTTCCAGTGTCTTGTACGATACATACACTTCCGCGTCTTCGCTTTTCTCCAGTCCCGGCAAGCTGACGACGACAAGCAGCTCGTTATCCTTTTTGTAGATATTCATGCCTGATGATGGTTGATGGGATGAACGCAACAGCGGTTGGATGTTTCCCCAAAAATCGTTTTGGAAAAATTGCTGCCAATGCTTTGTCCAATCGGAAAACGGTGTGAATGGATGTTCGTTGGCCATGGCGTTTCCCTCCTCCGCACATTTATCATATGCCTCCTTATTGTTTTGGTGATTTAAAAAAAACGAACATTTGTGTTTATTTAATAATTAATGTTCGATTTTACCTTGACATTTCACCAAGGATCTTGCTACTATAAAAGTAGTTTCATAATGCGTAAAAGAATCCCTCATATAATTTTGGGAATATGGCCCAAAAGTCTCTACCCAATAACCGTAAATTATTGGACTATGAGGGAAAGGATCGGTTTTGGCTTTTTTTCGATCAGCAACTGTCAAAGCCCAGAACGATGCTTTCCCTCGCCTAAAAGAGGGAATGTATGTTCTGGGCTTTGTTTATTAAGGGTAAGGAGTGGAACGTATGAGCCCGCTAGTTGGGGTGGTCATGGGAAGCCGTTCAGATTGGGAAACGATGAAGCACGCCTGTGCGATTCTTGAAGAACTGGGCGTCCCGTTTGAGAAAAAAGTCGTGTCGGCGCACCGGACGCCGGATGAAATGTTCCGGTATGCGGAAACGGCGGAGGAGCGGGGCCTTAAGGTGATTATCGCGGGCGCCGGTGGAGCGGCTCATTTGCCGGGAATGATTGCGGCGAAAACGACGCTGCCGGTGATTGGTGTGCCGGTGCAGTCAAAGGCATTGAACGGGCTCGATTCGTTATTGTCGATTGTGCAAATGCCAGGCGGGGTGCCGGTGGCGACAGTGGCGATCGGCAAAGCAGGGGCGATGAATGCGGGACTGCTCGCCGTGTCGATCATCGGGCTGTTTGAGCCGCGCTATATGGAGGCGCTCAAAGCAAGGAGAGAATCGATTCGAAAACAAGTTGTGGAAAGCAGTGATCAACTTGACTAAGCGGCGGATTGTTCCGGGAGAGACGATCGGCATCATCGGTGGAGGACAACTTGGCCGGATGATGGCCATCGCGGCGCGCGAGATGGGGTTTCGCGTTGCGGTTCTTGATCCAACGCCCGACTCTCCGTGCGGGCAAGTGGCGGATGTAGAAATCACCGCGCCGTACGATGATTTGGATGCAATAGCTGACCTAGCGCGCGTCAGTGATGTCATCACGTACGAGTTTGAAAACATCGATGTGCGGGCGCTTGAGTGGCTTGTGGAAAACGCCTATGTTCCACAAGGAAGCCGGTTGCTTGCGGTGACGCAAGATCGGGCGTTGGAGAAAGAGGCGGTCGTCGCTGCCGGTTTGCCGGTGGCGCCGTATGTGAAAGTGAATGGGGCGGAGGAGCTCGAACAGGCCGTCCAAGCGATCGGGTTTCCTTGTGTCTTAAAAACGCGGCGCGGTGGTTATGACGGGAAAGGGCAATATGTGCTCCGGCGAGAAGGGGATGTTGCCAAAGCGGCAGAGCTGCTTCGCCTTGGCCCGTGTATTTTAGAAGGCTGGGTGCCGTTTGTGAAAGAAATATCGGTCATTGTCACCCGCAACGGCGACGGGGAGACGGCTGTTTTTCCGGTGGCGGAAAACATTCATGTTGAGAACATTTTGCATCAAACGATCGTTCCAGCACGGATCCCACCACACATCGAGCAGCGGGCGGTCCGTTATGCTAAGACGCTGGCGGCATCGTTTTCACTCATCGGGACGTTGGCGGTGGAAATGTTTTTGACAGGGGACGGGGATATTTATATTAATGAGTTGGCCCCTAGACCGCACAACTCGGGTCATTATACAATCAATGCATGTGCCACGTCCCAATTCGCCCAGCACATCCGCGCCGTCTGCAACTGGCCGCTCGGGTCGACGGAATTGGTAAAACCGGCCGTGATGGTCAATATTTTAGGCGAGCATGTCGAGCCGATTATTGGGCAAATTGATGCGTTTACCGGTGCGGTGTATGTCCATCTGTACGGCAAGCACGAAGCGAAGCCGAAGCGGAAAATGGGCCATGTGACTGTACTGGCGGATGATGTTGAGGAAGCGCTGGCGCGAGTGGAATCGTGGCAAATTTGGCATGATCGGAGGCTGGAACGAGGATGATTGAACGTTACACAAGACCGGAAATGGGAGCCATTTGGACCGAGGAAAATCGCTTTCAGGCATGGCTTGAAGTGGAATTGCTCGCGTGCGAGGCGTGGGCCGAGCTTGGCGTCATCCCGAAAGAAGATGTCCGCCGTCTGCGGGAACACGCGTCATTTGATATCCACCGCATTAAAGAAATCGAGGAAGAAACGCGTCATGATGTCGTCGCCTTCACCCGTGCTGTTTCCGAGACGCTTGGCGAGGAGCGGAAATGGGTGCACTACGGGCTGACATCGACGGACGTCGTCGATACGGCGCTCGGCTATTTGTTAAAGCAGGCGAACGCCATTTTGCGGCGCGATTTGGAAACCTTTATTCAAGTGCTGAAAGAGAAAGCGCGCGAACATAAATATACGGCCATGATGGGGCGCACGCACGGCGTCCACGCCGAACCGACGACGTTCGGGCTGAAATTGGCGCTTTGGTATGCGGAAATGGAACGGAATTTAGAGCGGTTTGAACAAGCGGCGAAGATGGTCGAGGTCGGGAAAATTTCCGGCGCGGTCGGCACGTATGCCAACATTGACCCATTTGTCGAGCAATATGTGTGCGAAAAGCTCGGGTTAACGCCGGCGCCGATTTCGACACAAACGCTTCAGCGCGACCGCCACGCCTACTACATGGCGACGCTCGCGCTCATCGCGACATCGATTGAAAAATTTGCTGTAGAAATTCGCGGCTTGCAAAAAAGCGAAGTGCGTGAAGTCGAGGAGTTTTTTGCCAAAGGGCAAAAAGGTTCGTCAGCGATGCCGCATAAGCGCAATCCGATCGGTTCGGAAAACATGACCGGCATGGCGCGCGTCATTCGCGGGTATATGGTGACGGCGTATGAAAATGTGCCGCTTTGGCATGAGCGCGACATTTCCCATTCGTCAGCGGAGCGCATCATTTTGCCGGATGCGACGATCGCGTTGAACTATATGTTGAACCGGTTTGCTAACATTGTGAAAAACTTGTTAGTGTATCCGGAAAATATGAAGAAAAATATGGAGCGCACATTCGGGCTCATTTACTCGCAGCGCGTCTTGCTCGCTTTGATTGACAAAGGGATGACGCGCGAGGAGGCGTACGATTTAGTGCAGCCGAAAGCGATGGAAGCGTGGGAGAGACAAGTGCCGTTCCGCTCGCTTCTCGAGGCGGATGAGCGGATTACGAGCCGGTTGACGAAAGAAGAACTCGACGATTGCTTTGATTACCGCCACCATTTGAAACACGTCGATACGATTTTTGCCCGCTTAGGATTAGAGTAAGTGGAAGCCGGCTGGCCTCATGCTGGCCGGTTACACGAAAAATTTTCAATCTTCTGGATAACGGAGGCTTGCATCATGCCGGCAAAACAACAGCTGTTGTATGAAGGGAAAGCGAAAAAAATTTACGCGACGGATGAACCGGATGTCCTTTGGGTCGAGTACAAAGACAGCGCCACGGCGTTTAACGGCGAGAAAAAGGCGACGATCGCCGGCAAAGGGCGGCTCAATAACGAGATTTCCAGTTTGTTGTTTACGAAATTGAAAGAAGCAGGCGTTGCCAATCATTTTATTGAAAAGCTGTCGCCAACGGAACAATTGGTCCGACGCGTGACGATCATCCCGCTGGAAGTCGTGGTCCGCAACGTTGTGGCCGGGAGTTTGGCGAAACGTCTCGGCTTGGCGGAAGGGACTCCGCTTGAAACTCCACTTGTCGAGTTTTACTACAAAAACGATGACCTTGGCGACCCGCTGCTCGTCGAAGACCACATTGCGATTTTGAAGCTCGCGAGCCGCGAGGAGATCGTCTGGCTGAAAAGCGAAGTGCTGAAAGTGAACGACGTGTTGCGCGCCCATTTTGCCGAGCGAAAAGTGAGATTAATTGATTTTAAGTTGGAGTTTGGCCGCACGGCGGACGGCGCGATCCTTTTAGCGGATGAGGTGTCGCCGGATACGTGCCGGCTTTGGGACGCTGAGACGAATGAGAAATTGGATAAGGACGTATTTCGCCGTGATCTTGGCAGTTTAACCGAGGCGTATGAGGTTATTCTCGAACGGTTAGGGGGAGAATCGGCATGTATAAAGTAAAAGTGTATGTCACGTTGCGTGAGAGTGTGTTGGATCCGCAAGGGACAGCGGTGAAGGGGGCGCTGCACAGCTTATCGTATACGGAAGTGAAAGACGTCCGAATCGGCAAGTTTATGGAGCTGGTGATCGAAAAAAGCGATCGCGACCTTGATGAGATGGTCCGTGACATGTGCGAGAAATTGTTGTCCAACCCGGTCATCGAAGATTACCGCTATGAAATTGAGGAGGCCGTCGCCCGATGAAGTTTGCCGTCATTGTCTTTCCGGGATCGAATTGCGATGTCGATATGTACCATGCGGTCGCCGATGAACTCGGCGAAGAAGTGGAATACGTTTGGCATGATGAAGAAAATCTCGATCGGTTCGACGCCATTTTGCTTCCAGGCGGCTTTTCATACGGCGATTACTTGCGTTCGGGGGCGATCGCCCGTTTTTCCAAGGTGATGGCCGCCGTGAAACAAGCCGCGGAAGCCGGAAAACCGGTGCTTGGGGTGTGCAACGGGTTTCAAATTTTGCTTGAAGCCGGCTTGCTTCCTGGGGCGATGCGCCGCAACCAAGGGCTGAAATTCATTTGCCGGCCGGTGCAGCTTGTCGTGGAAAACAATGAAACGATGTTTACCTCTGCCTATGACAAGGGCGAAGTGATTACCATTCCGATCGCCCATGGTGAAGGGAATTATTATTGCGACGAACAAACGCTAAAGCGCCTTGTCGAAAACCGGCAAATCGTCTTCCGCTACCATGGGGAAAACCCGAACGGCAGCTTGGCGGAGATCGCTGGCATTGTCAACGAGCGCGGCAATGTGCTCGGCATGATGCCGCATCCGGAGCGGGCGGTCGACGCTTTGCTCGGCAGCGCGGACGGACTGAAACTATTCCGATCGATCGTCAATTATTGGAGGGAGACGCATGTCGTTACTGCTTGAGCCGAGCGCGGCGATGGTCAAAGAACAAAAGCTGTATCGCGAAATGGGGTTAACAGACGAAGAATTTGCCCGCATTGAAGCGATGCTGGGGAGGCTGCCGAACTACACGGAAACCGGCATCTTTGCCGTCATGTGGTCGGAGCATTGCAGCTACAAAAATTCGAAGCCGGTGCTGAAAAAATTCCCGACCGATGGCCCGCATGTGCTGCAAGGGCCGGGCGAGGGTGCCGGCATTGTCGATATCGGTGACGGGCTGGCGGTGGCGTTTAAAATCGAAAGCCATAATCACCCGTCGGCGATCGAGCCGTACCAAGGGGCGGCGACCGGGGTCGGCGGCATCATCCGTGACGTCTTTTCGATGGGGGCGCGGCCGATTGCGCTGCTTAACTCGCTTCGATTTGGCGAATTGACATCGCCGCGCGTCAACTATTTGTTTGAACACGTCGTCGCCGGTATCGCCGGGTATGGCAACTGCGTCGGCATCCCGACCGTCGGCGGCGAGGTGCAGTTCGATCCGGCGTATGAAGGCAATCCATTGGTCAACGCCATGTGCGTTGGGATCATCCGCCATGAGGACATTCAGCGCGGCATAGCGACCGGGGTCGGCAACACGGTCATGTACGTCGGGGCGAAAACGGGCCGCGACGGCATCCACGGGGCGACGTTTGCTTCTGAGGAATTAAGCGAGCAATCGGAAGCGAAGCGTCCGGCTGTGCAAGTCGGCGACCCGTTTATGGAAAAACTGCTGCTTGAGGCGTGTCTTGAAGCAGTCAAGTCCGATGCGTTAGTCGGCATTCAAGATATGGGCGCCGCTGGGCTGACGAGCTCGTCGGCCGAGATGGCGAGCAAAGGCGGCTTCGGCATTGAAATGAATTTGGATCTTGTTCCCCAGCGCGAGGCGGGCATGACGCCGTATGAAATGATGTTGTCCGAATCGCAGGAGCGGATGCTGCTTGTCGTCAAGCAAGGACGGGAAGACGAAATCGCTGCGATTTTTGCGAAATATGGCCTCGAGGCGAAAGCGATCGGGAAAGTGACCGACGATCGAATGCTCCGCCTGTTTTTCCATGGTGAAGTAGTGGCGGAAATTCCGGTTGACGCGTTGGCGAAAGACGCGCCGGTGTATCATAAACCATCGGCGGAGCCGGCTTATTACCGCGAGTTTCAAGCGATGCCGCCGTATATTCCGCACATTGAAGATTACAATCAAACATTGCTTGGGCTGCTCGCCCAGCCGACGATCGCCAGCAAGGAATGGGTGTATGACCAGTACGACTATATGGTGCGGACGAATACGGTTGTCGCTCCGGGATCGGACGCGGCTGTCGTGCGCATCCGCGGCACGAATAAGGCGCTCGCGCTGACCACCGACTGCAACTCGCGCTATGTGTATTTGGATCCGGAAACAGGAGGGAAAATCGCGGTCGCCGAGGCGGCGCGCAATGTCGTCTGCTCGGGGGCGAAACCGCTCGCGATAACGGACTGCCTCAACTTCGGCAGCCCGGAAAAGCCGGACATTTTCTGGCAGCTGGAAAAAGCGGTCGACGGGATGAGCGAAGCGTGCCGGGCGCTTGAGACGCCGGTCGTGAGCGGCAACGTCTCGCTTTACAATGAAACGAACGGCGAGGCGGTGTACCCGACGCCGGTTGTCGGCATGGTCGGCCTGATTGAAGACCTTTCCCATATCACGACGCAATCGTTTAAGCAAACAGGTGACTTGATTTACGTGATCGGCGAGGCGAAGCCGGAGTTTGGCGGCAGCGAGCTGCAAAAATTTCTAGAAGGCCGCATTTTCGGAAAAGCGCCGGAAATTGATTTGAAAGTGGAAGCAAGCCGCCAGCGCCAGCTGCTTGCGGCGATCCGCGCGGGGGTCGTGGCGTCCGCGCATGATGTGGCTGAAGGGGGCTTAGCCGTTGCGCTTGCCGAGTGTGTCATGGGGGGGGCTTCAGGGCTTGGCGCGAAGGTGACGATCCGCGGTGATCTCATCAGTGAACTGTTCAGCGAAACGCAGTCTCGTTTTGTCGTTTCGGTGAAAAAGGAGCATCAAGAAGCATTTGAGCAGCTTGTAGAAGCGAAACGGATCGGGGAAGTGACGGATGACGGCACATTCACCGTGAACGGGGAGCAGGGGGAAACGATCATCCGCCTTTCGGTCGACGACTTGCGAAACGTCTGGAAAGGGGCCATTCCATGCTTGCTGAAATCAAAGGATTGAACGAGGAGTGCGGCATTTTCGGCATTTGGGGGCATGAAGACGCCGCCCGGCTCACATACTACGGCCTTCACAGCCTGCAGCACCGCGGCCAAGAAGGAGCCGGCATCGTGGTGGCGGGCGGCGGAAACTTGTCTGGCCATAAAGGGCTTGGCTTGGTGACGGACGTGTTTCAAAGCGGGACGCTCGATGCGCTTTTTGGCTCGGCGGCGATCGGCCATGTCCGCTATTCGACGGCGGGTGGGGGTGGCTATGAAAACGTTCAGCCGCTCTTATTCCGCTCGCAAACCGGTGCGATGGCGCTCGCCCATAACGGCAACTTGACGAACGCCATCGAGCTGAAGCTCGCGCTCGAAGGGCAAGGAAGCATTTTTCAGACGACATCGGATACGGAAGTGTTCGCCCATCTCATCCGTCGCAGCCAAGCGCCGACGTTTGTCGGGCAAATGAAAGAGGCGCTCAGCCAGATCGAAGGGGCGTTTGCGTTTTTGTTGCTGACGGAAACGGCGCTGTATGCGGCGCTTGACCCGCACGGGTTTCGGCCGCTGTCGCTCGGCCGGCTCGGCTCGGCGTATGTCGTCGCCTCGGAAACGTGCGCGTTTGATGTCATCGGCGCCACATATGAGCGGGAAGTGGCGCCTGGGGAACTGCTTATCATCAGCGGCGAAGGGGTGCGTTCGGAACGGTTTGCTCCGGAGCGGCCGCGATCGATTTGCAGCATGGAATACATTTATTTCGCTCGTCCGGATAGCCATGTTGACGGCATCAACGTCCACACGGCTCGAAAAAACTTAGGAAAGCGGCTCGCCTTGGAAGCGCCGGCCGAAGCCGATATTGTCACCGGTGTGCCGGACTCAAGCATTTCGGTTGCCATCGGCTATGCTGAAGCGACCGGCATTCCATACGAATTGGGCTTGATTAAAAACCGATATGTCGGCCGGACGTTCATCCAGCCGTCGCAGGCGTTGCGTGAACAAGGGGTCAAAATGAAGCTGTCGCCGGTGCGCGGCGTGGTCGCCGGCAAGCGGGTCGTGATGGTCGATGATTCGATCGTGCGCGGGACGACGAGCCGACGCATCGTCGCGATGCTCCGCGAAGCCGGGGCGGTTGAAGTGCACGTGCGCATCAGCGCCCCGCCGATCACCCATCCTTGCTTTTACGGCATTGATACGTCGTCAAAGGAAGAACTGATTGCAGCGAAACATACGGTCGAAGACATCCGCCGCTTAATCGGCGCCGATTCGCTGGCGTTTCTTAGCCAAGAAGGGCTGCTGGCGGCGATTGGCCGTCCGGAAGGCGCACCGCAGCGCGGACAATGTTTGGCGTGTTTTACCGGCCAATACCCAACCCGGATCAGCCCAATCGCCCGGCCGTGCATGACCGTCAAATGACAGGCAGCTCTGCGGCGCAGGCAATGAATACCGTGGCGCGCTGCTATTGGGGGAAAGTAGCGGCCGCCAAGGCGTGCGCCTGTTCGAGCGCAGCAGGCGGAGAAAAGGGGGATTCACGTGGCAAAAGCATACAAACAAGCAGGAGTTGACATTGAGGCCGGTTATCAGGCCGTCGCCCTGATGAAAGAGCACGTGCAAAAAACGATGCGTCCAGAAGTGTTGGGCGGAATCGGCGGGTTTGGCGGCTTGTTTGATTTATCGGCGCTTGGTTATCGTCAGCCGGTGCTCATCGCCGGCACGGATGGCGTCGGGACAAAGCTGAAATTGGCGTTTTTGCTTGACCGGCACGATACGATCGGCATCGACTGTGTGGCGATGTGCGTCAATGACATCGCTGTCCAAGGAGCGGAACCGCTCTTTTTCCTTGACTATATCGCTTGCGGCAAAGCGGTACCGGAAAAAATCGCCGCCATCGTCAAGGGGGTGGCTGACGGCTGCGTCGAAGCCGGCTGCGCCTTGATCGGCGGGGAAACGGCGGAAATGCCGGGCATGTACGCGGAAGACGAATACGATTTGGCCGGGTTTGCCGTCGGCATTGCCGAAAAAGAGCGATTGGTGACGGGGCAAACGATCCAAGCAGGCGATGTGTTGATTGGCCTTCCGTCAAGCGGCTTGCACAGCAACGGCTATTCGCTTGTGCGCCGCATCGTGTTCGAGCAGGCGAAGTTGGAGCTTGACCGCATTTACGAGCCGCTTGATGTTCCGCTCGGCGAGGAGTTGTTGAAGCCGACGCGCATTTACGCGAAACAGTTGCGCTCTGTGCGTGAGCGGTTTACGATCAAAGGGATGGCGCATATTACCGGCGGCGGGTGGATCGAAAACGTTCCGCGCATGCTGCCGGAAGGGCTTGGCGCCCGCATTCAACGCGGCTCGTGGCCGGTGCTGCCGATTTTTGACTTCTTGCGCGCCAACGGCAGCCTTGAAGAAGAAGAGATGTTTTCCGTGTTTAATATGGGCATTGGCCTCGTGCTCGCCGTCAGCCCGGAAACGGCAGCGCCGCTTGTCAAATGGTTGGACGAACAAGGAGAGCCGGCCTACATCATTGGCGAAGTGGCAAAAGGAGCGGGTGTGTCGTTTACCGGAGGGGGCAAAGCATGAAGCGGTTGGCCGTGTTTGCTTCCGGAAGCGGAACGAATTTTCAGGCGCTCGTCGATGCGGCGAAGCGCGGCGAGCTGCCGGCGGACATCGCCCTGCTTGTCTGCGATCGGCCGGGCGCCAAGGTCATCGAACGAGCGGGGCGCGAAAACGTGCCGGCGTTCGTGTTTTCCCCGAAAGACTACCCGTCGAAAGCAGCGTTTGAGACCGAGATTTTGCGCGAACTGAAAGAACGACAAGTCGAATGGATCGCGTTAGCCGGCTACATGCGCTTGATCGGGCCGACCTTGCTTTCCGCCTATGAAGGGAAAATCGTCAACATTCATCCGTCGCTGTTGCCGGCGTTTCCGGGCAAAGACGCCATCGGCCAAGCGTACCGGGCCGGCGTGTCGGAAACGGGCGTCACCGTTCATTACGTTGATGAAGGGATGGACACCGGACCGGTCATCGCCCAGCGCGCTGTTCCGATCGTGCCGGGAGAGCCGATCGAAGCGCTTGAGGCGCGCATTCATGCGGTCGAACATGAGTTATATCCGGCGGTATTGCGCATGCTGCTAGGGGAAAAGGAACAACAAGAAGAAAGGATCGAAAATGATGGCAGTGAAACGAGCATTGATCAGCGTCTCCAATAAAGAAGGACTCATTCCGTTTGCCAAACAGCTCGCCGAACTCGGCGTCGAGATCATTTCGACCGGCGGGACGAAACGGGCGCTTGAGGAGGCCGGTGTCCCGGTCATCTCGATTTCCGATGTCACCGGGTTTCCGGAAATTTTAGACGGGCGCGTCAAAACGCTGCATCCGGCCATTCACGGCGGCATTTTGGCGGTGCGCGGCGATGAGCGCCACCAAGCAGCGCTTGCGGAGCACGGCATTCACCCGATCGATTTGGTCGTTGTCAACTTGTATCCGTTCCAGCAAACGATCGCCAAGCCGGACGTGACGCTGGCTGAGGCGATTGAAAACATCGATATCGGCGGTCCGACGATGGTGCGCGCCGCAGCGAAAAACTATGCCGATGTCGCCATCGTCGTCGATCCAGCCGATTACCGAACGGTCATCGAGGAGCTGAAAACAACCGGATCGATCCAAGCAAAAACGCGGCAAAAACTGGCGGCGAAAGCGTTCCGCCATACGGCGGCATATGACGCTATGATTGCCGAGTATTTAACAAACCTCGCTGGAGAGGACTACCCGGAAACGCTCACTATCACGTACACGAAAAAACAATCATTGCGCTATGGAGAGAATCCGCATCAATCGGCGGCGTTTTACGCTAAACCGCTCGGTGCGGCGTTCTCGATGGCCAACGCAGTACAGCTGCACGGCAAAGAGCTATCATACAACAACATTAACGATGCCAATGCGGCCATCAATCTTATCCGCGAGTTTCAGGAGCCGGCCGTGGCGGCGATCAAACATATGAACCCGTGCGGCGTCGGTGTCGGCGCGACGCTTCTTGAGGCGTTTACAAAAGCGTACGAGGCCGACCCGGTGTCCATTTTTGGCGGCATTATCGCCGTGAATCGAGAAGTGGACAGAGAAACAGCCGAGCGGATGCATGACATCTTTTTGGAAATCGTCATCGCGCCATCGTTTAGCGACGAAGCGCTTGCCATTTTGACGCAAAAGAAAAATATCCGCCTGTTGACCCTTGATTTCACGGCGCCCAACGGTAAGGAAAAAACGCTCGTTTCGGTCAACGGCGGCGTGCTCGTCCAAGCTGCCGATACGTATACGCTTGCGGACGCCGAATGGAACGTCGTTACGAAGCGCGAGCCGACCGAAAAAGAGCGCGAACAGCTTCGTTTTGCGTGGAACGTTGTGAAGCATGTCAAATCCAACGCCATTGTGCTGGCGAAAAACGGCATGACCGTTGGCGTTGGCGCCGGACAAATGAACCGGGTCGGCGCGGCGAAGATCGCCATTGAACAAGCCGGGGAGCAGGCGGCAGGCGCGGTGCTCGCTTCCGACGCCTTTTTCCCGATGGACGACACCGTAGAAGCGGCGGCAAAAGCCGGCATTACGGCCATCATCCAGCCGGGCGGGTCGATTCGTGACGCCGATTCGATCCGCAAAGCGGATGAGTATGGCATTGCCATGGTGTTTACCGGCGTGCGCCATTTTAAACATTAAACGGCGGCAAAAGGGGAGGGAGACGATGAACGTTCTCGTAGTCGGACGCGGCGGGCGCGAGCATGCCATCGCTTGGAAGGCGGCGCAAAGCCCGCTTGTTGGCAAACTGTATGCCGCGCCGGGCAACCCGGGCATCGGGGAAGTCGCGGAGCTCGTCGACATTGATGAACTCGATTTTGACGCGCTTGTTCAGTTTGCGAAACAAAACAAGATTGATTTGACGATTGTCGGGCCGGAAGCGCCGCTGGCCGCCGGCATTGCCGACCGCTTTATGGCGGAAGGGCTGCGCCTATTCGGACCGAGCGAAGCGGCGGCGCTCATTGAAGGAAGCAAAGCGTTTGCGAAAGAGCTTATGAAAACATACGGCATCCCGACGGCGGACCATGCGACGTTTTCCTCATATGAACAAGCGAAAGCGTATATTGAGGAAAAAGGAGCGCCGATCGTCATTAAAGCGGACGGGTTGGCCGCTGGAAAAGGCGTCACTGTCGCCCAAACAGTGGAAGACGCGCTGGCCGCAGCGAAGGCCGCGCTCATCGATGGACAATTCGGTGCAGCCGGCAGCCAAGTCGTGGTCGAGGAGTATTTGGAAGGCGAAGAATTTTCGTTTATGGCGTTGGTAAACGGCGAAAAGGTGTATCCGCTCGCCATCGCCCAAGACCATAAACGGGCGTACGACGGGGACGAAGGGCCGAACACCGGGGGGATGGGAGCGTATTCGCCCGTGCCGCAAATATCCGCCGATACGGTCCAAATCGCCTTGGAGACGATTTTGCGTCCGACCGCCCAAGCGTTAGTGGCGGAAGGACGGCCGTTTACCGGCGTCCTGTATGCCGGGTTGATCGCCACATCGGCCGGGCCGAAAGTGATCGAATTTAACGCCCGGTTCGGCGATCCGGAGGCGCAAGTCGTGCTGCCGCGTTTACAAACCGATTTGCTTCAGGCGATCTTGGCGGTGATGGATGGAAAAGAACTGGAGCTCGAGTGGACGGACGAAGCGGTGCTTGGCGTCGTGCTGGCGGCGAAAGGCTATCCGGGCGCTTACGAACGCGGAGCGGCCATCCGCGGACTCGAGCGACTCGCTCCGGATGCGTTGTTGTTCCACGCCGGCACGAAGCGCGAAGATGGAACGCTTTACACAAACGGCGGCCGCGTCCTGCTGCTGGCGGCCAAAGGGGCGACGCTCGCTGAGGCGAAGGAAAAAGCGTACGAGCAATTGGCGGCGATTGACTGCGCCGGCTTGTTTTACCGCCGCGACATCGGCCGGCGCGCTATCGAACGCGCCTCCGCCGCAAATACACATACGACAGGGCGATAATGCCGCCGATTAACGTTGCCAACACAAACGACATATCGGTCATATATTCCAGCAACATGGTGATCCACTCCTTTGGATGGAAGGTGTCCCGGGGCGCGGGACACCTTTTTCTCGCCTTAATCATGAGTTTTTCTAGGGGGCCGGTGATTTCGTGTAAAATGCTACTGATCCCCCCATTTATCAATTAGAGAAACTTTGCAGAATCAGCTTTCTTTTTTGAATGAAAATGCCTCCCATTGGTGTGTGTCGCGGTTTTTCACCGGCCTTCTAGAGGGGCGGTGATTTAGTACAAAATAGTGCTATTCCATCTGTTTCTCAGTTAGAAAAACTTAGCGAAATCAGCCTTCTTTTTTGGCGAGATGCCGCTGATTTGCTCGTGGCAGTCGTTTTTCACCGGCCTTCTAGGAGGCTGGTGATTTAAGAGGACAAGCCGCTGATCAAACCCGTTTTTCAAATAGAAAAGCCTCGTCGCATCAGGATCGCTTTTCAAACGATCCCCCATTGCTCAAAAGAAACAACCGTTTTTCACCAGCCTTCCAAGGCCTTTCAACAGCAACCGATCAGCCCGGCGCTGCCGAGAAAGAGGGGGGAACGATGAGGGACAGCGGCCATCATTGCTGTCCCAAGCTCTTGCGTATCGATGCG
Organism: Geobacillus sp. FSL W8-0026; assembly: GCF_037966255.1. Taxonomy (NCBI): domain Bacteria; kingdom Bacillati; phylum Bacillota; class Bacilli; order Caryophanales; family Anoxybacillaceae; genus Geobacillus; species Geobacillus sp. FSL W8-0026. The sequence goes on from NZ_CP150194.1 coordinate 356,926, forward strand.
TCGCTGTCATGTTTATGTCGGGTTGATGACAGTTTCTGTTTCCTCATTAAGTAGCTGCCGGCGCTGCATATTCTCAACTAACGCAGTGACAGGGCAAAAACGAGTGATGCCTTCCCCGACTTTCATCGCCCCAAGCAAGATGGCCCACAAATAGGAGGTGCACCATGGGCGGCGGGCGAAGCGGGCGGCCCCCCAAGCGACGACAGTCAACCCAAGGGTAATGCGAATGAGCGCATTGACAATGCCAATATTGGCCATCGGTGAATCCCTCCTTTCATCTTTCGTATTGTGAAAATGACTTTTGTGCGTTAAAATGATTACATGGAACGATTAGGAAACAAGGGACGGGGTGTCAATGAGCGAACAACGTTACCGATGGAAAGGCAGCGAGCTGCGCGAACAAGCAGCGGTGATTGATGGCAAACAATCGCCGACCAAAGTGTTAGTCAACGCCACGTATTTGCATTCGTATTTCCGCGAATGGGTGAAAGGGAATATATGGATTCATGGCGACCGTATCGTGTATGCCGGTGATCGGCTTCCCGACCGCGTTGATCCGTCATGTGAGACGGTTGACTGCCGCGGATATGTGCTTGTCCCCGGCTACATGGAGCCGCATGTTCATCCATTTCAATTATATAATCCCCATTCGTTTGCCTATTATGCGGCCTTGTACGGAACGACGACGCTGGTGAACGATAACTTGTTTTTGCTTTTACAGCTGAAAGACGAACAATCGCTTTTATTTTTGCAAAAAATGAATGCGCTTCCAACATCGATGTATTGGTGGTGTCGGTTCGACGGACAGACAGAGCTTGAACGCGAGGAGGAGACACTGTCCAACGCCCGGATCAAATGGTGGCTTGACCAAGAAAGCGTGCTTCAGGGTGGAGAGCTGACTTCATGGCCAAAAGTGATCGGCGGAGATGACATCATCTTGTACTGGATGCAGGAAGCGAAGCGGCGGCGGCGCAAAATCGAAGGACACTTTCCCGGAGCATCGGAAAAAACGCTCGTCAAAATGGCGCTCTTTGGCGCCGATGGCGATCATGAGGCGATGACCGGGAAAGAAGTGCGTCTGCGCCTTTGGCACGGCTATACCGTCACCCTCCGCCATTCTTCCATTCGCCCGGACTTGCCGGTGCTGCTTGAGGAGATGAAGGCACTCGGGCTTGAGCGTTATGACCAATGCCTGCTTACAACGGACGGTTCGCCGCCATCGTTTTACGAGCACGGGGTGATCGACCGGCTTATTCGCATGGCGATCGAACACGGCGTACCTGTGATCGATGCGTATGCAATGGCGACCATCAACGTCGCCCGTCACTATGGAATTGAGCATCTCCACGGCAGCATCACCACCGGCCGGATTGCGCATATTAACTTTTTGCGCTCCGCCCATGACCCGACGCCGGTGCAAGTGCTGGCGAAAGGCCAATGGGTCAAGCGCGAGGGCGAAGAGACTGCCATATGGCCAGCACCCGACTGGAGGCAATTAGGTCTCGGGCCTCTCTCGTTGTCGTGGGAGATTGAGGGAGACGATTTGCAAGTATCGATGCCGATGGGGCTGCGCATGGAAAATGCGGTCATTTTAAAGCCGTATTCGGTGTCGATCGATACAACGCGCGACCATCTTGGCCATGATCACGACGAATGTTTTTTAGTGCTGCTTGATCGCCGCGGTCGCTGGCGCGTCAATACGATGCTGAAAGGATTCGCGACAGCGCTTGGCGGCTTGGCGAGCTCCTACTCCAACACGGGCGATCTGCTTCTGATCGGCAAACATAAAGAAGACATGATGCTTGCATTCCAACGCATGAAGGAACTGGGCGGCGGCATAGTGCTTGCCGAACGCGGGAACGTTGTCTTTGAGCTTCCGCTTCCGTTGGCCGGCATGGTGTCCCCGCTCGAGATGAGGACACTGATCGCCGAAGAGCGCGCGTTCGTTCGCCTTATGCGCGAGCGGGGGTATCGCTTCGAAGATCCGGTGTATTCATTGTTTTTCCTGCAATCGACCCATTTGCCGTACGTTCGGATTACGCAACGGGGCATTTATGATGTGATGCACAAAACGGTACTCTTTCCTTCGATAATGCGGTAAAATAAAAAAGAAAAAGGTTGTGTGTCCATTGAAACGTTGGCTGTTCATCATCGGGTGCACGGCGCTTTTGCTCGGTGGCTGCACGACGGAACGAGAGCAGAAACAAGCAAAACAAGCCGAGCCACCAGCTTCTTCGCTGACAGAACCATCCGCGCCTGCGGCCGAGGAAAAACAACGATTTCCGCTCACCGGATTGCCGGCTCATGAAGATTCCCAACAGCGGGTGGTCGGCGTCATGATCAACAACCATCCGAAAGCCCGGCCGCAATCAGGGCTAAGCAAGGCCGATATCGTGTATGAAGTGCTTGCTGAAGGCGACATCACTCGCTTTTTAGCTCTTTATCAGAGCGAACGGCCCGAACGGGTGGGACCGGTGCGAAGCGCACGTGATTACTATATTGACTTGAGCGAAGGCTACCATGCACTGTATGTATGCCACGGCTGGAGCCCAGAAGCGAAAGCACGTCTTGAAGGAGGCGGCATCGACTATTTGAACGGTCTGTTTTACGACGGTACGCTGTTTCACCGCGTTTCGTTCCGCAAGGCGCCGCACAACTCGTACATTACATTCGCCAACATTGAAAAAGGGGCTAAACAAAACGGATACGCGTGGACGGACGAGGTCGCCCCGCTGCCGTTTCGCGATGACGAGCCCCGCGGCGAGCAGGCCGGGACGATTCACATCGCTTATTCGCGTCAGGCGTATGCCCAGGTGGAATACCGGTATGTACCGGAGCAAAAAGGATATGCTCGATCCAGCGGCGGCGAGCAGACGATCGATTATGATACGCATGAGCCGATTGTCGTGCAAAACGTGCTGATCGTCGCCGCCCGCCATCACGTCGTCGATCACTACGGGCGGCGCGCCATCGATTTGGCGGCAGGCGGCCAAGGCTATTTGTTGCAACATGGCGTTATCCAGCCGATCGAATGGAAAAACATTGATGGGCGGCTGCTGCCGTACCGCGACGGGCGGCCAGTCGGATTTGTGCCCGGGAAGACATGGATCAATATTGTTCCGACGCTGGACATTGTCCACTGGAAATAAAGCAACAATGGCGGGGCCCGCCTAGCGGTGGGGTGGAGCAAAGAGGAAAGCCACTCGGCCCGATCCGCTCGCCCTCACAACAGATTCGGGGCCGGTTAGAGAAAAACGAGGCACGTTGCGCGGCGGCGGGAACGTCCCCGTCTCAAGCAAAGGAGGAAGACAAGGATGCAAATTGACAAACTGCGCGGCAGAGAGCTGGATCAGTTGTTTAAAGCGATTTTGTCGTTGCGCGATGTAGAAGAGTGTTACCGCTTTTTTGATGATTTATGCACGGTGAACGAAATTCAGGCGCTCGCCCAGCGGCTGGAAGTCGCTCGCATGCTGCGCGAAGGGTATACGTACCATAAAATCGAAACGGAAACCGGAGCGAGCACGGCGACGATCTCGCGCGTCAAGCGCTGCCTTAATTACGGCAACGATGCTTATGCCATGGCGCTTGACCGCATCAAAGAGGAAGAACGTCAAGAGGCAAGCGAACCGATCATCGACTGAGGCCAAAAGGAGGTTCCTTCCATTTGCAAAGGAACTCCTTTTCTTTTTGCGGATTTGTTATAATGAAACAATGGAGACGGAGTGGAGGGGATTTTGCGATGGAAGAGATTCGCGCCTGGCGCCATGTGTTCAAACTCGACCCGAACAAACCGATCGATGACGAGCGCCTAGAGCGTCTTTGTGAGTCGGGAACGGATGCTGTCATCGTCGGCGGCACGGACGGGGTGACGATCGATGGGGTGCTCGACTTATTGGCCCGCGTCCGCCGCTTTTCGGTGCTGTGTGCGCTTGAGGTCACGGATGTCGAGGCGCTAACGCCGGGATTTGATGTGTATTTGATTCCGATCGTTTTGAACAGCCGGCGAACGGAATGGATCATCGGCCGTCATCACGAGGCGATGAAGCGATACGGCGATGTGATGAACGGAGAGGAATTGGTTGCCGAAGGCTATTGCATTGTCAACCGTGAATGCAAAGCAGCAAAGCTGACAGAGGCTGATGCAGCGCTCGCTGACGAGGATGTCGTGGCGTATGCTCGTCTCGCCGAACAGCTGTATCGGCTGCCGATTTTTTATCTCGAATACAGCGGAACGTACGGAGACCCCGCTTTAGTGGACAAAGTCAAACGGGTGCTTAGCCGCGCGCAGCTCGTCTATGGCGGTGGCATCACGACGCCGGAACAGGCGGCGGAAATGGCTCGCTATGCCGATACAGTTGTCGTTGGCAACGCCATTTACGAGTCATTCGAAAACGCGTTGGCCACGGTGGCAGCCGTCCAACAGATGGCAGACCGGCGTAAGTTCGGCGCCGGAACATAGAACTTATGTTTGTTGGTGGTGGAAACGATGAATTTTTTATCGGAAAAGCTGCTTGCTCATTTAAATAAGGAGCAGCAAGAAGCTGTCAAAACGACGGAAGGGCCGTTGCTCATCATGGCGGGAGCGGGGAGCGGAAAAACGCGCGTGCTGACGCACCGGATCGCCTATTTGATGGCCGAGAAACAGGTGGCGCCGTGGAATATTTTGGCCATTACGTTTACGAACAAAGCGGCGCGCGAAATGAAGGAGCGAGTGCAGGCGCTGTTGGGCGGGGCGGCGGAAGACGTATGGATTTCGACGTTTCACTCGATGTGCGTCCGCGTGTTGCGCCGCGACATTGACCGCATCGGCATCAACCGCAATTTTTCCATCCTCGACCCGACCGATCAGCTTTCGGTCATCAAAGCGATTTTGAAAGACAAAAATATCGATCCGAAAAAATGGGAGCCGCGGACGATTTTAGGCACGATCAGCGCAGCGAAAAACGATTTGCTCGCGCCGGAACAATTCGCGAAGCGGGCGTCGACGTATTATGAAACGGTCGTGAGCGACGTGTATCAAGAGTATCAACAACGCCTTCTCCGCAACCATTCGCTCGACTTCGACGATTTGATCATGACGACGATCCAGCTGTTTGACCGCGTGCCGGATGTGCTTCAATATTACCAGTATAAATTCCAGTACATTCACATTGATGAGTACCAAGATACGAACCGCGCCCAATATACACTGGTGAAAAAGCTCGCTGCACGGTTCCAAAACATTTGCGCCGTCGGCGATGCCGACCAGTCGATTTACCGGTGGCGCGGGGCGGATATTCGCAACATCTTGTCATTTGAACGCGATTATCCAAACGCGAAAGTGATTTTGCTTGAGCAAAACTACCGTTCGACGAAGCGGATTTTGCAAGCGGCAAACGAAGTCATCGCTCATAACGTCAATCGCAAGCCGAAGCGGTTGTGGACGGAAAATCCGGAAGGGAAGCCGATCACGTATTATGAGGCGATGAACGAAGTCGATGAAGCGCGGTTTGTCGCCGACCGCATTCAAGAGGCGGTCGAACAGGAAGGGCGGCGCTACCGCGATTTTGCCGTGTTGTATCGGACGAATGCGCAGTCGCGCGTCATCGAGGAAGTGTTTTTGAAAGCCAATATTCCGTATCAAATCGTCGGCGGCTTAAAGTTCTATGACCGGAAAGAAATCAAAGACATCCTCGCTTACTTGCGCGTCATCGCCAATCCTGATGACGATTTGAGCTTGCTGCGCATCATCAACGTGCCAAAGCGCGGCATCGGAGCGTCGACGATCGACAAGCTCGTCCGCTATGCGGTGGAGCATGGGCTGTCGGTGTTTGCCGCGCTCGGTGAACTGGAGATGATCGGATTCAGCGCCAAAACAGCCGGAGCGCTCGCCGCCTTCCGCGCCCAGCTGGAGCAATGGACGCAGCTGCAGGAATACGTTTCTGTGACCGAGCTCGTCGAAGAAGTGCTCGATCGGTCCGGCTATCGCGCGATGCTGGAGGAGGAGCGGACGATTGAGGCGCAAAGCCGGCTTGAGAACTTGGACGAATTTTTGTCGGTGACAAAGCATTTTGAAAATGTCAGCGATGATAAGTCGCTCATCGCCTTTTTGACCGACTTGGCGCTTGTTTCCGATTTGGACGAGCTCAACGGCAGCGACCAAGCGGCAGAAGGGGATGCGGTTGTGTTCATGACACTTCATGCCGCCAAAGGGCTGGAGTTCCCGGTCGTCTTTTTGATCGGCATGGAAGAAGGCATTTTCCCGCATAACCGTTCGCTTAACGACGAAGATGAGATGGAAGAAGAGCGACGATTGGCGTATGTCGGCATCACTCGTGCCGAAGAAGAGCTCGTGTTGACGAGCGCGCAAATGCGGACGTTGTTCGGAAACATTCAGATGAATCCGCCTTCGCGTTTTTTAAACGAAATTCCACCGCATTTGCTAAAGGCGGCTGTCCCCCGGTCTGTGGCCGCACCGCGTCCGGCTGCTGCCCGCCCAGTCCATGGCGTTGTCGGAGGATGGAAAGTGGGCGACCGCGCCAACCATCGAAAGTGGGGAGTGGGCACGGTAGTCAGCGTTCGCGGCGACGGAGAAGATCAAGAGTTGGACATCGCGTTTCCAAGCCCGATTGGCGTCAAGCGGCTGCTTGCGAAGTTTGCGCCGATTGAGAAAGCATAGAAAGGAGAACCGGTGACGTATGGATCGCCAACAAGCCGAACAGCGCGCAGCCGAGCTGCGCGAGCTGCTCAACCGCTATGGCTACGAATATTACGTGCTGGATCGTCCATCTGTTCCAGACGCGGAGTATGACCGGTTGATGCAAGAGCTCATCGCCCTTGAGGAACAGTATCCGGAGCTAAAAACGAGCGATTCGCCGACTCAACGCATCGGCGGACCGCCGCTGGAGGCGTTTCGCAAGGTGACGCATCGCGTCCCGATGATGAGCTTAGCGAACGCGTTTCACGAAGGCGATTTGCGCGATTTTGACCGCCGCGTCCGCCAAGAAGTCGGCGAAGTGGCGTATGTGTGTGAATTAAAAATTGATGGTCTTGCCGTTTCGGTTCGCTATGAAGAAGGTTATTTCGTCCAGGGGGCGACGCGCGGCGACGGAACGACAGGGGAAGACATTACGGAAAATTTGAAGACGATCCGCTCGCTGCCGCTGCGTCTTAACGAACCGGTGTCGCTTGAGGCGCGCGGCGAGGCGTTTATGCCGAAAGCGTCGTTTCTGCGCCTGAATGAGGATCGGAAAGCGCGCGGCGAGGAGCTGTTCGCCAACCCGCGCAATGCTGCGGCCGGCTCGCTCCGCCAGCTCGACCCGAAAGTGGCGGCGTCGCGCCAGCTCGATTTGTTCGTTTACGGATTGGCTAATGCCGAAGAGCTTGGGATTGCGTCGCACAGCGAGGCGCTCGACTATTTGCAGTCGCTTGGGTTTAAAGTGAATCCCGAGCGGCGGCGCTGCGCCACGATCGAGGACGTGATCGCGTTTGTCAACGAGTGGCATGAAAAACGGCCACAGCTGCCGTACGAGATCGACGGCATCGTCATTAAAGTCGATTCGTTTGCGAAGCAGCGACAGCTTGGCACGACAGCCAAAAGCCCGCGCTGGGCGATCGCTTACAAGTTCCCAGCTGAAGAGGTCGTCACAACGCTGATCAGCATTGAAGTGAACGTCGGCCGCACCGGTGTTGTCACCCCGACGGCGATCCTCGAGCCGGTTCGCGTCGCCGGCACGACCGTGCAGCGCGCCACTCTTCATAACGAAGATTTTATCCGCGAAAAAGACATCCGTATTGGCGATGCCGTCATCATTAAAAAAGCGGGCGACATTATCCCGGAAGTCGTCGGTGTCGTTGCTGATCGGCGCGATGGGGATGAAGTGCCGTTTGTCATGCCAACGCATTGTCCGGAATGTCAAAGTGAGCTCGTCCGCCTGGAAGGAGAAGTGGCGCTCCGTTGCTTAAACCCGAACTGTCCGGCCCAGCTGCGCGAACGGCTCATCCATTTCGCCTCAAGGGCAGCGATGAACATTGAAGGGCTGGGGGAAAAAGTCGTCACCCAACTGTTTAACGCCGGTCTTGTCCACGATGTCGCCGACTTGTACCGGCTGACGAAAGAACAGCTTGTCGGTTTAGAGCGGATGGGTGAAAAATCGGCAGCCAATTTGCTGGCGGCGATTGAAGCGTCAAAGCAAAACTCGCTTGAGCGGCTGCTGTTTGGCCTCGGCATCCGCTACGTCGGAGCGAAGGCCGCCCAGCTGTTGGCCGAACATTTCGAAACGATGGAGCGGCTGGAGAAAGCGACGAAAGAGGAATTGATGGCCGTTCCGGAAATTGGCGAAAAAATGGCCGACTCGATCACCGCTTTCTTTTCTCAGCCGGAAGCGGTCGAGCTGTTGAATGAATTGCGCTCTTACGGTGTCAACATGGCATACAAAGGACCGAAGCGGGCGGTTGAGGTACCGGCAGACTCCGCTTTCGCCGGCAAAACGGTTGTTTTGACTGGAAAGCTGATGTCTATGTCGCGCAATGAGGCGAAAGAACAAATCGAGCGGCTCGGCGGACGCGTCACTGGCAGCGTCAGCCGCAGCACTGACATTGTCATCGCCGGCGACGACGCGGGGTCAAAGCTTGATAAAGCCCGACAATTGGGCATCGCCATTTGGGATGAACCACGATTTTTGCAAGCGATAAGCAGGAGGGAATCATGAGAAGAAATCCGATCATTCGCAGCGTCGGGGCTCACCGTCAAACGAAACGGGCGCGAAAGCAGCTGGCCGCCCTCGGGCTCGCCGCTGTCTGCCTGTTGTCTTCGTGCGCGCCCAAATTCAACGAAGGCGAGGAAGTAGTGCAGAATAAAGGAAACAAAGAGCAAGAAGCGGTGATTCCGAAATACAACATCTCAGATTCGTATTATCGAGTCGTGCTGCCGTTTAAACCGTCCGGGGCGCGCGGACACGTGGTCAACGACGTCAATACGCGCCTTGACGTCGACGAATTTGAGACAGGGCTGATGCGTCTGGCTTCCGAGCGGTTTTCGCCCGACGATTACTTGTTTCAAGAGGGGCAGTATTTAGACAGTGAAACGATCGATAAATGGCTTGCGCGCAAGAAAACAGACCGCCAGTTGAAAGCGGAAAAAATGAAACCGGAAGACAATATCGGCTTAAATCCGGCGATCAACGATACAGGGACGAACGAGCAAAAAAATACGCAGAGCCCCATTTATTTGGCAAGCATTTTGGAACATGATTATTTAGTCAAGGCGGGCAATGATAAAGTGAAGCTTGGCGGCGTTGCGATCGGCTTGGCGTTAAACTCTGTCCATTATTATTCAACCGAACAAGGTTATCCGCGCGAGGTCAAAATCAAAGACGATGTCATTGAACGGGAAGGCAAGCGAATCGCCGCCGAGGTGTTGAAGCGGCTGCGAAAGATCAAAGGGCTCGGCAGTGTGCCGATCACGATTGCCTTATACAAACAGGCGCCGCGCTCGTCTGTGACTCCGGGGCATTTTTTTGCTGTTACCTACGTCGATGAAGGAAGCAGCACGATTGATGATTGGGAGGCGGTGCATGAGGAATATTATTTATTCCCATCCGATGAAGCGGAAGAAAACCACCGTGACGATTGGCTAAAATTCAACAACTTTAAATCGGACGTGGAAGATTTCTTTCCGAACTACACTGGCATTGTGGGTCGAGGATTGTACGTCAATGACCAACTTCAGAAGCTGACGATCAACATAACAATGCCGTTTTACGGCAAGGCGGAAGTGATTGGCTTCACCCAATATGTGACCGGTTTGGTGATGGAAAAATTTCCGGATTACATCACCGTCAACGTCTACATCTCTTCAGCCGGCCAACCTGAAAGCCTCATCGTGCGCCAAGCGAAAGCAGATAAGCCGTTTGTGCATATTTATCAATAAGTTAGCCGGCCAACCGCGGGGCAGCATGAGGGTGTCCCAAAAATCGGGATACCCTCTCTCAACGTTATATATAGACACTAACCATCGCCTCCATACTGCTGTGTCTTTCTTGAGGGGAGATCGCCTTTTGGGTCATCCCCATGCTTTGTTGATGATGAACCATTGCTAAGCGAAGCACCGTCCTGCTCTGACTTGCATCAGCGATAGGATGTTTTGTGGATAGAACGCGTTGGAAAAGGTGGTGAAAAACCCCTGTTTGCCTTGATCGGTGATGGAACGTGTGAACATAGAGGCTGATGCAGTAAGCTTTTTCTACTTGAGAAATGATCCTAAGAAGCGGTGGCGCGAGTAAATCACAACTCTCCTAGGGGGCTGGTGATTTAAGGGACAAGCCGTTTATCAAGCCCGTTTCTCAAATAGAAAAGCCCTGTCGCATCAGGATCGCCTTTCAAATGTTCCCCCTTTGCTCAAGAGAAACAATCGTTTTTCACCAACCATCTAGCTAGAGGGTTGGCGAAAAACGGCTGCCAAGAGCAAATCTGCGGCATTTCGCCAAAAAAGAAGGCTGATTTCACCCGGCTTTTCTAACGGAGAAGCAGATGGAATCGCAGGATGTTGTACGAAATCACCGTCTCTCTCATGAAAGAATCGGCGCAGGGGTTTGGAGTGTTTTTCCCCCGCTGTGGCATTGTGCGCATTTACGGCGGCGCGCTCGCTGTTTTAGCACTGACAAAAGAGGTGGGGCTGCCGCATATCAGGCTGGCCCTTCATTCACACGCCGCTGGCCAAATGGAGTGGACGGTGCCACAGCGATTCGTCAAGCCGGTGCTTCATTCACTTCATATGCGGCGCAGATGCCCGATTCAATCGCTCCTTGAATCCAGCCATGGTGGGTGGACGCATGTTCGCCAGCAAAATGGATCCTTCCTTCGGGGAGCGCGATGTACGGCGACAGCTCTGTCACTTGGTTCGGCTTCATCATCGTGAAGGCGCCGCCCGAGTACGGATCGCGCACCCAACTGTGGCTTGTTCCGGTTTCAAATTCGCGGTACACTTGTTCGCCATGGATGACGGCTAAGTTTTTTAACGTATATTCAAGCCGCTCTTCATCACTTAAGCTGTCCCACGGGATCGTGTCGTCTTCCCACGTATAGCTGGCCAAGACGACGCCAGGTCCTAGAGTGCCGATGCCTTGGCTTGGATATTGGGTGTATCGAATCGGCAGATCCGACACGGTTTTTCCTCCGAACATCCCTTCTTTTTCCCAAAACCGGGTTTTAAACTGGATGCCCGTTTTCGTTGAACCGGCATAATGAAGTTCACGAATAGCCTTCCATTTGTTTTCGGAAAACGAATGGCGCGGTTCGATGTCGACAAACTGCAAAACCGAGAACGGGATGGTGACGATCACCCGATCGGCGGTGATTTGAAACGGCTGAAAAATTTTCGTATGGGTCGCATGGACGGTGACGCTGTTTGGGGTTTGGACGATTTTTTGCACTTTGTGACTAAAGAGAATCTCGTCCTTCAGCTGCGGTAAAAAAGCTTTGGGAAGCTGGTCATTGCCGCCGGCGATTTCATAAAAGCGAATGTTCGGCGTAAATAAGACCATTAGCTCGCGCAACACCTCAAGAAACGACAATTCTGGGAAGCCTTCAAGCGAGAGAACGGTTTTGATCATGTCGATGGCTCCTACCGACAGCCTCGGGCCGAATGGGTTGTAGCGCAAATAGGCGTCCAGCGAGTAGCGGTCAAGCCGTTCGATGACAATCGGCCAATGTTGTTCGGGATGTTGTTCAATGAATTGAATGACCGGACGAATGGCCATTTGCAACAGCTCGGAAGCGGTTTTGCCCCGTTCGTGGGGGGCGACGGGAAAGCCGAAGAGATCGGGATGCCGTTCGTATTCGTTCAGGCGCGCTTTGACGCCGCGAAAATAGAAAATGTCGCGCGGGGTGCTGTTGATAAACGGGTGGAGCGGCAAGTTGAATTTTTTGATATATGCCAATGTCAATGGATGGGTGTGCGGGATGCGCATCGCGCCCGCCTCGAGATACTGACCGTCGCGGAAGTCCGAGCGGAGCGTGTAAATGCGGCCGCCGACCCGCTCGGACGCTTCAAGAATCGTGATGCGATGGCCGGCTTGCTTCAACAATGATGCGGCGACAAGCCCGGCCATGCCGGCGCCGATAATGACGACCGTTTTCGGAGCGGATGGTTTCTTTAATCCGTTTCGAATGATCGAGATCATCGTCTCCATCGGCAGCCTCGGAGAAACATACGGATGCGCCACGTGTCCATCCTCCTTTGCCCTCGGGTAGCTCCCTAGGTGGAGCTGCGGTTATTCCATCTTATTCCGCGGCAAAGGAGGATATGTGGGGGAGCGGTCACAATTCGGAAAAGATATACGTCCCTCCGGCCAGCTCGAGGCGACGCTGCAGCTTGCTGCCGACGATGCGGCAGGCAAACGGCCTTGTCGACGAGGGTTCATCCGCTTGGGAAAAGCGGAGGCTGACGCCGCCAACCGTGAGTTCGGCATAGGTCCCCGCTTCATCGCGCCCCACATTCGCTGCCGGCAAATCAAACAGCCGACGGTAGCTGTTGACGGCGCGGTCGAGGCTACGCACATAAACGCTAACGGACGACAATGACGGCGCCCCATTTGCATGGCGCATGAGCGGCGCCAGCTCGTTCATCCGCACGTCATCGCGCTTGCCCCACTGGATGAAAAACGGATAGCGGAACGCGCCGTCTGCATCGTCTCGGATAAACAGCATCGACCACGTTAATAACTTGCCGTCATCGCGCTGGCGGCTGCCGGGGAACGGCCCGATCGGAGTGAATCCTTTGCTTTTGAGCTGTACAGCCAGCTGTTGGATATCGTTTGTTCGAAAGGCAAACTGGGAGAAGCCATTCCCCTCTTGACGGTCAGCGACAAGTTGGGCAATAAGCGGATTTTGGCAGGCGTTCGCTGTCTGCTCATCGGCGATGCCGATCCATTCGATGTAGCTTAGCGGCGCGAAATAGCATAACGCGTTATACGTTCCCCATGCCTCATGGCGGCCGCCGTGGATGGCCGTAAACCCTAACTGTTTAAACGAGCCTTTCACCTGTTCCGGGCGCTCGGTCAGGTGGACGAGATGGTCAAACGCGACGTTCATGGCGGCGAACTCCTTCTGGATAGGGAATAGGTTAGCGGAACAGCATTTCTTTAAGCTTGTAGATGATGCGTTCGTTATCGACGGTGCGATGGGCGATAAAATTCAAGTCCAGCTTGATGTCTTCAATTTGGGCAGCCAATTGCTCGTAGCGGGAATCCATTTTCTGTTCGAGGCGGTCCACCGTTTGTTTCAATGAGGCAAATTCTTGGTGAAGATGGTGGACATCGGCGGCGAGAGCTTCTAGTTTGGCGTCTGTTTCGTCTTGGCGGTGGAGAAGAGCGGCCACGATGCCGTGTAATTCCTTTTGCCCAGCGCGAAGCGAATCTTGTTCTTGGCGCAGACGCTGCTGTTCCAGACGGATTTCCTGCTGCTCTTTCCGGATTTCTTGCTGTTCTTTTCGAATTTCTTCTTGTTCCTGACGAATGGCGATTTGTTCACGCTCGAGCCGCTCTTGCCCTTCGACAAGCAGTCGGAGCGTGCCGTCCATCGCGTTCAAGCGGTCGAGCACTTGAGCGAGCAGTGCTTCACTCATCGTCATCATCCCCCTTTTTCCTACGTTATGGCCATTATAGTACATATGTTCGAACTTGTCAATGGACAACAAAGGAAATGTTAGCCGGAATGTTGCTTTATTTCCTTTTATTTTGGTATCATCATAGTATTGTGAAAGGTCGACCATGTCGGAGGTGAACACGATGTCGCGAATTTCGCTCGAACAAGTGAAGCATGTCGCCGACTTGGCGCGGTTGGCGATTACCGAAGAAGAGGCGGAGATGTTTACGAAACAGCTTGATGCCATCATTACGTTTGCCGAGCAGTTGAATGAATTGGATACCGAAAACGTGCCGCCGACTTCGCACGTGCTTGATATGCGAAACGTGATGCGCGAGGATATTCCAGAACCGGGGCTGCCGCGCGAGGAAGTGTTGAAAAACGCGCCGGACCAGCAAGACGGCCAGTTCCGCGTGCCCGCTATTTTAGAGTAAGGAGGGGGATTTATGTCGCTCTTTGACCATACGGTGTCGGAATTACATACGCTGCTGCAGAAAAAAGAAGTGTCGATTTCCGATTTAGTTGACGAATCATACCGCCGCATCGGCGAAGTGGAAGAGAAAGTGCAGGCGTTTTTAACGCTGAACGAAGAGCAAGCGCGGGTGAAAGCGAAAGAGCTTGATGACAAGTTGGCGAAAGGCGAGGAGACCAACCCGCTGTTCGGCTTGCCGATCGGCATTAAAGACAACATTGTCACCAAAGGGTTGCGCACGACATGCGCCAGCAAAATTTTATACAACTTTGATCCGATTTATGATGCGACCGTCATGGAGCGGTTAAACGCCGCCGGCGCAATCACGATCGGGAAGCTGAACATGGACGAGTTCGCCATGGGCTCGTCAACGGAAAACTCCGGCTTTCAGCTGACGCGCAATCCGTGGGATTTAGAGCGCGTGCCGGGCGGTTCCAGCGGCGGTTCAGCGGCGGCGGTGGCGGCAGGCGAAGTGCCGTTTGCGCTCGGCTCGGATACGGGCGGTTCGATCCGCCAGCCCGCGGCGTTTTGCGGGGTTGTCGGATTGAAGCCGACATACGGCCGCGTGTCGCGCTTCGGGCTCGTCGCGTTCGCGTCATCGCTCGACCAAATCGGCCCGATTACGCGCACGGTGGAAGATAACGCCTACTTGCTGCAAGTGATTTCTGGCGTTGACCCGATGGATTCGACGTCAGCGAACATCCCGGTGCCCAACTATGTCGAAGCGTTGACGGGCGATATCAAAGGCTTGAAAATCGCCGTGCCGAAAGAATATTTCGGCGAAGGCGTCGACGAAGGCGTGCGCCAGTCGGTGCTTGCTGCGCTCAACGTGCTCGAGAAGCTCGGAGTGACATGGGAAAAAGTGTCGCTGCCGCATTCAAAATACGCCTTGGCGACGTACTATTTGCTCGCTTCGTCGGAAGCATCGGCCAACCTTGCCCGCTTTGACGGCGTTCGCTACGGATATCGGACCGACAACGCGAAAAACTTGATCGACATGTACAAATTGACGCGGAGCGAAGGGTTCGGCAACGAGGTCAAGCGCCGCATCATGCTCGGGACGTTTGCTTTAAGCTCAGGCTATTACGATGCGTATTACAAAAAAGCGCAAAAAGTGCGGACGTTGATCAAGCGCGACTTCGAAAACGTTTTTGAGCAATACGACGTCATCATCGGTCCGACCACGCCGACGCCGGCGTTTCAAATCGGCGAGAAAACGAGCGATCCGCTGACCATGTATATGAACGATATTTTGACCATTCCGGTCAACCTTGCCGGCGTGCCGGCGATTTCCGTGCCGTGCGGCTTTGTCGACGGCTTGCCAGTCGGCTTGCAAATCATCGGCAAGCACTTTGATGAAAGCACGGTCTATCGCGTCGCTCATGCCTTTGAACAAGCGACCGACTACCATAAGCAAAAACCGGTGTTGTAAGGGGGGATGGACGATGAATTTTGAAACGGTGATCGGACTTGAGGTCCACGTCGAGCTGAAAACGAAATCGAAAATTTTCTCCAGCAGCCCGAACGCCTTCGGGGCGCCCCCGAATACGCAAACGAACGTCATCGACTTAGGGTATCCGGGCGTGCTGCCGGTTTTGAACCGGCAAGCGGTCGAATTTGCGATGAAGGCGGCGATGGCGCTCAACTGCGAAATCGCAACCGAGACGAAATTTGACCGCAAAAACTACTTTTATCCGGACAACCCGAAAGCGTACCAAATTTCGCAATACGACCAGCCGCTCGGCAAAAACGGCTGGATTGAAATCGAAGTGAACGGGAAAAAGAAAAAAATCGGCATCACTCGCATTCACCTTGAAGAAGACGCCGGCAAACTGACGCACACGGGCGACGGCTACTCGCTTGTCGACTTTAACCGCCAAGGGACGCCGCTCATTGAGATCGTCTCGGAGCCGGACATCCGCTCGCCGGAAGAAGCGTATGCGTATTTGGAAAAATTAAAGGCGATCATCCAATACACCGGCGTCTCCGACTGCAAAATGGAAGAAGGGTCGCTCCGCTGCGATGCGAACATCTCGCTCCGCCCGATTGGGTCGGACCGATTCGGCACGAAAACCGAATTGAAAAACTTAAACTCGTTCAACTTCGTCCGCATGGGGCTCGAGTACGAGGCGAAACGGCAGGAGAAAATTTTGCTCTCCGGCGGCGTCATCCGCCAAGAAACGCGGCGGTTTGACGAAGCGACGAAAACGACGATTTTGATGCGCGTCAAAGAAGGATCGGAAGACTACCGCTACTTCCCAGAGCCGGACTTGGTCATGCTCTATATTGACGACGAATGGAAAGAGCGCGTCCGCGCCTCGATTCCGGAGCTCCCGGATGCCCGCCGGAAGCGGTATGTCGAGGAATGGGGCTTGCCGGAATACGACGCCAAAGTGCTCACCTTGACGAAAGAAATGGCCGACTTCTTTGAAGCGACGGTCGCCAACGGCGCCGACCCGAAACTGGCGTCCAACTGGCTCATGGTCGAAGTATCCGGTTACTTAAACGCCGAGCAAAAAGAGCTCCATGACATCGCCTTGACGCCGGAAAGCTTGGCCGGAATGATCAAGCTGATCCAAAACGGCACGATTTCGTCGAAAATCGCCAAAAAAGTGTTTAAAGAGCTCGTCGAACACGGCGGCGATCCAGAGACAATCGTCAAAGAAAAAGGGCTCGTGCAAATTTCCGACGAAGGAGCGCTGCGCAAAATCGTGCTTGAAGTGCTCGACGCCAACCCGCAATCGGTCGAAGACTTCAAAAACGGTAAAGACCGCGCGCTTGGCTTCCTCGTCGGCCAAGTGATGAAAGCGACGAAAGGACAAGCCAACCCGCCGCTTGTCAACAAGCTGCTCATCGAGGAAATCAACAAGCGGTAACCCATCCGACAAGCCTGCGATTCGCAGGCTTGTTTCGTTCATTGATTTTTTAGACTTTTAGAAAAACATGATTGACATCCCCCGATGGGAATGGTAGATTTTTATATAAAACCAACTGGATTAGTTGGATATCAACACCAAGAGGAGCGGGAGAGGAAGAAACCAAACCGAGGGGGAGGAAAACGATGAGCAATGAACGCACATTCCGCCCGGAGACGCTCGCCATCCACGCCGGGCAAAAACCGGATGGAGAAACGGGCGCGCGGGCCGTGCCGATTTACCAGACGAGTTCGTATGTCTTCCGCGACAGTGAGCACGCGGCCAACTTGTTTGGGCTAAAAGAGGAAGGGTTTATTTATACGCGCATTATGAACCCGACGAACGATGTGCTGGAAAAGCGGATCGCAGCGCTAGAAGGCGGCGTCGGGGCGCTCGCGCTCTCATCGGGGCAGGCGGCGGTGTTTTATGCGATCATCAACATCGCCTCAGCAGGCGATGAAATTGTATCGTCTTCGTCCATTTACGGCGGCACGTACAACTTGTTCGCCCATACGCTGCGCAAGTTTGGCATTACGGTGAAGTTTGTCGATCCGTCCGATCCGGAAAACTTCGAAAAAGCCATTACTGACAAAACGAAAGCAGTGTTTGCCGAAACGATCGGCAACCCGAAAAACGATGTGCTCGACATCGAAGCGGTCGCCGCCATCGCCCATCGCCACGCCATTCCGCTCATTGTCGACAACACGGTCGCCAGCCCGTACTTGCTGCGGCCGATTGAATTCGGCGCCGATATCGTCGTCCATTCGGCGACGAAGTTTATCGGCGGCCACGGCAATTCGATCGGCGGCGTGATTGTGGACAGCGGCAAGTTTGACTGGAAAGGAAGCGGCAAGTTTCCGGAGTTCACCGAACCCGACCCAAGCTACCACGGGTTGGTGTATGTCGATGCCGTCGGCGAAGCGGCGTACATCACGAAAGCGCGCATCCAGCTGTTGCGCGACTTAGGGGCATCGCTGTCCCCGTTTAATGCATTTTTGCTGTTGCAAGGGTTGGAGACGCTTCACTTGCGGATGCAGCGCCATAGCGAAAACGCCCTCGCCGTTGCGAAATTTTTGGAAGCGGAAGCGGCTGTCGAATCGGTCAGCTATCCAGGGCTTCCAAGCCATCCGTCGCATGAGCTGGCGAAAAAGTATTTGCCAAACGGGCAAGGTGCGATCGTCACCTTTGAAATCAAAGGCGGCGTCGAAGCCGGGAAAACATTGATCGACTCGGTCAAGCTGTTCTCGCACTTGGCCAACATCGGCGATTCGAAATCGCTCATCATCCACCCGGCCAGCACGACGCACGAGCAGCTGAGCCCGGACGAACAGCTGTCCGCCGGCGTCACCCCGGGTCTTGTCCGCCTGTCCGTCGGCACGGAGTCGATCGATGACATTTTGGACGACTTGCGCCAAGCCATTCGCCAGAGTCAGGGGGTGGCGGCGAGATAACGAATAGTAGGTAAGCTCAAAGGCTGGTCGGAATGGAGGCCAGCCGTTTTTGTTTTCTCTCACTACTTGATTTATATGTATTATATGTTATAATACGGTTAGGCTGACTGTAGCCCGTTCCGGGGACATAGGTCAAGATCTGAGCAAAGGGCTGTAAAGGGTAGCGTCAAAAGTTCTATGAAAACTCCACACAGACCATCCCATTGAGCATCGTGGGGCATGCAGAGAGCCGGATTCGCCCTTGACCAACACCCGCCAAAGGTGCGGAAGAGTCGTCAAGAGAGGGGGGAATCTTGCGAAAACTAACGTGTTTCCAGCGACATTAGAAAATGCTTAGGATCAGGTTTTATACTGTTTTTCACAGATGGCTGGCTTATCGAAGAGAAGAGTAGTGAAAATGGCTGTTTTTCGTTGATCAGCGAATGAATGCGATGTTGTAGGCTTTTTTATTTGAGAAATAATGATGAAAGCGGCATTCCTTCTTGAATGACCGGCTGTCTATATAGACTTCCATGACGAAACATTTTCGTCACCATCGTAAGGATGAAAATGTCCTTATGTTGAATGCTGGAACTCTACGCATTTTGGAATTCGGGTATTTTCAGGATAGATGCACCTTGAAAAGTTAACTTCTCGATTACGCTGCACACCCCAAGCGTTGCAGCACTTCCTCGGGGCGTTCATGAATGTAGTCCACAAACCGGGCAATGGCTTGGGCGATATCGTTTCGATCGTTGTGAAACACATTGGCGATGACGGTGTCTTTCAGCCATTTCCACAAGCGTTCGATCGGATTCAGTTGCGGAGAATACGGAGGAAGGGAAATGAAGTGAAAACACGGTCCTTCTTCCCGCAAACACTCTCTCACCATTTTGGCATGATGAATTCGGGCGTTATCCAGCACCAAGACGATGAGCCGATCCGGGTAACGCTCTTTGAGAACTCGCAGGAAATCCAAAAACGTTGTCGCATTGGCCGCCCCTGCTGGATGAAGAACCGTTTCGCCGTCATGGACGTTAACCGCGCCAAACAGCGATACGTGGGCATGATGGCCGAACGTCGGCACTTGCTTTTGATGGCCAACCTCCGACCATGTCGTACGCAGTACATGATACGACCGGATAGGCGTTTCATCGATGTACAACAGGACGGAATCCGGACCGATTAATTTTTTTTTATCAGATCCATTTGTCTCTCGAAGTTTTTTTGCCGGTCCGGGTCCCCTTTTGCCAACGTGTAGGTCGGCCGAGTCCAAGAACGCCCTTTTCGATGCAAGAGTTTTCGCAAGGCTTCGCGGGAAATGGAGATGCCATAACGGTGGTACACATAGGATTGAAGGATCTTCGTATTCCACGCCGAAGCGATGTCCCAGCCCAGCTCCGCAGGGGTCGTGGTCAACACGAGTTGTTTGACCTCTTCCTGCTGTTCTTCGGTGAGAAACGGCTCCCGCAAAGGGGCAACATCCCGATGAAGCAGGAGTTCAAGACCGCCTTCGTTAAACAGCGACACATAATGGGAAACGGTTTGGCGGCACACATGGACCATGGAAGCAACCTCTTTGCCCAAATATCCTTCCATGACCAGGCGGACGGCCATCACGCGTTGGCGGAGCTGAGCGTTTTTGATCTTCCGTTCCTGCTTGCGGAGTTTCCGGGGCGTTCATCGGTGATGGTCGGTGATTTTGAGACGTTTCATGCAGAATTCCGCTCCTTTCCCATGCTTTTCCTTAGGAGCAGTATCACCGGAGTGGGCACCAGTTATACGAAGGTGAATCTTTTAATGAGCATGTATATAGTACCAAGGTTATTCAAAATTTTTTCTTTAAAGGTTTTTATATAAATTTAACGAAAATATTGCATTTTTTTTTAAAAAGATTATAATTTTCACAGGACCGGTCCCTATACTTTGAAATTTAAAAGGGGGATGATATGAGATATTGAGAAATTCCTATGCATTCTTTGTGACACTTGTACTTAAAACGTATAAACATCCGCTATTGAAACATGTCATCTTAAAGGACTTTTGAAGAAAAAAAGCAGGTTAAGCGACAACATGTTTAGAAGGAGGAGATTGAATCATGAAGGAAAAAATGAAAATGGTTACTACTTTGATTGCTTTTATCTCATTAATTGCGATAGGAGGAGTTAGCGCAGCATCCTATGTTACCTATGCTACAGTTCTTCCGCGCTTTGGAGCTGACACGGAATTAGCGAGCGCCAATAAAGCGACGAACAGTAAAAGTAAAGTGGAAAATTCGGTTGTTGGAAGCGATTATAAAGCGAATATGTGGATTCAGCAAGGCTCCACGAAAGTTTCGCCAACCGCGCTGAATGTAACCGATAATGACACGCGTTATTTTACTGTCGATCAAAGCGCTGTTGGTAAAAAAGTTTCATTAATGGCGGAAAATGCATCCTTCACTTACGTTACAGTTGACATCGCAGGCAAATTTTATCCCGACAATTGATCGATTTTTATAGATATGTTCAGTCAACTTGGACAAGAGAGAGGTTTTCTTCGTCAGGGTCGGTCTTCTTCAATTTTGTTGAAGAAGACCGACCTTAAACAGAAGAATTGGGAGATGATCGTATGTATATGGAATTGCTTAAACTTCTGAAAAATAAGAACCTTTATATCAGCGCCGCCTGCCTGCTGCTGCTTGTCATCGGCGCCGTCGTGTTGGGAGTGAAAGATTATCGTGAAAATGTGCAGTTGCTTGAACGAATTTACCACGACAATCCTAATGTTTTCGCCTTGGCATCGCCTCACCTTGAATGGGTTGGCCTAGGAGGCTTCCACTTTAACGTACTCTCATCTCTATATTACTTCCTTTTCCCGCTATTGTTATCGATCCCATTGGTGGATTCGATGGATCGTGAACGAAAGAGCGGAAATGTTCATTATCAATTGACACGGATGGGAAGAGGAGCTTATTACCGAAGGAAGTTTATGTTTACCTATATCAGCGCTTTTTTCTTGTTCCTCCTTCCTCTTGTGCTGGGAGTTGTGCTGGTGAATCTGTTGACGAATCATTGGGATTATTCGAGCTATTCCCAAGCATATCGGCAATTGATCGCCGGGACGCTGCCGCTGCCGGACAACTCATTTGCGGGAGAAAAGAAAACGCTTTTTTCATCTTTGCTGGAGATCTCCCCTTATTGGTATACACTCGTTTATTATGTAATCGGGGGGTTATTTGCCAGCGGTTACGTCTGCCTTGGTTTAGGATGTTCCTTGTTGTTGAAAAATCGGTATTTGATTACGTTGATGCCACAAATCATTTATATGCTTTGTTGGGCGGTGCTGACCATCATCGGCCAACTTGCTTGGGATCCGTTTAATTTCTTACTTCCTTCACAACCAGTAGAAGGATTGGCCTACTGGAAAATGGCCATCGTGTTTGTCCTCCAATTGTTGATCGCGGTAGGGGTATTTTCGTATGGAGTGAAGAAAAGTGAAGATGTTCTGTAAACAGAGTGTTTTTTTCATTTGGCAAGATGTAACGTTGCATCGAACCGTCATCAAGACCGTTCTAGGCGTCATTGCCTTGTTGATGTTTGCAGCCGTCCTGCCATGGGGATCAATCACGATTGGCAAATGGCATAGTCTAAAAGAGTTTATCTTGCTCTATCGGTATGAATTTTTCCATCTGCCTGCGTTTTTATTTCTTTTAGGTTCAATGTTGCGAACCAATACGTGGATGATCCTAAGAAGATACCGCACCCGGGGACAGATTGGGATGCATAAAGCGCTGCTCGTCCTCGCCTTAGCTGTCTGTATGTCTCTTTGGGTTGTCGCAGTAGGCGGATTATGTACAACGTTGGTGAAATATATTATATATCCCAACATAAAGAACGTCCATGCGGCTTTTTTATACGTGCCACATCGTGGGGACAAAAGCTCGTTCCTTTATTTTCTTATTACGTATTTTTTGCTCACAGCGATATTCGGGTTGATGTTTGTGTGGCTAACCGATTTTTGGGCGAACCGTTTTTTCAGCGTCGTAACGGTTATCACGCTGGCCATATTGGATATGTTCACCTTCAAGATGATACCGTACGTATTTTACATCAGTGAGAGAGTGTCTCCCGTTTGGACAATCCTAGTTTTCGTTTTGATGATGTTGCTGTTGATCCATATGATTCGGTTTTCGTCAAACAACAAAAACTACTATGTTCAGGATGATCTTTTATGAAACGAATGGATTTGGAGTTTACTCTCATCAAAATGGAGTTCAAAAAAATGATGATGACCTGCCTTTTATTCCCGCTGTTGGGCACTATGATGTCCATCAGGTCAGAGGCGTTTTCTTCCCAACACCTACCGGAGTTATTCGCCCGCTTATTCGGAGCGGTGACGATCTCAAATTGGATGTATTGGCTGATGTTTTGTTTCGGTTATGTGGTGTTGCTCCAAATCGTTTGGAAAAAACGTGATCAATATTTTGAACATACACTGTTCATTTTGTTAAGGGATACGACGTCGTACACGATAGCTAGGCTGCTGGTAGCTGTTCCGTTTACATTGGTGTATGTATTGGCGGCGTTTTTGATCGCTAGCGTTTTCGGTCTCTTTGTGTCGCATATGGCGGTTTCGTTTGACCGTTCGTTAGTGGTCATGTTCATTTGCATTGCTGTGAATTTGTATTGGCATGCCAGCGTGTGGATGTGTTTGAAGGTACACGCGACGAATCATTTGGCTAATGCCGTCATTCTCGCTTTGTTTTTTATAGGTGTGAAGCAGCCGATGGCTTTCGTTCCGTTGTACTACAGCATGGTCGATCATTTGCGGGGCGGTCTTATCGTGTGGTTGGCTCTGTTTGTGGAGCTCTTGTTGATTGGTCTGTTCGGGTATTGGACGGTCAAAAGAGTGAAGAACGCGGATTATATCTAGGAGGGGTTCGATATGAAGGCGATCGTCTTGTCCAATGTTTCCAAAACGATAAAAGGAAGAGAAGTGTTGCGCCATATCAACTTGGAATTGGAAAAAGGAAAGATTTATGGATTCGTCGGGCCGAACGGATCAGGGAAAACGATGTTATTCCGAGTCATCAGTGGATTGGTGAAGCCGTCCACCGGCACGGTGGCGGTATTTGGCCAGACGTTGCACCAAGATGTATCCTTTCCGAGCGATATTTCTGTTTTATTGGAAAAACCAGGTTTCCTTGAACAATACTCAGGATTCGATAATTTGCATTTTTTAGCCATGATTCAAAACAAAATCGGCGAGCGCGAGGTAAAAGAGGCAATGGAGCGGGTAGGGTTGGATCCGCATGATAAAAGGCCGGTGAAAGCCTACTCTCTTGGAATGAGACAAAGACTGGGTATCGCACAGTGCATCATGGAGAAGCCGCAGTTGATGCTGCTCGACGAACCGATGAATGCGTTGGATGAAAAATCAGTGGATCAAGTATACCAAATGATTCGGGAAGAAAACAAAAGAGGCTGCACCATTTTGTTGACGTCTCACAACAAGGTGGACATCCAGTCATTATGCCACGAAGTGTATGCAATGAATGAAGGGATGATTACCGGGATGACCCATATTGCGTCAGAATGACCGTCATGGGTGTCATGTCGAAATTCGCGAATATGGGGGAGCAAAAGATGAACAAAAAGAAAATTTTAGTTATCGACGACGAGGAAGACATTTGCTGTACAATCAAACAATATTTGGAGCTTCATCATTATCAGGTAGAAACGGCCCACAGCGGGATGGAAGCGTTGAAAGCAATGAACGAACATGTTGATTTAATTTTGCTCGATATCATGATGGAAGGCATTGATGGGATGGAACTGTGCACCATCATTCGCGATCGGGTGGATTGTCCCATTTTATTTGTCAGCGCCAAAGCGATGGAGGAAGATAAGGTTCAAGCGCTGGCGATCGGTGGGGATGATTACATCACCAAACCGTTCAGCTTAAAGGAATTGAAGGCGCGAATTGATTCCCATCTACGAAGGGAAGAACGGATTCGTTCAAACGAGAGATATCTTTTGAGTTCGAAACATATTACGATTGATCTTTTGGCTAACGAAGTCTTTTGTAAAGGAAAGAAATTACCGTTAACAAAAAAAGAATATGAGATTGTGAAGCTGTTAATGCTCAATAAAAAGGTCGTTTTCTCCAAAGAAAGAATCTTTGAACGAGTATGGGGGATTGACTCCGACAGCCAGTTAGACACTGTTACAGAAAGCATTAAAAATATTCGTAAGAAAATCAAGGCGGTCGACCCGGACACGTCTTATATTCAAACATTATATGGGCTCGGTTATAAATGGGATGTGACCGATGAAAAAGGATAAAACGATTAAACGAGATTTTTATTTGTTAGTTGTGAAAGTCGTGTTGGCAACGGCAATCTCTTCGGTCGTTACTTATTTATGCTTAATCTACTTGATTATTACATTAGCCACGAACGATGTGGTGAAACCGACCAATTATTTCGTCAAAGATTTGGATTTGATAGAAAAAAAGATAAAAGAAAACGAAGAGGCGATTTTCAAGGGGAGATTCATTCCCATCCATCGTTACAGTGAAAAGATACAGGGAGAAGTTGTAGACATCAGCGGTAAGCATCTGTATGGTGATCGAGAAATTATAGACGATCAAGTGGATATTAGTCAATCGATCAACCGTGAGATTGTAAAAGGAAGCTATGTGTATCGGTTCATTCCCTTGAAGCATGATAACGCCATTCAGGCGGTATATGTGTTGAAAGCACCTTTTGGGTTTATCATTAACAATCAAAAGCGCTTGGAACCTGTGTTCATTTATGCTGCGTTGCTGATTTCTCCATTGCTCTTTTTTATTGTCTATTTGATTTTCTTTACATCTAGGCTGTACCAATCATTGTTTCACAATATCAAATTGTTGCTCGCGGCGTCTGATCACATTGCCAGCGGGAATTTTGATTTTCACGTCTCGGGGTTGAAAAGAAAAGAGTTTATGAAAATCCAGAATTCCTTTAATGCCATGATCAGTGCGTTGAAAGAAATGGTGGAACGTTTAGCAAAGACCGATGACGAACGAAAAATGATGGTGTCATCGATCGCGCATGATATTCGAACGCCAGTAACGGTCATCCAAGGCCAAATTGATTTGATTCAAGATTTGAGAAAGTCGGACCGCTTTGATGTCACGCCCCACTTAGAGATCATTCGTAAAAACTGTGGAAAGATGACCATGTTGACGGATAATTTGTCGTTGCTCTATAAAGTGGAGAAGAGCCACTTCTTATTGAACGCAAAAGAAGTGGATGTAAAGCAAATGCTTGATGAGAAGAAACGAGAGCTCTCAACCATGGTTTCTCGTCAACCATCGCTAGCGATTTGCTTTGATGTGAATTTGCAACGATCGTCTTATGTGCTTGATGAAGCAATGGTCATGAGAGTGTTGGACAATATTTTATACAACAGTTTGAGGTTTACAAAAAGCGGAGAAATTACGTTGGAAGTGCATGATGAAGAAGAGGGGAATGCGTGCAAAATTTATTTTCGCTGTTCAGACACAGGAACGGGGTTTAAAGAAAACGATACGTCTTTGTTGTTCCAGCCTTTTTATCAAGATAAGCAGTATAAACATCATGTCGGATTGGGGCTGTATATTGCGAAACAAATCGTCAATCATCATGGTGGGGACATTTGGGCGTACAACAATGACAAAGGCGGCGCAACGGTTGAATTTTATATTAAGGAGCTGTCTCTTGATCATTTTAGGACCTTCCCGCCGTTGTAGAAGTGGAGGATGCAGCTAGGGGGCCTCCCTAGCTGCGATCGTTTGGCGGTTATTTCCTTTTGGCGATGAGAAATTGATGGTTCACCGTAACGGCCACTTCTTCCTCCGGGTTTACGCCTTTGATGCTGTATACCCAACCAAAGTTCAAATGAGTTCGTTTTTCGTCTTTTTGGTCGGGAATGATTTCGATTTTTCGCAGCTCCTTTTTGCTCAAAATGCGGTGATGTTCATTGATTGTAATCGTCTCCGCTACTTTTCCGATCGGTTTGTTCAAGTGCTGTCGATCGACTTTGGCAGCTTGAATCACGTAGATTCGGCCTTGGTAGCGAATTTCTTGCAAATTGTCCTTGTTCAGCTCGTATTTTGGCAATTGTCGGTCGATCTCCATATTTTGTGTGGCGGTCTTTTTTAAGTCGCTGATCACGGAACAGCCTCCGATAAAGAAAATACCGATCCATATGACGAGCAAAATGGAATGTTTCATCGTTTGCCCTCCTTACATTTCCCTGACGAGGGAGAAATGTCATTCGTGCGGTTTGTTTCCTTCCCAACGCTGAAACCAGATGGAACCGATGACGGTTGCGATGAGAAAGCTTAGAAGAGCATAGGCCGTTCCCTCCCGCAATGATAGGGAATACGAATGCAACAACAGCTCCCCTACGGCTTGCTTGATTTCGGGCATTGACAGAAGGGGGAGTTGGGAAAGACGCACAGCCCATGTCCAAGGGACATACATCCAAATGTGGTCGCCTAACGATGTTGCCCCGAGCAGAGCAGCAATGAGAAATCCACCGCTTCCTACGGCGATCGAGGCTCCCATTCCAAAGGCAAAGCTGATGAACAGATGCAAGGAAAAAAGAAAAAGGGAGCCCACGATGGAGAGCGCCGCTCCTTGCAAAAAGACGTGTTCATGAATGGGTGCCACTTTGAGCACGTATTTCATGCCCAAGAGCATGAGCAGCGTCGCGAGCAAGATGTCCGCGCCTGCTAGAAAGATCAGCAGCGTGAGCTTGCCAATATACGATTTCATTTTGGATACAGGGCCGGTCAAGATGTTCATGAAACTTCCTGCTTTTTCTTCTTGATAGGCCATCAGCCCGGTCAGCAGGGAGATGATGATCGGCAAGGAAACGGTCATCACTTCAAAAAATGCTTCGTATATTTTCGTTTCTAGGAACATGATGGTGTGATAGTGTGAAAAATACCACACCATCAAAAGCGAATAACTGATTGGCGTGATGATCATCATCAGCCGAATCGCGGTGCGTTTCGTTTTGAGCCATTCGGAGGACAGAAGGCGTAGAAACGACATGTCAATACACTTCCTTTCGCGCAAACCAAACGGCGGTTAGAAAAGATAAGAGCAGAAACATGGCAAGAGCCATCGCTAAGCCGATGGGAATGACCGAAGGATCCGAGAGCGGATCCCCTGTTTTCAAGGGAACCCCGTTAGGATGAACCCCGACGATCGGGCACATCAACCTCATGCCCCAACTCCATGGAATGAACAGCCAATAAGGCGTTGTTGCTGCGATCACTCCCACAGCGAGGCCAATGACGCTGACAATGATCGAAACGACGATCCCAAACCGTTCGGCCACAAACAATCCGATTGGGATATACGATAAAGAGGTCAACCAAATGACCAAGCCGGCGCATCCAGCGACCACAGCGGATGAAAGGCTGCTAGGTACCAACCATTTCAATAAAACAAGCAAGATGATCAGTTCCACGGTAGAAAGCAACAGATAATAGGCGACGACGGCGATTTTGCTCCACCATAGACCTGTTATGCTAATATCGAGACAGCGTAACGCTTTATCGTTTCCCGACTTTTTCTCTCTCATGATTGACAAGGAAGCGATCAACGCGGTGCCAATCGGAACGAAAATCAATGGCCACCAATTGAACACCGTGTATTCAAAATAGTTGTGTGCCGAATTCATGGCCGGCATAGTAATGACGGCGTATAGGATAAAGAAAAGCGGGGCAATAAACACCAATTTCTTCGCAAATGTTCGTTGATACTTTAAACGTTCTGATTCGAACATATTGAGCATCGTCTCCATCCTCCCTCACTGTTTGCTCACTACATCAATAAACAGTTTTTCGAGATCTTGGCTCTCGTCGATTTTCCCTTCATACATGAGTTTCCCGTTTTGGATAATGCCAATATAATCCGCTAATTGTTTCACTTCGGACAAAATATGGCTCGATAAAATGACAGTGATTCCGTTTTGTGTAAAGGATCGAATCAGCTTTCGCAAGTCTTGTATGCCTAATGGATCCAATCCATTGGTTGGTTCGTCAAGGATGAGCAGTTGGGGATGATGCAAAAGAGCTTTGGCGATTCCCAACCTTTGCTTCATCCCAAGAGAAAATTGCGCGGCTTTCTTTTTCCCAGTGTTTTCTAAACCGACAAGATGCAAAACTTCCCGGATGCGCGACTCGGGCAGCCCGAGTAATTTGGCGTAAACAAGCAAGTTTTCATGAGCGGTTAAATTGCCGTAAAGAGCAGGAGATTCGATCAGCGCACCGATATGTTTTAAGTCTTTCCGGCTCCAAGGATGGCCGTTGATCACGATTTCCCCTTTCGTAGGACGCAAAAGCCCTGTCAATATCTTTAAAAGCGTGGACTTTCCGGCTCCGTTTGGTCCGAGCAAGCCATACACAGTATGTTTTTGAACTTTCATGGACACATCATCAACAGCGAGTTGTTTTCCGAACATTTTGCTTACATGATGGGTTTCTAACATATACTTTTCCATGTTCATTCTCCTTTCATTATCGGGACACGCTAGGCGGTTTTAGGCTGATATCAGCGCAACGATAAGGCGGTTCCCGTACGGTTTCCATATTAATCACTTCATCTAATGTTTTTATAAGAAAAGGGCACATGGCTGATGTTTTTTTTTTCGGATTGGCTCTATGAGGAAAAACGAGGATATGGGAGAGATCGACGAAGCAAAAGCAGGTTTTATCGTTCTCAATTTGGCATAATGAACGTGAATTTAACAAAGCGATAAAATGGTTAAAAGCGGAAGGACTAAAAAGTAATCCAAAAACAGGTGCTGGTATTGAAATGGATTCACTCAACCTAAAAATCGACGGAAAGGGCGTTCACTTGTGAGCGTCCCGTTTTTTTTTTTGAGTCCAACCGTTTCGCGGGAAGATTCCCCCAAAAGTAGCATCGACATCAGTGGGCGATGAAGAACAAGGGATCATTATAAATTTCAATTCGTTTGAAGAAGGAACTCCGCGAGTTTTGTTGTAATTCCTCTATTGGGGTGAAAGGATGGAAAAAGAAATCATTCGCTTTTTAATCGAACATCCGGAAGTCATCGAAAAATTACAAAATGGTACGGTGAGCTTGATCGGCTTAAGTGAGTTAGAGGTAAAAGCGGTTGTAAGGGTATTTAGTGAATCGACGGAACCGCTCGGATATTGGAAGTAGATAACGATGAGTCGAATGGTCATGGTAATGGTTGTTGCTTTGATGGTAGCACTATATTTAACCATTTTAAATGTTAGACATCCATTGATCGGTATGGAGGTGGTAGAAAATAACAATGGTGATGTTATTGTTAACGATATTTACGAGTTTGGTTGGGCAAAAAAACATGGTATTCATCTTCATGATCAAGTGTTGAAAGTGGATGGAAAGCCCCCGCTCTCCCATTTTACTGTCCGGAAATACAAAACAATTGAACAAGCGAAAACAATAACGATTCAGAGAGAAAAGCAAATCCAAACATTGACGGTTGACGATCGATCGCATGGAGCGAAACAATGGCTATATTATATTGCCTTGCCATTGGGTTTTTTTCTATTCGCTGTTAGTTTAAGCATGTTTTTGCTTCGTCTACGGCTGAATGACCAATCGGCGACCGTCCTCATTTACTTTTTATTGCTGGCGGGGCTTTGTTATATCAGTGCCAGCTTATCAGCGAAATATGTACCGTTTGGGCGTTACATGTTTAACGCTATATTTTTACAATTGCCTGCTGTCTTTCTGCATTTCATTTATCATTATTTTGAAAGAGAAAAGAAAGGATGGTTTACGAAAAAAATCGTTCTTTCTCTTTATAGTTTTAACTTCGTTGCCTTCGTTATTTCTTTATCTCATTTACTAAGTGAAGCGGAAGTTCTATTGGCGACATTCCTTATCAATATAGGTACCATTCTTGCTTTGTTAGGAAAAGGATGGGTTTATCTTAATAAAGATGAACAGCAACATACAGTCAAAGGTTTGCTTTTGTCCATAGGGTTATCTGCCGCGCCATTTGTTTTATTTTATAGTCTCCCGGTTCTAATCATTGGAAAATGGGTACTACCAGCCGAATTAACCGTTATTTCGCTTTTTGTGTTGCCATCCGTCTTTCTTTATTTGATTTGTACGGATCGGCTATTTCGATTGCCGTTTTCTATCAATCGCTTTGTGTACTATGCTTTTTTATCATTACTTCCAGCTTTTCTTGTTACGTTGCTTTATGCCAAATTTGTCAATGAAGCGAGGAGACTTGTTGAACTCGCTTTGTTGTTTTTACTGATTTATGGAATAAATATCCTTGCTCTCTATTCAAAAGGATATTTCGATCGAACATTAAGGACGAAGTTATACGTACAAAAAGACTGTTATCAAGAAAGTATCTATCGGATCGGTGAAACATTAAAAAAACAGAAAAACATGCGGGAAGTGATCCAATGCCTAGAAAAAGAGGTAAGAGAAGTATTAGATATAGAGAATCTAGCTTTTGTACAAGCGATCAGAAGTATGCAAGCCCCGTTTCATTGCGATGAAAAAGAGTGGACGAAGTTAACCAAAAAGATGGATAGACAACCACTTTCGATTGGAAAACTGATTGAAAATAAGCGTTTGTTTGCGGTTTTTGTAGGTTCATTCCGCCAAAGTCCTTTACTATTAATCGGAAAAAAGAAACATCCTATTCCATTCCGGTCAGAACAAAAAGATTGGTTATCCACCATTGTCTATTATGCCAGCGTCACGATGGAAAATATGGTAAAAGTAGAGGATTTGATAAAAGAGCTCAACCATGTAAAGCAAAGACGTAATTCTGTTTGGCTCACTCGTTTGATCTTTCAATGGTCGGAAAAGGAACGAAGAAAGTTAGCCATTGACTTGCACGATACGATTCTTCAAGATTTAATTGTTTTAAAACGGAAAGTGGAGAGCTTGCGCTTTCAAAATATGCGTGTGGAAGAAATGAAAAAGCAGCTAAACTACATTGAAGAAGAAATCGTAGATATGATTGATGTAACAAGAGAGATATGCCATGAATTAAGACCGCCATTTTTGAGTCAAATCGGATTAGAGGAAGCGATCGTACAGTTAATCCAACGATTCCAATTACGTGCGAATATAAAAATCGAATGGAATGTTCATTTATCAGCCAAATTGGAGGAAGAACGGGAGCTTGCTATTTATCGGATGATCCAAGAATTATTAAACAATGCGATGAAACATTCGCAGGCGTCGTATATTCAACTCACATTGGAGGTCCAAAATGAGGAGGTTCAACTTCATTATGTTGACAATGGTATAGGTATAGACATGGAAAAATTAAATCATTGTGATGGAAAGCTTGGTTTGTTTGGGATCAAAGAGCGCGTGCAAGGCTTAGGTGGAACATTCAAGATGACGTCACAACTAGGTAAGGGGCTGGATATACGGATTGCCATTCCATTATAGGTATGGGAAGGAGAAAAAGGACTCGATGATTCACATTTTGGTTGTCGATGATCATCGCCTTGTTGGTGAAGGAACAAAGAATATGCTTGAGAGTGAACAAGATTTTCAAGTAGAACTTGTGACATCTGGCACAGAAGCGGAACAGATGATGGAACAACAAACTTATGATGTGTATTTGCTTGATTGGCGTATGCCAGATATGAACGGTATCGAATTAAGTAAACGAATTCTCCAAAAACAACCGAATGCGAAAATTGTCATCTATACCGGATATGATGTTGCTCCTTTTTTGAATTATTTGATTGAATCAGGCATTACAGGTTTTGTCAGTAAAACGGCAACGAGCGAGCAATTGATTACAGCGATTCGTTGTGCGTTAAGAGATGAAGCGGTCATTCCTGTGCATTTACTGCGCCAACTGCATCTTTGCGAAGTCAAGGCCAAGATGGAAGAAAATGAAGAACATGTTGCGCTGAGTCAGTTCGAGCAAGAAATATTATTCGAGGTGGCCAACGGTTTAAGCAATAAAGATATTGCTAAAAAACACTATATAAGCCAACGAAGTGTAGAACGGCATCTATCGCGCATTTTCACAAAGCTGCATGTATCTTCGAGGGTAGAAGCCGTGGAAAAAGCCAAACAACTAGGGTTCATTCCAGAGCTCCATATGTTAACGCCTTCATCGGATCGGTGAGGGCGTTTTCTTTTTTGGGGTCTGCTATCTCGTGTCGGTATTCCGCCACAAAATGGCGGGGTTCCGACACAGGTTGGCGGTGAGGAGGAAAGAAAATGGATGTATAATTAGGATGAGTAAGAATAATTTTAAAAAAGTGTGTGAGATAAAAGAACGCAAGAGCCATTTTTGATTACATAAAAATTATAAGGAGTATTGGCCGCGAAGCGCACCCTAGGTCTGTAAGATATCCACAAAACTGAAAAAGGATGTAAGGGATTTTGTCGAAAAATATTTTTTTGACACCCCTGAGAGGCCGCAAAGCCTTGATACATCAATATTTATAGAGGGAGGAGCAGGATATGACTGAAACTGTAAACGAACAACGGCACAGAGGATTAAAACAAGTGTTTGCAGTAAGCATTGGGCTTTTTCTAGTGTTTTTAGATAGTACTGTAGTAAATATTGCAATTCCTAATATTATTGATGATTACAAAATCGACCTGAGCAAAGCCTCATGGATCATAAACGGGTTTGTTCTTACACTTGCAGTATTATTAGTTACTCTCGGTAAAATGGCTGATATGTTAGGGCGTGTTCGCACTTTTTTGTGGGGAGTCATCATTTTTGCAGTTAGCTCGTTTTTATGTGGAATTGCACCGACGGTAGATTCTCTTATTATTTTTCGAATTTTGCAAGGAATAGGCGGAGCAATGGTCATCCCTACAAGTATGACGCTAGTTAGAACAGCTGTTCCTCCAGAAAAAATGGGATTAGCAATGGGTATTTGGGGAGCTGTAGGTGCTATGGCGGTTGCTATCGGCCCGAGCTTAGGAGGACTTATTACAGAGTATATTCACTGGAGATGGGTGTTTTATATTAATGTCCCCATTGTGTTATTGGCATTTCCGTTCATATATCTTGCTATTCGAGTACAAAATGAACCCATTCATAAGTTTAAACTCGATCCATTGGGGATTTTGTTGATGAGTTTGAGTTTGTTTTTTCTTACGTATGCCATTTTGCAAGGGGAAGAAATTGGATGGACATCTTATAAAATCGTTCTTTATTTCCTAATTAGCGTTATGAGCGGAGCCCTATTTCTTTTTGTTGAAACAAAAGTAAAAAAACCTATTCTCGATTTTTCTATTTTTAGGAATCGTTTGTATGTTTCAGGGTTAGTTTCGAATTTCCTCGGTGGCATATTATTAATGGGAACATTAATTTTACTTCCTATATTTCTCATTCGAGTGAAGGAATTTAGTACATTAGAAGCTTCATTTGCAATTACCCCCCTTTCCGGAGTTATGCTTATCGTAGCACCAATTATTGGGAGAGTAATTGATAAAATTGGTTATCTTATTCCTATGGTAATAGGATATATCATAAGTGTAATGGGGTTGATCTTGCTTATCAATATTGATACGGATATAAGTGTTTTACATATGGTTTCATTTCTTGCTATTTTAGGAACAGGTTTAGGGATTATTATGATTACTAGTGTGACAGTATGCACGGCCGCCGTTTCCCAAACTCAAATTTCTTTAAGTTCAGGTATTTTTGCGATGGTTCGGAATATGGGGGGAGCGGTTGGAGTAGCTTTGTTTGTGTCTTTAACATTAAGCTTTCTAAATCATTATTCCGCTAACGTAGTCGATGAAGGAGTAATGATCGTAAAAAAATCAAACATTCCTGAAGAGGTGAAAAATTCTATTCAGGAAGTTTTAATGAAACAAAGAGATACTTTTTTTGAGGAAAAAAATAACGATAAATTGTTGAAACTAGATAAGGGAAGTACGCAATTACTTGCGAAAAATATTGAAAAAGAGATGCTCGCAAAGATTCCAAATGGAACGCCAATGTCTCCAGAAATGCAAAAGAAAATCGAAGAACAAGTGAAGCAACAGTTGATCAATATAGACAAAAACATTGCTAACATAAAAAAACAAATAGAAGACATATCGAAAGAATATGTAGCAAAATCCATGGCAAAAGCATTTTTCAGCGGGATTATTTTGTGTTTTCTTTCGAGTTTATCGTTGCCTTTCTTGTCTAAAAAGTTTTCGTTAAGCCATAGTAGAGAAGTCGATATATGAGTGGTAATTTCATTACTCATTGATCACATTAAGCTAATCGCCAATCCGGAGAATCAGTCTTTTTTGTTTCGATGGATGATCCCATTTGCCAAAAAACGAAGTCTTCGTCACGGGCTGCCCGCGCCATTCAAGGGTGTGATTGGCACTACTCGCACAAAGATCATCCATCCGTCTGGGGGCATTCGCTCGTTTGGCGGATGGTGCATACCTTCTCGCAAACGTTTCCGTTCGCCTTTCGTTTGTATGACAAGACAACGGGAAGAAGCAAAATCGACCAAGCGATCGAGATGCTTTCTTCGCTCAAAGAAAAGTGGACTCGGCCGATGTGCGTGGTATCCGTCCCAAGCGCTCATCGAAGCCTGCCTGAAACAAGGATTCCATGTCATCGGCATGCTCAAGACGAACCGGATTCTCTACCCGAAAGGCATCGCCATTCAAGCGAAGGAGTTTGCCCGCTATATCGAGCCCAACGACACCTGCCTCGTCACGGTGGGGAAGGAGCGTGAGCGTGTCTACGGCTGCGAAGGCGCGCCCAACGGTCTTGATGACGCGGTGATGCGGCTGGCTTGGAAGGCGGATGAACCAATGACGCCGGACCATCTCCATGTCGTCTTGAGCACCGACCGGGAGCTAGGCGATGAAGAGATCTTGCGTTACTATGCCCAGCGCTGGACGATCGAATGCTTTTTCCGGCAGGCCAAAGACCAGCTGAAGTCAGATGGTACCGTGTTCGTCACATTCGGGCGGTGAAACGGTATGGGGCAGTGGTGCTGTTCGCCTGCATATACAGCATCGCGGCATCTCAACAAGACCTCTCTTCCGGACTGGAGCTTCTTCGGTCTCGGAAAGGACACAGCATCGTCGAGTTCATCGATGGCGCCTCAAAGCAAGAGATTCCATTGATGTGATCAAAAAACTGCTCCATGTCGCCTGAGGGGTCCCCTGTTTGTCTCTTAGGGTATGGAAATTACTGCAATGAAAATTTCTCATCTACAGTAATAAAGACATTGCCAAAAAACATCACATAAGCCAACGAAGCGTGGAAAGACACTTATCGCGCATTTTCACAAAGCTGCGTGTATCTTCGAGGGTAGAAGCCGTGGAAAAAGCAAAACAATTAGGGTTCATTCCAGAGCATCATATGTTGTTAACGCCTTCATCGGATCGGTGAGGGCGTTTTCTTTTTTGGGGTCCGCTATCTCGTGTCGGTATTCCGCCAAAAAATGGCGGGGTTCCGACACAGGTTGGCGGTGAAAAGAAAAGGAGGTGGAGATATAATTGAGATGAAGTAAAACATGTTTATTATGGATGATTTTGTATTAAATAAATAAAGAAGCCGTAGGCATAATGGACAATGAAATGGTTACATACGAGTGAAAAAAAGAGTCTCCTTTTTCTTCTTAACATCAATGGTTGTTCTACGAAAACCATTGTCACCGAACGACTTTCTATCATTTCCTAGAAGCTGTTTTACGAAATTCAGCATGTTTGCCATTTAACGATGGTAAAAAGAAGAAAGGTGAAATATTTTATGACAAAGCTTAAAGAGATGAGAAAAAAGCCAATAACTGGATTGATTGTAATTGCGATGGCAGTGTTTATTGATATGCTTCTGTATAGCATCGTTGTTCCGATCGTGCCTTTTTACACTTCTAAATTTGATGCTTCCCAAACAGTTATTGGCATACTAATCGGCTGTTATGCGTTTTCTTTTTTGATCGCTACTCCTATATTAGGAGGAATCTCTGACAAGTTTGGTAGACGAGGAGTCATGCTGTGGGGGCTGGTAGTTCTTTTAGCAAGCACGTTACTATTTGCTTTTGCAAATAGTATGTTGCTGCTCATTGTTGCTAGATTGCTTCAAGGTGTTGCGGCAGCGGCGACATGGACTGCGGGACTGGCGTTGATTACAGATATGTATCCGCCTGCTAAAAGGGGAAAGGCTTTAGGAGCCGTACTTTTTTTGGTAGGGGCAGCGGCTGGTTTTGTCTTAACGCCGACTTTGCCGGAATTAGCGAATTCTGTTGATCGTTTAGGTGGGGGGGCGTATGCTACTGCATTTGCTGTTTTTAATATGGCCTATTCTGTAGGGATGATAATCGGTCCGATTGTAGGAGGAGGACTGGCTGATTTATTTGGTATATCAACAGCGCTTTATATCATGTGTTTTGTTTTAGTAGGCTATAGTCTATCTTCTAGACTTGTAAAACATGAAAGAAAAGCTACATATGTCAATAATAAAATGGAATGAATAATTAAAATCTTTGTTTTCATAAGTGTTTATAAAAAAGAAGGGGGTTAGGGGGATATAATATGGATATATTTACAAAATGTTATAAATGGGACGTAGCTAAAAAGCTACAATTAAATGGAACTTATCCTTACCCGTGGTGCTAGTTGAGGCTGACGCTCAACTAGCACCACGGGGTTATATCTATATAATAAAAACAACCCGGCATGGCGGAACTGGGCTCTGATTTCTCTTGTGTTGACTTTTTGTTCCGGATTGCAAGCCATTGCATTTTGGGCTTTTAGCAAGGATTTTGACATCACTTGGTGGGCCGTCAATTTGTATTTAATGATCTATCCATTATTTTTTATTAGAACTTTCATTGCCGCAAAGAAATAAGGATTGTCTGTGAAGGGTCATGATTTATCAGGATCGTTGGTGAAATGCTATTATGATACTCTTTCAAGCATTTTTAGAATAAAGGAGTGCTGTTCATGTATTTTCTAATTTGGGGCTTTCTTGTTTGGCTAGGAGCAACCATAATTTTCCGGTTTTTTGGACATTTTTTCTTCAACCCAGAAAATGCTTTGCTTCTTCTGTTATCCTATCTGCTTGTTGTTCCACTCATTTTTTTATTAACTTATCCTCTATACAAACTTAAAGGTTTAAAAAAAGATGAGCGTTTAAAAGCTGCTATGTTTATCGCGCTTCCCGGCATGTTCATTGATACGATTGTATTAGTTATCTTTCCAGAAGTATTTACTAATTTACTAGTGGAATCTGATCGATATTTTGGTTCTTGGTTATTATGGGCATATAGTTTAATTTTAATAACCGGGCTTTCCCCGAGAAAAGAGTAAAGAACTGTAGATGAGCAAATTCACTAACATAAATTTACAACCAAACAAAAAAGGAGACATGAACCCAGCTCCTTGAGTAAAATAGATGTGCTCAAACCCATTCACACAAGGAGGTTCATGGCTTAGGAATCGATGAGCACATCATCAAGGAATCCACAAGTTTTTCATGACGCTGGGATTGGCGCTTGATTTCTCGAAACCGGTCATCAAGCATCTGGTTCATCTTGTCGACGCCTTGACGACCAAGGGATGTTTGGGAACGTTGACCGATGTCCATCACTGGAGTTTTCATCCCAACCATCGAACCATACTCAGCCATTTTTTCACGAAAAGCCCTTGGGATGAAGAGACGTTGCTTCGCAAACTCCAGCCATGGATCCTTCAGCGCAGCAAGCGAATGGCCAAAAGGGAGAATCAACCCCTTTTTGTTTCGATGGATGATCCCATTTGCCAAAAAACGAAGTCTTCGTCACGGGCTGCCCGCGCCATTCAAGGGTGTGATTGGCACTACTCGCACAACGATCATCCATCCGTCTGGGGGCATTCGCTCGTTTCACGGATGGTGCACACCTTCACCCAAGCGTTTCCGTTCGCCTTTCGTCTGTATGACAAGACAACGGGAAGAAGCAAGATCGACCTAGCGATCGAGATGCTTTCTTCGCTCAAGAGGAAGCGGTCTCAGCCGGTGTATGTGCTCATGGATTTCTGGTATCCGTGTTGCCATTTTTCCAGCTGCACTACTGGCTGTTTTGCTTATATGCATAGTAACAGAAGCGCTCGTTTCTTTTGTTGATAAAAAATGGGAATTTAAATGGGATTGGGCGGTTGTTTTAGGGATCGCAACGATTACGTCGCTTCCTTTTTATCCATCCTTTGTCTTTGTAGTCCCCATTTATATGGGAGCAATGGGATATTATGCAGGAAGACGACTATGTGCTAAATGGCGTTACGATGAAGGAAACGGATGAGTTTGAGCCGGAGTGTTCAAATCGCCCGAGTGGTAAAGGTCATTTGGAGGTGGATGCTAAGAACTGGAATACAAGCAAAGAATAAAGGAGTTGAAGCAGTAAATGATTCGAAAAACCGTCACGGTTATTCCTTTTGTCATGGTAGCTTGTCTCAAGACTTGGGATCATGTCTATGGAAATTTTCCTGGCATATCGGTCTGGATTGTGTTCATTCATATTTGTCTCAATCTATTGCCCATCTTTGTGTTTGTATGCTGGAGTGTGTCCAAGGTGCGGCAATGGAGTGGGATGAATATGGTGATTCACGCTTGCTTTTATGTTTATTTGTTTTTTGTTTTGTATTATACGGTTTTATATATTCCTTATTGGCGCTTTATGACCCAACCAGTGCTGCCGCTAGAGGAACAGGTGTTTCCTCATTATAATTTCATCCCGTTGAAAACGATTTTGGAAACTAGCATTACTCCTGTGAATATTTGGGGAAACATCTTGTTGTTGCTTCCGTTGGGCATCTTTGTTCCTTTGATTCATCCTTATTTTGCACGTATCAAACCGTTTCTTCTCTTTGCCCTGCTCGTTTCGAGCGGCATTGAATCCGTTCAATTTTTGACAGCGTTGATGGATGGAAAATTTGCTGAATATCCTAGCGAACGAAGCTTTGATGTTGATGATATCATTTTGAACGTGAGTGGAGCGGTTATCGGGTTTAGTCTGTACCAATTATGGGGGCGCATGAAAAGCTTGATTTCTCGATCACACCGCTCGTCACCGAACCGTTGAGGGTATACATGCAGTCATCACGTTGTTTGGGGGTGTCAATGATCACTTTCTTTATCGATGAAGTCAAACATCAAAGTATCGATATAGGGGATATGGACCGCTATCATTTTGAGTTTCTTCAGCCGATTTTGGAACATAAACGCTTTGTCTTCCTTGGGGAGAGCAGCCATTGCGTCAAAGAATACAGTCTAGCAAAAGTAAGCCTGATTAAATATCTTCATGAAGAATTGGGGTTTCATGTACTTGCCTTTGAAAGCGAATTGGGGCCATGTATGATCGGCGATTATCTATCTGATCAACTTGATTCTAAACGTTTCATGGTGGGCACCATTGGACGTGCGTGGCAAAATGAATTTGTCCTTGGATTATTTGACTATATGAAAAAAATGAAGCAGGAGCGGCCGCTGTATTTTACTGGTGTGGATGTTTATCAAGGAAAAAAGGAGAATTTGTTTTCGGAATTCCTCGAGTCTTATTTAACGGGTCCGACCAAACAGAAGTTTGTCGATTTTGAAAAG
Organism: Geobacillus sp. FSL W8-0026; assembly: GCF_037966255.1. Taxonomy (NCBI): domain Bacteria; kingdom Bacillati; phylum Bacillota; class Bacilli; order Caryophanales; family Anoxybacillaceae; genus Geobacillus; species Geobacillus sp. FSL W8-0026. The sequence goes on from NZ_CP150194.1 coordinate 396,959, forward strand.
CGGGCGATCGAGGTTTTGATTGCAGCCGATAAACGGAAAATCAAGCGTTCAATGCGCCAAAATATAAGGGAAGAGATGGAAAGTAAGGGCATGGAATTGATTGAGGAACTCAAACAGCATTGTTTTCCGGACAGCAAGATTTATAAAATTGTCCTCCGTACGATGGAAAATAGAGTAAATTACTTGAAAGCAAATTTAGAAAAAAGTTTCTCGAAACTTTTTGAGTATCGGGATGCATTAATGGCAAAAAACCTAGAATTTTTAGCGCAGGAAATATACCCAAATGAAAAATTTATCATTTGGGCACATAACATGCATATTAGCAAAAATACTTCCGCCAAGCGCCTGTCTGCCTATAAATCGTTTGTGGAAAACCTCTCCCAAACGATTAAGGAGAAAAGTTTTGTATTGGGGTTGTATGCAAAGGAAGGCAAAATGTTGGATTATACAGGTAAGGAATATCCAATAAAAAAAATGAATAAAAAACATTTGGAAAGCCTTCTTGACCATTCCCCTTATCAAAATAGTTTTATTCAGTGCAATGGAAACTGGGCACAGAAAAAGTGGCGGGCCTATGAGGGCGGAGGAATGCCTACTTCCTTTGTACCTGCACAACAATATGATGGGATTTTATTTTTTAAATCTGTTTCCCCGGCTTACTTTTTTGACGTTTCTGAGACGACCGAGAGAGGAAAGAAGCCAAAGGGCTGATCACAGCCCTTTGGGTGTCACTTTCTTTTCCACTTTTCGTAGCAGCCAGTCGAAGGCAATCGCCAATATGGCGGCTGGGATGGCGCCGGCGAGAATCAAGTTTTTGTCGGCGATGCGCAGGCCGCGATCGATCAAGTCACCAAGCCCCCCGGCGCCGATAAACGTCGCCAAGGCGGCGACGCCGATCGTCAGCACTGTCGCGGTGCGTACGCCGGCCATAATGACGGGAAGCGAGAGGGGAAGCTCGACCATCCATAAAATTTGCCGCGATGTCATCCCCATCCCTCGTCCGGCATCAACGAGCGCCGGGTCGACGCCAAGAATGCCAGTGTACGTGTTGCGCAAAATCGGAAGCAAGGCATAAAGCGTCAAGGCGATGATCGCCGGCAGTTTGCCGATGCCGAAAATCGGCAACATAAACCCAAGCAGCGCCAAACTCGGAATCGTTTGGATGATGGCGGCGATGCCGATGATCGGCTCGGCGAGTTTGCGATATCGCGTCAACACGACGCCAATCGGCACGGCCACCGCGATGGCAATGCCCATGGCAATCGCGGATAGCAGTACGTGCTCTTGAAAAGCGATCCAAATCTCTTCTCGTCGTTCAATAAACGTTCGCAATAATTCCATTGTATCCCTCCTTGGTAAAAAAGCAGCGGTCCGTTCATCGTTGTCTTCCTTATTGAAAAAACGGTGACGGATGAGCCGCTGCTATCGTGCTCTTCCCTCATTGGTGAAAAAGAGGTGGAGAGCCAACCGCTTCCTTGTCATCGGCGAAATTCAGCCGCCAATGGGGGCCTCGTCGTATTCTGAAGGGGACGTTGCGGTCACACCGGCCAACTGCCAACGGGCGAATGGTTTCCGATCACCCGCTTTTTAGACGAGCGGCTATCGAGCCAATCGCACCCGATTCGCTTTTAATGTGCGGCCGTCTTCCATCTGTTCACAAGACTAGAGGTTCCCCTAGTTGATGAGTGAACATGTGAAAAGCAGGACCGATGCATCAGAGTTTTTCCCGTTGAGAAATGACATTGCAAAGCCGTATCCAAGATTAAATCCCCAGCCTCCTCGAAGGTTGGTGAAAAACAGCTGGTTCCCCTGACCGATGAGTGAACGTGTGAAAAGCAGGACCGATGCTGCAAGGTTTTTTATTTGAGAAATGATCTTGTGAAGCGGCATGCTCCCGTAAATCACCGGGCTTCTGGAGATAACTGGAAACGCGTCCCTCCGCCCATGGTTGATGTCTTTATGCGTGCTGCTGGAACGTCCACTCAGCGAGCGCGCGCATCATGCTGGAGCGCGTAATGCCGCCGACAAGGCGGTCGCCATCGAGCACCGGAATGATGCGCACGTCCGGGTCTTGGAACAAGGCGGCGACGTCTGTTACATCCGCTTCTTTTTGTAATGTCGTCACATCGTAGTCAGCGATGTCGGCGACAAGCAAATGTTCCTCATTGTATCGTTGCTCGATTTGTTTGAGCGTCACGATGCCAAGAAACGATTGCTTTTTATCAACGACGACCAGACTGTCGACCTTTCGCGCCTTCATCAGCCGGAACGCTTCGGCCAAGCCGCGCCGCGGTGCGATCGTGGCGACGGCGTCAGACATTAAATCTTCCGCTGTCGGCACGGCCGTCTGGCGGGTTAGCAGACGGTCTTCACCAATAAACTCGCGGACAAAGGAGTTCGCCGGCCGCCGAAGCATTTGGTCCGGCGTCGCAAACTGGACGACTTCCCCGTCTTTCATCAGCGCGATCCGATCGGCGATTTTAATCGCCTCGTCCATATCGTGGGTGACAAAGACGATCGTTTTGCGAATTTCTTCTTGCAAGCGGACGATGTCATCTTGCAGCTGTTCGCGGCTGATCGGGTCGAGGGCGCTGAACGGCTCATCCATCAAAATAATATTCGGTTCCGCGGCCAACGCGCGGACGACGCCGACGCGTTGCTGTTGGCCGCCGCTGAGTTCCGATGGGTAGCGGTGCTTGAACGTCGCTGGATCCAAGCCGACGAGGTCAAGCAACTCATCGACCCGCTTTTCATAGGCGCTTTTTTCCCATTTTTTCAGCTTCGGCACGAGCGCGATGTTTTCCGCGATCGTCATATGCGGAAACAGCCCGATTTGCTGGATGACGTAGCCGATGTTGCGGCGCAGTTCGACCGGATCAAGCGTAGAAATGTCTTGCCCATCGATATACACGGTTCCCGATGTCGGCTCGATCAACCGGTTGATCATTCGCATCGTCGTCGTTTTCCCGCATCCGCTCGGTCCGATGAGGGCGACAAGCTCGCCTTTATGGATTTCAAGATTGATAGTTTTTAAGGCGACAAATCCATCCTCATACTGTTTTGTGACGTTTTCAAATCGAATCATCCACATTCCTCGCTTTCTAGTCGATCAGTCCTTCCGATTTCAAAAAGTCTATCGCCACTTCGCGCGGCCGTTTTCCTTCCAAATTCACTTCGCCGTTCAGTTCCATCATTTTTTCGTCCGTTAAGATGTTGGCCAGTTTGTTCAGCGCTTCCTCGAGTCCTGGGTTGGCGTCCAACACGTCTTGGCGGATGATTGGCACGGCGTGGTACGGCGGGAAGTAATGTTGATCGTCTTTGAGCACGACGAGATCGTATTTTTTGATGCGGGCGTCCGTCGTGTAGGCTGTGATGACGTCGATCTCCCCGTTTTTCGCCGCTTCGTATTGCAAGTCCGGATCGATGTTGACCGTTTTTTTGAACTGGAATCCGTATGTATCGACAAGCCCGTCATAGCCGTCGCTTCGCTCAAAAAACTCGGCGTCTGACCCAAAGGTAAGGGAAGACGAATGATTGACTAAATCAGAGTACGTTTTGACCCCGAGCTTTTCGGCAAGGTCTCTTCGCATCGCCAATGCGTACGTATTGTTAAATCCGAGTGGTTTGAGCCAAGCGATGTTGTATTTTTCCTTATATAACTTCTTCGTTTCATTATAGATTTGTTCGGGCGTTTTTGCCGGATCGTACGGCTGTTTTAAAATGTTTAAATACCCTGTTCCCGTGTACTCGACGTACATGTCGACGTCTCCGTTTTCAATGGCTTGCTTAAGCATAAAGGCGCCGCCTAGACTGTCCTTCACTTCCACGTCCAAATCGGTGTTGGCCTTCACATACTCAGCCAATAAATGCGTCAAAATCACCTGCTCGGTAAACTTTTTTCCGCTAATCACAATGTGCCCTTTCGCATCACGTTTCCCGCTGCAGGCGGCCAGTCCGAACACAAGCCCGACAGCGAGCAATGACATGAACCATTTACGCAAAACGATTCCTCCTTTTTTGGATCCGAAAATGCCGATAAAAAGATCCATCCGACCTGTTAAACACCCGGACGATGGTGTTGAAAGTTTTTCTTTAAAAAATGTTGGACAGCAGTTCTCCCTTTGCATCACCAGCCTTCTAAGTCAAGGGGGAAAGCAAAAAAAAACGACACGGAGGGGAAAACGTCACAAACATAGGGTAACGCAAATTAGGTTAAGTTGGAAAATTTGGTATCAGCCGATCTATCCGCGTTTGGCTGCTTCTCACCTTGAGAACCGTTCTCTCCGCCGCGATGCTTACAAATGCTCGGGAATGCGCCCTAATCCTCCTAAATTCTCCGAATTCGAGATATTCGAGCTGAATAGGAAGAAAAAACCGGCTGCGGTAAGCAGCCGGATCCATCGAAACGAGTGGGTTCATGATCTGTTGAGGAATCATCTTACGCATGAACGAGGCGGTGAAGAATGCTTTCGGTTTTGAAGACGCGGGCGTTGAGGACATGCAGTCCCGCTTCATGTTCGGCGAGAGCCGGCAACACCTTGTCTTCGAGGATCGATGTGACGTGGGTGAGGTCGCCTTTCATTTGGTGGAGGTCGTTCGCCATCGCCTCGTATTTCGCGGTCAGCACTTCCTGCCCATGACGAAGCGCTTCGGCAATCGCCTTCGTTTCCGTCGTGCGTTCGTAAAGCAAATCGATGCGCTGTTCCAGCGTGGTCGTCCGCTCATTCAATTGGGCGAATTGCTGCTCGAGAGCGCTCGTCCGCTCATTTAACTGGGCGAATTGCTGCTCAAGAGCGCTCGATCGTTCATTCAACTGGGCGACCTGCGTCTCGAGGGCGGTTGTTCGCTCATTGAGCTGGGTGACTTGCGTCTCGAGGGCGGTTGTTCGTTCATTGAGCTGAGCGACTTGTCCCTCTAAAGCGCCGACTCGCCGTTCGAGCGACTCGACTGCCGCGCGCGTTGCTTTCACCTCGTGCAAAATTTCCCGCAATAGCGCTTCCATGTCGATTCACCTCCTTTTCATCTCTATTTTACAAAAAAATCGCATGGATGGCGAGAAAAATTCAGAAAAATAGCTTTCACTAGCCAAAGGAAGAATGAAATCGTTACAATAATAATTAGGAAAAAGAGAGGAAAAGGTGGACGAAGATGGATGCTTCTTGGTTGAAGCCGATTGTCGAAACAAAGTATTTGTCGGCGGAAAATGCACACCGTTATCGCGCGATTTTGCGGTATTTCTACATTCAGCACGAACGGATGCGGCAATATTTGTTCCCCGAGGAAGTGTATGCGTTTTTGAAACAGCATGCCGAATTTGCCGATTATACTGAGGATGATTTGCAGCAAGACCTCGATCAGCTTGTCAAATGGAACAATTTGATCGCCCGCCAAGAGACTTCCCATGTACGGACGATCGAGGAATTTAAGAAAAAGCGGTTTCGTTATCAATGCAGCCCGTACACAGTGGAAATAGAGCGAATGATTCGCACGCTCGAACAGTTGGGCGACTCGTTTGGCGGTTCGCTCGAGAAAACGCGGTTTGACCGTCTGTACGCCTCCCTTTCTCGCATGGAAACGATCATATCTGCTAATTTCCAAGAAAAACCGGACGAAATACACCAAGTGTGGGAGGAGACGTTTGATTATTTCAAAAAAATCATTCACCATTCGGCTGATTATATCGCCTATTTGCATAGCGAAAATTTGGAAGAACGGATGACGGCGGAATCGTTTCTCGTTTACAAGGAACAATTTACCGCCTATTTGCGTGATTTTATCGTCACCTTACAGAAGACATCGATGCAAATTGAGCGGCTGTTGGAAGACCTTCCAGACGAAGGAGTGGACCGGTTCATTGAGCATGTAGTCGATTATGAGCGGTCGATTCCACGCTTTGCCGACAGCGCCCCGTCGCGCGCCGAATGCATCGAAGAAAAGCGCGAGACGTGGCGCAGTTTGCGCGAATGGTTTTTAGGTCGGGACGGCCACGAAAGCGAGCTGGCGTTTTTGCAGCATCAGACGAATGAAGCGATTCGTCGCTTGACGCGCATCGTGCAGCGGCTTGGTGAGCGGCATCACCACTTTCGCAGCCGCAAAGGCGATTATTTGCACTTGGCACGCTGGTTTTCGCAACTGTCCTCGATCGAAGAGGCGCACTGTTTGTCGGCGGTCGTGTTCGGCTGCTTCCATACGAAACATCTGATCGCAGACAATGAGGCGACAGATGATATGTATCGCGATGTTTGGGACGAGGCGCCGATGGAATGGGTGACGAAGCCGCGCGTGCGCCATTATGGAGAAAAGAAGAAACCGCAGGCGATCGAGGAGAAAAAGCGGGAAAAAGAAGAAGCGCGCCGCCGCTATTTGGAGGAGAAGGCACGCGAGGAAGCCGAACTGAAACAGCTGGTGAAAGACGGAAAAATCGTGCTGGCCGAACTCGGTGAAGTGACCCCGTACGTACGGAAGACATTGCTCGCCTGGATCGCCAAAGCGATGGGGAAAGAACAGCCAACCGTGAAAACGGAGAACGGCTGGGACATCCGCATTGTTCGTCGGGACGACACGATTTGCCTTCATGCTGAAGACGGAACGCTTGTGATGCCCAACTACGAAATCGAAGTGATGGCGGAAGGAGGGAGCGAAGATGGAGACGGCGTTTGATGACAAGGCAAAAGAAGCGTTGGCGGCGCTGTTTGAACAATTTTGGATCGTCCGCGACGCCGACCCGGAACGGTATCAGCTTGTCCGCGAACGCGAACACGTGCTCAAAAGATATGTCGAGGAGAAGTTCGGCTACCGCTTGATCGTGCACCGGCATTTCGCGAAGCTCGAAAAAATTCCGGCTGAGCCGGAGCCGTGGATGGGGATTCCGTCGTTTCAAGAGCCGCTCGACTATGCGCTGTTTTGCTGCTTGATGGCGTATGTTGAAAGCAAGGCGGTTGAAGAAAAATTTTTGCTTTCCGATGTATGCGAGGAAATCCGCGCCATGTATCCGGGCGATGTGCCGGTCGATTGGACGAACTATTCGCAGCGGCGCGCGCTCATTCGCGTGCTGAAAACAGCGGAACAAATCGGACTGATCCGCCGGATGGATGGAGAGATCGAAGCGTTCGCGCAACATGCGGACGAAGAAGCGCTTTATGAAGTGTCGGTGTTGGCGCGCTACTTTATGCGCACATATCCGAAAGACTTGCTGCAATATACGTCGATTGATGAACTGTTGGCGGAAGAATGGAAAGCAGCGCCGCAAGATTACCGGCGCCATCGTCTGTACCGGAAGCTGTTTTTATCACCGGCTGTGCACCGAACAGAAGGCGACGAGCAAGATTTTTATTACTTGCGCAACTTCCGGCATCGGCTGCGTGAGGATATTGAGTCCCATACGCCGTTTCGATATGAGCTGTACAAAAACGTCGCCATGTTGACGATTCCGGAACGGCAGGCGCCGTATACGCTTTTTCCCGATCTAAAAGGGACATCTGACATCATCCTTCATTTTGCCGCCGTCGTCCGCGAGCGGTTGGCGTCCTTTCCGCCGGACGAGTACGGGCGCCTTTGGCTGACGCCGGCGCAGTTTTCTGAATCGCTCGCCGATACGAAGCGTCGTTACGAAGCTGGATGGGGGAAGACGCATCGCGAAGCATCGCTTGCGGAGTTAGCTCGCGAGGTGCTGGCGGAGCTCGAAGCATGGCGAATGGCAGACACGGATCCCGAGACGGGCATGGTCGTCCTCTACCCGCTCCTTGGGCGGCTTTGTGGGCGATACCCGGACGATTTTCAAGCGAAAGAGAGGGAGCTATGATGGCAGATCGATGGATGTTGCATCGCGCGGGATTGATCAATTTCTGGTATTATGATGAACAATATTTTCATTTTGCCGACGGAAAGTTGTTTTTGCGCGGAAGCAATGGAGCGGGCAAATCGGTGACGATGCAAAGCTTGATCCCGGTGCTGCTTGACGGGAAAAAGACGCCCGACCGGCTCGATCCGTTCGGTTCGCGGGCGCGGCGAATGGAAGATTACTTGCTCGGGGAAAAAGATGTCGTCAACCGCGATGAGCGGACCGGTTATTTGTTTCTCGAATATAAGCGGACCGAAACCGATCAATATCTTACGACCGGCATCGGTTTGCGAGCGAAACGGCAAAAAAATCTCGACTTTTGGGGCTTTGTCATTTTGGACAACCGCCGCATCGGCCATGATGTTGACTTGTACAAAAAAGAAAAAACAGGCGAGAAAATTCCTTTGACAAAGCGCGAGCTCGCCGATGCGCTCGGCGCTGGGGGAACGGTGGTCGAGACGCAAAAAGAATATATGGAGCTCGTCAATAAGCATGTGTTCCGCTTCGAATCGCTCGAGGCGTTTCAAGAGTTGATCGAGCTGTTGATTCAATTGCGGAGCCCGAAATTATCGAAAGATTTCAAGCCGACGGTGATTTACGAAATTTTGGAAAGCGCATTGCCGCCGTTAACCGATGAGGAATTGCGCCATTTGTCCGAGACGATTGAAAATATGGACCAAGCAAAGCAGCAGCTGGAGCAGCTCGAGCGTGATGCGCGGGCGCTCAAGCGGCTTTGCGACCATTACCGTCATTACAATGAATATATGATTGCCGAAAAAGCCGTGGAATACGAGAAAGCGGTCCAACGAGCCGAACAGCTCGCCGCTGAGCAGCGAACAAGATCAGAAGAGGAGAACAAAGCGCGGCAGCGGCTTGATGAGTTGGATGAGGAGATCATCCGCCTCAGTCGTGAAGAAGACGTGTTGCGTGCACGGGAAGTGGAGCTTGCGGGCCATGAAGTCTTTCAACAAGCCGAAACGTACGAAAAGTTAAAGGAACAGCAGCGCGACCTAGCGAGGCGGCGGGAGCGGCAAGAGCGGGTGATCGAAGAGAAGGAGCGGCTTGAACGGCAGCGCCGCCATCAAATTGATGAGGCGGAAGCGCGCCTCGATGAGCTGGAACGGAAGGTGGAAGAGACGTTGGCGCAGTTGCGCGCCGACGCGGACGAAGGGGCGTTTGCCGGCCATGAAGTGAATGAAGGCGATTTTCTCCGTCATCATCGTCAACAGCGCGAATTTCCGTTTACGGTTTGGAAGCAGGAAGCGGACCGCCATGCGGAACGGCTCGAAGCGCTCGCCGACCTTTGGCGGCGTCATGAGGGACTGCAAGCGCGCTATGAAGAAGCAAGCAAAGAAGCAGGCGAACTGCAGCGGGAAGTTGACGAATGGCGGCATCAATACCGGAAATGGGACGAACTGCTTGACCAAGAAAAAGAGCGGTGGGAACAAGCGGTGCTCGCTTGGCTGGAGCGTGGCGGCGTCACGGTGGACGAAGCGCGCATTCAGACGTTTTTGCGACAGACGGACGGCTTGTATGATCAATATTCCATCGATGACCTCAAGCAGCCGTTCACGGCGGCGTATTATGATGCCGTCGGGAAGAAAAACGATGAAAAATGGCGGCTTGAACACGAAATGCGCTTGCTTGGCGGCCAGCTCGCCGAGCGCGAGCAGGAGCTTCGCCATTGGCAGACAGAACAAGACCCAGAACCGGAACGCGATCCACAGACGGACGCCATGCGCGCAGAGTTGGAGCAACAAGGAGTTGTTTCCGTTCCGCTGTATGCGGCAGTCGAATTTTTCGACCATGTGCCGGAGCCTGTCCGCGAGCGGATCGAATCGGCGCTCGCCCATGCCGGACTGCTCGATGCGCTGATCATTGACCGCGATATGGCGGTGACGTATGACCGGGTGCTCGTCCCGAACCCGGTGCATATGGCGCATACGTTGGCCGATTATCTCCAGCCAGATGCAGGTGTCCCTGTCGCTGCGGAGCGGATTGATGCCGTGCTTCGCAGCATTGTCATTGCCGATGAGGCGCAAGACGGTGGCATGACGCTTAATGAAGCTGGACGCTATGCGCTTGGTCTCGTACGCGGTCATGCGCCCGCCCGCGAGCGCGCCATGTTCATCGGCCGCACGGCAAGGCGGCGGTGGCGGATGGAGAAGATCGCTTCATTGGAAGAAGAGATCGCTTCCTTGCGGCAAGCGCTTGACCGCCTGCAGGCGGAACACAAAGCGGTGGAAGCTCATATCGCCGCATTGGCGGAGTGGTTTGCCGCGTTTCCATCCGACCGCGATGTGCGCGCGGCGTTTGAGGAACGGGAGGAAGCGCGCCGCCGCGCGGAAAGCAAAGAGCGCGACTGGCAGCGGCAACAAGAAAAGGTATCCCGACTCGCTCGCGAGTGGCAGCACCTCAAGCAAACGTTGCGCGAGCAATCGGCAGGGCTTGACGTGGCGTTTTCCGTGGAAGGATGCGATCGAGCCCGCTTGGCGATGAAATCGTATCTCCGCTTTTTGCATGAACTGGAAGTGCATGTTCGAGAAGCGCTCTATGTCGCGGTGATGATCACCCAGCAGCGCGAGCAGCTGCAGGAGCTTCGCGACGACATCGATGAGGCCAAAGGGGAGCGGAATCGCCTGCTCGATGAAGACGAACGTCTGGCGCTCCGCATGGCTGAGATCGAACGAACGCTCCAACAAATGGGGGCGGATGACATTCGCGCGGAAATCGCCCGCGTGCGGGAGCGGCTCAGCGCTCTGCGCGAGGCAGTTCCGCGTCTAGTCAACGAGCGGGCGCGGACCGAACAGCGCCTTGCGCGTCTTGCCGAAGAACGGGAACAAGGAGAGAAACGGGCAACGTTCGCTCGCGAGCTGGCCGCCGCATGGGAGCAGGCCTTTGCCCGTGAGGCGGCGCTCAAGTTGGTGGAGCTGGACCGTTCGCGTCCGCTTCGCGAGCAGGCGAGCGAAGCGAAACAGCGGTATGGGGGAACGTTGAAAGACAGCCGCTCTTCGCTGCTGGCTCGGCTGAACACAATCTTTTTCCAAGAATCATCCAATTTGACCGAATACCGGGCGACGTTCGAATCGCTCCCGTTCGAGGAGAAAGAATGGAGCACCGCGGCGCCGGACGACGAAATGGCGATGAAAGCAGCTGATTGGAGGGAAAAACAAGAGCGAAACGTCATTTTCCTTGACTACAAAGGGCAGCGTGCCACGCCGTCTGTCGTTTTGGCGGAAGTTGAGCGGGAAATCGCGTTGCAGCACGAGTATATGAAAGAACAAGACCGGGAACTGTACGAAGAAGTCATTTTAAAGTCGGTCGGCCGCATTTTGCGCAGCCGCATCCAACGCGCGGAGCGATGGGTGAACGACATGAACAAGCGGATGAGCGAAATCGATACGTCATCGAGCCTCGTTCTATCCATTCAATGGAAGCCGAAAACGGCGGAGACGGAAGACGAGCTCGACACGAAAGAGCTGGTGGGGTTGCTGCGGATGGATTCACGGCTGCTCAAGGAGGAAGATTTGCAGCGGGTGACGAACCATTTCCGCTCGAAAATCGCCCGCGCCCGCGAACTGCTTGAGGAACGCGGCCAAGGCAACACGCTTCATCAAATTATAAAAGAAGTGCTCGACTATCGGAAATGGTTTTCGTTTACCCTCTACTATGAAAAAGAACACGAACCGAAGCGCGAACTGACAAACCAACGTTTTTATCGGTTTAGCGGCGGGGAGAAAGCGTTGGCGATGTACATTCCGCTGTTTGCGGCGGCGTATTCACGCTATCAAGAAGCAGGTGATGATGCCCCGTACATCATCTCGCTTGATGAAGCGTTCGCCGGCGTTGATGAAAACAACATCCGCATGATGTTCGGCCTTGTTGAACAGCTAGGCTTTAACTACATCATGAACTCGCAGGCGCTTTGGGGTGATTACGACACCGTGCCGGCCCTGTCGATTTGCGAGCTCGTTCGTCCGCGCAATGCGCCGTTTGTCACCGTCATCCAGTATTATTGGAACGGGCGCATCAAACAGTTAGTAGCGAATGAGAAAGAATGGGAGTTGATCGAGACATGAACCGGGCCGAAGAGGCCGCTGCCTTTTTCCGTTCCGAGCCGGGCTTTCACCGTTTGTTTGTCGAGATGAAGCGGAAATACGAGTCGCTCGGCCGTGTTGGCGGCGTTGTCTCCTTGGCATCGTTCAGCGAGAACGAGCGCGAAGCCATCGCCGCCTTTTTCGGCCGAGACGTTTCTCGCGTGTCCCTGCCCGCCTTTGAACAGCAACTCGAACGAACACGGTTTGCCGGCGTTGGCCTCATCGAGTTGCTCGAGCACTATTTCGGTGAGCCGATGGTGCCGAAAAAAGAACAGCGCCAGGCGGCCGAAAAGGAGCGGGAGCGGTTTTTCAGGCACCTCGCCCACGAGCACCCTTGGCTTGAAGACATTTGTGGCCAACGGTTCATCCAAGCAGCGTATGAGGCAAACCGCGAAGAGTTGGCGGCGGCGATCCGTCTTGTCGGCGCCGCCCTTCGCCGCTTGCCGATCGGCTCGTATGAGCGGCTTCCATTGTTTGCCCAGCGCATCGCCGGCGATCCACACGCCTTTGACCTGTCTACGCTCCCCGGCAAGGTGTTGCTGTCGGCCTTGCAAGCGACCGTGCCAGGCGAGTGGGATGTGACCTCTGTAGAGAGCGTCAATGAATTGCTGCAGTCCGTCGGCCTGCTCCGCGAGGATATTTTGAACTTTGCCACCTGCGCCAACTTGTTGGCCGAAACGAAGAAAGGCCCTCACCCGGTCTTCACCGCTGCCGTCGAAGCCAACAGCGCATTGAATGCACCGCTAAGGGACGTGTTGTCGCTCATTCGCGCCTATCCAGCCAACGGCGGCATCGTATACGTCGTCGAAAACGCGGGCGTTTTCTCGACCTTGCTTGACACCCGCGCCCCGCTTGTCTGCGCGAACGGGCAAATGAATTTAGCGACGATGCGGCTCCTTGATTTGCTCGCGGCTTCAGGCGCCAAGCTGCATTACTCCGGCGACTTTGACCCGGAAGGTTTGAAAATGGCCGACCGTTTTCTCGAGCGATACGGCTCGGCGGCTGTTCCATGGCGCTACAGCGTCGATGATTACTTCGCCGCCACCCCATCGGTTCACTTGCCTCCGGAGCGGCTCGCCAAACTCGCCTCCGTAGCGTCAACGCCGCTGCAGCCAGTGAAAGAAGCGATAGCGAAAACCGAAAAAGCGGGATACCAAGAGGCGATCATCAGCCGACTGCTTGGAGACATAAAAAGTTAGCACTCGCCCCCGTTCGTGCAAGTGTTGGGATTCCAATGTTTGTATTCGTCTTGCCCGCGATGGATGAGCAGGCGGCGCCCGGGTCTTATTCACCGCATGACGAGCGTTTACCCTCGCTTAGGCAAATAGCAATCGGCAAACAAGGCAAGTCAAACGCTAGGAAGCAGTCTTCATTTGTCGTCGACCTCCAATCGCGCAAAAACCCCAGGGGGTCGACGACATTGATTTTGATCGCTTGATCCCTACAACCATCAAGGAGAGATTTCATTGACAGAATCTTCGAAACGTGTTATTCTGATGATGACATTGAAGGGAAAAGGTTGATATGACAACACTTTTTGGGGTTTTTATCGTACCTATGAGGGATTGAAACAACTCTCCGAGATATTCGGGGTAAGCATTGACGAGTTTTTATCGTACCTATGAGGGATTGAAACTCAACGCCACGAGCCGCAAGTGACTGAATAGCGACTTGCGTTTTTATCGTACCTATGAGGGATTGAAACTGTTCATGTGCATGGTGTCCTGTGCGCCGATTGCGCGGGTTTTTATCGTACCTATGAGGGATTGAAACATAAATTCTCCGGTTGTTTTGTTTGTAATCTTCGGTTTTTATCGTACCTATGAGGGATTGAAACTATAAATTATGCGTAAACATTTGATTTCCGCGTGTATTGTTTTTATCGTACCTATGAGGGATTGAAACAAAACTGGCATTTTCGCGATGAGATCACGGTAGAGGTTTTTATCGTACCTATGAGGGATTGAAACTGCCGAACCGAAGAAGCCTGTCCTCAAACTTGACGTGAGTTTTTATCGTACCTATGAGGGATTGAAACTCACCCCTAACCTAATCTATATATCTAACAAAACGCGTTTTTATCGTACCTATGAGGGATTGAAACGTTGCATACTTAACACCTGCTTTTTCAGCAATCCCGTTTTTATCGTACCTATGAGGGATTGAAACATATTCAAGGAAGAAATAATCATTTGGTCCATATGTTTTTATCGTACCTATGAGGGATTGAAACGGGTGCGGCCTGTGTGCCCCGCACGCCGGCAACGCGTTTTTATCGTACCTATGAGGGATTGAAACTATTGTCATTGGGCTGGTTTTTCTGTGTTGCAACGCCGTTTTTATCGTACCTATGAGGGATTGAAACTTCGGAGGATTGTCATAACTATGTTGTGCTACATACGTTTTTATCGTACCTATGAGGGATTGAAACCTAGTCCTAATCTTCTCTTGATAGCGTAAATAAGATTGTTTTTATCGTACCTATGAGGGATTGAAACCTAATTGAGCTGCTTCATTCGCACTAGAAGCGGCTGGTTTTTATCGTACCTATGAGGGATTGAAACTCGTCGTTGGGTGGCGGATCGATATGATACATTGAGGTTTTTATCGTACCTATGAGGGATTGAAACGAAAGAGAGATTTAGAGCTTATTAAAAGGGAGGGAAGTTTTTATCGTACCTATGAGGGATTGAAACATTGATGTTCTCTATTTTGTCGCTTCCGGGCTGGCTTCGTTTTTATCGTACCTATGAGGGATTGAAACTCGTCGTAGTGTGGCTGATCGATATGATACATTGAGTTTTTATCGTACCTATGAGGGATTGAAACCTGGCATCCTGAGTCGTCTCATCCTGAGACTGGTACGAGTTTTTATCGTACCTATGAGGGATTGAAACCTATAATCCTCAAAATGATGTTATTAACGTGCCGCCTGTTTTTATCGTACCTATGAGGGATTGAAACACTCTAAATAACGCTCTAATTCTTTAGCTAGTTCTTGGTTTTTATCGTACCTATGAGGGATTGAAACACCTCCCTGATCTTTTGCAACTGGCCGTTTTTTTCGTTTTTATCGTACCTATGAGGGATTGAAACAGCCTTGCTCGATATTCGGCAAGACTTTGTTCCTTCGCGGGTTTTTATCGTACCTATGAGGGATTGAAACATAGGTTCACGCGGTCACCTCCTTTTCATAGATGCCAGTTTTTATCGTACCTATGAGGGATTGAAACAGAGGCAGGTCTCTCCGTCTGCTGCGGCGGTTGTGCGTTTTTATCGTACCTATGAGGGATTGAAACATAAATCCAATGTTTCGGATTATTTGAATAACCATGTTTTTATCGTACCTATGAGGGATTGAAACTTTGTTTGATGTCTATACTGAGCAAGAAGCGGAAGAGTTTTTATCGTACCTATGAGGGATTGAAACGCAAGTCAAGTACATAGTCACGGTCTACTTTTGGCTCGGTTTTTATCGTACCTATGAGGGATTGAAACATCTCGAATTCGGTCGCGCCGCGTTTGAACAAATCATCGTTTTTATCGTACCTATGAGGGATTGAAACCGGCGCATTTAAAGGCGTCCTGAACGATCTGTGGACGTTTTTATCGTACCTATGAGGGATTGAAACTGTATCGTGATCGTTCCATTAACTTCGGTGGCGTGTTTTTATCGTACCTATGAGGGATTGAAACCTGAAAAAAACACAGCCACTGCATTGGCGCAGCTGGGTTTTTATCGTACCTATGAGGGATTGAAACTAGCCCACATCGTTTCAGCCCAATAAACTTCGCCAGTTTTTATCGTACCTATGAGGGATTGAAACAAAAAAATTTCTCCTGAAGTCGCAAAAGAAAAGCATTGTTTTTATCGTACCTATGAGGGATTGAAACATGTATGTGTGTCGCTTCTGGACGGTTGCTGTTGAGGTTTTTATCGTACCTATGAGGGATTGAAACATTTTGAGTCGCAGATGAATTCGTTCTTTCGTAAGTTTTTATCGTACCTATGAGGGATTGAAACATGTTTTTGTAAAGATACTTCATCGTACCTAAATGCGTTTTTATCGTACCTATGAGGGATTGAAACAACCAAACAATCCAACAACAAGCAACAGCATGGGGACAGTTTTTATCGTACCTATGAGGGATTGAAACTCAATGAGATTGAGCCAAAACCGTTGTTTGAACTTTGTTTTTATCGTACCTATGAGGGATTGAAACATCCTCAAACGCAAGTTGATGTAAATCAAAACGCACGTTTTTATCGTACCTATGAGGGATTGAAACAATCTCGGGCCAAACCATTCATTCAACCGTCATCGAGGTTTTTATCGTACCTATGAGGGATTGAAACAGAAACGGCAGCGTTTCGTAAATTTGCCTAATGTCAGTTTTTATCGTACCTATGAGGGATTGAAACTGGAGCTAGCCGCTCCATAAGCCGCCCAACAATGTGTTTTTATCGTACCTATGAGGGATTGAAACGTCGAAATCGAGCGTCACGAGGACGAGATCACCGGGTTTTTATCGTACCTATGAGGGATTGAAACTTCTATGCTTCTCGTGCGCCATCACAATATTGATAGCGGTTTTTATCGTACCTATGAGGGATTGAAACCGTGATAGGTTTCGGTCGCGTAATTGTGCCAATATTCGAGTTTTTATCGTACCTATGAGGGATTGAAACACAACAGCGAACCGATATGGTACGCTTGAGCCAAGTTTTTATCGTACCTATGAGGGATTGAAACCGTATCTGATAGACCTGTCCATTTGGCAGTTCCCCCGTTTTTATCGTACCTATGAGGGATTGAAACACGTGATGCGCGCCAAAATGGATCCGGGGTATCTCGGTTTTTATCGTACCTATGAGGGATTGAAACAAAAAATCAAGGTTTCAAGGAGGATGTTTTGCTTCCTACGTTTTTATCGTACCTATAAGGGATTGAAACATTGTTCCAGTCGCTGAACAATCATCTGTTTCCGGCGTTTTTATCGTACCTATGAGAGACCGGAACGTCAGCGCACTATTTCGGCGGAAAGGTCCGTATTCCTCCGCTTTCTATCTGTTGTTTTCCTCTCCTATCTTCCTCGAAAAATTTTGCCCCACACTGGCTAGTTCAGCCCATTTTTTATGCGAAGTTTTTCGGGGGGCTGGTAAACAACAGCAGTTTCCCTTGAGCAATGGGTGAACGTGTGCAAAGAAGGAACGATGCTACAGTTTTTTCTATTGTTTGAGAGACGTTATTGAGAAGCGGCCTACTCCCTTAAATCACCAACCTTCCAAAATGTCTTTCCACAGTAGAAGATTCAAGGATTTGTTATGAATTTAAAAAAAATAATAAAATCACTTGCTTAAATTTTGGAAAATCACTTAAAATTGGTATAGAAATAGATATATTTTCCTAGTTTGCTCATGCTAGATGAGAATAGGGAGAGATTGGCTTGTATCAGCACATTGTATTGACATGCGGCGTTTCGTTATTGACGGGGGCTAGGAATGTCTTTTCGGTGAATCGAGACGAGACGCTAGGGGAGATTCGTTCTTGGATTCATGACCGGGACGTGGATGAACAAAAACAAAGCAAGATAGATCGTTGGTTGCGCCATGCCCGGCAGTTTGCTCATGAGGCCGCTCAGCAGCCGAACCGTGTTTGTGCAGAGTATTCGATGATTTACGAGCTTCATCGACAAGGAAAACTAGGAGAGAGACCGACGATCGTTCTCATTGTTACGGACACGGTTGGAGGGCGGGTCGTTGAGGCGATGCTTGTCCATTTGCTTGAACGGGATTTTAAAGCGAATGTCCGTGTTGTGTATGTAGAAGTAGATGTGAACCATCGGAGGCGATTGCAAGAAACGCTCGGAGAGTATATGTCGAAGGTTGCGAATGCCTTGATGCACGGCGAGCCGTCAACGACTTGTTTTGCGCCGATCGGCGGGTATAAAGTGATGACTTCGCTTGGCTATATTGTCGGGGCGTTTTTAAACTATCCCACTGCATATATGCACGAGGATGGACAAGTTTTGCATGAAATTCCGCCCGTGCCGATTCATATTGATGAACAATTTGTGCGCCGTTATTTTGAGCTGCTTCGCAAGTGCCAAATGGATTTGGTGGCGATGAACGAGCTTTCCTATCAAGAAAAGCAATGCATTGAACAATACCCTTCCTTATTTTATCGGGATGCAGATTTCGTTTGTTTGAGCGCGTTTGGCCAGTTTTTGCTCGAGCATGAAAAGTATAAGCATCTTTTTGAAACGTCCTATTTTGTATCGCGGCAAGTGGCCGATATGCTTCGGCATAATCGTCATCAGTCGCTATTTGTGTACCAACAGATGCAAGAACTAGTCAAAAAATTAAAATATCGTGAAGGGGACGCTTCAGTTTTGTACCATGAAAAATCGTTTGAAACGATTGATCCGCGCAAAGCCAAATATCACTTATACAAAGGGGCAAGCAACGGCCAAACGGCGTTTCGGCTCGCCTATCGGTATGTCGAAGAGGAAGACCGCCTGTACGCTAATTACTTATGGCTCGATCATGACCGGTATGAGCGGGAGGCGGTGAGAGGAAAAGGGATTTATGAAGACGATTCATCATTTTCGGATGTGACGGCGCAACTGGTGGGGACGGGGGGATCATGACGATGGGAAGACATGTGTTGTTGTCGTTTTTAGGGTTAAGTGACTATGAATATTGTTTTTATACGTATGAGGGAAAAACTTCCTCGTATACCCGTTTTGTTCAGACGGCGGTGTACGAGCTGTTGCGCGGCGAGCAACCGATGGATGTCATTGTGTTTGCGACAAAAGAAGCGCGGGAGCGAAATGGAGAGGACCGCTTGAGAGGGGAAGAGCAGCTGGAAGGACTAATGACCGCTTTCCGCCGCATCGCCCCTGAAGCGAATGTGAAGATGGTTGACATTGACAACGGTCAGGATGAACGGACCAATTGGCGGCTGTTTGATCGCATCATGGAAGAAATTAGGGAAGGGGATACGATTTATTTCGATATTACCCATAGTTTTCGTTCCATTCCGTTTGTAGCGCTCATTGTGTTGAATTATGCCCGCTTGGTGAAAAAGGCCGAGATCGGGGCAATTGTGTATGGCTGGTTTGAGGTGCTGGGGCGCCCGATGGATGTTAAGCAACTGCCGCCAGAAGAGCGATTGGCGCCGATTGTCAATTTGACGAGCATGGCCAGCTTGCTTGATTGGACGAATGGCGTCGACCAGTTTTTGCGTACGGGGGATGCGGCGTTGATTCGGGCGCTGACGGAAAAGGAAAACCGTCACGTCTTCTGTGATCCAACGGCAAGCCGAGAGCTGCGCAACGAGGTGGCGGCGTTAAACAAGTTAGCGAAACAATTGGATCAGACGGAGAAAGCGATCCGCACGTGCCGGAGTTTGGACATTGATGAGGAAGTGCGGAAATTTGGCGAACAACTGGCGCGTGTCCGTTCAGCGCCGACCGAAGCGGTCAAACCGCTTGTTCCGCTGCTTGACGAAATGGAAAAGAAGTATGCCATTTTTAGTGATGATCCGATCATCAACAGTTGGCAAGCGGTTCGGTGGTGTTTGAATCATGGACTCATCCAATCAGCGCTAACGATGCTTGAGGAAAACGCAGTGACGGCGATTTGCCGGGCGTTTTCGCTCGATGAACGCAAGGAAGAGGTGCGGAATGACATCCATTCGACCATTCAAATCGTGCTGCGTCGGATTCCGAGGGACGAATGGCGGGTTCATTCGCCCGAGTTGGTGGAGCGGATGGCGAATGCGCTTGACTCTTATCGAGAGGAATTGAAACCGTTTGGCCAAATCAAAGAGCTGCGCAACGATATCAACCATGCGGGTACGCGGCCCAATCCGCTGCCGGCAGAAAAGTTTATGCCGAAGGCGGTTGCGCTGTTTGAACAATTTTCTTCATTTTTTGAGCGGATGTCGATGTTGGCAAAGTCGATGTCAAAGTAAAGGGGAGCGGATGATGGAACGTTATGAATCGGCTACGGCGACCGCTGTTGTCGAATCGCCGTATCAGCTTGTGTTGTTGACGCCAGCGGCCATTCATGGAGCTGAGCCGCGGGCCCAAGCCGAGTTTCGCCTTTCGTCGCTGCGGGGGGTGTGGCGCTATTTTTGGCGTACGCTGCAGGATCAGCCGAATGTCAATGACCTGCTTCGGGAAGAGGAAATCATGTTTGGTGGAACGAGGGTGATGAAGCAGCAGTCTCCTGTTCATCTATCGATGTCAGAGACGGTGCAGGGAGCGAAAAAAGAAAACATTTTGCCGCACAAGTCGTCTTCCTTCACTGTGCCCGCCCTTTCAGCCGGAAAAGAAGTGACAGTGACGATTTCGGTGCGGAAGCGGCATGAATCAAAGTTGGAGATGTATGAATGGTATTTCCAGTATATGCTTCATCTCGCCGGGATCGGACAACGATCGCGCCGCGGATTTGGGGCGGTGCAGTGGACAGGACACGAGTGGAACACTGTTGAAGAATATGCCGATAGTTTACATGCCGTGTTGAGCCGTCTCGGGGTGGCATCGGCGTTTTCCTTCGCAAGCCGCGGCTGCATCGTAGCGCGCGCTGCAGCTGTGAAAACGCCCCACCCGATATTATCCGCTGTCTGGGTCGGGGAAGGGAAAGATAGCGCGAGCGAAGTGCTGAAGGGGTTTGGAAAAGCGTCCCATGAGGCCAATCGGTACGGAACGCTCGGCTTTGTGCAAGGAAAGAATAAGCTCGCTTCGCCATTATGGTGCACGGTAAGGAAAATCGGCGGACGGTATTATCCGATCATCTCGGAAGTGAGGACGAATGAACAGCGGTACAATGAGCCGCGTTACGAACAAGACCGGAAGCGGTTTTTGGAAATCGTTGGGGTGAGGGTATGACGAATCGATATATTGTTCTTTTTACGGTGGGACCTGTACAGTCGTTTATTGCATCGGCCCGCAAAACAGAAGATTTTTGGAGCGGAAGCTATATTTTGTCGCATCTGGTAAGAGAGGCGATGAAACGCTTTTACCAATATAGCGCCGGCTGTGAGATGATTTATCCGCTAGTTGGAAAAGAGGAACTGCGCGCGCTCTCGCTTCGTGAGCTTCGTGTTGCTTCGCTCCCCAACCGTCTAACAGCGGTTATGGAAGGTACAGAAGCTGATATTTGCGGTTGGTTGCAGGAAACCGAACAAGGCGTCCGCAATGTGTTTCTCGATTTCTGTTTTCAAGCGGTCTCGCGCATGTTCCCGCATCTGTCAGACGATGAGCGACAACAGCTTGAAGCGATAGTGGAGCAACAAGTGCAATCGTTTTTGGAAGTTTATTGGGTGGCGGAACCGTATGAGCCATCCGCATCATTCCGGACTGTGCGTGAACGGGCTGAACGCCGATTGGGCGCGTTGAAAAATGAGAAACATTACGCCTCTGTTCCTCAGCAAGGGCTTGTTTGTTCTGTCTGCAAGGAACGGGAGGCGCTGCGTCTAGAGGAAATTGACGATTTTGATCGTTACGGCGAAATCAAGAGGAAAACGGCAAATTTGTGGAGGAGAAGGGCTGGAAAGTTTCAAGGAAGAGATGGAGACGGTGAAGATGAACGGCGCGTTGGCCGCGTGAAAGACAATGAGTTGTTATGCGGCATTTGTTTAGGTAAGCGTGTTGCCCGTGATTACTTCACGGACTTGTTCGGAGCGGCATTTCGGCCGTTCCCATCTGTGCTGGACATCGGTTCGGGCGATTATTACGCGGTGCTCATGATGGATGGCGATAACATGGGCAGATGGTTTTCCGGAGAACAGAAAGAAGAATACAGCCGGACGAGCCAAAAGCTCGCTCGCTTTTCCAAAGAAGTCGTTCCTCGCATTGTCGAACAGCAATGTCATGGTGAGCTTGTCTATGCAGGCGGTGATGATGTGCTCGCCTTTTTGCCGGTCGATGAGGCGTTAAAGGCCGCTGAGCTGCTTCGCTTGGCATTCAGTGATGAACAGCAAGGGTTAGGGGAAGGGGCGACGGCTTCGTTCGGATTGGTGATCGCCCATAAAAAAGCGCCGCTGCAGCATGTGCTAAATGAGGCAAGAATGCTCGAACAAAAAGCGAAACAGTACCGTAACGAACAGACGAATCAGCAAAAAGACGCCTTGGCGCTGGCGGTGCATACTCGGTCGGGTGAGATTGCCGAAGCCATACTTCCGTGGATGATCAAAGGAAAAATGGCATCAAGCCGGTTAGAACAATTCGTTGACTTGGTAAAGACTTCAATCTCACCGAACTTTATTTTCCACTTTACCCAAGCGTTTGCGCCGTTGTTGCACGACAAGGACTGCCCGAAATGGGAAAATCGTGACATGCTGGCCATTGAGCTTCGCCGTCTGCTCAAGCGATCGGTGAAAGAAGGAAGTCAATGGAAGGAACGTGATTTGCGCAGCCATACGGATGCGCTCATGGCGCTGTATGATGCCGTGCCCAGCGGCTATGATTTTTTGCATTTGTTAAAGATGTTGACCTTTTTTAGACGGAGCGAGGGGAGCGACGTATGACCAAGCTGACATTGAGGCCGACCGACACGTTTTTTTTCAAAAATCATCATGCTACACAAGCAGGGGAAACGACGGTCATGGAGCCGATGTTTCCGCCGCGGCCGAATACGATTTACGGGGCGTTGCGGGCGGCGTATATTTACACACACAGTTCGTTTGAGGATTTTGCCAGAGGCGCAGACGAACATGTGAAGCAATGGATGGGCACGCCGAATGGACGTGGGGCGTTTCGCCTTTATTATTGTGGGCTTGCCGATGGGGATCAGCTGTTTTTGCCTCTCCCGCTTGACTATCAAGTCGTTGAGGAAGGGGAGTCGCTCACAGCGTATCCGTTGGAGCTAGTCAAGGATCGAAAGCCCTCTTCATCGTCTCTAGGGTGGCGGCTTGCCTCATCGCGGCGGGAGAAAACAAAAAGTTCGCAACATCGCTACGTTTCTGTCGATGAATGGAAACGCGCGTTACTCGCTAGTCAGCCGATCACCTCGCTTCGATCCTTATCGTCATTTATCGCGCGCGAAGCGAAAGTGGGCATTCAATTGGATGACAGCAAACGAACCGCCCGCGAGAAATTTTTGTACCGGGTCGAAAAAAGCCGCTTTTTAGGCGAGGCCTCGCTAGTTGCTTACATCAGTGATGAGCCGGACTTTTCTGCCGTGAAATGGGCGCGGATTGGCGGTGAGAACCGCCCTTGGTCGATTCGGCAAACGCCGGGGCAGTTCCGGTTATGGAGCGTGGACGAAAGGAAGACCCTTGAACAGGCGATTCAACGGACAAAACTAGCGAAAGTCGTGTTTTTGTCCCCTGCCATTTTTTCAAACGGTTCCCGCCCGGCCACCTTTGACGGCGTGCATTGGAGATGGCCGAATGGCGCCACCGTTGAATGGCTTGCTTCTGCCATTGGTCGTCCGGAGCTGTACGGTGGGTGGGATATCGTCCATCATCGCCCAAAACCGCGAAAATGGATGGTTCCGGCCGGTTCTGTCGTTTACGTGAAGGTGGAGCGTGATGAGGAACTGCCGCTTATTTTCTCGGCCCTTGACGGCATTCACCTGACCGATGAAGGAGCCGAAGAAGGTTTTGGCTTTGCGATTGTAACTAGTGTCAGTGAAAGTGAGGAGGAGTTGTAATGTATTCCATTGTTCGTCCGTTTGTTTTGCATGCGGTTACGTCTGTCCACGCGGGAAGTGGAAGTGAAATTGGGCTTGTCGACTTGCCGATCCAGCGTGAGAAACATACTGGTTTCCCGAAGATTGAGAGTTCTTCTCTCAAAGGAGCAGTGCGGTATCATATGACGCAGGCGTTGCCGGAAGAAAAGAAGGAGCTCGACCTTATTTTTGGAGCTGACCGAGGGGAGGAAAGTGTCACGCAGGCGAGCGCTATTGCATTGAGCGACGCTCGTGTGTTATTGTTCCCTGTCAAATCGCTTCGCGGCGTGTTTGCTTGGATTACATGCCCTCACGTACTTGAACGCTGGAATCAGGAAATGAGCATTCACCAAGAAACCATCAGCCAGGAGAACGCTTTTCAACCGCTTCCAGTTCCAGCGCCAAATACGGTGAGCAGTGACCGGTTGATGGCCGTAAACGGGCGCATCGTCCTTGAAGAATATACGTTCGACGTCACGATTTCACGAGAGGCCCAACAGCTTGCCGAACAGTTAGCGACTCTCATTGGCGAATACAGCCGCCTCCGTCTTCCAGAACGTCTTGTCGTGCTGTCTGACGATGATTTTGCCGATTTTGTCAAACTATCGACGGAAGTCAATGCACGTATTCGCATTTCCCACGAGACGGGAACGGTGGACAATGGGGCGCTTTGGTACGAAGAAAATGTGCCGCCGGAGACGTTCTTTTACAGCTTCCTTTATATTGGCCATGCGCGCAGCAACGGAATCAACGGACTGACCACTGCGAACGACATTGAACAGTATTTAGTGAAAAACGGGAAATTTCCGTCTGTCTTTCAATTGGGCGGAAACAGTACGCTAGGACGGGGAATGATGAGAACCATTTGGCTGTAAATGGAGGAGACAAAGATGAAAAAAACGGTGCAACGGGTTGGGATTGAGAATGGACGCGCCGCTTTCGCGTTCCAAGAGGTCAAACGGGCGAAAGAACAGTTAAGGGAGAATTTTGAAACGTATCGTTCGTACGTGAAAAAAATGCCGTCTCTCATTCAAGTGAACGGCCTTGGGCAAACATTGGCGTTTTATTTCCAAAAAAAGAAACAAAACGAGTATAAAGTGATTTATCATACGCTCGCACGATGGATGAAAGAGCAGTTTCCTGACCAGTTCCCAAGCGGGAATGAAGAGTTGGTGGAAGTCGTCGTCCATTTATCGAGTGCGGAATATCGGCTATGGACGATGGAGACGGTTGCGCTGCTTGATTGGATGCGCAAGTTTGCCGACGGGATGGCGAAGGATGATGGCGGGACGGCAGAGTAAGGAGGAATGAGCATGCTTTTTCATCCAAAAGACACGCGGGACGTCATGCAGGCTGCCAGCAAGTCCATGGCCCATTTGGCGTACCATCTCTATTACTTTTTAGAACATGAGTGGAACGATAAAAAAAGAGTATGGGAGTTATCCAAACGACTAAAGCCTGCTCCAGTCCTTCCCGAACTCAAAGAAGTGGGAGAACAGTTGCGAGCGCAGCGTGAACACGCCCTAGCTGCATGGGCGCAAACCGGACATGTCAAAAAGCTCAAAGCACGCCTTGCCGGTCGAATCATCCATGGCCTTGGCGCTGGCCATGTCCGCGAGACCTCATTGACGATCCATCCCGTATACGGGCTGCCGTACATTCCCGCCTCGAGCGTAAAAGGACTTGTCCGCCACTGGTGGATCGAAGCATACGGTCAAGGGGAAGAAAAAAACCTTTCCGAACAGAAGATCGGAAGGGATGTGTTTGGAACGCAAGAAAAGAAAGGCATGGTTCAATTTCACGATATTTTTCTCACCGATGGGCTCCAACTCGTCCGCGACGTCCTTGCTGTGCATATGAAAGAGTATTACGAGGGAAAAAAGGCAGCGACCGATGACCAAAAGCCTGTCCCTGTTTCGTTTTGGACGGTCACGGCCGCTGAGGTGGAGATCTATCTGACGGCAAACCGTTCGGCACAAAACGATGAAGAGGCGAAGCGTCTGCTGGAGGAAGCCGCGGCATGGACGAAGGCAGCGCTGACAGAATGGGGAATTGGATCGAAAACATCATCGGGCTATGGCCGATTCATCGATGTGGAGGATGTGACGGAAACGGAATTTCTTCCCGTTGTCCGAAAAGAAACGATGCGGCTTGAACAGCGGAAAAAAGAGCAGGCATTGCTGGAACAGCGGAAGCGCGAGGAAGAAGAACAAGCAAAACTTGCCCTGCTTTCCCCAGAAGAACGGCTTGTCGCTGAAATCGTGCAGCTCACCGACAGCCAAGCCGATCAACAGCGCAGCAAAGACGCTCTGTATAACCAAGTCATCCAACAACAAAACAAACAAGCCGCCCAAGCGCTGCTTGCGTATTGGCAACGGATCGGCCAATGGGGAAAAAGCGCCAGCAAAAAGCAAAAAGAAAAAATCAACGTCCTTCAACAGCTGCTTAACGGCTCATAACCAAACCGCCTTTCGTTTGTCGTCGACCTCCAATTGTGCAAAAACCCTAGGGGGTCGACGACATTGGCTCTGATCGCCTGATCCCTACAGTCATCAAGAATAGATTTCATTGACAGAATCTTCGAAACGTGTTATTCTGGTGATGACATTGAAGAGAAAAGGTTGATATGACAACACTTTTTGAGTTTTTATCGTACCTATGAGGGATTGAAACCGGTATGCCTTCAAACGGGTAATAGTCCTTTAGTTTTGGTTTTTATCGTACCTATGAGGGATTGAAACAATCATCGCTCTGGTTCCTTCGATGTCTTTGGATATTTGTTTTTATCGTACCTATGAGGGATTGAAACCATGCCTTCGAGTTCGTTGACCGCTTGCGTTCTTGCGTTTTTATCGTACCTATGAGGGATTGAAACTCGAGAAATCTCCGGAAAAAGGCCAATATGGCTATGGGTTTTTATCGTACCTATGAGGGATTGAAACCGCTGAATGGGAAGCGGAAGAGAAAGGCTTTCAGTGTTTTTATCGTACCTATGAGGGATTGAAACCGTTCATGTCGACAACATTAAAAGAGCTAGCGATGGTTTTTATCGTACCTATGAGGGATTGAAACTCCGACAAGATGATAGCTCCGCATGGTCTGGGAAACGCGTTTTTATCGTACCTATGAGGGATTGAAACTAGGAACCGCCATGCAAGGTTTTGGAGCATTGGCAGTTTTTATCGTACCTATGAGGGATTGAAACTGGAGTAGTGGCGACTATATGTGGTTAGGACCGATTTACGTGAGGGCGAAAATATATGGATTTGATGGTGCGCCCCCATCTCCAGTAGGTGGTAGTGGAGGTTATATTATAGTGAATATTGAGCAAAAGGTTCCTACAAGTTTAAGAAAATTGATGCAAGCGTTTAAAGTATCCCTAAAAACGGATGAGAATCCTGTGAATGGTGTTGATTTCGAAGGTTTCTGGGGTTACTACAGTATTATATCTGAACATGCGTTTAGTACAAGCATAGTACAGTAGTTTTCAAAAATACAACTACTAATAGAAGGGTATAAGAGGAACACATAATCGACTGGGGGAATATAAATGGAGAAATGGAGAGTAGAAAGAGAAGTTGGTTAGTAAAAAAAGGGAGGTAATTATAGTGGAAGAGAGAAAAGAGAGGACATGGAAAGGAGCCGTAAAGTATTTAAAAGTAGCGGCTGCTAGTACGTTGATGGCGTCGATTGGATCTGCTTATACGTTTGATACCGTATATGCGGATACAAATGGAGTGAATAATAATGTAAAGATTGAGGAGATTTTTAATCAGACGATTTTAAGTAATGCTCCGTTTAAGGATGTGCAAGCTGACTTCTGGGCGGCAGATTCGATAAGATGGGCGATTTCGTATGGTGTGATTAAAGGAGATGTGAATGGATTTTTTAGACCAAATGATGTCATTACAGAGGCAGAATTTGCGGAGATGATTGGTCATTTTTATAAGTCGTTAGAGAAAGAGATTACGGATGTAGCGACGAAGGAGAAAATAAGTTGGCAAGATGCGACATATAAGGTATTGGCAAAATATCGAGTACCGTTGATGGGATATAAGGATGCATTTTATCGGAAGAGTCCTTTGACAAAAGGATTATTGGCACAAGTGTTAGCATATACGAATGGACAAAAGTCGGATTTAGATCATGCGATTTATTATGTATTAGATAAAGGGATTGTAGTAGGAAAATCGGAGACTGGAAAGACGATTTATGAGAAATTTGGTCATAAAGACCATTTAACGAGGGCACAAACGATTGTGGTATTGCATCGTTTGTATAACACAGGAAATAGAGATTTGGCAAGTAGTGTAATAAAAGGAAAGGTAGAGGATGTAAATAAAGAAATTCAATTGGCGGAAGCACAAGTGAATAAAGAAGTGGTAGAGAAGAAAGAAGGAGTACATGTAGTGCCAGTGTCACAACCGAAAGTAGAATCGGCACAAGTGAAAGCAACAAGTACGGCGAAGAAGGTAGTAACAAGTAAGACTTCTTCGAAGAAGTTGGTAACGCCGAAGAAACCGTTAACGGTGAAGAAAGCTCCGGCGTCAGTGAAAAAACCAACGAAGACGGTAAAGAAACCAACAACGACAGTGAAGAAGCCGACTACAAATAAAAAGCCATTAGTAATAAGATCTGAAGTTAAGAACGCAGCCTATTATGATCAAAAAGTAGGAGATATTTATAGAAATGCTGGTGTGTCATTTAAAGCATTAGATACTGGATTTGGTGGATATAGTCGTGATGGTGTTGTGAATCAGTATAGTGAAAGGGAAAGACAGATGGTTGTTGGTAGAGGAGATAAAAGTTATAAATTAGCTGCATTAGCTATGGAAAGACTAGGTTATGGTGATAGTGATGCTATATATAAAGCTTTAGTAAAAGTAGGTACAGATCCTAATCCGCGCCCAATAAAAGTAGGAAATTTAACTATTGAGAATACAGGTAGTTTTTTAGGTATTTTCTGGTAAATATAATAAATATTTATAGGATAGTGTCTATTAATAATAATAGATACTATCCTAACATTTATTTATAAAGGGGGTATGCATGTTGGAAAAATGGAAATCAAAATTGATAATCTTGACAGGTATTATTCCTTTATTAGTAGGTATTTTTATGATAGTAAATGTAGTTACGATGAAAGATGATGTAAGAAAAAAAGAACCAGATCATAATGTAGAAGTTAAAAAAGAGCCAAATTATCATGTAGATTTAGGAGATAAACGAGTTTCAGTAGGTGGATTGTATAACTATAATACTGATGGTAAATCTTCATCTAATAATGGTGATGCATCATCTAATGGATCCAGTAAAGGTAGTCAAGTAGATTCAGGTAGTTCATATGATGAAAATAATAAAGAAAGTAATTCAGTAGATCATGTAAAAGTATCGAAGGGTAATGATGTGAGTATAGTGAGTGGACAAACAATGGGAGGTAAAAATAGCATAAAAATTGCAATACCGAATTCAGATTATTCGTTGAATTCTAGTAATAAACCTTCGATGAATGAGAAGCCTAAGAAAATTGATAAAGTGGCTCAGCTACCTAGCAGATTAAATAAAACAGCAAGTAAGGTAAAACATATTTATGATGCTTATGGTTATAAGGTTAGAGCTGATGAGTCCGAAACGGATTTTGCAGCTTTTAAAGGTGGAATGATGCAGCAGTTTTATAAAAATAAGGAAACTGGAAAATTCACTTATATAGTATTTAGAGGTTCTACTGATGCAGAATATAGAATGGCTGTAAAAGCTATGATAATTTTAGGAGCAAAAATTAGTGAAAATGATCTTTATAATGGTATAAAAAAATCTTTAACTAGTGGAGGAGAAGAGATACATGTAGGTAATGTTACTATTTTTAGTGATGGTAGGGGCACTGAAATTACTTGGTAAAGGGGTGAGAACATGAAATGGAAGAAATCGTTGATAAATATATTAATGGTAATGGGTTTATTCTTGTTAGGTGGAAAAGTAGCTGATGCTTATCCAGGACCTGATGGCCCGCCTGAAGGTGCTCCTAGGAGTACGAAAGCATTAATGAATCAATTGTTGGAACAACATCCTGGTTGGCTAGACTTTAATGGGAAGTTTGTGACTGTAGGAATAAGGAACAATAAATATTATTCTTGGTCGGTAAGTCAGTTTAGTAAGTTAGGTATTATTTATTATGGAGATGCTTCTATTGTGAATAAAGCTACATATTCTGATTCTGCTTATCCTTGGAAAAAATCAGTAGATGGACGTAATCATTTGAGGTATTTTGGTATTTCAACAGATGGTAGTTCTGCTGTTCCTGATTTTTTATATCCTGATGATTATGCGACAACAGGCGACCTTTTGGGTAGAGATTATTTAGAGGAACCTTGGACAACCAGAAGTGAAATAAGAAATATTAATAAACCTGGTCTATATTATTTTAATAATCCGGATACTATACAAGTTTTGTACATGTTAAAAGGAGAAGATATTTCTCTTAATGAAGCTCTTCAAGAAATATATACTTGGCTAGATGGAGTAGTAGATAAATATAAGTCAGATCACGCTTTTTGGAGAAAGTTTAGTTCTAATTTTGACAGAACGGATACACGGGATGAATTTAAGTTAATGACTCCAGAAAGAAAAAGGCAAATTCTTTATATAGCGACGCCTCCAACTACGTATACGTATGGGGTAGCTGTAGAGTGGCATAAATGGTTTTTATCGTACCTATGAGGGGTTGAAACAATTTGAATCCGGCTCCTATAACGCAACTACCAATATCGGTTTTTATCGTACCTATGAGGGATTGAAACATCAAAAAGTAGTGTCTTTTTGTTCTCTATGTAATAGTTTTTATCGTACCTATGACGAATTTCTCACTGTGAGCAGGATGTTGCCTTGGGGACGGCGAATAGAAAAAGAGAGACCGTCAAGTTGAGGTGATTGAATGGCGATTGACCATGATCGGTTGTTCAAAGAGCTGATCCGCACGTTTTTCGAAGAGTTTCTGCTCCTCTTTTTCCCCGATATGCACGAGCATATCGATTTCCACCATCTGTCCTTTTTATCCGAAGAGCTGTTTACCGATGTGACGGCCGGTGAAAAGTACCGCGTTGATTTGCTGGTCGAGACGAAGCTGAAAGGCGAAGACGGGCTGATCATCGTGCACGTGGAAACGCAAGGGTATGTCCAGCCGTCGTTTGCCGAGCGCATGTTCCTCTATTTCAGCCGCTTGTATGAAAGTTACCGGACCCGCATCGTTCCGATCGCCGTCTTCCACTATGATTCCCTCCGCGAGGAACCGTCTGTGTTTTCGATGGAATTTCCGTTTGGGGAAGTGCTGCATTCCGGTGGCGTTGCGGAAGAAGCAGTGGCGGGAGTACATTCGGCAGGACAATCCGGTTGCGGCTGCGTTGCTCAGTCAAATGGGGTATACTGAAAGAGAGAAGGTGGAGCTGAAAAAAGAGTTTTTGCGCATGTTGGTGCGGTTGGAGCTCGATGAGGCGAGGCAGCGGCTGCTGCTTGGGTTTTTTGAGACGTACGTGAAGTTGACGGAGGAAGAGGAACAACAGCTGCAAAGTGAGGTGAAGGCGATGGAAACGAAAGAACGAGAGAAAGTGCTGGAGCTGATCATCTCCTACGAGCAAAAAGGGAAAAAAGAAGGGCTGGAAGAAGGGGTAAAACGCGGCCTTGAGCAAGGAATGAAACAAGGAATGAAGCGGCTTATTCAGACAATGGCGCAAAAAGGGATGACGGCCGCCGAGATTGCCCGGTTGGTCGATCTTTCTGAAGAAGAGGTTCGAAGCTTGTTGAGCGAGTAAGAGGAAAAGGGTGATCGATCTCACCCTAGAAGGCCGGTGATTTAAGGGGGCGATCCGCTTGTCAAACCGGTTTCTCAAATAGATAAGCCTTGTCGCATCAGGAGCGCCTTTCAAACGTTCCCCCATTGCTCAAGAGAAACAATCGTTTTTCACCAACCTCCTAGTGTTTCCTGTTGAATGAGTATGAGAATAAAGAAGAAGGCGGTCATCCACCGCCTTTTTTTTATGAAGTTCGATTTCAGCCGCTTGTTCCGTGGGAATCACACCATGCGTGATTTTTTATGGGGGAAGGAAAAAGGTTGTCCATGGCTTTTTTCCTTAATCGATGTTTTACATAAAACAGAGTTTTTCAGGAGTTATGTGGATCCCTCTTGGAGTTGGGCAAGCGTTACGGAGTTTTGATGCATAACGATTGTGTGGGCTATGTGCCAATTTTTTCGTCCGTGATTTGAACGATGATTGATAATCACTAAATAGTATAAATTTTTATACCATATTTCCTGAAACATGGTATAATGGAATTAGTTCTCATGATGCAGAGGGGTGATAGATTGATCGAAGCGATCGCCCAAATTGGGAAGATAGTGCTTGAAAAGCAAGGAGAGGGGTCAGTGGTGGATCAGTTGGTGGAGAACCCCGGCTATCCTGCTTGTGTGCTTGTTGCAGTGCGTGCGGACGAAGAAGGGAATGTTGTTTGGGAAGGTTGCGAGATTGAGGAATGTGGGAGCGATTACAAAAAATATTTGTTTCGTTCCGGTTCGTCTCGTGGAACCAACTATTCGCCGACGGCGAAAATTACAACGATTGAAAATACATATGAACAGAAAGTCATTGGCTGGTTTCGAACGGTTACCCGCAAAATGGATCATCCCGTTCTTCGGGCGATTGAGCAATTGCTTGTGCAAAAAAAGGAAGCGATCTTGCAGGAGTTGAGGGAAAAGCTCTCTCTCTTAACCGATCGTTCCCTTATTTCGCTAAAAATGAACGGCTCCTATTTATATGACTGTGAGCCGTTTCGCGATGCTTTTTTGCATCTAGTTCACGAGAAAGATATGGAGTTGTCGGCTCGAGATCAAGTATGCGCTATTTGTGGGGAGCGCAAAGATACGGTCATCGGAAAATTATCTGTGTTTCGGTTTTACACGTTGGACAAGCCCGGATTTATTACAGGAGGGTTTGACGAGGCCAAAGCGTGGCGAAATTACCCTGTCTGTTTATCTTGCAAAGCTCATATTGAAGAAGGAAGAAAGTTTGTGGAGTCCCATTTGCACTATCGCTTTTACGGTTTTTCTTATTTCGTCATTCCGACATTGCTCATTCCGGCTGGCAAGGATGTATTGGATGAATTGCTTCAATATTTGACAGACGGAAAGAAAGACATTCGCGTTCATCAAGAGCAGGCAGATTCTTTTATGACGACGGAGGAAGACTTGCTTGGGCTCATGCAAGACTATGATAATTCCCTGTCGCTTCAGCTGTTGTTCTTGCAGAAGATTCAAAGTGCCGAGCGGATTTTGTTATTGATTGAAGATGTGTTGCCGTCGCGAATTAGTGAATTGTTTCAAGCGAAGAAAGCGACGGAGTCTCTTTTGTATAGAGAAGGGGACCATCCTTTTCACTTTGGCTTTCTTCGCACTTTTTTTCGGTCGGGTGT
Source organism: Geobacillus sp. FSL W8-0026 (assembly GCF_037966255.1). Classification (NCBI taxonomy): domain Bacteria; kingdom Bacillati; phylum Bacillota; class Bacilli; order Caryophanales; family Anoxybacillaceae; genus Geobacillus; species Geobacillus sp. FSL W8-0026. Next base: position 430,038 of record NZ_CP150194.1, read on the forward strand.
CTATGATAAGTACTTTTTGCAAGTGGTGGAGTATGTATTCCAAAAGAAGCCCCTTTCGATCTCGTTTTTCGCTCCCTTTTTTATGGAGCAGCTTCGGGCTGATTTTTATGATTATGAAGCTGGCGATTGGTCGTTTGTCAACAAAACACGTCAAGCGCTTGCGGTTGTGCTTTTTTTAGAGCAGGCGGGCGTGCTGGTCAGGAAAGGAGAGAAGGCGGTGCAAGGGAAATTTGCGCAGTTGTTTGATGCGTACGGGGGACAGCTGGAGTCTCCGGAAAAACAAGCTGTTTTCCTGTTGGGGGCATTGACGCAAATGTTGCTTGACATCCAGCAACAAAAAAGAGGAAGCAAGCCATTTGTGAAGCAATTAATGGGGTTGAAGATGGACGAGAAGGCGATCAAAGGGCTGCTTCCGAAGGTCATCGGAAAACTCGAAGAATACGAGTCTTACTATGCGAGCCATCGACAGTTGGCCGAAGAAATTTCCCATTTATTCCTATCCTCTTCCCCAAGCTGGAAATTATCTGTCGATGAATTGAATTTTTATTTCGCCTGCGGGATGAACCTATCGTGGAAGGTCAAAGAAATCGTAGCGAACAAGGAGGAGAAATAATATGGTCAAGCACCGTTCCGAGCTGCTCTTTTTGTATGATGTGCAATGGGCAAACCCGAATGGCGATCCGGTTGACGGGAACAAGCCGCGCATCGATGAGGAAACGGGGAAGAATATTGTCACCGATGTTCGGCTGAAACGGACGATTCGGGATTATTTATATGACTATCGTCAACAAGAAATTTTTGTTCGCGAAATTGCGCAAGACGATGAGTATATTCAAGATGCGAAGGCCCGGGCGGAAGACTTTTTAGTGAAAGACGGCGAGAAACTAGATAAATCGAAGCTGACCTTACGCGAAATGAAAAAAATCATCAATGATGAAGTGCTGCGTCAATGCATTGATGTGCGGTTGTTTGGCGTGACATTGCCGATTGAAAAAAATCAAAAGGAAAAAAGCTCAATTACCCATACAGGGCCGGTCCAATTTAAAATGGGGCAATCGCTGCATCGGGTGAAGATGGAGTATATCAAAGGAACCGGAGCGTTTGCCTCAGGTGGGCAAATGACACAAAAGACGTTCCGGGAGGAATATGTGTTGCCTTATTCCCTCATTGCTTTTTACGGGATTATCAATGAGGCGGCGGCGCGCTTCACAGGATTAACGGAAGAAGATGTGGAGCTGCTGATGGAAGCGATGTGGGAAGGTACGAAAAACTTAATTTCGCGTTCGAAAGTTGGACATGTTCCGCGGTTGCTTCTTCGCGTCGCCTATCAAGAGCCGTACTTCCATATCGGAGAGCTGGATAAGTATATTTCTCTTCACACCGAAAAAGCGGAAGAGGAAATTCGGGATGTCAGCGATTATGTGCTTGATGTGTCGCGATTGGTTGAAGTCTTGGTTCAACAGAAAGAACACATCGCCAACATCGAGCTGCGTCAGGACGGAAGGCTTGCGTGCAGCGAGAATCTGGCTGAGCGCTTGCGCAAAGAAGGAATCACTGTCGATATTCGGTAACAGGGAATGAGTGCGATGAATGTGCTTGTATTTGATGTTCGAGCCGATTTTGGCCATTTTCGCCAAATGTATTCGACTTCCTCGCCGCTGACGTACTCGTTTATTCCCCCAACGGCTCTTTTTGGTTTGCTTGGCGCCATCGTTGGAGTGGGAAAAGAGGATAATGACTATTTGCGAGTGTTTAACCATGAGACGACGAATGTGGCTGTACGCCTGATGGAACCTGTACGAAAAACAAGAGTCGGCATTAACTATGTCAATACAAAAGGAAATATATGGGTTCCAAAGCAACGGCGGGAAGGAGCACGAACGCAAATTCGTGTAGAGTTTTTGCGTTTTCCTCGTTTCCGTTGCTACGTATATATGAACGATCACGAGCGATTTTCGCAGCTTGTTGATTTCGTTCGGCAGCACAAAAGCGTCTATACGCCGTGTCTAGGATTGAGTGAATGTTTAGCGGATGTACAGTTTGTCGCTGTAGACGATTTTCATCGGGTTGAAGCGATCGACAAAGAGCCTGTGCCTATTTGTTCGGTCATCCCAGGAAGAGACATACAAGCGCTGAAAGTAGAGCCGGGAAAAGAGTATCGCAAGGAACGAGTGGCTTGGGAGATGGATCCGGCCCGGGTAGTTTCTCGGTATGAAGAAGTGATTTTCGAGGCGGGGGCGCGTCCGCTCCTCGCTTCGGTCCCTTATTATTGGCAGAATGCGCAAGGAGAACGGATTGTCTTTTTCTATTCGAATGGAAAGGGAGAGTAGGATGTATTCTCATCCCCATTATTTTTTGTCGGATCATTTGCGAGGGGTGGAACAGCTTTCCTCCCTCTTTTTGTCTGAAAAGTCCGTCCGTCTCGCCGAGTCCGGACAGTTGGCGGAAGTGAATCGGTGGATTGCCCTTTTTCATGATATCGGCAAAAGTCATGCCTTCTTCCAGCGATACATCCAATCACCGGATTCTTTTCAAGATCCGCCTGCATTAAAAAGCCATGCGCTTTTGTCGGCTGTCCTATTAGCGGTTTTTTTACAAGAAAAGGGGATGGATGAGTTTTGGCGATTGTTGGCGTTTCTTGTCGTGAAGCGGCATCATGGGAATTTAGATGATTGGCTGGAAGAACTGAAACGGATGGGGGACGAAGCCAAGACGTTGTTGAAACGTCAAGCTGAAGCAACAGACTTTTCCGCACTATCCAAACAGATGGCCTGTTTGGGTGTTGGACAAGAAGCGATTTGGACGAAAGAAGTGTGGTTAGCGTGGATTGAACGATTTTTTGCCGAAGCTCGCTCGTTGCGCCGCTGGATCATGAAATGGAATCGAAGCAATGATTCGCTTGTGCCATATTTGCAACTGTTGTTTCTCTTCTCTCTGCTCATTGATGCAGATAAATCAGAAGTTGGAATTTTGCAAAAGCAGTCATGGTCGTTTTCCGGGCGCAAGGACATTCCGACTGATTTGATTCTGCGCTATAAGCAGCAACAATCGTGGCCGAAAACGACGTTGAATGAATGGAGAGAGCGGGCGTTTCAAGAAGTGGATCAGGCGCCGATCGATTTGCGTCATCATGTGTATTCGTTGAACTTGCCAACCGGAATGGGAAAAACGTTAGCCGGTCTCCACTTTGCCTTGCGTCTTCGCCGCGAAATCGAACGCCGTCAACGGGTGACGCCCCGAATCATTTACAGTCTTCCTTTTCTCAGCATCATTGACCAGACGGCAAGTGTTCTAAAAGACGTTTTTGCCGCGAGCGGAATGCAGGAGGATCACCAGCTTTGGCTTGCGCATCATCATCTGGCTGATATGCGTTATGTCACAAGGCAAGATGAGGAGCGGTACGACGCTGATTATGAGGCGGCGAAACTGCTGGTGGAAGGTTGGCATTCGGAATTGATTGTGACTACCTTTGTGCAATTGTTCGAAACGATTTTTTCTCACCGCAATGCTTCACTGCGCAAATTTCATCGGTTGGCTAATTCCATTATTCTCATCGATGAGGTGCAGGCCGTTCCTCATCGTTATTGGTTGGCTGTTCGCCGCTTGTTTGCCGCGATGGCGGAAGAACTCGGCTGTTATTTTATCTTCAGCTCGGCAACGGATCCAAAATGGTTTCCAGAAGCGGTTTCCCTTGTCAATGAATCGGCCTATTTTCAACTGCTTTCCCGGGTGACCTTGCATCCAGACATCGACGAGCCGGTAGAGATCGAGGAGTTTGCTCGGCAAATCGAGTGGGATGAGGAAAAAACATATTTATTCATTTTGAATACGATTGAGAGCGCTAAAGCTTTATACCGTGCCTTTCTAGACGAAGGCGTAGATGAGGGGGACATGACGTTTTTGTCCACGCATATTCCGCCAAAAGAACGCCTGCGGCGGATCATGGCGGCGAAAAACGGGGAGTATCGGATTGTCGTTAGCACACAGTTGATCGAGGCGGGGGTTGATATTGATTTTGATGTGGTCTACCGAGACTTTGCCCCCTTGGATTCCATCCAGCAGGCAGCTGGAAGGTGCAACCGCCACGGACAGCGAGGGGGGAAGGTGCACATTATTCGCTTAACAGACAACAAAAAGCGATTATACGCGAGCTATATTTATGATGCGATCCGCTTAGACATTACACAGACTTTGTTAAAAGGAAAAGCGAAAATAGAGGAAAGCGAATTTTTACAGTTGATTACAGCCTATTTCGAAACGCTGACTGCACGAATGAGCAATAACGAGTCCGAACGGCTGTTAAAAGGGATGATGACGCTGTACTTTGATGGGGAAGAAACCGTTGACCGCCTTCCTGTGTCGCGCTTTCGCCTGATTGAAGGAGAAGGGGAAAAATTCAATGTCTTTATTGAGCTGGATGAGGAAGCGAGCGAAGTGTTTCGTGAATATGAGGCCATTTTGCGAATCAGCGATCGGTGGGAGCGGAGGAAGAGATTTTCTGATATTAAAACCCGCTTTTTTCAATATGTTATTGCGATTCCAGCACGGGTAGATCACCAGCCGCCGATTGTCCATGGGATCGGGTATGTGGGACGCGATTCGCTGTCAGATTTTTACGATGAGGCGCTCGGGTACCGGACGAAAAGTGAAGGGCTCATTTGGTAGGTGAGATCGATGGAATATGAAATGCCTGTGACGGGAACGGACATTTGGTACTATTACATTTGTCCGCGCGAAGTTTGGCTGATGAAGCATCAGATTGCTCCAGACCAGGAAGACGAAGCGATAGAAATTGGGAGGTTTCTTTCTGAAACAACTTACCAGAGGGACAAGAAAGAAATATCGATAGGTTCCATTGTCATTGATCGCATCCGTCAAGAAGACGGTCAGTTGATTATAGGAGAAGTGAAGAAGTCATCAAGCTATATGAAAAGCGCTCGAATGCAGCTGTTATACTATTTAGATACGTTGAGACAGGCGGGGATCTACGCGAAAGGGGAACTGTTGTTTCCAAAGGAGCGAAAAAAAGAACGTGTTGAATGGACCGAGGAAGGGCGGCATGAGTTAGAACGTGCCATTGCCGACATCCGCCGCATCGTTCGAATGCCTGTCCCGCCGCCGCCGAAAAAGATATCATTTTGCGGCAAATGCGCCTATCGTGAATATTGTTGGGCGGAGGAATAGAAATGAAAAAGACGCTTTATATTTTCCAAAATGGTGAGCTGCGTCGCAAAGACAATAGTCTGTATTTCGAAACAGAAGGACGTAAACGTTATATACCGGTGGAAAATACGAATGATATTTATATTTTCGGGGAAGTGGACGTATCGAAACGGTTTTTGGAGTTTGCGGCGCAAAAAGAGATCATCGTTCATTACTTTAATCATTATGGCTATTACGTCGGCTCCTTTTATCCGCGCGAACATTTGAATTCCGGACATGTCATAGTAAAGCAAGTCGAGCATTACATTGATCCAGCCAAACGATTGGAGCTCGCCTGTCTATTTGTGCAAGGCTCCATCCGCCAAATGGAGCGGGTGCTCAAGTATTACCGTTCCCGCCTTTCTGAACCGGAGGAATTGGAAAAAGCGCTGCAATTGATCGAACGGGAAGAAGGGAGGTTGAATCAGGCGGAAACGGTGGAGCAGTTAATGGCGGCAGAAGGCCATATTCGTGAAGCGTATTATGCTTCGTTCGATACCATCATCCGCCATCCAGATTTTGTGTTTGAAAAGCGGACCAAACGGCCGCCGCATAATCGTTTGAACGCACTGATTAGCTTTGGGAACTCGATTGTGTACACGATGTGTTTGAGTGAAATTTATAAAACGTATTTAGATCCGCGCATTGGCTTTTTGCATAGCACGAACTTTCGCCGCTTTTCATTGAATTTGGATATTGCGGAAATTTTTAAACCGATCATTGTCGATCGCTTGATTTTCACCTTAGTGAATCGACATATGTTGTCGCATAAGCATTTTGAGAAATTAACCGACGGCATTTTGTTAAATGAAGAAGGAAGAAAGTTATTTGTCAGTGAATTGGAGAAGAAAATGCAGACGACGGTTCAACATCGTCATCTCGGGAAGTCTGTATCGTATCGTCGTCTCATTCGCCTTGAGTTATATAAAGTTCAAAAGCATCTTCTCGGTGAAAAAACGTACGAGCCTTATGTAGCTCGTTGGTAGGTGGAAGCACTGTGTTTGTGATTCTCGTGTACGATTTTAACGAAAAGCGTGTGGCCAAAGCGTTGAAAATTGCTCGTAAATATCTTCATTGGGTGCAAAACTCGGTGTTTGAAGGGGAAATCACAACGGCGAATTATGAAAAGTTAAAGATGGAACTGCGCCAACTCATGGAACCTGATGAGGACTCGGTCATTTTTTACACGTTTCGCACCCAAAAGTACTCGAAAAGAGAAGAAATGGGGGTGAAAAAGGGCGGGGATGAGTTCATCTTATAACAATGAAGAAGAACTCGTCCGCTTGAAGTTGCGCCTCGTTGACTCGGTTGGGGATGAGTTCCTCCTACAATGAAGAAACGGCTTTCATCACCATCATCCTTTCGTTTTTTAGGGAGATGAGTTCCTCCTACAATGAAGAAACGGTATTTATCAGAAGGCAGGGTATTCACATGAGACTGACCATTACGATGAACGGGCGGCAGGGCCCGGTGTCGCTGCCGCTTCATTATCAGCATTTGTTGCAAGGCCTGTTGTATCGGTCGCTAGAAAGCGAACGATTCGCGACGTTTTTGCATGAGATCGGCTTTCGCCATGGGAAGCGATCGTTTAAACTGTTTACATTTAGCCGTCTATTTGGAAAGCATGAAGTCGATGGGGGAAAGAAAACGATCCGATTTTTGGACGATTTCCAATGGCATATCGACACGATCCTCCCGGATTTGACCGAGCAGCTCGGACAGCAGTTGTTGCTGCGGCGGGAGATTTGGCTTTACGATCAGCCGGTCGAGGTCAAAAGCGTGAAGATGGACAAGGTGGAAATTGCCCAAAACACCATCGAGGTGGCCATGCTCTCCCCGCTCACCGTATACAGCACGTATGAAACGATCGATGGCAAAAAGAAAACGCATTTTTTCGGGCCGGACGACGACGTCTTTCCCCACCTCGTGGAGCTGAATTTCCGCCATAAATACGAAGCGTACTATGGCGTCGAGCCAGAAGAGCGATTGATGATCGAGCCTGTCCATGTCCACCACCGTCATCGAGTGGTAACAAGATTCAAAGATATGTATATTACCGGCTGGTTAGGCCATTATCGTCTTTCCTCTTCTCCCGAACAACTGACGTTTCTATACCACGTTGGCCTAGGCAGCCGCAATTCCCAAGGATTCGGCATGTTTCGGTTAATCAGCGAGTGAGCCATTCTAATTGTCGTCGACCTCCAATCGTGCAAAAAACCTAGGGGGTCGACGACATTGGTTTTGATCGCTTGATCCCTACAGCCATCATGGTTGAACTTGATTGACAGAATCTTCGAAACGTGTTATTCTGATAATGACGTTGAAGAGAAAAGGTTGATATGACAACACTTTTTGGGTTTTTATCGTACCTATGAGGGATTGAAACTAGTTTGTCGGGATCGCTCCCTTTATCGTCGGCACGAAGGTTTTTATCGTACCTATGAGGGATTGAAACGGCTTTCTGTTTTTCAAAATCGATAGTGACAAGAAGTTTTTATCGTACCTATGAGGGATTGAAACTAATCAATCTCGATGACAAGCCGCACTTGTCAAAACGTTTTTATCGTACCTATGAGGGATTGAAACTCTGGACGTACCCTCTGGGTAGGAGGGGCTGAAAAGTTTTTATCGTACCTATGAGGGATTGAAACAAGTACTTTTGCAGCAACCGGAGTGCCATCATTATAGTTTTTATCGTACCTATGAGGGATTGAAACCTTGACGAGTTTTACGTGCTACTTCCGATGGCGTTGGTTTTTATCGTACCTATGAGGGATTGAAACCAGGAAAGGGATTTCAGCCGGCAAATCGGCCACTTCGTTTTTATCGTACCTATGAGGGATTGAAACTGCATGTAAACTGTGATGTAAATATAAAAATTTATGTTTTTATCGTACCTATGAGGGATTGAAACGCGCACCAACCTAGGAGTACGAGCGAAAAGCCGTGGCGTTTTTATCGTACCTATGAGGGATTGAAACTTTCGGCGACGAATCGAATGGCACAGGCGACAATCCGTTTTTATCGTACCTATGAGGGATTGAAACCATCGTGCCGCTATGGGTGTATTACACACCAAAAAGTTTTTATCGTACCTATGAGGGATTGAAACATGGTGAGGTATAAACAATATGAGGAGGTGATTTCGTTTTTATCGTACCTATGAGGGATTGAAACAAATCAACGGCGGAAACGGTTTGGAACGGAGTAAAAAGTTTTTATCGTACCTATGAGGGATTGAAACATTGATACTAAGTCGGCAACAGCAACAACTTTTCCGTTTTTATCGTACCTATGAGGGATTGAAACCTCCTTGGCCGGAACGAACGGAAACAAAGCGATTGTTGGGTTTTTATCGTACCTATGAGGGATTGAAACAGCGCTCGTTTCATTGCTTCAATGACAATTTCATCTCCAAGTTTTTATCGTACCTATGAGGGATTGAAACATGCGTCCGCATTTTCAAACACATGGTCAATCAATGGTTTTTATCGTACCTATGAGGGATTGAAACCGACAAGGATGCAGAATACACGGAAGGGGAACTGCTGTTTTTATCGTACCTATGAGGGATTGAAACTGGTCAGCTTTCTCTTGCACAGGAGCTTGAATCGTTGTTTTTATCGTACCTATGAGGGATTGAAACGGTCATGCCAGCATAAAAATGACCGCTGACACGTAGTTTTTATCGTACCTATGAGGGATTGAAACTCAGTTGGCTGTTCTTGCGATCGGGTGGCTTCCTGGTTTTTATCGTACCTATGAGGGATTGAAACGATGATGTTGTCCATAAGAAAAACAGATCGTAACTTGTTTTTATCGTACCTATGAGGGATTGAAACCTTGTCCGTTTGCGAGATCAGTATGAAGTCATATCCGTTTTTATCGTACCTATGAGGGATTGAAACAAGGTGCCGCTTGTATCAAATATGAGGGACACCTAGTTTTTATCGTACCTATGAGGGATTGAAACGATGTACAAATGAAAACAAGCACAGGGACATTAACGTTTTTATCGTACCTATGAGGGATTGAAACTTTTTCCTAATCCTCCTAAAGCCGCCGGTTTCTCTTCGTTTTTATCGTACCTATGAGGGATTGAAACTGCAATGATTGGTAAAGACGCTAGAGAGATGGAGGAATGTTTTTATCGTACCTATGAGGGATTGAAACAATAATTCATAAAGGAGTGTATCAAATGAAACGCATTTAGTTTTTATCGTACCTATGAGGGATTGAAACTAGATAGTCCGACATATTTGTTCGATGACGCTATCGTTTTTATCGTACCTATGAGGGATTGAAACCTCGGTTCGCCTTGCGTATTCGGTTGCCCTCCATCGTTTTTATCGTACCTATGAGGGATTGAAACTCCTTTGCTTGATATGTCCCGGCTTCTGCGTATTGGTTTTTATCGTACCTATGAGGGATTGAAACAATACATCGCCGTGCGGGCGCGGAAGGTGGCGTAGTCGTTTTTATCGCACTTATGACGAATTTTTCACTGTGAGCAGGATGTTGCCTTGGGGACGGCGAATAGAAAAAGAGAGACCGTCAAGTTGAGGTGATTGAATGGCGATTGACCATGATCGGCTGTTCAAAGAGCTGATCCGCACGTTTTTCGAAGAGTTTCTGCTCCTCTTTTTCCCCGATATGCACGAGCATATCGATTTCCACCATCTGTCCTTTTTATCCGAAGAGCTGTTTACCGATGTGACGGCCGGTGAAAAGTACCGCGTTGATTTGCTGGTCGAGACGAAGCTGAAAGGCGAAGACGGGCTGATCATCGTGCACGTGGAAACGCAAGGGTATGTCCAGCCGTCGTTTGCCGAGCGCATGTTCCTCTATTTCAGCCGCTTGTATGAAAGTTACCGGACCCGCATCGTTCCGATCGCCGTCTTCCACTATGATTCCCTCCGCGAGGAACCGTCTGTGTTTTCGATGGAATTTCCGTTTGGGGAAGTGCTGCAGTTTCGCTTTTTTCCGGTGGCGCTGCGGAAGAAGCAGTGGCGGGAGTACATTCGGCAGGACAATCCGGTCGCGGCTGCGCTGCTCAGTCAAATGGGGTATACTGAAAGAGAGAAGGTGGAGCTGAAAAAAGAGTTTTTGCGCATGTTAGTGCGGTTGGAGCTCGATGAGGCGAGGCAGCGGCTGCTGCTTGGGTTTTTTGAGACGTACGTGAAGTTGACGGAGGAAGAGGAACAACAGCTGCAAAGCGAGGTGAAGGCGATGGAAACGAAAGAACGAGAGAAAGTGCTGGAGCTGATCATCTCCTACGAGCAAAAAGGGAAAAAAGAAGGGCTGGAAGAAGGGGTAAAACGCGGCCTTGCGCAAGGGATGAAACAAGGAATGGAACAAGGCATGAAACAGGGAATGAAGCGGCTTATTCAGACGATGGCACAAAAAGGGATGACGGCCGCCGAGATTGCCCAGTTGGTGGATCTTTCTGAAGAAGAGGTTCGAAGCTTGTTGAGCGAGTAAGAGGAAAAGGGTGATCGATCTCACCCTAGTGTTTCCTGTTGAATGAATATTGAGAATAGAGAAGAAGGCGGTCATCCACCGCCTTTTTGTTGGGTGAAAATCGCATCAGTGAGTTGTGATTTTTACGTCTGGATGGAGGCGATAAATTCCGCTCTTGTCATAGTTCCCCTGAGATTATCGCTGTGGTATAATAATGATGGCTACGACTTTGCGAATGGATCAGTCATAGTTCCCCTGAGATTATCGCTGTGGTATAATGAACGCTGGCCGGATTGGGTTGCCAGTGCCGTCATAGTTCCCCTGAGATTATCGCTGTGGTATAATAACAGGCTTCTCAGGATGTTGAACGTATCGGTCATAGTTCCCCTGAGATTATCGCTGTGGTATAATAAATAACAAAAGAAGAATACGAAAAAGAATGTCATAGTTCCCCTGAGATTATCGCTGTGGTATAATGATGATGATTTATACTCCCCCGGCAAGAAAGTCATAGTTCCCCTGAGATTATCGCTGTGGTATAATACGTATCCAAAAAAGCCTGCAATCTCAAGGATCGCAGGCTTTTTTGCTTTTAAAAAAATACGAATGTGTCTATGCAATAGGGGGAACCATTTCCGTTTTTTAAAAAAGTGTCAGCTGTGTGGATGTCATTTTCTTTTCTTGGGCTGTTGGTTCCCCGAGAAGCAGTTGCATTTTTGCGTACTGCTTTTCCGTGAAAATGCAGGCCTGACGCGGATTTTCATCCCCGGGTGGAGGACAGATCGCGCTGTCCATGGACCTTTTCCGTGAAAATCCCCACCACTGGGTGAGTGCTGTATACGCTCCTGATCCGTGCGGGTATACTGAAAATGGCCAAAGAAGGCAATAGGAAAGCAGAGGTGCCCGATTTTCGGACATCTCGTATGATCTGGCTGCCTGTTGGCTATACTAGATAAGTTGTGGTTGGCGGAACGACTCTTTGCGGGAGATCATGCAAAAGATGATCACCAACATTCGTCGAGCCGTGGCGATGAGGGCTTTTTTCTTCCCGCATCGGGCCGCCAACGACCAAAATTTTCGGGACAAGGGATGTGTCTTGGATCGAGCTGCTGACCATGCCGCCTCGCATAACGCTGATCGAAGATGGGGATTGCCTTTAGTCGTACGCGTGCTCTTTCGCTTTCCGGCGCTTTCATGGTTGCCGGGGGACAACCCCGTCCATGAAGCCACCCGTTCCGGCGTTTCAAAGACGCTCATGTCGGTTCCCATCTCGGCGATGATGACGGCGGCGGTTTGTTTTTTGATTCCAGGCATGGTCATCAGTAAGTCCACTTCCTCCCGATACGGCTCGAGCAGGCGGTCGATGTGCTGGTCGACTTCTTCGATTAACTGCTCCAATTCCTCCACGTGTTTCCACAAGAGGCGAAGGAGACGGAGCTCGTGTTCGGTCAAGGTGCCCAGCAGCGAATCATACACCGCCTGCTTTTTCGTTTTGAGCCTGCCGCGCAGGCATTGATCCAGCTCGTCCTTGTCCACGTATCCCTTCTCGAGCAGCCGGGCAAGGATGTTTCGTCCGGAAACGCCGAAGAGATCCGAGAGGACGGAGCCCAGTTTGACATTGGAAGACTCCAGCACTTTTTGAATCCGGTTTTTCTCTGAACTCAACTGTCCGACCCACTTTTTGCGGAGGCGGGTAAAATCCCGCAATTCGCGAATATCCGCTGGGGGGACGAAACTTTTTTCAATGAGTCCATGGCGGAGCAGCTTGGCGATCCACTCGGCGTCAGAGACATCGGTTTTTCTTCCCGGGACATTTTTGATCCGCTGCGGATTGGCCAGTGTCAAGTCGACATAGCCCTCGAGGAAGGCAAAGACCGGTTTCCAATACACGCCGGTGGATTCCATGGCGACATGGGTAACGCCATGTTCTTCGAGCCACTCAAGCAGGTCGCCAAGTCCTTTCGAGAACGTGGAGAAGGTTTGAATGTCCTTTTGAATGTGTCCATCTTCTTCCCATAGCGCGCAGGCGACGATGGTTTCGGCATGAACATCCAATCCTGCGCAGCGAGGATAGATGACATCCATGATGAAAATCCTCCTTTTCGATGATCGAGTGCGCAAACAGCGAATCCACGGGAGAAATGCGGCAGTTTTCCGTTCGTCGTCACCTTTCCTCTATCACAGGAAAGGGCGGACAATGGGTGGTGCACCCAGTGGATTCAAACACTTTTCCGTACAGGGTCTAAGCCACCATTAAGCATAACGTCCTGTTGAACTGTTTGCGCCTATTCTTCATTATGGGAAGAAAAGGGGGATTTTCATCCCTGGGTGGAGGGCAAAACGTTGCCCATGGATCTTTTCCGTGAAAATCCCCACCACTGGGTGAGTGCTGTATACGCTCCTGATCCGTGCGGGTATACTGAAAATGGCCAAAGAAGGCAATAGGAAAGCAGAGGTGCCCGATTTTCGGACATCTCGTATGATCTGGCTGCCTGTTGGCTATACTAGATAAGTTGTGGTTGGCGGAACGACTCTTTGCGGGAGATCATGCAAAAGATGATCACCAACATTCGTCGAGCCGTGGCGATGAGGGCTTTTTTCTTCCCGCATCGGGCCGCCAACGACCAAAATTTTCGGGACAAGGGATGTGTCTTGGATCGAGCTGCTGACCATGCCGCCTCGCATAACGCTGATCGAAGATGGGGATTGCCTTTAGTCGTACGCGTGCTCTTTCGCTTTCCGGCGCTTTCATGGTTGCCGGGGGACAACCCCGTCCATGAAGCCACCCGTTCCGGCGTTTCAAAGACGCTCATGTCGGTTCCCATCTCGGCGATGATGACGGCGGCGGTTTGTTTTTTGATTCCAGGCATGGTCATCAGTAAGTCCACTTCCTCCCGATACGGCTCGAGCAGGCGGTCGATGTGCTGGTCGACTTCTTCGATTAACTGCTCCAATTCCTCCACGTGTTTCCACAAGAGGCGAAGGAGACGGAGCTCGTGTTCGGTCAAGGTGCCCAGCAGCGAATCATACACCGCCTGCTTTTTCGTTTTGAGCCTGCCGCGCAGGCATTGATCCAGCTCGTCCTTGTCCACGTATCCCTTCTCGAGCAGCCGGGCAAGGATGTTTCGTCCGGAAACGCCGAAGAGATCCGAGAGGACGGAGCCCAGTTTGACATTGGAAGACTCCAGCACTTTTTGAATCCGGTTTTTCTCTGAACTCAACTGTCCGACCCACTTTTTGCGGAGGCGGGTAAAATCCCGCAATTCGCGAATATCCGCTGGGGGGACGAAACTTTTTTCAATGAGTCCATGGCGGAGCAGCTTGGCGATCCACTCGGCGTCAGAGACATCGGTTTTTCTTCCCGGGACATTTTTGATCCGCTGCGGATTGGCCAGTGTCAAGTCGACATAGCCCTCGAGGAAGGCAAAGACCGGTTTCCAATACACGCCGGTGGATTCCATGGCGACATGGGTAACGCCATGTTCTTCGAGCCACTCAAGCAGGTCGCCAAGTCCTTTCGAGAACGTGGAGAAGGTTTGAATGTCCTTTTGAATGTGTCCATCTTCTTCCCATAGCGCGCAGGCGACGATGGTTTCGGCATGAACATCCAATCCTGCGCAGCGAGGATAGATGACATCCATGATGAAAATCCTCCTTTTCGATGATCGAGTGCGCAAACAGCGAATCCACGGGAGAAATGCGGCAGTTTTCCGTTCGTCGTCACCTTTCCTCTATCACAGGAAAGGGCGGACAATGGGTGGTGCACCCAGTGGATTCAAACACTTTTCCGTACAGGGTCTAAGCCACCATTAAGCATAACGTCCTGTTGAACTGTTTGCGCCTATTCTTCATTATGGGAAGAAAAGGGGGATTTTCATCCCTGGGTGGAGGGCAAAACGTTGCCCATGGATCTTTTCCGTGAAAATCCCCACCACTGGGTGAGTGCTGTATACGCTCCTGATCCGTGCGGGTATACTGAAAATGGCCAAAGAAGGCAATAGGAAAGCAGAGGTGCCCGATTTTCGGACATCTCGTATGATCTGGCTGCCTGTTGGCTATACTAGATAAGTTGTGGTTGGCGGAACGACTCTTTGCGGGAGATCATGCAAAAGATGATCACCAACATTCGTCGAGCCGTGGCGATGAGGGCTTTTTTCTTCCCGCATCGGGCCGCCAACGACCAAAATTTTCGGGACAAGGGATGTGTCTTGGATCGAGCTGCTGACCATGCCGCCTCGCATAACGCTGATCGAAGATGGGGATTGCCTTTAGTCGTACGCGTGCTCTTTCGCTTTCCGGCGCTTTCATGGTTGCCGGGGGACAACCCCGTCCATGAAGCCACCCGTTCCGGCGTTTCAAAGACGCTCATGTCGGTTCCCATCTCGGCGATGATGACGGCGGCGGTTTGTTTTTTGATTCCAGGCATGGTCATCAGTAAGTCCACTTCCTCCCGATACGGCTCGAGCAGGCGGTCGATGTGCTGGTCGACTTCTTCGATTAACTGCTCCAATTCCTCCACGTGTTTCCACAAGAGGCGAAGGAGACGGAGCTCGTGTTCGGTCAAGGTGCCCAGCAGCGAATCATACACCGCCTGCTTTTTCGTTTTGAGCCTGCCGCGCAGGCATTGATCCAGCTCGTCCTTGTCCACGTATCCCTTCTCGAGCAGCCGGGCAAGGATGTTTCGTCCGGAAACGCCGAAGAGATCCGAGAGGACGGAGCCCAGTTTGACATTGGAAGACTCCAGCACTTTTTGAATCCGGTTTTTCTCTGAACTCAACTGTCCGACCCACTTTTTGCGGAGGCGGGTAAAATCCCGCAATTCGCGAATATCCGCTGGGGGGACGAAACTTTTTTCAATGAGTCCATGGCGGAGCAGCTTGGCGATCCACTCGGCGTCAGAGACATCGGTTTTTCTTCCCGGGACATTTTTGATCCGCTGCGGATTGGCCAGTGTCAAGTCGACATAGCCCTCGAGGAAGGCAAAGACCGGTTTCCAATACACGCCGGTGGATTCCATGGCGACATGGGTAACGCCATGTTCTTCGAGCCACTCAAGCAGGTCGCCAAGTCCTTTCGAGAACGTGGAGAAGGTTTGAATGTCCTTTTGAATGTGTCCATCTTCTTCCCATAGCGCGCAGGCGACGATGGTTTCGGCATGAACATCCAATCCTGCGCAGCGAGGATAGATGACATCCATGATGAAAATCCTCCTTTTCGATGATCGAGTGCGCAAACAGCGAATCCACGGGAGAAATGCGGCAGTTTTCCGTTCGTCGTCACCTTTCCTCTATCACAGGAAAGGGCGGACAATGGGTGGTGCACCCAGTGGATTCAAACACTTTTCCGTACAGGGTCTAAGCCACCATTAAGCATAACGTCCTGTTGAACTGTTTGCGCCTATTCTTCATTATGGGAAGAAAAGGGGGATTTTCATCCCTGGGTGGAGGGCAAAACGTTGCCCATGGATCTTTTCCGTGAAAATCCCCACCACTGGGTGAGTGCTGTATACGCTCCTGATCCGTGCGGGTATACTGAAAATGGCCAAAGAAGGCAATAGGAAAGCAGAGGTGCCCGATTTTCGGACATCTCGTATGATCTGGCTGCCTGTTGGCTATACTAGATAAGTTGTGGTTGGCGGAACGACTCTTTGCGGGAGATCATGCAAAAGATGATCACCAACATTCGTCGAGCCGTGGCGATGAGGGCTTTTTTCTTCCCGCATCGGGCCGCCAACGACCAAAATTTTCGGGACAAGGGATGTGTCTTGGATCGAGCTGCTGACCATGCCGCCTCGCATAACGCTGATCGAAGATGGGGATTGCCTTTAGTCGTACGCGTGCTCTTTCGCTTTCCGGCGCTTTCATGGTTGCCGGGGGACAACCCCGTCCATGAAGCCACCCGTTCCGGCGTTTCAAAGACGCTCATGTCGGTTCCCATCTCGGCGATGATGACGGCGGCGGTTTGTTTTTTGATTCCAGGCATGGTCATCAGTAAGTCCACTTCCTCCCGATACGGCTCGAGCAGGCGGTCGATGTGCTGGTCGACTTCTTCGATTAACTGCTCCAATTCCTCCACGTGTTTCCACAAGAGGCGAAGGAGACGGAGCTCGTGTTCGGTCAAGGTGCCCAGCAGCGAATCATACACCGCCTGCTTTTTCGTTTTGAGCCTGCCGCGCAGGCATTGATCCAGCTCGTCCTTGTCCACGTATCCCTTCTCGAGCAGCCGGGCAAGGATGTTTCGTCCGGAAACGCCGAAGAGATCCGAGAGGACGGAGCCCAGTTTGACATTGGAAGACTCCAGCACTTTTTGAATCCGGTTTTTCTCTGAACTCAACTGTCCGACCCACTTTTTGCGGAGGCGGGTAAAATCCCGCAATTCGCGAATATCCGCTGGGGGGACGAAACTTTTTTCAATGAGTCCATGGCGGAGCAGCTTGGCGATCCACTCGGCGTCAGAGACATCGGTTTTTCTTCCCGGGACATTTTTGATCCGCTGCGGATTGGCCAGTGTCAAGTCGACATAGCCCTCGAGGAAGGCAAAGACCGGTTTCCAATACACGCCGGTGGATTCCATGGCGACATGGGTAACGCCATGTTCTTCGAGCCACTCAAGCAGGTCGCCAAGTCCTTTCGAGAACGTGGAGAAGGTTTGAATGTCCTTTTGAATGTGTCCATCTTCTTCCCATAGCGCGCAGGCGACGATGGTTTCGGCATGAACATCCAATCCTGCGCAGCGAGGATAGATGACATCCATGATGAAAATCCTCCTTTTCGATGATCGAGTGCGCAAACAGCGAATCCACGGGAGAAATGCGGCAGTTTTCCGTTCGTCGTCACCTTTCCTCTATCACAGGAAAGGGCGGACAATGGGTGGTGCACCCAGTGGATTCAAACACTTTTCCGTACAGGGTCTAAGCCACCATTAAGCATAACGTCCTGTTGAACTGTTTGCGCCTATTCTTCATTATGGGAAGAAAAGGGGGATTTTCATCCCTGGGTGGAGGGCAAAACGTTGCCCATGGATCTTTTCCGTGAAAATCCCCACCACTGGGTGAGTGCTGTATACGCTCCTGATCCGTGCGGGTATACTGAAAATGGCCAAAGAAGGCAATAGGAAAGCAGAGGTGCCCGATTTTCGGACATCTCGTATGATCTGGCTGCCTGTTGGCTATACTAGATAAGTTGTGGTTGGCGGAACGACTCTTTGCGGGAGATCATGCAAAAGATGATCACCAACATTCGTCGAGCCGTGGCGATGAGGGCTTTTTTCTTCCCGCATCGGGCCGCCAACGACCAAAATTTTCGGGACAAGGGATGTGTCTTGGATCGAGCTGCTGACCATGCCGCCTCGCATAACGCTGATCGAAGATGGGGATTGCCTTTAGTCGTACGCGTGCTCTTTCGCTTTCCGGCGCTTTCATGGTTGCCGGGGGACAACCCCGTCCATGAAGCCACCCGTTCCGGCGTTTCAAAGACGCTCATGTCGGTTCCCATCTCGGCGATGATGACGGCGGCGGTTTGTTTTTTGATTCCAGGCATGGTCATCAGTAAGTCCACTTCCTCCCGATACGGCTCGAGCAGGCGGTCGATGTGCTGGTCGACTTCTTCGATTAACTGCTCCAATTCCTCCACGTGTTTCCACAAGAGGCGAAGGAGACGGAGCTCGTGTTCGGTCAAGGTGCCCAGCAGCGAATCATACACCGCCTGCTTTTTCGTTTTGAGCCTGCCGCGCAGGCATTGATCCAGCTCGTCCTTGTCCACGTATCCCTTCTCGAGCAGCCGGGCAAGGATGTTTCGTCCGGAAACGCCGAAGAGATCCGAGAGGACGGAGCCCAGTTTGACATTGGAAGACTCCAGCACTTTTTGAATCCGGTTTTTCTCTGAACTCAACTGTCCGACCCACTTTTTGCGGAGGCGGGTAAAATCCCGCAATTCGCGAATATCCGCTGGGGGGACGAAACTTTTTTCAATGAGTCCATGGCGGAGCAGCTTGGCGATCCACTCGGCGTCAGAGACATCGGTTTTTCTTCCCGGGACATTTTTGATCCGCTGCGGATTGGCCAGTGTCAAGTCGACATAGCCCTCGAGGAAGGCAAAGACCGGTTTCCAATACACGCCGGTGGATTCCATGGCGACATGGGTAACGCCATGTTCTTCGAGCCACTCAAGCAGGTCGCCAAGTCCTTTCGAGAACGTGGAGAAGGTTTGAATGTCCTTTTGAATGTGTCCATCTTCTTCCCATAGCGCGCAGGCGACGATGGTTTCGGCATGAACATCCAATCCTGCGCAGCGAGGATAGATGACATCCATGATGAAAATCCTCCTTTTCGATGATCGAGTGCGCAAACAGCGAATCCACGGGAGAAATGCGGCAGTTTTCCGTTCGTCGTCACCTTTCCTCTATCACAGGAAAGGGCGGACAATGGGTGGTGCACCCAGTGGATTCAAACACTTTTCCGTACAGGGTCTAAGCCACCATTAAGCATAACGTCCTGTTGAACTGTTTGCGCCTATTCTTCATTATGGGAAGAAAAGGGGGATTTTCATCCCTGGGTGGAGGGCAAAACGTTGCCCATGGATCTTTTCCGTGAAAATCCCCACCACTGGGTGAGTGCTGTATACGCTCCTGATCCGTGCGGGTATACTGAAAATGGCCAAAGAAGGCAATAGGAAAGCAGAGGTGCCCGATTTTCGGACATCTCGTATGATCTGGCTGCCTGTTGGCTATACTAGATAAGTTGTGGTTGGCGGAACGACTCTTTGCGGGAGATCATGCAAAAGATGATCACCAACATTCGTCGAGCCGTGGCGATGAGGGCTTTTTTCTTCCCGCATCGGGCCGCCAACGACCAAAATTTTCGGGACAAGGGATGTGTCTTGGATCGAGCTGCTGACCATGCCGCCTCGCATAACGCTGATCGAAGATGGGGATTGCCTTTAGTCGTACGCGTGCTCTTTCGCTTTCCGGCGCTTTCATGGTTGCCGGGGGACAACCCCGTCCATGAAGCCACCCGTTCCGGCGTTTCAAAGACGCTCATGTCGGTTCCCATCTCGGCGATGATGACGGCGGCGGTTTGTTTTTTGATTCCAGGCATGGTCATCAGTAAGTCCACTTCCTCCCGATACGGCTCGAGCAGGCGGTCGATGTGCTGGTCGACTTCTTCGATTAACTGCTCCAATTCCTCCACGTGTTTCCACAAGAGGCGAA
This sequence comes from Geobacillus sp. FSL W8-0026, assembly GCF_037966255.1. NCBI lineage: Bacteria > Bacillati > Bacillota > Bacilli > Caryophanales > Anoxybacillaceae > Geobacillus > Geobacillus sp. FSL W8-0026. The sequence goes on from NZ_CP150194.1 coordinate 449,907, forward strand.
GGAGACGGAGCTCGTGTTCGGTCAAGGTGCCCAGCAGCGAATCATACACCGCCTGCTTTTTCGTTTTGAGCCTGCCGCGCAGGCATTGATCCAGCTCGTCCTTGTCCACGTATCCCTTCTCGAGCAGCCGGGCAAGGATGTTTCGTCCGGAAACGCCGAAGAGATCCGAGAGGACGGAGCCCAGTTTGACATTGGAAGACTCCAGCACTTTTTGAATCCGGTTTTTCTCTGAACTCAACTGTCCGACCCACTTTTTGCGGAGGCGGGTAAAATCCCGCAATTCGCGAATATCCGCTGGGGGGACGAAACTTTTTTCAATGAGTCCATGGCGGAGCAGCTTGGCGATCCACTCGGCGTCAGAGACATCGGTTTTTCTTCCCGGGACATTTTTGATCCGCTGCGGATTGGCCAGTGTCAAGTCGACATAGCCCTCGAGGAAGGCAAAGACCGGTTTCCAATACACGCCGGTGGATTCCATGGCGACATGGGTAACGCCATGTTCTTCGAGCCACTCAAGCAGGTCGCCAAGTCCTTTCGAGAACGTGGAGAAGGTTTGAATGTCCTTTTGAATGTGTCCATCTTCTTCCCATAGCGCGCAGGCGACGATGGTTTCGGCATGAACATCCAATCCTGCGCAGCGAGGATAGATGACATCCATGATGAAAATCCTCCTTTTCGATGATCGAGTGCGCAAACAGCGAATCCACGGGAGAAATGCGGCAGTTTTCCGTTCGTCGTCACCTTTCCTCTATCACAGGAAAGGGCGGACAATGGGTGGTGCACCCAGTGGATTCAAACACTTTTCCGTACAGGGTCTAAGCCACCATTAAGCATAACGTCCTGTTGAACTGTTTGCGCCTATTCTTCATTATGGGAAGAAAAGGGGGATTTTCATCCCTGGGTGGAGGGCAAAACGTTGCCCATGGATCTTTTCCGTGAAAATGCCGCACTGGCGCGGATTTTCATCCCTGGGTGGAGGGCAAAACGTTGCCCATGGATCTTTTCCGTGAAAATGCAGGACTGGCGTAGGATTTTCATCCCCGGGTGGAGGGCAGATCACGCTGCCCATGGATCTTTTCCGTTACGATCATCGCCCGAATCGATCCTCGAGGGGGTAAGTTGCGTTTTAATCTTGCCAAGTGTTTATCCGTCGCCTCATGTCCATGGCAGACACGGCTGTAAACCGAAAACTGTAGCATATCATACCCTTCGTTGAGCAGGAATGTGCGAAATCGCCGGTATTCGCGTTTCTCCCGGTTGGTCACGACGGGAAGATCAAAAAAGACGAGCAGCCGCATAAACTTACTCATACACGTGCAGTTGCAATGGGAGAAGTTCCGGCAATTTCAACAACGAAGGGTTTTGGCTTCGGCTTGCGGTCACGAAGCTTTTTGTCATTTCTTCTACCGCGTTCACGACGGTCAATCTTTCTCCATTCACTAGTATGTCCATATTGACTAAATTGTATAAGTCTGCCCGAATGGATGGAGAAAATTCATCATCCGGTTGGATGTGCTGGGCTACGTATAGATCGATGAGCGGGCGCAATACTTCCATAAAGTCGTCGGCGAGATTAAATTTGTTCAACTCGTTATCGTGGTAAATTCCTAGGCATGGGAAAAAACCATACCCGACGAGAGAACGAGCGACGAGTCCACGCATGATGGCGTATCCATAGTTTAAAGCTGCGTTTATGACTGAATCGCTTCGCCGGGTAAACTCATTGCCGAATAAATATTGGAAATACTTTTTTGCCCCATATGCTTCACGGTTATTGTTATCTCCGGAGTCGACGGTTTTGCTGATGCGGTATAGCTCGTCGGCTCCTTCTTTGTTCAAGAACTCCAAACACTTTCCTTGATTGACGAGTTTTTGGATCACGATCCGCTGCCAAATTCGCTTTTTAAAAGGCTTGGAGTAGGCGTACTGCATGTGCAGCACGCCTACTTGGCGAGAATGTTTTTGAAACGGCTGCAACACCCCGTTGGGGAGCCGTTTTTGGTCACAGGTGAACAATGCAATGTTATATTCGGCTATTTTGCTTAAAGCGACTGCTGTTACGCTGACGGCTTGTTCCTCGATGATAATGGAACAAATATCCTCCAGCGGGATAGAAACTTTTTCTTCCTGTTCAATCACGAGTTGATTGTAACGGACGGATAGTTTCCCCGGTTTCCGGATGAGCAGATGACGCCACCCCAACTCTCTTTTCCCCTCTCACTTTGTAGATGTTGCCGAGCACATCTACTTGGTATTTCTCGAATCGTTTCAGGGTTCTTGAACCGATGCCGCGGAGTGAGAAACTGTTGTCATGGCTGATCAACTCCAGTCCTCCTGTGGCTGAGTCAATCGTTTTGTAGTAGACAAACACATCTTTAATGTTGATTTCATGGCCTGCGGTTGTTTTCACTGTTTTTTCCCGCGGAAGCTCAATGCGAATGAGATCATTCGGGTACAGGCTGAATCGGAACGTATAGTCCTCCGTCATTTCCTTCCACTCGGAGTACGGCTTGTTTGGTTCGATGGCTTTGTTTGGCAAAACCTTTTTCATGATGTCCATTGTGTAGACGGGAACACAATAGTATTTCCTATCTTTTTCAAATACGTCAACTCGAACGATGTTGCTGTTGTAGGCGACAGTTTTGTCATCATTGAGCGGGATGACTTGGTTTTTTGTGTCGATGATTTTCACTGTCCGAATGATAGGTCCTGGTTCCCCGTTCTTTTTCGGTTTGTAAAGAGGTTCCTGGAATGCTTTTCTCGGATCATTGTTATGCTCAAGCAACCGCAGGCGGATCGCTTCGTATGTCCTTGGGTCGCTTTCTTTGCCGTACATAGGAAAATGTCCGCTTGCATCCAGCTTGATTTCGGACAGTTTCGTTTTGACAACAGTTTGGATTTTCCCGCTCCGTTCATCGATGCCAATATAACGTCGCAATGTTTCTTGATGAGCCGCCCCTGTTACGCTCCGCTTCGGCATGCGGGAGACAAAAACCGGCTGCAACGATTCGAGTTTCTCGTTATCATAATTTCCAAGATTGAGAGCTTTTATACTCTCCTTTGGATTTTTTGATAAACGTGCCCGTAGTTCATCGGCGAAGTGCGGCCAAGGTTGTGGAAAGTGCGGTTCCGTCTTTTTAGCCAGTTCTTTGGCTTGTTCGCGCCGTTGATAGAAGGCGGTGACTTTGGCGATATCGCTCGGCGTTGTGCAGGCGACGATTGCGGCGTCCACGGCATGGTGCAAATCGGATTCTTCCCGGTTTTTGTTAAAATCCCAGCGGCTGCGCAAATGGGCGGTAACGCGGCCGTTGACTGTATATACTTTTTGCTTGTCATCACTGTCGGCGAATTTGAGATGTTCACGAATAAAGTTGGCGAAAAAGCGTGAAATATACCGGGTGTCATTTAAATTTCGGTTTTTCCATTCTGCTTCTTCGCTTTCATCGTAATGAAGCCGGAGCAGCCGATCCCGCTTCTTTTTAGAAAACTGCTTGTTCGTTAACACAAACGTTTCGAACTGTTGCCAGCGCTCAGTTCCTATACCTAAATACTCGGCAGGGATGCGGTTGCCTTTTTCGCGGTTTTCTTTTGTCAATACTAATACTTTATTGGTATAACTGTCATCCAAGCTCCGGCTATATGGAATCACGTGATCTACTTCTACATAGCCCGGTTCAAGCAGTCGCTCGATTTCGATTGGCTGAAGCGAGTAGGCGCATCTTCCGTTTTGCTCGCTCCACAGTTTGAACTTAACAATGTCATGGCCAGTTGGGTTTCGTGTCAGCCCGTATTCGATCAGCTGGCGGATGGCAGTTTCGTTTCTCTTTCTGTTTTCATCTTGTTCTTTTTTTGTTTTTTTCCGCTCGTCAAATGTTTGTGACAAATCGCGGGCTAATTCGATATGAATCGATACCGGCGAGCCGTACTTTTTGATGATGGCATTCACCACTTTTCGCGCCTGTGTCAACGCGCGCATGACGACCGGATTGGCGATCGGTGGAATAGTCGGCAGCAGCACTGTTTTTTGTTTCTTCGTTGGCCCTGTAAACGTGTATCCCGCTCGCTCACAAGCCGAAGAGTAGACTTCGCCTTGTTCCATATACGGGAGAATGTTGCGGAGTGCTTTTAGCGACAAATGGCCGAATTTGGTGAATGACAAGTTCAATAATTCTTCAATCAGTTCGTTGTCATATACCTTGTTTGCCAAATTTGCTATCCGCTTCCCGTTTTGTTCATATTCATTTCGCAAGTAGCTGCGAATGTCGGCATCATCTTTGAATAATGTCAGGGCGTAACCGAATGTATCAAAATCGATTGGCAGAAATGAACTTGACTTTCCTCTTCCATAAACCTTATCGACGGTTTTGCGAATTTGATGATAGGCGTCGAGTTCAAGGAATCGGATGTTTTCGTTTTGCTTTAGCGGTTCGCCCCAATCGTACACAATACCTTTAAAGTAGGTGTCATCAGGCAAATGGAGCAATGTTCGTATATCATGATAGGTAAGTTTGTTTTTTTGGAATGCCTGTTCATACAAAAGGCGTCGTTCTTCATCGGTGAGTTCCCGCGTTCCTGATGGGGAGACGAGCCGCAATTTATTGATGTGCTCCCAAGCGATGAACGATTGGAATGTGTATGTTGCCTTAGGTGCCCGCTTTTCTTTCGGTTCAAAGGTACAAAAGCCGACCTTTTTCTCGATGTCATCTTTGGAGGCGACAGGGCGCTGCGAAGACCAAATGGCGATATACTCATTCTCAAACGCTTCTGTGCAAATCATGTTTCCCAACTCGCGCTGTCTGGCAAAAATAAGTTGGATCTCGCGTTCTAGGTCGTCACGTGCGATCGTGTTTGTGTAATTTTCTCCTTTATTGCGCTTATGAAGCACAAATTTTGGGTCTCTCACGATCATTTCACCGACGGTCCGGTAGCCTGTGAGAATGGAGCGGTTTTCTTCGATATGTTTGAGCATCGTACTGTTTTCTTTGTTGCTGCGCTCGCTTTTGCGGTTGGATTTGAAGCCGCGCCGCTTGGCTAGATGAAGGAGAACGCGGGCCAATTCATCGTTATTTAGTTTTCGATCTAACGCTTCAACGCGCAGCTGCCAGACATCAATTTCATGTTTTTTCTCGAATAGCTTGTCCAGTTCTTCTTGCGTTAAGACTTTTTCACGGGTGAGCAGACGGCGAATGCGCTCAAGACGATGCCTGCGGCGGCGCAGACGACGCCGGGCTGAGCGGGCGAGGCGTCGAGGGAGAGCTAGTGATTCTCCCGTTTGTGGGTTTTCCGCCCTGTCAAAGATGCGGACGCCCAAATCTTCGATACGAGGAAGATCCAGATTAATGACTGCCCAGCCGACAGATGTAATACCGATATCGAGGCCGATTTTGTATCTCACTTCGATCCCCTCCCATAACGGAATAATGTAGTAAAAAAGACCTTAGCGTTTTCCGCCAAGGTCTTCGTTCGCCTAAGAGTGGGGAATGCCCGCCAAAAGCGGGCGATAGGCGATCCCCAACGCCGCGGGTCATTCTGCCCAAGCAGAAAGCCCTTATCATCGTAACCCTGAGATCATTGCTGTGGTATGATCCTATGACTATAATAATGCACATATTTGGAAAATGCAAGTTCTTTTTCTATACTTTCATGCTTTCTTTAAGTTATGATGAAAAGAGGAATGGATTTATGACAGGAGGCTTCGCATCGATGCGCCAAAAACTTCGCGATCTCGGGTTTTCGATCGGCACGCTTCCGACAGGGAAGCGGAATCAAATCACGGATGTGTCCGGTGTTCGGGTCGGGCATGTGACGGTTCGTGAAGAGCGGGATGAACGGACGGTGATCCGCACTGGGGTGACGGCGGTGTTGCCGCATGGGGGGAATTGGTTTTTAGAGAAGGTGCCGGCGGCGTGCTTTGTCCTGAACGGGTTCGGGAAAACGGCGGGGCTCGTGCAAGTCGAGGAGTTGGGGACGATCGAGTCGCCGATGATGCTGACGAGTACGTTCAGTGTCGGCGCTGTCTGGCAAGGAACGCTTGAGTATATGATGGAGATGACGCCGGAGATTGGCGACACGGCCGGGTCTGTCAACATCGTGGTCGGGGAGTGCAATGACAGCTATTTGAATGCGGCGCGGGCGCTGGCGGTGACGAAGGCGCATGCGAAACAGGCGATTGCCGAAGCGCGGGTGGATATGGAAGAAGGAGCGGTTGGCGCGGGGACAGGTATGATGTGTTTCGGCTGGAAAGGGGGAGTCGGCAGTTCATCGCGGATCGCGGGCGGGATGTATACGGTCGGGACGCTTGTCGTGAGCAATTTTGGGCGGCGCGAAGAGCTGCGGTTTGTGCCGTATGTGCCGCCATCGTTTGATGAGCGGGACGTGCCGCCTGGGTCGATTATGATGATCGTGGCGACCGATGCGCCGCTTGATGCGCGGCAATTGAAGCGGTTGGCGAAGCGGGCGGCGATGGGGCTGGCGCGGACGGGGAGTCATGTTCATCACGGCAGCGGCGATATCGTCATTGCCTTTTCCACGGCATACACGATTCCGCATGTTGCCGATTCCGTCCATCAGGCGCTGCTGCCGCTTGTCCGCGATGATGCGCCGCTCATGAATGAGCTGTTTCAAGCGGCTGTTGAGGCGACAGAGGAAGCGATTTGGAACTCATTGACGATGGCGGAAACGACGACTGGGCGGAACGGGCGCGTTGGAGAGGCGATTCCGTATTCGTTGCTTCAGCGGATGAAATGGGCGGGGGAATAGAGGGGCAACCGTTGGATGAAACGATGACAGGTGATGAACAGAAGGTGTCCCACGTTTTGTGGACACCTTCTTTCATGTTCAATGTCGCCAGAGCGCTTCGTGTCGATATAGTGCTTCCGGCTGAGTGAGGTGCCCATCTCAGTTGGATGCCGCTAAGTCGCTTAGTGCCGGCTATGAAGGCGATGCGTCCACGCGGCGAGTTTTTCTTTCATCCCTTCGCGCCATGGGGTGGATGCACGGCGGTGGGCATAGCCGACCAAGGCGCCGGTGACGATCAACAAGAGACCGGACAAGGCGAAAATCGAAGCGATGGAAAACAGGCCGGCGATGGCGCCCGCGGCCGTTGGACCGGTCAAGTTGCCGAGGAAGCGGCTGCTGGCGGTGACGCCGAACACCCTCCCTTGAATGCGGCGCGGGCTTTGCGCGTTGATGAGCGCCTGAAGGGCAGGCCATACGCCGCCGACGACCAGCCCTTGTAAGAAGCGCCATACGTACAAGGCGTAAATGTGGTCTGTCCAGACTTGCGGCAAGGCGAACAAGCCGGAGAGAACAAGCAAAATCGGCAATGTTTTCTCCTGCCCGATCCGGTCGCCGAGCTTCCCTAAATACGGCGCACCGATGATCGTGGCGATGCCGGTGATCGATGAGGCGAGGCCGGATAAAAAGGCGAGATTGCTAGTGTGGCCGACTAACGATTGGACAAAAATCGTCATCATCGAGTTGACGCCGAGAACGGCGATTTGCACGAGAAACGTGGCGATAAACAAGATGATGAGCGGCCGGTGTTCGAACACGTCTTTGAAGCTCGCCTTGTTTTCTTTCGTCTGTGGCACGACCGGGTCTTTTTCGAGCCAAAAGATGACGGGCAAGAGGGTAAGCAAAATGCAAAGCCCGGTCACTAAAAACACCGGGCGGAAGCCGAACAAGTCGGACAAAGCACCACCGATGAGCGGCCCGATAATGTTTCCGGCGATGCTTCCGGTTTGCAGCGTCCCGAGCGCCTCGCCGCTATGGTCTTTCGGGACGACGCGGGCCAAATAGGAAAACGAGACGGTGATGAAGCCGGAGAAAAAGCCGACAAGAAACCGAAGCACAAGCAGCGCCGTGGGCGACGTGGTCAACGCCATGCAGGCGGTGATCAAACCCATGCCGATTCCGGCGCGAATCAAATTGGCGCGCTGGCCATATTTATCGGCAAACATTCCCCAAATCGGCGCCATGATGGCCGCTGATAAGAAAGTGGCGGAAAAGACAAGCCCGGTCCACATGCTTAAGGCATGATGCTCAGTGATACCCATTTGCCATAAGAAAAGCGATAAAAAGGGAATGACCATCGTCATTCCGGCCGACACCATAAAATTGCACAGCCATAAAATGCGAACGCTTCGTTTCCAGTCCATGCGGGGTCATCTCCTGGATTATTTCGTTTCTCTAATAATTTTAGCACAATGGAAAAGAAGAGGGAATGATTTTGCTTACGCGTGACAGGGGAGCGAACAAACCAATCCCCCTTGCCGGGCAGGCAAGGGGGTCATCTATGTCAAAAAGGGGGGAGGGGGATTACGCGTTCGTCGCTTGGGCTTCTTTCCATTTTGCCAGCTCACGTTCCACTTCTTCCTCAAACGGCACAGGGGACAATGCAGTGTTCGCTCCGAAACGGGCGGCGGCCGCTTCCGCTTCTAAGGCGATGACGCGCTCTTCCATGCGGGCGAAGCCGCGCAGCGCTTCATCAGCGGAAAACGAAGTGAGCGCCGTGTCGATTTGCTTGAGCGCCTGGGCGGCGTTGACGCGAGCGGTGAGCTCAAGCTGCTTGGCGGCGAGCTCGTCATACCGTTCGCGCAGCTCCTGAAGACGGCGGGCCACCTCGGCGGTTTTCGCTTTGATCGCATCGTATTGTTGCTTATAGGCTTCCCGCTTTTTCTCGTGCAGCAGTTTGTCGCGCAGTGCCAGCTTGGCGACCGCTTCTTCGTTGCGTTCGAGCGCCAGTGCAATCAGCACCCATTTCGGCAACAAGGCGGCGACCCCTAAGGTGACCAGCGCCCAACCGATCCAGCGCTTTGACCGCTTCATCGCGAGCCATACGGCGCCAACGCCGATAAGCAGCAAGGGGATGACCCACAGGAACAAGCTTGGAAGCATCCAGCCTGCGCGCGGCCCCATGTCGAATGCCTGACGGTGGTGCCAAACGCCGCCATGCACGCCGTCAAACGGAACCTCGGGGCGTCCGTGCGCCATCGCTTCATGCGGCGTGAGCCCATGAAGCAAGCTGACCCCAACGAGCGCCACAAGCACGAGCCAAACGACTGCTCGAGTTTTCTTCAATCCTCTCACCTCCTTTTCCGTGGTGGACTGGCTTACGGTTTGTATTGTAGAAGGGGAAGGAGAAAATTAGGTGAAAAGCGAATGTTTTTTAAAGGAATTTTACACATATCATCCATTAGGGGGATCCGCGCAAGATGGACGGTGATTTTCGTATGACATTGTGGGGGAGGAAGGAAAGACGTGGTTCGGTCGTATGGGCTTGATGTGGGCGGCGCTTTGTTGGTGTTGTTGTTTTCCTTTTTGTTTCCAACGTTTAATGTCGGATATTATGCGTACGGCTCGTTTCTCGCATTTGCCATCGGCTCGTTGATCGTCGGCTTGGCGAGAATTCGATGGCATCCACAGGCGCGATTTGGCGGTACTCTGATCGGTTCGCTCCTCATCATCGCGATCTCTGTCCTCATCATCCGCCTGTTTCCGATCGAAATCCGCGATGCCGGCGACTTGGTCATGCCCTATGTCAATGCCGTTATGAATGCGTTGATTTATTTTCTGATGATGAACGCCCTCCACTTGTGGCATCGCCTAGTAGCGGGCAACGTTTCGTTTTGGAAAAAACGGTGAAGCGGATCATGTGGCCGTCGTAAACAAAAGGCGCCCCAGTCTGCCTAGAGCGCCTTTTCCTTCAAAAGTCCGAGCGCCGTGTTCTAACGCCTAATCAAGTGAATACACGAACCCTAAGTTGATCGGTTTTCGATCATAAATATCTGACCCGGATGAGTAGCCGTATGTGAACCCTGCCTCTTTAAGAGCTGAAATGGAAAATGATCCTGTTATTATCAACTAGGTGAAGTTTAGTGGAATTCTGATCTTCCGTTCAAACCAAATTTACTTGTGATTGGGTACGCAAAGGATACGAAGGATGTTTTTGGTAATGCCAACTTTGTACGTGCGAGGTGAACTTCCCATGAGGAAACGTTATGGTTTGTTGTCTATTCTTCTTTTATGCATATGCGGAGCAGTTATGTTCTTTCAAACATCTGAAAAAACAGATTTCAATCGGAAGAAAACAGAAGTCATTCGAGTAACAAGCAGGACAGAAAATTTTTCGAGCATTCATGAAATTCGAGACGAAAGGAAAATCAATAGAATACTGTAGATGAGCATTTTTCATTACAATAATTTCCATGCCCTAAGAGACAAACAGGGGACCCCTTAGGCGACATGGAGCTGTTTTTTGATCACATCAATGGGAATATCTTGCTTCGCGGCATCGTAGATGAACTCGACGACGCTGTGCCCTTTCCGAGACCGAAGAAGCTCCAGGCCGGAAGAGAGGTCTTGCTGAGATTCGGCGATGCTGTATACGCAGGCTAAGAGCACCACGGCCCAATACCGTTTCACCGCCCGAATGTGACGAACACGGTACCCATCGAGCTTCAGCTGGTCTTTGGCCTGCCGGAAAAAGCATTCGATCGTCCAGCGCTGGGCATAATAACGCAAGATCTCTTCATCGCCTAGCTCCCGGTCGGTGCTCAAGACGACATGGAGATGATCTGGCGTCATCGGTTCATCCGCCTTCCAAGCCAGCAGCACCACCGCGTCATCGAGGCCATGGATCGCTCCCTCGTAGCGATACACGCGGTAACGCTCCTTCCCCACCGTGACGAGGCGGGTGTCGTTGGGCTCGATATAGCGGGCGAACTTCTTCGCTTGGATGGCGATACCTTTCGGATAGAGAATCCGGTTCGTCTTGAGCATGGCGATGACATGGAATCCTTGTTTCAGGCAGGCTTCGATGAGCGCTTGGGACGGATACCACGAATCCATGAGCACATACACCGGCTGAGCCCGTTTCCCCTTGAGCGAGGAAAGCATCTCGATCGCTAGGTCGATCTTGCTTCTTCCCGCCGTCTTGTCATACAGACGAAAGGCGAACGGGAACGCTTGCGAGAAAGTATGCACCATCCGCCAAACGAGCGAATGCCCCCAAACGGATTGATGATCTTTGTGCGAGTAGTGCCAATCACACCCTTGAATGGCGCGGGCAGCCCGTGACGAAGGCTTCGTTTTTTGGCAAATCGTATCATCAATCGAAACAAAAAGGGGTTGATTCTCCTGTTTGGCGATTCGCTGGATGCGATGAAGGATCCATTGCTGGAGTTTGCGAAGCAACGTCTCTTCATCCCAAGGGCTTTTCGTGAAAAAATGGCTGAGCGTGGTTCGATGATTGGGATGAAAACTCCAGTGATGGACATCGGTCAATGTTCCCGAAAATCCCTTGGTAGTCAAGGCATCCACAATATGAACGAGATGCTTGATGACCGGTTTCGAGAAATAAAGCGCCAATCCCAGCGTCATGAAAAACTTGTGGATTCCTTGATGATGTGCTCATCGATTCATGAGACATGAACCTCCTTGCGGGTAGTTTGAGCACATCTATTTTACTCAAGGAGCTGGGTTCATGTCTCCTTTTTTGTTTAGCTGTCAATTTATGTTAGCAAATTTGCTCATCTACAGTAGAATAAAGGAAATCATGAAATTCGTAGAATGGTCAAAAGCAGCCAAAGTCGACGAAGATCAACCTGACTATCGTTTTTGGCTCGAACATCCAAAAGCGAAAGACCGGTTATTCAATTACAACATTTGGTTTAAGGAAAATCATACAATGATCTTCGATAAAAAACAGGAAAATACGGGATTGTTCCTTCCAAGTATGAAATGGAATTGAAAAGTTTGCTCAAGGAGTAGGCAATGTTTCAAGGAGATTTTTGAACGTCAACTCACGTTTGGCTCTGTAACCAAGCAAACATCTAGAAAAAACCCGCCTCATTTTCGCTCGGAAGGTGGGAAAGGTGAGAAAGAACATGAAAAAACCGTTCTTCCTCATTGTCTCTTGCATCAAATCAAAATCATGAAAGAATGATCCCAATGGGATCGATAGTAAAAAAACAAGCTTCTGAAGCAATTACGCTTCAGAAGCTTGTTCGATGGCGGTTGCAAATGGGCGGCGATGTTGGATAGTCAAATAGACGATCGTTCCTATCATCATGGCGACAACAAATAGAAGCAGCTTGCCGACGTTTTCCTACATCAATGAGAAATTGCCGCTTGAGATGACCGATTTTAATCCGAAAATCGAATACGTTATCGGAAGCCAAGCGTTAAAGTGTTGGAACGAACGCTGGTTCAGTTCGAGCGGAAATGTTCCAGTGCTTGTTGTCAATTGCAAAATCAGCACGACAATCTTCTACCCGATTCAGAAGAAAGCCCGAGTGCCTTGCCGCCTGCCAATGGCAAGCGCGCCCTAACATCTAAGCAGGTAGACGTACGATAAACTCCGTCCCTTGCCCGAGCTGGCTGTCGACATGGATCGTGCCGCCGTGAGTGTCGACGATCCACTTCGCGATGGACAGCCCCAGGCCGTGGCCGCCTTGTTGGCGCGAGCGCGCTTTGTCGACGCGGTAAAAGCGGTCGAAAATGCGGCCGATGTCTTCCGGCGGGATGCCGATGCCGGTGTCTTTGACGGAAAGGATGAACTGCTTCGGCTCGGTGCGGATCGACAATGTCACTTCTCCGCCTTCTGGGGTGTATTTGATCGCGTTATCAAGCAAAATGTACAGCAGCTGCGTCAGTTTGTCCGGATCGGCCGTCACGACCGCTTGTTCCGGAGCGTGAAAGCGCATCGTGAGCTGTTTTTTCGCCGCCAGTTCCGCGACGAGCTGAAACGTGCGCTCGGCGTGCGGGCGAAAATCAAACGTCTGTTTCGCCAGTTCCAACGCGGCGTGTCTCGCATTGGCGCGGGCGAGCGTCAAGAGATCGTTCATCAGTTTCGTGATCCGCTTCAACTCCTCGCGAAGGCGGTCAAGCAGACGGCGGGCAAACTCGTTTTTCATCACGTCTTCTTCCATTGTGAGCGCCTCAACAGATGAAAAGACGACACTCAGCGGTGTGCGCAATTCATGAGAGGCGTCGGCGACAAATTGGCGCTGCCGCTCGTACGCTTCTTCAATCGGCACGAGCGCCCGCTTCGACATGAAGTAACTGAGCGCCACGCCGACGGCGAGAAAGAGAACGGCAAGACCGATCAGCACAATAAGCAGCCAATGGAACACCCCGAAAAACGAGGTCACATCCATTCCGATATACAAGATGCCGACGACATTGCCATGAATGACGAGCGGACGGGCGGCGGCGAGCACCCGCCAGTCACGGGCGGCGTCGCGGGCTAGGCCCGGCATATGCTCGGGCAATGATACGGTCAAATAAACTGGCGCACGTGCGTTCATATTTAGACGAGACAAGGCGTGCAAAAAGTACGGGCGCAGGCGCGGATGGACTTCATCCCCGGCAAGCAAATCGCCGTTAGGGCCGATTACGTAAAAAAAGAGTTGATCTTCGCTGAGCAATACAAGACTTTCGTCATCGAACAAGTCAAAATCGTTTTGCTTTAACAAAAACTGTTCCATCGTATTGGCTTCTTGTTCAGCGAGGCGAACGATGCGCCGCTCCTGATCCGATGTCGTGATCCAATAAAACAAAGCGGCGGCGATGACGATAAACAAAGCCAAGAACAAAGTAAAAATGCCGCTGTAAAGCGCCGTCAGCCGCCAATGGGTGCGGCGGAACAAGTCCGCGCTTCCTAAACGGCGCAGCCAGTTGCGCCATTCATTCCATTGATTGATCAATTTTATATCCCACCCCGCGCACCGTTTGGATGACATCGTCTTTTAATTTTTTACGGAGCAATTTGATCGTCGCATCGATCGTTTTCATTGAGACGTCGGCGTCCCAGCCCCAGACGCGGTCCAATATCGTCTCACGCGGCACGACTTGCCCTTGGTTTTGCACGAGCAAATCCAGAAGCTGAAACTCGCGCGGGGTGAGGAAAATTTCCTCGTCACCGCGATGCAGCGTATGGCTTGTCCGGTTGAGGGTGAAGCCGTGAAACGACACTTTTTCCTCTTGGAGCGGGACGAACGTCCGACGTGCAAGCGCTTTGAGCCGCGCGACGAGCTCGTCGATTTCAAACGGTTTGACCAAGTAATCGTCCGCCCCGGATTCAAGCCCGGTGACACGGTCTTGCACCGCGTCTTTCGCCGTCAACATCAAAATGGCGCCTGTGTAACCGTTTTGCCGCAAGCGGCGGCAAATCTCCACCCCATCGCCGTTCGGCATCATCCAATCGAGCACGACGACATCGTAAAATTCCGCCATGGCGTAGTCGTACGCGTCTTCCCCTTCCTGCACCCAATCGATCTGATCAATCCCTTTTTTCTTCAACAAATGAACGATCAGTTCTCCTAGATGGAGATCATCTTCCGCCAGCAATATTTTCATGGGCGTTCCTCCTGTTTTCCATCCTTGCTTTTATCATAGCAAATCTACGTGAAAAAAAGGTGAAAATGGAAAAGGCAAAGGAAAGCCGAGTTGCCGAGGATTTTTCACCATTTTTTCACTTTGCTTCGGTATGATGATGGGCGAAGAGGAAAAAGAGGAGCATGACGATGAGGAAAATGAGAAATTTGTAGCTTTGGATTTAATCGGAACATCGGGGGAAAGAAGGAACGACATATGCTGTTCAACTATCGTAGAGAGAAAGCAGCCAATGGCCGGAACATGTCATCGAGTCTTTGTGTACGACCGATGGATGTAGGGGACACCGTTGTGTTTCATCCTCCTTTCCGATGCTTTGGCGGCCTTCGCTCGAAGTTGTCCAATGTTTGGGTATGGATGACCATTCATGATAAAGGAGGAGATGACCGATGGACATGATGCCATTTGAACCAACCCCAACGCCGCAGCCGAAACGGCGCGGCCGCTTCATATCGTGGCTTGCCGCTTCTGTCGCGGGAGCGGTGATCGGCAGCGCCGCGACATGGTATGTGGCGCCGAAATGGTTGAACCAAGAAAGCGCCGCCCCCACGCAAGCGGCGCAAACGACTGAGCAAAAAAGCGACGCCTTGCCGCTGCAGCCGACGGCGAATACGAAAACGAACATGATCGCCGCCATCAACAAAGTCGCCGATGCCGTCGTCGGCGTCGTCAACATCCAGAAGCAAGTCGACTTTTTCTCCGATCAAGCGCAAGACGCCGAAGCGGGGACAGGCTCAGGCGTGATTTTCAAAAAAGAGGGCAATACAGCGTACATTGTGACGAACAACCATGTTATCGAAGGAGCGAATAAAGTCGAGGTGGCGCTCGCGAACGGCAAAAAAGTGAAAGCGGACATCATCGGTGCCGATGCGCTGACAGACCTCGCCGTCTTGAAAATTCCAGCCGAGGGCGTGACGAAAGTGGCGAGCTTCGGCGACTCAGCGAACGTGCAAATCGGCGAGCCGGTCGCGGCCATCGGCAACCCGCTTGGTCTTGACTTGTCGCGGACGGTGACGGAAGGAATCGTCAGCGGCAAGCGGACGATGCCGGTGTCCACTTCAGCGGGCGACTGGGAGATTGACGTCATCCAGACGGATGCGGCGATCAACCCGGGCAACAGCGGCGGCGCGCTCATTAACAGCGCGGGGCAAGTCATCGGCATCAACAGCATGAAAATCGCCGAAACAGGCGTCGAAGGGCTCGGCTTTGCCATCCCGAGCGAAAACGTCAAACCGATCGTCGAACAGCTGATGAAAGACGGGAAAATCAAACGCCCATATCTTGGCGTCCAGCTCGTCGATGTCGCAGATTTGTCCGATGACGTCCGCACTGGTGAACTGAAACTGCCATCAAGCGTGACAACGGGCGCTGCCATCACCGCAGTTGAACCGTTCTCACCGGCGGCCGATGCGGGCTTGAAATCGAAAGACGTCATCACGGCGATCAACGGCCAGAACATCGACAGCGTCAGCGCCTTGCGCAAATATTTGTACACGAAAACAGCGGTCGGCGATCGCATCAAACTGACGATTTATCGTGATGGGTTTGAGACAACCGTCTCTGTCACGCTCAAGGCGAAAGAAAACAGCCAGTCGTAAGAAGAAACCGCCTCTTTTCCATCCGATCGGTGGGAAAGAGGCGGTTTTTTGTGGATCAAACAAAAGCTAGTCTGTGTCAGCACTACGGTTTCAGCGACTCAACGGTGCCTCAGCAGGCTCGTGGTTGAATCGTGGATAGGCTTTACAATGTCATTTCTCACCTAGAAGGCTGGTGATTTCGTGCAAAATACTGCTGATTCCATCTGTTTCTCAACTAGAGAAACCCAGCATCATTTCTGAATGAAAATGTCGCCGATTCGTGTGTAACAGCGGTTTTTCACCGCCCCTAGCCCGCGGCGGATGACGTGAAACGAGAAGCCCGTGCTACAAGGGTTCTCCATTTGAGAAACAAGGCGGTGAAGCAACCCATCCCTTTCATCACCGCCCCTCTAGAAAAACCTTGTTGCATCGATCTTGCTTTTCATTCATTCTCCCATTGATGAAGAGAATCAGCATTTTTTCACCAACCTTTTAGGATGACGAGCAACGGCTGCATGTCCGTGAGCAGGTGCGCGTAAAATGGGGGCATCCATGGCTGAAACCGTAACGCCGCTTGGAAGGGGGGTGCTACCGAAGGGCCTTATTGGCTCTAAACGCCTCCCTCCTTACGTTCTTCAAGTTTTGCACGTAGGGCCGTATTTCTATGTATTCGCCGATGCGATTGAAAAGGAACAAGGTGTATTATATGTGATCGATCAACGCGGTGAGGTCGTGAAAGAAATTCCGTTGCTCACTTCCTCCGCCCGATCGATGGTGGCTTTCCGCAACCACCTTGTCATCGCCACAAAGCCTCGTCTCACCATCATTGATTTGCGTTCATGGCGGGTGGCGTATAGGGATATAGGAGAGGAAGAAACACGATTCGATCAGCTTCAAGTACAAGGAGACACGCTGTGGGTGAGCTACGTACAGCGGGAGAAATCGGGATGGGTGGCTTTGAACGCTCAGTTCCAGCCGATCGAAAAACACGAACTGCCCGCATCGTACTGGGAAGCCCGATTTCATGGCGACTATGTGTATGTGCTATTGGAGCCGCCCGCAGGAAGCGAGTCGGATCATGCAGGGGAAATGCAAATCTTTCATTTGCGCACGGCTCAACCGGTGTCGCGCCTGAATGTGCCAAAACAAGAACACAACTTGCAGACATTTTGTGTCATGGATGACATTCAATAAGCAATGGTACTATATACATGCAATATGAAGAGTTCACCCTCCGTTATCCTGCCCCCCTAAGCGCTGCATCATTTCTTGCAAAGATCCTGTAGACCCAACCTGCAAGCAGAGCGATGCGGAGGAAACTCGCTACAGAAGAGGCCAAATGTTCATTTTTCAATGAGCGTGTATATAGATGCCGCTATGGAGGGTGAAGGTTGGTCATCGTCACGTTCCTTGTTGGCGTGGCGGCCGTTCACGGAGCGGTTCGCCGCTTGTATTCGCCCGCTGCGTCGCTATTTCGCCCTGTTCACACGATCGCCAGTTTGAATAGGAATAGGAAGCCATTCAACGGGGACTAAATTGGGGTTTGTTCCAAGCATTGGGCCATCAGATGTAAAGAGGGCTCATCGTGTTGCAGAAAGGGTTCAATCTGGACAGGTTTTTACCAAATAATTATAGGGCAGGTCGAGGTATTCAAATGCTTTTCGGCAAATATAAACGAAGTGGGTTCGGAAGAGAAAAAGGACTAGAAGCATTGAGAAATTATACACAGTTAAAAAATATAGCTTTGACATACTCTGACTAGGTTTACTCGTTACTATATAAGTGGCAATTTTGTTTTACATGGTATTTGTTCGCCCTTCTTGTCACGGTGCCAATTTGTCAGGTGATAAGATGGAACACGGAGATCGGAAACTCTTTATGACAAACTAATATAATTTTGGCTCTTCACCAAAAGTTGTACTTGATTTTTTCATCACGTACCTGATTTATGCAACCAAGAAAGAACAGGAAACCAATCATGTTTTGCATACACTTGTTCAGAGAAGTGAATCGTCTGTCAAGTACATGTTGTGGTGATGAGCCATAATTTTGTATTTGTGGTGATGATAACGTCTTCATTATTTAAGGTGGCATTTGGATGAATTGAAAAGAGAGTGTTCTCGAATTCGAACGATTTAGGAAAGTTTCTATAACGCTAAATAAGCCAATTATCCAATCGATTGACGACCAAAAAAAAAGACACGAACCGAGCAGAGCTCATAGGCATATGCCCATCACGAGTCACAACGCGGTTCGTGTCTCATGTGTACAATGACGAGATCTCACGAGGAGATCTCAGTTGACCATTGAGATGATTCAGTCTGCTCCCCTACAGTTTCAATGGGGCAACGACTCCCGGAAGCGGCTGCATAACCATAATTTGATTTTTCCGATGCTCCAGCCGGTTTCTGTTGTTTGCAGCGAATGAACACGCCAATACATGGGTGGATGAGACATAAACTGAAACTCCAAAAATCTGAAAAACCAAGAATCTCTTTCTAAAGAAGAGATTTTTTTGTTCTTTTGATTCACTTCCTGCTCCTTTTCAAACGTAACACGGTATCCCGCAGACTTTTCCAATGCTCGATCTTGATATTCACACAGGATCGCTAAGCTGTTAGCCATTTGAGCATTTCCACCGTCCAGCAGGGTTGCTCCTAAATGATCTGCCCGTACTTCCATCCACTGTGTGAATAGAGACTGGAAAGCAGGAAACAGAAAAAGCAAGAGCCAAAGACCGAGAAATGCAAAGGTTTTTCCGTTTTCATCGTGAACATATTTATTAAAAAAGAAAACGCTAGCTAAAATCAACCCGATCAACAAAAATCGCAATAGCTGTCCAATCAAGACATCTCGCTTTTTCACATGAATGGCCTCGTGAGCCAAAATGCCTTTAATGGCTTCATGAGGAAGTTTCAGTGTTTCGGAAGTCAGGGCTACCAATGATCGGCCGATATTCGCGCCTATCGCAAAACCGTTATATTCGGTTGATTCCGTGACATAAATTTCGACATGGGAAAGGCCGGCGCGTGAAAAAACGTTCTCGATGATAGGCAGCAAATCGGGATCGTCTATTTTCTTCATATCTAAAGCGATTTTTAATACGCGATCAGAAATCGAAAGGTTGAATATCCAAAATACGATTGTAATAGCGGTTGTTATAATCGGACCGATCCTCAGCAAAGCAAGCAGTGTGATGAGAACGGCATAAATTCCCACCCCTTTTACCGCAGCTGCAAAATACCATTTTCCTAAAAGACGCTTCCAATTTTTTTGATGATAGAAAGGCTTTACTTCAACTTCTTCCATTTTTTTTATTTCTCCTTGATGGAGAAATGCCATTGATTCCGATGGATCCGGAGTGAGATAGACTTTTTCACCGGAAAAAGATAGCTTCCACGTTTTCCCCATGCTGGTCGTATAGTCCACGTTAGGAGAGAACAAAGAAAAAAGCTCGAATAGTTGCAGCACATCCGGCCTTGTTTGAACGCTAACTTCTGAAAGTTCTTTCAGTGGATACTTTTTCGTCTCAAACAAAGATACAGCATAGAGCACTTCTTCTTGTTCTCGGTAAAAAAGACGGAGAGAGCGAAACACCCCCACCCTTTTTGTCAGCCCAACGACCAGAGAGATGAAGCTGTATAAAAGAATCAATGCAATTGGAGAATCCGGCCCGAAAAGGAAATAAAGAACAGCAATGAGGATAAAAAAACCTGAAAATAAGAAATCCACGAAAAGACGTTCTTTCTTTTTAGACAAGGCGATTTCTCTCGCTCCCTGTTCTTTTAGTTCATCGCTGATCTTTTTCCATTGAGTTTTGCTTCGTGCTGGTACCGGAGAGCTAAAAAAGCTAAATACAAATATAAAAAAGATGGTCATCGTTTTTACAAAATCTTGATTTAAGAACACATAGACGATCCATCCGCTTCCGAGTATAGCCGTCAGGATATGGACATATAAATAAGGGATCCATTTTTTTAAAAAGTAGGCTAAGAAACTAAGAAAAAAGCCAGCCGCAGCAGTCCAAATCGATATCGTCATATCTGGCATCTGTTGTTCCCCCTGTCTAGTTGAGAATGTGCAAGTAGTGCTTTATTTTTGAAGAAATTCGCTACCGTCGATTTGTACTTCTTCTACAATATGAGAAGGGATTAATCATGTTTATTGTGTCGAGAAGGCCGGTGAAAAATCGCTGATTCCCTTCAATAATGGGAGAACGCGTGAAAAGTAGAATCGATGCAACAAAGTTTTTCTAGTTGAGAAATGGCATTGTCAAGCCTTATCCACTAGTCAATCACCAGCCTCCTAGGAGACCGGTGATTTAAGGGGACAAGTCGCTTATCAAGCCCGTTTCTCAAATAGATAAGCCTTGTCGCATCAGGATCGCCTTTCAAGCGTTTCCCCATTGCTCAAGAGAAACAACCGTTTTTCACCAGCCTCCTAGATTTTCATCACAAAATGAGCTTGGCTTTCAGACTAAAAAAACGAAATTTCCTTTATGATTACAACCATAAAGGAAATTGCATGTAATCTCAGTTTATCAAAGATTTGATTTCTTTACAAGATTTTCTGGTTCGTGAAGAATGAAAAAGGAAGAGAAATCGAATCTGACGACGATGAAAAATTTTGGCCAGTTCGCTTGGAGGGCGGTGAAAAAACTGCTGATTTCCTTCATCAATGGAAGAACACGCGAAAGCAGGAATGGTGCAACAAATTTTTTCTAATTGAGAAATAACATTAGTAAAGACGTATTTGCCATGAATTCACCAACCTCATTGGACTTAGCATCGCAAAGGAACGACGAGGTGTGGCATTTTGTCCGAACGAGTGTTGTCTTTATGTTAGCAAATTTGCTCATCTACAGTGATGTAAAACCAAAATAAACTCCTGCCAAAATCAAAACAAAGTTGTGCCAAAGGACCGGGAAAGGTGAAGAGGAGAAGGGGAGAAGGGGAGAAGGGGAGAAGGGGAGTCCCTTGTCCATCGAGCCTTCCCCCTCATTCCCTATCACCACTTTATTCTCCATCATAATAAAGTCGTGACAGAAAAAATCGAAACGAAAATCGGGAAAAGGGGCAATTGGTGCATGACTTTATTTTAAATGGAAGGAATTAGGTGGTGTAAGAATGAGGGGTCGAGGGGGAGGAGTGGCAAGAGTTTATTTTGATTGCACATAGTTAATGGGAAAAATAAGGAATGACAAGGGAAATGGAGAAATCCGTTTCTCTTTTTGTTTAGAGAAGTGGGGGAGGAAAAGGGGGATATGTCAAAGGAATTTCGTATTATCGGTTATGTAAAAATTAGGAATATATAACCACTGAATTTACTATAAAATAGGAATAAAATCATAATTTATACTTGATTCACTTGTGTTACCATTTATACAAAGTATAAATGGAGGAGTGAAGAAAATGCGTTGCATGCCACGTTTGTTAGGTGATGGGGATAAAAGGGAGCAGCGCGGGTGATGATTCGGCTGAGGCCTGATGAATTAGAAACGGTTGCGAAGCACATTCCCGATGCCGAAGATGCGTGCCAGCGGGCGCGGACGACGCTGTCATGGGAGCCCTCTTCCCTTGCGATGGACCTCCCTGGTGTCAGCACGCCTGCCATCGAAGCGCTGCGGGACGAACTGATTCATTGGCTGCGGCGTTACGAAGAAAAGCTCAACGAAGTCGAAGAGCTGCTCTATCGCACCGCCGCGGCGATGCGCCAAGCGGACGAGACGCTGGCTGACAACATGAAGGCAGTCGATTTCGAGCTTCTCGGCTGGTATGACGTGCAGCGCGTATTTGGCGAGTACGACCCGATCACCGGCGAGCGCCTGTCGATCGGGGACCGGCTGCTGGCGGGCGGGATGTTGCTGTTATCGATTGTACCTCCGACTAAAAGTGCCGGCGTCGCTGGAAAAGCGGCGATCAAGGGCGCCAAGGCGATCGATGCCGCCTCCGCCCTTGCGAAAGTGAAACATGTCGTGCGCGATGATAAAATGAAAGCGATCGGCGACATCGCCTTTCGCCAAACCGTCCGCTCCCCTCTTGCCGAAACAGCCCGATTGTTCAAGAAGCAATGGGACGAATTAGTAGGAAACGTCGCCTCTGTTTCATGGCAGCCGGCGTATGCCGGAGTGGGCCCAGCGCCGCGGGTGTGGATGGGGGAGGCGAAAGATGCGACCCTCAACAGGATCAAGAATGTTGAGGGGGAAGCGGTTGAGAAGGGGATCCGTGAAGCTGAGAAGCTTGCTAAGGGGACGAAGAAAACTAGACCATCATGGAGACAATCTGAAATCGATGTAGGGAAAGAATATCCTAGTTATCGTGAACAAGTATCATTTAAAGATGGCAATGAAGTAAGTCATGGCACTAAAAATAGTTCGAGACCAGATTTTTATATCAACGGTCATGGTGTAGAAGTTAAGAATTATAAAGTGACGACGTTTTCCGGAAGAAGTAACTTAATAAGAAGTGTTTCAAAGCAAATAAATAAGCGTATAAGTGATTTACCTGAACAAACTAGGCAAACTGTTATTATTGATGTAAGGGGTCAAAATGTCACAAGGGATGTTTTGAGGGATATTAAACAAAAAATAAATGAAAAAACAGACGGTGTAGCAGAAATTATTTTTAAAATGGATTAGAGGTGAAATTTAGATGGCGGTAGGAATATTAGTAGATTGTTTTTTTTACGAATTAGGACATAGCGATTTTGTACATTCATTCTTTTCGACAATCTCATATCATTTGGAAAAAGAAGGATGGGGAACAAAATACCCGTTATTAATGAATGATTTATATTATGACAAATTAAATTGGGAGAATATCCCCGTTGCGAAAGCTAATCTAATTGAAATTGAACAGGAATTATCAAAATACTCCCCAGAGTCTGTTATATGGGATATTGATGACATATCACAAAAACCACCGTGGGGGGATCAGTTTAGTTCAAAAGTAACTAATTTAGCAAATTATTTTGCAACAACTGATGGGAAGACATTTTTTGAAGTGATACGTACAGCGATGGACGTAGCAGAAGAAGATAAATGTGATATGAAAATTCATAAACTTTAACTTTTTTACGATATGGGGTACTGAATAAATGGTTCTTAACTATAGAGTAGTTATAACCCTAGTACGCCCTATATGATTTTAAAATATACCCGTGGTGCTAGATAAAATCAGACAAGCATAAAAATAGCCTTGCATGAGGATCTTCACCAAAAATGCATCAAAACATTTTAGACCCTGCGTACCACTTTGGTAAAAAAGGGTGTTAGATTAGAAAGGATGAAAAATATGGAAAATAAACTCTCTAAGGAAGAATTGATTGAGCTTGTTAAAAAAATATGTGATCCAAAGTTATCTGATGAAGAGGTGAGTGAATTAATTAATTTATTAGAAAGAAATGTACCTCATCCAGCCCCTAGTGATTTGATTTTTTGGAATGATGTAGAATTGTCTCCGGAGGAAATAGTTGAAATTGCTTTAGCTTATAAGGAGGCTAGGTAATTTCTAAAAGTTAATTTATTAAAGCACTTACTGTAGATGAGCATTTTTCATTACAGTAATTTCCATGCCCTAAGAGACAAACAGGGTACCCCTTAGGCGACATGGGGCTGTTTTTTAATTACATCAATGGGAATCTCTTGCTTTGTGGCATCGTAGATGAACTCGACGATGCTGTGTCCTTTCCGAGAACGAAGAAGCTCTAGGCCGGAAGAGAGGTCTTGTTGAGATTCGGCGATGCTGTATACACAGGCTAAGAGCACCACTGCCCAATACCGTTTCACCGCCCGAATGTGACGAACACGGTCCACCTGACTTCAGCTGGTCTTTGGCCTGCCGGAAAACGCATTCGATCGTCCAGCGCTGGGCATAGTAACGCAAGATCTCTTCATCGCCTAGCTCCCGGTCGGTGTCGAAGACAACATGGAGATGATCTGGCGTCATCGGTTCATCCGCCTTCCAAGCCAGCAGCACCACCGCGTCATCGAGGCCATGGATCGCTCCCTCGTAGCGATACACGCGGTAACGCTCCTTCCCCACCGTGACGAGGCGGGTGTCGTTGGGCTCGATATAGCGGGCGAACTTCTTCGCTTGGATGGCGATGCCTTTCGGATAGAGAATCCGGTTCGTCTTGAGCATGGCGATGACATGGAATCCTTGTTTCAGGCAGGCTTCGATGAGCGCTTGGGACGGATACCACGAATCCATGAGCACATACACCGGCTGAGCCCGCTTCCCCTTGAGCGAGGAAAGCATCTCGATCGCTAGGTCGATCTTGCTTCTTCCCGCCGTCTTGTCATACAGACGAAAGGCGAACGGGAACGCTTGCGAGAAAGTATGCACCATCAGCCAAACGAGCGAATGCCCCCAAACGGATTGATGATCTTTGTGCGAGTAGTGCCAATCACACCCTTGAATGGCGCGGGCAGCCCGTGACGAAGGCTTCGTTTTTTGGCAAATCGTATCATCAATCGAAACAAAAAGGGGTTGATTCTCCCGTTTGGCTAGGCGTTCGATCTGGCGAAGAATCCATTCTTGAAGCTTCTCAAGCAGTTTTTCCTCGTTCCAAGGGCTTTTCGTGAAAAAATGGCTGAGCGTGGTTCGATGATGCGGGTGAAAACTCCAGTACCGGACATCCGTCAATGTCCCCGAACATCCCTTGGTAGTCAAGGCGTCGACAATATGAACGAGATGCTTGATGACCGGTTTCGAGAAATAAAGCGCCAATCCCAGCGTCATGAAAAACTTGTGGATTCGTTGATGATGTGCTAATCTATTCATGAGACATGAACCTCCTTGTGGGTAGTTTGAGCACATCTATTTTACTCAAGGAGTTGGGTTCATGTCTCCTTTTTTGTTTAGTTGTCAATTTATGTTAGCAAATTTGCTCATCTACAGGCACTTAGTTGTCTTATTGCAGGCAACAAGTGCTTTTTCCCCCTTTTGTATGAAATGTTTAAAAACATTGAAGTTATTTAGAGGTACAATACCTTCAAAACACATCTACTTTATTAAGTACTACCATTATCGTCCGCAAATACTTAACTTCTGCTTTCTCCTTGTCTTTTAAGCTTTTTGTAACTGTTCTTCCCTTTGTCACGGATGCCAAGGCGGATCGATGCTGCCTCCGCCCTTGCGAAAGTGAAACATGTCGTGCGCGATGATAAAACTCATATTTCGCACCCTCTCGACAAAAATCGGGAGGATTTTTTTATCTTCCTGTCGAATCAAACCTTGAAACACAAGGAAAGCAAAGGAGTTTGCCCATCATGGACGTTCGAATTCGGGCCATTTATGAAAGTTCTTATTTGAATAGAATAAGCGCCCTGTTCAAAGATCTTGACCTTCCTCAGCTGATTGATCATCTGGTTCCCGTGAATCCGCAATGCCAAACTCGAGCCAGCGATATCGTCAAACTAATCGTTCTGGATATCTTGAGCGGCCGGCAAGCGCTCGTTCATTGGGAACAATGGGCGCATGACATCGATTGGCCGAAGCGGATTCGGCTAGGGCTGGAGCCGTCTTGGTTCAACGACGATGCCATCGCGCGTCATTTCGATCGCCTGTATGAGGCGAATCTCCATCAAGTCCTTTCGTCTTGCCTCGTGCAGATCGACAAGAAAGAAGGCCTCTCTCTTCGCGTCTTCCACGCCGATACGACGGACAAGACCGTTTACGGCGCGTATGAATCGGTCTCGTCAGAGGCCCTGCAGATCACGCATGGCTACAACCGGCACCATCGTTGACAAAAACCAATCGGTTTCGGGCTGATCGGCAACGAAGACGGCATCCCGTTTTCCGGCGATGGGCACGACGGCAACGTGCCGGACAAAACGTGGAATCCCGAGGTGCTCTCCCGTGTCCATGAACAGCTGAAGCAAGCCAAGATCCAAGACGAGTGGATTGACGTGGCGGATTCCGCTGCGATGACGAAAGATACACTGACGCTCCGTGGAGATGAACTTTTCTTTCTTGAAAGACCCGTTCCTTACGGATGAGATTTACGTCAAAAAACCAGAACGGGTCGCGGTATTGGGCGATTTGTTTCTGTTGGCCTTGGCCATATCACGTCTTCCAGCGCCGGGTGCGTCCGTTCATTATCCCGTAACGCCCATGAAAGGGCGAGGGAGGCCGGAAACTGACCCGCCCGACCGGTCAGGCGATCTTTCAGTTGTTCCGGTATGTGAAAGTCGTCCTACTGGAGCTGCCGGATGGGCACATCCAACGCGCGTTAGGGAAACCGCTCACCCCTGATCAGCGAAGGATCCTGCAGGGATTGGACATGGATTTGTCGAATTTTGATGCTGATGGAAAAATGATGAAACCAACTGGTGCTTCGGTCGTATGAATTGTTGACAGGAAAGGAGGGGAGGAGATGGTGTTCGGCTATCCGCCTGAAGTCGTATACGGCGCGGTGCTGGTGGTCAGTGCGTTGCTTACGGTGTTGTATTTTTTCTTCAGCGATGTGCTTGACGGTCTGTTCGATGTGGCCGACCATCCGCTGTTCAGCCCGCAGCTCGTCTTATCATTTTTCATCGTCGCGAGCGCGGTCGGTTTGTTGGCGGAATGGTATACCGATTGGGCGTCCCGGTGGATCGTTTGGCTGAGTGTCGGTGTGGCGCTTGTCGTGGTATTGCTTTTGCACTTTTTCGTTTTTTTGCCGCTTCGGTCGGCTGAGGCGTCGCTTGGGTATACGGATGCCGACTTGGAAGGGTCGCTGGCGAAGGTGATCGTGTCCGTGCCGCCGGATGGGTTTGGGGAAATTCTCATCTCCCGTCAAAGCGGTGTGGTGGCCAAAGCAGCGAAAAGCGCAAATAATGAAGCCATTCCGTCAGGAGAAGAGGTCATCATCGTGCAAATGGAAAACGGCGTCGCCGTGGTGGCGAGGCACGATCCGTATCATCTTTCCATCTAAAACAAAGAAAGGGGACCTGTCATGGTTGCGCCATGGTTGATTGTCATTGGTGTTGTCGTCTTGCTTCTCGTCGGACTCATTGCCATTTTTATCGCCCGCTACCGCACGGTCGGGCCGGATGAGGCACTTATTGTCACCGGCAGCTACTTAGGAAACAAAAACGTCCACGTGGACGAATCGGGAAGCAAAATTAAAATCGTCCGCGGCGGCGGCACGTTTGTCGTGCCGATTTTCCAGCAGGCTGAGCCGCTCAGTTTATTGTCGATCAAGCTCGATGTGCAAACGCCGGAAGTGTATACGGAACAAGGCGTTCCCGTCATGGCGGACGGGGTGGCGATCATCAAAGTCGGAAGTTCGATCAGCGAAATCGCGACCGCGGCCGAGCAGTTTTTAGGCAAGACGCGCCAAGATATGGAAAACGAAGCAAAAGAAGTGCTTGAAGGCCATCTCCGCTCGATCCTCGGGTCGATGACGGTGGAGGAAATTTACAAAAACCGCGATAAATTTTCGCAAGAAGTGCAGCGTGTCGCTTCGCAAGATCTCGCGAAAATGGGGCTTGTCATCGTCTCGTTCACGATCAAAGACGTGCGCGACAAAAACGGCTATCTCGATGCGCTTGGGAAACCGCGCATCGCCCAAGTGAAGCGCGACGCCGATATTGCGACGGCTGAAGCGGAAAAAGAGACGCGCATCAAGCGGGCCGAAGCGGATAAAGAAGCGCGCAAAGCGGAGCTCGAGCGGCTGACGGAAATCGCCGAAGCGGAAAAAATCAACCAGCTCAAGCTCGCTGAATTCCGCCGCGAACAAGACATCGCCAAAGCGCGCGCCGACCAAGCGTACCATCTTGAAGAAGCGAAAGCCAAACAAGAAGTAACGGCCCAACAAATGCAAATTAAAATCATTGAGCGGCAAAAACAAATCGAGCTTGAAGAAAAAGAAATTTTGCGCCGCGAGCGGCAGTACGACTCGGAAGTGAAGAAAAAAGCTGATGCCGAACGCTACGCGATCGAACAAAAAGCGGCCGCCGAGAAGGCGAAACAAATCGCCGAAGCCGATGCGCAAAAATACCGCGTTGAGACGCTGGCCAAAGCGGAAGCCGAGCGCGTCCGCCTCGACGGGTTGGCGAAAGCTGAGGCTGAGAAAGCAAAAGGGGAAGCAGAAGCGGAAATTATCCGCCTGAAAGGTCTCGCCGAAGCGGAAGCGAAACAAAAAATCGCCGAAGCGTTCGAACGCTATGGCCAAGCAGCCGTGCTCGACATGATCATCAAAATGCTTCCAGAATACGCCAAACAAGTGGCGAGCCCGCTTGCGAACATCGAGAAGCTGACGATCGTCGATACGGGATCGGGAACAAACGGCGGCGCCAACCGCGTCACGGGATATGCGACGAACTTAATGGCGAGCCTGCAAGAGACGTTAAAAGCATCGACCGGCATCGATGTCAAGCAGCTGCTTGAGAATCTCACAACGAGCGGCGCATCATCGGCCGTCACGGCCAAGCCAACCGCTTCCGAACAGGCGAATCAGAGCGAGTTATAAACAGTGTCAGGCGCCCTTGGTCGAACAAAGGGCGCTTCTTTCCCGCGATAAATGGGGGAAAGTCGGGATCGTCAAACAAAGAGCGCTTCTTTTCCACAATAAATCGGGGAAAAGCTCGGTTCTTCGAACAAAAAGCGCTTCCTTCCCACGGCAAATCGCCGCAAAGCTCGATTTGTCGAACAAAGAGCGCTTCTTTCCCGCGATAAATGGGGAAAGGTTCGGCTTATCGCACAAAAAGCATTTCCTTCGCGTCCATATCGGCCAATGTTCACGACATTCTTCAGAGTTGCGCGTCAAGCATTATTTCGCTATGATGGGAACGGGTGGAATGGAAAAAAGGAAGTAGGTTGAGGACAATGAAACGAGCTCGAATCATCTACAATCCGACATCGGGCCGCGAGCAGTTTAGGCGCCATTTGCCCGATGTGCTCGTTCGGTTGGAAAAAGCGGGCTACGAAACGTCGTGCCATGCCACCGAGGGTCCGGGAGATGCGACAAAAGCTGCTCGGCAAGCGGTGGAGCGCGAATTTGACCTCGTGATCGCTGCCGGTGGCGACGGAACGATCAACGAGGTAGTCAATGGATTGGCTCATCAACCGTACCGGCCCAAACTGGGAGTCATCCCGGTGGGAACGACAAACGATTTCGCCCGCGCCATCGGCGTGCCGCGTACGATTGAAGGAGCGTGCGAGGTGATCACCACGGGCGAGCCGGTGGCGATCGACATCGGCTGTGTGACGAACGAAGACAAAACACGCTATTTCATCAATATCGCGGGCGGCGGCCGTCTGACGGAGCTCACCTACGAAGTGCCAAGCAAACTCAAAACGATGCTCGGTCAGCTGGCCTATTATTTAAAAGGGATGGAAATGCTTCCGTCCATTCGCGCCACTGAAGCGAGCATTGAATATGACGGCAAACTGTTTGAGGGCGAAATCATGATGTTTTTAGTCTCGCTGACCAACTCGGTCGGCGGCTTTGAAAAGCTGGCGCCCGACTCGTCACTGAATGACGGCCTGTTTGACCTCATCATCGTCAAGAAAACGAATTTGGCCGAATTTGTCCGCCTTGTGACGCTGGCGGCGCGCGGGGAGCACATTAACGACCCGCATATCATTTACACGAAAGCGAATCGGGTGAAAGTCCGCTCACCGATGCAGCTGAACTTAGACGGCGAATTCGGGGGCATGCTTCCGGGCGAGTTTGTCAACTTATACCGCCATCTCGAAGTGTTGATGCCAAAAGAAAAGGCGGAACAAGTAAGAACAGGGTCATAAGCCTGTTCTTTTCTTATGTGATGACGCCCCTAAAAGGTTGGTGAAAAACCGCTGTTTGCCTTGATCGATGATGGAACGCCTGAACATAGAGGTTGATGCAACAAATTTTTCCACTTGAGAAATGATTCCTAGAAAGCGGTTGTGCGAGTCAATCACCAGCCTCCGAAGGGAACGCTAACTTTACACGAATCGGCAGAAAGGGGAACGATATGGCGAAACAACAAACACCAGTCGCCAAAAACGACTATTATGACGTCACATTCACCGATTTGACTCATGACGGGCTCGGCGTGGCGAAAGTGGACGGCTTTCCGTTGTTTGTGAAAAACGCGCTTCCCGGTGAGCGGGCCAAAGTGAAGGTGATCAAGGTGAAAAAAGGATACGGGTACGGCCGTCTCATCGAGCTGTACGAACCGAGCCCCGACCGCGTCGAGCCCCCATGCCCTGTTTATCGTCAATGCGGAGGCTGTCAGCTGCAGCACCTGAGCTACGAAGGCCAGCTGAAGGCGAAAGAGAAGCACGTGAAAGAAGTGCTCGCCCGCATCGGCAAGCTAGAACACGTCACCGTCCATCCCGTCATCGGGATGAAGAACCCGTGGCGCTACCGAAACAAGGCGCAAGTGCCGGTCGGCGAGCGCGAAGGGGGGCTGGTCGCCGGGTTTTACAAAGAGCGCAGCCACGAAATCATCGACATGGATGCCTGCCTCATCCAGCAGGAGAAAAACGACATCGTCGTCCAAGCGGTGAAACGGATCGCCGCGCGCTACGGCGTCCTGCCGTACGACGAACTCACCCATCGCGGTGTCCTCCGCCATATTGTCGCCCGCTACGGCGCGGCAACAGGCGAGGTGATGGTCGTGCTCGTCACCCGCACCGACCATTTGCCTCATAAACAAGAGATCGTCCGCGACATTATCCGCGCCATTCCGGACGTCAAATCGATCGTGCAAAACATCAACCCCGAGCGGACGAACGTCATTTTCGGCGCCAACACGCAGGTGTTATGGGGAAGCGAGTTCATCACCGACCGCATCGGCGACATCCAATTCGCCATCTCCGCCCGCTCGTTTTATCAAGTCAACCCGAAACAGACGAAAGTGTTGTACGACAAAGCGCTCGAATACGCTGAGCTGACCGGAACGGAGACGGTTATGGACGCCTACTGCGGCATCGGCACGATCTCGCTCTTTTTAGCCAAAAAGGCGAAGCATGTCTACGGCGTCGAAATCGTCCCCGAAGCGATCGAAGACGCCAAGCGCAACGCCGAGCTGAACGGCATCAAAAACGTCACCTTCGAAGTCGGCGCTGCCGAAGACGTCATCCCACGTTGGTATCAGGAAGGTATCCGGGCTGACTGTCTCGTCGTCGACCCGCCGCGCAAAGGCTGCGACGCCACGCTTCTTGAGACGATCATCGCCATGAAGCCGCCGCGCGTCGTCTACGTCTCGTGCAATCCAGCCACTCTCGCCCGCGACTTGCGCATTTTAGAGGATGGGGGTTACGAAACGATCGAAGTCCAGCCGGTCGACATGTTTCCCCATACGGCGCATGTGGAGTGTGTCTCGCAGATCGTTTTGAGAAAAAATTAAGGGGCTGACCCAAAGTCCGCTTTTTGGCGGACTTGGGGGTCAGCCTCATTGATCATGGTTTTATATTTATTAGCATTAACAACTGATCATCTTAACAATTATCAGCATCTCCGCCAAACCACACTACAATATCGAGATACGCGCAATAATCAACCGATTTATTGCGTGTAACACAATCTACAAGCTCTTTATCGCAACAATCATCTCCCCAACCAAAATTAGCATAGCATCTGTCATGAGCCCGGCAACAACTATCAATTGCGTTGATTGGGGTTCCACCACCTTTTGACATACCATCTCCGCAACCCGGTCCGCAGTGTCTATAAGTGCCTGCACATTCAACTAAGCAAAAGCTAAATGGGAAAGCTTCAGCTTCTACATCGTTTTCCCTATTCATCAACTGAACAGCATAATTTGTTTCTTTAAAGAAGGTTGCGTCGAATTCTGTTCTAAATAGTTGCTTTACTTCACCATTACCAGTTCTTAAGCCAAGGACTTCTGTATTTTCTGGATCTGATACATCTGCAGAATAGTACATGAAAACATTATTGTCTTTTTGTGATTCTAGGATGTACAGTTTTGCGTGCTTCTCTTTGTTAAGAAGTACAATGGATTTAAACTGAGCCTTTCCATCATCCCAAACAACTTCCCCTTTAATTGCTTCAATTACTTGGAGTCCCTGTGTTGAGGTTGGATATTGTTGTTCCATAGCCTCTTTTAATTTTTTAAATGTGTCATCTTGTTCCACCTTGTTGAACAAGTCAGTTTGGTGTGAGTAAAATATTTGTGGGTGACGTTCAGGAAGGATCCCCGACGAGAGTTGCGAACTTTTGTTCGCGACGCTCGTCGGGGCCACCAAGCGAAGCGCGGTAGGAAAAAGCGGATCTCATGCAAAAAGGACTCTCTCCCTGCTATGATAGTGATTGTTGACATCAACCGAAAACAGGAGGGAGAGAGTCCATGAAACATCTTACCACACAATGGCCTTTATGAAAAGAACTGGAGGAACCATTGTTGAGAACCCTTCAAAACGTGTTTGCCACCTTGTTGGCGTCCCTTTTGGAGGAAATCGATCAACAACTGGCGGAAGCAAGGGACAAGCGCCGCGATCAGCTGAAAGACAAACGGCTGACCACCCTCCAAACGCTGTTTGGAGAAGTGACGTTTCACCGGAACTACTAGTATGATCGGCAGGCAGGGGTGTATACCTTCTTGTTGGATGCCGAACTGGGCTTTGATGGAGCCCAATCGATCCGTCCTTGCCTCGAGGAAACGGCAGTCGAGTTGGCTGTAGAGTGCTCTTCCTACCGCAAAGCAGCCCGCACGTTGGAGGCGATCGTGGGGTATGCGGTCCTCAGCCATGAGGCGATTCGTCAGCTGGTGTTGGCGGCCCCCATCTCGCTGCACCACCCTGTTTCCCAACGGCATGGCCGGGTGCTATTGGTGGAAGCGGATGGACTGTTCATCTCCCGCCAAGGGAAAGGGAAACGGGCGAAAGAGCAGAAAAGCTTGGCGGTTCACGAGGGATGGAGACGGAACGGCTCGCAACTGGAGCTCGTGAACCGGCGCCACTACCTCCATGAAGGGCCGGGGGACGTGTGGGAAGGGTTCGAAGCGTGGCTGATGAAGGAATATGCCTATGACCCGTGCCGGGACCTGTTGGTCATCAACGGCGACGCGGCATCTTGGATTACCGCCTGCCGGGAGTATTTCGGAAAGCGGGCGTGCTTTCAGTTGGATCGGTTCCATGTGGCGCGGGAGCTTCGTCAGTGTCTGTCCGGCCACCCGCGTTGGCGGGAGGTGCGGAAGAAGCTGGCGAAGCAAGACGAGGAAGGACTTTTGGTGGAACTGAACAGCGCCGTCGGCACGTTGGGGGACGAAGCCAAAGAAGAGCAGTTGGCCGAAATGATCCGCCGGATCGAGTCGATGCCGGGATGCATCCGGGACTACCGGGAGTGGCTGTCGGCGCAAGGGGTGGAGACGGCCGGCATGCGTCCGATGGGCCACGCCGAGAGTGTGATGAGCCCGTTCGCGTACCGGGTGAAATCCCGCCGCAGCTGGAAGGACCAAGGACTTGGGGCGTTTCTGAAGGCGATGGTGGCCCAAATCGACGGAATCGGGTGGAGAACAGGGCAGTTGGAGGAGGAAGAGCCCCAGAGGGCAGCCTCAGCCCCGACGAAGCTGGAGCGGATCAAACAGGCCAAACGGAAGGCAGGGCGGTTGTTGGCGGAGGTGATGCGCCAGAACATCCCGTATCTTCAACAGTCATCGGGGACGCCGATCTACCAAGCATTGTCGGCGCTTCGGGACGGTGGATGGGTGTAAAAAAATGGATAGAAAAAACCCATCTCTAGATGAGGGATGAGAGTCCGAAAGCGCTTATAACAACAATTCCTAAAAATGGTCTACCAACGGGTGATTGACAACGCCCGTAGTAGACCGAAAAAATGTTCTCCACAAAGTCTTGACTGACTCATATTAAAAAAATTCTGCAAAATACTATTATTTATATTAATTATACAATATTTTTTGAAAAAACGGAAGTGGAGATGGTAAAATGATCAAGAGAGTCGCAGCTCTCATTGGTGTTTTTAGCGTGGTTTTCGCAACGGTTGCTTTTGCTGCAAGTGACAGTTACAATGGTTATTTTACTACTTCCGTCATGACAATCGGGTCACTGGATGTATCGGATGGAAGCATCTCTATTACCCACTCTCAAGAGTATACTTTAGGAAGAACTGTTTCCATAGATGCTTACCGTAAAGGTTGGCTTGGTTATAGTAAGGAGAAGACTGTTGGTAAAGTATCTTCTGAATGTAACTAGTAAATCGTTAAGCACAAGTGGTCTTCCAGATGGTAACTACAAGTTAAAATTTGTCGAAATAAGTGGCAACTGCATAGGATGTAGAGAAATCCATGTTTGGGGTTCTTGGAAAAATTGATATAAGCGATGAATAGATTTATTATGAAAAGAGATAGTTTTTCAATCTTTTTTTTTTTTTTTAAGAGGTGAGAACAATGACGGTTAAAATTTTAAAACAAATTGGTATTCTTTTAGCATGTTTGATCACTTCTCAATTAATCATGTATTACTTTGTAGATGATTATATTATTAATGTGGCTTCCAGCCCGATTATTTTTATTTCAGGTAGATTAATACTAGCGACTGTATTATGGATCGTTGTGAACCTACTATTCGGAGCTAGAAAATCAAACTTTAGTATAAAAAACTATCGGACACAATTCGTTTCTTTTTATATTATTTATTTACTGTAGATGAGCATCTTTCGTTACAATAATTTCCATGCCCTAAGAGACAAACAGGGGACCCCTTAGGCGACATGGAGCTGTTTTTTGATCACATCAATGGGAATATCTTGCTTCGCGGCATCGTAGATGAACTCGACGACGCTGTGCCCTTTCCGAGACCGAAGAAGCTCCAGGCCGGAAGAGAGGTCTTGCTGAGATTCGGCGATGCTGTATACGCAGGCGAACAGCACCACGGCCCAATACCGTTTCACCGCCCGAATGTGACGAACACGGTACCCATCGAGCTTCAGCTGGTCTTTGGCCTGCCGGAAAAAGCATTCGATCGTCCAGCGCTGGGCATAATAACGCAAGATCTCTTCATCGCCTAGCTCCCGGTCGGTGCTCAAGACGACATGGAGATGATCTGGCGTCATCGGTTCATCCGCCTTCCAAGCCAGCAGCACCACCGCGTCATCGAGGCCATGGATCGCTCCCTCGTAGCGATACACGCGGTAACGCTCCTTCCCCACCGTGACGAGGTGGGTGTCGTTGGGCTCGATATAGCGGGCGAACTTCTTCGCTTGGATGGCGATACCTTTCGGATAGAGAATCCGGTTCGTCTTGAGCATGGCGATGACATGGAATCCTTGTTTCAGGCAGGCTTCGATGAGCGCTTGGGACGGATACCACGAATCCATGAGCACATACACCGGCTGAGCCCGTTTCCCCTTGAGCGAGGAAAGCATCTCGATCGCTAGGTCGATCTTGCTTCTTCCCGCCGTCTTGTCATACAGACGAAAGGCGAACGGGAACGCTTGCGAGAAAGTATGCACCATCCGCCAAACGAGCGAATGCCCCCAAACGGATTGATGATCTTTGTGCGAGTAGTGCCAATCACACCCTTGAATGGCGCGGGCAGCCCGTGACGAAGGCTTCGTTTTTTGGCAAATCGTATCATCAATCGAAACAAAAAGGGGTTGATTCTCCTGTTTGGCGATTCGCTGGATGCGATGAAGGATCCATTGCTGGAGTTTGCGAAGCAACGTCTCTTCATCCCAAGGGCTTTTCGTGAAAAAATGGCTGAGCGTGGTTCGATGATTGGGATGAAAACTCCAGTGATGGACATCGGTCAATGTTCCCGAAAATCCCTTGGTAGTCAAGGCATCCACAATATGAACGAGATGCTTGATGACCGGTTTCGAGAAATCAAGCGCCAATCCCAGCGTCATGAAAAACTTGTGGATTCCTTGATGATGTGCTCATCGATTCATGAGACATGAACCTCCTTGTGGGTAGTTTGAGCACATCTATTTTACTCAAGGAGCTGGGTTCATGTCTCCTTTTTTGTTTAGCTGTCAATTTATGTTAGCAAATTTGCTCATCTACAGTTATTTAGTATTTTTAGTATCGATTTTGTTTTTCAAGGACGGGGTTTACCATCGTCAATATAACTTCATTCCACTGTTAAACCTTTTTAAATACCAAAATGTGAATAATGACATTTTCATCATCAATATTATTTCTAATATATTTATGTTTATCCCGTTAGGTATAGTTGCTTTGTTATTTATTAAAAATAAACTATTTAATTATTTACAAGTATTTTTATATACAAGTTTATTTATTGAGTTAATACAGTTTATTTTCAAAAGAGGAATATTTGATATTGATGATATCATTCTAAATACCATTGGAGGATTCATCGGCGTTTATTTAACCCAAAAGTTTTTATTAAAAACAAAAAATCAATCTAAAAATCAATTACATTCTAAAAACTAGCTATTATCGCTAATTTTTGGTTCATCACCAAAAGATGTACTTGATTTTTACGTTAAAATGTGATAGAGGTCTCTAGGCGGACACGCAAAGTAAAACGCTGGATATTTCGATACCCATATCCTCGCCTTTTGATCCATTTTATTTTGTTGTTGATTCCTTCCATTGGACCATTGGAGTAAGAAAAAACGATGCAAGAAAGCACGGCGTCTCTTCGGGTGATGAGTGCCTTGGCAATACGGCGTACGGCGGCACAGTCGCTAAAAAGGTACCGGTCAAACCATTGGGTCAAACGAGTTTCGGCTTGCTTTCTTGTTTGGCTTTTGGATACGTAACGGAAATGTTGAAGGGCTTGATAGACATCACGTAAATAAGCACTTTCTTGGCACCATTGTCGAACTTCCTGTCTCTCTTCTTCTGTTCATTTTTCTGGACGTTGGCTTAACAATCGACACACGCGGCGAACGCTTCCGTGTTTGGTTCCGCCTTTGGCAAGGTATTTGCGACAACGTTCCAGTGCATCGGTGAATAACTGAATCACATGGAAGTGGTCAAGAACATGGATGGCTTTTGGACATACCTTTTCCATGGCTTTTCTCATGGCAGGAGCCAAGTCGCTGACCACATACTTCACTTTGGAGGCGACGGGTTGAAGCGCCTCCACAATGGCTTCTTTATTTTTTCCAGAAGCAATGGAAAGGACATTCCGAGTCTGTGTGTCCATCACCGCTACTCCGTCATCATGTCCCTTTCGGAAAGCGAATTCATCCACACATACGACGGTAGGATTCGATGTTGGTAAAAGAGCCGGGGCAATTGATAAAACCAGCGTTCTACGGTCGTGTAGGCGAGTGGTAACAAGCGAGCGACTTCTTGAATCGTTTTTCCGATGCATAACTGGGCGACCCATTGTTGAAACAATTCCGTCGCGATACTGTGAGACGGAAGTCCCGGATCAGAAACGGTGAACGTCAGAAAACAGGCTGGGCAATGCCGTCTTTCGATGGGAAGTTCAATCCAAAATAAACCGACCGTATTGGTATAGCCATGAATCCATTGTTTTCGTTTCGATGACATTTTGATGGTTCGTCCGAAGCAAGTCGGGCAGATCGGACAATGAGGAGGGAGGGAACGTTCAAAAATCCATCATCCTTCCTCTTTTCGTTCTCCTTGAATAAGAAAGTCTAGTAAAGTGATCAAATCTTTGATAAACTGAGATGGCATGCGAAATTTCCTCCATGGTTGATGGTTTGGTCACCTTTACCATACAGGAAATTTCGCATTTTTTGTACCCTTGATCAGAAAACAACCTGATTGTCAAGTACATTTTGTGGTGAAGAGCCTAATTTTTTGGTTCATCACCAAATTTTGTGATTTAGTGACAAAAAAGAGAAAGCACTGACGAGATCCTAGCAATCATGTTAGCGGTGAAATCAACATGAAGGAGGGAGGATTTAGTATGAATTTTTTTAAGGATTTTAAGATTGCCTTTTTCTCACCTGGGTCTCGCCCCCTGCTGATTGCTTCTTTTTTGTCTAATATTGGAGATTGGATTTATTTCGTCGGTATGTCAGCGTTGCTATACAATACAGCTGGTGCTTTAGCCATGACAGCGTTCATTATTATTCGGCAATGTATGTATATTGTTTTTTCTCCGTTTACTGGCTACATCGCGGATCGTTTTCCCAGAAAATCACTGATGCTAATTACAGATCTTCTAAATGGGATACTGATGTTTATCTTAAGTTTCCTCTCAATTCAACAAATAAATTCTATTTCGCTGTATATTACTCTTATTTTATTAGTTGTCATATTTGGTCTAATTAATCGCTCTGCTAGATTAGTGGTAATTCCAAAATTAGTGGAAAAAGAATTTCTTTTATCATTAAATGCTCTAACTAATATAATTGGAACTACGTCTTTAACAATTGCTCCAGTTATAGCTGGACTAGCTATGAAAATGGGGGGAGTGAGTTGGACATTTCTAATTAATGGAATTTCCTTTCTGTTAAGTCTATTATGTAGTTTAGCTCTACCAAGTAGTCTAAATAAGATTGAGGGCGCTAAGAAAGATATGGCTAACAGTTATACAACTAAATTTAGAGAGATTACAGAAGGGTTATCCTTTGTTATAAGAGTTTCGAAAGCACGTTCAATTACTTTTTTTCTTATTACCTCGCATTTAGTAGTAGGAGCCACATGGGTATTCATCCCTGAACTATCCAAACTACTACAGCAAGGAGATGCAGGAATTGGTTATCTAAATTCTGCAGTAGGAGCTGGTTCTGTACTGGGTGTATTCATTGGTGCTTGGATTGGAAGCAAACGACTAGGAACATCTGCAATAATTGGTGTTATAGGACTGAGTTTGTCTGTTCTTCTTTGCTCCATTAGTTCTACCTATAGTTTTAGTCTACTCATCGCTACTTTAGTAGTATATGGATCTGTAACCCTAATGGGTATTTTTGCGAACATTGCTGATGCTCCGTTATGGACAATGATTCAGCAGGTTACTAACGACAGTAATGCAGGTAGAGTTTACTCAGCAGTTGATGCCTTGACTGTAGGCGGGATGGCTTTAGGTTCATTTTTAGCAGGTTGGATTATTTCCCATCTATCTTTATCTTTTACCTTAGTCGTAATTTCTATTATTTCCCTTATCATGACAGGAATTTTCATTCCGGGCATTGTTCGAAGCACACAAAAAGAGAAATCAATTAGTCCTTCAGGTGAGAGTTATGGAAAATGAACAGTTACAAAAAGTAGTATAAAGATTGGAGATTATCAAAATCAACTAGAAGTAGATTCTTTTACAGAGCTTTACTTAAAAAATTTTTGACACAACTCCAGAACCACAATAATAAATTATGAAAGTAACCAATAAGATCTGATAAAAGATGGCTCAATCGAATTCTTCATGCTGCGTTTGTTTTATTGAGAATGTGTGAAGGTTTAAGTAGGTTAAAAATATCATTCTACTCTACCTATATAAGTTGGAATTTTGTTTTACATCAGACTCTCGGCATACTCGCATTATACACTAAACCTGCTTCGTCTTAAACATTGAAACAAAACCGTGGAAACAATACAGAAAAAGAAACGCTTGAAGAACTCTACATGTACAATTTGGACCGACTGCAAAAGATTGTTAATACAATTGGGACAGAAGCAAAGTTGACTGTTCACGGTCTGTTGTTTTTTTCTGAGCCTGTTCAAGAAAATAAAATATAAAAAAGGTGATGATATGAGAAAAGTGAGAGTCCATATACCATCTTCAAATTGTTCCTTAGAAGTAGTAGGAGAAAACTGTAGATGAGCAAAAGCAGCAACCTTTCTCACCTATAAGTTGCGATATAAGAGGCATTTTTCCTCTTGAGAAGGGGAGGGGCTGCCCCAACCGCCCTCCCTCTCAAGAGGCCACGGTACGAAGTGAGATAGTAGGCTTTTCAATTTTTGTTGACAGCTTTCATTCATCAAAATTCCCAACGGCGCTATATGCTAAGTGCAGTTGGGGGCGTGCGAGAAAGTGAGAAACCTAAAAGGCTGGTGGAAAACCGCTGTGTCGCACATCAATGAGCGGCATCTTCATGTAAAAAAGAAAGATCATTCTGCAAAGTTTCTCTAATTGAGAAGTAGGTTGGAACAGCGGCGTTTTACACTAAATCACCAGCGTCTTAAACCTCATGCTTCTAGTTTTTTCGTTTCTTCGTTATAGACATGGACATTCAATTCTTTAGTGATGCGGCTGGTGACGATACCGGCGGTCATGCTTCCACTGACGTTTAAGGCGGTTCTTCCCATGTCAATCAATGGCTCTACGGAAATGAGCAATCCTGCTAATGCTACTGGCAGATTCATCGTTGATAACACTAAAATCGCCGCAAACGTAGCCCCACCGCCAACGCCTGCAACCCCAAATGAACTGATGGTGACGACTAGAATCAGCGTCAAAATAAAGGAAGGAGAAGTTGGATCGATGTTGACGGTTGGCGCGATCATCACAGCAAGCATGGCAGGATAAATGCCAGCACAGCCATTTTGCCCAATTGACAGCCCAAATGAGCCGGCAAAGTTGGCGACGCCTTCTGGAACGCCAAGCGCGGTTGTTTGTGCTTTTATATTCAAAGGAAGAGTAGCCGCGCTTGAACGGGAAGTGAATGCAAACGACAGTACGGGCAGCACTTTTTTTATGTAAGTAATCGGGTTTAATCCGGCCAGTGCTAAAATGATCAAATGAACGGCAAACATCACGAAGAGTGCCATATAGGAAGCAACGACAAATTTCCCTAGTTTTGCGATTGTGTTTACATCGCTTGTCGCAGTGATTCGGGACATGATGGCTAAAATTCCGTAAGGCGTTAAGCGGAGCACCAACGTGACGATACGCATGACAATCGCGTACAAGGCATCCACTATTTTTTTGAACATTTCCGCTTGTTCAGGCTGTTTTCTGGCAACCCCTAAATACGCCATGCCGACAAAGGCGGCGAAAATCACAACCGCTATCGTCGATGTGCTGCGTTGTCCCGTGAAGTCTAAAAATGGATTGGCGGGCAGCAGTTCGATCATTTTTTGCGGGAAAGATAGAGTTTGAATCTGCTCATATTTTTGCTCTAATTCTTGTCCACGCATCTGTTCCGCTTCGCCAGAAGGAATGTCCACGGCTTCTAATTGAAATCCTAATGCGGACATGATGCCGATCGAAGCGGCAATCGCTGTAGTGCCCAATAATAAACCGATAATGAGCGTGGCAATTTTCCCTAAATGATTAGTGACAGAAAGTTTAGTAAACGCCATCACGATAGAAATGAACACTAATGGCATAACAATCATTTGCAATAGCTTGACATATCCTGTGCCGACAATGTCAAACCATTGGGTGGACTGTTGGATGATCGTGGAACTAGCCCCGTACACTAACTGCAATGCGAATCCAAAGACGATTCCGAGTCCAAGAGCCGTAAACACCCGCTTGGAGAAGGAGATATGCTTCTTTTGCATATAGGCTAAAACACCAATCAGCAACAGCAACATCATAATGTTGAAAATGACTAAGTAAACATTCATCGTCAATCCCTCCTGATACGTAGAATTACTATAAGGATTAAAAACCGATATGTCAAGTGAGTTTTATCTACAAAGAGGGAAGACGATTCATGAGCTAAGGGATTGTCTGAACATGTGGTTTCATTATGATCGCATCTCATACACAAGCAGGGGAGGCAGCGGGATGGAGAGGCATGAGTGTTTCAGTGGCTTTTATGCTTATTTCACTGCGACTCCGATGTTCATCACCGTCCTTTTCGCTGTTCTTTGGTCAAGAACTCGGAAGGATTCAAATCGAATCCGAACCTTTACATACAACCGGTGGTGTTCTGAACGACAGGCATTGTCTGTTGTATTGATCCGAAAGCTATTCTGAAAAAAAGATAACAATCCCCGTTTTATGAAAACTGCACGTTGGTGAGCGGTAATGTTCGTGCCCTGGTCGAGGGCAAAAAGTTCCCCATGGATCTTGCTGTGAAAAGAACGTATTATGGGATATGATTTTCATATCTGGGTGGTGAGGAACATTGTGCTCAGCAGTGTTTTCTTTATTGTGGGGAAAGATATGGAAATTTTATTCAGGAAATATAGAAAAAAACTATTATAAAAAATTATTGAAACAGAAATATGTGATATTTATAATATACCTTAGCCCTGTGTTATACAACAAAAGCAACTGAATCAATGAGGAGGGATGAATTTGATTGACAAACTTGTTGAGACGGTGAATAAGTTATTATGGAGCCCTCTTTTAATTCTCTTTATCGTGTTTTGCGGG
Source organism: Geobacillus sp. FSL W8-0026 (assembly GCF_037966255.1). Classification (NCBI taxonomy): domain Bacteria; kingdom Bacillati; phylum Bacillota; class Bacilli; order Caryophanales; family Anoxybacillaceae; genus Geobacillus; species Geobacillus sp. FSL W8-0026. Next base: position 492,052 of record NZ_CP150194.1, read on the forward strand.
TTGTATTTCAGTATTCGCACCCGGTTTTTGCAGATTCGTCACTTTAAAGAAATGGTTAAGCTTGTGACGACCGGGAAGGGTTCTGATGCGGGGGTGTCCTCGTTCCAAGCGTTGACGATGTCGTTATCCGGCCGCATTGGGGTAGGGAATGTCGCCGGGACGGCGACGGGGATCGCTTACGGAGGGCCGGGCGCCGTCTTTTGGATGTGGGTCATTACGTTTATCGGAGCGGCGACGGCGTATGTCGAGTCTACGCTGGCGCAAATTTTCAAAGAAGAGCAAGATGGGCAGTACCGAGGCGGTCCGGCTTACTATATTGAAAAAGGCCTTGGTTGGAAATGGTTTGCGGTCGTCATCGCCGCTGCCATCCTTCTTGCCATGGCGGTGTTAATGCCGGGAATTCAGGCTAATTCGATTGCCGATGGCTTTCACAATGCGTTTGGCATTCCGCAACTGGTGACAGGCATAATCGTCATTGCGCTTCTTGGCTTTACGATTTTTGGAGGGGTCAAGCGAATCGCGAAGACGGCGGAAATCGTTGTTCCGTTTATGGCCGTTGGCTATTTGTTGGTCGCTATTGCGATCATTGTGGTGAATTTTGAAAAAATTCCTGAGGTTTTTGGTTTGATTTTTAAAAGTGCGTTTGGAGCGGAACAAGTATTTGGAGGCATTATCGGGTCAGCCGTCATGTGGGGCGTCAAACGCGGTCTTTATGCCAATGAAGCCGGTCAAGGGACAGGCGCTCACCCGGCGGCGGCGGCCGAAGTGTCGCATCCGGCCAAACAAGGGCTGGTGCAGGCGTTTTCGATTTACTTGGATGTATTCTTAGTCGTCACGGCGACTGCGCTGATGATTTTATTTACCAATCAATACAATGTCATCAATGAAAAAACAAAGGAACCGATCGTTGTCCATCTCCAGGGAGTCGAACCGGGCGCTGGCTATACGCAGGCTGCGGTTGATACGTTGATTCCCGGATTTGGCTCGGCGTTTGTCGCGATTGCTCTCTTCTTCTTTGCGTTTACGACGATGTACGCCTATTACTATATCGCTGAGACCAACCTCGCCTATCTTGTGCGTGGCAAACATCGAGGAATTGCCTTTTTGGCTTTAAAAATCATCTTTTTGGCTGCCACGTTCTATGGAACGGTCAAAACGGCGACAACCGCGTGGGCCATGGGCGACACCGGGCTCGGCATCATGGTCTGGCTGAACTTGATCGCGATTTTATTGTTGTTTAAACCGGCTTATCTTGCCTTGAAAGATTACGAAGAACAATTGAAGCAAGGCAAAGATCCAGCGTTCAATGCGTCAAAATACGGAATCAAAAACGCGACGTTCTGGGAAAATGGGTATAAGAAAGCCGAAGGAAAGAAAAAGGAAGCTTTATAAGGGCTGCTTTGCCGAAGAAGTCTGTGTTTAGGCTGCCTAGTGGGTGAATATCAATGTTTCTGAAGTGGAGGGTGTTCCATTTTTTGGGACACCCTTCCGATTTGTGCATTGCGAACAAGAGATGAAAGGATCTATCTTCCTGTTCTCATTCCTATAAGGCCGGTGAAAAACCGCTGATTCCTCTCATCAATGGGAGAATGAGCGGAAAAGCAGGACCGATGTAACAAGGTTTTTCTAATTGAGAAATAACATTGTAAAGCGGTATCCACGATTAAATCACCAGCCTCCTATACAAGATGTAGCTGTTCGTCGTCATTGAAACCGGCGAATACGATGCGATTTTGTCGTCATCAGGGCTTTTCGTCTGTTTTCCCCCACTGTTTTTGATGGTAAAAAATCAAACGGAACATGGAGCGAGGGAGATGCATGTGGAAAAACCGGCCGGGCGGCCGGTTTTGGTGGGAATCAATGGGCTGTTTTCCGAATGTCATGGACGATTTGCGTCAGTGCTTCGTTGATCGGCGTCACTGGTCTGCCGAGCAGTTTTTCGAAATCGTTGCTTTCGACTTCTAAGGAGCCTTCCCGGATGCTGCGTTGGATGTCAACGAGAAACGACACGAGCGGTTCCGGCAGACCGGCGTTTTTCATGATGTCAGCATAAGCAGCGTCATCTACTTGTTGCACCGGTACTTCTTTGTCTAGGACAGCGCCGAGGGCGTCCGCTAGCTGTTCTTGAGTCAGCAGTGGGCCGGACAGCTCATAGATGGTGTTTTCATGGCCGTTTCCTGCCAGCACGGCAGCTGCGGCTTCCGCGTAGTCTTGGCGAAGAGCCCAGCCGACTTTTCCTGCGCCCGCCGACGTTACCCAAGGCGCTCCTGCCAAAACAGCTTGAATGGTTCCGATTTCATTTTCCAAGTACCAGTTGTTGCGTAACAACGAATACGGGATGCCCGTTTTGATAATAGCTTCTTCCGTGACTCGGTGCACCTCGGCGAGGGAGAGCCGGCTTTCATTTGCCTTCGCCAGACTTGTGTACGCAATGAATCCGACTTGGGCGCGCTTGGCTGCTTCGACTGCATTTGTGTGCTGGCGGATTCTTGTCTCATTATCGCCATCCGTCGAGATGATCAATAACCGATCGATCCCTTGGAAAGCAGTGTTCAGTGTTTCCGGACGGTCGAAGTCTCCGCAGCGAACATCGATTCCCTGAGCACGCAAATGTTCGGCTTTTTCCGGTTGGCGGACGCTGACGGCGATTTGGTTGGCAGGGACGGATTTCAGCAGCGCCTCGACCACTTTCGCGCCGAGTTTTCCTGTGGCGCCGGTGACTAACAGTTTCATTGTGCTGAACCTCCTTTGGGGATTTGTTGTAACTATTTTGGTTACAACGGTGGTGTAAAAAAGCCCTTGAAGAGCTTTTTATTGAAATTTGGCAACCAGTTGACCCACAGTCGTTTGCGCTAGGCGCTGTTCCATGGCGAATTGAGCTTCTTTGAGTTCCGTTTGTAGCACAGCCTCAATGTTTCGTCCGACCGGGCACTCGATATTTGGAGCATCATGGATGCGAAACAGTTGATCCACTTCGGTCGCGTTGACCGCCCGGTACACGTCAAGAAGGGTAATGTCATCCGGAGGCTTCCGCAGCGAAGCACCGCCTACGCCAGGCCGCACTTCGACAAGCCCGGCCTTCTTTAGCATGCCCACAATTCGCCGGATGATGACAGGGTTCGTATTGACGCTGCGGGCGATAAACTCCCCGGTGCAATCGGTTGAGCTGATCGCAAGCAGGCAAAGAATATGCACTGCTATCGAAAACCGTGTACTAATTTGTTTCATTAATAAAACACCACCGTTGTAACCATTATAGTTACATCTCTTGAAGAAGTCAAGCTTATTCATGATCAGGTTGATGAATGTTTATTGTTCCATCGCTGGATGGGTCTATATAAGTTTTTTCGTTGCGGGTTTCATCTAAGTACAAGCCGATATGAGAGGAATCAGCGGGATGTAAAATAAAATTTCAACTTAGTATATATTCAAGGTTTTTTATGCTAAAGAGCCAGATTTCCCTTTAACTCATCGAGCTTTTTGGAGGTGGTTGAATCCGCATTGTTGGCCCTTGCTCGTCGTCGGATAAGGTGTTCTGAGACATTTTGGTAATCATTATAAGCAAAGGGTTTAACTGGCATCTTGGATCGCTCGATCTTTAGATTCGTCGTCTTATTGTGTACAATACAATAAAGTGATTAGCTAATTCTAAGGCAGGAAGGAGGAACAACATTGATTGATAGATCGTCATTCAGTATTACTGTTGATGGTTTGGATAAAAAAGGAATTGGACAGGCTAACGTTTGGCATGAAGAGGAAGGAAAAAGAAAGAAGATGAAACTGGCCATTCCGTCTACACTGCCGGGTGAGAAGGTGCGAGTCGTTGTCGATGAGCCAAAACGGCGCAGAGTTCAGGGACGGCTGGAAGAAGTGATCGAGCCGCATCCGGAACGGCTTGCGCCGCCGTGTCCGCACTTTGACCGTTGCGGCGGCTGTGTCTGGCAGCACTGGCATTATGAAGGGCAGCTGCGCCATAAAACGGAGCATGTGAAGGCGCTTTTGGAGCAGCACGGATTTGACCCGAACGTTGTTCGCGGGACGATCGGAATGGAACATCCGTGGCATTACCGCAATAAAATGGAGTTTACGTTTTCTCCGGAAGGGTTGCTTGGACTGCATGAGCACGGGAACTTCCGGCAAGTCATTTCGTTGGAGACGTGCCTCATTGCCGGCGAGAAGATCGTCAAAGCGGCCATGGAGGTGGCGCGTTGGGCGCGCGACCATCGGCTGCCTGGGTATCATAAGGATACGCATGAAGGGCTGCTTCGCCATCTCATGGTGCGCGAGTCGTTTGCGACCGGGGAAGTCATGGTGGCGCTTTTCGCGACCGAGGCGCCGGAAGGGAAGCTAAAGCAGGCCGCCGATGATTTGACGGAACGGATGACAAAGGCGATCCCGGAAGTGAAAAGCTTGCTTTGGCTGGAAAACCGGGCGTGGGCCGACCGCACTCAGTCCGAACAAACCCATGTGTTGGCCGGTCGTGATTTCATTTATGACGAGTTGTGCGGGTTTCGCTACCGTCTGTGGTTTGACACGTTTTTCCAAACAAACCCGGTGCAAGCGGCCAAATTGGTCGAGCTGGCGTTGGAGATGGGAAATCCGCAGCCGCACGAAAAAATGATCGACCTCTTTTGCGGGGTTGGTACGTTTTCTTTGCCGTTTGCCAAGCGGGTCAAGGCGTTAGCCGGCATTGAAATTGTGGAAACATCAATCGAATCGGCGAAACGCAACGCGAAAGACAACGGCATCGACAACACGTACTTTTTGGCGCGGGACGCCCGGCGCGGCATCGATGAGGTGCTCGAACAGTTCGGACGGCCGGAGCTGTTGCTTTTGGATCCTCCGCGCTCAGGGGCAGGCGGGAAGGTGATGCGCAAAATCGGCCGGGCGCAGCCGGAGCGGGTCGTTTACGTCTCGTGCAACCCAGAAACGTTGGCGGCAGATATGGCTGAATTGGTTCCATTTGGTTATACATTGAAAATCGTCCAGCCGGTCGATTTATTCCCGCATACCGCGCATGTGGAGTGTTGTGCGTTGCTGGTGAAGTCATCATAAGGAAAGACTTGTTCCTTTGGCCGGAAGGAATCGAATTTTGCTGAACTGCTTCATTCATCGGGAGCTGAACCAAAAGGCCGTCTGTCTTTCAGTTGAGCACAACATATAGTGCGGCAAAAACGGATGGTTCGTATGATGAAGGAGGGTGTCCCGATCCTTGTGGGATACCCTCCTTGTGGTTCAGCTATATCGATGAATGGCATTGGCCAACAATTGCGGCAGCGAGGCGAGATCGTTCGGCCCGTAGGTGAAGCGGGCGAGCGTTTCGTCCATATCGAGCGCCTCGGCGAGCAACCCGGCCAATCCGCGCGCTTTGCGGTCGATTTCCAAAATGGTTTCGACGCCGTGCTCGGACACAAAGAAGATGGCTTCCAATTCGTCAAGGCGGCCCCGAAACGCTCCGCTTGCCGGGCGAAACTCGAACTCTTGGACAAACGGCAGCCGCGGCTGCCAATGGCGCGGCGCTTGTTCGCACTGCACATGGTGGAGGCGGAATCCAAGCTGACGGGCGGCTTCAAGAAACGCTGTGACGAGCGGATGCGGTTCGATGGTGAGGTAGTCCCGGTCTTGCGGATCCAGTGCCATTTGAATATCCAAGCCGGTTTGCAGCCACACTTTAGAAGAGCCGAGCGTCACCGGTGTGTCATAGGGCAGGGTGAATCGGAACGGGATCGTTTTTGTTTCGTTCGGCCCAATTGTCAACGAGTCAGACACTTTGTGTCGGGCGAGCACAGCTTTTTCTTCGAATTTGTGATCGTCGACTTCGCGAATATACGTCGTCACTAACGCTAGATCAATTTTATCAATGTGCTGCTCCACGCTGCCGCCGCGAATTTCGACGACGCCTTCGACTGTTTCCCCTTGAGCGTATTGCGCTTTGGCAAGTTTTGTGTCGACCGTGGCAGATCCGATGCCGATGGAACTTAACAGTTTTTTGAACAATGAGTTCGCCTCCCTGTCATCGATTTCAGTTGAGAATACGGAGCGTCCAGTGAAAAAGTTTCGTCCTTTCAAAAAAGAGGGAACGGCACCGTCCCTGCCTGTTCCGTTGGGCTTCACAACAGCGGAAAGCGTCTTCTTGTCCTGTTTAGATTGCAGCAAGGAAAACGGTTTGATTTAAAGCTTCACAACAGCAGAAAGCCTCTTCTTGTCCCCCAACCGTATGGTTTGGCAAACCCGTATAGCTCTTTAGTCAAGTTGACCAGCGGCAAGGCGATGCCGCATTCGTCATGTTTGAAGGAGCTCCACTGTTTTGGAAAACAAAGCGGTGTTTCAAACGAAAAAGCCTGTTGGCGGTTACTTTACAGCCCCAACAGGCTTGTTTTGTGCTGCTTAGCGGGCAGACGATGATGTTTCTGCGGCGGTGCACGCTTCGGCTAGGGCGAGGTCGGCGATGGCGTCCTGCAGCGTGACAAAACCGCGCTCATTCGGATTTTCGATCAAGCGGCAAAAGTCAAGAAAGCGCGCTTGGGCGATCGCTTCGTACCACCCGTGGCGGTCCGAGAGCACCACGGTGCGTTCGTACGGGATGCGCGGGGCGTCTGACCGTGGAACCGACGGCAACAGGCGGTCGGCCGCTTGCCTGATTTGTTCGAGGGCGCGGGAGGATGGTTGTTTCGGAATGGCATCGAGCAAAGCGTCCATATGCGCCGCCTCATCGGTTGAGACGAGGCCAGAGACGGATAGCTGCATCGGGATCCAGCCGTCAAGCGTGATGCGTCCGCGCGGCGTATGAACGTCCCAATGCGTCGACTCCGGAGCCGCTGGGTCCATCGTAAAGCCGTGGTAATAATGGACGGGGACGCGTCGTCCGTTGCCTTCATGAATGATCGTGGCACCGACGCGCGGCCGTGTGCCGTCCGAATCCGTTAAGGCGAACCCTCGCGCTTCAGCTGCTTCGCCGAACCAGTCACGTCCGACTTCGAAAAAGTGAACGCCGTGCTCGATCAGGATGCCTCCGCTTCGCCGTTCGTCCCAAAACCAATGGCCTTCGGCGACGCGATGGGCGGCGTTGTGAAGGCTTGCGTAGTCCACCGCTCCGAGAAGCGCGCGGCGGATGAGTTGCTTGACAGTTTCGGTGAGCGGGTGGTAGCGAAGAACGAGATTGACGGCCAACGCCCGGTTTTGGCGGGCGGCGAGCTGGCTGTTCGCCCGCAGCGCTTCGGCGGTGAGGCCGCCGGGCTTTTCAAGCAACACATGTTTTCCTTCCTCAAGCGCCCGCTTGGCCAGCGGCGCGTGCAAATGCGGTGGGGTGGTGAGAATGACGATATCAACGTGTGGGTCAACGATCAATTCTTCCGCCTCGCGGTATTCGCGCACATCGCCCGCCTGCGGCTGACGGCGGTGATAGGCGTCGATCACGCGTTGGCGCTTGGCGTCCGTCCGCCCAGCGACAGCGAAAAGATGAAAGGAAGGAAGCGAAGCGAGCGCGCCGGCGAGAAACTCCGCGAACGCGCCGGCACCGGCAATGCCAACATGGTAACGGAAAGATGAAATCATGGCGTATTCTCCTCCTCCCTCACATATATATAGCATTACCGATATTCATTATACCGCAAAGAATAACGAAGAAAGAGAGAATGAGAGGCGGAACGCTCCTTGCTAAGCGGTAAAAAAGCTCGCCGACACGATCCGACAATCATTTCACTTGCCATCAAAGAAGAAAATTATGTATAGTATTATTAGCAATCATCACAGCTGAGTGCTAGCAATCTACGAACAACTTTCATTCTCTCGTTCATCCGTCGATGCCATGTTGATTTTGGTGAAAAAAGATATGGAGGGATGAGGAAATGAAAGCATTGTTGCTGGCAGGAGGATTAGGTACACGTCTTCGTCCGTTGACGGAAAACATCCCCAAACCGATGGCCCCGATTGCCAATCGGCCGTGGCTTGAACACCTCATCGTTCATCTTCGCGACCAAGGAGTCAACGAATTTGTCATCGCCGCACATCATTGTTCAGACGTGATCCGTCGCTATTTCGAAAATGGGAAGCGCTGGAATGTGAAGATTACATACGCGCTTGAACCGTACCCGCTCGGAACGGCTGGAGCGATCAAAAACGCCGAGCGTTGGCTGAACGAACGCTTCCTTGTGTTTAACGCCGATATCGTCCACTTGCCTGAGCTAATTCCGCTGCTCGATTTTCATCGCCAGCACGGAGGATTGGCCACGATTGTCCTAACAGAAGTCGATGATCCGTCATCGTATGGAGTTGTGGAACAAGATGACTGCGGACGGATTTTGCGCTTTGTCGAAAAGCCGCGCTGCGAGGAAGCCCCATCGAACCGGATCAACGCCGGCATGTATATTTTCGAGCCGGACGTAATGCGCTATATCCCGGCTGAGCGGGAAGTGTCGATCGAGCGGGAAACGTTCCCGCTGCTGATCGAGAAGAATGTCGGTGTATACGGCATCGTCAGCAACGGATACTGGCGCGATATGGGGACGCCGGCCCGCTATCGCCAAGTGCATTGGGATGCGTTGAGCCGGGAATTTCCGATTCCGCTCAAAGGACGTGAAATTCAATCGGGCGTGTTTGTTGGGGAAAACGTGGAGATTGGGGCTGGCGTCTTGTTTGTGCCGCCTGTGCTCATCGGTGATCACGTGAAAATTGGTCCGCAGGCCGTCATTGGCCCGAATGCGGTCATCGGTGATCGTTGTCAAATTGGCGCCCGCGTCCATTGCGCGCAAACGATCGTTTGGGACCGCTCTGTCATTCGTGATCGCAGTCGTTTGCAAAACAGCATTTTCGGCTATCGGACGGTGACGCCGGCGGGCGAAGTGTTTGAAGATTCGATTATTAATCAGTTCAAGGAGGCGGTGCAAGCATGATTCGAATCGCCTACGTCAGCACGTACCCGCCGCGGCGGTGCGGGCTGGCGACGTTTACGGAACATTTGCGCCAAAGTATTGATGGCGTCCGCGGTCCGTCCGACGGTGACCGCATCATCGTGTTGTACAACGAAAGCGATGGCGATGACGCCTATCGTCACCACCCAATGTATTGGCCGCTTCCGGCGCAAAACCGCGCGGCGTATGCCGAGATAGCCAAACGGGTGAATGAAAGCGACATCGACGTCGTTTTATTGCAGCATGAGTTCGGTATTTTCGGCGGCGAGGCGGGCGAATACATTCTTGATTTCATCGCCGCGCTCCATAAGCCGCTCGTAACGACGTTTCATACGGTGTTTGCCGAGCCTGAGCCACCGTATCGCCCGATTCAAGAGAAAATCGCGACAGCAAGCGATGCGATCATCGTCATGAACCGGCAGGCGATCCCCTACTTAGTGAAGGCGTTCGGTCTGCCAAAGGAGAAAATCGTCTACATTCCGCACGGCGCTCCGGGTCCAAGCAGTGAGGACCGCGATTCGCTGCGTGGTCGCCTCGGATTCAGTGGCCGCAAAGTGATGCTGACGTTTGGCTTGCTCAGCCGCGGCAAAGGCATTGAGTCGGTCTTGGCCGCATTGCCGGGCGTTGTTTGCAAGGTGCCGGAAGCGCTGTATGTCATCGCTGGACAGACGCACCCAGAAGTGAAAAAGAGGGAAGGAGAAGCCTATCGCGACGAGTTGAAATCGCTCATTCACCGTTTGGGGCTTGAGCGCCATGTCCGTATGGAAGATCGGTATTTCAGCGAAGCGGAATTGATTGATTATTTGACGGCATGCGATCTATACGTCACCCCGTACCCGGGCATGCAACAAATTACAAGCGGCACGCTTGCCTATGCGGTCGGCGTCGGTCGTCCGGTCGTTTCGACGCCGTATGAGCATGCGCGCGATTTGTTGCAAGGTTGTGAAGAGCTGTTGTTGCCATATGGCGATACAACTGTCTGGGAAGAGCGGCTCGGGCAGCTGTTGGCCGACGAGGCGGCGTTAAAGCGCTGGGAGGAAAAGATGCGCCAAATCGGGGCAAACACGCATTGGCCGCGCGTCGGCGAACAGCATGTCGCCTTGTTTGCGCGCATGTGCGCCGCGAAACGTGGGGAGGTGAAGACCGTTGGCATCGTCAGTCATTAAGTTCGATCATCTCGAGCGCATGACTGACGACACCGGGTTGCTCGAGCACAGCTTAGGCCGCATTCCTCGCCGCCGCGAAGGGTATTCGACCGATGACAATGCCCGGGCGATATGGGTGTGTTTGGAATGGCTCGCCCTGTGTCAAGACACAAAAACAAACGAGCGGCTCTATCGCCTGCTTGATCGCTATTTGGCGTTTTTGCTTTGGGCGCAAAATGAGGATGGCACGTTCCATAACAACTTTTTCTTTGATCGGACAAAGGAGGAAGAAACCCCATCGGATGACTGTTTTGGTCGCTCGTTTTGGGCGGCGGCCATGGCGTACGTCCGCCTTCGTGATCCGGCGCGGCGCGAGGCGGCGGCTGAGATGTTGCGGCGAGCTATACCGGCGGCATGGGGACTTCGGTCGTTGCGAGGCTCGGCTTGGGGGTTGGCGGCTTGCGGGGTGTTGCTGACGGAAGGTCGCCCTCTAGGCGTCGATGAGCAGGAAGCGGCCGCGTTGGCGGCACGATTCGAAGAGCGGCTCCTATCAGCGTACGCAAGCAACGCTGATGTCCGCTGGCGATGGTATGAACCGGAGCTGACGTACGCCAACGGGGTGCTGCCGTGGGCGCTTTGGACGGCGTATCGGCGCGCGCCGCGCCATGAGGTAAGGGAAGTGGCGGAAAAAAGTCTTGCTTTCCTTATTGACAACATGAGCGGACCGGGAGGGGTCATCCGGCCGATCGGCAACCGCGGTTGGTGCAATCGCCGCTATCGCGCCGATTGGGACCAGCAGCCGCTTGATGTGATGAAGCTCGCTTTGGCGGCGCGCGAAGCGTATTGGGCAACGGACGACGGCCGGTATCGGGATGTCGTCCGCCGCTGCCTTGCTTGGTTTTACGGGGAAAACGATGGCAAGGTGCCGCTGGCCGATCCGAGCGACGGCAGCTGCTGTGACGGGCTTGGTCCGAACGGTCCGAACCCGAATCGGGGGGCGGAATCCACACTATCGTACTTGTTGACTGCAGCGATCGCACAATCTATTTCGGTGGAGGTGGCTGTTGATGAACTCGTTCACTACAAAACCGTTCGCATGGCCGGCGCACGTGTTTAAAGAGTACGATATTCGCGGACGAGCTGGCGAGGAGCTCGATGAGTCGTTCGCGTATTGGCTCGGACGGGCTTTTGCCGATATGATGCAAAAGGAAGGGGAGAAAAAGGCGGTTGTTGCCCATGACAACCGTCTGTCATCCCCTGGGCTGCATCGAGCGCTCAAAGACGGGCTGCTCGATGGCGGCTGCGATGTTGTCGATATCGGACTTTCGACGACACCGATGTTTTACTACAGCTTATATTACACGAACATCCCCTGCGGCATGATCGTCACCGCCAGCCATAACCCGGGCGATGAGAATGGATTTAAAATCGCCATGGGAAAAACGACGATTTACGGCGAACGTATTCAGGCGCTCCGCCAGGCGATGGAGCGGCTCAGTCAAGAACAGCCGCAACTAGCGGCGCGCGGGCGCGAGGAGACGTTCGATCTTGTTCCGGCGTATATTGGCATGCTCAAAGAGAAGATTCAGCTTGGCCCCCGCAAGTTGAAGGTGGTCGTTGACTGCGGCAACGGTACTCCGTCGATCATTGCGCCGCAAGTGCTCAAAGAGTGGGGATGCGATGTCATCCCGCTTTACTGCGAATCCGATCCGACGTTCCCGAACCATCATCCAGATCCGGTCGTACCGGAAAACTTGACGGATTTGATTGAAACGGTGCGCAAAGAGAACGCGGATCTCGGCATCGCCTTTGATGGCGATGGCGACCGAATCGGAGTCGTCGATGAAACAGGAACCATTCGCTGGGGCGATCAGCTGATGGTGCTGTTCTGGCGCGAGATTCTCAAGCGCCATCCGGGAGCGGCGGCGCCGGTTGAAGTGAAATGTTCGCAGGCGCTTGTCGAAGAAATTGAACGGCTCGGCGGGAAGCCGTTCTTCCATCGGACCGGCCACTCGCATGTGAAGGCGACGCTGCGCCGCCGTCCGGAGATCCCGTTTGCCGGTGAAATGTCTGGCCATTTGTTCTTTAATGATGAGTTTTACGGCTATGACGACGCTTTGTACGCCGCCGGGCGGCTGCTTCGCTTGTTGTCGAATGACGAACGTCCGCTGTCTGAGTGGTTTGCTGATGTGCCGCGGTACGTGGCGACGCCGGAGACGCGCGTGGCTTGCCCAGAAGAGAAAAAACCAGCTGCCATTGCCGCGGTGAAAAACCGGTTCGCTGGCCGCTATCCGGTTGTTGATGTGGATGGCGCTCGCATCCAGTTTCCGGAAGGCTGGGGATTGGTGCGGCCATCAAACACGCAACCCATCCTTGTTTTGCGCGCCGAGGCGAAGACGAAGGAGGCATTGACCGAGATCAAGCGTGAACTTGCCGATGGTTTGCGGCCGTTTGGGCTGTGGGTGGATTGGTAAATTTTTGGGGGATAAGGGTGTTTTTATTTGGAAGAAGATTTGAAGCCGCTCACGCGTCCTTCCGTCTGAAGGGGGATGGTTGTTCCGGCGCTGGCCGCCCGGTTTCTGCGGGCACTGCGCCGGTTTGTTTTTGTCGCTCCGATCAATCCTTGGGCTTGATTTCTTGCAAATGGTTTGTCCATAATATATTGAAGAATAAAAAAGTGGTGTAGGAGAGTTGAAGGCGTGGCGATTCGTGAACTGTTGCAATATGTCCAAGATGCGTATGCGGCCTTGACCCAACTGAGCATGATCATCGTTGACGATGACGGCAATCCTGTCACAAAAGTGTCCAACTTGACCGAGCTGGCCGAGCTCGTTTTATTTGTCGCCCAAAAGGAGGGGACGACGTTTTTTTGTCCGCGGGAATTATCGATTGAAAGTTGGCAGCGGCCGATTTTGGCACCGGTCGGTTGCCTAGGGATGAAAAGCATCCTCGCTCCCATCTTTGTCGAGGGCAAGGCGGAGTATTGGGTTTGGTCTGGGGTGTTGATCGAAGAGGAAACGAAGTGGCTCGTTCGCGAGCAATCGATGGTTGATGACAAATGGGCGGCAGTGATTGCCCAAGCGGCCGTTCTGCCTGCCGGTGCGGTGGAGGCGAAGCTTCGGGACATTGAGCGAATGGCGGCCATATGTGGAGAACTGATCCGCGGCGAGCGCTGCAAACAGCGGTATCACGCGTATGGGAAACCGCTGGAGGCGGCGTTGGCCGACCATCCTCTTGCGTATGATGCCGGTCGGCTGTTGGCGCGCCTGCAAGAGTTGGATCCGCGGCTCGATGTCGCACTATATATTGAAAGGCGTCCGCAGGCATGCGTCGTGGTGGCAGCCAACGGGGAGAAGGCTGAACGATTAAAAGGAAGGACCATTGATCCGCTGTTTCCGCCATTGGTGGCTTGGGATGGGCCATTTCATCCTATTTATTTCCAAGAAGCCGCCCTTGATCCGCGCTTTTCTTTTTTCGTCCGCCATGACATTCGCCCCAAGATGCTGATCGCTTATCCGGCGGTGTATGAACAGACGCTGGAAGGATGGGCCATTGTCGCTAGTGAGACGGCTCTTTCGCCCGCGGAGGAATTGTTGCCGCTTGGCCATATGCTCGTCCAACATTGGCTGCTGCTGACGAGATGTGCGGAAGCGAGCGCGAAAACTGACCGCCATTTGATGCGGCTGTCGATGTTAATGGAAATTGGCCGAGCGATGCGCGTAGTGCAAAATGAGGAAGAAATCGTGCGGATGATGGATGGTCGAATTCGCGGTTGAGCTTGCTTATGGTGAGTTTGTTTGTGCCGTCTGGTGTTGTGACGATAGGACGACGGTGATTCATGAAGGGGCGCTTACGGCTTCGGCGGCGTCCGGCTACCGGGAGGAGGTGCGCCGGCGCTACGGACGCGGTGAGAAAGCGAAAAATCAAGCGCCGACCCTCGTTCCGATCGGGGACAAGACCGTGATGGAAGTGCCGTTTTTTGTCCGCGACCGTCATTATGGCGTGCTCGCTGTTCATATCAGACAGCCGGCCGAGGCGAAAGAAGCCGAAGTCTACATAGCGGCGCTGGCCGCCATCGGAGCGTTAATGATGCAAGGCGCCGTTTACCAAGATGACGAAGGAATCATCGATATTGATATGTTGTCCGAACAGTTGACCGCGCGGGAGATGGATGTGCTTGAGCTCCTCATTCAAGGATGCAGCAACCGCGAAATTTCTGAACGGCTATTTATTAGCGTCCATACTGTTAAAAACCATATTACGAACATTTTCCAGAAAATTGGCGTCAATGATCGGTCGCAGCTGATCGCTCTAGTGTACCAATTAAACCACCGACGGCGCCGTTAGGGGGACATCATTGGGCAGACGATGCCATGATGTCCTTTTTTATCATGTAGGAAATTGGAACGAGACCCATTTTGTATTATAATGTGAGTATAGTAAACAGGAACTATTCTAGTATCTAGATGAAAGAGTAAGGGAATCAAATGACCCTTTGAATCTATTTCCCCAAAGTATGCCGTGCTGTATAGTGAGGGAAGTGCATATTGCCATGGCTGCACGTACAAAGTGCATAAAGATAGGGGAATGTCAATGAAACATACGATCATGATCCGAACGATGACGATCATGAAGCCGGCTGATATTTTAAAAGCGATGGAAGTGACAGAAGAGCTGGCCGAGCGGATGGGATTTTTGCCTTGTGATTGCCTTTTTCTCCGTTTAGCGACGGAGGAGGCGTGCATGAACGCCTATGAATACTGTCAAAAGGTCCAGAAACTTCCGTTTAGGGTGTTTTGGAAAATCGATGAGGGGCAGTTAATGATTGTGGTCAAACAACAAGGAGGATGCTTTTCCATCACGAATCATGACACTGTCAACACAGGGCCGCGTGGCAGAGGGCTACAGCTGATCGCCCATATTGTTGACGATGTGTACGTAAAGCAAGAAGGGAACAACGTTTTGTTTTGTATGTGCAAATGCAAAAAAAAATGAGTGGCCATTGGAGGAAGCAGGATGGAGACGAAACAAGGAGCAATTTGCACGCTGACATGGACAGAGGATATTACACTAAACAATGTTGAATCGTTCCGCCAAGCGCTTGAAACCTTGTTGAATGAACAGGCCGACTATCTCGTTGTCAACATGGAGAAAGTCAACTACATTAACAGCGCCGGGCTCGGTGCGATCGCTGACAGCGTGATGACGGCCAGAGCTTGTCAGAAGGAACTGGTGATTGCCGGTGTCAAAGGGTCGCTTGCTGAGATTTTCCATATTGTTAAATTCTCTTCGTTTATCAAACTATTTGCCACAGAGAAGGAAGCGCTTGATTATTTCGTCGGAGAATAACGTTCTATGGTGGATGGGTTTTGGGAAAGTGTGCAATGGAATGACAGTTTGGCGTGGCGTGAGCTGCTCGCCAATCTAGAAAAAATGAATGTGCTCTTTGGACCGCGGGATTATGTGTATTGGCTGGCCGCTCCGGAAAAGAAGCAGCTTTTGTTTATTTCAGCATCATGTGAGCGGCTCTATGGACTGCCGCCGGAAGCGTTTTATAACGATCGGGACATCTGGGAGAAAGTGGCCCATCCGGACGACCGAATCAAGGCGAAAGACAAATGGCGGCTTCTTTCGCAGATGGGGGAGAGCGCTCAAACGTACCGCATCATCAACCAACGGGACGGCTCGGTGCGCTGGGTGGCTGAACAAACGGTCCCCGTGTTGGCGCGCACGAAGGGGGTCAAGCTGGTCAGCGGCGTTGTCGTGGAGATTACGGAAGCGAAACGGAATGAGGACGAGCGCCAGCTGGCTGAACACGTGTATGAAGCCATCGAGCAGGCGATGCTCGTGACCGATGGACAATTTACCGTCCGGCTTGTCAACCCGGCGTTCACCAAAATGACCGGCCATGGGGTGGAAATTATCGGCCAGCCGTTGCACATGCTGTATGCCGGCTATTATGATGCGTGGTTTTATGAGGTGGTCAAGGCCGAGAATGAAGAAAGGGGGGAGTGGAGAGGGAGGGTGTGTTGGCGGCGAAAGCAAGGATCGCCATGCGTGAGGCAAACGATGGTAAAAGCCGTTCGCGATCGCGCGGGGGAGATTGTTTTTTATTTGTTCCTCTTTTCTGGTTCGTCTTTAGAAGAGCCGGATATCATAGCGGTGAAAGATGATTTAAAGCTGGCCCGCGAAGTACAAAAACGGGTATTGAGCAAGCCGTTATCCGCTGAGGGGATTTCCATTGCTGGAACGTACATACCGTCGCGGGAGGTGGGTGGGGATATGTACGCTTGGTATCCGATCGATCAACGGCGTTATGGCATTTTTTTAATGGATGTGATGGGGCATGGGGCGGCGGCTTCGCTCATTTGCATGTCCGTTCGTTCGCTTCTGAACGGGGTTATCCGCAAGGGAATCGTTCCGAACGAAGTGTTCCAGGAGCTCAACCGCCATATGCGCCAACTGTATCACGAAAACGGGCGGACGACGTATTATTTTACGGCGATGTATGTGCTGGTCGATGTGAAGGAGCGAATGATCGAATATGCCTCGGCGGGTCATCCACCTGGATTTTTGTTTCAGCCGGATGGAACGGTGGCGGAGTTGGACCGCGGCTGTGCGCCGATCGGTTTGCTCCCGCGGCTTTTTGTTGAGAGCGGGCGGCTGCGTTATGAGCCGGGGGCGACGCTCATTTTGTATTCGGACGGAGCCATCGAAGGGGAGAAGGTGGGTTCAGTGCGTCAAAAAATTGAGACGTTTCGCGATGCGATTGCGCCGTATGTTTCGCTCGATGAACGAACGCTGTTATCGCGCTTGCGCCGTTATTTCTTTCAAAAAGGGCCGCTCCCGGACGATTTTTCAGCAGTGGCTGCAAAATTATGGTAGTGAAACAGCGCCAGCGATCGAGGAGCGATGATTCCGTACAAAATAGTGCGATTTGATCTGTTTCTCAGTGAGAAAAGCCTGACGAAATCAACTTTTTTGCGCGATGCCGCCGATTTGCTCGTGCCAGTCGTCACCGACCTTATCGTCCTTGCGTGGCTACGTCCTTGTGCCGGAGAACGTTTTAGCGGTCATGAATGGTGAAAAAGATGTTTTTCATTTGGAAAAATGTCTGCTGAAATAAAGACAATTCCGCCGTTCGTCAAGAATAGAATGATATCAGCGGAGCAAAAGGAGGAATGACAGATAGAAATGAACCGTCCGGCTGGATTTTGGAAACGGTTGTTGGCTAACTTGTTGGACGCTATTGTGATCGGCATTCCGATTTCGGTCATCGGCTATTTGATTACGGGCAGTATGGAAACGAACTGGTTTACGACATTGGCCAACTTGCTTTACGCTTTAGTTGTTCCGGCGGTTTGGTATGGCTATACGGTCGGCAAACGGATGATCGGCATCCGAATTGCCAAAGTAAACGGCGGCAAAGTCGGCCTTGGTACGATGTTTTTGCGTTCGTTTGTCGACAGACTTGTGTATTTTGTTACTTTTGGAATGGGACTTATTATCAGTGCGATGATGGTAGCTGCAAGAGAAGACAAACGGTCGATTCACGATTTTATCGCTAGGATGTATGTAACAACAGAAAAAAACGACGGCGTAACCAAGGAAACGAGCGGCTCTCAAATGGGGGCCTGTTTCTTTTTGCTCGCAGAGTTGCGATGCGGGATGAGGACATCGGCGCTGACTCTCAAGAAGCGAAGCCTTGATAAAACGTGTCTTTGCCTCTCAGTCAGTTCCCGCGTCCTTCGAAAGCTGGCGATTTCATCGCGGGTACGGTTTTACCATATTGATCCTGTTTTTCACTCATTCTCCCATTGATGAAAGGAATCAGTGGTTTTTCACCAGCTTTCTAGGAGGCCGGTGATTTCGTACAAAATACCGCCGAGCTCCACCCGTTTCTCAATGAGAGAAACCTCGCAGAATCAGCTTTCTTTTCTGAATGAAAATGACTCTGATCGGTGTGTGACAGCCGTTTTTCACCGTCCTTCTGGCAACGGTGTTCAGTAAATTCATATTTCGTGTGTTTTCGACGGAAATCGGGAGGATTTTTTATTCCAATGTCGAATAAATTGGCTTAGCCATCAATACATATCACGCGCTTGAGAAAAATTTCAAAAAGACAAAAACGTGGTTGTTGGGGGGGCAGAGAGGCTTGAAGCATAAAAATGTTGTTCGGATGATCATTTTTCATTAGTATAATTCTTATATCGGTAAAATTTACATGAACGCGCGACAGCGAATCAATTTCATGCAGTGATCACCATGAAACGACTGACGTGACAAAAGAAGGAGGAGAAATGGTTTGTCGCTAACGAGCTATATCATCCGCACGATGTTTGTTGTCATTCCGGGCACGGCAGCGATTGGCGCGGGGGTCTGCCTAGCGAATGACATTCATGGTGCAGCGCTTGGCTGGACATTGATGGCCACCGTGCTGTTTGGTGCGCTGATCGGTCTGATCTCCGCTTCGCTCAACTACCGGCGGTTTGTTGCGCCGATCGCCGTTATTAACCGCCACTTAGAGAAGATGACGGAGGGGGATTTGACGGCGCGTGTGCCATTGGACCGGGTGCGCCAGCTGCGGCCGATCGCGGCATCGTTAAATTATATGGCGGACGCATGGCAAGAAGTTATGAAAAGCATCCAGCATCATGCCGAGGAAGTCGCGCAATATTCGCAACAGCTTGCCGCTGTCGCCGAACAGACGACAAAAGCTACCGAACAAATCGCGACCACCATGGAAACGATGGCGTCTCATGCCGAAGAGCAGACTAGCGCTGTTCGCGGCACGGCGGCGGCAGTCAATACCATTTCCCGAACGCTCGGCGATGTGGACCGTCGGACAAAAGATGTCACTCATCGGGCTCAGGAAACCGCGGCAAAGGCCGAGTCTGGGGAGCAATCGGTGGAGAAAATGTCGGAGCAAATGCAGTTTATCTACGGTCATGTCCAATCGCTAGGTCAGATCGTCAAAGCGCTTGGCGAACGATCGAACGAGATCGGACAAATTACCGAGGCCATTACGGGCATCGCCTCACAGACGAATTTGTTGGCGCTCAACGCGGCGATCGAGGCGGCGCGCGCTGGTGAGCAAGGGAAAGGATTTGCCGTCGTCGCCGGCGAGGTGAGAAAACTGGCTGAACAATCGGCTCGTTCTGCGCAGCAAATTTCTGAGCTGATCGGCTACATCCAAGAAGAGACGAAGCGGGCCATCGCTTCCACCGAACGGGTCGTCTCGGAAGTGGCGCATGGACTGAATGCTGCCCATGCTTGTGGGGCATCGTTTGCCCATATTCGTGAGGCGGTGGGGCAGGTGAGCGAACAAATCGGACAAGTTTCGCTGGCGCTTGAACAGATGACGGATCATGTCCGTCATGTGGATGAAGCGTTGCAACAGATGACCGATATTGTAGAACAATCGTCCGCCAGCACCGCTAACGTATCGGCGGCAACGCAAGAGCAGATGGCTTCCGTCGAAGAAATCGCTTCTTCGTCGGCATCGTTGGGCCAAATGGCGGACGAGATGCGGACGATGCTGAAGCATTTTTCGGTGTAATTGAAAAAAACATGGATACGAAAGGGGGGGCCAAATCTCGCCCCAGTCGGCAGTGAAAAAAAGATTGCCTGCCGGCTGACGATGCGATAAAATGAAGAAAATGAGCTGTGATCGCGTCATACGCGTAATCTGCTAGGGGAGTCCGAGAGCCGGGCTGAGAAAAGAACGCGGTGAAGTTCTTTGACCCTTTGAACCTGATCTGGGTCATGCCAGCGTAGGGAAGCAGGCAGCGGGAACAGATGGACGTGTCATGTTCGTTTGCCCTTTTGCCTTCGATCAGGTTCCGTTGTCGGAACCTGTTTTTGTTTTGTCTCGTCCTCTCTCTTTCCCTTTTTGATGGTTGCCTTCTTCCAAGCGTGATGGCATGGATCCAGTCGATGAAATCAAAAGAAAGGGGATCCATGCATGGAAAACATCCGCACATTAATGTCATTCCCATCTAGCCGCAAAGTGTATATCGAGGGATCGCGTCCGGACGTGCGCGTGCCGATGCGAGAAATTATGCTGTCGCCGACGAAGACAGCCCACGGCGAAGTGGAAAACGAGCCCGTGCGTGTGTACGACACAACAGGGCCGTATACAGACCCTCATTTTGAGCCAGATATCGAAAAAGGATTGCCACCTCTCCGGCATCGCTGGATCATTGAGCGCGTCGATGTCGAAGAAGTGGAGCCGCGGGCGGTCGCTCCTCGTTCGCTGGCGCTTCCCTTTGCCCGCCGATCTTTGCGCGCGAAGCTAGGAAAAGCGGTGACGCAAATGCATTACGCCAAACGGGGGATCATCACGCCAGAAATGGAGTTTGTCGCGATTCGCGAACGAATCGATCCGGAAATTGTCCGCCAGGAAGTGGCGGCGGGGCGGGCGATCATCCCCGCCAACATCAATCATCCGGAGAGCGAACCGATGATCATCGGCCGCCGCTTCCATGTAAAAATTAACGCCAATATCGGCAACTCGGCTGTTTCGTCATCGATTGACGATGAAGTGGAAAAACTGCTGTGGGCGGTGCGTTGGGGCGCCGATACGGTGATGGATTTATCGACGGGCAAACACATTCATGAAACGCGTGAGTACATTCTCCGCAACTCGCCGGTCCCGGTAGGAACGGTGCCGATTTATCAGGCGCTCGAAAAGGTCGGGGGAGCGCCCGAGAAGCTGACATGGGACGTGTACCGCGAAACGCTGATCGAGCAAGCCGAGCAAGGGGTCGATTACATGACCATTCATGCTGGGGTGCGGCTTCACTACATTCCGCTCACCGCCAGCCGCGTGACCGGCATCGTCTCGCGCGGCGGCTCAATCATTGCGCAATGGTGCTTGGCACATCATCAAGAAAACTTTTTGTATACGCATTTTGAAGATATTTGCCAAATTTTGCGACAGTATGATGTGGCCATTTCGCTCGGAGACGGGCTGCGGCCGGGTTCCATCGCCGATGCGAACGATGACGCGCAGTTTGCCGAACTCAAGACGCTCGGGGAGTTGACGGCCATCGCCTGGAAGCATGACGTGCAAGTGATGATCGAAGGGCCGGGACACATTCCGATGCATAAAATTCGCGAAAATGTCGAGCGGGAGCAGGAAATTTGCCATGGGGCGCCGTTTTATACGTTAGGGCCGCTTGTCACCGACATCGCGCCCGGATATGACCATATTACGTCAGCCATTGGCGCCGCCATCATTGGGGCCTATGGAACGGCGATGCTTTGCTACGTCACGCCGAAAGAGCACTTAGGGCTGCCCAACAAAGAGGATGTGCGTGCCGGGGTGGTCGCTTATAAAATCGCCGCCCATGCCGCTGATCTGGCGAAAGGACATCCGGCCGCCCAGCAGCGCGACGATGCGCTCTCAAAGGCGCGCTTTGAGTTTCGGTGGAACGACCAATTCCATTTATCGCTTGACCCGGAGCGCGCCCGTGAATACCATGACGAAACTTTACCGGCTGCCGCGGCGAAAACCGCCCACTTTTGTTCGATGTGTGGGCCGAAATTTTGCTCGATGAGCATTTCTCATGAGCTGCAGCGGAAAATGAAAGAAGACGGCATGCAAGCGAAAGCGAAGGAATTTGTTCAGAAGGGCGCTTCTCTGTATCAATGACAAGTCCAGTCAGGACGGACGAACGTATGAAAGCGCGGAAGCCCGCCAGTTGGGTAAGGATATACAATTATACAGAAAATATAGAATAAAAATATATTTACAAATTGTTTTTTATCTGTTATGATAATGACATAAGAGGTAAATTTCTAGTCATAACATAATTTATTTGTGAAGGGAAAACTGCGCAGTCTATTGCAGCGCCTTCGCCGGCGTTTCGCTTCCATAGACAGCGGCCAGTTGCGTCATCGAACGATAGATGGTGCTGGCCGCTTCTTTTTATGGACCAACGACGAAATGCAAGACTTTTCGAAGCGCCTCCGAATTTGTATGGTCGAGCACGTTATTTTTGGGAGCGTTTTCTAAAAAGTGCCGGACTGACGCCGATGTTCATCCCTGAATGGGGGCAAAACGTTGCCCATGCAACATTTCTGTGAAAATGTCGAACTGGCGCGGGATGTTCAACCCCGGATGGAAGGCAAAACGTTGCCCATGCAACATTTCTGTGAAAATGTCGAACTGGCGCGGGATGTTCAACCCCGGATGGAAGGCAAAACGTTGCTCATGCAACATTTCTGTGAAAATGCCGGACCGGCGCGGGATGTTCAACCCTGGGTGGGGCGCGCTGCCTATGGAACAGCCGAACTGGCGTGAGATTTTCATCCCTAGGTGGGGCAGATCGCGTTGCCCATGGAACGTTTCTTTGAGAATTGGGAGATGTCAGTCAGTGCGGGCGGGATCAGGAATGGGCATGTGAGCAGTGAGTGGGCGCATACACTGAAACGAAGGGGCATGAGGAGGGAGGGGATTGACTTTGTTTTCCGATCTTGTGGAGACGATGCCGCCTTATTTGTTTTCCCGTTTTCAACAGAAAAAAGAGGAGCTGGTGAAGCAAGGGGTCGATGTCATTGATTTAGGGATCGGCGCTCCCGATTTGCCGCCGCCCTCCTTTGTCATCGAGGTGTTGAAAAAAGAGCTCGAGGCGCCGGAACATTATACGTATTCGCCGTATGGCGGCTGCAAGGAATATCGGGAGGCGGTCGCCCGGTTTTATGAACGGGAATACGGGGTCGTGCTCGATCCAGAAACGGAAGTGCTCGCTTTGATCGGCTCGAAGGAAGGGATCGTTCATCTGTTGCAAGCGGTTCTGAAGCCGGGAGAGCTTGTGCTTGTGCCGGATCCCGGTTATCCCGTTTATCGAACGGCGGTTCATTTTGCCCGCGGGCGGAGCCGGGCGCTGCCCTTGGATGCTCAAAACGGTTACGCGCCTCAGTTTGCTGCGCTTTCTCCCGACGTGTATGATGAGGCGAAGCTGATGCTCCTCAACTATCCAAGCAATCCGACCGCGGCCGTGGCCGAGATCGGCGTGTTTTCCGAGGCCGTTTCCCTCGCGCGCCGGCATCGGCTGTTCATTGCCCATGACGCCGCGTATTCATTGGTGACGTTCGCCGGGTTTCAGTCACCGAGCATTTTGCAGGTGGACGGGGCGAAAGAGGTAGCGGTCGAATTTGGCTCATTGTCGAAAAGCTATAACATGGCGGGCTGCCGCATCGGGTATGTGGTGGGAAACCGCCACCTAATTCGAGCGCTTTCGGTCATCAAAAGCAACATCGACACATGTCAATTCATTCCCATTCAAAAAGCGGCCGCTGCTGCGCTGACGAACGGGCAGGCTTTTGCGAAAGCGAACAGTTTGGTTTATGAAGCGCGCATGAACAGGATGGTGGAAGGGCTTCGCGAACTCGGCTTGAACGTGCAGCGTCCGAAGGCGACTTTTTTCCTATGGGTTCCCGTTCCCACAGGGTACTCATCCGAATCATTTGCCACCCAACTGCTCGATGATGCGGGGATTATCGTCACACCGGGAACGGCGTTTGGCCCGGCCGGAGAAGGGTACGTCCGCGTTTCGCTCTCGGCGCCGATTGAGCGGCTCGAGCAAGCATTGGAGCGGTGGAAACGAGTGAATGGGGGGGCGCTGGCGCCATGAAACGAACGATCCGAAACGTGACGGTGGCCAAGGTCATCGTGGAATGTCTAAAACAGGAACAGATCCGCCATGTGTTTGGCGTGCCCGGGGAAAGCTACTTGCCGTTGCTTGACGCCATTTATGAAGAGCCGTCGATTGAGTTCATTTCCGCCCGCCATGAGGGAGGAGCGTCGTTTATGGCGGAAGGGTATGCGAAAGCGGCGCGGACATGCGGCGTCGTCTTAGCAACAAGGGCGGTCGGCGCCGCCAATTTGGCGATCGGCGTCCATACGGCTAGACAAGATTCCACGCCGATGGTCGTATTTTTAGGGCAAGTGGACAGCCGCTTTCTTGGCCGGGAAGGTTTTCAAGAGGTTGATTTGGAGGCGTTTTTTCGCCCGCTCGCGAAATGGACGGTCGAAATTCGCGACGCCGAACGAGTGCCGGAGCTGGTGCAGCGCGCGTTTCGCACCGCGAAGACGGGCAGACCCGGTCCGGTTGTCGTTTCGCTGCCGGAGGATGTGCTTTGGCAAACCGTCCCGGAAGCTGTGATGGCTTCCACCCAAGTGCCGAAGCCGGCTCCGCGCCACGAGGACGTTCGGGAAGTCGAAGCTTGGCTGACGCGCGCCAAGCGGCCGCTCGTCATCGCCGGCGGAGGTGTCAAGTGGGCGGGCGCGGAGCCGCTGCTGCGGTTATGGGCTGAAACGTATTCGTTGCCGGTGATGGCAGCGTTCCGTCGCCATGACGTATTTCCCCATGATCACCCGTGCTACGTCGGGCATCTCGGCTTGGGAGCGCCAGAAGCGGTGAGGGAGACAGCGGAGCAGGCCGATGTAGTGATTGCGCTCGGAACACGGTTATCGGAAGTGACTACGCAAGACTACTGTGTACCGTCTGCTAATCAGACGCTCATTCATATTGACTTGGACAGCGATGGGTTTGGAAAAGTGCGCGCGCCGGACGTGGCCATTTGGGCCGACTGTCGGGAAGCGCTATCCCGCCTGCTGACGATTGCGGTGCGGCCGAGCTGGCAAGAATGGGTGGCAAAACGGCGGGAGCAGTATGAACAAACGGCAACGCTGCCAGAAAAACCGCGCAATGTGTATGAAGCGGCCATGGCAAGTTTCGCGCGCCATTTGCCGAACAACGCTGTTTTCACAAACGACGCAGGGAATTTTGCCGGCTGGCTTCACACGTTTTTCCCGTTTGGCGAAGGCCATACGTATATCGGACCGACGTCCGGAGCCATGGGATACGGCATGCCGGCGGCCATAGGCGCCAAACTGGCATTGCCCGACCGAACGGTTGTGTCGCTGTCGGGAGACGGCGGATTTATGATGACGATGCAAGAGTTGGAAACAGCTGTCCGGTATGACATTCCGATCATCTCCGTCGTATTTAACAACCGCATGTACGGGACGATTCGCATGCATCAAGAACTGCGGTTTCCGGGTCGGGTCATCGGAACGGAGTTGGGGAGCGTTCCGTTTGCCCGCTTGGCGGAATGTTTGAATGGGCTTGGCTTCCAAGTGCAGACGGAACAGCAGTTCACAGAGGCGCTGTGCGCGGCGCTGGCGGCCAAACGCCCGACGGTCATTGAAGTGCTGGCTGATCCCGATTGTCTTTCGGTCTCGACGACGATGCAGGAGCTGCGGGCGCGGCAATCGCTGTGACCGCGGACGGCAGTCGTTTTGTTGGGAACGGTGATTGTTCCAAAAAATATTCACCGTTGCCAATGTTGATGTGCCGGTTGGATGGTTCGAAAAAGGAGGCGGCCGCAAAGGTGCTCCCGGCCACGGAGCCGGGAAATGCCGCGATCCGGCTCCATCATTCCATTGCGCGAAAATGGGGGGAGTAGGCGATGAACATTCAAAACTATATCAATGGAAAATGGAAAGAACCGAGCACTGGGCGGTGGGCGCCGGTGATCAATCCAGCGACAGGGGAAACCATCGCCAAGGCGCCGATGTCAGGGGCCCAAGATATCGATGAGGCGGTTCAGGCAGCCAAGGAAGCGCAAAAACGATGGGCGCTCGTGCCGGCGCCGAAACGCGCGGAAATTTTGTATCGAGTCGGGACGCTGCTTCAAGAGCGGAAAGAGGCGCTGGCTCGGCTGTTGACGATGGAAATGGGCAAAGTGATTGAGGAAGCGCGCGGCGAAGTGCAAGAAGGCATCGATATGGCGTTTTACATGGCGGGGGAAGGGCGGCGGTTGTTCGGCGACACGACGCCATCGGAGTTGAAAGATAAATTCGCCATGAGCGTTCGGGTGCCAGTCGGGGTAGTCGGTATCATCACGCCGTGGAATTTCCCAATCGCGATCGCTACTTGGAAGTCGTTCCCTGCCCTTGTGGCTGGCAATGCGGTCGTGTGGAAGCCGGCGCTGGAAACGCCAATTATGGCGCAGGAGTTGGCGCGCATTTTTGCAGAAGCGGGTTTGCCGCCGGGAGTGTTTCATGTCGTCCATGGCGACGGGCCGACAGCTGGCAATGCGCTCGTCGAACATCCGGATGTCAAGGTCATCTCGTTTACCGGCTCGAATGAAGTCGGGCGGATGATTGCGGAAACATGCGGACGGCTGTTGAAAAAAGTTTCGCTTGAAATGGGCGGGAAAAACGCGGTGATCGTCATGGATGACGCCGACTTGTCGCTAGCGGTCGACGGCATTATTTGGAGCGCCTTTGGCACCTCGGGGCAGCGGTGCACCGCGTGCAGCCGGGTCATTGTCCATGAGCGGGTGAAACAGGAGCTTGAGCGGCGTCTGCTTGAAGCCGTGAACACATTGAAAATCGGCAACGGGCTCGATGAAACGGTCAAGGTAGGGCCGGTCATCCATGAAGAAGCGCTGCAAAAAATCGACCGCTACGTGCGCATTGGCGTAGAAGAAGGGGCGAAGCTGCTTGTGGGCGGCTATATATTGCGTGAAGGCGACTATGCGCGCGGCTTCTACTACGCACCGACGATTTTCACCGATGTCACGCCGAAGATGCGCATCGCCCGCGAAGAAATTTTCGGCCCGGTCGTGTCGATCCTTTCCGTCCGCAGTTTGGACGAAGCGATCGATGTCAACAACAGCGTCGATTATGGGCTGTCAAGCGCGATTTTCACGCGCGATGTCAATAACGTGTTTCGGGCCATGCGCGATTTGGACACCGGCATTGTGTACGTCAACGCCGGCACCACGGGTGCGGAGATTCATTTGCCGTTTGGCGGTACGAAAGGGACGGGCAACGGTCATCGCGACTCCGGCGTCGCCGCGCTTGACGTGTTCACCGAGTGGCGGAGCATTTATGTCGATTTCAGCGGCAGACTGCAGCGGGCGCAAATTGATACGGCTGACTGAACCGGGCTGCCATCGGCGCGGAACGGAAAAACGGCGGCCGACGGGGAGGACGGGTAGCCAAAGGAAGGGCATCTGCGGCAAAAGGGAAGAGCGTCTAGAAGGCCGGTGAAAACCGCTGATTCCTTTCATTAATGGGGGAATGAGCAAAAACAGGACCCGATGTAACAAGGTTTTTCGAAATGAGAAATAACATTGTAAAGCCGTATCCGCGAGTAAATCACCAGCCTCCTAGAAGGTCGGTGAAAAACCGATGTCACACACCAATCGGAGGCATTTTCATTCCAAAAAGAAAGCTGATTCTGCGAGGTTTCTCTCATTGAGAAATGGGTGGAAGTCAGCGGTATTTTGCACGAAATCACCAGCCTTCTAGAACGCGAGCGCATGATCAACAATCGGTGACAGGAGGGAGAAACGATGAAAGTGCTCGTGCTTGGCGCAGGGTTGATGGGAAAGGAAGCAGCGCGTGATTTAGTGCAAAGCGAAGCGGTGGAAGCCGTCACCTTGGCGGATGTCGATCGAACGAAAGCGGAGCGAGCCGCGCGGCAACTCCAATCGGAAAAACTTTCGGCAGTACAAGCGGATGCCGGCGATCAGCAACAGCTGTCCGCTTTGATGAAAAAGCATGATGTGGTGGTCAATGCGCTGTTTTATCGGTTTAATGAAACCGTGGCGAAAACAGCGATCGCCTCCGGTGTTCACTCGGTCGATTTAGGGGGGCATATCGGCCATATTACCGACCGCGTGTTGGAGCTCCATGATCAAGCCCAGGCAGCGGGGGTGACGATCATTCCTGACCTAGGTGTCGCTCCCGGCATGATTAATATTTTGTCCGGCTATGGAGCGAGCCAACTCGATGAAGTCGAATCGATTCAGCTGTATGTCGGCGGCATTCCCGTCCATCCCGATCCACCGCTCGAGTACAACCATGTGTTTTCGTTGGAAGGGCTTCTTGATCATTACACCGATCCGTCTTTGATCATCCGCGACGGCAAGGTGCAGGAAGTTCCGTCCCTTTCAGAGATCGAGCCGATTTATTTTGAACGGTTTGGGCCGCTTGAAGCGTTTCATACTTCAGGAGGAACATCGACGCTGTCGCGCTCGTTTCCGAACTTGAAGCGGCTTGAGTATAAAACGATCCGCTATCGCGGCCACGCGGAAAAATTCAAACTCCTCGTTGACTTGAACTTGACGCGCAACGATTTTGAAGTGGAGATCGGCGGGCGCCCAATCAAGCCGCGCGACGTGCTGCTGGCCGTCTTGACGCCGCTTCTTGATTTAAAAGGGAAAGACGATGTCGTCTTGCTTCGGGTGATCGTCGGCGGGCGGAAAGAAGGAAAGGAAACGGTGCTCGAATATGAGACGGTGACATTCAACGACCGCGAAAACAACGTGACGGCGATGGCGCGGACGACAGCGTACACGATTTCCGCTGTCGCCCAACTGATCGGCCGCGGCATCATCCAAAAGCGCGGCGTCTATCCGCCTGAACAAATCGTTCCAGGGGATGTGTATATTGAGGAGATGAAGCGGCGCGGAGTGATGATTCGCGAGAAGAAAACAGATCGCTAGAGAAGAACGCACCAAACGAAAACCACCCCACCCCGTTTTCAGCTGCGAAACGGGGGTGGGGTGGCGGTGCTGATCGCGCCGCTATGCGCGGCGGTTAGGCGGCTTTCGTTTCCGACGGCTCGCCTTTGCGCCAAGCTAGGAAAAGAAAGGCGGCCAGCGCCGGCGCCATGGCGACCATAAACGGGGCTTTGACGGACAAAGCGTGGCCGATGACGCCGGACAGTACCGGGGCGATGGCCGCCCCCATCCAGCGGACGAAGTTGTACATGCCGGAAGTGACGCCACGTTCGTACGGCGAACTTTCCATTACGTAGCTTGTGAACAAGGCGTTGTTTACGCCGGATACAAGCCCTGACAAAATGATCAAGACGATCGTCAGCCACGTTGGTTGGGCGACGGCCAACAGCAGCAGCAACACCGCAAACAGCAATAAGCTGTACGGCAGTAGATGTTTCGGTTCATGTCTTTCCTCCAGCCGATGAGCCAGCACCGCCGAACCGTAGGCGAGGCAAAGCCCCCAGCCGAAGAAGACGAGGCCGATTTGAATGGCCGATAAGTGAATGATAAGCGGCGAATACGCTAGAACAACGAAAAAGCCGTAATAGTAAAGCATACCGCCTACCGCTCCTTTCAAAAACGGCGGAAAAGCGAGCAGACGCCGCATTTCTTGCCACCCGGCCGCCTTTTTTGGTTTTCCTTTATTCGGATCGTACACAAACAAGGCGACAAGCAAAAAGGCGATAAAAATGAGCACGCTCGTGCCGAGAAACGGGTAGCGCCATGAATGTTGGCCAAGCAGCCCGCCGATGAGCGGACCGCCGGCCATCCCGAGGCCGATCGCCGCCTCATACAAGCCGACAGCCGTGCTCGCCTGCGGTGTTAAGGCGATCAACAAGGTCATGGCGGTCGCAAAAAATGTCGCATTGCCAAGCCCCCACCCGGCGCGGAAGAGGGATAATTGGGGGATGTTCGCCGCAAAGCCGCACAATAATGAGAACATCGTGACAAGGCCAAGTCCGATCACCATCATTTGTTTATCGCCGACGCGGCTGACGATGAGACCAACCGGAATCATCATGACGGCCATCGTAAAAATGTAGGCGGTAAACAGCATTTCCACTTGCCAGTGGGTTGCGCCGATGCTTTCGGCAATGACCGGTAAAATCGGATCGACCACCCCGATGCCCATAAACGCCAAAAATGCAGCGGCAACGGTGATCCACCGCGCCCGTGTTTGTCTTCCTTCGTCCATTATTCTTCTCTCCCTTCCTGCAAAATCGTGTTGACTCGCTGTTCCATTTGTTTCAACTCTTGTTTGAGTGTTTCCATTTTCTTCATCTTTTCGTCCAGCATGGCGATTTGTTGGCGCAGTCCGGCAGCGATTTGTTCGAGTTCGCGCCGTTTTTCATGATCGGCAGTCTGAAGGAGTTCGGCCCGGTGCGCGGCGATTTTTTCTTTTAAGGATAAAAAGTGTTGGAGCTCCTGAAGGGAAAAGCCAAGCACTTCGCGGGCGGCGATAATTTGTTTCAGCTGTTCGATCTCCTCCTCGGTATAAAGGCGCGTACCGCCGTCGCTCCGCGCTGGCGGTTTGATCAAACCAATTTCTTCGTAATAGCGAATCGTGCGTTTCGTCAAGCCGGTTGCTTTGGCGACGTCGTCAATTTTCAATCGTTTCATGATGGGGCCCTCGCTTTCGTTGCATCATGACCAACCGCGTTTTTCACAAATATAACATTAACGTGAACGTTATATTTTTGTCAATAGGACTTTGGAATGGGAGGGAAAAACCGTGGTTTTCGCGGCTGTACAAATTCAATAAGAGGGTGTCGCCGAAAGAACGGGACACCCTCTTTCACCTGATATGCGATGATTGTACACGGAATGTATGAGGTTGGCGATTGACTCGGGCAACCGCTTCCCGGAATCATTTCTCAAGTAGAAAAACTTGTTGCATCGGCCTCTATAAGGTTGGTGATTTCGTGCAAAATACTGCTCATTCCATTCGTTTCTCAATTTGAGAAACCTTGCAGAATCAGCTTTTCCGTGAAAATGCCGAACTGTCGCGAGATTTTCATGTCTGGGTGGAGGGTCGATCGCCGCCCATGGATCTTTTCTGAATGAACATGCCGCTGATTCGTGTGTGACAGCGGTTTTTCACCGGCCTTTATGTTCGCGCGTTCCATCGGTAAACAGCGATTTTTTACCGGCCTTCTATCAAGGCAAACGACTTTCGGGGCCAGCCTCCGCCGATAACCGCTTCTACGATGGCTGAGCGTTCTTGGCCGACTCTTTGTGCCGCCGGCTGCTTGGGGCGATGTCAGCTGGAAATGGCGCTAGCGCGTCACGCTCGTTTTGCTGGCTTTGAGCACTTCTTTGACCGCCGCTTCAATTTCTTGATAGCTTGTGCAGCGGCAAATGTTCGACTCGAGCCATTCTTGAATCATCGCGTCATCGGCGTCCGGATGCCGGTCGATGAGCGCCTGAGCGTTCATGATGAAGCCCGGCGTGCAGTAGCCGCACTGAAAAGCGAAGTGGCGGACGAAGGCCTGCTGTATAGGAGCATCATCGAGCCCTTCGATCGTCGTGATCGGTTTGCCGACCGTTTCGATCGCCAGCATCATGCATGATTTGATCGGCGTGCCGTTGACGAGGACGGTGCAGGCGCCGCAGTCCCCGTTTAGACACCCCGGTTTGGCACCGGTCAGCCCGAGGTGATCGCGCAAAACAAACAGCAGCGTCTCCGCTTGGCGGACGACGACGGTTCGTTGCTCGCCGTTAATGTGCAACACAAGCTCCCGTTTTGTCGGTTCTTCCATCGTGCAGTGCACCTCCCGTCTAAGAGGCTGGTGATTTCATCGGGAATACGGCTTTAGACTGTCATTTTTCAATGAGAAAACCCTTGTTGCATCGCCTCTGCTTTTCGCCCCCGCATTGAGCAAGGGAATCAGCCGTTTTTCACCGCCCTCCTAGGGGGCCGGTGATTTACTCGCACAAACGCTTCTCAGAATCGTTTCTCAAGTAGAAAAACTGGTTGCACTATGTTCAAGCATTCCATCATCGATCAAGGCAAACAACGATTTTTCACCGCCCTCCTAGGGGCCGGTGATTATATCGTGTATACCGCTTCCTGGCATCGTTTCTCAAATAGAAAAGCCTTGCAACACTGCACACTTTTATTCATCGACCAAAGGAAACCAATGTTTTTCACCAGCCTTCTAGATGGATTCCCCTAACTCGCGAAGCGCATCTTCCAACAGTTGGGCGGCGACAAACAGACGGTAGTCTGCCGATCCTTCAATATCATGCAAAATCGGGCGCGGGAAGGCGGCGATTGCCGCTTGGATCCGTTCGCCAATCGGGCGGTTCCTGTCGTTGAGGTGCGCCTCGACGTCAGCCGAGCGAAACGGAAACGGGCAGATGCCGCTGAAAGCGACGCGAACGGCCTCGTCTTGTTTCAGCGCTGCAATCGTCACCAGCGGGTAGCCGACTTCACCTTGTTTGCGGCGCTTGCGATGGAAATGGGGCAGGGTGGCGGTGGCGCGGTCAACCTTGAACTGGACGACAAACTCACCGCGGCCCAGCTGCAGCTGTTGATGAAATAAATCATTGATGCGGGCTTGACGGATGTCGGCTGGCCCGGCGATGACGATGTCTGCTTCTGCAACGAGCAGCGCAGTCGCTATTTCACGATAAAAAATTTGCCCGCATAAGTTGCCGCCGAGTGTAATTTGGTTGCGCGCCGTCCGATCGGCGATTTCTTTGGCCACCTTTGTCAACAAAGGGAACGGATTCGTTTCTTCGAGCTCGATGAGCGCCAGCGCTGCCCCGAGCACGAGAGGATCCCCGTCGGCGTCAAGCACCCGGCATTC
Organism: Geobacillus sp. FSL W8-0026; assembly: GCF_037966255.1. Lineage (NCBI taxonomy): Bacteria > Bacillati > Bacillota > Bacilli > Caryophanales > Anoxybacillaceae > Geobacillus > Geobacillus sp. FSL W8-0026. The sequence goes on from NZ_CP150194.1 coordinate 524,506, forward strand.
GGGAATCTCCTTAATATCAATGACAGCGGCGGTAGAAACGAAGCCGAGGCGCGATAGGGTGAGGATCTCGGTGCCCCCGCTGTAATAGAGCGGCTGTTTTCCTTGTTGTTCCAGTTCGAGAAATAGCGCCGTCGCTTCAGCGATCGACTGTGGCCGATAGTAGGCAAAATCAAAGGGAACCATAGCCGTCTCCTTTCTGTTTCCGCCAAATGAGTTCGGGAACGAGCGGCAGTTCGTTAAGCGGCACACCAGCGGCAAGCGATAAGGCGTTTGCCAAAGCGGCGGGCATGCCGATCAACCCGTGTTCGCCGATGCCGCGCGCACCATACGGAGCGTCGATTTGCGGCGTTTCGACAAATTCGACAATGTAGACGGGATGTTCGCCAAAGCGGATCGGCCGGTACGTGCGCAGCTGTGGGTTTAAGACACGTTGGGCTTGATCAAAAAGAAACCCTTCACGGCTGGCAAAACTCAGCCCCATGCTCATCGCCCCCATCGCCTGGCCAAGCGCCGCTTTCGGGTTGAGCACCTTGCCGGCATCGATGACCGCGTACGCTTTGACAACGCGGTACGTGTAGTCGCGGCGGTTGAACTCCACTTCGACTCCTTCGGCGCACACGCCCCATTCCGGCCCCGGTTTTCCGGCGCCGGTTTCCGGATCAAGCGGGGTCAAGTGGCGCAAAATATAGTGGCCGCGCCCGATCACTTGTCCGCCGATGGCGTTGCCGTTGGGAAATTTGTAGCCGTAGGCAATGTCTTTTACTGGGATGAAAATGGCCGGGTCATCGCGCAAAAAGACGCGCCCGAAGCCGACTTCCAAATCGGCGGGTGAGGCTCGCAGCACGCAGGCGGCAATCTCTTTCAGCTGGCGGATGGCGCCATCGGCGGCGGCCAAAGCCGCGCGCCCGGCCATAAACGTTCCGCGGCTGGCGACCGTTTTCCAATGTTCCGGCGTCGTTTGTGTATCGATGTCCATTTTGACATGAACATCGTCCACGTTCATGTTCAGCCGCTCGGCGACGATTTGCGCGAGCACCGTTTTCGTGCCTGTGCCGATTTCGACGACGCCGGAAATGAGGTTGACGCTGCCGTCTGAATTGAACGTTAAAATGACGCCGGAACTCGCGTCAGTGTCAATCGTTGACGTTTTCCAACCGCCGCTGATGCCTTTGGCCCGCACAGTATAGGCGTCAAGCTCGACGCGTTGCCACTCGTCCCAGCGCATCAGTTCACGCAATCGGTCAAGGCAGGCCGCCATATCCCCGACATTGCTTTTCGTGAGCCGCACTTGCGTCGGGGTCGTATGCCCTGGGCGGATGACGTTTTTGCGCCGCACGTCCCACGGGTCAAGCCGCAGCGCTTTTGCCAATTCGTCAATAGCACGCTCCACAGCAAACGACTGCTCGCAATGGCCGAAACTGCGGAACGGCGTCGCATACGGCCGGTTCGTATAGACGCAGAGCGAATCGCACCAGACGTGTTCGACATGGTACGGGCCGGTGCAATCAACGGCCGCGGCGCGGCTGACGTCAATCGCCTTGTCGGAATAAGCGCCGCCGTCAAACAAAAAGAGAATTTCCATCGCTTTGAAAACGCCGTCGTTTGTCGCGCCGATTTTGACCGTTGCCTCCAATCCGATATGGACGGGCGAGGTGACCATGTCATGTTCGCGGCTGTTCCAAACGCTCACTTTCCGGCCGCCGACCGCCTTCGCGGCGAGGTAGGCGAGCAGTTCGAGCTGCACCGGAGCTTTGCCTCCGTAAGCGCCGCCGACAAGCGGCGTGTGGACGATGATCTTGCCTGTGTCTTCTCCAAAATAGGTGTGAAGCAGCTTTTTGATCATAAAGGGCGACTGTGACGAGGCGGTGATACTAATCGTGCCGTCCGGTCCAATTTCCGCTGTAGCGCAGCGCGTCTCCATCGCTGCGTGGTCGGACGGGTTGAAAGAGACGCTCGTTTCGATGATGACATCGCTTTCGGCAAAGCCTTGTTCGATGTTGCCTTTTCGGATTTTCGTCCGGTGGGCGATGTTAGTTCCTGGTTCAGGATGAGTCGTTTTGTTTTTTTCGTAGCGGTCGAGATGTTCATGCAATAGCGGAGCGCCTTCTTTCAACGCCTCGCGCGGCGAGCCGACCGCTGGCAGTGGTTCGTAAGCGACGCGGATGAGGCGGGCGGCTTGTTCGGCCTGGGCGAGCGTGTCGGCGACGACGACGGCGACGACTTCGCCAAAGTAGCGCACTTTATCAGCAGCGATCGGCGGGCGGTCGCGCATGTCTTCGCCTGTGAGCGGCAGCCCCTCGCCGGTCAGGACGGCGCGGACGCCGGGGGCGGCAAGCGCGGCGCTTGTCTCGATGGAGGCGATACGCGCGTGGGCGTATGGGCTTGTCACCAAGGCGGCGTGCAGCATTCCCGGCTGTTTGAAATCGTTTGTGTACTTGGCGCGCCCGGTCACCTTATCCCGCGCCTCTTTACGGATCACACTTTTCCCAACAGCCATGGAAGGATTCCTCCTTTCGTTTTTGTTCCATGACCGCGCGTTCATAGTCGCTATAGGTGTCGATGTCCATGCCGATCCACTTGTCTCCTTCGCAGAAGAGACCGCGCCAATGCGGATCGTGAAACAGTCGCCGACCGCCTGCATCCCCCTCAAGCGCCAGCAGCGCAGGAAATGTCCGTTTTCCCCAGATGACCGGGGGCATCGGCGTGCCCGAGCGGGAAAAGGCGAGGTAATCCGGGCGATGGCGACGATAAAGAGCGGCGAGAGCATCGATCGTTTCCGCTGTTACAAACGGCTGATCGGCCAATAATACGGCGGCGGCGTCCGCCTCTTCTGCCATCGCTGCCCGCAAGCCGCAGGCGAGAGAGTGCGCCTGTCCGCGGTGACAGGCGGCGCAGCGGACAAGGCGGCATTTGTCATGGCGAAGCAGCGCGTCAGGAAGCCAAGCGAGCGCGTCATTGGGCGGCACGACCACGATGACGGGCGAGAGGGAGGAACGAAGCGCCGCCTTGAGCCCGGCTGCCCCGAGCGTCCCGTCTCCCCAAGGTAAGGCGCGCTTATCGGTCCCCATCCGCCGGCTTTGCCCGGCCGCTAAATAAACGGCGGCGATGGCGCCCTTGTTCATCGAGAGGCCTCCAGCGGCCGCCCGCGAAGAACGCTGATCAGCTCGGCAACTATGCTAATGGCGATTTCCTGCGGGCTGCGCGCACCGATCGGCAGTCCGACCGGTGAACGGACAAACGGCGGAGCCGAGCCGGAAGGAAAAAGGCGATCCGTGCGCCGCCGCGGTCCAAGCACGCCAAGATAAGCGAGCGGTATGTCGGCTAACCATTGGATAAGTTCCCGGTCGCGCTCGAACTGGTGGGTCATCATAATGACAAAGTCGCGTTCAGTAAGGTGCAGCATCGGCACCGTTTCATGCGGAAAGCCGACAACCCAAGCATCGGCGTCCGGGATGTGCGATGGCTGGCAAAACGCCGGGCGCCAGTCGCTGACGGTGACGGAAAACCCGGCGGCTTTGGCCGCTGACACGAGCGGCGGGGCGTCCGGGCCGGCGCCGAAAATGACGAGGCGCGGCTTCGGCCAAAAATGTTGGATGTAAAACGCGCCGTCATCCGTTTCCTGCACCCCATTTCGGCCGCGGAAAAACGGGGTGCCATGCAGCGCGTTGAGCCATTCCGGCCTCGGCGGTGAAACATAGCCGCCGAAGCGCTCCCCTGTTTCGCTTTGGAAAAACGGCGGTTCCTTCGGATGAGCGATGCTTCGCGCCATCAGCACATGTTCGCTGCGGTCAAGGCAGCGTTTGAGCGCCAGCCAGACCGATTTTGTATCCTCCGTCACCGGCTCGAGCCAAACACGGATGAGTCCGTTGCAGCCAGCGCCTTGCCCCCAAGACCAATCGTCCTCGGTCCGCAAATCAAACGAAACAGCAGCGGCTTGGCGGCTCACTAATACGTCACGAGCGTGGGCCGCCACCGCTTCTTCAAGGCATCCGCCGCTCAGCAGCCCGACCGTTTCTCCATTTGCGTCAATCCACATGCACGTCCCTTCTTTTTGATAGGCCGAGCCTTCAACGTCAATGATGATGGCTACCACGCCATCGCTTGGAGCGCTGGCGATCGCTTCGAGCACAGTATAGTAGCTTTCCATGCTTATCCTCCTTCCGCGTGGCGAAAAAGGCGGCTCCGCTGTTGAAAACACGGCGGGACGATCAATAAACTTTCATAATGGCCGTAAGCGGCGGCAGCGGGTCGTCCCCTTTTTAAAAAGAGCTCTGCTATCATTATATTTCTGTAACAAATGCCCATGACTGAAAAACAAAGAAGCCAGCTGTTGCCAGCTAGCTTCTTTTTTGATCCGTTTTTCCTTTTCCGAGCCGTCCGGCCCGCTTGGCGGCTTCCCGCAGCAAATACTCGATATGGCTGTTGACGCTGCGAAATTCCTCTTGCGCCCACTGTTCCAAGACGGCATACAACTCATGGTCAATGCGCAAAGGGAATGGTTTTTTCTTTGTCATCGCACTCCACAACCGTTAATATAGACTGCCCGTGTTGATCACGGGCTGGGTGGCTCGTTCGGAGACGATCGCGACCATCAAGTTGTTGACCATCGCCGCTTTCCGTTCATCATCTAACTCTAACAGGTTTTCTTTGTCAAGCTGTTCGATTGCCATTTGCGCCGAGGAGAACCCCGGCGATGAGAAGCATAGCGATGCCGCCGATACCGGTGAATCCATCGAGATACCAAGCGTTCTGTTCCCTCATTACTTGTCCCCCTGATTCATATTAATTTGATATTTTTATGATCTCATACATTCAATAAAATGTAAATCGAGTCTTATGGTGGTTTTCAGCCATTCGCTGCTTTCCCTCATGTGTGATCTGTCGGGAAGCATTTATCAAGCATCGGGGTTTGGAAAACAACCTCACTTGCCATCCCTTCTGATCATAGGCCTTTATTCCGATAACAATTCATCGTGCTAAAATATGGAAAAAACGGTTGACTCCATATTTCCCACTGTCATACAATAGAAAAAAAGCAAACGGGAGCATCGAGCATGGGAAACGAAAAATCGGCGCGCATCGGCCGCTTGGCGCTTTTGTTGGCGATGCTTGACGAAGGAGAGGAAGGCCCGGTCCTTCATCAGCTTGAGTCGCTCGTTTGGCGCTATTGCCAAGGGCGCGTCGGGGCGATGGAGCCGCAAAAAATCGTCGCGGCGATCGAGACGGCGGCGAAACGGCATGGAGTGGTTGACGGCGGCTTGTACCGCGATATGCACGCCTTGTATCATGCGATTTTAGAGGCGGTGCACGGTGTGACGAGGGGGCAGATGGAGCTAGGAGATTTGTTAAGAACGGCCGGCCTTCGTTTCGCCGTCGTGCGCGGCACACCGTATGAAGGGCCAAAAGAAGGAGAGTGGATCGCCGTCGCCTTGTACGGGACGATCGGCGCTCCGGTGCGCGGGCTCGAGCACGAGGCGGTTGGGCTCGGCATCAATCATATATAACGCGGCGGCTCGGGCCATTCGATAGAGACGGATCCGCCTAAAGCAATGAGTCATGAGGAGGCGAATCTTGCCGGAAACGGCAGGGGCGCCTCTTTTTGTGTTTGGACATGAACGAAAGGGGATGAAATGATGATCGTGTTGAACGGGTATTCGTTAACGCTTGACGAGGCAAGACGCGTCATTTATGGGAGGGAACGAGTGGCGGCCGCTTTAGAGAGCATGGACGCGGTTCGAAAAAGCCGAGCGGCAGTGGAACAAGCGATTTCCAGTGGACGAACGATCTATGGGGTGAATACGGGCTTTGGCAAACTCGCTGATGTGCGCATTGAAGGAAGCGACCTTGAGCAGCTGCAAATCAATCTTCTCCGCTCACACGCCTGTGCGGTCGGCGAGCCGTTTGCCGAGGAAGTGGTGCGGGCGCTGCTTCTGTTGCGGGCGAATGCTTTGTTAAAAGGGTATTCCGGCGTGCGGCCGGCGGTCATTGAGCAGCTGCTTACGTTTTTGAACGCCGGCATTCATCCGATCGTGCCCCAGCAAGGTTCCCTCGGTGCGAGCGGCGATTTGGCGCCGCTGGCTCACGTGGCGCTGGCGCTTGTCGGCGAAGGGGAAGTGATGTATCAAGGCCGGCGGATGCCTGCCGCCCAAGCGCTTTCGCAAGCCGGAATCCCACCGCTCTCCCTGAAAGAGAAGGAAGGGTTGGCGCTCATTAACGGGACGCAGGCGATGACGGCCGTCGGAATTTTGGCTTGCTTAGCCGCGGAACAGCTCGCTTACGACAGCGAGCGGATCGCCGCATTGACGGTCGAGGCGCTTTATGGCGTGACCGATGCCTTTGACGCCCGCATCCACGAAGCCCGCGGATTTCCGGAACAGGCGGAGGTGGCGGAACGAATGCGCCGTTATCTCGCTGGATGCCAGCTGACCACAAGGCAAGGGGAGCGGCGCGTGCAAGATGCGTACTCGATCCGCTGCATTCCGCAAGTGCACGGGGCGTCGCTCAGGGCGCTCCGCTATGTGAAAGAAACGCTCGAAATTGAAATGAACGCCGCCACCGACAATCCGCTCATCTTTGCGAACGGGGACGTTCTTTCCGGCGGCAACTTTCACGGCCAGCCGGTAGCGATCGCCATGGATTTGTTGAAAATCGCGGTGGCGGAGCTGGCCAACATGAGCGAGCGCCGCATCGAGCGGCTCGTAAATCCGCATTTGAACGAAGGCTTGCCGCCGTTTTTAAGCCCGCAGCCCGGTTTGCAGTCGGGGGCGATGATTATGCAATACGTCGCGGCGTCGCTCGTATCGGAAAACAAGACGCTCGCTCATCCCGCCAGCGTCGATTCCATTCCGTCATCGGCCAACCAAGAAGATCATGTCAGCATGGGGACGACCGCCGCCCGCCATGCGTACATGATCGTGCAAAACGCAAGAAAGGTGCTGGCGATTGAGCTCATTTGCGCGTTGCAAGCTGTCGAAGCGCGCGGCGTCGAGCGACTGGCTGTGTCAACGAGGCAGTTTTACCACGAGGCGCGCCGCATCGTTCCTTCCATTGTGGCGGACCGCGTGTTTTCCCACGATATTGAGGCCATGGATGCTTGGCTGAAGCGGCGGGCGGTCAGCAGCTGTTCAAACAGTGGAGCGAGCGTTTAAAAAAATCAAAGACAACATGCAACGATGGCCGGACGGACAATACGACATTTCCATCATCGGTTTAAAAAAATCATAGACAACATGCAACACCCGGTTAAGCGCATATATTAGAAGATATCGCCACCCATTTTTCACATCAAGCCATAACGGAGGCGGTGCAAATGTTTTCCCATACAGTGCAACCGGGAGATTCGCTGTTTTCCATCGGCCGTCGATACGATTATTCGGTGGAAGATCTTCGCATTGTCAACGGGTTGACAGCGTCAAACATCGTCCCCGGCCAAGCGTTGCTCATCCCGCTCTACACGTACACGGTGCAGCCAGGGGATACACTGACTGCCATTGCTCGGCGGGCGTTCGTCACACTTGAACAATTGCAGGCAGCTAATCCCCATCTTCAGCCGAATGCCCTGCGCCCTGGGATGAAAATCACGATTCCCAATATTTCATGGTATCAGGCGACAACGTTAGGCTACTATGTCGTTCGCGAACCGAGCGCCGACCGGACGATGATTCGTAATTTTGCCCCGTATTCGTCGTATATCACCCTTTTCGAATATCACTTTGCCCCGAACGGCGATGTGGTGAATGAACTGGATGATGTGGCTGCTGTTAGGGAAGCATGGCGAAATCGGGTGACGCCGCTTGTTGCCATTACAAATTTAACAACACAAGGATTCAGCCCGATACTTGCGAGCCGAGTATTGAACAACCCAGAGGCTAGGACGAATCTCATTGAAAACATTTTTTATTTAGTATCGCGAAAGGGATATGGCGGGGTCAACATTGATTTTGAGCAAATCCGTGGCGAGGACCGCGATTTATTCACCGGTTTTCTGCGCCAGCTGCGCGATCGGCTCAAGCCGGCCGGATATGTCGTGACGATTGCGGTTCCGGCGAAAACGAGCGAAAATATTCCATGGCTGCAAGGATACGACTATGGAGGAATTGGTGCTGTTGTCGATTATATGTTCATCATGGCTTACGATTGGCATCATTTGGCCAGTGAACCTGGCCCTGTGGCGCCGATCGGCGGGGTGAGGGCGGCGTTGCAGTTTGCCGTTGAACGCGTACCGCGGCAAAAAATCTTGTTAGGACTTCCTCTTTACGGATATGACTGGGTCATCCCTTATCGACCTGGAACAATCGCTAAGGCACGTTCCAATCAAGAAGCGATTCGTACGGCTATGCGCTATCAATCCTTTGTTCAGTATTCATTGGCGGATGAATCCCCGTTTTTCCAGTATACTGATGAACTCGGGAACGTTCACGAAGTATGGTTTGAAGATATCCGAAGCATGGGACAGAAAATGAAGTTAGCCTGGCAATTTCAACTTGCCGGCGTTGGAGCATGGCAGCTTACGCTTCGATTTGCTCCAGGATCGTGGTTGCTGCGCAAGTTTTTTACGATCCGAAAAGTTTGATGTGACGGCTTAGCACCGCTAAAACAGCCAAAGTGCTAGAAAGGTCGGCGGCTTAGCGATGCATAGCCGTCTTTCTTTGTGCTTTTCTCGATAAACAGCTGATCGTTAGAGACGCTGCCGTTTTTGTATCGACTCATCCTTTCGTATTGTGCGAAGTTAGCGAACTGAAAAAACCTTGTGCAAAGTCTTGTCCTCTCGCGGCGTATTGTACAGTTGTCCCTTTCCTTGATTTGCGGTAAGATGAGAAAGAGGGAAAAAGGGGAAAGGGTGGCTTCTGTTGACGATTTCGGCCGCGGCGTTGTTGGCCTTATGGAAAATTATTGCGATTGATATCATTTTGTCCGGGGATAATGCGGTCGTCATTGCGATGGCGACGCGGCGGCTGCCGAAAGACCAGCAAAACAAGGCGATTTTTTGGGGGACGGCTGGGGCGGTGTTGCTCCGCCTCTTGTTTGCGGCCATCATCGTCTTTTTGCTGAACATTCCGTTCGTTCACTTCGTTGGCGGATTGCTGCTCGTATGGATCGCCTATAAAGTGCTTGTTGAACGGGAAGAGGAAGCGAACGTACAATCATCAGACCGGTTGCTGAAGGCGATTATGACGATTATCATCGCCGATGCGGTGATGAGCTTGGACAACGTTGTTGCTGTGGCTGGGGCGGCCGAAGGGCATCTTGGCATGCTGGCGCTCGGGGTAGCCATCAGCATCCCGATTATGATTTTCGGCTCCAAAGCGATCGTCCGGGTGATGGAACAACACCGATGGGTCGCGTACGTTGGGTCGGGCATTTTAGCGTGGACGGCCGGGAAGATGATCGTTGGCGACGAAGGGGTGCTCCGCTTGCTTCATCTTTCGCACGGTCCGTTCGTCTATGCCGTCGCGGCCGGTGTGACGATTTTTGTTTTGGCTGCCGGCTACATCGCGAATAAAAAAGCAGCGCGTGAAGAAGGGACGTTGATTTGAGCGGCTGGAGGTGGTGTGCGTCCATGAACATCCAACGCATTCTCGTGACGGGAAGGCTTTATGCCGAGCTTGCCTCTCTTCTTCCGGACAAGCGGCCCGATAAAGCGTTTCGCTTTGTCGCTGAAGACGAATTGCAGGAGGCGGATTTTGCTTGGGCGGACGCGTACATCGGCTTTCGGCCGGCCGGGCCGTTTTCGCTTGCCCATTTGCGCTGGGTGCATTCGCTCGGCGCGGGGGTCGACGCGTTTTTGTGGAAGCGGGAATGGAAGCCGGACGTGCTGCTGACGCGGACGATCGGGTCATTTGGCGAGCAGATCGCCGAATATTGCCTCAGCTACTTGCTGCGCGACGCCCAATGCCATGACGTGTATGCTTGGTATCAAGAACAGCGGCAGTGGAAGCCGGTCGCCCCGAAGCGACTTAGCGAACAGCGGATGGTCATTTACGGGACGGGCGAGATCGGCCGACGCATTGCCGAAACGCTTCGTCTGTTTGGGGTTTCGCCCGCCGGCGTCTCGCGAAGCGGCCGAGACACGCCGTCGTTTTCGGCTGTTTACCGCCATGAAGAGGCGGGGGAAGCGCTTGCTCGCGCCGATTGGGTGATCGCCGCGCTTCCGCTGACAGAGGAAACGCATCATCTCTTTGATAAGACGTTTTTTTCCTGCCTGCACAATGCGGGCTTTATCAATGTCGGCCGCGGCGCCACGGTCGAGGAGGCGGCGCTTGTCGGGGCGCTGGAAAACCGAAACGTGCGCCTCGCCGTGCTCGATGTGTTTGAAGAAGAACCGCTGCCGCTGCACTCGCCGCTATGGGGTCATCCGCATGTCATCATCACTCCGCATATCGCGGCGCTCACCGCGGCCGAGGACGCCGCCCGCTCTATATTGGACACGCTCCGCCGCATCGAAACGGGCGAACCGCTTGCCAATGCGGTCGATGTGAGCCGGCAATATTGAACGGTATCCTACCTATTTCACAAAGGCTTTTTGAGCCACTTTTTGACCGGCACCACGAGCGACGGCCGCCTTTTTGGTCATCGCTCGTCCCTCTTTGGGACATTTGTTTTCATCCATGTCCAAACCTTTCACAATCCTTGGCTGATTAGGGCAGTGGGCGGTCCAATGCGTCCCACGTATAGTTGGCTGCGATGGGTCTTTGTCTCATAAAACAAGCCAATCGCTTGGCCGACGTTGGCGAAAGGGGAACGGTGAAAAAATTTGTCCAATCGTGGAAAATACCGTTGATTTGGTAAATTCCGTTTTGTTATGATAAAAATAGGTTCATCACCACAACGTGTACTTGACAATTGAGACTTCTTTTCGTGTCGATATGTATGAAAATTGTTCATTTACTGTTTTTTCTTTACAGGAGGAAGTATAGCATGTTTTTTGAAACAGTCAAGCACAACTTTTGGTGAAGAGCAATAGTGAAAGACCCCATGGGTTGGAAAGCGGAAAGACGAGAGCAAGGACGAGTGTCTGGCGTTGGCAATGTCCGCCTTTGCCAGTTCGAGTGTTTCCTTCTTCTTTGCAATCTGTCCAAGACCGGTGATCCACGGGGAACTACCGCTGTCCAACATTACTTCTCAAATTGAAAAACTTTGCAACGATGTCATTTCATTCCTTGGCACTTCTCATCAATCGAGCAAATCTGCGGTTTTTATCAGCCTTCTAAAAGGCCGTTCTAGGGCATACAAGTTTCCCTGTATCGTGTCTTTATGGCATCAGCCCTTCTTTTCACACGTATTCACCGTTGAAGGAACATTCCTGTTTTTCACCCTCTTTCTTTCGAAAGGGAAGTTCACGACTGTATATTGCGTTGGAGTTCAATGTTCCCATAATCATAATCAATTTTGATAATCTGCTAAAAACGCGACTCGTTTCCACATCGCTTTGTGACTCCACAATGACCACGGAATTCAACTTTCTGAACTAAGAATCCAGCCGGTTTACCTCACTAGCTATACAACTGTCATGAAAAAGGGGAGATCCACGAGATTAAAATGGCTTCGCGTTGTGTTTCTCAACTGCATTGGTGTTGATATGATTGATGGAAAAAGGGGAATAGCAAAGGAGAGTGAATGTTATGTTTCGCCCATTACAGTGGAAGCGATTGATCGCCTCGCTGATTGTCTTTGTGGCAGGACTAGCGAGCCTATTTGTCTCAGGGGGGAGCACGGCTACAGCTTTCAGCTTAGTAGCAAGCCCTGCAAGTGACCGTGATCTTGTCGCTGTACAGCAGACCATTGTTCAAGCTTTAGAGGCAAGATGGCGTCTAATGATCGATCCACAGGTGAACATAAAATCGTTTTATGATCCGGACACTTCCGAACAAGAGGAAAGCCGCGAGCGTGCCTATGTGAGAAGACATTACTTGGAACCGGCTGCTCGTGCTGGGTTTCGATATACGAGTGTAAATGTTCATCCTGTCTTCGAAAATGTTGAGATTAGCGGCAAAACAGCCAAGGTTCAGGTCTTCGTTTCAGTTGAGTACGAATCTATGTTTCCGGGATCAAATGAAGCCGTGATGACCAAGGAAGCGAACATTCCTTATTCCGCTACCTTGGCCAAACGGGATGGTCATTGGCTGATTGTCAAGGTGAGCGGTCAAGATACGTATTCGAAAAGATGATGCGTATCACCGTCATTGGGATTTGGGAGCGAAGACGACACGGTTTCTCCATGTGACGGATTATTATTGGGGGAACTAACCTAAAAGGCGGTTTTCCTAGCGTCTACAGTTTTCCAGTATCATTTCTCAAATAAAGAAACCTTGCAACCCCGATTATTCTTTTCACACTTTCGTTCATGGACTAGGGGCAACCGCTGTTAATCGCCTGCTGCGAAGTGTGATGCTAGACTTCCATAACGAAAAAATTTTGTCACCATTGAAAGAATGAAAATACCTTTCCACATGTTCGAATTTGGGTAGTTTCATGATAGATCGTCCAGCAAAAATTTCGTGTGCTATGGACGTATTCCAACGCTGAGAGTTTGCTTAAGCCTGTGGGAGCGGAGGAGGATGAAGTGCGCATAGGCATCCCGTTGGTTTTAATCCTTGTAATTGCTTTTTTTTCAGGATGTCAGCAGCAACAGACTGTGCCAGGGTATCAAGACATCCCGCTGCATCCACAAGCGAGTGACATTCGTTCGGTGGATGAACGGGTGGAGTTTGTTGTTGCGTCTTCTTCGGCGGAGGAAGTGGCTGACTATTATCTTGACGAATTGGAGAAACGTCAATGGACTCAAGTTGACAGGTGGGGATCAGCTTTCGTTTATGAGAAGAATGGGAGACAAATTTTGCTGGTCGTTACGGATGTGAAAAATCACGCGAAAGTGTCTGTCAGTCCGTTCCAACCGAATTGATCAAGACGTCCAACCGTTGCGAACAACCACTTTTGCCGCATCGAAGTCGGGAAGCCGCTTGCCAATGCGGTTGATGTGAGCCGGCAATATTGAAGGAAAAAGATGTCTCCAAAACACAATGGGACGCCTCTTTTCTATGGCATCATTGTGAAAGGAAGAAGGAATGTTAGAAATCCTGTTGAAATTTACAGAAAAAGCCGTCTGAAAGCCCACGGTTTCAATCGTGGGATGAAAGACGGCATTGCTCGGCAATCCCTTAAGAGGATGGCTTCGAGCCACCATTTTTCTCTTTAGGTGTGGAATCTTAAAAGAAAAGGGGGCGAAGCCATGCCCACGATCACACTCAGGCTGGGGAGGCACAACCCAGCGAAGAGTGTCGTCTGGTTCGATAGAGCGGGCCAACTGCTTCGCTTGGACGGCGATGTCGTTCGGATAGAGAATGCGGTTCGTTTTGAGCATGGCGATGACGTGAAATCCTTTTTTATATAGAAGCAACGAAAGCGTTTAACATATCCTTAACGGAAAAGCGGCTTGTCTATTTTTGACTGTCGAAGGCAAGCCTGTAGCTTGCCTTCGTCACGCCTTAGCGTGACGGAAGACCGAACAACGACCCGCTTCACAGACCCATACATGGGTCTGGAAGCGGCGTTGTTCGGTCGCCCGACAGTCGATCCAATGACCGGTAAAAGCTATAAATGTTAAAGCTTTAAATTGCATCTATATAGACAAGCTTTCACGAGCGCCTGCGATGGATACTACGAGTCCATCAGCACATAAACGGGACGGCGTACATCCCATTTTGTTTCGATGTCAATTTATGTTAGCGAATTTGCTCATCTACAGTAGTGAGAAAAAGACAGTAATCACGAACATGGATCGGTTAATGGTTTTTTGAAACAGCACTTGGGTTGCGGCGATTATACGGGGTGTGCAACAACATTTGTTTAATCGCTTGATCAGGTTCGATTTCTTTGAATCATTTCGAAAAACGAAATGTATAAGATTATGATGATGTTTTATGAAAAAAGGGGTGTTGCAACAGCAACAAGAAAAAGGCATGACTAATCCAAATCATTATAAGGTAGGTGGCATTTTACTTTTATGAAACTTAGATTTTCTGAAAAAAGTGGAATATTCATGAAGGTTCTCTTGTTAGTTATTTCATGGTTTATTATTTTATTCAGCTTGATGATTCAAAATTCTGATGCGTTCATTTATTGGTTTAATCCAAGCGTAGTATCAATTAGTGATGAAAGGTATTTTTATACTTTAGTTCCTACCTTTCTCAATATCCTACTTTTATTTTTCCAAATTAAGTTTTTGGGGGTTAGAGAGAGAAAAACAACTATCCACAAAATCTTGTTTGTTACGCTTATCATTAATAGTATATTGTTTTTATATTATGTTATTTACCAATTTTTCTGGTAAATCGAAAATTATTGGCGCGTTAACACAACATGTACATGGTAAGCGAGGTGTTTTCTTAATCCGTCAATCATGTATGATTTGCTGATTTTTTTCTATGGGTGCAAGTAAGACATGATCTGAGATAGTCAAGTACAACTTTTGGTGAATAGCCAAATTATTCATTGAATAACAGTATGAGTAACATCATTACCCGACTTTGCAATATTTCTCCAACGCTCTGAACGAAGTCTTTCAACGTTTGATGGATCGCATTGAAGCGAAGGTTGGCTTGCTCTAACTTGAATATGTGAAAAACAAAGGAGTGGATTGTGTGAAGATCTTTAACTGTAGATGAGCAAATTTGCTAACATAAATTGACAGCTAAACAAAAAAGGAGACATGAACCCAGCTCCTTGAGTAAAATAGATGTGCTCAAACTACCCACAAGGAGGTTCATGTCTCATGAATAGATTAGCACATCATCAAGGAATCCACAAGTTTTTCATGACGCTGGGATTGGCGCTTGATTTCTCGAAACCGGTCATCAAGCATCTCGTTCATATTGTGGATGCCTTGACTACCAAGGGATTTTCGGGAACATTGACCGATGTCCATCACTGGAGTTTTCATCCCAATCATCGAACCACGCTCAGCCATTTTTTCACGAAAAGCCCTTGGGATGAAGAGACGTTGCTTCGCAAACTCCAGCAATGGATCCTTCATCGCATCCAGCGAATCGCCAAACAGGAGAATCAACCCCTTTTTGTTTCGATTGATGATACGATTTGCCAAAAAACGAAGCCTTCGTCACGGGCTGCCCGCGCCATTCAAGGGTGTGATTGGCACTACTCGCACAAAGATCATCAATCCGTTTGGGGGCATTCGCTCGTTTGGCGGATGGTGCATACTTTCTCGCAAGCGTTCCCGTTCGCCTTTCGTCTGTATGACAAGACGGCGGGAAGAAGCAAGATCGACCTAGCGATCGAGATGCTTTCCTCGCTCAAGGGGAAACGGGCTCAGCCGGTGTATGTGCTCATGGATTCGTGGTATCCGTCCCAAGCGCTCATCGAAGCCTGCCTGAAACAAGGATTCCATGTCATCGCCATGCTCAAGACGAACCGGATTCTCTATCCGAAAGGTATCGCCATCCAAGCGAAGAAGTTCGCCCGCTATATCGAGCCCAACGACACCCACCTCGTCACGGTGGGGAAGGAGCGTTACCGCGTGTATCGCTACGAGGGAGCGATCCATGGCCTCGATGACGCGGTGGTGCTGCTGGCTTGGAAGGCGGATGAACCGATGACGCCAGATCATCTCCATGTCGTCTTGAGCACCGACCGGGAGCTAGGCGATGAAGAGATCTTGCGTTATTATGCCCAGCGCTGGACGATCGAATGCTTTTTCCGGCAGGCCAAAGACCAGCTGAAGTCAGGTGGACCGTGTTCGTCACATTCGGGCGGTGAAACGGTATTGGGCCGTGGTGCTCTTAGCCTGCGTATACAGCATCGCCGAATCTCAGCAAGACCTCTCTTCCGGCCTGGAGCTTCTTCGGTCTCGGAAAGGGCACAGCGTCGTCGAGTTCATCTACGATGCCGCGAAGCAAGATATTCCCATTGATGTGATCAAAAAACAGCTCCATGTCGCCTAAGGGGTCCCCTGTTTGTCTCTTAGGGCATGGAAATTATTGTAATGAAAGATGCTCATCTACAGTCTTTAAGTATTTGCTTGTCGTTCCAATCGTTTTTTTGTTATTTTTTAATTATTTCAATATTTATGTAGCTAATGCTAAGCAATTAAATTATAATTACCAATATATTGAAAGAATCATAAAAGATTATATGGATCGACAATATTCTTCGCTACAAGATTCTAAAGTGAGTAATTTTGATGATATAGTAGCTGATAAATATTTATTAGACATTTTAAAGGAAACAATTCAATACAAAATCGATTTTTATAGTGAAATCAACAAAAAAGTACTAGGCTATAAATTAAGCATATCAAATATTGAGACTAAACTTGAGAATGGGAGAATTGTGGCGCATATCTTATCAAATACAGAGCTTACTTTTCAAAAAGATGAATTTGAACCATATACTTATCTTGAAGAAATAGAACATATCATAGTCATAGAAAATATCAAAGATGCTTGGAAAATCACTAAGGATATCTATGATGAACTTGGCGCTCCCAACGAGTCTGCCATTAATGACCTAAACTATAATAAGAATTTTTATGATATGTTCAAGAAGAACAAAATTCCTGTAAAAGAAAAAGCTAAACTCTCAAAAAAGCTACAAGACTCAATATCTCAATATTCTGTAGATGAAACGCAAAATAGAACAAGTTTAGCGTCGACTCAAATGTTTTATTCGACAGCTATCGAATCGACATCTCTCGACAAAGCTGTTGAGTATGCTAGAAAATGGGCCTTATCCTACAATCCGGAATATAAAAAGTATGATAATGATTGTACAAATTTTGTTTCACAGATCTTATACGCTGCTGGATTCAAAACAGATTCTACATGGAAACCTTATACGAACGCTTGGATACAAGTAGAGGCATTTCATGATTATCTTGTTGACAAAAAAGGTTTCAACAGTTATGAGTATAGTTCAGGAGATGAGGCTGGCAATGCGGCTAATAATGCAACAGTTGGTGATGTAATACAGTTCTATAATATCACAAAACTTCGATATTCTCACACCGTATATGCAACTAAGAGGGTATGGAGATCAGAGCGAGGAACTTATGACATTCTTTATTGTGGACATTCAAGTGCAAGACTTGATTATAGTTTAATTGATGCATTTGAGTCAAGCAGTTATTATACAAGATTAAGAGTGATTAAGATTTATTATGGACCACTTATTGCATAAGACAGGGTAGCGTCAAAAGTTTGATGAAAACTCCACACATGCCATCCCATGGAGCATCGTGAGGCATCTTGGGAGCCGGATTCGCCCTTGACCAACACCCGCCAAAGGTGAGAAAGCGTCGTCAAGGGCGACGGGGACAAAAAAGAGGGCATAGGAAAGCCGCCCTTGCCCTTGCCGCATTTTCCCCTTGGCGGTGTTCGGTTGGTCAAGGGTTCGCTTCGCCGAATCCGGCAGGAGTTCTGTTCAACGGGCTCCGGCGAACAAAAAAGTCAGGGCGCCTCTTGTTGGAGAAATGCTTGTGCCATGGCGATCCGTTTCGTCCACCGGGTTGGCACAGGCGGAAGATCCGCCAGTTCCGGGATGACGACCGGCACCCGGCCTTCGAGCGCGCTGTGTGGGCGCAGGAAGTTGAAATACGCCACAAACAGTGTGACAAAAAAGGACACCGAGCCTTCTTCCGCCCCAAATCCGTGAGTCGATCAGCAGCTGCCTTGAAACGTCCGATTGAATCGCTCAATGTGGTTTTGAGTGGACGGAACTCCTCGGACACCGGATCCTCGTTGGTCAGCCGATCACTTGGCGGACATCGAATAGGATCCCGTGCTGGGCAAAGAAGTGCTGCACCAGCAGGTAAAGGGGATTGTCGTCGACGACAAACGACAAGTCGTCTAGGATGGCCGGCAGCTATTGGACCGCGTTTGCCTCATTAAAAGCCGGCGAACCGCTTGCCAATGCGATCGATGTGAGCCGGCAATATTGAACGAAAAAACGGTGCCCGATGAACAAGGGGCACCGTTTCGTTTTGCTTACCGGTCGGTGACAATGATATACGCCGCTTTCATTGGCCCGTGGACGCCGACGACCAAGTTCATTTCAATGTCGGCGGAGTTGCTCGGGCCGGTGATGAAGTTGATGCATGACGGAACGAGGACGCCTTGTTCGATTTGCTCGTGAATGAGCGCCGCCGCTTGCGTCATGCGCGGCACGATGGTGCTTTTCGGAACGATGGCGATATACGTCTTCGGCAGAAAGTGAATGGCCCGCCCTTGCCCGTTGCGGGAAAACAGCACGACCGTTCCCGATTCGGCGAGGGTGATGTCGCTAAAGGCGATGCCGACGTTCGCCTGTTCGGCGGCGTCAATGTTTTGGCAGCCGAGCGCCGGGTTCCACACGTGAACGTCCGTTTGTGCCGCCGGCCATTCCTCCTGAAGCAAGGGGGACAGGCCATACTCGGCAAAGCGCGGATCGTTTGGCACGATGACCGGTCCGCCGCCGTAGGCCGACACTTGTCGCTTCAGCACGCCCGCCAGTTCGGCGCTTGTTGTCTCGATGTAGTCCGTATGAATAAGTGTGCACTGTTGGCGAAGCGCCGCCAGCAAGTCGTCTTGACTATAGCCGGCAAACACCGTCCATTGCGGCGCATTATCCCATTGCGGCCGGGAGATGCCGGACAGGCGGGGGCTTCTTCCGAGACGCTCGGCGATCGTTTGTAAAAACGCGTCACGGTTTTGAATCGTACCACGCATCATGATGGATTCCCTCCTTTTTGCCGATTGTGAAACCAGTCGCGAAACCGCTCTTTGCTTGGCGCCGGAAACTCGCGGCTTTCTGTCCACGCTTTCAGTGGGCCGGGGCCTTTTCTGATGCGCCCGTCTTCGGCAAACGGGGCGAAGGCGCTTGGCGCCAACTTCGTGCCGAACCGGTACAATGACGGCGAGGCGGTCCCGAGGCGAAACGCCTTCATCGCCAGCTTTTCCGCGACCGGCGCTTTTCCTTCCTGCTCGACGATGATTTGGCGATGTTTGATGAGCAGCTCATGAAGCGGAATTTTCACCGGACATGCCTCCGTACAGGCCGCGCAAAGGGAGGACGCGTACGGAAGCTCCTTGTAGTCGTCATAGCCGCCTAAAAGCGGCGACAAGACCGCGCCGATCGGGCCGGAGTAAATCGAGCCGTACGAATGGCCGCCGATATGGCGGTATACCGGGCAGACGTTGACACAGGCCGCGCAGCGAATGCATTGCAGCACCGGCTGAAACTCTGTGCCTAAAATCGATGAACGCCCGTTGTCGACGATGACGAGATGGAACTCTTCCGGTCCGTCAGCGTCCCCTTCGTCGCGCGGACCGGTGAGGACGGTGATGTAGCTCGTCAATTTTTGCCCGACGGCGCTGCGTGTCAACATGCTCACAAGCACTTCCATTTCTTCAAATGTCGGAACGATCCGCTCCATGCCCATGACCGTAATTTGGGTTTTCGGCAGCGCGGTCACTAAGTCGGCGTTGCCCTCGTTCGTAACGAGAGTGATCGAGCCCGATTCGGCGATGGCGAAGTTGCAGCCGGTGATGCCGATGTCAGCCGTCAAATAGTCGCGCCGCAGCGTTTCGCGGGCATGACGCGCGAGTTCAACCGGATCGGACGATTTCGTATAGCCAAGCTTGCGGCGGAAGACGTCGCGAATTTGCTCTTTGTTTTTATGGAGCGCCGGGCCGACGATATGCGACGGCGGGTCATGATCGTCAATCTGCAAAATGTACTCGCCGAGGTCGGTTTCGACAACGTCACAGCCGATGGCCTCAAGCACCGGGTTTAAATTGATTTCCTCGGTCACCATTGATTTGGATTTGACGATTTTTTTCGCCTGTTTTTCCAAAGCGATGCGGCGGATGTAGTCGTTCGCTTCTTCGGCCGTCCGGGCGAAAAAGACGTGGCCGCCCCGGTTGGCAACGTTTTCACTAAGCTGCATTAAATAATAGTCCAAGTTTTCGAGCGTATGTTTTCGGATTTGTTCAGCGAGCGAGCGCCACTCCTCCCAATGGCCGAGCTCTTCAATGACGCCAAGCCGCCGCACATAGCCGCGGTCTTGCATGCCGGCGACCGCCCCGCGCATAAAATTATTTTGCAAGTTTTCCTCGACCCGTTTCCAAAACGGCCCGTTTTCGATTTTCATCGGCATTGTCGTTTCCCTCCTTTTCGCTATGCTGATTTAACACTTCGGCGATATGCATGACGCGAATCGGTTTGCCGAGCCGCTCGATGCGTCCGCCGATGTTTAGTAAACAGCCGCAATCGGCACCGATCACGTAGTCGGCGTCCACTTCGTCGATATGGGCGATTTTCTCATCTACCATTTGTTCGGAAATCGGACCCATTTTGACGGAAAACGTGCCGCCAAATCCGCAACATTGATGAGCGTTCGGCAGCGGAACAAGCTCAAGCCCGTTGACGCGTTCTAATAAGCGGAGCGGCGCTTCTTTGACGCCAAGGAGCCTTGTCATGTGACAGGACGTATGGTACGTCGCCCGCCCGGGGAGCGAGGCGCCGACATCCTCGACGTTCAGCACGTCAACGAGAAATTGCGTCAGCTCGTACGTTTTCGCCGCTAGGCGCTTCGCTTCGTCTTCCCATTCCGGATCGCCGCGGAAGAGGTGTGGGTATTCTTTTACCATGGCCGCGCACGAGCCGGATGGGGTGACGACATAGTCGGCAGCGGCGAACGCGCGCATCATTTGTTTCATCGCCTCTTTCGCTTCTTGGACATAGCCGCTGTTATACGCCGGCTGTCCGCAGCACGTTTGCGCCTCGGGAAAATCAATCTCACAGCCGAGCCGCTCGAGCAGTTCGACGGTCGCTTTGCCGGCCTCCTTATAAAAGAGATCGATCAAGCAGGTAACGAATAACGAGACTTTCATCGGTTCTCCCTCCCGTGTACCGAGTTTAATGAACAGGTCATCTGATGACTATATGTCTATTATAAAATGTTTTTTTCCGATTCGTAGCCCTTTTTTGAAAAAAAAAACACTCATGAATAAGTCTTGTTTCCCCCTAGCATGAAATGATGAATTCAGACGACACATTTTCACAGAAAGTCCCATGAGCAGCGCAATCTGCCCTCCACTTCGGGATGCAAACGCGCGCCGGTGCAGCATGTTCACGGAAAAGATCCATGGGCAGTGATCTGCCCTCCACCCGGGGATGAAAATCCGCGTCAGTCCTGCATTTTCATGGAAAGCAATAACCCATTTACGTTAACTTATCAACGGAAGAAGTCTCCCGCTTCTAAACAATGAAAAGGGGAGGTGAATTCCGGTAGCGTAGCTGAAAGTTGTCTTTTTTTTGCTATTAATCAGTCTGAGCCCAACAATCGTCGTTGTTCTTTATCGATTGACTAGAAAGGAAAGAGGGTGTCCAAAAGCAATGAGACACCCTTTTTTCTACTATATATGCTCATTAATCGAATCTGCAATTCTATATCTAGTGTTTAGCTAGAGAACAGCTAGCCTTGTGAGCTTTCTACCCAATCAATCCCAGCTTTATTGCCTTCACAACCGCTCCGACCCGCGAATCAGCATCGAGTTTTCGCAAAATGGAAGACACATGATGTTCTACTGTTCTGCGGCTGATATGCAGCAATTCGCTAATTTCCGCATTTGTCTTATCTTCGGAAATGAGTTGGAGAATGTCCAATTCAGTTTTTGTAAGAGGAGAGTTGCAGTGGTCCAATCGATTAATTGGGAACGATTTAACCCCTAGATAAGTTTGCCGAATGGCATTGGCTAATTCAAAGACCGAACTTTCCTTAGTAACGAAGGCATAAGCGCCAGCTTCATAGGCGGCTTGAATGTATTCGTCATAATTATATCCGGATAAAATCACAACTTTGCAGGTAGGGTATGTTTGGGCAATTTTTCTCACCCATTCAATCCCATTATCATTTTTCATCCTTATATCCATGACAACGACATTAGGATTATGTTTTTTGATTTCTGTCTCTAAAAGTGCGGGATCGCAAACGGTATTGACGACTTCCAAATCAATTTCATTTTCTAACAATTGTTGAATTCCATGCATGACCAATAAATGGTCATCTACTAATAATACTTTGATTTTCATTGCCCCCACCTTCTTCAACTGTAATTGGCAAAGAAACGGAAATGCAAGTTCCAACCCCCAGCTCTGAATGTATTGTCAGTGTCCCATTTAACTGATGAACCCGTTTTTGAATTGTAATTAAACCTAAGTGATTTGTCTGTGATAATTCTAATAAATGATCCGGCACCTTAAATCCGACGCCGTAATCTTTGACTTGTATACTTAGAAACTGTTGTGTTTCTTCAACAGTTACAACAATCTTTCTTGACGAAGAATGTTTGATGGCGTTATAAACTAATTCTTTAATGATCCGAAATGCTTGTATTGAGAGAAACGGCGGAATGATTTTTAGGTTCGCAATATAATTGACTTCAACAATCACGTTATAGTTCGTTTCGCATTTTCTCTTTAATGAAGAGAGACCTTGTTTGAGTCCTAAATCTTCCACCATAACAGGATATAGTTCATGGCACATCTCTCTGATTTCAAAAATATCGCGTTGAAGCAACCCTTTCATGTCCTCGAATAGTTTTTTATCTATATTTTTCTTTTGAATAAGCCACTCAAGCTTATTCAAAAGAAGAATTAAATGTTGTAATACCTCATCATGGAGGAAAGTTGATACCTTCCTTTTTTCTTCTTCATGTTCATGAAGAAGGAGCCAGTGGGATTGCTCAGACATCCGTGATTCTTCTGTTGTTTTCTTTAGTTGGTTCTCAATCTGTTGTAACGTTTTTGAGCTGGTGAATAATTCTATGGCATCCATTTGGATTTTTTTCATTAGTTTTTGTTCTTCGTTGTCAAAAACCGTCGCGTTTGTTTTTTCTCCAATCATCATCCAGCCGATTAATGCATCGTCTATATTCATAGGATAGAAAAAGACGCTCTTTTCATTCATAGTCATTTTGTAAAAATGGCTGCTTTGACAAGCATAAGATAATAATTCACTATCGTGAAAATGACGGAACATTCCTGTTTTATGCAATACAGTAGGGCTGTGATCATGTTTCCACACGATGCATACTCCACTCACATCGATCGTTTTGTGTATTAAATCAGCAATGAGCTTAGCACAATATTGTAAATGTTTACCATTTAGCAACTCTTGAAGAATGGCGAGTTTTTCTTTTTGAATCTCCTCTTGTTTTCCATGCCATTTCCTCATTTGCAGCGGTTCGAGCCCTTTGTCGATTAGATCATAGACAATAAAAAGGCAAATGAGCAATGTGTTGATTAAGATGCCGAGCTTAAAGTGTATATCGTAAAATAGCGACAATAATAGATTAAATATTGCTAAACAACAACCAATCATGAATAGACGGACCATCATTTTCTCTAATATTTCGCGAAAATCGATAATTTCCTGTCGGGTTAACAAATATGACAACGTCAGTGGAAACATGACTATACTGCCAAGGCTATAATGAAAAGGAGCGCCGGGCAGGAAAAAAAAACGCATTTGGAATCAAGTTAAGAATAACAACGGGCGCAAACGATATCATGATGCTGCCAATTAAAAGATATATTTGACTTTTTATCTTATTCGAATTGGAACGAAGGTGTAAATAAAATAGGACTACGCAACCTAGCAGTGCTAGAATAATATTGGCTACAATACATGGACGAATGATTGTGCTAATGATGACATGATGATGAATACCAATGAATAGATAACTGATCGTTATAAAGATGGCCATATATAACGTGAGAATGCGCACTTGGCGAAAAAAGTTCGGTTTTGCAGACGAAGGAAAATGTTCAAAAAATTTTAAAAGGATGTAAGGAGCAAATGAAATAAAAACGACCTCCAATTCTCTTGCTGGCTTTATATTTTCGCTGGAAGGGCCTGACAGAGCGATGGCCATTCCGCTAATAAACATAAGAGCTAAAAAATACTGAACGACAATCGAATTCGGTTTTTGCACATAACTGTAAATGCCAGACAATAAAAAGATCATTCCTATGAATATTGGAAAATAACGTTGCGGCGAAACATGTTCATTGTACATTTTTAGTAAAAAATAACAAATAATAAAAATAGAAATAAGGATTAGGCTAAAAGGAAGAACTTTTTTATTCATTCTATCCCTAACTTTCTAAATATCTTTTTAAGCGGGCTATTTGCACCTGCTTTTCGGGAAAATGAGCAGCTATTTGACGAAACGCCTTATCCATATAAATTTTCGAGAGAATCAAGCAGTAGTCGATCGCCCCTGTTTTTTGAATGTAGTTTCTAATCTCCTTAATTAATGGAGAATTATTATTAGCTTCTTTTAGCTGGCGAAGCTTCCTTACTAACCATCCATTATCTTTTTTAGAGCTATATTCGATGGCTTTAATGAACGGGAGTGTCGCTTTTTTATGAATGAGATCGCTTTTGTCGTCTGACATAATATCCCGAGCATCATTTTTCAATTGGCCAGCAATACCGATATCAGCTGCGATGGTTTCCCATATAGGTCTATTGGGCATATCACTGAGTTCAAAAACTAGTTTTACCAGTGCTGATGATTTTTGCTTAACAACCGTAAAATATTCTTCTTCTGTTGGAATACATTCAGAAATAATAAAATGTAAGTCTTTCCATTGCCCATTACAAGTATTTTGTAATTCAGAAATAATAATAGAAAGTTTTTCTTGTATATCATCTTCTTTAGAGTTATGAAGAATAAGCCGAAATGCTTCCATCGTAAGTGCATTCGCGATCAAGATGGCTTCTCCGATCGATAGTTGACTTACAATTAGATCACTTTGATCACAATCGGAAATCTCATCAAAAATGTCAGTTGCTAGAATGAGAAGTTCAATAGCAGCAGCATGACTAATAATAGATTGTATGCAAGTGTCATCTTTCAAATGGAAGGAGGATACTTGCGCATAAAATCCCCCCCAGGAAAAATGTGTTTCATCAGTGCTAAATATTTTTCCCTTGCCGTGTAGCAGATGAAAAATATATTGAATGATTTCTTTTTCTAACATACAGTTAGTCAACAAGTGATTTTGCAAAAAAGTTTTGATGGCGCTTTTTTCAATCCTGTTCATCTAATCTTACACCCAAAGATTTCCTTCTTTTTTTGAACTGTCCTGAAGATATGCTGCGAGTGCTGAAAATTCTTGTGGACTTAAGCGTTCCTTTGCAAGCGCAAGTTCCGCTGTTCCAATGACATCTTTCTCAAGAAGTTCTTGAAGGACATCCCATAAATTTTGATTCATAAACAAAGCCCCCTCAATAAATGATTATGGTTCATCTAAATTTTACACTATATTACAACTTATGTCATCATCTTCTCTAAAAATAGGTATTTTCCGCAATCAAAATTGCGGAAAATACGGATGTTTTTTCTTTTTTATTTTGATACAGTAAGGGTTGAGTCAGCCGGCTTGATAAAAAGGACACCGAGCCTTCCTCGGCGCCAAACCCATGGGTTGGGAGGTCGTTGCCTTTAAGGTCCGGTTGAATCGCTCGATGATCTGCTTGAGAGGGCGAAACTCTTCCGAGACCGGATCTTCGTTGGTCAGGCCGATCACCTGGCGGACGTCAAACGAAATCCCGTGCTGGGCAAAGAAGTGTTGCGCCAGCCGGTCAATCGGGTTGCCATCCACGACGAACGACAAGTCGTCTGGAAGGGACGGCAGCTTCCTGAGGACATCATTGATCGCCTTGATGGCCGAGAGCGTGTCCCGATTGGGCGAGACGCGATAGGACAGCACGATCTTTTTCACGGCGTCAAACAGAAAGAACAGGTAATGCCAGCGCCCTTTGACGCGAATATACGTCTCGTCCCCGCAAAACGAACCAGACAGCTCATATGGGAATCGGTCGACAAAAGGGCTTGATCCAAAGCGCGACGCTGTTGGCGTAGTTGAGCACCGTCTGATGGGAGATCGAGACGCCATGGATGTCCTTCAGGGCGGCGGCGGTTTCCCTCGAGGACATCCCAAAGTTGACGTAGTACGTCAACACGAGCCCAACACGTGCGGCGACGCAGCCAGCCGGGACAAATCGACCTTCGGCTTGATGGGCGACGAGGAAGCCAACGGGAGAAAGTCAAACAAGAACTCCCGAAACCAATACCGCACCTTGAAGGCTTGAGGATTCTGTTGAAACTGTTGGCGCTCTTTCTTCGTCATCCGGCGAAGGTTGGCCTGGTAAAACGGGCAATCGTTGTTCTTGCACTTATAGACGTTGTATTCCTTGCGCTCCTTGATTTTTTCCAACGTCTTTTTGCAGTGCGGACAACGAAAGACCGCTTGCTTGGTGAATCGGTTCCGGTGGTTGAACCGGCATTGGCACACTTTGCATTGGTATTGCCCTTTCTGTGAAAATGCCGAACTGGTGCGCATTTTCATCCCCGGGTGGAGGGCAGATCGCGCTGCCCATGGAATTTTTCCGCCGTTATTGGCGTACAGGTAAGAAGAGGGAGCCTGGCAGCGAGGGCAGGTCAACGAATCCGGAACACGGTGTTTCGCATTCGCGCGGCGCTGGATGGGCCGTAAAGGACGTCTGTGCTGGGCTTCATAGTCTGCCAACAGCTTCCGGTAATCAAGGGTTTCCGGCACATCGATGATCGGAAGGTCATCGACCTGAAGTTTCCGGTCCGGCTTTTGGATGGGTTCGTCCCAGTCCTCGAGATTCAAGGATTTCCCCAATATCACACCCATTAAATACACAATGATTTGATATTGGGTCTTGATTATTTCGAGCAAATAGGCTAATAATTGAGGTAACAAAGCTTGTCACTCCTTTGTTTTGGCTGTTGGGTGTCGTTACCTCAATGATGGCCGAAAACAATGGGGGTGGCAAGCTTTTTTTCGTTCAATCGTTGAAACTCAAGGGAAAACCGTGAGTGTGGAGGATAAACTTTTGACAATACCGATAATGATAGGGAGGGAACGGCATTGAAAAAAATCTTATCTGGAATTTTAGGCTTATCTCTATTATTAGGTGGAACAAACTTTGCCTTTGCTAAGGATGGAACGGTTTCATTAGACTCTATTAAGAAAAAGTATGCAAATGCTACTGTTGAAAAAGTGACTGAGGACATTATTATCATCTCAGGAGAAGATACAGAGAAGATTGTTGCAGAATTATCTAAAAGATATGAAGAAAGAGAAAAAGGGTTAATTTCTAGTAACAGTAACAACGAAGGAATTACTACTCTTGGAGCTAGCATCTGTACTAAGGAGTGTAGTGATGCTTTCCGTTATGATCAAAAACATTCTGAGAATGTTTTTGCTTCTTCCATGTCACAGGTTCAGGGATACCATTGGAATAATGGAAAAGTACATTGGACAAGCGTGGCGGGATCGGGTATTGGTAAATGGACCGGATCTGGAACGGCACAATGGATTAAAATTGACCAAAAATTAGCTTATTCTGGTTTAGCTGTATCAATATCTTGGCCAGCAGGTTTTTCTGTTACTAGTGATTCAAAAGTAGCAACATATAATGGTGAAAAAAGATATAATACTAATGTTCATGCTGTGACTTTTAATAATGGGAGTGCATCTAGCTGGTTTTCTCTTGATAAAGCAACTTTAGATACCACAATCACTGTACGGAGCCCACAAGGATATGACTATCGTACAACAGCAATAGCTACTATAAACTAATATCTATGATTTAGTAAAAGGGGGTGTCCAAAAACGACTGGGACACCTCTCTCATCGCTATATATAAGCACCAGTAGCTTCGCTGCCACACTAAATGTTATGTCTTTCTTGAGGAGAGATCGCCTTTTGGGTTAGCCCCTAGATTTAGGTCAATATTTCAGACATAATTCAACTAAAGGTAAATTTTGTTTTTTGTGCCGAAATAGTTGGTTGTATCTTGATGCCTGACAAGAAGCCTCTGTGGGTGTGGTATTTTGCGAAGGAGAAAAGGGAGGGCACATTTCGTAAGGCTAAATAGCCCACCACATACACCTCCCCATATAAAGCAGGACGCTTGGTAAAAAATGTAGTGGTTTCATACTGTCCTTTGATTTGATCCTCTACTTTTCCGTGAAAATCCCCACCACTGGGTGAGTGCTGTATACGCTCCTGATCCGTGCGGGTATACTGAAAATGGCCAAAGAAGGCAATAGGAAAGCAGAGGTGCCCGATTTTCGGACATCTCGTATGATCTGGCTGCCTGTTGGCTATACTAGATAAGTTGTGGTTGGCGGAACGACTCTTTGCGGGAGATCATGCAAAAGATGATCACCAACATTCGTCGAGCCGTGGCGATGAGGGCTTTTTTCTTCCCGCATCGGGCCGCCAACGACCAAAATTTTCGGGACAAGGGATGTGTCTTGGATCGAGCTGCTGACCATGCCGCCTCGCATAACGCTGATCGAAGATGGGGATTGCCTTTAGTCGTACGCGTGCTCTTTCGCTTTCCGGCGCTTTCATGGTTGCCGGGGGACAACCCCGTCCATGAAGCCACCCGTTCCGGCGTTTCAAAGACGCTCATGTCGGTTCCCATCTCGGCGATGATGACGGCGGCGGTTTGTTTTTTGATTCCAGGCATGGTCATCAGTAAGTCCACTTCCTCCCGATACGGCTCGAGCAGGCGGTCGATGTGCTGGTCGA
Organism: Geobacillus sp. FSL W8-0026; assembly: GCF_037966255.1. Lineage (NCBI taxonomy): Bacteria > Bacillati > Bacillota > Bacilli > Caryophanales > Anoxybacillaceae > Geobacillus > Geobacillus sp. FSL W8-0026. The sequence goes on from NZ_CP150194.1 coordinate 553,141, forward strand.
CTTCTTCGATTAACTGCTCCAATTCCTCCACGTGTTTCCACAAGAGGCGAAGGAGACGGAGCTCGTGTTCGGTCAAGGTGCCCAGCAGCGAATCATACACCGCCTGCTTTTTCGTTTTGAGCCTGCCGCGCAGGCATTGATCCAGCTCGTCCTTGTCCACGTATCCCTTCTCGAGCAGCCGGGCAAGGATGTTTCGTCCGGAAACGCCGAAGAGATCCGAGAGGACGGAGCCCAGTTTGACATTGGAAGACTCCAGCACTTTTTGAATCCGGTTTTTCTCTGAACTCAACTGTCCGACCCACTTTTTGCGGAGGCGGGTAAAATCCCGCAATTCGCGAATATCCGCTGGGGGGACGAAACTTTTTTCAATGAGTCCATGGCGGAGCAGCTTGGCGATCCACTCGGCGTCAGAGACATCGGTTTTTCTTCCCGGGACATTTTTGATCCGCTGCGGATTGGCCAGTGTCAAGTCGACATAGCCCTCGAGGAAGGCAAAGACCGGTTTCCAATACACGCCGGTGGATTCCATGGCGACATGGGTAACGCCATGTTCTTCGAGCCACTCAAGCAGGTCGCCAAGTCCTTTCGAGAACGTGGAGAAGGTTTGAATGTCCTTTTGAATGTGTCCATCTTCTTCCCATAGCGCGCAGGCGACGATGGTTTCGGCATGAACATCCAATCCTGCGCAGCGAGGATAGATGACATCCATGATGAAAATCCTCCTTTTCGATGATCGAGTGCGCAAACAGCGAATCCACGGGAGAAATGCGGCAGTTTTCCGTTCGTCGTCACCTTTCCTCTATCACAGGAAAGGGCGGACAATGGGTGGTGCACCCAGTGGATTCAAACACTTTTCCGTACAGGGTCTAAGCCACCATTAAGCATAACGTCCTGTTGAACTGTTTGCGCCTATTCTTCATTATGGGAAGAAAAGGGGGATTTTCATCCCTGGGTGGAGGGCAAAACGTTGCCCATGGATCTTTTCCGTGAAAATCCCCACCACTGGGTGAGTGCTGTATACGCTCCTGATCCGTGCGGGTATACTGAAAATGGCCAAAGAAGGCAATAGGAAAGCAGAGGTGCCCGATTTTCGGACATCTCGTATGATCTGGCTGCCTGTTGGCTATACTAGATAAGTTGTGGTTGGCGGAACGACTCTTTGCGGGAGATCATGCAAAAGATGATCACCAACATTCGTCGAGCCGTGGCGATGAGGGCTTTTTTCTTCCCGCATCGGGCCGCCAACGACCAAAATTTTCGGGACAAGGGATGTGTCTTGGATCGAGCTGCTGACCATGCCGCCTCGCATAACGCTGATCGAAGATGGGGATTGCCTTTAGTCGTACGCGTGCTCTTTCGCTTTCCGGCGCTTTCATGGTTGCCGGGGGACAACCCCGTCCATGAAGCCACCCGTTCCGGCGTTTCAAAGACGCTCATGTCGGTTCCCATCTCGGCGATGATGACGGCGGCGGTTTGTTTTTTGATTCCAGGCATGGTCATCAGTAAGTCCACTTCCTCCCGATACGGCTCGAGCAGGCGGTCGATGTGCTGGTCGACTTCTTCGATTAACTGCTCCAATTCCTCCACGTGTTTCCACAAGAGGCGAAGGAGACGGAGCTCGTGTTCGGTCAAGGTGCCCAGCAGCGAATCATACACCGCCTGCTTTTTCGTTTTGAGCCTGCCGCGCAGGCATTGATCCAGCTCGTCCTTGTCCACGTATCCCTTCTCGAGCAGCCGGGCAAGGATGTTTCGTCCGGAAACGCCGAAGAGATCCGAGAGGACGGAGCCCAGTTTGACATTGGAAGACTCCAGCACTTTTTGAATCCGGTTTTTCTCTGAACTCAACTGTCCGACCCACTTTTTGCGGAGGCGGGTAAAATCCCGCAATTCGCGAATATCCGCTGGGGGGACGAAACTTTTTTCAATGAGTCCATGGCGGAGCAGCTTGGCGATCCACTCGGCGTCAGAGACATCGGTTTTTCTTCCCGGGACATTTTTGATCCGCTGCGGATTGGCCAGTGTCAAGTCGACATAGCCCTCGAGGAAGGCAAAGACCGGTTTCCAATACACGCCGGTGGATTCCATGGCGACATGGGTAACGCCATGTTCTTCGAGCCACTCAAGCAGGTCGCCAAGTCCTTTCGAGAACGTGGAGAAGGTTTGAATGTCCTTTTGAATGTGTCCATCTTCTTCCCATAGCGCGCAGGCGACGATGGTTTCGGCATGAACATCCAATCCTGCGCAGCGAGGATAGATGACATCCATGATGAAAATCCTCCTTTTCGATGATCGAGTGCGCAAACAGCGAATCCACGGGAGAAATGCGGCAGTTTTCCGTTCGTCGTCACCTTTCCTCTATCACAGGAAAGGGCGGACAATGGGTGGTGCACCCAGTGGATTCAAACACTTTTCCGTACAGGGTCTAAGCCACCATTAAGCATAACGTCCTGTTGAACTGTTTGCGCCTATTCTTCATTATGGGAAGAAAAGGGGGATTTTCATCCCTGGGTGGAGGGCAAAACGTTGCCCATGGATCTTTTCCGTGAAAATCCCCACCACTGGGTGAGTGCTGTATACGCTCCTGATCCGTGCGGGTATTCCGTGAAAATCCCCACCACTGGGTGAGTGCTGTATACGCTCCTGATCCGTGCGGGTATACTGAAAATGGCCAAAGAAGGCAATAGGAAAGCAGAGGTGCCCGATTTTCGGACATCTCGTATGATCTGGCTGCCTGTTGGCTATACTAGATAAGTTGTGGTTGGCGGAACGACTCTTTGCGGGAGATCATGCAAAAGATGATCACCAACATTCGTCGAGCCGTGGCGATGAGGGCTTTTTTCTTCCCGCATCGGGCCGCCAACGACCAAAATTTTCGGGACAAGGGATGTGTCTTGGATCGAGCTGCTGACCATGCCGCCTCGCATAACGCTGATCGAAGATGGGGATTGCCTTTAGTCGTACGCGTGCTCTTTCGCTTTCCGGCGCTTTCATGGTTGCCGGGGGACAACCCCGTCCATGAAGCCACCCGTTCCGGCGTTTCAAAGACGCTCATGTCGGTTCCCATCTCGGCGATGATGACGGCGGCGGTTTGTTTTTTGATTCCAGGCATGGTCATCAGTAAGTCCACTTCCTCCCGATACGGCTCGAGCAGGCGGTCGATGTGCTGGTCGACTTCTTCGATTAACTGCTCCAATTCCTCCACGTGTTTCCACAAGAGGCGAAGGAGACGGAGCTCGTGTTCGGTCAAGGTGCCCAGCAGCGAATCATACACCGCCTGCTTTTTCGTTTTGAGCCTGCCGCGCAGGCATTGATCCAGCTCGTCCTTGTCCACGTATCCCTTCTCGAGCAGCCGGGCAAGGATGTTTCGTCCGGAAACGCCGAAGAGATCCGAGAGGACGGAGCCCAGTTTGACATTGGAAGACTCCAGCACTTTTTGAATCCGGTTTTTCTCTGAACTCAACTGTCCGACCCACTTTTTGCGGAGGCGGGTAAAATCCCGCAATTCGCGAATATCCGCTGGGGGGACGAAACTTTTTTCAATGAGTCCATGGCGGAGCAGCTTGGCGATCCACTCGGCGTCAGAGACATCGGTTTTTCTTCCCGGGACATTTTTGATCCGCTGCGGATTGGCCAGTGTCAAGTCGACATAGCCCTCGAGGAAGGCAAAGACCGGTTTCCAATACACGCCGGTGGATTCCATGGCGACATGGGTAACGCCATGTTCTTCGAGCCACTCAAGCAGGTCGCCAAGTCCTTTCGAGAACGTGGAGAAGGTTTGAATGTCCTTTTGAATGTGTCCATCTTCTTCCCATAGCGCGCAGGCGACGATGGTTTCGGCATGAACATCCAATCCTGCGCAGCGAGGATAGATGACATCCATGATGAAAATCCTCCTTTTCGATGATCGAGTGCGCAAACAGCGAATCCACGGGAGAAATGCGGCAGTTTTCCGTTCGTCGTCACCTTTCCTCTATCACAGGAAAGGGCGGACAATGGGTGGTGCACCCAGTGGATTCAAACACTTTTCCGTACAGGGTCTAAGCCACCATTAAGCATAACGTCCTGTTGAACTGTTTGCGCCTATTCTTCATTATGGGAAGAAAAGGGGGATTTTCATCCCTGGGTGGAGGGCAAAACGTTGCCCATGGATCTTTTCTGTGAAAATGCTGAACTGACGCGGATTTTCATCCCCGGGTGGAGGGCAGATCGCTGCCCATGGAACTTTTCTGTGAAAATGCCGAAATGGTGTGCATTCTTGCTAAATCTTTAATTGTACTTCTTAAAGTGATAATTTAACAGCTATAAAAATTTTAGGCTCTTCATCAAAAGTTGTACTTGACTGTTTCAAAACATGCCATACTTCCTTCTTTAAAGAAAAAACAGTAAATCAACGATTTTCATACATGGTGACACGAAAAGAAATCTCTCTTATCAAGTACACGTTGTGGTCATGAACCAAATTTTAACTACTCACACTGGTCTTTTTATTAAGTATAAATGAAGGTATACAAGGAGAATAAATTATGAAGTTAATGTTCAAAAATATAAGTTTGATCTTTATTATAATAATCATTTTATTTGGTTGCATAAGTGAAACTACTAACCAAACAATTAAGAACAGAAACGAAACAGGAAATTTAGACTTACAAGACATAAGAACACAGTTTCTTATTTATGAAGGGAAGCTCCGTATATATGAAGGGGGATACAGTATTCCTTTTATTTACTACGGTGGGGATATCTATTCCACGTATTATATTATAGAATCATTGAAATTACTAGGCGTTAATAGCTTTACAAATAAAAGAAAAACAGTAATAATGTTAGAAAATAAATTAGGAGATATTGAAGATAAAAATATTATGATGGACGATTTATATTACGTAACAAAAATTTTGATTAATTTAAAAGAGCTAAAAAATAAAAAAATAAATGCGCTTTTAAAAAAAAAGCTTGTCAAGCTTTACAGAGATGGATATTACTCGTTTGATACTTATGGGAATGAGAAACTGAAAGATTATTTAATATCTACATATATGGCTAGCCAAATTGAAGATTTTCTACAATTCGAGAAAACAAAAATAAGAGAAGATTGGATAGCAAATATTAAACTGGATAATTCTTTAAGCAATGCCAGATTGATTTATTTCAAAAACATTCTTTTATTAAAGTTTAATCATAATCATAAGATTCCTGAATCAGATAAAAAAATAATGGTTAAATATGTTAATGAAACATTTTCTAAAACTAAATTTGATTTATTTGAATTGAATACATCACTAGAAATAATTGATTTATTAAATAATTACAACTTACACTACAATAAACCGTCAGATAAAATATTTTCTCTACTATATGCAAATCAAAATAATGATGGTGGATGGAGTGCTGTACTAGAGGGACCTAGTGATGAGCAGGGAACTTATTTAGCTTTAAAATTCCTTGAACATTTTAATAAAGATATAAGGAAAAGTGCAATTCTAAAAGGGATGTTGGAAGATCATCAAGGCATTGATGGAGGTTATTCGAAAATTATACAAAAAGAGTTCTCAATAGAGAGTACAAATATGATTAAACAAATAAGTGACTACTATGGTTATAAAACTAAAAACGAAAAAGAAACTAAGGATTTGTTGAAATTAATTATTAGTAAAATTAATTGGAATATATTGGATGGTAAAACGGTTGCACATATTATTGAAGCCCTTAAAACATATAATATTAAAATACCTAAAGAAGCTATTGAGAGTATTCGAAATAAATATAAAAACTTAATCAAGAATAAAAATTATGAACAAATGTTATATGTATCCTATGTTATGAAGCTTATTAACGTTGAAATACCTAAATTAAAGATTAATACACAGGATAATCTTAATTTCAAAGATCATCTTTTTTTATTAGGAACCCTTAGTATGTCCAACAGAATCTCACAAAAAGATATTAAAATATTTGTGGAAAAATTCGAAAAACATATCAAAAACAATTTAAACGATCCTTATATTATGTGGATTCTTACTATTATAAGTCAAAACGGAAATTATGCAGATATAAATAGTTTAATTAGTGACCACTTAATCAAAGATATAGATAGTATAAAAAGCAATAAGGAGACATTTCATTTAAGTGATTTTTATTATGTTTTAAAAACATACCAACTTTTAAAAAGGTAAAAGAGATCAAATCATCTTATATCATCTATGATGTGTAAAAGCAAAATAAGCATGATTTTAGAAAACAAAACAACAGCATCAAATCGATTTGAAATGTTGAAACAGATAATTGTGCAAGGTATGTCAGAGACAAATATTCTAGGTAGCATCAAAATTCAAATTTTTATTCAGGACGCGAAGTGTGAGATTCAAGGGAAAACCGTGAGTGTGGAGGATAGACTTTTGACAATACCATATTCTATTAGGCAGGGGTCTTTATGAACAAAAGAAAATCTGTTAAAAATCTTGTAGGTATCGTCTTCTTTATAGTAGTTTTTGTATTTGTATGTATGATATCTTTTGGGGATCTATATCTTACTCCTTTAGACGCTGCTAAGAAAAACAATTATATACACAAGAATGCTATATTGCTAAAAGAAATAAGTGCTCGTGAAAACAAAATATATATTTTTCGAGATAACGATCAATCCTATAAAACTGTCATATCTAAGCCTTTTGGTCCATTATGGAAAAGTGAGATAGCCTTTAATTATCAATCGAATTTAAAAAATGATATTGAAACGGTGGGATACGCCAAGATAAATGATCAAACCATTAATATACTTATGTTGGCTTTTAAAACAAATACAAATAAGATTAAATATGTTGAAGCTGGTCCGGATGGAGAAAGATTTTTGCGTCCAATGCATTTGGGGAATATCGAGATTTTTTACTGGGAAGGGAAGTTTAATGAAAGAGATATCAACCCAATAGCTCTTTCTTCCGACAAAAAGCCAAAATATTACTATGGCTTTTCTAAAGATGAACAATATGATGATTTAAGGACAATACAATGGCATGAATATCATTAGTTTATACGTGAACTGTAGATGAGTATTTTCCGTTACTTATATTGATCGCTATTGTTGCAGTACTTTTCGTTTCTGTGCTTAGTTCGAAAAAGAGAACAAAGTAGGTGATGATTCATGCGAGCCATTATTGAAAAAGAATTTAAAAGCTTATTTAAAAGCTTTAAGTCGATTGCTGTGATTTTGTTCTTTCTGATTGTGAGTTTTGCCGCGTCTAAATTTTTCAGCAATAACTTAGAATTATTGCAACAAGATCAAGGCGAATCCGTGTATGTCTCCAGCATTCGTGCACTTGTGATGTTTTTTGGGTCTCTCTTTGTCTTATCGTTATCTCATGATGTGATAAATCGGGAAGTGGAAAATCAGACAATCCGTTTTTTAGTTACAAAGTCTTCAAGAAATGCCATTGTAATTGGAAAGTTTCTAGGGATTTTTTTGTTTTGGTTCGTCTGTGTGCTAAGTTCATTTACTGTCATTGCTTTGTTTGCGGGACAACTATTTGTTTTTGATTTTCTGAAAATGATCTCTTTTCTTGCCTACGCTATCGGTGTGACGATATTGCTTTCATTGGTGGTAAAAAAGCCATCCCATACTACATTCATTGCTATTTTATTAGGGATTGCTATACCGGTGTTAGGGATATGGTCTATCGCATCTAAGCAATTTGTTTTAAAAATTGTTAAATATGTGTTGCCTTATTACTACATTATGAAAGGAAGCTATTATACTTTTGTCCCTGCTTGTTTCGCGGCGCTTATGCTGCTAATCGCCTTGGCGGTATTTAAAAGGAGAGATTTGTAATGAAAATGATACAAGTTCATAACCTAAAAAAGAAATTTAAAGATCATTATGTCGTTAAAGGGGTTACTTTTGATGTGGAAAAGGGCGAAATTTTCGGCTTTTTAGGCAAAAACGGCGCAGGAAAAACAACGACCATTAACATGCTCACGGGAATTACGCTTCCTAGCGAAGGGAGTTTTGTGATTGGCGGGAAAACGAACAAAGAAATGAACGAGATTAAGAAGATGATCGGTGTTATGCCTGATGCGGCAAACTATTATTATGATTTCACAGCTTTAGAACATCTAACATTCTTTGCGAAATTGAAAAACGTGAAACTAAAAAAGGTTGATGCGTTGACTATATTAGATAGTGTAGGATTGAAAGGGCATGAGAAGAAAAAGGTCGGCAGTTACTCATTTGGAATGAAAAAGAAGCTTGGGATTGCCCAGGCGATCATAGGAACACCGTCAGTTGTATTTCTCGATGAGCCGACTTCCGGTCTGGACCCGGAATCGGCTGCCGAAATTCAGCAACTTATTCAGCAACTTGCTTCTAATGATATGACGATTTTTCTAACATCACATAATCTTTCTGAAGTAGAAAAAATATGCGATACGATTGCGATTATGGAAGACGGGGTCATTTCGAAAATTGGGACGATGGAACAGTTAAGAGGGATGTATAAACGAGCGATTCAGTTATTGGTAAAAATAAAGAAAGAAGAGCAGCATTCTATTGTGCACTTGTTAAAACGCGATGTCGGCGATTTTATTTCCAATGTGCAAATATCGGGTGACTATTTATGTTGTGAGCTTTGGCGGGAATCAGACATTCCCAAGCTGATTCATTATTTGTCGGGTCAAAATATTGATATATATGAAGCAAGAGTAGAAAAAGCGACGTTGGAGGATATTTTCTTTGATCGTGCTGCGGATCGCTAGCCATGGTCAATAAGTTAATGTCAACATCGATATAAGTTGACTGTAGATGAGCAAATTAGCTAACTGTAGATGAGTATTTTTTCATTACAGTAATTTCCATACCCTAAGAGACAAACAGGATGCCCCTTAGGCGACATGGAGCTGTTTTTTGATCACATCAATGTCCCGAGTTCGACAGTGACTAGGCAAACAAAATGCCTCTCATCCCTTGATACCAAAGGGACGAGAGGCATTTGGGCATACGTTGGGCGTATATCTAGGCGCGAGGATGAATACCTAGAATCTTCGGAGGAGGCTCCAGCCCTAGAGCCGCAAAGAATTGAGCCTGTTTAGTCGTCAGTTCGGTTCGTTGATAAAGGTCACCGTTTTTTGAAGAAAAATGTCCAAGCATGAGACGTTCGCATTCGTCCCTTACGTTCGGCCACGATTCATGGGTTCGAATCTGAACCAAGTCTGGGCGTTTGTCTTTCGAGAATCCTTGTTTTCGAAGCGATTCTCCTTCCGGTGTTTCAAAAGGATCCACTTCGAAGTACGAGGAAGTCGTATCAAAGTAAATCAAGTCGACTTCCAGATTCAATAAGTCAGCTACAGCATGGAACACTTGACGTTCCAAGTCCGATTGCACGATCAGCAGTTCATCCATCGCCCGGTACAGCTGATGGCTGGCGACCTCGGGAAGGAGATAAAAAACTTATAAGGAATTGTTTAAGGAATATAAACTAAAGGACATTAAACAGTCAGATATACCTGCTAATGCTAAAGTAATTAAAGTTAATAGTGAAGCAGAACTTCAAACAATTTTAGATGATATTCAGGGTGTTAACAATCAATGCACGCAAACTGAAATTTCTACTGATAACAATTTATCATCTTCTAATCTTGTTACCACATTAGCTGAGTCTTCTGTTACTGTAGATGAGCAAATTTGCTAACATAAATTGACAACCAAACAAAAAAGGAGACATGAACCGAGCCCCTTGAGTAAAATAGATGTGCTCAAACCTATTCACACAAGGAGGTTCATGTCTTAGGAATCGATGAGCACATCATCAAGGAATCCACAAGTTTTTCATGATGCTGGGATTGGCGCTTGATTTCTCGAAGCCGGTCATCAAGCCTCTCGTTCATCTTGTCGACGCTTTAACTACCAAAAACAGCTCGATGTCTCCTAAGGGGTACGTGTTTGTTTTTTAGGGTGTGGAAATTATTGTAATAAAAATGCTCATTAGTTCAAAACTTTAATAGAGGGGAGAAATGCATCTTGAATAATTTTATTGAAAAAGGTTTTATGTACGGTTTTGTCATAGGAATCACTTTAGCATTGATATTTGTCCCCTATAAAACAGTAACCTATATGACAGGAGGGGTGACGGCAACAGAGTATAAAGAAATACCTGAATATATTATAAATGTACTTAGAGTGAGTTTTAGCAGCGGAGTGGTTGCCTCTATAATTGGTCTGGCTTTATATAAAAAACGAAGAACGAAAGATTAGCACGGTTGTTGAGTATTCCTGACATTTCGGCCCCTTCCGATGAAAAGCGGGAGGATTTTTTGTTTGTACTGTCGAATGAATCCTTTACACCCAAGGGAACCCAAGTCAAGTAATTCTTCCATTAAGGGTACAGGTAAAGCGAAATTTTCTACAAATCACTTGCCAAAGGATCCTGAGGAATTAATCAATAAAGGATGGAAAGATGTTACACCAGAAGGAATGGCGACTAGTTCACGAGAGTTTATCGATTCTGAAATTGGAATGAAGGTTAGATTTGATCCCGGAAAACTATATACATGCTCATTGAAAAACGAACATTTGGCTTCTCCTGCAACGAGCTTCCTCTCCCGTGGCCTAGGGGGCCGGTGATTTACTCACGCAACCGCTTCTCAGAATCGTTTCTCAAGTAGAAAAACTGGTTGCATCAGCTTCTATGTTCACGCGTTCCATCATCGATCAAGGCAAACAGCGGTTTTTTACCAACCTTCTAGGATCTTTGGAAGAAATGATACAGCGCTTAGGGTGTACAGGATAACGGAGAGGTGAACTCTTCATGTTGCATGTATATACAAATATATGGTGAGGAGAGTGAATTAGTAATGAAAGCGGTTGTGATTGAGGAATTTGGTGGAGTAGAAGTATTAAAATTAAAAGACATAGAAGAACCGAAACCCAAACCAAATGAAGTTATTATTGCTGTTAGCAAAACAAGTTTAAATTTCGCTGATATCAAAAATAGGACAGGGAAAAAAGCTAAAGGAGAATTTCCGTTAATTCTCGGTCTAGATGCTGCAGGTATTGTTGTTGAAGTAGGGGAACAAGTGAAAAGTATATCTGTCGGTCAAAGAGTTATAGCTTTTCCATCAAATGGTTCTTATACGGAGTATGTTGTTGCTGATGAAAAACTTGTATTTCCTATTCCAAATAATATGGATATGTTGACAGCGGCAGCATGTCCGATTGTCAGTTTTTTATCCTATGCGTTGCTGAAATACTTGGCACGTATCCAAGAAGGAGAAAGCGTACTTATTCATTCTGCATCTGGGGGTGTTGGCACTACAGCTATTCAGTTGGCAAGAATATTCGGTGCTAAACAAATATTTGGGAGTGTTGGAAATATAGAAAAAGAATTTATTGCAATAGATGCAGGAGCAGATGAAGTATTTACGTATGAAAATTTTGTTAGGGAAGTAAAAGAACGAACAGATGGCCAAGGAGTAAATGTTATCTTAGATTCGGTTGGCGGTACTGTTTCTGAACAGAGTATGAACTGTTTAGCTAATTATGGGCGTCTTATTCATTTTGGTAATTCTAGTGGGAAGCCGGGAACATTTCTAACAAATCAGGTTCATGCAAGTTGTCGTTCTGTTCTCGGCTTCAGCTTGGGAACAACCAGAAAAGAGCGGCCAGAATACTTAAAACATATTGCAGATTCTGTTATTCCACTTATCTCGAAGGGGGATTTAAGAATAAAAATAGGTCATGTATTTGAGTTAAGCGAAATTTCTAATGCTCATGCACTAATGGAGAATCGTATGCACTCGGGAAAAATTATAATAAATGTAAATGATAGTATTAAATAAACTGTAGATGAGCATTTTTCATTACAGTAATTTCCATGCCCTAAGAGACAAACAGGGTGCCCCTATCCCCATCAAGTTAAGAATTTTGGTCTTTGTGTATCACTAAAAACGCGGTATCCTTTCTAACGGACACTCTACGTTAGAAAGGATTTTTTTCATGGAAACGTTCCATGGGCGGCGCGACCCGCCCTCCACCCGGGGATGAAAATGACTGCTTGCCGGCGGGATTTTCACAGCAAACGCACTCAGTCCGGTTGCTGAGTGCGAATGTAGCGGCGCAGTACGTTTTCGACATTGGTCAAATGCTCCAGCATGCGCGCCCGGGCGGCGTCCGGATTTTGGTCGCGGATGGCTTCGAAAATGGCTTGGTGTTCGACAAGCAGTTTTTCGGTCGTCGTTTGTTTCGAAAACAGCCATATGCGGCGCGTCTCCCGCATCGTTTCGACGATCATGCCGGAAACGCTGTTCATAATACTCATCAGCATCGGATTTTGCGATGCCGCGGCAATCGCCATATGGAAGGCCAGATCCGCTTTTTCGCCAAGCTCATCGCTGCCGATCCCTTCTTTCATTTGGCGAAGCGCTTCGGTCATCGCATCGAGGTCGCGGTCTGTCCGCTTGGCGGCGGCGAGCGAGGCGGCGCCTGCCTCGAGCAGTTTGCGCACTTCAAGCAAATGCCAAATATCTTCCTTGTTCATTAGGACGGCAATCGATAAAGGAAACGTCATCACCGTTGGGTCAAACTCGCGCACATACGTTCCTTCCCCGTGTTTGAGCTCGATCAGTCCCATCGCTTTCAAGGCGGTGAGCGCCTCGCGAATGGCGGCCCGTCCGACTTGAAACTGCTCGGCCAGCTGCTGCACGGAATCGAGTTTATCACCAGGTTTTAGCTCTCCGTTTTTAATCATATCAAAAATGGCTTCCGCCACTTCTTCGTAAATTTTTTTTGTTTTAATCCGTTTAAATGCCAATGGATCCACCTCAAATACGATGAAAGTAGCTTTCCGATTGTGAGGAAGGAAAGCTCCTGCACTGTCTATTATGATACAGCATCATCGCTCGAGACAAGCGCTTTTTGTTGCCGGCAGACGAGGGCGTCAGCGGCTCGTGGAAAACCAGCCATTCCATCATCGCGCATGGCGAAGTGTGAAGGCGATGAGCTGGGTTGTCGTCAACATCGTCAAGACATTTCGTCCGTATCGACAAGCAGGATGGTTCTCTCTGTTGTCTGTCAACATTGGCGTGGGGAAAAACAATGGGTCAAAAGTTCAAAAAAATACAAAAACAACTATTGTCTTTTGTTGAAAACGCTTTTATAATTTGAGACAGACGGCGTTCTTATCCGGTCATCTGATGACTGGAGGAGATGATAAAGGGGACGGATGATCGTTCGTGAACGCCGCCAAGTCGGGCACAAAGGGGAGGAGAAAACCGCATGTGGAAGCAAGATTTTACGCCAATTGCCGACCAGCTTTGGTTATCGGCAATTGTCGCACTCATTCCGATTTTGTATTTCTTTTGGGCGTTGGCCGTCAAACGGATGAAAGGGCATGTCGCGGGGCTGACGACGTTGCTGCTTGCTGTTGTATTGGTTGTAATCGCTTACAGGATGCCAGCTGGAAAAGCGGTCATGTCGGTGACGCAAGGCGCGGTGTACGGATTGCTCCCGATCGGCTGGATTATCATTACGTCTGTCTTTTTATATAAGCTGACAGTGAAGACCGGCCATTTTGACATCATTCGCAACTCGGTCATTTCGCTCACCGAAGACCGGCGGCTGCAGGCGCTGCTCATTGCCTTTTCGTTCGGGGCGTTTTTGGAAGGGGCGGCCGGGTTTGGCGCACCGGTGGCGATTTCGGCCGCATTGCTTGCTGGATTAGGGTTCAACCCGCTTTACGCTGCGGGCCTCTGTTTGATCGCCAATACGGCCCCGGTGGCGTTCGGGGCAGTCGGGATTCCGATCATCTCGATGGAAGGGCCGACCGGCGTGCCGGCGATGGAAATTTCGAAAATGGTCGGGCGGCAGCTGCCGTTTTTATCGATCTTTATCCCGTTTTATCTTGTTCTCATTATGGCGGGCTGGAAAAAGACCGTGGAAGTATTGCCGGCCATTATCGTCTCCGGCGTTTCGTTCGCGCTGACGCAATACTTGTCATCGAACTTTTTAGGACCGGAGCTGCCGGACATTTTGTCCTCGCTCGTGTCGCTCGTCGCGTTGGCTGTCTTTTTGAACTATTGGAAGCCGAAAAGCACCTTCCGCTTTGCGACCGAGTCGGAGGTGGCTGCGGCCGGGCAAGCGGTTCGTGCAACGCACAGCAGCGGGGAAGTGTTTCGGGCGTGGTCGCCATTCCTCGTGCTGACAGCTTTGATCTCGCTTTGGGGCATCCCGCAAGTGAAGGCGGCGCTCACCGGCCACTATGAAGGAACGAACGGGTTGCTGAAGGCCGTCAATGCGATTGGCTCGCATTTGACGTTTATGCCGCCGGTGCCGGGGTTGAACAACCAAATTTTGAACGCGAGCGGCCAACCGATTGCGGCGGTGTATAAGCTTGAGCTGCTTGGGGCGGCCGGCACGGCCATCTTGCTCGCCGCGGTCGTGAGCAAGTTCATTGTCGGCATTTCATGGAAAGAGTGGGTGCGGACGTTTGCGGAAACGTTGAATGAGTTGAAATACCCGCTTATCACCATCGCTTCGGTCGTCGGCTTTGCCTATATCGCCAACTCATCGGGCATGAGCACGACGCTCGGGATGGCGCTGGCGAAAACAGGGTCGTTTTTCCCATTCTTCTCGCCGATTTTAGGCTGGCTTGGCGTGTTTATCACCGGCTCCGATACATCGTCGAATTTGTTGTTTGGCAACTTGCAAAAAGTGACGGCGACATCGATCGGCATGGATCCAGTGCTGGCGTTGGCGGCCAACTCCTCCGGCGGCGTCGTCGGGAAAATGATTTCGCCGCAGTCGATCGCCGTCGCCTGCGCGGCTGTCGGCTTGACGGGCAGAGAATCCGACTTGTTCCGCTTTACGGTCAAACATAGCGTATTTTTAATCATTTTGATCGGTATTCTTGTATACTTGCAATCGACGGTATTGTCGTGGATGATTCCATAGACGGGAACAAAGGGGGATGAGGCTTGGCCCGGAAGTGAGGCACCAAGCCCGGCCCCTTTTCCGCTATCAACAAGTCCGATGTTCAACGAAAAGCCCCGCCATGGAAGCGGGGTTTTTCGTGATGGTGGCGAAGCTTTCCGTTGCGCTCATGGGCGGTGTGGCCAAACGGTGACACACGGTTTTCATGATGAAAGGCGAAGACCAGCTGCATCAGGCGGCGGCTCGCTCGTTTTTGGGAGAAAGGAGCGCGCTACAGCGCCGCGCCGAGCTGTTTCGGCATCGCCCGCAGCGCTTTGCCGGTGCCGATGGCGACCGCCTCGGCCGGGTTGGGGGCCACATACACCGGCACATGCAGCATGGCGCCAAGCCATTGTTCCATGCCGCGAAGCAAGGCCCCGCCCCCGGTGAGAACGATGCCGCGGTCGATAATATCGCCGCTCAGTTCGGCCGGGCATTCCTCAAGGACGGCGCGAATGGCTTCGGCGATTTGCAGAAGCGATTCTTTCAAGGCATGCTGCACTTCGGCGGGATCAAGAGAAATGGCTTTAAGAAATCCGGTGACCACATCGCGGCCATGAATCGTCATTCCTTGTGTCAAAGACGTCCCGGGAGCGCTGCCGATTTCGATTTTCACTTGTTCAGCGGTTTGTTCACCGATTAGCAAATTGTAGCGCTGGCGAACATATTGAATGATATCTTCGTCGAGCCGATTGCCGCCGATGCGGAGCGAACGGCAGGCAACGACGCCGCCAAATGAAATAATCGCGGCTTCCGTTTTTCCGGCTCCCAAGTGGACGATGACATTGGCGACAGGTTCACCGACCGGCAAGTCCGCGCCAATAGCTGCGGCCACCGGCTCTTCAATCAGGTGAATATGTTTGGCTCCACAATGTTTGGCGATTTCGTAAAAAGAACGGCGCTCGACGGAGGTGGCGTGAAACGGGACACTCATGGCGACGTTCGGTTTTTTGAAGGAGAGGCCAAGCTGTCTGCTGGACTGTTTAAACACTTCCTGCAACAACGTTTTGGCGCGCTCAAAATCGGCGATCACGCCATGTTGCAATGGATAGGTGACCTCGACATGGGCCGGGGCTTTGCCGATCATCGTTTTTGCTCGTTGGCCGATAGCGATGAGCTTGTCCGCTTGGCGATGATAGGCGACCGCCGCTGGTTCGTCAAAAATGAGCCCTTTCGTTTGGCTAAACAGCCGGACATTCATCGTGCCTAAGTCAATGCCGAGCTCTGAAGAAACAAACAACCAAAACACCTCTCTTTTGCCAAGTTCGATGAACAGACAGCCCATCATCTATAACATTCGACACGAAACAGTTGTTTATGACGGTGAGGCGGAAGACACGAGGGGGGGATCGGCGGCGTAGCTGATGAAGGAAAAGAAAAATTTTTTTGTTTTCGTGTATAAAAAATGAAAAAAGGGGAAAGGAATAATAGCGTAACGTTTTCCAAGTATTCCCCCGATCCCCTATGAATAAATATGGGCTCTCCGATTGCGGAGAGCCGCTTTTTTTGAAATCACTCTATGAGGCTGGTGATGTGATCGTGGATCTGGCTTTGCAATGGTATTGGTTCATCACCACAACATGTACTTGACAGACGGCACACTTCTCTGAACAAGTGTATGCAAAACATAAGGGTATGTTATGAAAAAATCAAGTATAACTTTTGGTGAGGAGACATGTTATTTCCTAATTAGAAAAATCTTGTTGCATCGGTCCTGCTTTCCGCTCATTTGCCGATTGACTAAGGAGGGCTGCCGGTTTTCACCAGCTTTCTATGCTGTTATAAGACAAACGTTACAGCCGCTTGGCTCCCATATACTTCGGCTTCCAATACGGGCTATTCAAATTGTCGATTTTCACACCGCGCGATACAGCGTGGATGACTTGATTGTTGCCGATATAAATCGCTACATGGGAGACGCCTTTTGCCCCCTTTGATGTGTTGAAAAACACCAAATCGCCGGGTTGCAATTTCGACCTATGTACGTATGTACCTTTTTGATACATTGCTTTCGAAGAGCGCGGCAAGATAACGCCCACTTTTTTATGGGTGTAGTAGACAAATCCAGAACAATCGAATCCTTTGGGTGTTGTGCCGCCATAGCGGTAAGGGGTGCCAAGCAGTTTTTTCGCTTCAGCGATGAGCCGCGTTTTATTGGCGGCAGCATCTATGTTGGAAGTGTTTACAAAGAAGGAGGAAAAAAGAAAGGTTATCGATACCGACAAAAACGTGAGCCATTTTTTCATCATTTCCTAACCCCCGACAAACTCCGTTTCGTTTCGACGTTTCTAGTATAGCAGAGGAAAGCTGTGTTGTTTTTTACAGTTGAATTAAATAATGTTACAATACAGTTACAGATATAGTACTTCGTCCTAATGATTCATCCTACCGACGTGCTTCTTTGTGCGCCATTGATCGTCCCCCCCCCCTTTCCTGTAGCAACGCCTCGCTTGTTTGACACTATTGTCCTATGCTCTGTGTATGAATGTCGCAAGCTGTCGAATGAATAGGAACGGGGGAGGGGGGCGAAAACAGGGAATGCCGCCGTATAATTGAAAAAAAGAGGAGAGTCGAAAAATAGGTGGCGGTGATGAATCATGTCGAATCATATAGAATATGCGTTCTATGTCTTCGGATGGTTGTTGATAACGGGTGTTGTCTATATATATGGGCATTGGATGGCGAAACGGCATTGGAAACGGATGCCGTGGCGAGCTGCGCCGAAGTTGACGACAGGTTTTGCCATGGTTTCTCTTTTGTTTCTCGGGGCTGGAGAGGGCTATATTCATTATATGGAACAGCATGAGCATCGCGAATACGAGGAAAATGCGAAGCAAGTGGCGGCCATGGTCGCCGGCGATTTGGCCGCTATGGGGCATGAGCGCCTCGATGAGCACGCAGACCGTCTGCCTGTGTATGACGAGATCATCGCCGCGCTGGAGCGCTGGCAATCCCGCGGCCGCGTGCTGAGCATATACACGATGAAAAAGAATAAAAACGGCCAACTGTATTTTGTCGTCGCTCCGCCGACAGATTACAATCGAAACGGGCGCATTGACAGCGACAAGGAACAAGCGGTGTCGCCCGGAACGATTTATCGCTATGATGTTCCGGAAATCGACAAGGCATTTGGCGGCCACTTTGCGATGCAGCCGCGCCCAACGACCGATAAATGGGGAAGGAGCATCAGCGCGTTTATGCCGGTGCGCCGTGCGGATGGGACGGTCGACGCCGTCGTTGGCATCGATTATGATGCCGCGATATACGAACATCGGCTGCAAAAAGAGCGGCAAAAAGCGATGGGTATGATGATGGCCGTTTATTTTATCGCTGCTGCCAT
Organism: Geobacillus sp. FSL W8-0026; assembly: GCF_037966255.1. Classification (NCBI taxonomy): domain Bacteria; kingdom Bacillati; phylum Bacillota; class Bacilli; order Caryophanales; family Anoxybacillaceae; genus Geobacillus; species Geobacillus sp. FSL W8-0026. Next base: position 571,431 of record NZ_CP150194.1, read on the forward strand.
TTATTTGCTTGCTTTGCATCAACAAATGGAGCGGAAGGCGTTCGCCGCTTACAAAAAGAGGCTGGCGGCCAACGAGCATCGGTTGCGGCGCTTGGCGGAAATGACGATGGAAGGCATTATTGTTTACGCAAACGGGAGGATTATTGAAGTCAACGAAGCGGCCTGCCGTCTGCTCGGTTATGCAGAAAGCGAGCTCATTCATTTGCCGATCGATGAATTGATTGTTCACGGCTCTATCAAGTTCAGCCAGCCGCATGAGGAGCGCGAACGTCTGGAGATGGACCTGCGTCGGAAAGACGGGACGGTGTTTCCAGCGGAAATCGTGCGCCGCCGCTATGACTACGAAGGGGAAAATGTGACGGTGGCCGCTGTCCGTGATTTGACGGAGCAAAAACAGAAGGAACAGCGGATTCGATACATTGCCAATCATGATGAGCTGACAGGCCTGCCCAATAAAGAAGCGATGTACAAGACCGTCGAACGCTGCTTGGCGCAGGCGAAACGAAACGGTCAGGAAGCAGCAATTATTTTTTTTGAAGTGTCTGGCATTAAGACGATCAACGATTTTTACGGATATGCCGTCGGCGATGAAGTATTGCTGTACTTGGCGCAGGTGTGGAAAGAAAAGGCGGGGATGATCATTGGGCGCTGGAGCGGAAATGAATTCCTCGCTGTCGTTCCAGACAGCTCGCTGGAAAAGGCGGAGGAAATGGCAAAGCAACTCGTCGAGGTAGCCGATGAGCCGATTATAGTCAACGGAATCGAATTGTACATCACGGTGAACGCTGGCATCAGCATATACCCAAAAGATGGGGAAGAAGCGAAAACGTTGATCCGCAAAGCGGACATCGCCCGCTATGAAGTACGGAAAAAAGCAGTCAGTGATTTTGTGTTTTTTACCGAGCCGATGGCCAATCGGCTGCATGAAAACATGGCGATGGAACGCGACTTGCGGCGGGCGCTTGAGAGGGACGAGTTTGAATTGTACTACCAGCCGCAAATTCGGCTGCACGACCGAAGCGTGATCGGCATGGAGGCGCTCATTCGCTGGCGTCATCCGGAAAAAGGGATGATTCCGCCGTCACTGTTTATCCCTTTGGCAGAGCAGACCGGCATGATCATTCCGATCAATGAGTGGGTTATGCGTACGGCATGCCGGCAGACGAAGCAGCTGCTCAGCCAGTTTCCCCACTTGTCTGTCTCCGTCAACTTATCGCCGTACGAATTTGAAAGCCGCCGTTTTGTGGACAAATTGGCTCGCCTGCTCGATGAGATCGGATTGCCACCGCACCATTTAGATTTGGAAATTACGGAGCGAATGACGATGGATACTGAACGCGCGCTCGATATCCTGCCGAAGCTGAAAGCGCTCGGGGTAACGATCAGCATGGACGACTTCGGCACCGGCTACAGCTCGCTCAGCTACCTGACCGATTTGCCGATCGACCGGTTGAAAATTGACCGCTCGTTCGTCCAGCATATTCAAGGAAAAAAAGATGTCATCTTGCCCGCCATTATCCGCCTCGGGCATAATATAGGTGTAAAAGTGCTGGCTGAAGGGGTAGAAACAGAGACTGAAGCGGCTTACTTGCAAGGAAAACGGTGCGATGAGGCGCAAGGGTATTATTTTTCCCCGCCGCTTCCGTATGAGGAATTGGTCCGTTTTTTAACCGAGCAGCATGCGAGGCGGCAGACACAGGAGCTGACGTGAAATGGATGGATTTTGGCGCATTGCTGAGGAGAAAATTCGCGAGGCGATGAACAACGGCGAGTTTGATCATTTGCCTGGTTTTGGAAAGCCGCTCGAGCTTGAGGATATTTCCCATATTCCCGAAGAGTTGCGGCTCGGGTATTTGTTGCTGAAAAATGCCGGGTATGTGACGGAAGAGACAAAATTGCGAAAAGAACTGATGACGCTTGAAGATTTGCTTCGCTGTTGCGAGGACGACGAGAAAAAACAAGAACTGACGAAAAAATGGACGGAAAAACAACTCCGCTTTGCGGAACTGATGAAAAAGCGGCAGCCGACGAACACCAAAGCGCTGCGCGATTACGGGCGGCGCATCGAGGAAAAATTCCGCTGAACGAGTTTTCTCAATAAACATGGGGAGGTTCGATGTACATCGGTTGGTATTGGAAGGGTTGCACAAGGGTGATGTAATATTAGGGAAAATGCCGTGTCTCATGCACGGCTTCTTTTTTCCCCGTTTGCCTATAAGGCTGGTGAGAAACGGTTGTTTCTTTTGAGCAATGGGGGATCGTTTGAAAGACGATCCTGATGCGACAAGGTTTTTCTATTGGAGAAACTGGCTTGATCAGTGTTTTGCTCTCTTCAATCACCGGTCTCCTATAAGGCTGGTGACAAACTGCTGATTCCCTTCATCAATGGGAGAATGAGTGAAAAGCAGGACCGCTAAAACAAGGTTTTTCTAATTGAAAAATGACAAAATCCGTATCCACGATGAAATGACCAGCCTCCTATGAAAAAAAGAAAGTTGATCGCGAGAGGAGCAGTGGGCCATGGGATATCCGGTTATGCTTCAAGTGCGCGGCCGGCGAGCGGTCGTTGTTGGCGGAGGGAAGGTGGCGGCGCGGAAGATTCGCGGGCTGCTTGCGGCAGGGGCGGATGTGGTGATGATCGCTCCCAAAGCCGAACCGGAGCTGCAAGCGTTAGCGGCGGCGGGAATGATTGGCTGGCGCGTCAAGACGTTTGCGCCGCATGACTTGGACGGTGCGTTTCTTGTCATCGCAGCGACGAACGACCGCGAAGTAAACGAGGCGGTGGCACAGGCGGCAGCGCCGGGACAGCTGCTGAACATCGTTGACGCTCCGGAACAATGTGATTTTCATGTTCCTGCTGTCATCCGCCGCGGCCCGCTGACGATCGCCGTCTCCACTGAAGGGGCAAGCCCGGCGGTCGCTCGCCGCATTCGCCGCGAGCTTGAAGAGCGGTATGGGGAAGAGTACGGGGCGTATTTGGAGTTTTTGCAGCGAGCCCGCGCCATCGTGCTGCGCGAGGTGGCGGACGCTGAGGGGCGAAAGCGGCTATTTCGGGCGCTCGCTGCGGATTCGTTTCGGCAAAACGGCCGCTGGGACGAGGAGTTGGCCGGCTTGTTGGCGAAGGAAAAAGAACGAAGCGGAGAAAGAGAGGACAGGAACGATGAAGATCCCGATGTACATTGTTGATGCGTTCACCGCTCGGCCATTCGCCGACAATCCGGCCGCGGCCTGTCTGCTGCCGCAGCCGGCTCGGGACGAATAGATGCAGCGGGTTGCCGCGGTGATGAACTGATCTGAGACCTTCTTTTTCATTCCACACGAAGATGACTAGCGCCTGCGCTAGTTCCCGCCCAAAGCGAAAGTCGATCCGTGCGGGCATGCGACCTTAGCGGGCGCCCATGTGTTATGGGAGCGGGGTGAACGTTGCTGTGAAGAGACCATTTCTTTTTTGACAACTAGCGGCGGCGTTGTGCGGGTGACGGTAGCGGGGGAGCGGGGGCAACTCGAAGGCGAAGCGGTCACCGTGTTGAAAGGAGCGCTGGCTGCCGCAGCTAGTTTCTATTAATCCTGGATACGGCTTGGCCATGTCATTTCTCAACTAGAAAAACCTGATGCATCGGTCCTACTTTTCGCGCGTTCTCCCATTGATAAAGGGATCGGCGGTTTTTCACCAGCCTTCTAAGAGACTGGCGATTTCGTGCAAAATACTACTGATTCCACCGGTCTCTCAATTAGAGAAACCTTGCAGAATCAGTTTTCTTTTCTGAATGAAAATGCCGCCGATTGGTGTGTGACAACGGTTTTTCCCCACCTTCTAAGCTTCAGCCAAGACAGCGGCTAGATGGGCATCGTTCCACGCGAGCGCGAAACGAAAAGGGGATCGGCTGCGTTGGGATCCCCTTTTTAGACTGTATCGATCCGCTCCTTCTGTCAATCATCCCAGCGGTACGTCCAAAATCGCTCCGTTTTCAGCCACGCGAGCGCGTCGCCGCGCTTCGCGGCCGCCTGCATCAGCCCTTCGGTTTGTGAGCGGTGGGCGCGTATGGCGGCGAGTTTGGTGTCGATGACCGAGCTGACATCGCGGATGATGTCAGGTTGGCCGAGCTCCTGCTCGCAGTTTTTGGCAAAAGCGACGCAATACACGGTCGGCCGCTGTTCTTTGGGCCATCGCTTCAACGCGCGAATGACGGCTTCTCCGCATGCATCGTGATCGGGATGGACGCTGTAGCCGGGATAAAACGTAATGACAAGCGATGGGTTCGTTTCCGCCACGATGGTGGCGATTCGGTCCGCCAGCTCTTCTTCATCCTCAAACTCGATCGTCTTATCACGATAGCCGAGCAAGCGCAAATCATGAATGCCGAGAACGCGGCATGCTTCTTCGAGTTCGTGTCTACGAATGAACGGCAGCGTTTCGCGATTGGCAAACGGGGGCACGCCCATATTCCGCCCCATTTCGCCAAGCGTCAAGCAGGCGTATGTAACCGGTGTGCCGCTTTGCGCATGCTGGGCGATCGTTCCCGAGACACCGAACGCCTCATCGTCCGGATGGGGAAAGACAACGAGTACATGTCGTTCGTTCATCGGAAGCCCTCCTTAGGCAAACGGCTTGCCGCTCAGTTCAAGGGCGACAGCCAGTTTTCCTTCATAGTCATGTCCCGCTAACAGCAATTGTTCTTCTTTCGTCCATTCCCAATGGGTTAACCCTTCGGCGTACACCCAGCCGATGTCTAGCTTCAGCCCGATGCGGTACGGCCCTAATCCGGTGATTTTGCCGCGGGTGAAGCGGATGCGGGCGTTGCGGATGAAAGCGCCGGCAGAAAAAAACCCTTCATTATGGTGAGCAGCGTACGCCCCGTTCGTCGTCTCCAAATGAATGTACACATCGCGGTTGGCCAAGCGGTTCAGCGCCTCTTGCACGACGGCGGCATCGATCGGTTGCACGCGAAGTCCCTCCTTTTGCTGTTTTCTATATTGTACATGACCGAAGCATCAGAACGGAACTATTTCGCTTTTTTTTGTATAATAGAAACGGACACATCTTGGACTCATCCACACCTAGAAGCGTTGACGGACCGTTCGACGAAAGGAAAGGTGAAGGGAAATGGGGTTTCAAGGAAATGGTGTCGCTTTGTTGCATCTCGATGGCACGTATCGGCCGCAAACGCGGCTGCTTCGTTTTCCGCACGAGTGGGTGGACCTCGCTGACGTGCCGGAAACGAATTTGTATTGCAGCCAGACTGCGCTCGCTGAAATCGAACGTCGGCTGCGCCGACGGCGAACCCGCGGGGCGGTGCTGATCGGGAGCGGTAACTATCATTATGTCACGTATTTGTTGTTGCAAGAAATACAGGAACCGTTCACTCTTGTGTTGTTTGACCACCATACCGATGCGGATCCGAGCGACGGCTTCCTCATGTCGTGCGGATCATGGGTGGCCCGCGCGCTTGACCATCCGCAGCTGCGGAAGGTGGTGATCGCTGGTCCGACGTTTTCTCCGAATCATCTCCAGTTATCCCCGAACATCACTGTTCTTTCGTTTGCTGACGATGACGAATGGCCGAGGGCGCTGCTAGAAGTCGTCCCGACAAGAAGCGTCTATATTAGCATTGACAAAGATGCGCTAAGCCGCGAAGATGCCGTCACGAACTGGGATCACGGAACGATGCCGCTTTCGATGCTGCTGGCTTGCCTGCGGCGGCTGCTGCTTCAGAAAAACGTATTGGGCGTCGATGTATGCGGGGAGTATCCACGGTCCGCTGTCGATGCGTTTGATCCGCTTTGTCGTGAAGCGCAGAGGAAAAACGAGCAGGCGAATATGGCCATTTTGGAGACGTGCTTCCGCTATGCAACACCCCATTTGCGGCCCGCTTGAATTCTGCCGAGTTGCCGCGGAGCTGGCGAGCGGCTTTGTGCGCAAGCCAAAAACACGTTCGTTCGCCAGCGTCGCGCGCCGGACGGGCATCTTGCGCCCGCAACACACATTGGGCAAATGATGGAACGCGTGAACATAGCGGCTGATGCAACAAGTTTTTTCTACTTGAGAAACGAGGTTGGTATCGGCCTCCTAGAGGCGGCATTTCATTGGCCGAGCGGTCAGCATCCGCTCCCGTACATAATGCGGAACGGTTTTTCATCAGGCCGAACATCGCGCGGCTCGATGTGCAGGCGTGTCACTTTGGCAAACATCGTTCCCGCTTCAATCGTTTCCAAAAAGAGTTGAAGAGCGCTTTCGTTCCCTTGCACTTCCATTTCCACTGTTCCGTCATCATTGTTTTTCACCCAACCGGTCAGCTGCCGCTTCAACGCCTCGTGCTGGACGAAATAGCGAAAACCGACCCCTTGCACGCGTCCTTCGGCAATGACATGCACCCGTTTCATATCGCGACCTCCTTAGTTGCCTCACGCTCCGGCGATTTCCCCCCTTTGACGCGGGGCCAAAGGCGGACAGCTATGAACGTTGCTTCAGTGCCTAACGGAATGGTCTGTGCGGAGCGTTCAGCCAATGGTTGCCGCTGCTCTTTGCGGTCCCGCTTTCATCATATAATAGACGGGAATGAATGTACATACAAAAAAGGAGCTTGGACGGTCAAGCTCCTTTTTTCGCCAGCGCCAGCGACGCTACTTGTTGCCGAATGAGCGTCACTAGCCGCGGATGGTAGCCTAAGTAAGGACACAAATGCCATTGTTTGTCAGAAGTAGGGAACCCGCGCAGCTTCCGTTCGATCGTTTTCATTAAGACCCCGGTGAACAATAAATATGGAACGACAAACACGCGCCGGCAAGGTGAGGCGTTCGCCTGCTCAAGCCCTTCGTCAAGCGTCGGGCCGATGGCGGCAAGAAAGCAGACGCTAACGTGCGGGACGTGTGTTTTTTCTTGCAAACGCCGGGCGATGGCGGTGATGTCGCGCTTCGTATCGGGATCGCTGCTGCCGCGGCCGATGAGCAAAATCATCGATTCGCCATCGAGGGAAGGCGCGCATTCACTGATGCGGTCAATGATGATGTCAATCATCGCATCATGAACGCCAAACGGGGAACCGCAGACGATTTCGACTGCTGGATGGCGCTGTTTCGCCAGCTCGAGCGCCGCCGGAATGTCGCGTTTGGCGTGTCCAGCCGATAGGAGCAAAAGCGGAATGACAATGATGCGCGTCGCTCCTTGGGCGACGCAACGGTCAACCCCGGTGATGATATCCGGTTCCGCCAGTTCGATAAAGCAAAGTTCTTGAATCGGGATGTCGACGGCTGCTTTGCATTGCTCGACGAAACGGGCCGCTTCCAAGCGCGCGGCAGCGACGCGGCTGCCGTGGCTGACGTATAAAACAGCTTCCATGGCGAACCGCCTCACGATGTGGCGCCAGCGGCTGCAGAGGACCACAACAGCCGCTCATACCATTGAATGTTCGCGCGCAGCCGCACGACCTCCCCGATGATGACCATGCTCGGATTTCGCATTTGCTCGTTGGCGGCGATTTCGGCGATCGTCGCTAACGTGCCAGTGACCGTGCGTTGGGCGGAGGTCGTTCCCCATTCGATGACCGCCGCCGGTGTTTCGGGCGACTTCCCATATTTCATCAGTTGGCTGCAGATGGAGGATAAGCGCTGAATCCCCATATAAATGGCAATGGTGTCGATGCCTTTGGCTAGGCTTTCCCATTGAATTTCGTCGCCGCTTCCTTCGCGCCGGTGCCCGGTGACAAAGGCGACGCTTGAGCTGAACTCGCGATGGGTGACCGGGATGCCGGCATACGCCGCTGCGGCGATGGCAGAGGTGACACCGGGAACGATCTCAAACTCAATCCCATGCTTGACGAGCGCTTCCGCCTCTTCGCCGCCGCGCCCGAACACGAATGGATCGCCGCCTTTTAAGCGGACGACAGTTTTCCCCTTTTTGGCATGCAGGACGAGCGCGCGGTTGATCGTTTCCTGCTGCATGGCGTGGCAGCCGGGCAGCTTCCCGCAAAAGATCAATTCAGCGTCCGGCTTGGCGTATGACAACAACTCTTCGTTAATGAGACGGTCGTACAAAATGACATCCGCCCGTTGAATGCATGTTAGTCCTTTGACGGTGATCAGTTCCGGATCGCCAGGGCCGGCGCCGACAAGGTAGACTTTTCCCATCGTTGTTTCAGCCCCTTCGTGCATGATTCAGCCAACCGCCGGAGAGCGGCGTGAATGCCTAGCTGTGCTTTTTATTGTACATCGTTTGCTTTTGTGCGCAAACGACTTTGGCAAATGTTCTTCCGTTCTTTTGAGCAAAGGAGGAACAATCAGTCCGCCTTCGCTGCCGGGATCATTCTCCGTTCGCGCAAATAAGCGAGCACTTGCTCGACGCATTCTTCGACCGAATAGCGGTCGGTTTCGATCGTCAGCTCCGGCGCTGTCGGCGCTTCGTACGGCGAGTCGATGCCGGTAAATTCGCGAATTTCCCCGCGGCGCGCTTTTTCGTACAGCCCTTTTGGGTCGCGTTTTTCACATTCTTCAAGCGGACAGCTAACATAAATTTCGATAAACTCGTCCTCGTCGACGAGACGGCGGACGAGCGCCCGGTCTTCGGCAAACGGGGAAATAAACGCCGTTAACACAAACTGTCCGCTGTCGACAAACAGTTTGGCCACTTCGCCGATGCGGCGGATGTTTTCCGTCCGGTCGGCGGCGGAAAAGCCGAGGTCTTTGTTGAGCCCGTGGCGGATGTTGTCGCCGTCTAATACGTAGTTTTGAATGCCGAGCTCAAACAGCCGTCTAGAGACGGCGTTCGCCACCGTTGATTTGCCGGAGCCGGACAGCCCGGTGAACCAAAGGATGGCGCTATGATGGCCGTTGCGCTCGCGCCGGTCTTGTTTCGTGACCGATGTTTGATGCCAAACGATGTTCGTGCTCATGACGCTCCTCCTTTACCGCGTTGACGGGGTGACCGCTTCGCGCTGTTGCAATCCTTTGATCAAGACGGCGGCGACTTCCGGGCGGCTGAACGTGCTTGGCGGCACTTGGCCGTTGCGAAGCATTTCACGGACTTTCGTGCCGGAAAGAACGACATGATACTCAGCATCATGCGGGCACGTTTTCGTTGACGCCATGCCTTCGCATTTCGTGCAATAAAAGCTATGTTCGAAAAAGAGCGGCGTGATCCCGAGCTCTTCAGCCGTAAAGTTCGAGAAGATTTTTTGTGCGTCATATGTGCCGTAGTAATTGCCGACACCGGCGTGGTCGCGGCCGACGATGAAGTGCGTGCAGCCGAAGTTTTTGCGCACCATGGCATGGAAAATGGCCTCGCGCGGTCCGGCATAGCGCATGGCCGCTTGGAAGACGCCAAGGAAGACGCGGTCTTTCGGATAATAGTTTTCCAGCAGCACTTGGTAGCTTTCCATCCGGATGTCAGCCGGAATGTCATCCGCTTTCGTTTCACCGACGAGCGGGTTTAAAAACAAACCGTCGACGATCTCAAGCGCGCATTTTTGAATGTATTCGTGAGCGCGGTGAACCGGGTTGCGCGTTTGGAAGCCGACAACGGTGTTCCAGCCGAGTTCGGCAAACCGCTTCCGCGTTTCGGCCGGATCGAAATAAAACGCGGCGAACGGTCCTTTATCGGTCCGTTTGACAAGCGTGACTTCCCCGCCGACGTACACATCCGGTTTTTCAAACAGTTTGCGTACGCCAGGGTGGGCGAGTTCATCCGTTTTGTAAACGAACGTAGCTTCTTTTGTTTTGTCCGGGCGGTACATATCGGCGATTTCGATGACGCCGTACACGTCGCCGTTATAAACGAGCTTCGCTTTATCGCCGACAGCAAGTTCTTTCGCTTTCTCCTCCGTCACCGCGAGCGTGATCGGAATGCTCCAGACGGTGCCGTCAGCGAGGCGCATCGTTTCCACAACCGCGTCGTAGTCCGCTTTCGTTAAAAAGCCGGTGAGCGGACTGTACGCCCCCGTGCCGATCAATTCCAAATCGCTTAATTCCGCTTTCGACAGTTCGATCGTTTTGGATGCTTCGTCAAGCGGATAATCGGGATTCCAACGGTTGATTAATGTGCCGCCATGCGGGATGCTTACGCTCATGTTCACAACCTCCTAGATTGATAGACTGAAAAATCGCTTACATGCCGCCATGTTCATGGCGAAGAAAAAGGAAATGAGAAACCGCAATCGCAAGGAGCATACGATGGGTTCCTCCTATGTGAGATGGAGCCCGCACTCGGTCTTCCCTTGGCCGGCCCAGCGCCCGGAGCGCAAATCGTTCGGATCGACTGCCGGCGCTGTACACGGAGCGCAGCCGATGCTCGGGTAGCCGCGGTCATGAAGCACGTTGTACGGAAGATCGTGCTTATACACGTAGTTCCATACGTCTTTCCATGTCCAATGAATGAGCGGACAGACTTTGACCGAACGGAATTTGTCATCCTTATTGATGTATTCGACATGGCGCCGCGTCGGCGATTGTTCGCGGCGCAAGCCGGAAATCCAAGCGGTCACCCCAGTCAGCGCTTCACGCAGCGGAATGACTTTGCGCAGCTCGCAACATTTGTTCGGATCGCGCTTCCATAGTTCATCACCAAACTGGGCGGCTTGTTGTTCCAACGTCAGTGACGGGCGTTTCATCACGATGCGGAGCGAAGGATATTTTTCTTTCACTTTTTCGATCGTGTCATACGTTTCTTGAAAATGCAGCCCCGTGTCGAGAAAGACGATTTCCGCATCCGGCTTCACTTGGGAAATCAGATCGATCAGCACGATGCCTTCGATGCCAAAGCTACAGGCGTACACCATTTCATCACCGTACTCGCGGTACGCCCAAGCGAGAACGTCAAGCGCTCCTTTTGTTTCATTGTCAGACGGAAAAGACGGTTTTTCTGCCGTTTCCCACTGATCGTACGTGAGCATCGTTTTTCCCTCCTTATAAAACCAAAGAAAATCAACGTGATTAGTTGGATATTTACTCAGCAAGCGGCAGCTCGGCGACAAAAATGCCCTTCCCATTTTGATTTTGGAAAGAGCGGAAGAATTAGCGCCGCCTTATCTTTCAAAATGGACCCCATTTTTGCTGGAATTGGCACCTTGCTAGCCAGAGCAGGTTGCCGGAGTTCATCGGGCCAGTCCCTCCCTCGCTCTTGATAAGCGTATGCAATGATGTAATTGATTAAAATTTTAGCACAATTGCCGCCAATGTCAATCCTAGTTTTTCGATGGGAATTATGTTTATCTTGGCGGGCAAGCGCCTTTGGATCATGGCTGGCCGGTGCGGCATGTCAGCGAACCCCGCGGTTCGGCGGAAAGACGCCCCGTTTTCCGCCCTTCAAAACCGCGCGCCTTACGACCGGCAAGCCTTTACTTTTTGCGCAGATTCCCGAGTTCTTCCACAATGGCTTGCATTTCACTCGGACTGAACGTCTCGCGTTTCATCACCATCTCGAAAATCTCTTTCAATTCATCGTACCATTCCTCGGAAAAATGTGATGGCTTCATCGCTTCCCAATTGAGCATTTTTAATTTTTGTTTCAATTGTTCAATCATGTATTCGACGTTTTCCGCCGACGGTTTGGATAAGTCCATGATTCGCGCTCCTTTCATAGCGGTTATCATGTATTGTACCACATCGGCGCTGAAAAGCGGGAGAGGAGATCGTCTGTTGCCCAGCCGAGAAACAGACGGTATGGTAAAATGGAGAGGCGGGCCTGTGCGGTGAAAGAGAGGCTAGGCCGGCGAGAAAAAAGAAACAATACCGAATGAAACGATGTTCATCACGATGGCGAAAGGGAGGCCGTTTCGGATGGTGAAAGTGCTGTTCGTTTGTCTTGGAAACATCTGCCGTTCGCCGATGGCGGAAGCTGTTTTTCGCCATTTGGTGAAAGAGCGGGGACTAGAGCATGTCATCACCGTTGATTCGGCGGGAACGGGCAGCTGGCATGTGGGGGAACCGCCGCATGCGGAAACGCGGCGAATTTTAAGCGAGAACAAGATCGATTATTCCGGCATCCGCGCCCGGCAAGTCGCCCGCCGCGACTTGGAGGAGTTCGATTATATCATCGCCATGGATGCCACCAATTTGAACGATTTGCGGCGGTTGGCCGGCCTCCGGTCGAGAGCGGTGATCGCTCGGCTGCTCGATTTCGTGCCGGAACGGGAAACGGACGACGTGCCAGACCCGTACTATACGGGCAATTTTGCCGAAGTGTATCACCTGATCCGAGCGGGATGCGAGCATTTGCTGGAAACGATCATGCGCGATCATCGGCTGACGGAGGAGCATTGAGCCGCTTCCGCTTCGCCTAGCGCGGGAGCTCTCTTTCACGGCGCTGATGAAAAAAGCGGTCAACGATGCAGTCGTTCGAAAAGCAAGGGAAGGGAGGACGGCCGATGTTGGTGAATGCGACATTCATCCGCGAGCTGGTCCGGCGTTTTCAGGAAGATGAAATCCCAAGACTATCGGCGGAGCTGGCGTATTATTTTCTCCTGTCGTTGTTTCCGTTTTTGCTGTTTTTAATGACGCTGTTAGCCTATTTGCCGATTCCGCATGAGGATGTGCTCGCGCTCGTGCGGCAATACGCCCCGAAAGAGGCGCTTCGTCTCATCGAGACGAATGTTCATCGCCTCATGAATGAACAAAACGGTGGCTTGCTGTCGTTTAGCATCATTGCTGCTGTTTGGTCTGCTTCGAATGGGATGAGCGCGATTATGCGGGCGTTCAACCGCGCTTACGACGTGCAAGAAGATCGACCGTTTTGGGTAGTAAGGGGGTTGTCGATCGTATTGACGCTCGGCATGATCGCTGTCATTATCGTCGCTCTCGTGCTCCCCGTTTTTGGAAGGATGATCGGGCTGTTTTTGTTTTCGGCGCTCGGGTTGTCACGGCCGTTTTTGGATGTTTGGAACACATTGCGCTGGGTGACGAGCTCCTTGCTCTTGTTTGCGGTGTTTACTGCGCTTTACTATTTTGCCCCGAATAAGCGGTTGCGCTGCGTCAATGTGGTGCGCGGCGCTGTGTTTGCCACGGCTGGCTGGATTGCCACCTCGTCGGCGTTTTCCTATTACGTCAACAACTTCGCCAATTATACGGCGATGTATGGCAGCCTTGGCGGGATGATCGTGCTGATGGTGTGGTTTTATTTGTCTGGCATGATCCTGATCTTGGGAGGAGAGCTGAACGCTCTGTTCGATTGCGAACGGGAAGGGAGAAAGCGGGTCCGTTAAACGTGCATAAAACGAGTGCCGACCGGACAATGTAATGGTGTGGGGATTTTCATACAGGGGGGGATAACGATGGCGAAGCATACGAAAAAAGACGGGGGAACGAAGCAAAAAGGGAAAAATCGGCCGAAGCATAAAACGAGCGGGAGTGCCAACGGCCAAAACGGTTACCATTGAAAATCAAGCCGACCCAAAACGTGTCTGTTTTGGGTCGGCTCCGTTTTGTGCCCATTCTAGCGATCGCTATTACTCCACAATTTCTTCGTGATGATGATACGAGCGTTCATACAGGTATTCAATCTCGGCGTCGGTCATGCAAGCAAGTTGTTCCCGCGACAAGCCCCGCACTTTTTCAATAAATTCGATCATGTTTTTCCGTTCCGTCCGGCTCATCATCGCCACATCCTTTCATATACTGTTTTAAAACACATCGTGATTATCTTGCTTTTATTATATAACAGAAAAGAGAAAACGGTCAATGATTTTTTTTAAAAAAAAACAGAAAATGAAAGGAAGCGGTTAGGCCGTTTTTTCCTGCTTTCGTCGCTTCACAAGGCCGAGAACCGGGAGCAGGAGAACGGCGCTGACCGCTAGGAAAAAGGCGTCCGCTGCAACATCGACAGCGCTGCCGGAAAGCGGCGGGCCGATCATGCTACCGAGGCTGTACAACATTCCGCACAACAAATTCCCGGCCGGGAGGAGCGCTTTTGGCAGCAGATCGGTCATGTAGGCGATGCCGAGCGAGAACAGCGACCCTGTAAACATCCCGGCGGCAAATAAGCAGATCGCTAGGCTGACGGGAGAAGGATCGGCAACAAACGCCGCCAAAAAACAGCCGGCGCCCGCCAACAGCGCCCCAGTGATGGTAATGCGGCGCCCGAGCCAGTCGCTCAATGCTCCAAGCGGCAGCTGAAACAGGATGCCCCCCAATGAGAAGCAAGGCAGTAAAAACGCGATTTGTTCTGCGCTCAACCGCTGATCCAAGGCGTACAGCGGGAACACCGAGTGAATGGCCGCTTCCAAAAAGCCGTAAGCAAACGGCAACAAGAGCGCGGGCCATGCCCCCTTCCACGCCCCTAGCCACCGCCCGGCCGCCGTGGACGTTCGTTCCAACGGCCGCGGTTTTTCATTCGGCAGCGAAAACACGGCCATCCAGCCGATCAGACTGAGCAGAGCGCCGATGAAAAAAGGCAACGCTTCGTTGACCGAAGCGAGCGAAGCGAGCAGCGGCCCGGCGGTAAAGCCAAGCCCAAACGCTAAACCGTACAGCGACAGCCGTCGTCCGCGCTTCTCCGGCGGCGAAAAGTCAGTGATCCACGTTTGAGTCGCAAAATGAAGCATATGATCGCCTACCCCAATGAGAAAGCGCAGAACAAACCAAATGAAAAAGGAAGGGAACAGTGGAAAAAGGGTAAGCGAACATATTACAATAGAAATGCCAAGGAGAATCATGGGCTTGTACCCATATTTGCCCAAGGGCTGCTCCAAAAAAGGGGAAATGAGCAATACACCGGCATACAGCGCGGCCGCATGCCCTCCGTTCACCGAAGAAGAAATCCCCTGTTTATCAAGCAAAAGAGCCAGCAATGGAAGCAGCATTCCTTGAGACAAGCCTGAAATGGCGACGATTCCGGTTAAAACAGCGAAACGCATTGGCAAGCCCCCGTTTCTGTGGATTGTTCGCGTTGCCGCTGCCAAACGACAGAGGCAAGGCAGCGGTATGCCTGTTTTCCATCAAAATGTCAAACTGACGTGGGATTTTCATCCCCGGGTGGAGGGCAAACCATTGCCCATGGATCTTTTCTGTGAAAATGCAGGCCTGACGCGGATTTTCATCCCCGGGTGGAGGGCAAACCATTGCCCATGGATCTTTTCCGTGAAAAGGCCGCACTGGCGCGTGATGTTCAGCCCTGGATGGAGGGAAAACGCTACCCGTCGAATTTTCTGTGGAAATCTCGTCGGCAAGCGGTCGCTTTCATCCCCTGGGCAGAGGGCAAAGCGTCGCCCGTGGGCCCTCCGCAAAAATCCCGTTACCAAGCGGTAAGGTTCCCCCGCGGCCGATCACGCTGCCCTTCAAATGTTTCGGTGTAGATGCGCCACTCTTCATCGTAGTAGATGCGCCACTCTTCATCGTACAGGCGAATGCCGGATTGTGCAACGAAAATGAATGGAAAGGTGGAAGAAGCGAAAATGAACAAAGTATTCGCTTGGCTGACATGGATCGGCGTGCCGGTGTCCGTCATCGGCGGACTTCTTCACTGGCCGACCGTTTTGCTGTTTGGGCTATACTGTTTGACGATCATTGCGCTCGCCAGCTATATGGGGCGGGCGACGGAAAGTTTGGCGATTGTCGCCGGGCCGCGCATCGGCGGGTTGTTGAATGCGACATTCGGGAACGCCGTCGAGCTGATTATTTCCATTTTTGCCTTGAAGGCTGGGCTCGTTGACGTTGTGCTCGCTTCCTTGACCGGTTCGGTGCTTGGCAACTTATTGCTCGTTGCCGGGCTGTCATTTTTTGTAGGTGGGCTCAAATACAAACGGCAAGGATTTAACATTTATGATGCCCGCCATAACGCGGGGTTGTTGACGTTTGCCATTTTTGTCGCCTTTGTCATCCCTGAGGTGTTTACGATGCAGATGGACCGCGGAGAGCAGCTGGCGCTCAGCGTCGGCATCGCCATCATCATGATTTTGCTTTATATCGCGGCCCTGTATTTTCGGCTTGTCACTCACCGCGGCGTTTATCAGCATCAATCCGATAAAACGGAAGAACACGAAGAGCCGGAATGGGGAAAAGGAAAAGCGACGACCATTTTGGCGCTGGCCACGGTGGCGGTGGCTTACTTATCGGAACGGCTTGTCCATACGTTTGAAACGGTCGCCGAATCGTTCGGCTGGAGCGAACTGTTTATCGGGATCATCATCGTCGCCATTGTCGGCAATGCGGCCGAGCACGCTTCGGCCGTCATTATGGCGTATAAAAACAAAATGAACGTCGCCGTCGAAATCGCTATCGGCTCGACATTGCAAATCGCCATGTTCGTCGCGCCGGTACTTGTGCTCGTTTCGCTTCTGTTTCCGGAAAAAATGCCGCTCGTCTTTTCGCTTCCTGAGCTGGTCGCGATGGCCGCTTCCGTGCTGCTCATCATCGTCCTTTCCAATGACGGGGATACAAATTGGTTTGAAGGGGCGACGCTGCTGGCGGCGTATACGATTATGGGAATCGGCTTTTACTTGCTGTGACGGGGCTTCCGTTAAAAACGGCCTCCTAGTGGTTTGGACAGACGAAGAAAACGAAACGCCGAAGCAGGACAAAATTTTCATCGCCGCGGATAAAGAGCAGGTTTTGAAAGAAACTAACCATGAATACCTAGGAGCGAAAGGAGTGAACATGCGGGATGAAAAAATGGTCCGTTTCGTTGCTCGTGAGCGCGCTGCTTCTATATGCGGCCGCAGCGCCGACGTTGGCGTCCTCCGGCAAACCGGCGCCCACCGCGGTGATCGATATATCGAAAGAAAATACGTACCCAAATCCAACGCAAGACTTGCCGCATTTAGAGCCAAGCTCGTTTGCGAAACAGCTGTTGAAATCGGCCAACGTGAAAATCGAAAATCCTGAATTGATTCATCTTTTAAACGAATCGTCGGCGACGGACACGCCATGGGCCATCGGCTATCGAGCGACGATTTATTTAGGTCAATGGCCGCTCAATTACCAGTCGCTGGAGACATCAACGAATTGGGAATACCAAAAAGTCAACACGAATTTCCTCGATAATCGCGGCGGCGATGCCGCACAAAAATTGTATTATAAACAAGAAATGCAAAAACACGTCCGCGGCGGGTTGACATCCAAAGTGCCGAATGAGGATGCTGTCAAGCGGATGATGCTGAACAAAGCGATGGAAAAAACGAATTTGCCGCTTGCGTTCAGCACGGTCGTCGGCCTTGGCACGAAAAAAGACCAGCCGTACCAAGTGCCGGCGAAAAAGATGGGGTATTTGTACGCCTATGTTCCAGCGGTCAATGAAAAAGGAAAAGTGACTTACGGCGAAGTGTATGTCGTTTTGCGCGGAAACAAAAAGAACATTGTCGTCAAAAACGTCACGACAAGAGGAGTCGGGGCGTGGATCCCGGTGCAGGACCGGCTGTATATGTCTTACGTTGTCAGCGAGCAACCGAGGTAAAAGGTGCCCAAAAGACGGGCACCTTTTCCATTTGCTAGTCATACCGCTTATCGGGCCACTCGCGCGGATCGCTTCGTAAAATCGATGTCGCGATAATACGTCTGCTTCACAAGAACGTTCGGCCCGAGGCAGCGCGCCGCCGGACAATGGCAAAGCAGCTCATTGGCCAGTTTCGAGCGGCGCCATTGGTCATACACGTCAGGCAGCGAATCGCGGATGATGTTGCCAAGCGGCGGTTCATCGCCGAAATCGGTGACGATGACATCGCCGGTGAAAATGTTGACATTGAGCCGCGAGCGGCCGTCCGGATCGTTGCGCACGGTGACGTTTTTGCTTTCGTACAGCCGCTTCAATAGGGCCACATCTTCTTCGTTGTCGCTGCACGGGTAAAACGGCAGCGTGCCAAACAGCATCCAGACGTCCTCGTTGCGAATGTCAAGCAAATGGTGGATCGCTTCGCGCAATTCGTCCAAGCTCAACGTCTCAAGTGCACTGGCAAAATCGCTCGGATACATCGGGTGGATTTCATGCCGCCGGCAGCCCATTTCCTCGACCACTTGGCGGTGGATCGTTTCCAAATGGCGAACCGTCCGCTTGTTGAGCATCGTTTCCGCCGACACTAAGACCCCCGCTTTCGCCAATGCTTTCGCGTTGTCGAGCATGCGCTGAAAATACTTTTCGCGCTGGGCGCGCGTCGGCTTCCGCTCCATCATGGCGAATCCGCCGTCGATAAAGTCATCGATCGTTCCCCAGTTATGGGAGATGTGCAGCACATCCAAATACGGAATGATTCGTTCATAGCGCGCCAAGTCAAGGGTCAAATTTGAATTCAGCTGCGTCCGCACCCCGCGCTCGTGCGCATAGCGGAGAAGGGGAACGACGTATTGGTCGACGGATTTTAATGACAGCATCGGCTCGCCGCCGGTGATGCTTAATGATCGCAAATGCGGGATTTCTTCCAAGCGGCGGAGCAACAAATCAAGCGGCAGCGCCTCGGGGTCTTTTGCCGACAGCGTATAGCCAACGGCGCAATGCTCACAGCGCATATTGCAAAGCGTCGTGGTCGTGAACTCGATGTTCGTCAGTTCAAGTTGTCCGTATTCTTCAATATCGACATACGCCTCCCACGGGTCATACATCGGTGTAATCGCTGGCATGGTCGATGCACGCATGTCTTTCTCCTCTTTCCATTCAAAGTCTCAACGTTCATTATCGGCAACAGTCACTCCGCTTGTCAATCGTTTTACCGAACCTCTATCCCATTCCTATGAGGCGGGCGTGGAGCTGATGAGACAGAAAAGAAAGATTTTTTCCATAACCGAGAAAAAGCAGTATAATAGAAGGAGATGAGACAACTGCCGATAGGGCGATCCAAAGGGAAAGGGCGTGGAACCGACATGGAAAAATTCCAGCAAAGCATGTATGACTTGATCGTGGAGACGTCAACGAAGCTGCCGAAGGACGTTCGCCGAGCGATCGCTCGGGCGAAAGTGCGCGAAAACGCCGGCACTCGGGCGGCGATGGCGCTCGATACGATCGTTGAGAACATTCAAATGGCGGACGAAAACGTGTCGCCGATCTGTCAGGACACCGGCTTGCCGACGTTTAAAATCAAAGTGCCGGT
This sequence comes from Geobacillus sp. FSL W8-0026, assembly GCF_037966255.1. Lineage (NCBI taxonomy): Bacteria > Bacillati > Bacillota > Bacilli > Caryophanales > Anoxybacillaceae > Geobacillus > Geobacillus sp. FSL W8-0026. The sequence continues at coordinate 590,426 of NZ_CP150194.1, forward strand.
CGGCGTGAATCAAATCGAAATGAAAAAAGCGATCCGCGCCGCCATTGTTGAAGCGACGAAAAACGGCAAGCTGCGTCCGAACTCGGTCGACTCGCTTACCGGCAAAAACAGCGGCGACAACTTGGGAGAAGGCGTGCCGGTCATCAAATTTGAACAATGGGAAAACGATTACATTGACGTCCGTTTGATTTTAAAAGGCGGCGGCTGTGAAAACAAAAACATTCAATACAGCCTGCCGTGTGAACTCGAAGGGCTCGGCCGCGCCGGCCGCGACCTTGACGGCATTCGCAAATGCATTTTGCATGCGGTGTACCAAGCGCAAGGGCAAGGGTGCAGCGCCGGCTTCATCGGCGTTGGCATCGGCGGCGACCGCTCATCGGGCTATGAGCTCGCCAAAGAGCAGCTGTTCCGCCCGGTCGATGACGTCAATCCGATCGAAGAACTGCGCCAACTCGAAGAATACATTATGGAAAACGCCAACAAGCTCGGCATCGGCACGATGGGCTTTGGCGGCGAATCGACGCTGCTGGGCTGTAAAATCGGTGTCATGCACCGCATCCCGGCAAGCTTCTTCGTTTCCGTCGCTTACAATTGCTGGGCGTTCCGCCGCATGGGCGTGAAAATCGACCCGCAAACCGGCGAAATCGTTGAATGGCTGTACCAAGACGGCGAAGACGTCGATTTAACTAAGGAGCTGGAAAAAGTGGAAGCCGCCGCGGCGCTTGAACAAGGCGACACACGCGTCATCGACCTCGTTCCGCCGCTGTCGGAAGAACAAGTGCGCCAGCTTCGCGTCGGCGATGTCGTCCGCATCAGCGGCATGATTTACACCGGCCGCGACGCTATTCATAAATATTTGATGGACCATGACGCGCCGGTCGACTTGAACGGGCAAATCATTTACCATTGCGGCCCGGTCATGTTAAAAGATGAGGAAGGCCGCTGGCACGTCAAAGCCGCCGGCCCGACGACGAGCATCCGCGAAGAGCCATACCAAGGCGACATCATGAAAAAATTCGGCGTCCGCGCCGTCATCGGCAAAGGCGGCATGGGCGCGAAAACGCTGCAAGCCTTAAAAGAACACGGCGGCGTGTATTTGAACGCCATCGGCGGCGCCGCGCAATATTACGCCGATTGCATCAAATCCGTAGAAGGCGTCGATTTGCTGGAATTCGGCATCCCGGAAGCGATGTGGCATTTGCGCGTCGAAAACTTCACCGCCGTCGTCACGATGGATTCGCACGGCAACAGCTTGCATGAAGATGTGGAAAAATCGTCACTTGAAAAGCTCGCTCAATTCAAAGAACCGGTGTTCAAATAAAAAGAAAGAAGCGATTTCAAACGAACGGCTGGTCGCTCAGCTCACCTGGCCCCAAACGCGTGTGCCGCAGGCGCGTTTGGGGCTTTTTTTGCAAAAAATGGCGCGCGTAAAGCGCGGAGGCGGGAAAACAATAAGAAAAAGGAAACGATCGCAGCCAAGGAGGCATTGTGCGCATGAAATGGCTTCTTTCTCTTTTGTTGCTGTTCACGTTGATCCCCGCCCCCGCGTTCGCGGCAAGCCATGCCCCGATCCATTGGGGATTCAAGCGGAGCGAAAACCATCAGCCCCCATCGGCGGGAAAAGAGCTTGACGAACTGCTCGCCAAATACGATGCCTTTTATTTAGGCGATACGAGCGAAAAAACGATTTATTTGACGTTTGACAACGGCTATGAAAACGGCTATACGGCGCAAATTTTAGACGTGTTAAAAGAAAAGAACGTGCCGGCTGCCTTTTTTGTCACCGGCCATTACTTGCAAACCGCCCCTGAGTTGGTGAAACGAATGGCCGCCGAGGGGCACATCATCGGCAATCATTCATGGCACCACCCCGATTTGACAACGGCAAGCGAAGAGCGGTTCCGTGAAGAGCTGGAAAAAGTAAAAGAAAAGACCGAGAAATTGACCGGGCAAAAAGGGATGGCGTACCTTCGCCCGCCGCGCGGCATTTTCAGTGAACGGACGTTGGCGCTCGCCCGCGAGCTCGGCTATTACCACGTCTTTTGGTCGCTGGCGTTCGTCGACTGGCAGACCGACCGCCAGCGCGGCTGGCAATACGCGTACGATCAAATCATGAAGCAAATCCATCCCGGGGCGATTTTGCTTTTGCACTCGGTCTCAAAAGACAACGCCGACGCGCTGCCGAAGGTGATCGACGACTTGCGCAAACAAGGGTATACGTTTGCCAGCTTAGATGAGTTGATGGCGAAAAAGATGGGCCTCCATCCGTGGCTGTTTCGTCCGTAACGCCTTCAGCGCGGCCTGTCTGCTCATGGAAGTGAGCGCTTTTCGGTGCAGAAGTCAGTGCCGACAGCTTCTGTCCCTGTGTCCGTCGTCGTCGCGTTGCGGATGGTCAAAACAACAGGGTGCGCCGCTAGGCTATTCCCCGCCTCGCCACCAGAAACGGATCGGCTGCTTGTCCGATTCGTTGGTTTGGCGGGGCGTTTTTCGTTATAATAAGGGCACGGACGAACGAGAAAGGTGAGAACGATGTGGAAACAAACGATTACCGTGCCCGCGCCGTACGATTTTGCCCATGCGTTGGAGCGATTGGCGCTCGATCCGCTGCTGGCGGTTGATCTAGAGCGGCAGCGCGTCACCGTTCCGCTTCATCTCGATGACGTAAAGGTGCCCGTCGCGGTGGAAAGCATCGGTACGAAAGACGCCCCGCGCTTGATCGTGTCGGGGCCACATCCCGAGCGGCAACAGGAGATCATTGAACGGATTTCCGATCTGTTTCAATGGCGGACGCCGCTCGCTTCGGTGCACGGCCATTTTCAGGCGACCGAGCTGGCGCCGCTATTTGCCCGTTATGAAGGGCTGCCGTTGGTGCTTGATTTTGATTTGTATTTTTGCCTCGTCAAATGTTTGATCCACCAACAGCTTCATCTCAAAGTCGGCTATCGGCTCACAGAGCGGTTTGTGAAAACGTTCGGCGAGGAGCGGGACGGCGTTTGGTTTTACCCGCGCCCGGAAGAGATCGCCGCCCGCTCGTACGAGGACTTGCGCGCCTTGCAGCTGAGCGGACGGAAAGCGGAATATATCGTCGATGTGTCGCGCCTCATTGCCGAGGGGAAGCTGCGGCTTGATGAACTCAGGCAGATGGAGGACGGCGAAGTGATGGAACGGCTGACCGCCGTCCGCGGCATCGGGCCATGGACCGTGCAAAATTTCCTCCTGTTCGGACTCGGCCGCCCGAACGTCTTCCCGCCGGCGGATATTGGCTTGCAGCGGGCGGTGGAACAACTTTTTCAGCTGCCGAAGCGGCCGACCGCCCACGAGCTGGCGGCGCTCGGCGAGCGGTGGAAGCCGTATGCGAGCTACGCGGCGCTTTATTTATGGAGAAGCATTGAATGAGAGGGACCGATATGGCAAAGCGACAAACGAAGGTGAAGATTCGAAAGGGAGACCAATTTCCGCTGACGATTCAGCGAATCGGCATTAACGGCGAAGGGGTCGGCTATTTTCAAAAACAAGTCGTCTTCGTCCCCGGTGCCTTGCCGGGCGAGGAAGTGATCGTCGAGGCGACCGACATCCACCCTACCTATGCCGAGGCGAACATCAAGCGCATCCGCAAGCGCTCGCCAAACCGCATCAAGCCGCCATGCCCGCTCTATGACCAGTGCGGCGGCTGCCAGCTCCAGCACTTGGCGTACGAAGCGCAGCTGGAGGCGAAGCGCGACATTGTCATCCAGGCGCTGCGCCGCCACGCCCGCCGCCTCGATGTTGACAAACTTGACATCCGTCCGACAATCGGCATGGATGACCCGTGGCATTACCGAAACAAAAGCCAGTTCCAAGTCGGGATGAAAGAAGGGAAGGTGCTCGCCGGGCTGTACGGCCTCAACTCCCATCGGCTCATCGACTTGTCGGAATGCCGCGTCCAACACCCGCAAACGACGCGCGTGACGAACATCATCAAAACGATTTTGCAAGACTTGCGCATCCCGATTTACAACGAGCGGACAAGAACCGGCGTCGTGCGGACGATCGTCGCCCGCGTCGGCTTTCATACCGGCGACATCCAAGTCGTTCTCGTCACGGCGACGAAAGACATTCCGCGCCAAGAGCTGCTCATTGACGAAATTCGCCGCCGTCTCCCCGAAGTCAAATCGATCGTGCAAAATATCAACGGCGAAAAAACATCGCTCATTTTCGGCGATGAGACGGAAGTGCTCGCCGGCGACGAATACATTCAAGAAACGCTCGGCGACTTGTCATTTGAGCTCTCCGCGCGCGCGTTTTTCCAGCTCAATCCGATCCAAACGGTGAAATTGTACGATGAAGTGAAAAAAGCAGCCGCTCTCACCGGAACAGAGAGGATCGTTGACGCCTATTGCGGCGTCGGCACGATCGGGCTGTGGCTCGCCTGCGACGCCAACGAAGTGCGCGGCATGGATACGATTCCAGAAGCGATCGCAGACGCAAAGAAAAACGCCAAAAAACACGGGTTCACGAACACGCACTATGTCGTCGGCAAAGCGGAATATTGGCTGCCGAAATGGGTGAACGAAGGCTGGAAGCCGGACGTCATCATCGTCGACCCGCCCCGCGTCGGCTGCGACCAGGCGCTGCTCGAAACGATCCTCCGCGTCCGCCCGCAAAAAGTCGTCTACGTCTCGTGCAACCCGTCCAGCCTCGCCCGCGACCTCGACACCCTAGCGGCCGCCTATCGCGTCGCCTACATCCAGCCGGTCGACATGTTCCCGCATACGGCGCATGTGGAGTGTGTCGCGCAGATCGTGTTACGAGAAACGTAAGCAGGAAACGGGTTTGTTTCCTGCTATTTCATTTTCAGAACAGAGAATCGACAAAAACGTTTTGGGCGTTCCATCGGGTTTCCACACGACCGATGAGGCGAGGGGAGAATTTTCGTTGTCCATCCATCATGAATGACGAAATCTTGCCAAATCGAAGTTTCTACCAACGATAAAACGATGTATAATTAAATTTGGAAATAATAAGGGGGCATCTATATGATGACAGGAGAATTAAAGAACAAAGTCGATAAAATATGGGAAACATTTTGGACGGGCGGTATTACGAACCCGCTGACGGTTATTGAACAGTTTACATACTTGTTATTCATCAAAGGTCTCGACGAAGTCGAAACGCAGCGCGAACAGGAAGATGCTTTGCTGGGCATCGAATCGGAACGCATCTTTCCGCCCGATAAGCAGCACTTGCGTTGGAGCAAATTCAAACATTTTGAAGCCGCCCATATGTATGAGGTCGTTTCCAACGAAGTGTTTCCGTTTATCAAAAACTTGCATGGTAACAGGGAGTCCGCCTATGCGAAATATATGGGCGACGCCATGTTCATGATCCCGACGCCGCAACTGCTCGTCAAAATTGTCGACGGCATTGACCACATTCCGATGAAAGACCGCGATACAAAAGGCGATTTGTACGAGTATTTGTTATCGAAAATCGCCACCGCGGGGACGAACGGCCAATTCCGGACACCGCGCCATATTATCAACATGATGGTCGAACTCGTAAAACCGACGCCGGAAGACATCATCGTCGACCCGGCCGCCGGGTCCGCCGGGTTTTTAGTCGCCGCCGGCGAATATTTGCGCAACCATCGCAGCGACTTATTTTTAGTGCAAAGTTTAAAAGAACATTTTCACAACCATATGTTTTACGGTTTTGACATGGACCGCACGATGCTGCGGATTGGCGCGATGAACATGATGCTCCATGGCATTGAAAACCCGAATATCGAATATCGCGACTCCTTGTCGGAACAAAACAAAGATCGCGACAAATACACCCTTGTCTTAGCCAATCCGCCGTTTAAAGGCTCGCTCGACTATGAAGCGGTATCGAGCGATTTATTAAAAGTGGTCAAAACAAAGAAAACGGAGCTATTATTCTTGGCGTTATTCTTGCGCATCTTAAAACCGGGCGGCCGCTGCGCCTGCATCGTGCCAGATGGGGTATTGTTCGGCAGCTCGACGGCGCATAAAGCGATTCGCAAAGAAATCGTCGAAAACCATAAGCTCGAAGCGATTATTTCGATGCCAAGCGGCGTGTTTAAACCGTACGCCGGCGTATCGACAGCCATTATGATTTTCACGAAAACAGGCGCCGGCGGAACCGATCACGTCTGGTTTTACGACATGAAAGCCGACGGCTATTCATTGGACGACAAACGCACCCCAATCGAAGAAAACGACATCCCGGACATCATTGCGCGCTTCCATAACCGTGAAGCGGAAAAAGACCGAAAACGAACAGACCAATCGTTCTTCGTGCCGGTGGAAGAAATTCGGAAAAACGGCTATGACCTTTCGATTAACAAGTATAAAGAGATTGATTATGAGGAAGTGGAGTATGAAGCGCCGAGTGTGATACTGGAAAGAGTGGAAACGTTGGAAAAAGAGATTATGCAAGGATTACAAGAGTTGAAAGAAATGATTAGAGGGTAGTGAAACTTTATGTCTTTTAGATATGTAAAACTAGGTAGTTTATTTGATATTACATCTGGTGGTACTCCTTCTAGAAAAAATAAAGCTTACTATGAAAATGGGGATATTCCTTGGGTAAAAACTGGGGATTTAAAGAATATGTATTTAGTTGATGCAGATGAGTATATAACTCAACAGGCGCTAAATGAGTCCTCAGCTAAACTATTTCCAAAAGGTACTGTGCTCATCGCTATGTATGGTGCTACTATAGGGAATTGCTCGATACTTTCAATAAATGCGGCTACCAACCAAGCTTGTGCCGCTTTTAAACCTAATAATAGAATTATTCCAGAATTCTTATACTACTACCTAACGAGTATTAAAGAAAAGCTAATTTCATTAGCAGTTGGCGGTGCTCAACCTAATATCTCTATTAGCATCCTTAGAAATATCGAGATTCCTTTGCTTACTATAAACCAACAAGAACGAGTAGTCTCAATTCTAAATAAATCTAAAGAGTTAATTGATAAACGAAAAGCCCAAATTGAAGCGTTAGAGCAATTAGTACAAAGTTTGTTTTGGGAGATGTTTGGGACTTACCTAACATCTAACAGGAATAAAATGTTTTTCGGTGAGCTTGTGAAAGAGTTTCGATATGGAACATCGGTTAAATCAGGTGAATTTGGATATCCTATTTTAAGAATTCCAAATATAGTGAATGGAATAATTGATGAATCTGACTTAAAATATTGTGAACTTCCTGAGAAAGATTTTCTAAAGTTAAAATTACAGGAAAATGATCTTCTTTTTGTACGTACAAATGGGAACCCTAATTATGTAGGAAGATGTGCTTCAGTAACAAAAAAACAAGAAGGATATGTGTATGCTTCATATTTAATAAGAGCTAGAATTGATTTAGATAAGCTGAATACCGAGTATGTTACTAAATATATGAATTCAGTTTTTGGACGACATGAAATTATACAGAAGGCAACAACTTCTGCAGGACAATATAATATAAATACAGAAGGATTAGGAAACATATTAATTCCTGTTCCTCCATTGAATTTACAAGAGGATTTTGCGAGAAAGATCAAATTAATAGATGCTAAGAAAGCTATTTTACAAAGAGGGCTATTGGAACTAGAGAACATGTTCAACTCCCTCATGCAACGCGCATTCAAGGGAGAGTTGTTCAACGATTAACCGACAGGAAAGGAATTCGTACCGGTTAAGGAGGGGCGTTGATTGCGATCCAACTTTCAGTTTTTAATCGGCAAACCTCATTATGAGAGCTTTGCGAATGCGTGTTTGGAGGCGGAGAAAAGTTTGGTTGTCAGTCCGGCGACGTGCGCGATTTTGACGCGCCGGGCGCTGGAGCTGGCGGTGAAGTGGGTGTACAGCTTTGATGGCGCGCTGAAAGTTCCGTATCAAGATCGTCTTTCGAGCTTGATTCATGACCCCGGTTTTTTGGCCATTATTGATGAAGCGTTGCTGCCGCCGTTGCGTTACATTGTCAAGCTGGGAAATGTCGCGGTTCATACGAACTCGATGATTACGAGGGAAGAAGCGATTCTTTCTCTCCACAATCTTCATCAGTTCGTCTCTTGGATTGATTATTGTTATTCAGATGACTATACGGCGGCGGATTTTGATGAATCGTTGCTGCCAATTGGCGAGGAAAAGCGCGAGCGTCCGGAAGAGCTGAAAGATTTATACGAGCGGCTCAGTTCGAAAGACAAGCGTCTGGAAGAGATGATGAAAGAAAACGAACAGCTTCGCGCTCTGCTTGCTGCCAAACGGGAAGAAAACACGAAAGAGTCCCATTTCCAAGTCGATGCACTGAGCGAATGGGAAACAAGGAAGAAATACATTGATTTGGATTTGAAATTAGCGGGCTGGGAATTTCAAAAGGACGTTGTGGTCGAATATCCCGTCGTTGGCATGCCGAATCAAGAAGGGGTCGGCTATGTCGATTACGTCTTGTTTGGCGACAACGGAAAGCCGCTGGCGGTCGTGGAAGCGAAACGGACAACCGCTGACCCGAACAAAGGAAAGCAACAAGCCAAACTATATGCCGACTGTATCGAAAACATGCACGGCCAACGTCCGATCATTTTTTACACAAACGGTTTTGAAACGTATCTTTGGGACGACCTTGCCTATCCGGCGCGGAAGGTTTCCGGCTTTTACAACAAGGAAGAATTAAGCTTGCTGATTGACCGCCGGACGATGAAAAAGCCGCTAAAACATGTGCAAATCAATGACAACATCGCGAATCGTTATTATCAAAAAGAAGCGGTGCTGGCGGTCTGTGACGCGCTTGAGAACAAACGGCGCAAAGCGCTGCTGGTCATGGCAACGGGGAGTGGCAAAACGCGGACGGCGATTTCGATTGTCGATGTTCTTACCCGTCACAATTGGGTGAAAAATATTTTGTTTTTAGCCGACCGCAAAACGCTAGTTACGCAGGCGAAAAACAGCTTTAGCCATCTGCTGCCGAACTTGACGCTTTGCAATTTGCTTGACAACAAAGACAATCCCGAGGAAAGCCGCATGGTGTTTTCGACGTACCCGACGATGATGAACGCGATTGACGAAGCGAAACGAAAAGACGGCAAACGCCTCTTTACCGTCGGGCATTTTGATTTAATCATCGTCGATGAGTCCCACCGCAGTATTTATAAGAAGTACCGAGCGATTTTTGACTATTTTGACGCCATATTGCTCGGGCTCACCGCCACACCGAAAGATGAAATTGACCGCAATACGTATGAAGTGTTTGATCTGGAAAACGGTGTGCCGACGTATGCATATGAGCTGGACCAAGCCGTTCAAGACGGCTATTTGGTCGATTATCGGACGATTGAAACAACGCTAAAGTTTCTCGAAGAAGGCATTCGTTACGATGAGTTATCTGATGAAGAAAAAGAACGATATGAAGAAACATTTGATGAGGACGTCGGCGACGATATTGACAGCTCCGCGTTAAACGAATGGCTGTTTAACGATGATACGATTGATACGGTGCTGAGAGATGTAATGGAAAAAGGAATTCGCGTCGAAGGTGGAGACAAACTCGGCAAAACGATCATTTTTGCGAAAAACCATCGCCATGCGGAACGGATCGTGGAGCGCTTTGATCAATTGTTTCCCGAATACAAGGGCGGCTTTGCGCGGGTGATTGATTACAGCGTGAACTACTACCAAACATTAATCGATGATTTTTCCGACCGCAACAAATGGCCGCAAATTGCCGTATCGGTCGATATGCTCGACACGGGAGTGGATATTCCCGAAGTCGTCAACCTTGTGTTCTTTAAGAAAGTACGCTCGAAGGCGAAATTTTGGCAAATGATCGGGCGCGGCACCCGTTTATGCAAAGACTTGTTCGGACCCGGGCAAGATAAAACGCATTTCCTTATTTTTGATTATTGCGGCAACTTTGCGTTTTTCCGCGAAAATCCGAAAGGAATCGAAGGAAAAGCGGTAGAAAGCTTAACGGAGCGTTTGTTTACCGCCAAACTGGAAATCGTTAAAGAGCTGCAGCATTTACAATATCAAGAAGAAGAGTATATTGCCTATCGCCATCAATTGATTGACGAGCTGCTGGCGGAAATCAATCGGTTAAACGAAGAAAACTTCCGCGTGCGCCAACATATTCAGTACGTACACAAGTTCCAAAACCGGGAAGCATGGAACGGTTTAACGGCCATGGATGTCAATGAAATCAAAGAACATCTGGCGCCGCTCATCGTTCCGCTCAACGATGATGAGCTGGCCAAGCGCTTTGATTTGCTGATGTATACGATTGAGCTGGCGAAGCTGCAAACGAATAATGCCACAAAACCGATCCGCAGCGTGATTCGCACCGCAGAGGCGTTATCTAAGCTCGGCTCGATCCCGCAAGTGCAGGAACAAAAATACATCATCGAAAAGGTGCAGACGGAAGAGTTTTGGAGCGAAGCCGATATTTTTGAATTGGAAGCCGTTCGCGAAGCGTTGCGTGATTTAGTGAAATTCCTTGAAAAAGAAACGCAAAAAATTTACTATACGAACTTCAAAGACCAAGTTTTGGAAGTCAAAGAAAACGGCCCGATGTTTACTGTCAATGATCTAAAAAATTATCGCAAAAAGGTGGAACATTATCTGCACGAACACCGCGACCAGATGGCCATTTACAAGCTGCGGAATAATAAAAAGCTGACCATCCAAGACGTAAAAACGTTGGAGCATATTCTTTGGAATGAGCTTGGCACACAGGAAGATTATCAAAGAGAATTCGGCGCCACGCCGATTACAAAGCTCGTCCGCCAAATCGTCGGCCTTGACCCGCAGGCCGCCAACGAAGCGTTTTCCGAATTTTTATCAAGCGAACGGTTGAACATCCAACAAAGCCGTTTTGTCAAATTGATCGTCGATTACTTTGTAAAAAACGGAGTCATGGACAAGCGCGTGCTGCAGGAAGAACCGTTTAAAACCGTCGGCAGCATCGTTGAACTCTTTCAAGACAACATGGACGACGCGCGGAGGATCATTCGCATTATCGATGAGATTAACCGGAATTCGGAAGATATTGTGGGGGCGTAGCAAAAGCGTTCCTTGTGGTAATCTAGTTAGCCGTTGGGGTTGTTGCTAACGTTTCAATATATTTTGTTTTTCTTCGGTGTTAAGGCATCTTTGAGGGTGGAAACGTCTTGAAGATGCCTTATATTATATGGAACAAGTACAAAAATTGTCTAGATAGCTTATATTACAAAAAATTCTTGACAGCACCATATTGGAAATACTATGTATTTATTGTAAGATAAAAGTAGAAATTACTAGTAATAACTTACTATAAGTTCTTAGTAAGAATACATATTATCCTTGTTCTATAATTACTAGTACTGTCTAGTTTAATTTAAATACTGTAGATGAGCATTTTTCATTACAATAATTTCCATGCCCTAAGAAACAAACAGGGGACCCCTTAGGCGACATGGAGCTGTTTTTTTGATCACATCAATGGGAATCTCTTGCTTTGCGGCGTCATCGATGAACTCGACGATGCTGTGTTCTTTCCGAGACCGAAGAAGCTCCAGGCCGGAAGAGAGGTCTTGCTGAGATTCGGCGATGCTGTATACGCAGGCGAACAGCACCACGGCCCAATACCGTTTCACCGCCCGAATGTGACGAACACGGTACCCATCGAGCTTCAGCTGGTCTTTGGCCTGCCGGAAAAAGCATTTGATCGTCCAGCGCTGGGCATCGTAACGCAAGATGTCTTCGTCACTCAGCTTCCGGTCGGTGCTCAAGTGATCCGGTGTCATCGGTTGATCTGCCTTCCAAGCCAGCAGCACCACCGCGTCATCAAGACCGTTGAGCGCGCCTTCGTAGCGGTAGACATGATCACGCTCGTTCCCCACCGTGACGAGGCGGGTTGTTTAGTGCAAAATGAAAGTACAGAGTTCTGCAACAAAAAAGTGCAGAGCTTCATGGCATAAAAAAAGGCTTGCCAGCTCCTAAAATTCCCTCTACTGTTAAGGTTGTGAAGAACAAAACAGTGGAGGTAAAGAAAGGATGCTAGCAATGCCTGAAATTCATCATATCAAACATTTGCGTGAAAAGAAAGGGTTATCGCTTTCCGAAATTGTCCGCAGGACGGGATTTAACTGGAGAACAGTCAAGAAATATGCGGATGGAGACATTTCGGTCAGACAAAAAATAAAGAGAAAACGGGGAATGATGGAGGAAGAAGGATACGGTCAAATCATTGATGACTGGCTGGAGGAGGACGCCAAACTGCCAAGAAAACAACGGCGGACAAGCAAGAAGATGTACGAACAATTAAAGCAGGAACATGGCTTTAAAGGGTCTTATCGAACGGTTTGCGCCTACGTTCAAAAACGAAGACCTCAGCTTAAGCTGGAGAAGGAACAACGTTACGAGAGGCTGGAACACCCTCCGGGGGAAGCGCAGGTGGATTTCGGCACCATGTCCGTTGTGACGAAGGAGGGAAAAGAGGAAGACCGATCAATTCTGATTTTGAGCTTTCCGTACAGCAACGCCGCGTATGCGTATCCATTGCCGGCGGAAAACAGCGAATGTTTTCTTCACGGGCTCACTCAGCTCTTTCGACAGGCCGGAGGCGTCCCGAGAAAACTGCGCATCGACAATTTGGCGGCGGCGGTGGTTTCGATTCGAAAAGGAGGCGAACGTCAATATACTGAAGCATTTGAGCGATTCCGGCTTCATTATGGGTTTGACGTACAGGCGTGCAATCCGTATAGCGGACACGAAAAAGGGAATGTCGAACGGAAAGTTTACTATACTCGTCAACACTGCTTTGTCCCTGCTCCGTTGATCGAGGGGGATGAAGAACTGGCGGAGTGGCTGCATCGCAAGATGATCGAAGATCGAGCCCGCCCCCACTATGAAAAAGGGAGAACCATTGAGGAATTATGGCAGGAAGAACAAAAGGAGTTGCTTGTCCTGCCGGAGAGAGATCTCCCGATCTTCTCCTTCCACCACGCTAATGTCAATAAATACGGGGAAGTAACGGTGGATGGGGAGGCGTTTGTGGTTCATGGGATCCCGGTTCCCAACCGTGTCCTTGTCAAAAAGGAATGGGATCGTTTCATGGTTTTGTCCCAGGAAGGGGAGGTGTACCTGGAAGCGCCAAGGCCGTACACGAAAAAGCGACGGGAGCTCCCTTGGAAGGACATTTTGGCGGAATGGGCGCAAAAGCCCCGGGTGGTGGAGTATTCGCGGTTTCGAGTTTACTTGCCGGAGGCCATTAGGAAATACTTCATGGAACAACCGAAACAGACGGCATCACGCATTCGAGGAGTGCAGAAGCTGCTGGAGCGGTACACCGTCTATGAGATCGCCCAGTGGCTTGACAAGTATCAACGGTGGGATTTGACGCCCCATGAGATCGGGGTGTTGATGGAGGCGAAGCGTTCGGAGTATCCCGCGAAATGGGAAGAAGCCTATACCCCTTCCGTTTTAGTCGACTATGAAACCGATTTACATGTGTATGATCAACGTCTTTGTCCGTCAAAGGAAGGGGGAAGCCGGGCATGAAGATGGATTTAAAAGAGATTTGTAAAGCCCTGCATTTGGCGTACATCGCGGATCGATTCGAGGAGGTGGCCTACGAGACCAAGGAACAGTTTTTGCGTGATGTGTTGGCGTTGGAGCTGTCGTTCCGTCAGAAAGCAAAACAGGCTCGATTGATCAAGAAGGCGAAGTTCCGGGAGTTGAAATGGCTCAAAGATTATGAATGGTCGGATCAGATTCATTGGCCGACCACGACCTCGAAGGAAGAACTTTGCGACCTTCGCTTTTTGGAGCAAAAACAGAACGTCCTGCTTTTAGGTTCGCCGGGAACAGGAAAAACCCATCTCGCCACCGCATTAGGATTAAAAGCGTGTGAACGGGGCCATGAAGTTCGGTTTTTCCGTGTCGCCGATCTTGTCGCCCAGCTCGAAGAGGCGTTAAAAGACGGCACCCTCGGACGGCTCAAACGGCAAATCGACACATGCGAGCTGTTGATTTTGGACGAACTTGGCTATGTACCTTTCCAAAAGCAGGGATCGGAACTGCTGTTTCACATCATTGCCGATTGTTATGAACGAAAAAGTGTCATCGTGACATCGAATTTAGAGTTTGGACAGTGGAATCGAGTGTTTGGGGACAACCGCCTGACGGCAGCGCTGGTGGATCGTTTGGTCCATCACGCCCACATTCTCGCGTTTACGGGAGAGAGCTACCGCTTACGGCACGCGCTTTCTGCCGTTCAGTCGCTCCCTTCTCACTCGGTTGAAAGGTAAATTCATTGAGCCGGCAAGCCTATGTATTTTTTCTTGCAATTCTCTGCACTTTTTGCTTGCAAAAAACAGGCGGGTGTCGTTGGGCTCGATATAGCGGGCGAACTTCTTCGCTTGGATGGCGATGCCTTTCGGGTAGAGAATCCGGTTCGTCTTGAGCATGGCGATGACATCGAATCCTTGTTTCAGACAGGCTTCGATGAGCGCTTGGGACGGATACCACGCATATCGGCCGAGTCCACTTTTCTTTGAGCGAGGAAAGCCTCTCGATCGCTAGGTCGATCTTGCTTCTTCCCGCCGTCTTGTCATACAAACGAAAGGCGAACGGAAACGCTTGCGTGAAGGTGTGCACCATCCGCCAAACGAGCGAATGCCCCCAGACGGATGGATGATCGTTGTGCGAGTAGTGCCAACCACACCCTTGAATGGCGTGGGCGGCCCGTGACGAAGGCTTCGTTTTTTGGCGAATGGGATCATCAATCGAAACAAAAAGGGGTTGATTCTCCCGTTTGGCCAGGCGTTCGATCTGGCGAAGGATCCATTCTTGCAGCTTCTCAAGCAGTTTTTCCTCGTTCCAAGGGCTTTTCGTGAAAAAGTGGCTCAGTGTCGTTCGATGATTCGGGTGAAAATCCCTGAACATCCCTTGGTCGTCAAGGTATCGACAAGATGAACGAGATGCTTGATGACCGGTTTCGAGAAATCAAGTGCCAATCCCAGCGTCATGAAAAATGGGTGGATTCCTTAATGATGTGTTCATCGATTCCTAAGACATGAACCTCCTTGTGGGTAGTTTGAGCACATCTATTTTACTTAAGGAATCGGGTTCATGTCTCCTTTTTTGTTTAGTTGTCAATTTATGTTAGCAAATTTGCTCATCTACAGTTAATTAAGATCATCATAAACCACGTACACATCCCAACCCTCGAAAAAATAGGTGTTTCAAAGTATGAAAGAAAGAGTTGTTTGTTAAATATATTTAAGATAGATGGAGGGTGGTTTTATGTCAAGAAAAAGCTGGGAGTTTTTTATTCTGTTCAACAAAGAAGTTTTTTATAACAAAATCGCATTGCTTTGGACACTTGTTATTCCTTTGTTTTTCATGGTATTTAACCATCTTTCTTGGTTGACTAATCCTCCGGACTTCGAATCATTTAAAAATAATATTTTTTTATATTGGAGTTTTATGATTTTAATTACCGCAATAAGCGGTGTAGGGATTTCTATTCTCATGCTTCGAGATAATGGTTTTTTGAAGATGTTTAAATTTATTGGTCGTAACAAACTACCAATTATATTGGGAAAGATTGGGTCACAATGGTTTTTTGTCACTATCAATCTTATTATTTTTACCGTCGCAAGCTCTTTACTGTTTCACCAGCCTGTATTTTATGTATTAATCATTGCCATCATAATAGCTATTATAGTACCAATACCTATTTTCTCTCTTTTCCTATGGATAAGTTCTTTGCCGTATCGTCAGGAAACTATTTCGCCGATATTTACTATTTTGATGTTCCCTCTTATATATTTTGCAAATGTTGAGGTGGATGATGTATAAAATTTTGTGTAAAGCATTTTACTAGATCAAAAGAAAAAAGGTAGGGTATTCTCTGATTTGGACAAAAACACATTCCAGAGAAAGGAGTACCCTACCTATGTCTAAAAGAAATATACCGAATGTCGACTGGGCAAATCAACTGGAAAGCGTCATTCGTCAGTTTGTGAAGGAAAAATTAGAGCTGATTATGCGGGAAGAAATCAAACATTTCCTCGAAATCGAACAGGCTGGAACGCCGAATATGAGAAACGGCTACTATCAGCGAAATCTAGATACGCAATATGGCCGGATTGAGGGTCTTTTGGTTCCAAGAGACCGAAACGGGGAATTTCAAACACAGTTGTTTGCCCCTTATCAACGCCACACCGGCTGGCTGGAGGAAGCCATCATTAGGATGTATCAAAGTGGCATGAGTACACGGGAAATTGGCAAGTTTATCGAACGAATTCTAGGAAATGCTTATTCTCCAGCGACGATCAGCCGGATTACCGATGTCGTGAAGGAAGACATCGAGAAATGGCACAATCGTCCTCTACATCAGCGTTATTCGGTCTTATATTTGGATGGTTTATACGTAAAACTTCGTCGCGAAACCGTGGAGAAAGAAGTCATTTATGTGGTGTTAGGGGTGAACGAAGAAGGATATCGCGAAATTCTTGATTTCTTTGTGGGAGGACAAGAAAGTGCCTATGTATGGCAAGAAATTCTTCAAAACCTCTACCAAAGAGGCGTCAAGGAAGTGCTTCTGGGCGTATTCGATGGTCTTCCGGGGCTGGAGGAAGCTTTTCGCTCGGTTTATCCGAAAGCCGATGTGCAGCGTTGTGTCGTTCACAAAGTACGTAATACCTTACATCGTGTTCGGAAAAAAGATCAATTTGAAGTGGCAGAGGATCTCAAACTGATTTATCGCGCCCCGAATAAGAAGATAGCGTTACAGATGTTTCAACAGTTTGAGTCGAAATGGTCCAGCAAATATCCAAGAGAAGTTCAATCTTGGGCCAATGAGTTGGATGTCCTCCTTACATTTATGGATTATCCAAGCAGTATTCGAAGTGTGATTTACACGACGAATGCCATCGAACGAACGATCAAGGAGATTCGGAAACGCCTAAAGCCGATGAACAGTTTGAGCAGTTTAGAAGCCGCTGAAAAAGTCGTGTATTTGACCATTCAAGATTTTAATGAGAAATGGGCAGGGCGAAAGTTACGAGGATTTGCCGAAGCGCATGAAGCCCTTCAACGAATGTTTGAAGAACGCTACAATTAACCAAATATTGTAAATAAACAAATAAGCAAAGAAAGGGGATTTCCTCTGTCCACACAGGAGACTGAATATTCAGTCTCCTGTGTGGAGAAAATCAGTCCCCTATCAATTCAAATCCATTTCAGAGAAACCCTACCCCATTTACATTACACAAAATTCTTGACGGTACCTTGAGGTGAAAGATAAAAGCTTATTATTATTAAACCCGTGGTGCTAGTTGAGCGTCAGCGCTCAACCAGCCCTAGTGTGACCAAGGAATAAGCCAACAAGATGCCATCGAGTGCCACTTCAAACCCGGCAATGGAATTCGCTCGAATGTCGGTGATCCGGTATTGGTCTACGAGAATCGAAAACACCGTCTCGATGACTTTGCGTTTTTTCCTGATCCATTCTTCCCATGCCTTGGATGGGCCGTGCTTTTGATTGTGTCGAGACGGTGTCCAGAACGCGGCTTGGTGTTCTTCGTACAGCTTTTCTCGAAGAGCGTGGCTGATGTACCCTTTGTCCCCAAAGTTGTAGGGATGAGGGATTTGAGTCATCACCGTTTCAGCGGCTTTGACGTCGTGGCAGGACGCTTCCGTCACGACATAGCCCATGGCCAGCCCTTGATTGGTCACTTGAAGATGCAGCTTGAAACCGTAGTACCATTGCTTTTTGGAAGCACAATACCCCATATCCGCGATCCCTCGAAATCGCTTGACGCGCTGCATTCTCACGGGATGGCACAACGGAAGAGGCAAGCTGTCGACGACCGCATAAGCATGGTGTTGGCCACGTTTCGCCAGCTCATGACGGATCCATTTGATGGCGAAACCAAGCGCTCGGCAGCGGCGGTTGTATCGGGAGCGTTCAAGAAACGAGCCGTTTGTGAACAAATTTCCCGTGACAAAACGATGCCAGGCTCGTTCGGAAGAAAAGCCCAGCAGCTTCCCCAAAAGGTGAACCGCCATGACCACTTCGTCTTCTTGCTTGACCAAGTGACGGTTGCGGCGATGAAGATACATTTGAATCAACGACAGTTGGGCAGAAACAAAACAGAAAATAGCGGCATATTGTTTTTGAAGTTTGGCTGGATCTGTAGTAAAATGAAAGTGCTCTTGCATGGGGGATCTCTCCTTTCGAATGTTGGGTGACACTTTCATTCTACTGGAGATCCGCCAGCAAGGGCTATTTTTATGCTTGTCTGAGTTTTATCTAGCACCACGGGTATTATTAAATCCTGCTAGTTTTATACTAAATGTATCTAAACTTATTTCAGATGTAGTTTCTAATCATGGTTGGGATATAACATTATCGTATACATTAGTAGTGATCATGGGGGTTTATATTTTAATAGGAATCTTTTCTTATAAAATAATAGCTATTATACCTAAAGCAGGTCGAATATAAATAAAAAGGAGAAGAAAATATGAAAATACATTCTCTAACTCATTACTATAAAGGCCGTTCATCCCCTGTTTTAAACCAATTATGTATTGAATTTGATCCAAATAAATTAAATGTAATTGTAGGATTAAACGGGGCTGGAAAGACAACGTTATTAGATATTATAAGTGGTGTTATACCTTCTGCACAGTTTCATAGTTCATTTGCAGAAGAGGATGTTGTATATCAAGTGCAAGGTGTTCCGCTTCCGTCGACTATGAAAGGTAAGGACATTGTTCGCCTAATTCTTAAGTGCGATACACCTTTTTCTTTTTCAAAAAGTTTAAAGACATTTATTGAATCCTTAATGCCAAGAGAAAAAGAATTGTTAAACAGATTGTGGGATGTAAGAATAGGAGACATGTCTGTTGGCGAAAGAAGATGGCTGATGATTAAATCAATTTGTCAACTTGAACGAAAACTGTATATTTTTGATGAACCTACTGCTGGTATTGATCCTGACACTAGAAATTATGTGCTTAATGGTATTAACCGTTTGGTCAAAAAAGGGAAGTTGGTTATTATGTCGACCCATATCCTCCATGAGTTAGAGTTTATTGATTGTAAAATACATTTTTTACATAAAGGTAAGATTCTATATGAAGGAGACTACGTGTCTTTTCTAAAAAAGCATAATACAGAAAACCCTGATATTGCTTTTCAAATGTTTATACAGGAGCAAGGGGGAGAGTTAAATGAGGAAACGATGTTTGTCTAATGGTCTTCGTCTACTAATTGACAAAATCCCTTACGCTAAATCAGTTTCTATTGGAGTAATGGTGCATGTAGGAACGAAACATGAAACAAAAGAGACGAATGGAATAGCTCATTTCATTGAACATTTGTTGTTTAAAAACCAACTTAATTTTAGGTGGGGGAAGGAACTCTCGTTTAAATCAAATCCTACGTGAAGAAAAGGGACTAGTCTATAGTGTATATTCACAAGCTATCATATTTGAGGAAATAGGGGTACTGAGAGTAATAGCTTCTACAAGTGAAGACAACTTAAATAAATTACTGTAGATGAGCATTTTTCATTACAGTAATTTCTATTCCCTAAGAGACAAACAGGGGACCCCTCAGGCGACATGGAGCTGTTTTTTGATCAAATCAATGGGAATCTCTTGCTTTGCGGCGTCATCGATGAGCTCGACGACGCTGTGCCCTTTCCGAGACCGAAGAAGCTCTAGGCCGGAAGAGAGGTCTTGTTGAGATTCCGCGATGCTGTATACACAGGCGAACAGCACCACGGCCCAATACCGTTTCACCGCCCGAACGTGACGAACACGGTCCACCTGACTTCAGCTGGTCTTTGGCCTGCCGGAAAACGCATTCGATCGACCAGTGTTGGGCATCGTAACGCAAGATGTCTTCGTCACTCAGCTCCTGGTCGGTGCTCAAGACGACATGGAGATGATCCGGTGTCATCGGTTCATCCGCCTTCCAAGCCAGCCGCACCATCGCGTCATCAAGACCGTTGAGCGCACCTTCGTAGCGGTGACACGATAGCGCTCGTTCCCCACCGTGACGAAGCGGGTGTCTTGGGGCTCGATATAGCGGGCGAACTCCTTCGTTTGGACGGCGATGCCGTTCGGATAGAGAATCCGGTTCGTCTTGAGCATCGCGATGACATGGAATCCTTGTTTCAGACAGGCTTCGATGAGCGCTTGGGACGGATACCAGGAATCCATGAGCACATACACCGGCTGAGCCCGCTTCCCCTTGAGCGAAGAAAGCATCTCGATCGCTATATAAATTGAAATAAAGGTTTTCTCCCGTTCCACAGCGAATAAAATAAAAGAGAAAATAGGAGAACGGAGAGAAAATACGATGCCCAATCACAAAGACGAGATCGAAAAGTTGTCCACTGCCATGAAAGAAGCGAAAAGTAAACGAGCATATGAACGCTACCAAGCCATTTATCTTCATTTGCAGGGATACAAAAAAGGAGAAATCGCAACGATTATTGGTCGATCCAAGAAAACGATTTATAACTATATCCATGCCTACGCCCAGCGCGGTCTTGATGGCTTGGAGATGAAATACTCACCTGGCGCCCCACGTCGATTGAGTCCTGATGAGGAAAAAGAGCTGGCTTGGATTATTGAACATCAGCTCCCCGTAGATGTGGGATTCGAAGCAAAATATAACTGGACGCTTGCGATCATCGCTGAACTCATTCAACAAAAGTGGGGACCAGCATACACGCCTCGTGGAACAAGCAACATTCTGCATCGGTTAGGGCTAAGCTATACGAAACCCACCTATACACTAGCCAATGCCGATGAAGAGAAACAAAAAGAATTCGTCGAAATCACCTTCCCTGAAGTAAAAAAAACTGTTAGATGGGAACATCGCCCATGTCCTCTTTCAAGATGAATCGATGATTCGTGATGACCAAGCGATTCAAAAAACATGGTTTGTCAAAGGAAAACAACGAATCATTCCGACGTTTGGAAAACATCAAGGGCTGAAGCTGATTGGCACGTTGAACTACGAAACAGGGGATGTATTTTGCATCGAAGAAGAACGCTATGACGCAGAAACATTTCTTCGGTTTCTTCAACTTGTGTTAGAACGCTATCCGACAGGCAAAATGGTAATGATTTTAGATAACGCTCGAATTCACCATGCCAAACTCATTCAGCCTTTTTTAAAAGAACACGAAGATCGGTTAGAGCTCGTCTTTTTGCCACCATACAGTCCGCAATTGAATTTGATTGAAGGGTTATGGAAATGGCTGAAATCAGACGTGATTTACAACGTGTTCTATTCGACTGTGCAAGAAATTAGAAAGAATGTCCAAGCCTTTATTCAGAGAATCAACCAAAAATCAGAACAAACGATCGATCGTTTGTGTGTTCAGTTGTAAATCTTTAATTCAACTTATATAGGTCGATCTTGCTTCTTCCCGCTGTCTTGTCATACAGACGAAAGGCGAACGGAAACGCTTGCGTGAAGGTGTGCACCATCAGCCAAACAAGCGAATGCCCCCAGACGGGGATGATCGTTGTGCGAGTAGTGCCAATCACACCCTTGAATGGAGCGGGCAGCCCGTGACGAAGGCTTCGTTTTTTGGCAAATGGGATCATCCATCGAAACAAAAAGGGATTCATTCTCCCGTTTGGCGATTCGCTGGATGCGCTGAAGGATAACGGAGAGATTAACTCTTCATGTTGCATTATATATAGCTAAGGTGGGATATAGATTGGAAAACCAATCAGAACGTACAAAGCTAAAGTCATTGCAAATTCCTGTTAAACGAAATATGTCATTAATTGTTAGTACGACAGCTTTAGGTACTATAGCAGATGCAATTTTTACACTTTGTTTATCATGGTTTGTCCTTGAACGAACTGGTTCAGCTTTTATTACTTCAGCTATTACTGCTATTACATATATTGTTAATGTCTTTGCTGGCCCGTTGATTGGGGTTTTAGTTGACCGCACGAGTCCAAAAAATGCAATGATAAAAGCATATATAGCATTGGGGTTAATAGGTTTTATACTTATATTTTTTTATTTGTTTTTGGATGACTATATTATAGTTGCTGTTATGGCAATGGTTATTTTAAATGATATTGCACAAACATTCATTTCACCTTCACGAAGACGTATGTTACCAAATTTAGTTGGGACTGATCGTATTGCTGAAGTTAGTGGTTTTTTATCATCTGCTGGTAAAACAGGAATATTAATAGGTAATGCTGTTGGTGGAATATTGTTCTCTCTTATTGGTCTTATCGGAATTATGTTCACTCATTCATTAATATTTTTATTCGCTGCACTTTTATCTTCTTGGTTAGTACTTCCTAAAAATGGAATAATAGTTAATGACGAAAAATCAAAACAAAAGAAACAATTTTGGAGAGAATTTAAAGATGGAGTTAAGTTATTGGTAAAACTTCGAGTTTTACTTATTCTAACGTTAATAAATATGGGAGTAAATATTGTCTCTGTTGGTCATTTGAATATATATATATTTAAAACACAGTATGGAGCAACTGCAGCTCAATACGGGTTCATTGAAGCAACTGGTGTGGCAACGTCAATAATCACTGGATTGTTTATTGGACGAATTATAAAGAAAATAAAACCAATATTTCCCTTAAGTTTAGGTTTAATAATCCCAAGTTTAAGTATTGCTCTAATTGGGTTTTATGATCAATTGTTTTTTGCATATATTTTAATAGCTATTCAAACATTTTTCTTGCTATTTTATACTGTTACAGTCAATACACTTTTAATAACTCTTGTCAAGCCAGAATATCGCGCTAGAATTGATACATTAGTAGCAAGTATTTCATCGCTTGCCATGCCATTAACTGTATTTCTAACAGGATACTTAGCGGATATTATACCTGTTCATTATATTTTTTATTTCACTGGGATCTGGGGAACTTTGATGGGGATTATTCCTTTGCTTAGTAAGGAAATTCATCAATTAGAAAATCTTTGAACATATGAAACGTTAATATAAGCAAGATGTCTTCGTCACTCAGCTCCCGGTCGGTGCTCAAGTGATCCGGTGTCATCGGTTGATCCGCCTTCCAAGCCAGCCGCACCACCGCGTCATCGAGGCCATGGATCGCTCCCTCGTAGCGATACACGCGGTAACGCTCGTTCCCCACCGTGACGAGGCGGGTGTCGTTGGGCTCGATATAGCGGGCGAACTTCTTCGCTTGGATGGCGATGCTTTTCGGGTAGAGAATTCGGTTCGTCTTGAGCATGGCGATGACATGGAATCCTTGTTTCAGACAGGCTTCGATGAGCGCTTGGGATGGATACTAGGAATCCATGAACACATTTTGAACGAGATGCTTGATGACCGGTTTCGAGAAATCAAGCGCCAATCCCAGCGTCATGAAAAATGGGTGGATTCCTTGATGATGTGCTCATCGATTCCTAAGACATGAACCTCCTTGTGGGGAGTTGGTGGTACATCGATTCTAACTAAGGAATTGGGTTCATGTCTCCGTTTTTATTTGGTTGTAAATTTATGTTAGAGAATTTGCTCTACATTAGGAGTGTTATTTTTTTGTGAGTTGTGAAAAAATTGTTAGAAAGAGAGGAACACTTGGTAAAGTGTAAATGAGTAAAATGAACAAATGTATATTCTGCGAAATCGTTAATGGTAAGTCTCCCTGCTATGAGGTTTATAAAGATGATTATGTAACAGCATTTCTTGATATAAATCCGGTAAGTATTGGTCATACCTTAATAGTCACCAATAAACATATAGAGAGGCTTGATTATATAAAAGACAATCAAATCGCTAATGCTTTAATGAATTCCTTGATAATAGTGTCAAAAAAATTAATTAAATCGGGAATTTGCAAAGACTTTACAATAATTCAAGATAACGGATATTGGGCACAGCAAGATATTAAACATATTCATTTTCATATTATACCTAGACACAAAGATGAGAAGATTGTCTTGAAATTAGATACGGATTTTGTTGCAGCGGAGGATAAAAATCTACTCAAGACGTGGGAGAAAATCAAACTGCATGAGAGGTTATGAGATGAAAAATGAGCAAATAAAAAAGTTCTATTCACATTTAAATTATAGTATAGTTTACAAAGGTCGGGGAGATAATTATAAGAATCAGGTGAAAGCGAAGGGGATTGATTCATTGGGACGTGAAGACGAGGTGGATCGCGCTGCCTTGGAGCGTCTGGCCAAACGCATTTCGCGGTTTCTTTCCCCTAGGCAGGCTTGGGAAATCGAGACGTTGGCAGGAGAAGTGTCGGATTACGCGCGCAAATGCCTCTCGTCCCTTTGGTATCAAGGGATGAGAGGCATTTTTTTGCCTCGTCGCTGCCGGACTCGGGAAGAACGGCAATGTTTCCTCGGGGGGGATTGATGGGGCAGCGAAACAATGTATTTCCATTGTTGCCGTAAAAAACAGTTTCACGCGGCACAAGGAGTGCTCTGTTTGTCTTTTTCATATGGAAATGATTTTAATACAAGTGGCGCGGCTGCAGTGACCACCTCGCTTCCTATTTTGAAAAATACGCCTTGAGTCGTAGTCAAAATATATCTTCGGAACGTGATGGGAGTTTGCGGGGATGCGATACGATAGGAAGCGAAAGGAGGCGAAAGGATGGCAAAAAAGATCGGGTTGTTCGTTGCCGGCGCGGCCGCTTTATTGGTGCTCTTGTTTCATCTCGGGCCGCTTGTCGGGCTGGCGATCACGCTGGCGATCTTGTACTATGCGTTCAAGAAATGGGACGCAAGCGGTCATTTATGCGTTTCGGCATGGGCTGGTGAAGTGAGGAGTGCATCATTTGGCCGCGATGGGAAAAAGATCGCCATGTTCAGACGAAAACCGCTCCATTTCATCAAACGGAACAGGAGGATGAAACAGGAGCGGTTTTGTTCGTTGCGGTGGGTCAAAAAGGCTAACGTTTCGAGAGGAATTACGCTTGTTTGGCCAATTGGCGAAGCTTTCGGTCGTGATGGAGCACCTTCGTGGTCAACACGTCGACCGAGGTTTGCGTGTCTGCGAGTTCTTCTTCGAGGCGATCGCTTCGTTCGTTCAGTTGTCTGTTCATCTGTTGCATTTCCTCACGAAGGGAATCGATTTTGGCTTCAAGACGGGTTTCGACAGCATGGATTTCGCTGCGGAGCTGCTGGCCCATTTCGTGCATTTCACCGCGGAGTCGTTGTTCCATTTCCTCCATTTTCGAGCTGATTTTGTCGGAATGTTGTTCGAGGGCGTGCAGCACCGCTTGGATGATCGTGTTTTCTTCCATTCGTTTCACCTCCTCATCGCCATTATAGGCGAAACGGAACGGAAGCGGAAGAGAAAAGATGGCGGGTTTCGTCGAAACGGGGCGGTCGAATTTTTGGGGCGAACCGCGTGTTTTCGATTTATTATGTCGTCTGCTTTGCCATACAATAGAACTATAGCTTGGCCGAAAAAGGAGATGAGCAAATTGGATGCGGGTTGGACGTTTGACAACCGTTATGCAAGGCTGCCGGAACGCTTTTTCAGCCGCGTTCTCCCCACACCGGTGCGCGCGCCAGAACTGGCGGTGCTCAACCGGCCGCTTGCGGCAGAACTTGGGTTGAATGAAGAAGCATTGCGAAGCGACGCAGGGGTGGCGGTGCTGGCGGGAAATCGGATTCCGGACGGGGCTGAGCCGCTGGCGCAGGCGTATGCCGGGCATCAGTTCGGCTATTTCACGATGCTTGGCGACGGACGGGCGGTGCTCATCGGCGAGCATGTCACCCCAAGTGGCAAGCGGGTGGATATCCAGCTGAAAGGCTCGGGACGAACGCCGTATTCGCGCGGCGGCGACGGGCGGGCGGCGCTCGGGCCGATGCTGCGGGAGTACATCGTGAGCGAGGCGATGCACGCCCTTGGCATTCCGACGACCCGCAGCTTGGCGGTCGTGACAACGGGAGAGACGATTCGGCGGGAAACCGAACTGCCTGGGGCGGTGTTAACCCGCGTCGCCTCAAGTCATTTGCGTGTCGGGACGTTCCAATACGCGGCGCAATGGGGGACGAAAGAAGAGCTGCGCGCGTTGGCCGATTACGCGCTCGAGCGGCATTTCCCTCGGTTTGAGGAGGCTGAGAACCGCTATTTGTTTTTGCTTGAACAAGTCATCGCCCGGCAAGCGGCATTGATCGCCCAATGGCAGCTTGTCGGTTTCGTCCACGGGGTGATGAACACCGATAACATGACGATCAGCGGGGAAACGATCGATTACGGGCCATGCGCGTTTATGGACACGTATGACTTGAAGACGGTGTTCAGCTCCATCGATACGGAAGGGCGGTATGCGTACGGCAATCAGCTGTATATCGGGGGCTGGAACTTAGCCCGATTGGCGGAGAGCTTGCTGCCGCTGCTGGATAAGGATGAGGAAAAGGCGGTGGCGTTGGCGCAGGAAGCGCTCGATCAATATCCGACGTTGTATCATCGTCATTGGCTCGACGGGATGAGAGCGAAACTCGGTTTGGCTGAAGCGCAAGCGGGGGATGGCGGGCTTATCGCCGATTTATTGCGGCTGATGGAAGAATACCGCGCTGACTATACGAACACGTTCCGGGCGTTGACGTTAGGCGAGTACACCGGAACGGCGCTCTTTGACGCTTCCGAGTTTCGCGAGTGGCACGAGCGCTGGCAAACGCGGCTCAGCCAAGAAGCGGTTTCGCGGGAAGAAGCGTATGAACGGATGCGCCGCCATAATCCGGCCGTCATTCCGCGCAACCATCGGGTTGAAGAGGCATTGGCCGCCGCGGTCAATTGCGGCGACTACAGCGTGATGGAGCGTTTCCTCGAAGCGCTGGCCGACCCGTACGCTTATTCGCCGGAACAAGCCGAGTACGCGGAACTGCCGCCGCCGTCCGACCGGCCGTACCGGACGTTTTGCGGGACGTGAAAAGGGCCCTTGGGAGCCCTTTTTTTCATTTTCCTCTTTACTTTGACGTTGCGTCAAGGTGTATCGTCATCCATAGGGAGGTGAGGAACATCGAGTACACCGTGCATGAGTTGGCCAAACTGGCGGGGGTGACAAGTCGGACGCTTCGGTATTACGATCAGATTGGGTTGCTGAAGCCGGCGCGGTTGAGCGACGCCGGGTATCGGCTATACGGGCCGCGCGAAGTCGATCGTTTGCAGCAAATTCTTTTTTACCGCGAACTTGGCGTCGATTTGGAAACGATCAAACAAATTATTCATTCCCCGTCCTTTGATGAACTGAAAGCGCTAAGGGAGCACCGCCAACAGCTGTTGGAAAAAAGACGACATCTCGATGCGTTGATTGCGAGCGTTGAACAAACGATTGCCGCGAAAGAAGGGGGAATCTCAATGAGCGACGAGGAAAAGTTTGCCGCGTTCAAGGAGCAGCTGGTTGAAGAAAACGAGCGGAAATATGGCGAAGAAATTCGCCAGAAGTATGGCGATGAACAGGTCGATCGTTCCAACGACAGACTGCGGAAGATGACGAAGGAACAGTTTGATGAGGCGGAACGGCTCAGTCAAGAGGTGCTTGAGGCATTGAAAGAAGCGATGCAAGATGGCGACCCGGCCGGCGAGGCGGCGCAACGGGCGGCGGATTTGCACCGTCAATGGCTTTGCTTCTGGTGGGATCATTATTCGAAGGAAGCGCATGCCGGACTGGCGCGCTTGTATGTCGAGGACGAACGGTTCAAAGCGTATTATGACCAAGTGCATCCGGGAGCGGCTGAGTTTCTCAAAGAAGCGATTTGGATCTATACGGGGATGAAAGACCGGTAAGCGGCAGGCGGCTCGCCCGAAGAATAGGCGAGCCACCGTTTTTGATGGCTCTGGATGAAGGCGTTCGGTTTGCGATACAATCAAAGTGGTGCATAAAGGAGTCCACGGTGAACAGCGAAAGGAAGGTGTGGGTGCAATGGAGGCGCTCAGACAACGACTGCGGGCTATTGACCAAAAGGGATATAAAGCGTACAAAGCGATTGAGGGGGAGTATTCCTTTCCGGCGTTTACTTTGGCGATTGACCATGTGCAAGGCGACCCGTTTGCGGAACCGTCGAAAATTCAGGTGATCGTGCCACGGGTGAAGACGGTGTTGACATCGGAGTGGACGAACACGAAACCGCGCCGCGTCCGTTGCGAAGATGTGTTGGCGCGCCGCGTCCATCACGAACTGCGGCAATGGCCGGCGCGGGCGCGCGGGTCGGGAAAAAGCGGGCTCGTGTCGATCGACGCACCGGGGCAGAAGGTGCTCGAGCGAACGGCGGTGTGCATCACCGATGAGACGATCGCCATTTGTTTATCGGTTGGCTTGCCGGCCAACGGGCGGCGCATTTTAGCGAAGGAAGCCGAGAGCATTTTTTTTCAACAAATTCCAGCCGTGATCGAGCGGGCGGTGTACGGCCTTCGTGAAGAGGAGATCCGCCCGGCGGTCGAGCTGGCCGATCAACAGCATGCCATCCGCCGCTATTTGCATGAGCGCGGATTGGTGGCGTTTGTCGCCAACGGCGCGATCTTGCCGCGCGAAAGCGGGGTGAGCGACAAGCCGCTGCGGAAAGGTGCGGTGCCGTTTCAAAGCCCGCCGGAGCTCGAGGTGGCGATTCCGGTGCCGCATCGCGCCGAACCGATCAAAGGCATGGGCATCCGGAAGGGGATCACGCTCATTGTCGGCGGGGGTTACCACGGAAAATCGACGCTGCTTCAGGCGTTAGAGCACGGTGTGTATGACCATATCGCCGGCGATGGCCGGGAGTTTGTCATCACTGACAGCGGGGCGGTGAAAATTCGCGCTGAGGACGGCCGCAGCGTGGCCAATGTCGATATTTCCCCGTTTATCGGCACGCTGCCGTACGGCAAGGAGACGACGCGCTTTTCGACGGAAAACGCGAGCGGCAGCACTTCGCAAGCCGCGAGCATGATCGAAATGATCGAAGCGGGGGCGTCGGCGTTTTTGATTGATGAAGATACAAGCGCCACAAATTTGTTCATGCGCGACGCGCGCATGCAGGCGCTCATCGCGAAAGAAGCCGAGCCGATCACCCCGTATATCGACAAAGCCCGCCAGCTGTTTCACGACTACGGCATTTCGACTGTCTTGGTCGTCGGAGGGTTAGGGGATTATTTTGAGATTGCCGATTGTGTGATCAAACTGGAACAGTATGTTCCATCCGATGTGACCAGCGAAGCGAAACAGATCGCGGCCAAGATGCCATCGGGGCGGAAAGCGGAAGGCGGAGTGTCGTTTGGCCGCATTCGTGAACGCATCCCGCTGCCGGAGAGCTTAAACAGCCAAAAAGGAAAGAAAGCGAAAGCGGTCGCGCGCGGTCGCCATGTCATTCAATACGGGCTGACGGACGTGCTGTTGTATGCGCTCGAGCAGCTTGTTGACGACAGCCAGACGCGAGCGATCGCTGCGGCGTTTTTGTATATGGAGCGAAAAGGGTGGCTCGACGGAACGAAGACCGTCCGGCAATTGCTCGATGCCATCGAGGAACGGTGGGACCAACATGGGCTTGGCTCGATTTCTTTCCGCAACGGCCATCCCGGCGAGTTCGCCCGCCCGCGCCGCTTCGAGCTGGCGGCGGCGCTCAATCGGCTGCGGACGCTTCGCTGCCGGCAGTGCTAGGAATAGAGGGCTGCGCGAAGCGGTGTCCGCTTTTTGCCACCCGGCTGTGCTTCCGCCTAAACAACCGGCGCTTGTTGCGGGGAGGAACATCAGTGCTTTTACTGGGAACAAAATAAACACGCCCCGCTGGATCATAGGGCAAAAGAGAAACATCAGCCCCTTTGCTCGGAACAGCGGCGGCTGTCTCCTCCGGTTTTTCCCCGTTTTCCGGTGATTTGACTCTAGCGCCATGAAGCCATTGCCGCTATAATAAAGGTTATGAGTGCAACGTGGCGAAAGCGGCGGGAAGCCGCGGGCAAGTGAGGGGGTCAGGGCATGAACAAATCCAAAGGCTGGATCGAATCCGAAATCAGCAAAGCGTTGACGAAATGGGAAAAAGACTTTCTTGGCCGCGGCTCGGTGTCGGTCAAAACCGATATTTTGCGCGACATGATCATCGTGTCCTTGCACGGCATTTTGACGCCGGCGGAGTATGCGCTGTGCGAGACGAAAGAAGGGATGCTGGCGGTGAAACGGTCGAGAACGAGTTTGGTCGAATCGGGAGTCGATGAGTTGAAAGAGATGATTTTCGAGATCACCGGCGAGCAGGTGAAAAGCTTCCACACCGATTTGAGTACGCGAACAGGCGAGCGCATCATTGTTTTTAAGCTGTTTCACGATTTGGAAAAGCAGCTGACAAAGTAACGTTTTTCATGACACGTCCATCAAGATGTTGTATAATAAAAACAACTTTTGTATAGTAAGGATAAAAGAAAATCGAGAGGACGATGCTGTCGGCAGCCCTTCAAAAAACCTAGGTCGGCTTAGGTTCGTTGAAGGGAAACCGACCGTCGCCCATTGCGAGAGAGCGCGCGGGAGATCTTCAAACAATCGCATCGAAGATTGGTTGAAGGTAAACCGGCTATGAGCAATCGCTCGGCAATGAAACGGCCTTGTGGGGCCGCCTTGCCGGATTGACATAGCCGGTTTTTTCTTTTCTTCCGCACCAAGGGCTCATCAAACAGAGGGGAGGAGACGGAAATGGGAATGGAATGGATCACTTGGGGATGGTTTGTATCGGTGGCCGTTGTCCTCATCAGTGCGCTGATCTGGCTGTTTCCGCGTGTGCCGGAGCGATACGTGCATGTTCATGCTTGGCTGTTGCTTCTGCCGGGGGCTGTCGCGCTGATCGGGTGGATCGGCGCTGGGACGGTGGATATGGGCCGCTTTCGGTTTGATGCCGTCAGTTGGCTGTTCGGCGTGTATGTTTCTTTGTTGAGTTGGGCGATCCAACGGTTTTCGATTCGCTATTTGCATGGAGATCGCCGCTATCGGTGGTACTTCATGCTTTTGACGTGGACGACGGTGGCCGCTTCGCTCACGTGGGCCGCTCATGACTTGCGGTGGATCGCCGCGTGCTGGGGGTTGCCGCTCGTGGGGCTTGTGGCGTTGACAGCGTTGAAAAAAGAATGGAGTCCGGTTCCGTTCGTCGTTCGGCAAATGGGGCTGATGTTTGGCGCGAGTTGGCTCGCTTTGATCATTGTGGCTGTCTGGCTTGGGGTCGACAGCGGGGAATGGACGTTGACCGCTGCGTTATCCGCCGAGCGGATCGCCCACTTGGAAGCTTGGGAACGGGCGGTATTTAACGGGTTGCTGTTGGCGGCGGCCATCATTCCGGCCGGCCAATGGCCGTTTCACCGCTGGCTAATGGAATCGGTCGTGACACCGACGCCTGTGTCAGC
This sequence comes from Geobacillus sp. FSL W8-0026, assembly GCF_037966255.1. NCBI lineage: Bacteria > Bacillati > Bacillota > Bacilli > Caryophanales > Anoxybacillaceae > Geobacillus > Geobacillus sp. FSL W8-0026. The sequence goes on from NZ_CP150194.1 coordinate 621,759, forward strand.
TGTCATGCACGCCGGATTGGTGAATGCAGGTGGTTTGTTGCTCGGGCGCTTTGCCCCGCTCTTTACCGACACGTGGGCGCATGTTTTGCTCTTTTTGCTTGCCTTTGTCTCGATTTTGATCGGCACAGGCATCAGCTTTGTTCATGTCGACTACAAGCGGCAATTGGTCGGTTCGACGATGGCGCAAATGGGGATGATGCTTGTGCAATGCGCTCTTGGCGCTTACGGGGCGGCGGTGGTGCACTTAGTGCTGCACGGATTGTTCAAAGCTACGCTCTTTTTGCAGTCCGGTTCGGTCGTGCCGCGAGTGGGCCGGGCGGGAGAACGGGTCACGGCCGGTTCGTGGCGGGGAGGAATGGTTGTCGGGCTGATGCTCGGTGCGGTCTTTTGGCAAGCGGCTCCGCATGAGCCGGCCCGGTTGTTGAGTTCGGTGCTGCTGGCGGCGTCGGCGGCAGTGGCTTGGGGGAGGCTGGCAGATTTTCGCGAAGGGCGGTGGCTCGGTTTAACGGCGGTTGTCGGGCTGGCGTTATTGTCCGAAACGGTGCGCGCTCAATTGTTGCGATTGGTCGATCCGCGAATGTCATCCGCCTTTTTGCCGCCTTCTTCGTTTGAATGGGGCGTTTGCCTTTTGTTTGCCTTGGCTGCCTTGGCAGCGGTTTGGACGGCGAAGCACCGCCACTCTCCGCTTGCCGTTCGTTTGTATATGCGGCTCGTGCATTGGGGGGAACCGCGCCCAGCGGCGACTGAAGCCCACCCGCGTTATCTCGCATCCTATTTAGAGGAGGGGATGGCCCATGAGTAAAACCGTTGTTTCCGCCGGGCGGACATCGGCTGAACGGAAAAAAGACGTCCGTCCGCTCACTTCCCTCATCAGTGAGGCGGCCAAGGTCATTGCCCCGCTTTGGCCGATTTCGGCGTTTATCGCCCGCCATCCATGGATGGGGCTGGAGGAGGAGCCGTTTGTCCATGTCGCGGATCGGCTGCAGGAAATGCACGGCATTGACCTGTATCCGCCGATGGCTGTTTTCCATGCCGCTCTGGCCAAAGGCGACATTGATCTTGCGTTTGTCGAGCGGCGGCTACAGCGGTGGCTCGACGCCACCGCGCTTCCGGCTCCTCGCCACGAAGCGGAGCGGTTATGCCGCGCCCTTCTTTGGAACGATGCGCTGCCGGACGGAGCGCTTCCGGATGTGGAGCTGGAGTCGTTGGTGCCGCGCCGCCGTTGTGTTTTTCCCGTGTCTGCGCGCCTTCAGTTGACCCAACGGCTTGACCAGCAAACGGCCAAATGGTGCAAGCTGTTTTATGACCGCGGTGAGGCGGTGTGGGCGTTGCCGCATCGCGAGCAAGGCTTTTATGCGGCTTGGCGGCGCTTGGCGCCCGAAGACCCCTCGCTGTCGAAGGACGAGAGAAAGCGGATTTGCGAGTGGCCGGAGCGCGCTGAAGAAGCGTTGCAGCAGGCGCTGAACAAGCTTGGCGTGCGGACGGAAGACGTGCAAGCGTATTTGGAAGCCCATTTGTTGGCGCTGCCGGGATGGGCGGGCATGGTCTTGTGGCAATCGCGCCGCAGTGGGGACGAAATCGGTGGGCTGCTTGATTATTTGGCTGTCCGTTTGTCGATTGAATGGGTGTTCGCTGCTTTGCATGTGCCCCTTGAGGAGGAAGAAAAGAAAGAAGACCGCGCGGCGGCGTTCCTCTTGGCGGCTTGGATTCAGTGGGGCGGGATGACGCTTGACGAATGGCAGCGTTTGTCGCTTTCAGACCGCCAAGCCCGCTTGATGTTCGTTGACCGGTTTTGGCGGATTGACCGCCGTCATCTCTGGCTCGGGGCATGGGAGGATACGTATGAAGCGAAGTTGAAAGAGGCGATTTGTCCCGTTCGTCCGGACGACGCGAGCCAAGAGCAGGCGGCCGCGCAGCTACTGTTTTGCATCGATGTCCGCTCCGAGCCGTTCCGCCGTCAGATCGAAGCGGCAGGGCCGTTTGAAACGTATGGTTGCGCTGGCTTTTTTGGCTTGCCGATTCAAACGCGCGTTTTGGACGGTCATGATGCCCATCCATCTTGTCCGGCGATTGTGGCGCCGCAGCATGAAATCAAGGAAACCGCTGCTCCCGAAGTTGCCGAGCCGTATCGTCGCCGGCGCGATCTCGTCCGTTTTGTTGGCCGCACGTTCAAAAAAGTGAAGCAGCACTTGCTGGCCAGTTTGCTTCTTCCGGAAATGAGCGGGCCTTGGCTCGGCTTGCATACGCTTGCTCGCAGCGCGGCGCCGGCTTGGGCGGGAAGCGCCGTGCATGAAGCGTCCGCCGCGGCGGAGCAAAAACCGAAGACGACGCTGTCGCTGGATTGCCAAGGGCATGACGAAACGACCGGATTGCCGATCGGGTTGACAAAAGAAGAGCAAGCGCAGTACGTAAAACAACTCCTCGTCAATATTGGGTTGACGTCCTCGTTTGCTCCGCTTGTCGTCGTCTGCGGTCATGAGAGCGAAACGGCCAACAATCCGTACGCTTCTGCGCTAGATTGCGGAGCGTGCGGCGGCGCCGCTGGGGCGTTCAACGCCCGTGTGTTTGCGGCGCTGGCCAATTTGCCGCACGTGCGCGCGCAGTTGGAAAAAGAAGGGGTTGTCATCCCGGATGAGACGGTATTTATTGCGGCCGAACATATTACGACCGTTGATGAATTGCAGTGGGTGGAAGTGCCGCCGTTATCGGGGGCAGCCGCGCAGGCGTTTGAACGATTGCAGCAGGCGTTACGTGAAGCCGGTCGCCGAGCGAACGAAGAACGGATGGCAAAGCTCTCGCATGTCGGCCGCCTGCCGCGCGATCCGGTTGCTGAAGCGCGGCGGCGCGCGGTGGACTGGAGCGAAATCCGCCCGGAATGGGGGTTGGCGGGCAACGCCGCTTTCTTGATTGGCCGCCGGGCGTTGACGAAGGGAGCTCATTTGGACGGAAGAGTGTTTTTGCACAGTTACGATTGGCGCGAGGATCCAAGCGGTGAGGCGCTCGCCGGCATCATTGCCGGACCGGCGACGGTCGGGCAGTGGATCAACTTGCAATATTACGCCTCCACCGTTGCGCCGCATTATTACGGAAGCGGCGACAAAACGACGCAGACGGTGACCGGCGGCATCGGGGTGATGCAAGGAAACGGCAGCGACTTGCTCGCTGGCTTGCCATGGCAGTCGGTGGCCGTTTCTGACGGCGAGTGGTTCCACGCGCCGCTAAGGCTGCTTGTCATCATTGAAGCGCCGTCCTCGTCTATCGAGCGCCTGCTCGATACAGACGAAGCGTTTCGCCGCAAAGTGCAAAACGGTTGGCTTCGGCTTGCCTCGATCGATCCTGACAGCGGGGAGTGGCTGAACTGGGAAGCAGCCCGTCCCTGCATTTGAACGGGATCGTTGAGCAGTCATCATCGGCCGCTTGGGGATGACCCAAAAGGCGATCTCCCCTCAAGAAAGACACACCATCTAGTGTGGAGAGGCGGTTAGTGTCTATATATAGCGATGAGAGAGGGTGTCCCGCTCCGTTTGGGACACCCTCAGCCGTTTTTTCGCTTGCTGCCAAACGTCACTAATTGCCGGCTCGTATCCAGAACTGGGCGGTGATCCCTCAGCCGTTTTTTTCGCTTGCTGCCAAACGCAGCAGGGAAAAGCGAAGCGGGTGGCGAACATGGATCATGACGGATGTCAGCGCGAAAGGAGGAAAACTCGTGAAAACGCAATTTATCGCTGGCCATGCGCGGCTGCCGGCCGGAATGGCGGCCAAAAGCTTGTATGATACGCTGACGATTACGGCGGAAATTGATAAAAAGTATGGGGTGATCGTCGAAGCATCGTGCACGCTCGCCACCGAACATGGACGTGATTATATCGCGCGGATGCTGCGCGGCCATTCGCTTCGTGAGGGCATTGATGAGCTGTTGGCCGAGCTCGATGAGGGATATTTGGGCAAGGCGCATTCCGCTCTTTGCGCGGCGTTGAAAGACTTGTATAAACAATATTGCAAAATGGACGAGTAAAATCAGGAAGCGGCTGTTCCCCGTCCGCCGATGGAGAACAGCCGCGTTTTTGGGCGCGCGGGCACCGTCCGTTCAGCTCTCAGCGGGCCGCCATGCCGGCAACGTTTTGCGCAGCGGTTTGTCTTGGCGGTAGCCAAGCACGTATTCCGCCTGCATGATCGTATGGATTTCCCGCGTTCCTTCGTAAATGACCGGCGCTTTCGAGTTGCGCAAGTAGCGCTCGACCGGGTATTCGTTCGAATAGCCGTAGGCGCCGTGGATTTGCACGGCGTCATCGGCCGCTTGATTGGCATAGTCGCAGGCGACCCATTTGGCGAGCGAGGTTTCTCGCGTGCAGCGCCGGCCTTCGTTTTTGAGAAAGCCGACTTTGTAAACGAGCAGGCGGCTGATTTGCAACCCGGCTTCCATGCGGGCGATCATTTGTTGAACGAGCTGATGGCGGCCGATTTCTTTGCCGAATGTTTTTCGCTCATGGCAGTATTTCACGCTCGCCTCAAGACATGCCATAATAAGGCCAACCGCGCCGGCGGCAACGGTGAAGCGGCCGTTGTCAAGCGCAGACATGGCGATTTTGAATCCTTCGCCTTCCTCACCGAGCAAGTTTTCTTTCGGGACGCGGACGTTGTCAAAAAACAGTTCGCCCGTGTTGCCGGAACGGATGCCGAGCTTCCCTTTGATCGGCTGCGAGGAAAAGCCCGGCATCGTCCGCTCGACAATGAAGGCGGAAATGCCGTGATGTTTTTTGGTTTTGTCGGTGTAAGCAAACACGAGGAAATGATCTGCGATATCGGCGAGAGAAATCCACGTTTTTTGTCCGTTTAAAATGTAATCATCGCCGTCGCGAACGGCCGTCGTTTGGATGGAGGCGACGTCCGATCCAGCGTTCGGTTCGGTGAGTCCGAAGGCGCCAATTTTTTCCCCGCGCGCTTGCGGGATGAGGTATTTTCGCTTTTGTTCTTCCGTGCCCCACTGCAGCAAAGTTAAGCTGTTCAGCCCCGTGTGGACGGAGACAGCGGTGCGGAAGGCGGTGTCGCCGCGTTCGAGTTCTTCGCAGACGATAGCGAGCGAGTTGTAATCCATGCCCATGCCGCCGTACTCTTCCGGAATGCAGACGCCCATTAAGTTCAGTTCGGCGAGCCGTTTGAAGATGGCGCGGTCAAATTCGCCGCGTTCATCCCATTCCTTGATATGCGGCATAATCTCGCGGTCGACGAATTTGCGCACCGTTTGCCGAAGCATGTCTTGTTCAGGTGTAAAATCAAAGTTCATCATCGATGGATCCCCTTTCTGTCCGATTGGTTTGAATTCGATCATCAGTTGCGGCGGTTGTTTCGCCTTCATATTCCGGCCGCTTTTCCCACGCCTTGGCGGCTTCGTCGTTATGCTCGCCGGGAAGGGGCGGAGGGAGCCGGTACGACACCGGCGTGTCAGAAAGTTTCAACGGGCTGGCGACCAGCTTCAAGGAACCGATGAGCGGGTGATGCATCGCCACCGTCATTTCCCGGGCGGCGGTTTGCGGATGGCTGAACAGTTCGTCAAGCGTCTGCACCGGCCCGCACGGAATGCCTTTTTCGGCGAGCAGCCGCTGCCATTCGGCTCGCGGTCGTTGCTTGATCTCGGCGTTCAGTCGCCGATTGAGCTCGTCGCGATGGGCGACGCGGCCGGCGTTCGTCTGAAAGCGCGGGTCGGTCCCGAGAGCGCGGTCGGACAAAAGCGAACAGAGCGCTTGAAATTGCCGATCGTTGCCGACGGCGATGACGATCGGCCCGTCGCTGGCCTCATAAGTAGAGTAAGGGACGATGTTAGGATGTTCATTGCCAAGCGGCTTCGGAACCGCGCCGGACAATAAATAGTTGGCGGCGACGTTCACGAGCGCGCTGACCGCGCAGTCGAATAGCGCCAGATCAATTTTTTGTCCGCGTCCCGTTTTTTCTCTAGCGAACAGCGCTGCTTCGATCGCGATGGCGGCGTACAAGCCGGTGAACACGTCCGTGACGGCGACCCCGACTTTGAGCGGGCCGGTTTCCTCGGTGCCGTTAATGCTCATCCACCCGCTCATCGCTTGAATGATGTAGTCATAGCCGGCCAATGCGGCGAGCGGGCCGGTCTCGCCAAATCCGGTGATGGAACAATAAATGAGACGCGGGTTGAGGCGCGATAAGTCGTCATAGCCGAGTCCCCACCGTTCCATCGTTCCGGTTTTGAAATTGTGAATGAGAACGTCGGCTCCCCCAGCGAGGCGGCGAATCGCTTCCCGGCCTTTTTCCGATTTTAAATCAACTGTCATGCTTCGCTTATTCCGGTTGATCGCCGTGTAGTAGGCGCTCATGCCGTTTTGAAACGGCGGTCCCCAAAACCGAGTGTCATCCGAGCCGCCTGGCGCTTCGACTTTGATGACATCGGCGCCTAGATCGCCTAAAATCATCGTCGCATACGGACCGGCCAAGACGCGTGACAAGTCGAGCACGCGCACGCCATCTAGCGCTCCTGGCATGGCATTTCCCTCCCTTCCGCGTTCATGGAAAAAGCCGGTTCCTATGCAGTCGTTTGGATAGGAACCGGCTGGAACGGACTGAGAAGACACCCCGGCATAGGGTGGTGTCAGGCCGCACAGTTCTTTGCGAATCGGTCTAGGAGGCTGATGATTTAATCCTAGATCCCTCTTTGCCATCTCATTTCTCAACTAGAAAAACCTTGTTGCATCGGTCCTGTTTTTCGAGCGTTCCCCCATTGATGAGGGGAACTAGCGGTTTTTCACCGTCCTCCTAGGGCTGGTGATTTAAGGGAGCAGGTCGCTTACCGACCTCGTTTCTCAACTAGAAAAGCCTTGTCGTATCAGGATATTCTTTCAAATGCTCCCCCATTGCGCAAAAGAAACAACCGTTTTTCATCAGCCTTCTAGAAGGCCGGTGATTTCGGGCAAAATACTGCTGAGTTCCTCTCATTTCTCAATGAGAGAAACCTCACAGAATCAGCTTTCTTTTCTGAATGAAAATGCCTCCAATTGGTGTGACAGCGGTTTTTCACCGGCCTTATCGGTGCTGCCGATGGGGGCAGCCGCGGCGAAAAACGGATCGGCTGCGCCGTCTGATCTGCGCAGGCGGCTGTGCCGGCAGGAGACGGCTAGTTATTTTTATTATAAAGCTTCATTTGTCAATTGTAAATATTCAGATAGAAAAAGGGCCGGGCGGCGTTTGTTCAAAGGTTAGGTGGGACCAAGGCGGTTTTTGCGTCCCCGTTACGGGCGTTGGTTCATGGCGGGACTCGCCCGCTACGTGCCCTAGAAGAAGCGGAAAAGCGTTGTGATCGGAGACAGGAGGAAAGGGGGAAAGCGCCGTTTGGCTCTTTTCTTGAAAGGGAAAAAAATTTCTTCTATCCTAAAAGCGTAACCGTTTCGGTGAGACAAGCTGAGCGGTGTCGTCTTCCCTTTGAACGAACCGAGCGCCCGCTTTCCCGACCATCGGGCTTTCGAGGCGCTCAAGGGAAAAGAAGTGAAGCGTCTGGGACAATTGAAGGCAATCGAGAGAAAAGCGCGAATATACTTGGTAAGGAAGGGGAATCGATGCTGCAAAGGAAGTGATGGGTCGATGTTTCATGTGTTAGTGACGACAGACGCCAATTACCTTCCACCGCTAAAGGTGTTGATGCATTCGTTGTTTTGCAACAATCAGCGCCCGTTTACGTTTTACTTGCTTTATTCACGCATTGCCGAACAAGACCTAGAAGCGCTCGGGGAATTCGTTCGCAGACAAGGGCATAAGCTTGTATCGATCTATGTGGACCCGCAACTGTTTTGTGATGCGCCTGTGTTCCGCCACTACACGGTTGAGATGTATTACCGATTGGCAGCCCATTTATTTTTGCCTCCGCATGTTGAACGCGTCTTATACCTTGATCCGGATATTGTGGCGATCAATCCGATCGATGAGCTGTACGAGATGGACTTTGAAGGGAACTTATTCATTGCCGCTGAACACACCCATTCGACCAAAGTGGCGAATTTATTCAATAAGCTGCGGCTGAAAACGCCGAACGCCAAGGGGTATTTCAATACGGGCGTGATGATGATGAACGTGGAGTTGATGCGCATGCACGTTCATCTTGCCGACATTTATCAATTTATCCGCGATCACCGCTTTAAGCTCGTCCTGCCCGATCAGGATGTAGTGAACGGGCTGTATTGGGACAAAATTAAGCCGGTCGACGGCTATCGTTACAATTACGATGCGCGTTATTACGATTTTTTGCAGCTGTTGCCCAACCCGAAACACGATTTAGCTTGGATTGAGGAAAACACCGTTTTTATCCATTATTGCGGGAAAGAAAAACCGTGGAAAGATCATTATAAAGGGGAGCTTGGACGGTTTTACAAGCGGTACAGCCAAGTGTTAGAGCTCGAGGGTGAAGCGACAGTGTAAGGAATGGGGAGACAAAGGTGTCCCGTTGCGGCGGGACACCTTCGTTGTTACCGTTTGCGCTCTTGGCGGCGGATGCCAGCGGCCGCCGCGCGCGCTTGCGCTTCGAGATCTTCATGGTCAGCAAACTCTTGCGAATAGTCCACGTCAATGCCGTCAGATTTCAGCTGTTTTGGCACTTGCGGCAAAGTCGCTTTGTTTTTGTCGCGCGTTCGTTGTCCGCGAGAACGACCCATTCCCCATGCCCCCTTGCTGAAAGATGTGAATCGTACGATTCATCGATTAGGATGGCTTGAACGGGGCAAAGGTATAAATGGTAATCCTATCTAAGAGGCTGGTGATTTCATCGTGGATATGCCTTTACAATGTTAGTTCTCAATTAGAAAAACCTCGTTGTATCGGTCCTTTTTTCCGCGCATTCTCCCATTGATGAAGGGGATCAGCCGTTTTTCACCAGCCTTCTCAGTGCAGGCTGAATGGTCAAAGCTAAGGGCGGCTTTTTAGTGGCGAGCTTTTTTCGCTGTATAGCCGCCCGCTTGGTCCGCCAGTTTGAAATCGCGGGCATAGCTGACTTCTTGCGCGCTTGTTAGCGTATGTTTCGCTTTTTCGCGTTTTCGTTTTTCCGCCATCGCTTGTTCCCTCGCTTTTCATCGATCGTTTGTTGATTTTCATTTTGGACGAATTCTTCCGTTTTTATGCATAAAAAAGAATGTCCGGACGGACATCCTTGTTTGACTGCTCCGATCGGCGCGCCTACGCTTCCTTTCGTTTCCCCTCTTCGGCGGCGAAGGAGGGATGGCGCATCGTATAGAGCGTGTAGTTGTCTTTCGTAATTTCATACAAATCGTACACGTCCGCACCGATTTGTTCAAGCAGCGGCCGCCGCGTTTCGTTGGCGGGCGTGATGTAGGGCAGTTTTTCAGCCGCTTTGATCGAACGGACGTTAGCTTTGCGGATGCGCAAAAACACCGTTTCAATCGACAGCTCATAAAACAGTTCATGGAAAAACGCTTCTTTCGCGCGGCGATTGTAGCCGAGCCCATGATACGGTTTGCCGAGCCACGTGCCTAAAAAGCCGGTGCCATTCTCGATGTCAAACAAACTGATCGTGCCGATCGGGTTGCCCCATTCGTCCAAAATCGTGCGCGAAATCAGTTCGCCGCGTTCTTCCGCCTCGATGAGCTGTTTGGTCATAAACAAAAACTCTTCGTACGAGCGAGCTTTCTGGCGCACGAAAGGGAAGACGTCCGGGTGCACCATCAGCTCGTACAGCGCATGGCAGTCTTGCAGCTCGCGTTTTTTCAACATGGCCAATCCCTCCTTCGAGACGAGGGCAGCCTCCCAGCGGGACCCACCCTCGAAATTTTTATCGAACGTTCATGAAAAAAATTTCGGGGTGGGAATCGAACCCACTAGAACCAGCGCGAGCGCTGGTGGCGCACCATTTGCCTTCCCCTTCTTCTAGTCCGTATGCGGTTATAAACGAAAACTGCCTTCAAGTCCCTTTTATCATACACAATCTGTGTGAAAAAGAGAATCGCTTTTTTGTTAATTTTGTTTGGATATTTTTTGTCGGTCTTGTTGTAACAGCAAATCAGCGAGACAATCTTCCAACGTTGGAAACGAAAAGCGAAATCCGGCTTGCAGCAGTTTTTCCGGAATGACGCGTTGCCCTTCTGTCACGAGCATGCTCATTTCGCCAAGGAGAAGGCGGAGTGCTGCCTCGGGGACCGGAAGCCAATGCGGGCGGCGCAGCAAACGGGAGACGGTGCGCCCAAACTCATTCATCGAGACCGGATGGGGCGCCGTGAAGTTGATCGGGCCGGATAGCGTTTCGTGTTTGATGAGATAAGAAACGGCGCGGACGACGTCGTCAAGGTGAATCCATGACAGCCATTGCCGTCCGCTGCCGATCGGGCCGCCGACGAACAGCCGATACGGTTTGACCATCATCGGCAAGGCGCCGCCATGTCGGGCCAGCACGACGCCCAAACGGGCATAGACCGTGCGGATGCCGAGCTGTTCGATCGGACGGGCCGCCGCTTCCCACGCTTGAACCGTTTTGGCGAGAAAATCTTGTCCATACTCGTTCGTTTGTTCCGTAAATGTTCCGGTGTCCGATGTCCCGTAAATGCCGATGGCGCTCGCGTTGATGAACACGTTCGGATGGCGGGGGAGGGAAGCGATATATCGGGCCATCGCGTCGGTTGCCTGCAAGCGGCTGGCGACAATCCGCTCTTTTTGTTTGGCGGTCCAACGTTTCCGGTTGAGCGGTTCACCGGCTAAATTGACGGCCACATCGATCGTGTCCGGCCTTCTTTTGTCATCGTCCAAGGAAAGATAATGAAGGCGGCCTTCCGAAGGACGGGGGGAGCGGGTAAAAATATAAACGTCATGCCCTTGTGCGGAAAAATGGAGGGCAAGCGCCCGGCCGATCAGTCCGGTTCCGCCGTTGATGGCGATGCGCATAGCGGTCTCTCCTTTCGCCAAACGATTTCTTTATTTACTATGTTCGTGCTGTGCGCGCCAATTCCTTTTTGTGATACGATAAAACGAGAGGAGAGATGGACAGGATGGGGACGATTATTGAAATCGCGCCCACGAAGGGAAACGGGGAACGGTTTTGGCTTGTCATTGACTGCGCCGAAGAGCCGCCGCTCAAGCTGACGGTCGACCAAGATGTGTTGCTCCAATTCCGGCTGAAAAAAGGGATGGCGGTCGATGAGGCGCTTTTGCGCGAGATCATTGCTGCCGATGGCGTAAAAAAGGCGTATCAGCAAGCGTTGTACTTTTTGGCGCGCCGGATGCGCTCCGAGCAGGAAATCATTCGCCATTTGCGCAAAAAGGGCGTTGCCGATGCGGTGGCGGAGCAGGTGCTCAACAAGCTTCGCGCCGAGCGGTATGTGGATGACGAGGCGTTTGCGCGAGCTTATGTATGCACGCAGAAAAAGGCGGCGAAAGGGCCGCTGCTCATTCGCGCCGAATTGGAGCGGCTTGGTGTACCGACTGATTTGATCGAGCAAAGTTTGGCCGAGTATTCGTGGGAGGAACAACTGCATGGCGCCCGCGCTCTTTTCGAAAAGGCCAAACGACAACGCCGGGCTGAATCGGCCCGCGCGTTTTCCGAGCGGGTTCGACAGCAGCTTGGGCGCAAAGGATTTCCTCATGAAGTGATTGCGGCGGTGCTGGAGGAAGGGAGTGGGCAAACGGACGAGCAGGAGTGGGAGGCGCTTGTCGTTCAAGCAGAAAAAGCGCACCGCCGCTATGCGCAGCACCCGCGCCCGCTGTACGAGCAAAAAATGCGCCAGGCCCTGTATCGCAAAGGGTTTTCCCTCCCTCTTATCGACGAATGGCTGCGATCTCGCGATGGCTGATGTTAGTCACCGCCGGCGCTCGGTCGAACGTCCGGGAGCGCCGGGGCGTAGCCATCGCGTCGCGAAGCCGTCCGGATTCATCCGATCGACCATCAAGGTGGGTGAAAAAACGCCGTTTGCCTTGATCGATGATGGAACGCGTGAACATCGAGGCTGATGCAGCAAGTGTTTTGGCTCTTCCCCAAAAGTTGTCCTTGATTTGTTCGTCACGTACCTTAACTTATGCCACCAAGAAAGAACAGGAAACGAATCATGTTTTGCATACACTTATGCAAAGAAGTGAACCGTCTGCCAAGTACATGTTGTGGTGAGGAGCCAGTTTTTCCCCTTGAGAACCGATGCCGAGAAGGGGTTGCGCGAGCCAATCCTCAGCCTCCACCGACAACGCGATTTCGGAGGCTGCAAGGGCAAAAAGAAAGGGGGAACTTTCGATGATAAACGAAGGAGCCAAGCGGTACAGCGAAATGACGAAAGAAGAATTGCAACAAGAAATCGCCGTGCTGGCCGAAAAGGCGCGCAAGGCAGAGCAAATGGGCATGGTGAATGAATATGCCGTCTATGAGCGGAAAATCGCCATGGCAAGAGCGTATATGCTCAATCCGGCTGATTTTCGCCCGGGGGAGATTTACGAAATCGAAGGGGCGCCCGGCGAGTATTTCAAAGTGCGCTATTTAAAAGGAGTGTTTGCCTGGGGATGGCGATGGAAAGGAACCGGTGAAGAGGAGGCGCTCCCGATTTCGCTTTTGCGCCGACCGGTGAGAGAGGAGAGCTAGGAAAAAGGGGCGTCCGCATGAAACGGAACCGCCCCTTTTGGCTAGGACTGCTTGCGCGTCTGCCGCTCCAAAATGATAAGGTCGAGCGTTTGTTGCGTTTCCCCGTTGACTTGCGAGTGGGCATGTTTCGGATTGGCCCACGGCTGTTGGAACGGATTGGAGTAAAGGTGATCGTAAAACGGTTTGTGCCGATGGCGACCCATGGCTGTTCACCTCGCTGCCGGAATGTGCCGGGGAGGGCGGTGGGCCGCACCGTGCCCCGGTGTGGCTGTTAGAAAAAGTCGCTTCGCTCTCCCGAGGCGCGCATCCGTTCCTGCGGGTGGGTGTTGGTTGTGCCGTCAGCCCGCTTCGATGCATATTCGGCTTTGGCGCGCGGCTCGCCTTCGAGCTTGTTGTTGTTTTGGTTTGGGAAATGGCGCTCTTTATTCCGCACGGCACATTCCCTCCTTTATGGCGTGCCCGTGTTGGGTGGCCAACACGGTATTTTTAGTATGGGAGGCTGTGCGGCGCTTATGTGTGAAAATGACTGGACGGCCACCCATCAGTTGTTAGGACAATACGATCATTTGTTCTGCTGGCGATCCGGCGACCGTCCGAACGGCCTCCATCAGTTGTTGGGGGCCAACTCCAGTTTTTTGCGCCGCCACGTTGGCACGGTAATGATGTCAGTGGTACCATTCACCGCGGCGCGGACGAGCTGTTGGCGGAAGCGGAGCCCGTAGTAGATGACCATGAGTCCGTAAACGGCGAGGAAGGTGTAGCCGGGATGGGCGCCGAGAAACAGGCTGCCGATGCCGGCGAAATCGTTTCATGCGTTTGGTTTGGCCGCCGAGGAGCGCTTTGGCCAACGAAAAAGGCCGATGCCCGAACGGGAGATCTGCCGTTTCGGGCCGGCCTTTTTTGCCGCGCTTGATGGAATGGACGTTACTCCTTGCTTCCAAGCTGTTGGCCGATGGCTTTCAGCGCGGACAGGCCAAACCGGATTGCCCGGTTCGTGTCTGGATCGTTGAGCGCTCGCAACAAGTCAAGCAGCCCGATTTTTTTCGTCTCCGCCTCTGTCTGTTCGTACGCGTCCATCACGCCAGCGGCAAGCTGTCCGAGCAGTTTGGCTGTCTTTTCCGGGTCGAGAGAAGCGGCCAAACCAGCGATGGAGAACAGATGGTTGATCAAAGAAGCTTGGCCGGCTAGCCGCGGCTGTTCGGTTGGTTGGCAAGTTTCGAAAACGGATGTGCGTTGGTTTCGCTGCAGAAGCGCTGGGCGCAAACTACCGCCGCTTTTCGCTGACAGGGGCAAACAGTGCCTTTGTCCGGAAGGTGGCGGTTTTATTTTGGGGGAAAGGGGGATGGCAAGGGTGAGCGGATTTGCGGCGAAGCGGCGGCTGATTGTGAAATACCGGGACGGCCGCTTGGTTGAGGAAGAGGACGAGATCGCGCTCGAGTTTCCGTTGACCATAATGGTCAACGGCGAGGAGTTTGCGACGATCGTTTGCACGCCCGCGCATCTCGATGAACTGGTGAGCGGATTTTTAGCCGCGGAAGGAGTCATTCGGACGTATAGCGACATCAAAGCGATGACGATCGATGGCGAGCGGGGGTTTGCGTACGTCGAGCTCGCCGCAGGGGGACTGCCGGCCAAACAGTTTTATGCGAAGCGGTTCATCGGCTCGTGCTGCGGAAAAAGCCGCCAGTTTTATTTTTACAACGATATGAAAACGGCGAAAACGATTGTCGGCGGCATTACCGTGAAAGCGGATGACTGCATTCGCCTCATGGAAGCGCTACACGATCAGTCGACGGACTTTGCGGCGACCGGGGGGCTGCACAATGCCGCGCTCGCTACACCGAATGGGATAGTCGTCGCCCGTTCCGACATCGGGCGTCATAATGCGCTTGATAAGTTGTACGGCTATTGCCTGCGCCATCAAGTGGCGATGAAAGACAAGTTGATTGTATTCAGCGGCCGCGTCTCGTCGGAAGTGCTTTTAAAAGCGGCGAAAATGGGCGTGAGCGTCTTGCTCTCGAAGTCGGCGCCGACGACGCTCGCTTTGGATCTCGCCGACGAGCTCGGCATCACTGTGGTCGGCTTTTTGCGCGGACAAGCGTTTAACGTGTATACGCATGAGAATCGGATTATCAGTGGATGAAAGGGGAAAAGAGGCGATGAAAAACCGTTGGCTCATTGCGCTGTCGGCCGTTGGCATTCATCTTTCGATTGGGTCGGTGTATGCATGGAGCAATTTTACCAACCCGCTAAAACAATTGTTTGGTTGGTCGGACCAAAGTGAAGGCCGGAAAAGCGAAACCTTCGCTAGATTTGGCGCAGCTTACGGCCAATGAGGCGGTGAAAACAAGACGGTTTTGGTATTTATGGTTCATGCTGTTTATTAATGTGACATGCGGCATTGCCGTTTTGGCGGTGGCGAAACCGCTGGCAGTGGAAAGCATCGGCATCAGCCAAGCCGCCGCGGCGGCATTAGTTGGCGCCATCGGAGTGTTTAACGGGTTGGGACGCATCGGCTGGGCGTCGGCTTCGGATTATATCGGCCGTCCCAATACGTATACGGCGTTTTTCGTTTTGCAAATTTTGATTTTCTTCCTGTTGCCGAACGTGTCCATCAAATGGTTGTTTGTGGTGATGCTGACGATTGTGTATACGTGCTACGGCGGCGGATTCGCCTGTATTCCGGCGTATATCGGCGATTTGTTTGGAACAAAGCAGCTCGGTGCCATCCATGGTTATATTTTGACCGCTTGGGCCGCGGCTGGACTCGTCGGACCGATGTTTGCCGCGTATATTAAAGACACGACCGGTTCGTACGAAGGAAGTTTGGCCTTTTTTGGCGGATTGTTTGTCATCGCTTTCATCATCTCGCTGCTCGTGCGCATCGATATTCGCCGATTGCGCGCCCAACATGAACAAATCGCCTATGTTTCGGCGGCCAAGGAAAGTTGAGAACGATGTCCTTTTGCTCCCTCGGCGTGCGGCAAGCCACGCCGGGGGTTTTTTGCTATAATAAAGTGGATATTGATTATAGGCATCATGGGGGAAACATTGCATGACAAAGGAAACAGAGCGATTTCCAGCGCGCGCGTTTCAGCGCGCTTTGCTTGACTGGTTCGCCCGCGAGCGCCGCGACCTGCCGTGGCGGAAAGACCGCGACCCATATAAAGTATGGGTGTCGGAGGTGATGCTGCAGCAGACGCGCGTCGAGACGGTCATTCCGTATTTTGAGCAGTTTATCGAGCGGTTCCCGACGCTGGAGGCGCTCGCTGACGCTGAGGAGGACGAGGTGCTGAAGGCGTGGGAAGGGCTCGGCTATTACTCGCGCGTGCGCAATCTGCACGCGGCGGTGAAAGAAGTCAAAGAGCGGTACGGCGGCAAAGTGCCGGACGATCCCGATGAATTTTCCAAGCTGAAAGGAGTCGGGCCGTATACGGTCGGGGCGGTGTTGAGCCTCGCCTACGGCGTCCCGGAGCCGGCGGTCGATGGCAACGTGATGCGCGTCTTGTCGCGTCTGTTTCTCGTGACAGATGACATTGCGAAAACATCAACGAAAAAACGGTTTGAACAACTGATCCGCGAAATCATGGCGTACGAACATCCGGGGGCATTCAATGAGGCGTTGATCGAGCTTGGCGCCCTTGTTTGCACGCCGCGCCGCCCGTCGTGCCTGCTATGCCCGGTGCAAACCTACTGCCGGGCGTTTGCCGAAGGGGTAGCGGAAGAGCTGCCGGTAAAAACGAAAAAAACAGCGGTCAAACAAGTGCCGCTCGCGGTGGCGGTGCTAGCCGATGAGGAAGGCCGCGTGCTCATCCGCAAGCGCGACAGCTCCGGCTTGCTTGCGAATTTATGGGAATTTCCGAGCTGCGAAACGGCCGGTGCAGATGGAAAAGAGACGCTTGAGCAAATGGTTGGGGAACAATACGGCTTGCAAGCGGAGCTGACAGAAGCGATCGCTTCGTTGGAGCACGCGTTTTCCCATTTAGTCTGGAAGTTGACGGTCTTTCCCGGTCGCCTGATCAGCAGCCGGTCCGTCAAAGAGCCGCTTCGGCTTGTGTCTGAAGATGAGCTCGAAGCGCACGCTTTTCCGGTGTCCCAGCAGCGCGTTTGGCGCGAATACAAAAAATGGGCGGGCCAAATGCGCCGCCCCGATTAATCCGGCACCGGCATCGTGCCGTGTGTATACGTTGCTTCACGGCGCCCAAGGCCGCCGCGCGCTTCGATCTCTTCGATGATTTCCCGGTGAATCGTCTGCCCTTCGACGTTTAAATACGGAGCGATTTGTTGGAATGAATGATGAAAATAAGCAAGTTCGTCATCGGTCCATTCCGTTTTCGGAATCATCGCCAGCTCGGTCATGTCCCGGCCGACATACATAGGCAGCGCCTCCTTTGTTTGCGGAATTCGGCTATATTATACGTAAAGGAGAGGAAAAACATGAGCGGAAAAGTAGCAGTCGTCACCGGCAGCAGCCGCGGTATCGGCAAAGTGATCGCCTTGCGGTTGGCCAAGGAAGGATACGATATTGTCATCAACTACGCCCGCAGCAAAACCGCCGCCGAAGAAACGGCGCGTGAAATTGAAGCGCTCGGGAGAAAAGCGCTCGTCGTGAAAGCGAACGTTGGCGACGTTGAGAAAATTCGCGCCATGTTCGCCCAAGTCGATGAGGCGTTTGGGCGGGTCGACGTGCTCGTGAACAACGCCGCCTCCGGCGTGTTGCGTCCGGCGATGGAATTAGAAGAAACACATTGGAACTGGACGATGAACATCAACAGCAAAGCGCTGTTGTTTTGCGCGCAGGAAGCAGCTAAAAGAATGGAGCAAGTCGGCGGCGGGAAAATTGTCAGCATCAGCTCACTCGGGTCGATCCGCTATTTGGAAAACTATACGGCGGTCGGTGTCTCGAAAGCGGCGCTTGAAGCGCTGACCCGCTACTTGGCGGTCGAGCTGGCGCCGAAAAACATCGCCGTGAACGCCGTTTCCGGCGGAGCGGTCGATACCGATGCGCTGAAGCATTTCCCGAATCGCGATGAGCTCCTCGCTGACGCCGCGGCGAACACGCCGGCCGGCCGCCCCGTCAAACCGGAAGATCTCGTCAATGCCGTAATGTTTTTATTGTCCGATGCCGCTGAGATGATCCGGGGGCAGACGATCATTGTCGACGGTGGAAGATCTTTACTGTTGTAACGACAGCGGATAGAACGATCACCTCCGGGGCACAGTAAGGGATGTGGAGGTGAGAACAATGGCCAAACAAACGAACAAAACATTTGCTGGCACGAACATTCAAGAAGTAAAACAACAAAACGCACAATCGGCTCAAGCTGCTCAAGCTGGCCAATTCGGCACTGAGTTTGCGGCTGAGACGGACGTGCAACACGTCAAACAACAAAACGCGCAAGCGGAAGCCCGCAAAGCGCAAAACGTCAACCGATAAACGAGTCATCACCGACGGCTAGGGCTTGCCCCTAAGCGATGGCAGCGGGTGCTGCGGAAGCGGGAGCAAGAACTGGCCGAACGAGGAGAGACGAAAAAAGCAGGGGCGGCACGCCTCTGCTTTTTTGTCGACAAAAGCAGTCACGGTTGCGCAAAATTCGTGCAAGGGATTTTTCCATCGAACCGCGAACGGATAAGAAAAACGCATGGTCAACGGGAGGGGAGAGAACATGGGGTACGCATGGGCGGACGCAGAGGATGACGCGCTGTTTTTATGGCATGAAATGCAACGTTGTGAAGAGATCGCCCGCCAGTTGGAAGAGCTTGAGCATGAAGCGCCGACCGCCGCTCTTCGCGAGGAGGTTCGACGGATGAGACAGCAGGTGGAAGACATTCGGCGCCTCTTTTTCGCCCAGCTTTCTCTAGAAGGCCGGTGATTTAAGGGAGCAGGGAGCAAGCCGCTTATCCAGTCTGTTTCTCAAATAGAAAAGCCTTGTCGCATCAGGATCGTCTTTCAAACGCTCCCCCCCATTGCTCAAAAGAAACAACCGTTTTTCACCAGCCATCTAGAAGGCCGGTGAAAAACCGATGTCACACACCGATCGGCAGCCATTTTCATTCAGAAAAGAAAGCTGATTCTGCAAGGTTTCTCTCATTGAGAAATGGATGGAATCAGTAGTATTTGGCACTAAATCACCAGCCCCTAGGCGTTTCATGAGGCGAGATGGCTGTTTCCCACCGCTCGTTTGGCCGCTTCGGCGCGGCGAGCGGACTCGCTTTCTTTCCATTTGCGCAGGAAACAAGGTATAATAGGGGAAAGAAAAAGCTCCCATTGGAAAGTAGGGAAGAATGATGCCAACGCACCCTCGAGAAGGGAAAATCATTCAAATCCATAGTTATAAGCATAATGGGACGATTCATCGCATTTGGCAGGAAACCGTCGTGCTCAAAGGAACGCCGTCATATGTGATCGGCGCCAACGACAAAACGCTCGTCATGGAGGCGGACGGCCGGACGTGGGTGACGCGCGAGCCGGCGATTTGTTTTTTTCACGCCAAGCACTGGTTTAACATTATTGCGATGATCCGCCAAGACGGCGTGTATTATTACTGCAATTTGAGCTCGCCGTTCGTCTGGGACGAGGAGGCGCTGAAATATATTGATTACGACTTGGATATTAAGGTGTTTCCAGACATGACGTATATGCTGCTTGACGAAGACGAGTACGAGCGTCACCGTCGTGAAATGAACTATCCGGAAGTGATCGATCGCATTTTAAAAAACAACGTCCATAAGCTCATTGGTTGGATTCAAGAGCGGAAAGGGCCGTTTGCCCCCGAGTTTGTCGACAAGTGGTACGGAACGTTCCAAGCGTATCAAAGATAACATAGCGGCACGAAAAAAGCCTGTTCGGCACCGCTGGCAGGTTTTTTCTGCTTTTCGGGTGAAGCAGGCGGTCCGCTATGAGCGGCCGCCTGTTGCCTTTTCGAGCTCTTTTTCAAGTTTGTCATCGTAGTGATAATGATGGAAGCTGTCGATAAGTTTGTCGAGGTGTTCAAGCCGGTCCCCGTAATCGATGAGCGCTCCAATCAGCGAAAACAACCGATACTCAGCAGGCGGTTCGCCGCCAGCGTAAAGAGCGGAGGCGAGCCGTTCGCGTTGGCGGCCGATTTCCTCGGCTCTTTTGTTGAGGGGGAGCGGTTTGGCCTTATGAATAAATTTCAGCAGCAGCTGTTCGTGATAGTCGAGCAAGTGGCTAAGGTGCAAGCAAATGGCTTCGCGGAGTTCAGCTGGCAAGCGGGTGAACTCGTTTTCGAGCTGATGAAGCCATTTCAAGACGGACAACGCACGATGGGCGGCGATGATCATTTGCCGGTATAACACGAGCTTGCGCGATTTTTGGAAGCGCAGGCGCCGGAAGTACGTGCGTTCTTCTTTATACATGAAATACAGATGATCCAGTTTTGTCATTTCTTCATGCAATGTTTCAATCTCGTCTTTTAAGCGATGATGATCGGCTGCCTGTTGTTTATGGAGGCGAATCCATTTTAAAATTGTTTCTGTTTCGCTGCTAATTTTTTCATACAATTTTTTTTCATATTTGGGCGGCAAAAAAATCAAGTTGACAAGAAAAGCGGCAAAAAGCCCGAGCATGATTGTGAGAAAGCGGATGGCCGCAAACTCGATAAACTGCCGGTCGGTATATTCCATAATCGCGATCACGGTTACGAGCGCGACCGAAATCGTCGAGGATTCGAGGCGCATTTTCAGGCAAAGGGCGATGACAATCATGATCGTTAACCCGACGATCAACGGATCACGGCCGAGAATAAGAACGGCGGCAATGGCAAACAAGGCGCCGATCACATTCGCTTGCACTTGCTCGATCAGCGATAAATACGAACGATAAATGGTCGGCTGCATCGCGAACACTGCTGAAATGCCGGCAAACACCGGAGACGGAAAATGAAAGAGCGCCCCGAGAAACAACGCCAGCGCTACGGCGATCCCCGTTTTCAATATGCGGGCACCGAGTTTCATCTATGATCAAAACTCTCCTTTTTCGTTTTCCTGAACCATTCAGTACTATACACACTTTTCTATATGAGTTCAAGCAAAAAATAGAACGGGGTTGACAAAAAAATGGTCTGCCTCAAGATAGCAACCCTATCAGGTGGCAGAAGGAGTCGGCATAAATAAAAGAGGGGCAGACCGAAAAGGCGATCTTCCCCTAAAGAAAGACAGAGCATATCGTGTGGTAAGGGGGGCAGCTAGCGCCTATATAGCGGTGAGAGAGGGGCAGACCGAAAAGGCGATCTCCCCCTCAAAACAGACAGAGCATATCGTGTGGCAAGGGAGCAGCTAGTGCCTATATAGCGGTGAGAGAGGGGTAGACCGAAAAGGCAATCTCGCTTCAAGAAAGACAGAGCATAATCGTATGGCAGGGAAGCAGTTAGTGCCTCTATATAGCGATGAGAGAGGGTGTCCCAAAAGGACCGGGACGCCCTCTTTTGTCGCTATATATACGTACTGACTGCTTCTGCTGCACTATATGTTGTGCCTATCTTGAAAGAAGGCGACCTTTTGGGGCAGCCCCTCGTTGCCGAAAGTTTAGAACGTGACGGGAAGGCGAGGGGTGCGGCGGTTGGAAAGGCGGGCGTTTACTTCTTGCCGGAAGCGGGTTCCCTCAAGCCACAGCAATGATCCAGCGGCCGAGCGGACAAGAGCCAACGGCCGACCAGGGGGCAACGGCTCGACGTTGTCGCCGTACGGTTCAGTAGTGATGAAGATACGGGAAAACGATTCCGTTCTCCACAGCGCCCCTTCCGTTTCAGCCAGCCATATCGCTTCATGATCCAAGCTGGCGACGATGCATCTGCTGTACGGCCGCGGCGGGGACGGGACCGTTTCTGGCGTCAACACAAGCGCGGCCGCCTCGAGCAAGCTGTAGCCATTGTCGTAGACGAGCGTTTCCACGGATGAAGCGGACGTCTCGCCGCCATCGACGAGCAGGCCTGCTGCCCCAAGTCGCCGATAACCATGAGGCGCATCCGCCGTTTGGGCATACGCAAAGGCAGCCGATGAGGCGAAGAACGGATGGGATACATCTAGGTCGCGCCGCAATTCGTCCACGGTGTTCGCTTCGTAGATGACGTGGAGATGGCTGAGCGAAGCGACGCGGACATCCGTTTGCCGCTCCATCGCGACTGCTAGGCGGAACAAGCGATCGGATAGGGAAAACACATCGATCGGCAGCATGGCGACTTGCCAAAACAAGGAATTTTTTTGCCAAGATGGCCGAGTCGATTCGAACAGCAGGGTGAAGCCGAACTGTTTGATCAGTTGGCGCAGGCCCGCTTGAATCGGCTCCGGACGGGCGGAGCAGGAAAGAAGCACATGGCCGACGATGAAATGGTCGTTGACGGCAATTTCCGGGTTTTGTCCGGCGTTGGCGAGCTTATCCATCCACAGCTTGCGCGGAATATCAAACTGAACGGCAATATTCGCTTCACGACAGTGTCGGTCGGCCGATTGGCTCCAGCCGGTGAGCGTTTCTAGGACGGCGTTCGTATGGCTCTTTGTTCCCATCCCGTTGATTTCCATGACCGCCGCGAGAAAGGCGGGCTGCCCTTTCGCCGCTTGGGCCGCGTTGGCTGTTGGTTGATCCATGAACGTTAGGCGCAGGCGGAAGCGCACGCTCCCGTGGCGCCGGCCACCTCCTCTCAAAGCATGACGGAAAAAGGGGAGTCTTAATTTTCAAAATTTGTTGTTTATCATACCATGGGGGGCAGAGGAAATCAATGGACGTTGGTTAGGGGGTGATCATGTTCACAAAATTGTCGAAAAGCTTGACGAAAACGGCCGTGTTCCCCTCGCATGGACGTTTGCGGGGCAAAAGGGAAACGTTCAACATCTCGGAGGTTGGAGATTTCATCTTGGATCGGGCTTTGCAATGTCATTTCCGAGCTGGAATAAACTGTTGGTTTTCTGGCGTGCTCCATCGCCAAAAAGGAGTGAAGAGCGGCTCGGTCGCGATGGAAAGGGCGCCTAATGTTTGGAAAAGGCGCCCTTCTGGACATGTCGGTGGACAGGTCGAGTTTTCTGCCCGTCCCGGCGATTCATGATCGCTTTTCCTACGTTCGGCAATTGATTGGCCCGCCACCTCCCGTTCTAGCGATTCGTTATGGATTTTTCCCCATCATTTCCACGCGGCTTGCTGGGAACAGCCGCTTTTCGTCCTTCCTGCTTCGGCAAGGAAGGAGGCAGTTACAGTTGTCGGAACGCTTTGCCAACGGCATCGATCGTGTAGGCGATGTCGTCTTCGGTATGAGCGAGGGTGATAAACCATGCTTCATACTTGGACGGTGCAAGATTGATTCCTTGTTTGAGCATGAGCTTGAAAAATTTCGCAAACAACGTGCCGTCGCTGCGCTGGGCTTGCTCATAGTTTTCGACGTTTTCTTCCGTAAAGAAGACGGTGAGCGCGCCTTTTAAGCGGTTGACGGTTACCGGCAGGCCGCATTGGCGGGCATGGGCGAGGATGCCTTCTTCGAGCATGGCTCCTAGCCGATCCAGATGTTCGTAGACGCCCTCTTGCTTTAACACTTCAAGGCAGGCGATGCCAGCGAGCATCGACGCCGGGTTGCCGGCCATCGTCCCCGCTTGGTACGCTGGGCCGAGCGGAGCGACTTGTTCCATAATGTCTTGGCGTCCGCCGTATGCGCCGATCGGCAAGCCGCCGCCGATAATTTTTCCCATCGCTGTCAAGTCTGGCTCAATGCCAAGCAAGTTTTGCGCCCCGCCATACATAAAGCGGAAGGCGGTGATCACTTCGTCGTAAATGACAAGCGCCCCTTTCTTGTGAGCCACCTCATTGATCGCTTCTAGAAAGCCTGGCTTTGGCAGAACGATGCCGAAGTTGCCGACGATCGGTTCGACCAATACGGCTGCAACGTGCTCGCCCCAAACGTTCATCGCTTCACGGAACGATTCCGCATCATTGTACGGCACCGTAATCACTTCTTGGGCAATGCTTGGCGGTACGCCAGCTGAATCCGGCGTTCCTAATGTCGATGGGCCTGAGCCGGCGGCGACGAGCACAAGATCTGAATGGCCATGGTAGCAGCCGGCAAATTTGACGATTTTGCTGCGGCCGGTGTAGGCGCGGGCGACGCGGATCGTCGTCATCACCGCTTCCGTTCCTGAGTTGACAAACCGTACTTTTTCAAGCGACGGGATCGCCTCTTTTAACATTTTGGCGAACGTAATCTCATGCGGCGTCGGCGTGCCGTACAGCACTCCGGTCTCGGCGGCGCGGCGGATGGCCGCGGCGATGTGTGGATGGGCGTGGCCGGCGATGATCGGCCCGTAGGCGGCCAAATAGTCGATGTACCGGTTTCCATCTACATCCCAGAAATACGCTCCCTGCGCCCGTTCCATCACGACTGGTGCTCCGCCGCCGACGGCTTTGTATGAGCGGGACGGGCTGTTCACCCCGCCGACAATGTGCTTAAGTGCTTCCTCATAGAATTGTTCTGATTTGGTCCACTGCATCGTTTGATCCTCCTGTTTCCGATGACTGCGCCTTTATTTTACCATAATGGGGTTGTCAGTTGCGGCTAGGGTGTTCGCGCGCACAAACGAGCCCCTTTGGTATGGATGAGACACAAAAGAGGTGCAAATGACGATGATTTATGTATAATGAATGGCGATGTAACGGAAAACAGGCAAACCCCTTTGTTAGTCGGCAACTAAAGAGGCGGGAGGAGAACGATGAACATCATTGAAGTTGAACAGCTGCGAAAAGAATTTAAAGTCCATAGAAGCCGCTCCGGCCTCGTCGGGGCGTTTCGCGATTTATGGACGCGCCGTTACACGACCGTTCGGGCGGTTGACGGCATTTCTTTTGCTGTCAAGCGAGGTGAAATCGTCGGTTATATCGGCGAAAACGGGGCCGGCAAGTCGACGACGATCAAGATGTTGACCGGTATTTTAACCCCGACGTCAGGTCGCATCGTCGTCAACGGGATGAACCCGCATCAAGAGCGGGAGAAATTTGTGCGCACGATCGGCGTTGTGTTCGGCCAGCGCTCGCAATTGTGGTGGGATATCGCGGTTCAAGAATCGTTTCGCTTGTTGAAAAAAGTGTACCGCGTTCCCGATGAACAGTACGACCGCCATATGGGCGAGGTGATCGAGATGCTTGAGATCGGATCGCTGCTTGATAAGCCGGTGCGCAAGCTGTCGCTCGGGCAGCGGATGCGCTGCGAGCTCGCCGCCGCGCTCATTCACAATCCGCCGCTGTTGTTTTTGGACGAGCCGACAATCGGTTTGGATGTGCTTGTTAAGCTCAACATCCGTCAGTTTTTGAAACAGTTGAACGAGCGGTACGGAACGACGATTTTGCTGACGACGCACGACATGTCAGACATCGAGGCGCTGTGCGAGCGGGTGATCATGCTTGACGAAGGAAAAATCATTTATGATGGTTCGCTCGAAACGTTAAAAGAAAAGTGGGGACAAGGAAAACGGGTGGCGTTTACATTCGCAGAAGCAACGGCCGCTCCGCCTTTGCAGGAGCTGACGGTTGGCTTGGATGTCGTCTGGAAAAAAGGAGAGCAGCCGAACATTTGGGTGGCGCACGTTCCATCGGGAGGAGTGCCGGAAGTCGTCAGCCGCGTCGCCGCCCGCTACCCGCTGCAAGATATTCGGATTTATGAAGCGTCGACGGAAGAGATCGTTCGCCACATTTACGAAGAGGGTGCGGTGCATGGATAAGTATATGGAAATGATTCGCATCCGCTTTTTAATGATGCTCGCTTACCGGACCAACTATTATACGGGGATTCTCATTTACGCCATTAACATTGCGGCGTACTACTTCCTTTGGTCGGCCGTTTATGGGGGCAGGCCGTCGATGCAAGGGATGTCGCTTGAGCAAATGACGACGTATGTCGCCATTTCTTGGCTGGCGCGGGCGTTTTATTTTAACAACCTTGACCGCGAAATCGCCATGGAAATCCGGGATGGAAAAGTAGCGGTGGAATTGATCCGCCCGTACAGCTATTTGGGAATGAAAGCAGTGCAAGGGCTTGGCGAGGGGCTGTTCCGCCTGTTCTTTTTATCATTGCCTGGGCTTTTGGTCGTATCGCTTTTTTTGCCGCTGCAGTTTCCAGAACACGCGAAAACGTGGTTCGCCTTCGCTCTGTCGCTTTTATTCAGCTTTATCATTTTTTCCGAGCTGAACTTGCTTGCGGGGGTTGTGACGTTTTTTACGTTCCGCAATGAAGGGTTGCTGCGGGCGAAGCGGTTTATCATCGACTTGTTTTCCGGGTTGATTTTGCCGCTTTCCTTTTATCCAGATTGGGCGCAGCGATGGATGCACTATTTTCCGTTTCAGGCGATCAGCTATATCCCGAGCATGATTGTTACGGAAAGCTTCCAAGGCGCCGCCGCTCGCGACGGCCTGCTCATGCAGGCGGCATGGTGCATCGCGTTGCTGTTCCCGCTTGGATGGTTATGGAGGGCGGCGAAACGGCGTCTCGTTGTGCAAGGAGGGTAAACGTTGTTTTACGTATCGGTGTTTGTTCAATACATGGGGCAATATATGAAGACGAAACTGCAATATCGTGCCGATTTGTTCGTAGAGTGGCTGTCCGACTTGATGGCTCAGGCCGTCAACTTGATCTTTTTGCTCGTTGTGTTCAGCCATACGCCGCTCCTTCACGGTTGGTCGCGCGATGAGATGTTGTTCATTTACGGCTTTTTCCTCGTGCCGTACGCCGTATTTGCGGCCTTTTTCAACTTATGGGATTTTAATGAGCGCTACATTGTCCAAGGCGAAATGGACCGCGTGTTGACGCGCCCGGTGCACAGCCTGTTTCAGATCATTCTCGAGCGAATGGAGCTCGAATCGTTGCTTGGCGCTGTGCCCGGGCTGGTCATTATGGTGTATGTCGGCAGCCGCTTGTCGCTTTCGTTCCATTGGTATGATGCCTTGATGTTTATTTTGCTTGTGGTCGGCGGGGTGTTGATTTATGCCGGCATTTTCATTTCGCTGGCGACGATTAGCTTTTTTGCCGATGCCCGCACATCCATCATGCCGATGATGTACAACATCAGCAGCTATGGCCGCTACCCGGTCGATATTTACCATCGCGTCATCCGCTATATTTTAACGTGGGTGTTGCCGTTTGCCTTCGTCGGCGTCTATCCGGCTTCGTATTTTCTCCGCAAGGAAGAATGGTATGGCTACGCGTTTTTCACTCCGGTCGTCGGCGCCTTGTTTTTTGCCATCGCCGTCATGCTTTGGAACGCTGGGGTGAGGTGGTATCGCGGGACGGGGAGCTGACTGCCCCGTCCGTTTTTTGCTTAACGGAGGCTGTCATAAAAATGCCAAACAACGGCCAAACAATTGCCATAATCGTTTATGCATAGTTCTCGCTTCATCGTGTAAAATAATTTGTGAATATATTCACAATAATGAGGA
Source organism: Geobacillus sp. FSL W8-0026 (assembly GCF_037966255.1). NCBI lineage: Bacteria > Bacillati > Bacillota > Bacilli > Caryophanales > Anoxybacillaceae > Geobacillus > Geobacillus sp. FSL W8-0026. Next base: position 648,761 of record NZ_CP150194.1, read on the forward strand.
GGGAGACAGCGATGAAAAACGGAGGAGGAAATCGCGTGGCGGTCATCGGCACCGGGTTTGTCGGCGCCAGTTATGCTTTTGCTTTATTGAACCAAGGGATTGCCGATGAAATTGTGCTCATCGATGCGAATGAAAATAAAGCTGCGGGCGATGCGATGGATTTCAACCATGGGAAAGTGTTTGCGCCGAAGCCCACGGACATTTGGCATGGCGATTACCGCGACTGCCGCGACGCTGATTTAGTCGTCATTTGCGCCGGCGCCAATCAAAAACCAGGCGAGACGCGGCTTGATCTAGTGGATAAAAATATCGCCATTTTCCGCTCGATCGTTGAATCGGTTATGGCATCCGGGTTTCAAGGATTGTTTCTTGTCGCCACCAATCCGGTTGATATTTTAACATATGCGACGTGGAAGTTCAGCGGCCTGCCGCCAGAACGAGTAATCGGATCGGGCACGATTTTGGACACCGCCCGCTTTCGCTTTTTATTAGGCGAGTATTTCGCCATCGCCCCGACGAATGTCCACGCCTACATTATCGGGGAACACGGCGATACCGAGCTTCCGGTCTGGAGCCAGGCTGACATCGGCGGGGTGCCGATCCGCAAGTGGATCGAATCGAAAGGAGAACAGGCAAGGGAGGATTTGGAGCGCATTTTTGCCAACGTTCGTGACGCTGCTTATCAAATTATCGAGAAAAAAGGAGCGACATACTACGGCATCGCCATGGGGCTTGCCCGCGTGACGCGTGCCATTTTGCATAACGAAAATGCCATTTTGACCGTCTCGGCTTATTTGGACGGCTTATACGGTGAACGCGACGTCTATATCGGCGTACCAGCGGTCATCAACCGTAATGGCATCCGCGAAGTGATTGAAATCGAGCTGGACGATCACGAGCAAACTTGGTTTCACCACAGCGCCGCGACGCTGAAAGAGGTGCTGGCCCGCTTCTTTTTCCGGTGAGGAGTCGCCATGACAACGCGATTTGCGCCTCACTGAGCTGGCTGCCCGCTTTTTTTTCCAGTGAGGAGTGCGTTCGGTCAAAATGACAACTTGCCATTTGACTGGATGAGCCACTCGACAGACGGCGCCTTGGTGCGGTCGGTTGGTTTCACTCCCCGCTGGTTCCTCCCCGTCATAATTGCTTGTCCGGCCACGTATATATGAACAACGGACAAAGATGGGGGGATGCGATGGATTACGCCTTCCTCGGAGTGATTGCCGCCGTCCTCCTAGGCAGTATCACCTCGCTTTGGACGGCGCGCGTGCAAGCGACGCACCGGCTTTCGCTCGACAGCTTATGGGTGCTTGTTCAGTGGTACGTAACAATGATGCTTGGGTTTGCTATGATTTACATGATTTTGCAGATCAACGGCCATCAAGTGTTTACTCCGTCTCCGAACAGTGCCACAGGAGAACGTCTCGCTTTGCTTGAGGATAGCTTGTACTTAAGCGGTATGACGCTCTTATCCGTCGGGTACGGGGATGTGACCCCGATCGGCATCGGTCGGTGGATCGCCATTGCCGAAGCGCTTCTCGGCTACATTATGCCTGCTGTCATTGTCACGCGCACTGTATTTGACTGGGACCATCGCTGACAGTTGCAAATTCTCTTCGTCTTCGCTACGCTAAAAGAAAACAACGAAGACGGAGGGAATGCCATGACGGCAGTGATTGGCCAGCCAGCCCCGGATTTCACTTTGCCAGCAAGCAACGGGGAAATGGTGTCGCTTTCCGATTTTTGTGGTCAGTATGTCATTCTTTATTTTTATCCAAAGGACATGACGCCTGGGTGCACGACCGAGGCATGCGATTTTCGCGACCGCTATGAACGGTTTAACGAATTGAATGCCGTCATCTTAGGGGTGAGCACAGACCCAGTCAAGCGGCATGAAACGTTCGTTGAGAAGTATGAATTGCCGTTTTTGCTTCTTTCCGATGAGCAGCATCAGGTGGCAGAACTGTATGGGGTCTGGAAGAAAAAGCGGAATTTTGGCAAAGAATACATGGGCATCGAGCGCTCGACGTTCATTATCGCCCCCGATGGAACATTGGTCAAAGAATGGCGCGGGGTGAAAGTAAAGGGGCACGTCGATGAGACGCTCGCGCAGGTGGCCCGATTGGCCTCATCTAGGTAAGCGTCCAAGCAAGAACAACGTTTTTGCGTATGATGCATAGTAACCTCCTCAAATGAATGAATTGTGGCGGGCGGAAACGATTTCCGCCCTCTTTTTGTTAAATAAAGACGCGCAAGTCCGATATATTAATGGTATGTATATTGACAAAACGCCTACATTCCTTGTAGACTAATTATAAATATTATAAAATGATAATTTTTTTCATCTTTTGCAGAGAGTGAGGTGCATGACGGTGTCTGTCAATGAGCAACTCAAGGAAGCGCTGGACATGCTAAAAAAGACGGGCATACGCATTACGCCGCAGCGTCATGCGATATTGGAGTATTTGATCAGCTCAATGTCCCATCCGACGGCTGATGAGATATATAAAGCGCTGGAAGGGAAATTCCCTAATATGAGCGTAGCGACCGTCTACAACAACTTGCGGGTCTTTAAAGAAATCGGGCTTGTTAAAGAGCTGACATATGGGGATTCGTCAAGCCGATTTGACTTTGTCACATCCAATCATTATCACGTCATCTGTGAGCAGTGCGGCAAAATTGTCGATTTCCACTATCCAGCGCTCGATGAAGTCGAGCAGCTTGCCGCTCACGTTACTGGATTTAAAGTCGATCATCACCGGATGGAAGTGTACGGGGTATGTCCTGATTGCCAACGAGGTGGAGGACGGACAAATTAAAAAGCTGATAGCGCAAAAGGGGCTATCAGCTTTTCCTTTTTTTGTTGTATTTTTCATCGAACTCTTTCCCTTCAAGCTCGCGATCCAACGTCAGCGGCTCGCGACAAAACATACATAAGTCCACGCGCCCGAGCATTTTTGTCACCTTGCCGCATGAAGGACAAACGACTTGAACGGCTCTTGTCGAGAGCGTGCCGATCCAGAAGTAGACGATGCCGCTCGCGACAAGAAACAACATTCCGAACACCATAAACAATGTCATAATAATTGGGGACGTACGGAAAAATAGTCCAACATACATGACGATGACCCCGATAAAAATGAGGCTCAAGGCGAACGTACGAATTTTATTAATTTTACTTGAATATTTGATGGCCATGATTGTCCCTCCTAAACACCAATATACCATAAATCACGGGCAGAGCGAAAAAAGAAAGAAAAATCGCCTGAGGACGAATGAATGCTATTTCGTTTCAAAAAGCTATTGACTTGCTTGTCGAACGATGATATATTTTAAATCGCTGTTGCGGCAATAAAACATCACAGAAATAATAACGAATAAAAAAGATGTTGACAGCAGATAATAAAAGTGCTATGATGTAAAAGCCGCTTTCAAAGGGCAAAAATCTTGTTCCTTGAAAACTGAACGAAACGAAGCGCAACGAAAAGCTGAGGTCCGCGGGTCGCCGCGACGGGCAAATGTTCTTCACCCACAGGGGTGCTTGCACCCCGAGGGGGAAGGTTATTTGACCCCGAGCGGCGGCGGACCGAAGCTAGACAATCCGAAAAGCGGAGGCCGCTTGCCTATCGGCGAAACGCGCTGGAGGGCCTGCGAGGAGGCTATCGCCGCCGCAGCAGGACCGAAGCGTCGCGAGCCGATAGCGGCCGAAGCTAGACAATCCGAAAAGCGGAGGCTGCTTGACACGTTTGGTGTCGGCGCTGAAGCTCACAAAGCCAATCCACTTTCTTTTGGAGAGTTTGATCCTGGCTCAGGACGAACGCTGGCGGCGTGCCTAATACATGCAAGTCGAGCGGACCGAATCGGAGCTTGCTCTGGTTGGGTCAGCGGCGGACGGGTGAGTAACACGTGGGCAACCTGCCCGCAAGACCGGGATAACTCCGGGAAACCGGAGCTAATACCGGATAACACCGAAGACCGCATGGTCTTTGGTTGAAAGGCGGCCTTTGGCTGTCACTTGCGGATGGGCCCGCGGCGCATTAGCTAGTTGGTGAGGTAACGGCTCACCAAGGCGACGATGCGTAGCCGGCCTGAGAGGGTGACCGGCCACACTGGGACTGAGACACGGCCCAGACTCCTACGGGAGGCAGCAGTAGGGAATCTTCCGCAATGGGCGAAAGCCTGACGGAGCGACGCCGCGTGAGCGAAGAAGGCCTTCGGGTCGTAAAGCTCTGTTGTGAGGGACGAAGGAGCGCTGTTCGAAGAGGGCGGCGCGGTGACGGTACCTCACGAGAAAGCCCCGGCTAACTACGTGCCAGCAGCCGCGGTAATACGTAGGGGGCGAGCGTTGTCCGGAATTATTGGGCGTAAAGCGCGCGCAGGCGGCTTCTTAAGTCTGATGTGAAAGCCCACGGCTCAACCGTGGAGGGTCATTGGAAACTGGGGAGCTTGAGTGCAGGAGAGGGGAGCGGAATTCCACGTGTAGCGGTGAAATGCGTAGAGATGTGGAGGAACACCAGTGGCGAAGGCGGCTCTCTGGCCTGTAACTGACGCTGAGGCGCGAAAGCGTGGGGAGCAAACAGGATTAGATACCCTGGTAGTCCACGCCGTAAACGATGAGTGCTAAGTGTTAGAGGGGTCACACCCTTTAGTGCTGCAGCTAACGCGATAAGCACTCCGCCTGGGGAGTACGGCCGCAAGGCTGAAACTCAAAGGAATTGACGGGGGCCCGCACAAGCGGTGGAGCATGTGGTTTAATTCGAAGCAACGCGAAGAACCTTACCAGGTCTTGACATCCCCTGACCACCCAAGAGATTGGGCGTTCCCCCTTCGGGGGGACAGGGTGACAGGTGGTGCATGGTTGTCGTCAGCTCGTGTCGTGAGATGTTGGGTTAAGTCCCGCAACGAGCGCAACCCTCGCCTCTCGTTGCCAGCATTCAGTTGGGCACTCTAGAGGGACTGCCGGCGACAAGTCGGAGGAAGGTGGGGATGACGTCAAATCATCATGCCCCTTATGACCTGGGCTACACACGTGCTACAATGGGCGGTACAAAGGGCAGCGAACCCGCGAGGGGGAGCGAATCCCAAAAAGCCGCTCTCAGTTCGGATTGCAGGCTGCAACTCGCCTGCATGAAGCCGGAATCGCTAGTAATCGCGGATCAGCATGCCGCGGTGAATACGTTCCCGGGCCTTGTACACACCGCCCGTCACACCACGAGAGCTTGCAACACCCGAAGTCGGTGCGGTAACCCTGACGGGAGCCAGCCGCCGAAGGTGGGGCAAGTGATTGGGGTGAAGTCGTAACAAGGTAGCCGTACCGGAAGGTGCGGCTGGATCACCTCCTTTCTAAGGGGAAAAGCGAAGGCCGCCCGCCTATCGGCGAAACGCGCTGGAGGGCCTGCGAGGAGGCCGTTGCCGCCGCAGCAGGACCGAAGCGTCGTGAGCCGATGGCGGCCGGAGCTAGACAGTACGAAAAGCGGAAGCGCCGCGATCGGCTCTCGAAGCCAAATGTTCTTCACCCAGAGGGGTGCTTGCACCCCGAGGGGGAAGGTTATTTGGCAGAAGAGAGCCAGGCGCTGGAGCTAGACAGTAGTCCATATGCATGAACATGGCGCTTTCGTTTCGTTCAGTTTTGAGGGAACGAGTGATGTTCTCTCAATGGCAAACATCGTTCTTTGAAAACTAGATAACCGCAGAAGTAAAGGAAGAAGCCGAGACGCTGTAGGTTAAGCTAGAAAGGGCGCACGGTGGATGCCTTGGCACTAGGAGCCGATGAAGGACGGGGCAAACGCCGAAACGCTCCGGGGAGCTGTAAGCAAGCGTCGATCCGGAGATGTCCGAATGGGGGAACCCCCTGTCCGTAATGGGGCAGGATCCATGCCTGAATCCATAGGGCATGGAGGGCACACCCGGGGAACTGAAACATCTTAGTACCCGGAGGAGAAGAAAGCAAACGCGATTCCCTGAGTAGCGGCGAGCGAAACGGGAACAGCCCAAACCAAGAGGCGAGTCCTCTTGGGGTTGTAGGACCGCTCACTGTGGGAGTGAGAAAGGAACGGGGTAGACGAACCGGTCTGGAACGGCCGGCCAGAGAAGGTGAGAGCCCTGTAGTCGAAACTTCGTTCCCTCCCGAGCGGTTCCTGAGTACGGCGGGACACGGGAAATCCCGTCGGAAGCAGGGAGGACCATCTCCCAAGGCTAAATACTTCCTAGTGACCGATAGTGAACCAGTACCGTGAGGGAAAGGTGAAAAGCACCCCGGAAGGGGAGTGAAAGAGAACCTGAAACCGTGTGCCTACAAGTAGTCAGAGCCCGTTCATGGGTGATGGCGTGCCTTTTGTAGAATGAACCGGCGAGTGACGATGGCGTGCGAGGTTAAGCCGGGAAGGCGGAGCCGCAGCGAAAGCGAGTCTGAACAGGGCGTGAAGTACGTCGTCGTCGACCCGAAACCAGGTGATCTACCCATGTCCAGGGTGAAGGCCGGGTAACACCGGCTGGAGGCCCGAACCCACGCACGTTGAAAAGTGCGGGGATGAGGTGTGGGTAGGGGTGAAATGCCAATCGAACTTGGAGATAGCTGGTTCTCCCCGAAATAGCTTTCGGGCTAGCCTCGGGTGTAAGAGTCTTGGAGGTAGAGCACTGATTGGGCTAGGGGCCCTCATCGGGTTACCGAACCCAGTCAAACTCCGAATGCCAACGACTTATGCCCGGGAGTCAGACTGCGAGTGATAAGATCCGTGGTCGAGAGGGAAACAGCCCAGATCGCCAGCTAAGGCCCCCAAGTGCACGTTCAGTGGAAAAGGATGTGGAGTTGCGAAGACAACCAGGATGTTGGCTTAGAAGCAGCCACCATTTAAAGAGTGCGTAATAGCTCACTGGTCGAGTGACTCTGCGCCGAAAATGTACCGGGGCTAAACGTGCCGCCGAAGCTGCGGGATGACCGTTGGTCATCGGTAGGGGAGCGTTCTAAGGGCAGAGAAGCCAGACCGGAAGGACTGGTGGAGCGCTTAGAAGTGAGAATGCCGGTATGAGTAGCGAAAACAGAGGTGAGAATCCTCTGCGCCGAAAGCCTAAGGGTTCCTGAGGAAGGTTCGTCCGCTCAGGGTTAGTCGGGACCTAAGCCGAGGCCGAAAGGCGTAGGTGATGGGCAACAGGTGGAGATTCCTGTACCACCTCCTTCCCGTTGGAGCGATGGGGGGACGCAGGAGGATAGGGCGAGCAGGCGGCTGGAAGAGCCTGTCCAAGCAGTGAGGCTGGCCAGTAGGCAAATCCGCTGGCCGGAAGGCCAAGCTGTGATGGCGACGGAGTCATCCGGAAGTCCCCGATTTCACACTGCCAAGAAAAGCCTCTAGCGAGGGAAGAGGTGCCCGTACCGCAAACCGACACAGGTAGGCGAGGAGAGAATCCTAAGGCGCGCGGGAGAACTCTCGTTAAGGAACTCGGCAAAATGACCCCGTAACTTCGGGAGAAGGGGTGCTCTTTCGGGTGAAGAGCCTGGAAGAGCCGCAGTGAAAAGGCCCAAGCGACTGTTTATCAAAAACACAGGTCTCTGCGAAGCCGAAAGGCGACGTATAGGGGCTGACACCTGCCCGGTGCTGGAAGGTTAAGGGGAGCGCTGAGCGGAAGCGAAGGTGCGAACCGAAGCCCCAGTAAACGGCGGCCGTAACTATAACGGTCCTAAGGTAGCGAAATTCCTTGTCGGGTAAGTTCCGACCCGCACGAAAGGTGTAACGACTTGGGCGCTGTCTCAACGAGAGACCCGGTGAAATTATACTACCTGTGAAGATGCAGGTTTCCCGCGACAGGACGGAAAGACCCCGTGGAGCTTTACTGCAGCCTGATATGGAATTTTGGTATCGCTTGTACAGGATAGGTGGGAGCCTGAGAAGCCGGAGCGCCAGCTTCGGTGGAGGCGCCGGTGGGATACCACCCTGGCGGTATTGAAATTCTAACCCGCACCCCTTAGCGGGGTGGGAGACAGTGTCAGGTGGGCAGTTTGACTGGGGCGGTCGCCTCCCAAAAGGTAACGGAGGCGCCCAAAGGTTCCCTCAGAATGGTTGGAAATCATTCGGAGAGTGCAAAGGCACAAGGGAGCTTGACTGCGAGACGGACAGGTCGAGCAGGGACGAAAGTCGGGCTTAGTGATCCGGTGGTTCCGCATGGAAGGGCCATCGCTCAACGGATAAAAGCTACCCCGGGGATAACAGGCTGATCTCCCCCAAGAGTCCACATCGACGGGGAGGTTTGGCACCTCGATGTCGGCTCATCGCATCCTGGGGCTGTAGTCGGTCCCAAGGGTTGGGCTGTTCGCCCATTAAAGCGGTACGCGAGCTGGGTTCAGAACGTCGTGAGACAGTTCGGTCCCTATCCGTCGCGGGCGTAGGAAATTTGCGAGGAGCTGTCCTTAGTACGAGAGGACCGGGATGGACGCACCGCTGGTGTACCAGTTGTCCCGCCAGGGGCACCGCTGGGTAGCTATGTGCGGACGGGATAAGCGCTGAAAGCATCTAAGCGTGAAGCCCCCCTCAAGATGAGATTTCCCATCGCGTTAGGCGAGTAAGATCCCTCGAAGATGACGAGGTCGATAGGTCCGAGGTGGAAGCGTGGCGACACGTGGAGCTGACGGATACTAATCGATCGAGGGCTTAACCTAGAAAAGCGGAGGCCGCCCGCCGATCGGCGAAACGCGCTGGAGGGCCTGCGAGGAGGCTATGCCGCCACAGCAGGACCGAAGCGTCGCGAGCCGATGGCGGCCGGAGCTAGACAGTACGAAACGCGGCTTCTTCCGACGGTTATCTAGTTTTGAAGGAATGAAAAAGCCCTTGACAATCTGCTTACTTTCTTTATAATAAAATGTGTCGATAATAGCCTAGTGGTGATAGCGGAGGGGAAACACCCGTTCCCATCCCGAACACGGAAGTTAAGCCCTCCAGCGCCGATGGTAGTTGGGGCCAGCGCCCCTGCAAGAGTAGGTCGCTGCTAGGCGGATACTTATGGAGGATTAGCTCAGCTGGGAGAGCACTTGCCTTACAAGCAAGGGGTCGGCGGTTCGATCCCGTCATCCTCCACCACTTTCAAACATACAAAACAAAACTCAGCGCATCATTGAAATAAGTTCATCTTCTATCGTCGCGGGGTGGAGCAACGAGCATTTGCTTCATCGAATACGCTGCGAGTTGCCTCGACGCATCGAACATCTTTGAATCAACTGGTAGAGGAAGAGGCAACAAATATTTCAATGATACTGATCTTTTATCGTCGCGGGGTGGAGCAGTCCGGTAGCTCGTCGGGCTCATAACCCGAAGGTCGCAGGTTCAAATCCTGCCCCCGCAACCAACAAGGTCCCGTAGTGTAGTGGTTAACATGCCTGCCTGTCACGCAGGAGATCGCGGGTTCGAGTCCCGTCGGGACCGTCTTTGTTTAAAAATTATGACAACCCTATATATTTTGGTTGCTTTCTTGGTAGAGACGAGCATCAGCATCATCGAGTTTGCTGCGAGTTGCCTCGACGCATCAAGCATCTTTGAATCAGCTGGTAGAGGAAGAGGCATAGAGCAATCAATGAGCGAGTTAAAAAATAACATATGGCTCGGTAGCTCAGTCGGTAGAGACGAGCATCAGCATCATCGAGTTTGCTGCGAGTTGCCTCGACGCATCAAGCATCTTTGAATCAGCTGGTAGAGGAAGAGGCATAGAACAATCAATGAGCGAGTTAAAAAATAACATATGGCTCGGTAGCTCAGTCGGTAGAGCAAAGGACTGAAAATCCTTGTGTCGGCGGTTCGATTCCGTCCCGAGCCACCATTCGCCGGCTTAGCTCAATTGGTAGAGCAACTGACTTGTAATCAGTAGGTTGCGGGTTCAAGTCCTGCAGCCGGCATCTTTTCTTTTGCTTGAGAGTATGCAAGTGTGTGCTTCACTAAGGGCCATCATGAGCCATTCGCTCAGTAACAAGCAATACATCTTCGAGTTAACTGCGAGTTGTCCCGACGCAATCGGCATCTTTGAGTCGGCTGGTAGAGGAAGGGGCATCGTCAAATATTTGGGTGTATACCAAACCATGAGCCATTAGCTCAGTAGGTAGAGCATCTGACTTTTAATCAGAGGGTCGGAGGTTCGAGTCCTCCATGGCTCATCATGTTGCGGAAGTAGTTCAGCGGTAGAACACCACCTTGCCAAGGTGGGGGTCGCGGGTTCGAACCCCGTCTTCCGCTCCACTGCCGCCGGGGTGGCGGAATTGGCAGACGCACAGGACTTAAAATCCTGGGGTAGGTGACTACCGTGCCGGTTCGAGTCCGGCCCTCGGCACTTGCGCTCGTAGCTCAATTGGATAGAGCATCTGACTACGGATCAGAAGGTTAGGGGTTCGAATCCTCTCGAGCGCGTTTTATCGGGAAGTAGCTCAGCTTGGTAGAGCACACGGTTCGGGTCCGTGAGGTCGCAGGTTCAAATCCTGTCTTCCCGACCATTTTGGGGCCTTAGCTCAGCTGGGAGAGCGCCTGCCCCGCACGCAGGAGGTCATCGGTTCGAATCCGATAGGCTCCACTTTTTCATCCGTTTTGGCGGTGTAGCTCAGCTGGCTAGAGCGTACGGTTCATACCCGTGAGGTCGGGGGTTCGATCCCCTCCACCGCCACTCTTATCGGACCTTTAGCTCAGCTGGTTAGAGCAGACGGCTCATAACCGTCCGGTCGTAGGTTCGAATCCTACAAGGTCCACCATTATTGTTGTTTTTTGGAGGAGTACCCAAGTGGTTGAAGGGGTCGGTCTTGAAAACCGAGAGGCGCCGCAAGGCGCGCGGGGGTTCGAATCCCTCCTCCTCCGCCATAAATAATCGTCTCATTTAGCTCCGTTGGCACAAATAGAATGAGACGGCATCAACTCGGTTTGAGCGTTCCGCTTTTTTCGACCAGTTGACTATTAGGAAAAACGATAAGCATTGCATAATATGGATTTATGCCGGCTTAGCTCAATTGGTAGAGCAACTGACTTGTAATCAGTAGGTTGCGGGTTCAAGTCCTGCAGCCGGCATCAACATCATGGCGACTATGGCGAAGTGGTTAACGCACCAGATTGTGGCTCTGGCATGCGTGGGTTCGATTCCCACTAGTCGCCCTTTTTCTTTCTAAAACCAGTAAGCTCTTGGTAAAAATTGCAGCCACGAGCCTTAGTTTCACCGAATGAACTGCGAGTAGCCTCGACGCATTCCGCTTCTTTGAATGTGCTGGTAGAGGAAGAGGCGCGAAATTGCGTGGTGAATGGTTGAAGAAATCGATGTGCGGGTGTAGTTTAGTGGTAAAACCTCAGCCACGAGCCTTAGCTTCACCGAATAGGCTGCGAGTAGCCTCGACGCATTCCGCTTCTTTGAATGTGCTGGTAGAGGAAGAGGCGCGAAATTGCGTGGTGAATGGTTGAAGAAATCGATGTGCGGGTGTAGTTTAGTGGTAAAACCTCAGCCTTCCAAGCTGATGTCGTGGGTTCGATTCCCATCACCCGCTTTTGGATGGGCCTATAGCTCAGCTGGTCAGAGCGCACGCCTGATAAGCGTGAGGTCGGTGGTTCAAGTCCACTTAGGCCCACTATTTCCCATTGCATATTGTCGGATGATTCGCTATAATAACGGTGAACCGTTGTCCCACCATTGCCGGATGGAGCAACGGTATGGTAGCCCGTAGGAAAACGGACATGGTGTTGAATCGTTCCGCAATAGCTCAGCGGTAGAGCAACCGGCTGTTAACCGGTAGGTCGTAGGTTCGAATCCTACTTGCGGAGCCATTTTCTCTGGAGAAGTACCCAAGTGGCTGAAGGGGACGGTTTGCTAAACCGTTAGGTCGCAGTTTTGCGGCGCGCGGGTTCAAATCCCGCCTTCTCCGCCATGCATGGCCCGTTGGTCAAGTGGTTAAGACACCGCCCTTTCACGGCGGTAACACGGGTTCGAATCCCGTACGGGTCACTGCTTATGGCACCAGGCAACTTGGTGCCATTTTATCAAACTTGTTTTTGTCGAAAATTGCGCTTTTTCTTGCCGAATAGGCCATCATGAGGTATAATGGGTTCCATAGCAGAAAGATTGGGGACAACGCAGTGTTTCGTTTCGTCGATGAACGAGGCATTGCGTTTTTTTATTGCGATCCCCTCCCGCCTGCGATTCACCGAAGCGGGAGGAACATGTCATTCAAGCAGTTGAACATCCGCTTCGCCGCCATGGATTTGCGTGAACATCGCTTGCATGGCTTCGAGCTGGCGATGGGCGACGTCTTTGGCGATGGAAGGTGGAAAGTATACAATCTGTAAGGCGTTTTTGGTGTCACGAGTGACGGCCGTCCGTTCCGAATCGACGATCGGACTGCCGAATGGACCGTATGCATCTTTGCTGACAAGTTTGTTGGCAAAGTTGACCGTTCGGCCGTTTAAAGCGACATATTCGTCTTGTTCAGCACCGATGGTTACGGTCACGGTCCCGTGTATGCGGTCAAGGTCGTAGATGCCGAGCGGAATCTTATAATAGAGTGAAAAGAAATTGTTGACATCCACTGCTGAATGAATGGAAGGAAGAAAGTGCTTCTTTTGAATGCGCCGATACAGACTTTCACTCGATGGGCGATAACGAGCGGGATCCGTCCCGATTTGCTTGAATACGTGACGCCATTCGGCCAGTTCAGGAATGTCATGGATCGTTTTTTCCTGCAGTTCGATATAAATTGATTCCTGAAACAGTTGCAACCGTCCTTTTAGCATTTGGGGCGAATCTCCTACTTCGATGTGCCGGTAGCAGATGATTCCGAACTTTCCGGAAGGGAGACGCCGTTTCAGCTCTTCTGATACGATATAGTTCATGTCAATCACCTCGCGCTTTATTTTATCATAGGAGTCGAAAGGAGGGAAAACAATGGATGTTGTCGCCTTAAAACAAGAGTTGATTGCGTACAGCCGGACGATCGGTATTGATAAAATTAGATTTGCCAGCGCCGATCCATTTGTGGAACTAAAAGAACGATTGCGACGCCAGCAAGAGCTTGGCTACCAGTCCGGATTTGAGGAAAAGGATATTGAAAAACGAACGAATCCCGATTTGCTGCTTTCTGAGGCCAAATCAATCATTGCCATTGCGCTCGCTTATCCGTCGAAAATGAAGCAGGCGCCGCGGGGGACAAAGACGGAGCGGCGCGGCCTTTTTTGCCGTGCATCGTGGGGCAAAGATTATCATGTTGTATTGCGGGATCGTTTACGGCAGCTTGAGGAGTTTTTGCTTGCCAAAGTGCCGCACGCCCGCGTTCGTTCGATGGTCGATACTGGAGAGCTGGCCGATCGCGCTGTGGCTGAGCGGGCCGGGATCGGTTGGAGCGGGAAAAACTGCTCGATCATTACGCCGGAATTTGGCTCGTACGTCTATTTAGGGGAAATGATCACAACCATTCCGTTTCCCCCTGATGAGCCGATTGAAAATCGATGTGGCACATGTACGAAATGCATCGATGCGTGTCCGACCGGAGCGCTCGTGCAAGGAGGGCAGCTAAACGCGCAACGGTGCATCTCGTTTTTAACACAAACAAAAGACTTTTTGGCCGATGAATTTCGCGAGAAAATCGGCAACCGGTTGTACGGCTGCGACACGTGCCAGTTAGTCTGTCCGGAAAACAAAGGGAAAGATTTTCATTTCCATCCGGAATTTGAACCCGATCCGGAGGCGGTCAAACCGAAGCTGATTCCGCTTCTTCAAATGAGCAATCGTGAGTTTCAAGAAAAATTCGGCGCCATGGCTGGTTCATGGCGCGGAAAAAAACCGATTCAGCGCAATGCCATCTTGGCGCTTGCCCATTACAAAGACCGAACGGCGGTGCCGCATTTGTTGCGGCTGTTGAAAGAAGACAGCCGCCCGGTCATCCGTGGGACGGCCGCATGGGCGCTCGGAAAAATCGGCGATGCCAGCGTGCGACCGCATCTCGATGAAGCTAGACGGACGGAGACGGATGAGGTGGTGCTTGCTGAAATTGAAAAAGGGCTGAAACTGTTGGAGGACAGCGTCAGAAAAGAAAGCTGATTCTGCAAGGTTTCTCTAATTGAGAAACTGGTGGGATAGTAGCATTTTACACGAAATCCCCGCCCTCCTAAAGTAACGGGAAGGCTGGTGAAAACGAGCTTCCGCTTCCCCTAGATGGCTGGTGAAAAACGGTTGTTTCTTTTGAACAATGGGGGAGAGTTTGAAAGACGATCCTGATGCGACAAGGCTCTTCTATTTGATAAACAAGCTTGATAAGCGGCTTGCTCCCTTAAATCCCCGCCCTCCTAAGCGATGAGGGAAACGGGTAAAGGGCGGGACGGATGCCGCAAAGAAGCGGGAAAGAACAGCCGCTTCCCCACATAAGGTAGTAACAAAAACGAAAGTGGGGAACGGCATGAAACAACGATTGCGCGAGCGGCTGAACGAGCGGGCCCGCTCGTTTGTGTCAGGAAACGGGTTAAAGGATGAAGAGATCACGAGAAAACAGAAGCTCTGCCAAAAACGAGGAGTGGAAATCGTTCGCTGTTCGATTCGTGGGCAAATCGTCGGACGACAGACGGTCGAACGGGAAACCAAACTGGTGTATGTGGCCCATCATCAGTTTTTGCTGAAACAAGGAGACATTTTATATGTGGAAGAGCAAGTCGAGGAGCGGTGCGCGCGGTTTGTAAACGGCGAATGGGTTGCCGACGATCGGATCAGCCGGACGGGAGGGAATGTCGAGGCGCCGCGGGTGGAGCGTGAGCAATGGCGGGGAGAGCGGCTTTCCTATCAATATGACCGCGCTCAGGCGGTGCGGTACGCGGAAACATGGTGGAATCGTCACAACCCGGCGTTCCCGTCTTTTCCTGTTGATTGCACCAATTTTGTCTCCCAATGCCTGTACGCAGGTGGGGTGCCTATGACGGGTTACCCGAATCGGGCGCGGGGGTGGTGGTGCCAAAACGGGAGCTGGAGCTACAGCTGGGCCGTCGCTCATTCCCTGCGCTGGTACTTAAGCGGGTCGCGCATCGGCTTGCAGGCGGTGGAAGTTTCCGAACCGGGACAATTGATGGCAGGCGATGTCATTTGTTATGATTTTCAAGGGGACGGGCGCTTTGACCATTCGGCGATCGTAGTGGCCAAAGACCAAGAGGGGATGCCGCTTGTGAACGCCCATACTACCAACAGTCGGATGCGTTATTGGTCCTACGAAGATTCGAGCGCTTACACCCCAAACATCCGGTATAAATTTTTTCATATCATGGATCGCAAATAAACGATGTTGTTGAGGTGAAGAACATGCCGCTTCATGTTGTACTATACCAACCAGAAATTCCAGCCAACACCGGGAACATCGCCCGTACGTGCGCGGCGACGGATACGGCGCTCCATCTCATCCGTCCGCTCGGATTTTCGACGGACGATAAAATGTTAAAGCGCGCTGGCCTTGACTACTGGCCTTATGTCAATCTTTCCTATTACGATTCGCTTGACGAGTTGTTTGCCCGGTTTCCGGGAGGCGAGTTTTACTTCATTACGAAATTCGGCCGGCAGTATTATGATTCGTTTGACTTTAGCGATACAACCAAGGATATTTTCTTTGTGTTCGGCCGCGAGACGACCGGATTGCCAAAAGACTTGCTCGAGGCCAATATGGATCGCTGCCTTCGCATCCCGATGAACGACAAAGTCCGTTCCCTGAACTTATCAAATACGGCGGCCATTTTAGTGTATGAAGCGCTGCGCCAGCAACGGTTTCACGGGTTGTCGTAGGCGCAAAACAAAAAAACGACCTTCGCGACGGAGGTCGTTTTTTTGGGCTTTATTTCACGCCGGGTTTGTCCTCATAGCCGGCGGTGAAAATGGCCGTTAAGAAAGCAATGATCACTCCGAGCACAAGCAAGGTGCGCATCGTTTGCCCCTCCTTCAAGGCGTTTTCCCCTTTATTATAGCGGATATGGCCAAGCATGTGAATGACCGCGTTTGGCCGTCAGGAGACAAAATTTTTTTGCGGCGAATGATACAGGACATCCTCGCATAAATTGTAATAATCTTTCTGTTAGACATCCGAGGGTGAGGAGGTCCTTTATGGATATTTTGCAAAAAATCGCTCGATATCGGGAAGAAGAAGAGAAGCTGAAATGGGAAGGGACGTTTGCCGAGTATTTAGAGATTTTAAAAGAAAAGCCGTGGGTGGCCCAGTCGGCTCATTCGCGCGTTTATCATATGATCAAAGACGCTGGAGTTGAGGTGGTGAACGGCCGAAAGCGGTATAAGTTTTTCAGCCAGCATCTGTTCGGGCTGGAAGAAGCGCTGGAACGGTTAGTTGAAGAATATTTCCACCCGGCGGCGAAGCGGTTGGATGTACGCAAGCGGATTTTGCTGCTGATGGGCCCGGTCGGCGGCGGGAAGTCAACGCTAGTGACGCTCTTGAAACGCGGGCTCGAGGAATATTCGAAAACGGACCGCGGCGCCGTTTATGCGATCAAAGGGTGCCCGATGCATGAAGATCCGCTTCACCTCATTCCCCACCATTTGCGCGACGATTTTTACCGCGAATACGGCATTCGCATTGAAGGGGAGCTGTCGCCGCTCAATATGATGCGGTTGGAGAAAGAATACGGCGGCCGAATCGAAGACGTGATGGTGGAGCGCATTTTCTTTTCGGAAAATCGGCGCGTTGGCATCGGGACGTTCAGCCCGTCCGATCCGAAGTCGCAAGATATTGCTGACTTGACGGGAAGCATCGATTTCTCGACCATCGCTGAGTATGGCTCGGAGTCCGACCCGCGGGCATATCGGTTTGACGGCGAGCTGAACAAGGCGAACCGCGGCATTATGGAATTTCAGGAAATGTTAAAATGCGATGAAAAATTTCTTTGGCATTTGCTGTCGCTGACGCAAGAGGGCAACTTCAAAGCCGGGCGGTTTGCGTTGATCAGCGCTGATGAACTGATCGTCGCCCATACGAACGAAACCGAGTACCGGTCATTTATCGCCAACAAAAAGAACGAAGCGCTCCATTCCCGCATTATCGTAATGCCGATTCCATATAACTTGCGCGTCTCGGAAGAAGAGCGCATTTATGAAAAGATGATTCGCGAAAGCGATGTCGCTAACGTGCATATTGCCCCGCACACGCTGCGCATTGCGGCCATGTTTACGATTTTGACGCGGCTGAAAGAATCAAAACGACCGGATGTGGACTTGTTGAAGAAAATGCGCTTGTATGACGGAGAGATGATCGAAGGGTTCAACGAAGTCGATGTCGAGGAGTTGAAAAAAGAACATCCGGACGAAGGGATGAGCGGCATCGATCCGCGCTATGTCATCAACCGCATTTCGGCCTGCATCATCCGGAAAGAAGTGCCGTCGATCAACGCGCTCGATGTGCTTCGTTCGCTGAAAGAAGGGTTGGATCAGCACCCATCCATCTCTAAAGAAGACCGTGAACGGTATTTGAACTTCATCTCACTCGTGCGCAAAGAATATGATGAAATCGCCAAGCAAGAAGTGCAAAAGGCGTTCGTCTATTCGTATGAAGAATCGGCGAAAACGCTGATGGACAACTATTTGGACAACGTCGAAGCGTATTGCAACAAAACGAAGCTGCGCGACCCGCTCACCGGTGAGGAAATGAACCCGGATGAGAAGCTGATGCGCTCCATTGAAGAACAAATCGGCATTTCCGAAAATGCCAAAAAGGCGTTCCGCGAAGAAATTTTGATTCGGATCTCCGCCTATGCGCGCAAAGGGCAGCGGTTTGACTACAATTCCCACGAACGGCTGCGCGAAGCGATTCAGAAAAAGCTGTTCGCGGATCTAAAAGATATCGTAAAAATTACAACATCGACGAAAACGCCGGATGAGCAGCAGCTGAAAAAAATTAATGAGGTTGTCGCCCGCTTGATTGATGAGTACGGATATAACTCCACATCGGCCAACGAATTGCTCCGCTATGTCGGCAGCTTGTTGAACCGATAGGCATGCCTCAAGCGCTGAGGCATGCTTTTTTATCACCGCGAAGAGTCGGGATGGAAGAAGCGAGACGCTTCCCGGCCTTATTTCTCAAATAAAGAAACTTTGTCGCATCAGGCATGCTTTGTGCACGTTCCCTCATGGATCAAGGGAGAGCTCGTTTTCATTAGAGGTCAGGGCGCTGCATCACAACGCGAGAGCAAACAAGCAATCGGGCTTGTCCGCTCCCACTATTTTCCGCATTCATTTGGCAATTATTTTGAATTTTTGCATAGGATAAAATAAACCAAACCTAGTATCCGTGCTGCGTTTGTTTTGATGACGCCAACATAAGTATATGCGGGAAAGCGAAAAGTGTGAAACCATTTTGACAAAGGAGGGAAAAATATGAAGGGGAATTTCGTTGTATCGAAAGAAGACTGGTCCCTCCACCGCAAAGGGCATGACGATCAAAAGCGTCACCAAGAAAAAGTCAAAGAAGCGATCAAAAATAACTTGCCGGATTTAATCACCGAAGAAAGCATCATTATGTCTAACGGACGTGATGTGATTAAAATTCCGATCCGTTCGCTTGATGAGTATAAAATCCGCTACAACTACGAGAAAAACAAGCACGTCGGTCAAGGAAACGGAGACAGCCAAGTCGGCGATGTCGTGGCCAAGGACGGAAGCGGGGAGGGACAGGGGCCAGGAAAAGGCCAAGGGGCCGGTGACCTGCCAGGCCAAGATTATTACGAAGCTGAAGTGTCGCTGATGGAAATTGAAGAGGCGCTGTTCAGCCAGTTGGAGCTTCCGAATTTGCAGCGGAAAGAGCTCGACCAACACGTTGTCCAACAGATTGAGTTTAATGATATTCGCCGCACCGGGCTGATGGGCAATATCGATAAAAAGCGGACGATGCTCGCCGCGTTCAAACGCAACGCCATGAGCGGCAAGCCGAGCTTTTACCCGATTTATCGCGAAGATTTGAAATTTAAAACGTGGAACGAAGTCATTAAACCGGAATCGAAAGCGGTCGTCCTAGCGATGATGGACACAAGCGGTTCGATGGGCATGTGGGAAAAATATATGGCGCGCAGTTTCTTCTTTTGGATGACGCGCTTTTTGCGCACGAAGTATGAGACGGTCGACATCGCCTTCATCGCCCACCATACCGAAGCGAAAGTCGTCAGTGAGGAAGAATTTTTCACCAAAGGGGAAAGCGGCGGAACGATTTGTTCGTCGGCCTACCGCAAAGCCCTTGAACTAATTGAAACAAAATATTCTCCGTCACGCTATAACATTTATCCGTTCCATTTCTCCGACGGCGACAACTTGACGTCCGACAACGCCCGCTGCGTCAAGCTTGTTCAAGAGTTGCTGAAAGTGTCAAACATGTTTGGATATGGGGAAGTGAATCAGTACAACCGTTCACCCTCTACCCTCATGCGAGCATACGGCAACATGAAACACGAGAAATTCAAGTACTACATCTTAAAACAAAAAGCCGATGTGTTCGAAGCCTTGAAGTATTTCTTCTCGGCAGAAAAAAAGGAGGCCGTCGCCTCTAGATCCTAGGATAAAGCTGAATGGTAAACTGGTCTTTTTTCGTCCATTCCGGTTTTCTTAGGTATGTCGCTTTCTCAAGCACTGACTTGAGAAGGCGATTTTTCTTTTCTACGTCGTCTGTGAGGCGGTAGGCGTCGAGCACTTTTTTGACCGTCGGGATGTATTCGTTGATGTTCTTTTCTTTCAGCTGCTCCTTGGCGATTTCCTCCCGCAGTTGATCGATTTTCCTCTTGGGATTTCTCTCAATACATAGATGATAACCAAGCACAAAATGCAATGATTATGGCCATCCTTGACAAGCTAGAACAGACTGGACAAGGGAATAAAATTCAGCTAATTCTACTTAGCAAAGGAAATGCCACCAAATAAGAGAAAGGGATACGAAGCAGGGCGAAACTTCCCAACAGAAATCCTTTTTACCTAGAAGGCTGGTGAAAAACCGCTGATTCCCTTCATCAATGGGGGAACGCGTTAAAAGCAGGACCGATGCAATAAGGTTTTTCTAGTTGAGAAATGATATTGCAAAGCGGTATCCACGATTAAATCACCAGCCTCCTATATAAGTTGCAATAATAAAGAATTTCCGATTTTTCATTTCGGTTCATCTAAATACAAGCTGATATGATATAATGTGGCTAGTGATCAGCTGGATGTAAAACATATATTTGGTTCATCACCGAAAGTTGTACTTGACTGTTTCAAAACATGCCATACTTCCTTCTGTAAAGAAAAAACAGTAAATAAACAATTTCCATGCATGGTGACAAGAAAAGAAGTCTCCACTTGTCAAGTACACGTTGTGGTGATGAACCATATATTTAAGATAAAGGGTGGGGGAACTGTGAGTGAAAATCAAGTAACCTTAGAATCTATATTCCAAAATATAAGAGATACTAAAAGGTTACCCGTTATATTTATTGGTTCTGGTATCACGAAAAGATACACAGATAAAAAGTATTCTTGGGAGGGGCTGTTAAAAAGATGTATAGAAGAATATGATGATGACCCAACAAATAAATATAAATCGAGGGGAGAAGAATATGAAAAAACAGCTATTATGGTTATTTCCTTTTGTTCTGTTCTTTCTTTTTGCATGTATGGCGGAACCATCCCTAGCAGCAAAAAAGGAACTAACGAACCAAGAAATTATGAATAAAAGCCGAGCTAAATTTAATTTGTGGGACAAGGATGGCAAGCTTTATAAAGCCTATCTGTATTCAAGTAGTGAAAAGGTGAGCTATAAAACTCAAAATAAGAAAAAATACCGTGTATATACTGGAACCTATATGCTAGCTTTATTTGATCAAGCTAATAGGAAAAAGTTATCAACAATTAACACGAATATTAAAACTTATTCATCTGCACCTATTTTAAATACTGGCACGTTAAAGGTGTTTCCTCATAAGAAAAATCAGCCTAGTTTAATTGGTATTAAAGAAGAAATACTTCCACCTGTGAAAAAGCTCATTGACTTCGATACGCTCTACTATGTTCATAAAGGAAAATTGCTGAAAGCAAGGGTAAAGATGGATCAAGAAGAGATTACCTTTTTAAACCATGATAAACTGTTAAATAATAAAGCCAATCAGTTTACCGGTTATATGAGCATACAAGGCGAAGGAACGATAGAGTGTAAATGGCTATTTAAGCCAGATACGGGGGAGATGGACGTAACTTCTTTCCGATTAATCAAACTAGACGGAACGATTGTAAATTATCCTATTTTCTCATATGTGAAAGAAATACAATTGAAAGATAAATCCTTAGAAAAGGCTGTTCGAAAAAATTTGAATAAGCCGACTGGATCGTTAACGTTAAGGGACTTGGACTCACTAAAATCGCTGCAAGCCGAATATTTCGGAATAACCGATTTAAGCGGGCTTGAGTATGCCAGAAATCTGGAGAACGTTAATTTAAGCCACAATGGATTGGATGAGAACGATTTCTGGGTGTTTAACTGGAAATCGAAAATTAGACAGTTAGATGTATCATCCAATCGTATAAAAAAGATCAATTTTCTTTATGGGATGAACAATCTGACTCATTTGAATATTGGTGATAACGCAATTACGGATATTCACCCTCTTAGCGCATTAAGTAATTTAAAGGATTTGAGCTTATATGCAACCGATGTAAAAGATTTAACACCAATTGCTCATTTAAAACGCTTAGTGGCTCTTGATATTAGTAGGACAGACGTAACAAATTTTCTTCCTGTAAAAGGGCTAACATCACTTGAAACGCTTTGGATGGAGAAAGTGGATGTCGATTCTTTTACATTTTTAAGCAAACTGACAAATTTAAAAACATTAAATATCGACGATACTTTTTATGGAACAGACGATCGAATTGATGGCTCGCCCTTGAGTCATTTAAAAAAATTAGAAAATCTTTATATGAACAGAGTTTTCTTTAAAGATTTCACTTTCCTGCAATCGATGAAGAAGCTCAAAAAACTCATAGCCCCTTTCTCTAATCTATCAACGAACGATGTAAAAGCGAACATTGCACTGGAACATCTCGAAATACAGACAGCAGACTTGTCAGGACTCGCTCATTTAACGAATTTGAAATATTTAGATATTTCAGATGGAGGGGGGTCAAACATTGAACCGTTATCTAAACTTGTCAATCTAACAGCTCTTGATGCTTCTAGCAATAAAATTGAGGACATCACACCTATATCCCAATTACCTAAGCTTGAAAGGCTGAATTTGCACGATAACTATATAGAAAGTTTGCCTGTATTGAAACTTCCAAGCCTAACATCATTGGACATTTCAAATAATTTACTTACAGACATTCAGCCATTAGAATCACTGACAAAACTTAAGGTGCTATCAATTGACGGAAATCATATAAGGGATTTTACTCCGCTAAGAAAATTGCCATTAGAAAAACTTGATGTATCAGAAGAAGGAAAAGCTTCTACTTCGCTAATAAAAGACAAAGAACTAGAAAGAGTATTGCGAGAAGCTCTGAACAAACCAACAGGAGAAATAACAGAGAATGACTTAGGAAGGATCAACGAACTGTCCATTTTACAAGAAAATGTACAATCTCTAGAAGGACTGCAGTATGCCAAAAATCTTACAAGCTTACGTATTTCGTTTACCTCTATAAGCGATTTGAGCCCTTTACGAAATTTAACGAAATTGGTATCGTTAGATTTAAGGAACAATAAGATAAAAGATATTGGGGCGTTAAGTCAGCTGGTAAACTTAGAGGAATTAGATTTAAGCTATAATAGAATAGAACAAATTGATCCATTGGCTAATCTGGCTAAACTGAAAAGGCTTACGTTGAGCGGCAACAAAGTCAGCAATATCGAGGCTTTGGTCAATTTGAAAAATTTACAAATACTGTCACTTAATCAAAATCAGATTCGCCGCGTAGATGCTCTAAATCAGCTTTTTATGCTTAAAGAGCTTGACCTAGGCAGCAATCAAATAGAGGAAATTTCCTTCGAGCGGCTTGAGAAGATGGAATGTCTTTACTTAAATGATAATCCGCTTCATTCTATAGCATCGTTATCAAATATGAAAAATTTAGAGGTTCTTTATTTTAATGGAACGAAAGTAGATGATATTTCAGTGCTTTCCAAGTTGAAAAAACTCAAGTTAGCGAGTTTTACCATGAGTTCAGATCCATCTGAAAATCAGATAGTGAATGAATTGCTTAATCGGGGAGTTACCATCTATATCAATGATATCCTTTTTTCGTTAGAAAGATAAGGAAGATTAGAAAAACTGATAGAAAAAGGCGGGTTCATCCGCCTTCAGTTTTTATAAAGGATCATGAAGCCGCCTTTTATTTTCCATGATCTAATAGACAAACAAGGTATCCATAGGTGACATAGAGATGTTTTTTGATCACATCAATGGGATCTCTT
Organism: Geobacillus sp. FSL W8-0026; assembly: GCF_037966255.1. Classification (NCBI taxonomy): domain Bacteria; kingdom Bacillati; phylum Bacillota; class Bacilli; order Caryophanales; family Anoxybacillaceae; genus Geobacillus; species Geobacillus sp. FSL W8-0026. The sequence continues at coordinate 672,159 of NZ_CP150194.1, forward strand.
GCTCCGCAGCGTCATCGCTGATCCTGGCCATGCTGTATTCTTTTCGCGATCCAAGAAGAGGAACGGATGTCACGCATACATCGGTCGAGCCGGCTTCTTCTTGAGCGCGGAAAGCCTCTTGGTCTCCAGATAGATCTTGCTTGTTTCCGGCGTCTTGTTATTTCAGAAAAAACAAAAAATTTTGTCGGTGTTCATAAAACATCCAACAATCCGTTCTTCATTATTACTCGATCCGTCCATTTTTCGCCAAAAGGCAACGGCCAGATCAGGCAAATAATTGTTTCCAAACGGGAAACGATAAAAGGAAAGGAGGGGATTGTGGATGATTGAAATTCCGTCGAGGCTGGAAGGAAAACAGTTTTCGTTGCATCAGCTCGAGCAAACACTCAAGCCGCTCGGCTATGAGATCGGCGGCGGTTGGGAGTATGACCACGGCTATTTTGACTATAAAATCGCCGACCATTTAGGCTACCAATTTTTGCGTGTGCCGTTTCAAGCGGTCGATGGGCAGCTCGATTCGCATGGCACAACGGTCGAGCTCGGGCGTCCGTTTTTGCTTGCCCATAAATATCAGCGCGGCATCGATGATTTTGCGGATGTGGGCAACCTTACGGCGTCGTTCGACCAGTTTGCTGAACCGCAAGACCCGGATGCGACCGTTCCAGAGCCGTTGATTTCCGTCGGCAAAGCGCTCGTTCAAGAGTTGGAGCGCCGCCTGCTCGATTAAGAAACGAGCACGAACAGGCGGTCGTCTTTTTCAATCAGGCGCTGCGGCCGGATGGATAGGCTTCCGCTATCCCCGCAAACGACGCCAAGCAGCGCGATGTGTTGGGCGAGCAGCTGCTGTTGGACAGCGGCGAACGGCTGGCCGATTTGCTGCTCGGTTGGAGGGAGAAGGCGCAGCGTTTGTTCACCGAAGCGGCCCAACATCCGTTCGAGCGCGCTAGCCGCTCCGGGCGAGTAGAGGCTGGCGGTCATGGCGGCGCTCGCCAACAAGTTAGTTTGGATCACTTCATCCGCTCCGGCGCGAAACGCGTTCGGGACATGGCGGGCGGTCAAGATTTCTACGATGGCATACACGGACGGATTGAGGCTCTTGGCGGCCAGCAATGCAACGATCGTATCGCGGTCGGCTTCCTCTTCCGTTTTATGCGGATCGGCGGTAATCAGCACAAAGCGGGCATGGCCGAGGTTCGCTTTTTCAAGGACAGCATCGTCGTGCGCCGCCCCTTTAATGAAGTGGACGGGAATGTGCGGAAGCGGATGGGACGGCACCGTGGCGTCAATGAGGACCACGCGCGACGGCGGGTCTTGTTCGGCCAAACGCAGCAGCATTTCCCGCGTCCGTTCGTTCCAGCCGACTATAATGATATGCCCGTGTTCTTTGTACGCTAGCTGTCCGTTCGTGTGTGCCGTTTCCCGCGTGGCGGCGGCAGCCGACACCGAGGCGAAATAGGCGCCGATAATGCCGGTACCGACAGCAATCAGCACGATGGCCGCCAGTTTCCCAGCAACGGTTTCCGGAACGATATCGCCATAGCCGATCGTCGCTGCTGTCACGATCGCCCACCATACACCGTCAAACATCGTGCGGAACGTTTGCGGTTCGATGAGAGGCATGAACGCTCCAAACACGATGATCGTGGCGCTGGCCGTGACTAGCAACCGAAGGGCGGTTGACATTCGCCAATAGGAAACAAGCCAACTCCTTACCTTCATGTTCATCCCTCACTTCAGTGATTTCTTCTTTAGTGTGGACGGTTTTGGCATAACCATTCCTGTTTCTTCCCATACTAGGAAATGAACGATCCATGGAAAGGGGACCATCGGTTATGGACATGAACCGTGTGAAACAAATCGTTTCATCACCGGCGGATATTCCCGTTTACTACAACGGGGTGTCGGTCTGGATTGACGGGTATAACGAGGAAACGCAGATGGTGACCGTTCATTTGCGAGACGGTCGCCTTCATGAACGCCGGGATGTGCCAGCGGCCGAGCTGGAAGAAAAGGAAACAGCAGTCGACTGAGCAAATGGACGGCAAGCGTCATCGCGGCGGCTTTCTTTTCGGGGCGCCGCCGCGATGACTTCGTTTTCCTTCTCATCGAAACAACGCGGAGCGTAACAGCGGTTTTCCGTCTCGAATCCGCCCTCGCATGACAAGAGGGTGGATTTTTGTGTTTTCTGTGAAAATTGCTGCACTAGCGCGTAATTTTTATCCACGGGTCGAGGGCAGGCCACGCTGCCCATGGATCTTTCTGTGAAAATGCCGGCCTGACGCGGATTTTTATGCCTAGGTGGAGGGTAGATCGCTGTCCATGGAAACTTTCCGTGAAAATGCAGGACCGGCGCGAGGTTTTCATCCCCGGGTGGAGGGCGGATCGCTTGCCTATGGAACGTTTCCTTGATTCCCGGACGATTGAATCCTAACGGCAGCTTAAACCGTAATGGAAATCGGGCGTTGGTACATGACAAAAGGAGGAGGTGGTGTGATAAGCTGGAATGCAAAGAAGATCGTTTGTCAGCGAGTGGGAATGAAACGGTGCTTTTCCGTTTCCAAGGAAGGGGATTCGTATTTTGACAAATGACTAATTGGTCAATTAGTATATAATTTGTGACCATATAGTCAAGAGGTGTGAAGTGATGAGGATGGACGTAAGGAGGAGAAACGGGTGAGGAGCATCATTCAATTTTCGCTTAACAACAAGCTCGCTGTTTGGATTTTGACACTTATTGTCGCGGTAGCTGGGCTGTATTCAGGAGTAGGTATGAAGCTTGAGACGATCCCGAACATCAACGTGCCCTTCATTTCCGTCTCGACAGTGTATCCGGGAGCGACGCCAGAGGAAGTGGATAAGAAGGTGACGCAGCCGATTGAGCGGCAGGTGGAACATTTGGACGGCGTCACGGCGGTCCGCTCCTCTTCTTTTCAGAACGCGTCATTTGTGCAAATTGAATATGATTTTGACAAGGATATGGGAACGGCGCAAAATGAAGTGAAAGAGGCGCTCAGTCATTTACAGCTGCCTGACGGGGTGCAAGAGCCAGACGTGTCGCGGATCAGCTTTTCGGCGTTTCCTGTCATCTCATTGAGCATTACCGACCGCCACCGCTCGCTGGCCGAACTGACGAAGATCGTCGAGCGTGAGATCGTCCCTGAGTTAGAGGGCATCGACGGCGTTGATTCGGTGGAGGTCGCCGGACAACAAATGCAAGAAGTGAACATTCGTTTTGATGAACAGAAGTTAAAGCGGTATGGGCTGACTGAACAATCGGTCATCAATGTCATTCAAGCTTCGGCCGTTTCGCTTCCACTCGGCTTGTACACGTTTGGCGATACGGAAAAATCGGTCGTCATTGACGGTCGCATCGCAACGATCGACGACTTAAAAGCGCTCCGCATTCCGATCGTTTCAGGGGCTGGGGCGGCGCCGTCGCCGGTGGTTGGCGCCGAAGTCGAGGGTCGCGGGCAAGGAAGCGCGGTCGACGGGCAAGCCGGGGGCCAAGGAGCTGCGGCTCCAGCGCCGGGTGCCGGTTCCGGTCCTCAAGGGCGGGATGCGCGAGGGGCGGAAAACAGCGCGGTTGGTCAAGCGGGGCGATCTGCAGCTGTTCCTTCCGTTCCGTTGAGCGAATTGGCTGAAGTGAAAGTTGTTGCCAAAGCCGAATCGATTTCGCGGACAAACGGCAAGCCATCGATCGGCGTGCAAGTGGTCAAGGCGCAAGACGCCAATACGGTGACGGTCGTCAACGCTGTCAAGGAAAAGAGCAAAGATCTTGAGAAACGCTTTGACGGCTTGCGCATCATCACGGTGTTTGACCAAGGCAAGCCGATTGAAGATTCGGTGAACACGATGGTGGACAAAGCGGTGTTTGGTGCGCTGTTTGCGGTCGTTGTCATCTTCCTGTTTTTGCGCAACATCCGCACGACATTGATTTCGGTCGTATCGATTCCGCTGTCGTTGCTGATGGCGATTTTGTTGCTGCGGGAGATGGATATTACTCTCAATCTGATGACGCTCGGCGCCATGACGGTGGCGATCGGCCGCGTGATTGACGATTCGATCGTCGTGGTGGAAAACATTTACCGACGCATGACGCTGCCCGGCGAATCGCTTAGCGGGAAAGAATTGATCGCTTCGGCCACGAAAGAAATGTTTATCCCGATCGCGTCATCGACGATTGTGACGGTTGCTGTCTTTTTGCCGCTCGGATTGGTCAAAGGAATGGTTGGTGAATTGTTTTTGCCGTTTGCCCTGACGATTGTGTTCGCCTTGCTTTCTTCGCTGCTTGTCGCCGTCACCGTTGTTCCGGCGCTCGCCCACTCGCTGTTTAGCAAGGGAGTTGCTGCGAAGGACGTTCGTGTGCGGGAGCGGAAACAGACGTTAGCGTTCTGGTACAAACGGGTGCTTCGCTGGTCGCTCGATCATAAGTTCATTGTCAGCGGCCCGGCGGTGTTGCTTTTGATTTCCAGTTTATTCCTTGTTCCGCGTGTCGGCGTCAGCTTCTTGCCGTCTGACGAGCAAAAGATGATTGTCGTCACGTACAGCCCCGCCCCAGGACAAACGGTCGATGAAGTGGAGCGCATCGCCAAAGAGGTAGAATCGTTTTTTGAACAGCGCCAAGGGGTCAAAAACATTCAGCTTTCTGTCGGCGGGGGCAATCCGATGAATCCGGGGCAAGATCACGCGGCGTTGTTTTACGTCGAGTATGACCCCGATGTGAAACGGTTTGCCGAAGAGAAAGAACAGGTGATGAAGGCGCTTGATGAGCGCAAAGACAAAGGAGAATGGCAAAGTCAAGACGCCTCGAGTTCAGGGACATCAAACGTTCTCGAGCTAAACGTGTATGGAAGCAGCATGGAAGAAATTGAACCGATCGTTCGCCAAGCGGCCGATCTGTTGCGCGGCCATGAGGAGCTGGTGAACGTGAAAACGAGCATGGCTGCCCGCTTTGAAGAGTATACGCTTGCCGCCAACCAGAACAAACTGAGCGAACTAGGGCTGACGGCGGCACAAGTGGCTGCCGCTTTGTCCGAAAAAGGTGGACGCCAAGCGATTGCGACGGTCAAGCAAGATGGTGAAGACCTCAGCGTCTACCTTGCCGATGAAAACAAGCGGTACGCGGATATTGCCGATTTGCTGGAGAACACGATCACGTCGCCGCTTGGTATCGAAGTGCCGATCAAAGATCTCGTGACGGTGAAAAAAGGGTATACGTACAGCGAAATTGAACGGGATGACGGCCGAGTGCACGCGAGCGTGTCGGCGGAAGTAAAAACGAAGGATGTTGCAGCGGTGTCAGCGGCCGTACAGAAAGAACTCAAGCGACTCGACTTGCCGTCGGGAGTCGATATTCAGATGGGAGGTGTGACTGAAGACATTCAAGAATCGTTTACCCAGCTTGGGTGGGCGATGCTCGCTGCTGTAGCGATCGTTTATTTTGTATTGGTTGTGACATTTGGCGGCGGATTGGCGCCGTTTGCGATTTTGTTCTCGCTGCCGTTTACTGTCATTGGGGCCTTGCTCGCCTTGTTCGTTTCCGGTGAGACGATCAGCGTATCGGCGATGATCGGCATGTTGATGTTAATTGGCATCGTGGTTACGAATGCTATCGTTTTGATTGACCGTGTCATTCGTAAAGAACGCGAAGGACTGTCGACGCGCGAGGCACTTTTGGAAGCGGCCGGTACGCGGGTGCGCCCGATTTTCATGACGGCGATTGCCACGATCGGCGCTTTGCTTCCGCTCGCAGTAGGAATGGAAGGTGGCGCATTGATTTCGAAAGGGCTCGGAGTGACCGTCATCGGCGGGTTGACGAGCTCAACGTTGCTGACGTTAATCATCGTCCCGATCGTTTATGAGACGTTGATGAAATGGCGGAAAAAAAGGGCGTAAGGAAGCGGGGAGTCGGCCGTCTGGGGACGGATGGCGCGGCAGGTGGAGGAAGTCTTTCGCCCATCGGCTGCCGCTTCGCTTCTTTGCTCTGACGTCATCGGCCCGAACGCCATGCCCATATAGCGGAAAAAGTTGTACACGCCGATCGCCGTCGAGCGGTTCGCTTGAAAGACGTTCGTCAACACAGTGGTTTGCACCGGAAGCGAAAGGCCCAAAAATAAGCCGAACATGGCGATGGCAACAACGAGCAGCTCAAGCGACTGCCAGGCGGTGAGCAGGAAGAAAAAAATGGACGCTGTCGTCAAATATGCCGTCGTCAAGATGATGCGCCGCTCCGGAAAGCGCCCTTGAAGCCGCCCGTCAAGAAAACTGCCGATTACAATCATCGACGACATGGCCAAATACACCGTTCCTTTTTTCTTGCGCCGATAATCCGTAACGGTCGGTCAAAATGCCGGGCAAAAACACAAGAAAGTTGTAAAGCGAATAATACTGCATAAATCCGAGCAGCACGGCGCGCCGCCCTTTTCGGTCGGTGAGCGGTCCGGAGACGATTTGCATCATCGCAAGGAAAAAGGTGAAAATCGAAATCGTCAAGTTGATCAAAAAAGAAGAAGTCGCGAACGCGGCCCTCACTTCTGGTAAAATAGGAGTGTAAATCGTTTGGGTGAACGGGCCGAGAAACGCGGCGAGCGACACAACATATACAACGAGCTGGCGTTTCATGGTTTTCTCCTTTCTTTCCCTGTGCATCGTTATGATTATACTCCCGCTGTTTCCGCTTTTGGAAACGAAATGCTTATGAAAAAAAGGTGGAGATGCAGGATGGAACGATGGTTGATTCGTGATGCAACGGCGGCGGATTTGCCGCACATTGTCCGCATTTATAACGAAACGATCCCGAGCCGGATGGTGACGGCCGATTTGGAGCCGGTGTCGGTGGAAAGCCGGAAAGCGTGGTTTGAAGCGCATGATCCTCATCATCGGCCGCTCTGGGTGGTGGAAGATGGCGGCGAGATTTGCGCCTGGCTCAGCTTCCAGTCGTTTTATGGCCGCCCGGCGTACCGCCATACGGCCGAAGTGAGCATTTATATTGCCGAATCACACCGCTGCCAAGGGTTGGGAACGAAGCTGCTCAAGCAAGCGGTCGACAAGGCGCCGGATTTGGAGATGAAGACGCTGCTCGGCTTTATTTTTGCCCATAATGAGCCAAGCTTGCGGTTGTTTGCCCGCTTCGGGTTTGAACGATGGGGCTATTTTCCGCGCGTTGCTGAGCTTGACGGCATCGAACGCGATTTGGTCATCGTCGGCAAGCGGCTTGTATAGAATCAATATAGACAGGGCAGTGATATACATGACGATGCAAAGAAAGAGGGAATGACATGAACGTGATGCCCATTCGACTGTTTACGATTCAAGACGGAGAAGGATTTGTCGCCGATGCGTTTCAATGCCCGGTGACCGGCAATTTGATTTACAAGTCATCCGGCACACCGTCGGTCATTGCCTACAGCGAACTGACCGATGAACAGATTGCGCGCTTGGAGCCATACGGCTTTCGTCGGCTCGAAGGGACACAAGGGCGGGCGGTGCATGAAGATGCTGCCGGCATTGAAGCGTTGCTTCCGAGGCAATGATTGACTTGGCTTTGTGGCGACGGGAGAAAAGGCATTTGGGTGAAAGGTGCGTTTTTGTAAAGCGGCGGAAGCTCATTGGGGGATGAATATCATCGCCCTCCAGCGCCGGGTTTTCACCAACATCAGGGAGATTCGTTTTCCAGCCAAAAAGGCCGACCCAAAAGGTTGCCTGCCTTCAAGATCGGCACAACCGATCGTGCGGCAGAAGCAGTCAGCACGTCAAAGAGGGGATCCCGATCCTTTTGGGACACCCTCTCTTTGTCATCTCCTCAGCTGGCGGACGAGCCAATACACCGCTACGGCTGCTGCCGCGCCAAGCAATGGATAAAGAAGCGGAAGGCCGGATCGCTCGAAAGCGGCCGTTTCTAGTTCGCGGCTAGGCGCACGATCAATTGGCTCCGTCTCGCTTTCGGTTTGCGGAGCTGTGTTCGTCGCCCCTTCCTGTTTTGTTTTCGAACGAGCCTGTTCATGTTTCGCGACAGACCGTTCACCGTACATGCCGATGCCGTTCCGTTTGGCTTCTTCAAGCGCCTTGCGGACGCGCGATTCATATTTGTAGCGGCCATAGTCGTAAAAATCTTCAACGAGTCCGGCCTTGGCGAGGTCTTCTTGCAGCAGGCGGCCGTTGACCCATACCCAGGCGAGCAGACGATGATATCGGTCAAACAGCGTATTTCCGTCCGTTTCAAGCACCACCTTCCCTTTTTGCAGGCGGGAACACGTAAACCGGCTCGCCTCTTTGCCATACGGCTCGATTTCAATCGTGCTTTCCGGTGTGTCGATGAACAAAAAGCGTGTCGTGTATACGCGGCCATTGACACGAAACTTGGCGGTGTCCCCGTCGATGCATTGAGTTAATGTTGCTGCGTATGTGCGGCCGAGCCGCAGCGAAACAGCGTTATCCTTCCCGCCGAGCGCGTGTCCGTCTAAGTCGATGCGTTCCGGGGTGAGCTTCCGTTTGCATCGCTCGTTGCTGTTATAGGTTTGAATGAGCTTGACCAACTCCGCTTTTGTTTTCGCCTGTTTGGCTAATGCCGTTGGTTCATGCAGCACATATGTGCAATCGCTGTTGCGGAAATGCCCACCTAGTTCGTCCAATGAGCCCGGATGGGCAGACACGGAGTCGGGCCATACTATCATCAGGCAAAGCAACAGAATGGCGATTTGCTTCAACGCTCTCCCTCCGTTTCGGCAACATTCCAGCTCGGTCGCCATGAAAGCGCATGACGATCTTGCGCTTTGAACGTAGTCTCCAGCCGTTTCTGTGATGTTCAGCGTGAAATCTACCTTGCCAAACAAGGGTTTTCTCTGAATGGAGCTGTGACCTTCGCGACGGTTCAGCGTGCGCGGTGGAAGGCAAAATCGTCAAATACGGAAAAGCTCCATAGGCAGCGCGATCTGCCCTCCACCTGAGGATGAAAATCGGCGTCCGTTCGGCATTTTTGTAGAAGAGGCTGGTGATGTCATCGTGGATATGCCTTTACAATGAGAAAAATCTTGTTGTATCGGTCCTTCTTTCCGCACATTCTCCCATTGATGAAGGCGCTCAGCCGTTTTTCACCAGCCTTAGAAAGCTCCATGGACAACATTTTGCCCTCCACCCGGGGGTAAAAATGACCGCTTGCCGACGGGGGTTCACGAAAAAACCCATTGTTACAAGGATTTTACCATATTGCTTTCCGATAAAATAGGACGATATAGGGCAATTGTTGATGGAGTTCGTCGACCATTCGTCAACAACCGCCTCAAAACGGAAAAACCCTTGCTACGCAAGGGTTTTTTCGATGGAGCATACCGGGCTCGAACCGGTGACCTTCGCGCTGCCAGCACGACGCTCTCCCAACTGAGCTAATGCCCCAAACGAACATGGATGAATTGTCCATGCTCTATTATATCCAGATGACGGGTGGTTTGCAATCTTTTTTTATCAACCGCTTTCGATATCGACGTGGACAATGTCTTCGATGGAGCGAATGGCGTAATACAGTTCGGCAGTTGACCGCTTTTGATCGATGACAGCACGCAGCTTCAACAAATGTTCATTCTCCTCGACGTCTTTGATGCGTATCGTTTTAATATTGATTTCTTGTCGCTTTAAATGCTCGATCACTTTGGCAATGTTTTTTTCATCGGCAACGGTGATTTGCAGCATTACTTCTTTTTCACGCAGCTGCTTCGGTCCGAAAAAGTTGATTAAAAATGGAATCAGTTCAACGCTAACAATGAGCAGAGCGACACCAAAGGCCGATTCCCAATAGAAACCGGCGCCGACTGCCACGCCAATTCCTGCCGCCCCCCAGATAATGGCGGCTGTTGTCAGTCCAGTAATGCTGTCGTTGCCACGGCGTAAAATAACGCCCGCTCCTAAAAAACCGACGCCTGATACGATTTGTGCGGCCAAGCGAAGCGGATCCATTGTGATATGGTCTTTAAGCGGGAAGACATACGCCGATTCGATCGAAACGATCGTCAATAGGCAGCTTGAAATCGAAATGACCAAACACGTTTTCAAGCCGACTGGTTTTCGCTTCAACTCCCGTTCCAGTCCGATGATCATGCCAAGAATGGCCGAAATCCCTAATTTAAGGAATGGATCAAACATCATTCGTTCTCCCCCCGTTCGTGATATAATGTAGGAAAATGGTTGGCAAGGAGATGGAATCGTGAAACCGCCAAGCCATACCCAAGCCTATGCTGCCTTGTTGGTTGGAGCGCTCGCCGTCTCAACGTCCGCTGTGTTTGTCAAGTGGTCGCAGGCGCCGTCCGCGGTCATCGCCTTTTATCGGCTGTTTTTCGCTGTCATCATCATGACACCGTTCTTTTTTCGCCGCATCACCGAACTCAAGCACATCTCCCGGCGTGATGGGCTGTTTTCGGTTTGTTCGGGCGTGCTGTTGGCATTTCATTTTATTCTTTGGTTTGAATCGCTTGACTATACATCTGTTGCCAGCTCAGTCGTGCTCGTGACGTTGCAGCCGCTGTTTGCCTTCGCCGGAGGTGCGCTCTTTTTTCGCGAACGGCTGACCAGCGGCGCGGTCGGGAGCGCTGTTTTGGCCATTGTCGGAAGCCTTCTCATCAGCTGGGGCGATTTTCGCATCAGCGGTGCGGCGCTTTATGGAGATGTGTTGGCGCTGTCGGCCTGCGCAATGGTGACGGCTTATTGGCTGTTTGGTCAAGAGCTGCGCCAACGGCTGTCGTTGATGACATATACTTATCTTGTCTACGGCATCAGTGCTGCCACATTGTATGCGTATGCCGTCCTATCCGGTTTTTCCTTAACGGCATACCCACCGAGAGATTGGTTTTGTTTCCTCGGTTTGGCCATTATCCCGACATTGTTTGGCCATTCGGTGATGAACTGGGCGGTCAAGTGGGTGAGCGCTTCAACGGTATCAATGGCCATCTTGTTTGAGCCTGTCGGAGCTTCCGTTTTGGCTTACTGGCTGTTTGGTGAATCCATCCGTCCTTTGCAGTGGATCGGCGGTATTTTTATTTTAACAGGAATCGGGCTGTATTTGTGGGAGAAAAACGAAAAAGGGACGCTAACGGCGCAAGAAGGCGGCCGACCCTAGCGTCCCAGCGATAAACGACGAGCGGAGCGGAAAGCGGAATCCGTCCAGCGGTCGGGAAAACTGGGATAAATAAGCGAAGTTGACCTGCGTAATTTCAGAAAGAAGATAAGCCGATTTGGTTGCCCCTCGTTTTCGTTTTCGATTTAGAGCGGCAATGATACCGTCTTCTGTTTGAATGCCGATGCCGTGTCCGTAAAACAAACCGTCTCCTAAGTAAATCGTGTTCTCTCCCTGCCATTGCGGTGTCGCTGGATCGAATTCTGGATTTTTGAAGTAAAGGCAGTCTCCGGGAAGAAAATGTTTGCTCTTTTTCGTTTGAATACCAAGGTCTCGATCCGTATGCCAATCATACAGAAGCAAGCGGTCAAACAGGCGATCAAACGCGGATGTGTCAATGGTGTCGAGCACCGCTTTGTAAAAGACGATCACGATGGCTGTCGCGCATTCAAAAGCGTACAGTTCGCTGTTGATGAAAATGTCGCCAATCGCTTTTGAAGGAGGAACGCCCGGCCGCAGCTGAAACCCACCCCGCTCATCTCGTTCCCAAAATTGGCTGTTGCAGCGGGAAAAGCGGAAGATCGCAAACCGCGCTCGGCTTTTTGCTAAATCCACGGCTGCTTGAACAATGCGGGCGCGCAATGCAATTTCAAAGCGAAGCTGCTGTTCATTCGGGTACGTATAGAGGACGGGGGAAGAAACAAGCGCATCAGCGATTCGCTGTTCAGCGGGCGGAAGGGACAAGGAATCGGTAACACCGATGCTAGCCGGTGACGACAAAATGCGGATCATAAGGAAAAGACCTCCTTTGGTAATATGGTGGTACCTCAACCCTATCGGAAAAATATATGCATAGGACACTGTGATCATGACGCGATATGTCAGTGTATTGAAACAAGAAAGGCGTTTATGTCAAAATTTGAACTTTGGGGAGTGTCAATTCACGGCGGTAAACAGATCATTCTTTAAACAAGAATGAGCAACTATGTTTTTGCATGGGGAACTTGGCGGAGAAAAAAGTATTTCAAAAAAGAAAAAAAGGTATTGCATTTTGTGGGTGAAGATGATATATTAAATAGCGTCGCTGATCAACTGTGTAATTTCGAAATGGTAAAACAGCGAAAAGCAGTTGACAACAAAAAGATGTGATGCTAATATAAAGAGGCTGCTTACACAACGTTGATTATCGCAACAAATTTGTGGTTGCAGCTGTTCATCTCGTTCCTTGAAAACTGAACGAAACGAAGCGCAACGAAAAGCGGAGGCCGCTTGCCTATCGGCGAAACGCGCTGGAGGGCCTGCGAGGAGGCTATCGCCGCCGCAGCAGGACCGAAGCGTCGCGAGCCGATAGCGGCCGGAGCTAGACAATCCGAAAAGCGGAGGTCGCTTGACACGTTTGGTGTCGGCGCCGAAGCTTACAAAGCCAATCCACTTTCTTTTGGAGAGTTTGATCCTGGCTCAGGACGAACGCTGGCGGCGTGCCTAATACATGCAAGTCGAGCGGACCGAATCGGAGCTTGCTCTGGTTGGGTCAGCGGCGGACGGGTGAGTAACACGTGGGCAACCTGCCCGCAAGACCGGGATAACTCCGGGAAACCGGAGCTAATACCGGATAACACCGAAGACCGCATGGTCTTTGGTTGAAAGGCGGCCTTTGGCTGTCACTTGCGGATGGGCCCGCGGCGCATTAGCTAGTTGGTGAGGTAACGGCTCACCAAGGCGACGATGCGTAGCCGGCCTGAGAGGGTGACCGGCCACACTGGGACTGAGACACGGCCCAGACTCCTACGGGAGGCAGCAGTAGGGAATCTTCCGCAATGGGCGAAAGCCTGACGGAGCGACGCCGCGTGAGCGAAGAAGGCCTTCGGGTCGTAAAGCTCTGTTGTGAGGGACGAAGGAGCGCCGTTTGAACAAGGCGGCGCGGTGACGGTACCTCACGAGAAAGCCCCGGCTAACTACGTGCCAGCAGCCGCGGTAATACGTAGGGGGCGAGCGTTGTCCGGAATTATTGGGCGTAAAGCGCGCGCAGGCGGCTTCTTAAGTCTGATGTGAAAGCCCACGGCTCAACCGTGGAGGGTCATTGGAAACTGGGGAGCTTGAGTGCAGGAGAGGGGAGCGGAATTCCACGTGTAGCGGTGAAATGCGTAGAGATGTGGAGGAACACCAGTGGCGAAGGCGGCTCTCTGGCCTGTAACTGACGCTGAGGCGCGAAAGCGTGGGGAGCAAACAGGATTAGATACCCTGGTAGTCCACGCCGTAAACGATGAGTGCTAAGTGTTAGAGGGGTCACACCCTTTAGTGCTGCAGCTAACGCGATAAGCACTCCGCCTGGGGAGTACGGCCGCAAGGCTGAAACTCAAAGGAATTGACGGGGGCCCGCACAAGCGGTGGAGCATGTGGTTTAATTCGAAGCAACGCGAAGAACCTTACCAGGTCTTGACATCCCCTGACAACCCAAGAGATTGGGCGTTCCCCCTTCGGGGGGACAGGGTGACAGGTGGTGCATGGTTGTCGTCAGCTCGTGTCGTGAGATGTTGGGTTAAGTCCCGCAACGAGCGCAACCCTCGCCTCTCGTTGCCAGCATTCAGTTGGGCACTCTAGAGGGACTGCCGGCGACAAGTCGGAGGAAGGTGGGGATGACGTCAAATCATCATGCCCCTTATGACCTGGGCTACACACGTGCTACAATGGGCGGTACAAAGGGCAGCGAACCCGCGAGGGGGAGCGAATCCCAAAAAGCCGCTCTCAGTTCGGATTGCAGGCTGCAACTCGCCTGCATGAAGCCGGAATCGCTAGTAATCGCGGATCAGCATGCCGCGGTGAATACGTTCCCGGGCCTTGTACACACCGCCCGTCACACCACGAGAGCTTGCAACACCCGAAGTCGGTGCGGTAACCCTGACGGGAGCCAGCCGCCGAAGGTGGGGCAAGTGATTGGGGTGAAGTCGTAACAAGGTAGCCGTACCGGAAGGTGCGGCTGGATCACCTCCTTTCTAAGGGGAAAAACGAAGGCCGCCCGCCTATCGGCGAAACGCGCTGGAGGGCCTGCGAGGAGGCTATGCCGCCGCAGCAGGACCGAAGCGTCGCGAGCCGATGGCGGTCGGAGCTAGACAATACGAAAAGCGAAGGTCGCTAATGGCCAATCATTCACCAATCGCGCTTTCGTTTCGTTCAGTTTTGAAGGAATGAGAATTCCTTCCACTGCTTCGTTTGCGTCTGCGTCTACAAGTGAATCCAGAGAAGCTAGATTCCTCGACGCAAACCAGCGAAGAAGCAAGCTCAATGGAGCGACTTCGTTCCTTGAAAACTAGATAACCGATACACAAAAGGAAGAAGCCGAGACGCTGTAGGTTAAGCTAGAAAGGGCGCACGGTGGATGCCTTGGCACTAGGAGCCGATGAAGGACGGGGCAAACGCCGAAACGCTCCGGGGAGCTGTAAGCAAGCGTCGATCCGGAGATGTCCGAATGGGGGAACCCACTGTCCGTAATGGGGCAGTATCCATGCCTGAATCCATAGGGCATGGAGGGCACACCCGGGGAACTGAAACATCTTAGTACCCGGAGGAGAAGAAAGCAAACGCGATTCCCTGAGTAGCGGCGAGCGAAACGGGAACAGCCCAAACCAAGAGGCGAGTCCTCTTGGGGTTGTAGGACCGCTCATAGGGGAGTGAGAAAGGAACGGGGTAGACGAACCGGTCTGGAACGGCCGGCCAGAGAAGGTGAGAGCCCTGTAGTCGAAACTTCGTTCCCTCCCGAGCGGCTCCTGAGTACGGCGGGACACGGGAAATCCCGTCGGAAGCAGGGAGGACCATCTCCCAAGGCTAAATACTCCCTAGTGACCGATAGTGAACCAGTACCGTGAGGGAAAGGTGAAAAGCACCCCGGAAGGGGAGTGAAAGAGAACCTGAAACCGTGTGCCTACAAGTAGTCAGAGCCCGTTCATGGGTGATGGCGTGCCTTTTGTAGAATGAACCGGCGAGTGACGATGGCGTGCGAGGTTAAGCCGGGAAGGCGGAGCCGCAGCGAAAGCGAGTCTGAACAGGGCGTGAAGTACGTCGTCGTCGACCCGAAACCAGGTGATCTACCCATGTCCAGGGTGAAGGCCGGGTAACACCGGCTGGAGGCCCGAACCCACGCACGTTGAAAAGTGCGGGGATGAGGTGTGGGTAGGGGTGAAATGCCAATCGAACTTGGAGATAGCTGGTTCTCCCCGAAATAGCTTTCGGGCTAGCCTCGGGTGTAAGAGTCTTGGAGGTAGAGCACTGATTGGGCTAGGGGCCCTCATCGGGTTACCGAACCCAGTCAAACTCCGAATGCCAACGACTTATGCCCGGGAGTCAGACTGCGAGTGATAAGATCCGTGGTCGAGAGGGAAACAGCCCAGATCGCCAGCTAAGGCCCCCAAGTGCACGTTCAGTGGAAAAGGATGTGGAGTTGCGAAGACAACCAGGATGTTGGCTTAGAAGCAGCCACCATTTAAAGAGTGCGTAATAGCTCACTGGTCGAGTGACTCTGCGCCGAAAATGTACCGGGGCTAAACGTGCCGCCGAAGCTGCGGGATGACCGTTGGTCATCGGTAGGGGAGCGTTCTAAGGGCAGAGAAGCCAGACCGGAAGGACTGGTGGAGCGCTTAGAAGTGAGAATGCCGGTATGAGTAGCGAAAACAGAGGTGAGAATCCTCTGCGCCGAAAGCCTAAGGGTTCCTGAGGAAGGTTCGTCCGCTCAGGGTTAGTCGGGACCTAAGCCGAGGCCGAAAGGCGTAGGTGATGGGCAACAGGTGGAGATTCCTGTACCACCTCCTTCCCGTTGGAGCGATGGGGGGACGCAGGAGGATAGGGCGAGCAGGCGGCTGGAAGAGCCTGTCCAAGCAGTGAGGCTGGCCAGTAGGCAAATCCGCTGGCCGGAAGGCCAAGCTGTGATGGCGACGGAGTCATCCGGAAGTCCCCGATTTCACACTGCCAAGAAAAGCCTCTAGCGAGGGAAGAGGTGCCCGTACCGCAAACCGACACAGGTAGGCGAGGAGAGAATCCTAAGGCGCGCGGGAGAACTCTCGTTAAGGAACTCGGCAAAATGACCCCGTAACTTCGGGAGAAGGGGTGCTCTTTCGGGTGAAGAGCCTGGAAGAGCCGCAGTGAAAAGGCCCAAGCGACTGTTTATCAAAAACACAGGTCTCTGCGAAGCCGAAAGGCGACGTATAGGGGCTGACACCTGCCCGGTGCTGGAAGGTTAAGGGGAGCGCTGAGCGGAAGCGAAGGTGCGAACCGAAGCCCCAGTAAACGGCGGCCGTAACTATAACGGTCCTAAGGTAGCGAAATTCCTTGTCGGGTAAGTTCCGACCCGCACGAAAGGTGTAACGACTTGGGCGCTGTCTCAACGAGAGACCCGGTGAAATTATACTACCTGTGAAGATGCAGGTTTCCCGCGACAGGACGGAAAGACCCCGTGGAGCTTTACTGCAGCCTGATATGGAATTTTGGTATCGCTTGTACAGGATAGGTGGGAGCCTGAGAAGCCGGAGCGCCAGCTTCGGTGGAGGCGCCGGTGGGATACCACCCTGGCGGTATTGAAATTCTAACCCGCACCCCTTAGCGGGGTGGGAGACAGTGTCAGGTGGGCAGTTTGACTGGGGCGGTCGCCTCCCAAAAGGTAACGGAGGCGCCCAAAGGTTCCCTCAGAATGGTTGGAAATCATTCGGAGAGTGCAAAGGCACAAGGGAGCTTGACTGCGAGACGGACAGGTCGAGCAGGGACGAAAGTCGGGCTTAGTGATCCGGTGGTTCCGCATGGAAGGGCCATCGCTCAACGGATAAAAGCTACCCCGGGGATAACAGGCTGATCTCCCCCAAGAGTCCACATCGACGGGGAGGTTTGGCACCTCGATGTCGGCTCATCGCATCCTGGGGCTGTAGTCGGTCCCAAGGGTTGGGCTGTTCGCCCATTAAAGCGGTACGCGAGCTGGGTTCAGAACGTCGTGAGACAGTTCGGTCCCTATCCGTCGCGGGCGTAGGAAATTTGCGAGGAGCTGTCCTTAGTACGAGAGGACCGGGATGGACGCACCGCTGGTGTACCAGTTGTCCCGCCAGGGGCACCGCTGGGTAGCTATGTGCGGACGGGATAAGCGCTGAAAGCATCTAAGCGTGAAGCCCCCCTCAAGATGAGATTTCCCATCGCGTTAGGCGAGTAAGATCCCTCGAAGATGACGAGGTCGATAGGTCCGAGGTGGAAGCGTGGCGACACGTGGAGCTGACGGATACTAATCGATCGAGGGCTTAACCTAAAGGGAAAAGCGCAGGCCGCCCGCTGATCGGCGAAACGCGCTGGAGGGCCTGCGAGGAGGCTATGCCGCCACAGCAGGACCGAAGCGTCGCGAGCCGATGGCGGCCGGAGCTAGACAGTACGAAGCGCGGCTTCTTCCGACGGTTATCTAGTTTTGAAGGAATGAAAAAGGCCTTGACAGCTCATCACGAATCATTATAATAATAAATGTCTAAAGCGATATCTCTCAGTAATGGCTCAGCGATGGGCAGTTACGTGGTCAAATCACACTTTGATAAGGATATTATTATGATTCCGCAGTAGCTCAGTGGTAGAGCAATCGGCTGTTAACCGATTGGTCGCAGGTTCGAATCCTGCCTGCGGAGCCATCGTGGAGAGCTGTCCGAGTGGTCGAAGGAGCACGATTGGAAATCGTGTAGGCGTGAATAGCGCCTCAAGGGTTCGAATCCCTTGCTCTCCGCCATTATCCATCAGCATGGCCCGTTGGTCAAGTGGTTAAGACACCGCCCTTTCACGGCGGTAACACGGGTTCGAATCCCGTACGGGTCACTTCTTCGGGGAGGATTAGCTCAGCTGGGAGAGCACTTGCCTTACAAGCAAGGGGTCGGCGGTTCGATCCCGTCATCCTCCACCACTTTAAAACATACAAAACAAAGTTCATCGCCTTATTGAAATTCTATCGTCGCGGGGTGGAGCAGTCCGGTAGCTCGTCGGGCTCATAACCCGAAGGTCGCAGGTTCAAATCCTGCCCCCGCAACCAATAAGGTCCCGTAGTGTAGTGGTTAACATGCCTGCCTGTCACGCAGGAGATCGCGGGTTCGAGTCCCGTCGGGACCGCCATCTTTAATTAGGTAAAGTAAGGATAAGGCAGTTCAGTCGGTAGAGACGAGCATCAGCATAATCGGGTTTGCTGCGAGTTGCCTCGACGCATCGAGCATCTTTGAATCAGCTGGTAGAGGGAGAGGCATAGAGCAATCAACGAGCGAGTTAAAAATAACATACGGCTCGGTAGCTCAGTCGGTAGAGCAAAGGACTGAAAATCCTTGTGTCGGCGGTTCGATTCCGTCCCGAGCCACCATGAAATATTAAGAATGAACCTGTTCATTTTTTGATCTGTATTATGCCGACTTAGCTCAATTGGTAGAGCAACTGAATCGTAATCAGTAGGTTGCGGGTTCAAGTCCTGCAGTCGGCACCATTCTTGGAGGGGTAGCGAAGTGGCTAAACGCGGCGGACTGTAAATCCGCTCCCTTTGGGTTCGGCGGTTCGAATCCGTCCCCCTCCACCATTTAAACAAAGGGGCATAGTTTAATGGTAGAACAGAGGTCTCCAAAACCTCCGGTGTGGGTTCGATTCCTACTGCCCCTGCCACTCTTATCATGGCGACTATGGCGAAGTGGTTAACGCACCAGATTGTGGCTCTGGCATGCGTGGGTTCGATTCCCACTAGTCGCCCTTGAAAAATGGCATTGGGGTATAGCCAAGCGGTAAGGCAACGGACTTTGACTCCGTGATGCGTTGGTTCGAATCCAGCTACCCCAGCCAATGTTGCGGAAGTAGTTCAGCGGTAGAACACCACCTTGCCAAGGTGGGGGTCGCGGGTTCGAGTCCCGTCTTCCGCTTTTGACTAGGGCGGCATAGCCAAGTGGTAAGGCAGAGGTCTGCAAAACCTTTACCCCCGGTTCGAATCCGGGTGCCGCCTTCATCTAATGAATAAATTTTTATTGACAAACAAAAGTTAAGAAGATATAATGGTAGATGTCGCGCCGATGTGGCGGAACTGGCAGACGCGCACGACTCAAAATCGTGTGGGGTAGCCCCCCGTGTGGGTTCGACTCCCACCATCGGCACCATACATAACCAAAAGCCTTTAAAGCCAATGCTTTGAGCAATTCAGAGCATTGGCTTTTTTGTTTTTTAGCGTGCTAAAGCCAAAGCCTAATCGTGTGGACAAAAAAGATAGCATTTCCACCGTACTATTAAATACCTTTGGGATTATGTTTATTTGGATAATCTTAAAGGGAGGTATTAAATTGGCAAAAGTACGGGTTATGCAAAGAGCAGGATTAGAAGAAAAAACTTTGAAGGAATTGTACGATGATTTTCAGTTAGACAACAGAGTGAAAAACTTATCGGAAATGACAATCCGCTTTTATGAACAAAATTTAGTTCATTTCTTTCGATTTATGGAGGGATGATGTATAAAATTTTGTGTAAAGCATTTTACTAGATCAAAAGAAAAAAGGTAGGGTATTCTCTGATTTGGACAAAAACACATTCCAGAGAAAGGAGTACCCTACCTATGTCTAAAAGAAATATACCGAATGTCGACTGGGCAAATCAACTGGAAAGCGTCATTCGTCAGTTTGTGAAGGAAAAATTAGAGCTGATTATGCGGGAAGAAATCAAACATTTCCTCGAAATCGAACAGGCTGGAACGCCGAATATGAGAAACGGCTACTATCAGCGAAATCTAGATACGCAATATGGCCGGATTGAGGGTCTTTTGGTTCCAAGAGACCGAAACGGGGAATTTCAAACACAGTTGTTTGCCCCTTATCAACGCCACACCGGCTGGCTGGAGGAAGCCATCATTAGGATGTATCAAAGTGGCATGAGTACACGGGAAATTGGCAAGTTTATCGAACGAATTCTAGGAAATGCTTATTCTCCAGCGACGATCAGCCGGATTACCGATGTCGTGAAGGAAGACATCGAGAAATGGCACAATCGTCCTCTACATCAGCGTTATTCGGTCTTATATTTGGATGGTTTATACGTAAAACTTCGTCGCGAAACCGTGGAGAAAGAAGTCATTTATGTGGTGTTAGGGGTGAACGAAGAAGGATATCGCGAAATTCTTGATTTCTTTGTGGGAGGACAAGAAAGTGCCTATGTATGGCAAGAAATTCTTCAAAACCTCTACCAAAGAGGCGTCAAGGAAGTGCTTCTGGGCGTATTCGATGGTCTTCCGGGGCTGGAGGAAGCTTTTCGCTCGGTTTATCCGAAAGCCGATGTGCAGCGTTGTGTCGTTCACAAAGTACGTAATACCTTACATCGTGTTCGGAAAAAAGATCAATTTGAAGTGGCAGAGGATCTCAAACTGATTTATCGCGCCCCGAATAAGAAGATAGCGTTACAGATGTTTCAACAGTTTGAGTCGAAATGGTCCAGCAAATATCCAAGAGAAGTTCAATCTTGGGCCAATGAGTTGGATGTCCTCCTTACATTTATGGATTATCCAAGCAGTATTCGAAGTGTGATTTACACGACGAATGCCATCGAACGAACGATCAAGGAGATTCGGAAACGCCTAAAGCCGATGAACAGTTTGAGCAGTTTAGAAGCCGCTGA
This sequence comes from Geobacillus sp. FSL W8-0026, assembly GCF_037966255.1. NCBI lineage: Bacteria > Bacillati > Bacillota > Bacilli > Caryophanales > Anoxybacillaceae > Geobacillus > Geobacillus sp. FSL W8-0026. The sequence continues at coordinate 692,890 of NZ_CP150194.1, forward strand.
AAAAGTCGTGTATTTGACCATTCAAGATTTTAATGAGAAATGGGCAGGGCGAAAGTTACGAGGATTTGCCGAAGCGCATGAAGCCCTTCAACGAATGTTTGAAGAACGCTACAATTAACCAAATATTGTAAATAAACAAATAAGCAAAGAAAGGGGATTTCCTCTGTCCACACAGGAGACTGAATATTCAGTCTCCTGTGTGGAGAAAATCAGTCCCCTATCAATTCAAATCCATTTCAGAGAAACCCTACCCCATTTACATTACACAAAATTCTTGACGGTACCGATTCCATTTGCCCAATATGATTCCTTATTCAAGAAATTAAATATTACATCCATATCCAAGTAACTTTTTTCAGTCGAAATTGAAAATTCATCTCTTTTCCATAAAGTTGGAATATGGTTCACTTTTACCACCACTTTCCTTTTTAAAACAATTTTATCATATGAAGATATTTTCAGAAAAATCATTTTTTATGTAAAATTGATATTGACCGAGAACAGAGCCTATTAATTAAGGAGGCCTATTAAATTACCAAGGGGGATGAAATATGTACACAGAAGAGAAATTTTTGGACTTTTTAATTAAAGCAAAAAAAGCAACTTATGCATCACACACAAGGAGACAATGCGTCTGTAACGCCTTTGTTAGAATGTTCACGTCAATTGGAGTTCCAAGAATATCATTTTTTATATCGTGATGTATATTTTGGGATGAGTTATTTTGCAGGCCAAGAAGTTGTCTACTATCAGGGGAATCCGATTTGGTCTATGTGTTATTCAGGCGGTGTGGATAAAGAATTTGAGATTGAATTTGTAAAAGAAGTTTACTGTAGATGAGCAAATTTGCTAACATAAATTGACAGCTAAACAAAAAAGGAGACATGAACCCAGCTCCTTGAGTAAAATAGATGTGCTCAAACTACCCACAAGGAGGTTCATGTCTCATGAATCGATGAGCACATCATCAAGGAATCCACAAGTTTTTCATGACGCTGGGATTGGCGCTTTATTTCTCGAAACCGGTCATCAAGCATCTCGTTCATATTGTGGATGCCTTGACTACCAAGGGATTTTCGGGAACATTGACCGATGTCCATCACTGGAGTTTTCATCCCAATCATCGAACCACGCTCAGCCATTTTTTCACGAAAAGCCCTTGGGATGAAGAGACGTTGCTTCGCAAACTCCAGCAATGGATCCTTCATCGCATCCAGCGAATCGCCAAACAGGAGAATCAACCCCTTTTTGTTTCGATTGATGATACGATTTGCCAAAAAACGAAGCCTTCGTCACGGGCTGCCCGCGCCATTCAAGGGTGTGATTGGCACTACTCGCACAAAGATCATCAATCCGTTTGGGGGCATTCGCTCGTTTGGCGGATGGTGCATACTTTCTCGCAAGCGTTCCCGTTCGCCTTTCGTCTGTATGACAAGACGGCGGGAAGAAGCAAGATCGACCTAGCGATCGAGATGCTTTCCTCGCTCAAGGGGAAACGGGCTCAGCCGGTGTATGTGCTCATGGATTCGTGGTATCCGTCCCAAGCGCTCATCGAAGCCTGCCTGAAACAAGGATTCCATGTCATCGCCATGCTCAAGACGAACCGGATTCTCTATCCGAAAGGTATCGCCATCCAAGCGAAGAAGTTCGCCCGCTATATCGAGCCCAACGACACCCACCTCGTCACGGTGGGGAAGGAGCGTTACCGCGTGTATCGCTACGAGGGAGCGATCCATGGCCTCGATGACGCGGTGGTGCTGCTGGCTTGGAAGGCGGATGAACCGATGACGCCAGATCATCTCCATGTCGTCTTGAGCACCGACCGGGAGCTAGGCGATGAAGAGATCTTGCGTTATTATGCCCAGCGCTGGACGATCGAATGCTTTTTCCGGCAGGCCAAAGACCAGCTGAAGCTCGATGGGTACCGTGTTCGTCACATTCGGGCGGTGAAACGGTATTGGGCCGTGGTGCTGTTCGCCTGCGTATACAGCATCGCCGAATCTCAGCAAGACCTCTCTTCCGGCCTGGAGCTTCTTCGGTCTCGGAAAGGGCACAGCGTCGTCGAGTTCATCTACGATGCCGCGAAGCAAGATATTCCCATTGATGTGATCAAAAAACAGCTCCATGTCGCCTAAGGGGTCCCCTGTTTGTCTCTTAGGGCATGGAAATTATTGTAATGAAAGATGCTCATCTACAGAAGTTTACTCTTTTTTAAGAAAAGCGATGAGAAATGTTAGTGCGGATAATCCGTTTCGTGGACCTAAAGAATTTGTTGAGGGAGATTATATTTATAGAGATAGCAATAAGGGAGAATTAGGTAAGTTCGTAGGAAAAGAGACGATATCCTTTGCCAACGAAGTTGTATATAGTCTTCACTACTCTGGTGGATTTATTAAATAAAAACAAGGTCAGTTTTTCCTGTTTCACTAAACGAAAAAATCCCCTGTTTTTAATTAAAATCTCTGTTAAAGAATGTGGTTGATTTGTAACTATTCAGCCGTTACATAGAAAAAGTTTACGAACTCTGGTTGATTCTCGCTCCCCTTGTCTATACTAGTACCATCCAAGACAAGGGAGGTGAACATGATGGCAAACGTTGTTTTTGATTTCCAACAAGCGGTCTTTACACTCGAAAGCATGGTCGCAAAAATCGAGTATCAAGCACAAATGATGAAAAAACTCATTCGAGAAAACGAGCAACTACGTCAAGAAAACCAACAATTGAAAGCACGTATCGCAGAGTTAGAAGCCCGTACAAAAAAAAACAGTACCAACAGCCATTTACCGCCGTCCTCTGACCGGTTTGTGGCGAAATCTCCTTCTCGCCAAACGTCGGGGAAACAGCCGGGCGGGCAGCCGGGACACCAAGGAACGACGCGTAACTATTCAGCCACATGATCAAGTGAGTTGAATAGTTTTTGTATTTCTTGTCTATGATATAAATACTCATAGACAAGGAGGTGAATCACATGTTGACGGTACAACAAGCTGTATTTACAATGGAGAGCCTCATGGGCAAAATCCAACAACAAAACCAGTTCATTCATCAGCTCATCCAAGAAAATGAACAGTTGCGTCAGAAAAACAAACACTTGAGCAAAGAAAATGAACGACTCAGAGGTCGCATTCAAGAGCTGGAAGCACGCACGAAAAAAAACAGCTCCAATAGCCATTTGCCCCCATCCTCTGACCGTTTTGCCCGCCCTCGTTCTTCACGTAAGCCATCTGGCAAAAAGCCAGGCGGACAAGAAGGACATCGTGGAACGACGCTCCGTCAAGTGGAACATCCCCATCATCGTGTCGCCCATCGTGTGAACAGGTGTCAAGGATGTGGGGCTTCTTTGTGTGAAGTCCAACCTTTCAAAGTCGATGTCCGTCAAGTGTTCGATCTCCCTCCTGCGGCGATCGAAGTCACCCAACACGAGCGTGAGGTGAAATCGTGTCCGCATTGCCAATGTGTCCAACAAGCCCCGTTCCCACCACATGTAACGAATCATGTGCAATATGGCCCACGACTCATTGCGCTCGTTGTTTATTTGCACCAGATTCAATTGATCCCTTACAAGCGTTTAAGTGAGATGATCGAAGCGTTATATCAGCACTCGATCAGCACAGGGACTCTCGCCAATATGGTGAAACGAGGACACGAAGCGCTGGAACCCAACCTGGACATCATCGAAGACGCTTTGCTGGATTCCAATATCTTGCATGTCGATGAAACGAGTTTGCGCATCGAAGGGAAACGGGCATGGGTTCCTGTCGCGTGCACATCGAAATATACGTACGTGGCTCCTCACGCTTCCCGTGGAAAGAAAGCGACCGATGATATCGGGATTCTTCCACGATATAAAGGGACGATGATGCATGATGCGTTCGGTACGTACCCGAACTACACGGAAGCCACCCATGCCCTTTGTCACGCCCATCATTTGCGTGATCTGAAGAACTTCATCGAACAAGGGCAGACATGGGCCATGCGCATGACCACCTTTCTGTTCGCCGCCAAACAGGCGGTCGAAGCCCATCACGGTGCACTCCCGAACGAAGAAGCGAAACGATGGGAGCGTGTGTATGATCGCATCTTAGCGAAAGCACAGCGCCGATTGGAAACGATGACGCCCCTCCCAAAAAAGGCACTTGCCTTTGTTCGACGGCTTCAAAAACGAAAGGAAGAAGCGCTTCGTTTCTTGCGAGAAGCTCATGTTCCCTTTGACAACAACCAAGCAGAACGGGATCTTCGTATGGTCAAAGTGAAAGAGAACATCTCGGGCACGTTTCGTGATGAAACATTCGCCCAGTCTTTTTGTATCGCAAGAAGCATTGTTTCCACACTCACGAAACACGAAAAAAACGTGTGGAATTCGTTGTGTCGTCTGTTGAAAGGCGAAACACTCGATGATATTCTTTCTGCTACTTAGGGCGTTTTCTATAACAGAAATGCCCTATTTGTGCTGGGTTTCTTTACATACTACTATCGGGGTGAATAGTTACATTAATCATTTGACTTTCTCTGTATCTGATTTGGAGAAATCAATTCATTTTTACCAAAACGTGTTCGGTGCAAAGCTATTAGTCAAAGGCAGAAATTTGGCTTACTTTGATTTAAATGGGATTTGGTTAGCTTTAAATGTTCAACGAGATATTCCTCGAAACGAAATCCAGCATTCATACACTCATATAGCTTTCTCTGTAAAGGAAGAAGACTTTGATAGTGTAGTTCAAAAATTGAAAGAGTTGGGTGTCAATATTCTTCCAGGTAGAGAAAGAGATGAAAGAGACAAACGTTCAGTTTATTTTACAGACCCTGATGGACATAAATTCGAATTTCATACAGGCACTTTGAATGACCGATTATCTTATTACAAAAGTGAAATGCACCATATGCAATTTTTTGATTAAAATAACAACTTGCGAATTCTTAAAATGTAAGGATTTTTTTCATGCTTCTATCACAAAATTCGAATATCCTAAAAATGCTAAATACATTGAAGAAAAATATAAAAGGTAAGCAAATATTAAACATGACTATATGTGCTTACCTTTATTTTTATAAGTCCATAAGCCACATTTTTATTCTAAAATATAAAATGCGAAATACTACAAATTATTTGAATAAGCTATTTATCGGACTAAATTTCGCATGCCCTTGCTGAACCTCGTTGCTGAAAAGATTTACATACACTTTTGTCATTTCCAATGACGTATGTCCCAGTATTGCCTGTAATTGAAATGCATTTGCCCCATTTAACACACATAATTTAGCAAATGTATGGCGAAACGTATGTGGGGAACAGCGAACGTTCTTGATTCCTGCCTTTTTCCCATACTCTTTAATTCTGTCCTGTACTTGCTTTTTGCTGAGTGGCGTATCGTCACGGGTAATAAATAAATAATCAGTATCCACACTCCCTCTAACAGCTATATATTTTTTCAACTGATTAATCATTTTATCTTGAATAGGAACAAAACGTTCGAAGCCACCTTTTGTGTTTCGAATGCGGATGACTTTTTGTTCCCAAATGATATCCGTTGTTTTTATACTTACTAATTCATTTACTCGAACTCCCGTTTCCAACAGCAACATCATAATCGTATAATCCCTTAAACCTACAAACGTGCGAAGGTTGCATGCTTTAAATAACGCCTTTATCTGCTGGTTATCAAATGTTTCTACAATCCTTTTTCTATCCTTCAGCAATTTGATGTCTTTCATCGGATTGCTTTTTATGAGATTTCGTCCTTCCAAAAAGTTAAAAAACGCCCTCATGGCTCGCAAACGGGAATTGATACTGACTGTCTTAAGACCTTTTTCTCTCATGTACATAATGACATTTCGCTTAATGGTTTCTCCTGTCCATTCACTTACACGTAATTCGATTTCTTGCTCTTTCAGCAATTTTATAAATGCGTTTAACTCGCTGCGATAATATTTAATCGTATGTTCCCTTAAATTCCTCAATTCGCAATCCTCAATAAATATCTCTAACAATTCCTCAAATGTGTATTCAATTTCTCCAATGTCGTCAGATATTAACAACAACTCTTCACGACTCAGCTCTCCTCTTCTTCCTCTCTTGCTCTTTCTCTGCAATTCTCTCTCATTTTCCATTTTTCCCACTTTCCATTTCACCTCACCGAACACGATTGTACGCACACGATTTTCTTTTCTCGAATCGTATTCGGTAAATAAAAAAACAAGGGATTCCACTTACGTGAAACCCCTTGTCCCTAAAGCCTTTTCCCTATTTTCGATGCCGATGGTGGGAGTCGAACCCACACGGGGGGCTACCCCACACGATTTTGAGTCGTGCCGCCTAATATCATAACATCAAAGCCTTGTCACTAAAGCATTTCCGCCCTTGTGTGCCAATGCTTTGCCTGCAATTGTCCACACGATTATTAAATACCTTCCTATATAATAATAATCGTATGGACAACAACCGTCAATCTCTATTAAAAAACTAAATCACTCAATTCATCATCTATATTTATTTCCGTTTCTCTTTTAATATTTGTACTAAGCGTTATAATATTTATTTGAGGATAGTAATAATTTTCTGTATGAATATGGTTATGACCTAACACTTTTTTAAATGATGTTACTTTTAACAACCCTGCCTTTTTTAGCTGTTTATGGAGGTTTCGTATTGTTTTTGTAGTTACTCCTAACGTATCAGCTAAATATTTCTCATTCGCAAATGAATATCCTTTGTTTTCTGCCAAGATACAATGCAAAATCCATAATAACTTGTGTCTTGGCTTTATTTTTATCACGCCTTCATCGTATGGAACTTCTCGTATGTTTAGAATATCTCTTGGAACTTCGATAAACCCACCTTCACAATTCTTATATGTTTCAGTAAGGCGATAGTACAAATCATGCCTTCCAATTAAGCCAAGACCCTCTAATTCGTCATAATCGTAGTATTCGCCTGTAACTTCTTCTATCTCGTCAATATAATCCCATTTGCTTATAGGTACTAATAGCCCACTATCTACCAATTCTTCCAAAAATGGATTAAGTGTATTATCGGCTATCCCTGTCATTTGACTTATATCGTATCGGCTTGTATGCACAAGAATATAGTCAAGGTCTTTTTGTTCAATGTCTGCATTGTTGCTCAATAATTGGAGATAAATGAGAAGGGAGTTCGGCTTTAGCTTCCTTGCATATTTCATAATTAGACTTTTAGGTACTAAAAAATTACTCATGTCGCCCCTCCATTCACTCTCACTTTTTTTCCTCTATATTAACGATTCAAATTAACATATACATTAGAATATATAAATATATGGTTATTAGAATCGTTTATATAAGGGAAAAAAAATGAGTCCACTTTCCAAAAAAATCATTAGATATGAAAGAGTATAGGGGAAGTGTTTCATTATTCTTCCCCTGTTACTCCTCCTCTGTGAAGGTTTCATTAATCTTGGCGATTAACTCCCTCTCTAACGTATTGAGCCTTTCTAATTCCGCTGTTAAAGTGTCATCATCTATTTCTAACTGAAGTTTATACACTTCGGCTAGCTTTTGGATTAAAAGCCTTTGCTCGTCTGTAAGCTGTTGCTGTTTGCTTTCTTGTAGTCTCCGCTGTGCTAATTCGATTAGTTTTCTTGTCCGGCTATTCATTGTTTCCCCTCCTGTTCTAATAAAGCGGATAAGCGTTCCATTTCTTGTATCTCCTTTTCTTTTAATTCTCCGTATATGCTCTGCTGGATACTGTTTAAAATGCCCTTCATGGTTTCCGCTTTTTTTCTGTCAATTTCATCTTGTTCGACCAAATAATATAGGTGTGTTAATTCTCTCCTAATGTCTGCCGATGTTCTAAAATGCTTTTTCCGTTTCACTTTATCCCCTCCCCTCTATCTGCTCAAATGCTTGTCATATAAGGATTAAAAGCCTTTATTTTTCTGAAATAAAAAGGTAGGTACCTATTGTACCTACCTTCTAATAAATCGCTCTAATTCAGCTATTTTGCTTGCATAATCGACTTGATTAGGTTCTTCCTTAATCTCCTCTATATTGGCTTGTAAATGCCCTAAATCCTGCCCTTTCTCCCATATTGGTGGTTTAATGCCTTTAGAAACAAAGACTCGTATATAAGCCCTGAACGCCTTTATAGTGTTGCTATCGGAAGTCTTATAGACTCCGTTACGAAACTGTATACCTGCATTATGCTCTTTAATATCGTCTATGAAATAGCCTATATTCTGATGTCTAATGAAGAGATAAGGATTTTCTGAATAAAAGGTTACAGTCTCCATTTTCTTTCCTCCCATTAGTCAATTAAATCTAGCTCTTTAAGCTGTCGTTTAATTTTTTCCCGCTTTAACTCCTCAATCAATTCTTTATTATCTTCTCGGAATTTTTGCTTTAAGTATTCTAACTGTTGTTGCCGTTCTCGGAGTTCGAATAATTCCCTTTGCATTTCTAACACTTTCGGGTGTTGTAGAATAGCATCTAGCTTTTTGTTGTATTCATCTTGCAATAGCAAGTGTCTTATGCTTCCATGCTGTACGCCTTTGCGGAATAGTTTTTGCTGTTCGGCTTCAAATTCCTGCTTAATCTTCTCCGTTTCCTGTTCAACCATATCAGTAATTTGCTTCTCAATTTTTTCTTTTTTCGGTTCAATCTCTCGGAGTTCCTTCACTACCTTTTCAATGTCAATGTTTTGTAACTCCTCTTCAAAGGCTCTTTGTCGCTGTTCCTTATAATACATTCCGGTTTTTAACTTAATCATTTCAGCGACATTTCCTTTAGCTTGTGCCTGTTGATAAAATTCCCTCTCCTGCTCATTCATAATGTAAGAAGTTCTCTTTGCTCGGTTTCCGAACTTTTCATTCAACATTTCCAACACTTGATTATTTCTCATGATTGTTTTCCCCCTTATTCATTGTCTTTTGCAGTATAAATTCATTTAATTGTTCTTGTGTTATTCTCCACTGATTGCCTACTCGCAAAGCTTCCAAATCCCCTCGCTTAATCCAATTAATAACGGTTGCCGATGTTATTTTTAGTTTTTCTGCAATCTCTTTTGGAGTATAGATAGTGCTAGCCATGCTTCTTCCCCCCTTAAATTCGTAAAATATATAAAATGCTTCAATGTATTAGTCAATAAATAACGATTTTTTATCACTAAAAATGAAAAAAAATAGGATAGCTTGTCGCTACCCCTGTACTAATCCTGCTCGTTCTTCTGCTTTGGGAGATGGATAATAATTTCTCCCTCTTCTTTGTAAGTAAATTTGTCGCTCATGATTGGTCTTTCTCTTTTTATTCGTTTCATTTCCTCTTCAACACGTTTTCGAAACTCTTCAAACTCCTTTTTATCCATAAAAACCCCCTCAATACTACCCACTTATTGCATTATTAACTCTACTACTAAAATAGAGTGGTCTGAATAATTTTTAATTCTCTCCCTATGTGAATGATAACTCACTAAAAGATTTTCTTTGAGTAAAGGAGAAATAAAAGCATAGTCAATTCTAAATCCATTTTGGACGTTACTGTACCAACTATAATCTTTTACACCTTTGTTAAATTCTCTCCAACTATCTATCCAACCAAGTTTTAATAATTCCTGCAAATAATCGCTATATTTGATTGCTGTGCCTTCACAATCCTCATTTAAGCATGAATTAAAATCGCCAATGATTATGCACCTATTATGTAAGTTTGATTTAGCGTAGGAAATTGCTTTTTCCCAATGATTTTTTTTATCATTTTTTTCGTTAATATTGGGAATATGAATCCCTAATACATACATATCAAATGCAGGGATATAAACTTCATTCCATCTATGTAAAGCCTCTGGGAGTTCATCGGAATTTAAGTTTCTTTTTTCAATTGGTAGTTTAGACATAATTAAAATTCCATTCTCATTCTTTGGGGGATTTGATGATTGAGCATAAGTCCAACCATTCTTTTTTAATGTGGAAATAATTAGATTACCATTTTCATTTTCTCGGTATTCAGTCAAAACAATAACATCGGTATCATGGAAAATTAATGATGATATTATGTTATTAATTTCAGTCTTTTTGCCCCCATGACGTAAATTCCAAGTCAAAAAAGTAACTTTTTTTCGAAACACATATTTCCCCTCCCCTTTTATTGTTCAACGAAATTTTAACATATAATTCAGACTATTAAATTTTTAATTTGAAAGGGCACTACAATTAAGTAGTGCCCCTCCTTAATTCCTTCTTCCTCTTCTCATTCTTGGATTTTCTGTAAACTTGGCTAAAATGCTATGCTTGTCAAAGTCCTCTTTTAAATCTGTTCCGTACAAATTAACATAGTTCAACGTAACATCTAACGTAGAGTGTCCTAACAAGCGTTGTAGCTTAAAAGCGTCCCCTCCACTTGTTATATAGTGCTTGGCGAATGTATGTCTAAACGCATGAATAGAAGTTTTTTCAACCCCTCTTTTCTTGTTATATCGTGCTATGGCGTGTTGCATGGAGTTCCTTGTCATTTGTTCGCCTAACTCATTAACAAACAAATAATCATCTTTTTTTAGCCCATACATTCTAATGTATTCCTTTAAGATTTTGACTAAATTCTCGCTTATCGGATTGTATTGCGCCTTCCTATTTTTTGTTGTCGTCAATACCACCATTCCATTTTCTAAATCAATATCCCCAACTTTAAGGTTAAGGACTGTATTAAGCCTGTTACCTGTTTCTAAAAGATAGTTAACCAATACCCAATTTCTATGCTCTACAAAGCCACATTCCCTCAAATTCGGCTTTTTAATTAGCTTTTTAATTTCTTCCTCTGTGTATGGCTCTTTTTGCTGTTTATCGGCTTTAATAAGGTTAATCTCGAATTTGACTAAATAATTTTCCCTCATAGCAAAGTAAAGGAATGCCCTCGTAGCTCTCATGTACGTATTAATGGTGGTCGCCTTTAGCCCTTTCTTTTTGAGCCATATAATGAACTTATCAATATGCTTTTTCTCAATCTCCCTAACGTACTTAATCCCTATTTCCTCCATAGGTACCGTCAAGAATTTTGTGTAATGTAAATGGGGTAGGGTTTCTCTGAAATGGATTTGAATTGATAGGGGACTGATTTTCTCCACACAGGAGACTGAATATTCAGTCTCCTGTGTGGACAGAGGAAATCCCCTTTCTTTGCTTATTTGTTTATTTACAATATTTGGTTAATTGTAGCGTTCTTCAAACATTCGTTGAAGGGCTTCATGCGCTTCGGCAAATCCTCGTAACTTTCGCCCTGCCCATTTCTCATTAAAATCTTGAATGGTCAAATACACGACTTTTTCAGCGGCTTCTAAACTGCTCAAACTGTTCATCGGCTTTAGGCGTTTCCGAATCTCCTTGATCGTTCGTTCGATGGCATTCGTCGTGTAAATCACACTTCGAATACTGCTTGGATAATCCATAAATGTAAGGAGGACATCCAACTCATTGGCCCAAGATTGAACTTCTCTTGGATATTTGCTGGACCATTTCGACTCAAACTGTTGAAACATCTGTAACGCTATCTTCTTATTCGGGGCGCGATAAATCAGTTTGAGATCCTCTGCCACTTCAAATTGATCTTTTTTCCGAACACGATGTAAGGTATTACGTACTTTGTGAACGACACAACGCTGCACATCGGCTTTCGGATAAACCGAGCGAAAAGCTTCCTCCAGCCCCGGAAGACCATCGAATACGCCCAGAAGCACTTCCTTGACGCCTCTTTGGTAGAGGTTTTGAAGAATTTCTTGCCATACATAGGCACTTTCTTGTCCTCCCACAAAGAAATCAAGAATTTCGCGATATCCTTCTTCGTTCACCCCTAACACCACATAAATGACTTCTTTCTCCACGGTTTCGCGACGAAGTTTTACGTATAAACCATCCAAATATAAGACCGAATAACGCTGATGTAGAGGACGATTGTGCCATTTCTCGATGTCTTCCTTCACGACATCGGTAATCCGGCTGATCGTCGCTGGAGAATAAGCATTTCCTAGAATTCGTTCGATAAACTTGCCAATTTCCCGTGTACTCATGCCACTTTGATACATCCTAATGATGGCTTCCTCCAGCCAGCCGGTGTGGCGTTGATAAGGGGCAAACAACTGTGTTTGAAATTCCCCGTTTCGGTCTCTTGGAACCAAAAGACCCTCAATCCGGCCATATTGCGTATCTAGATTTCGCTGATAGTAGCCGTTTCTCATATTCGGCGTTCCAGCCTGTTCGATTTCGAGGAAATGTTTGATTTCTTCCCGCATAATCAGCTCTAATTTTTCCTTCACAAACTGACGAATGACGCTTTCCAGTTGATTTGCCCAGTCGACATTCGGTATATTTCTTTTAGACATAGGTAGGGTACTCCTTTCTCTGGAATGTGTTTTTGTCCAAATCAGAGAATACCCTACCTTTTTTCTTTTGATCTAGTAAAATGCTTTACACAAAATTTTATACATCATCATTTCAAACATTACAGGAACTGCGATTTTAATGCGTTTTATAAAAAGGGGAGATTTATATGAATAAGATAACTGGAAATGCAGTGATTGTTCGAACGCTTTTTAATAATCGTTATACCGTTCAATATTACCAAAGGGAATACAACTGGGGACGAAAACAGATTGAGGAATTAATAGAAGATTTAACAAATGAATTCTTTGAGTTTTATCAAGTGGGAGATTCTCAAAGGGATGTAATGAGATATGGGAATTATTTCTTAGGACCCATTATTTTGACAAATGATAATGCGATTATTGATGGTCAACAACGTCTCTCGTCTATAACACTGTTGCTTATCTATCTAAATAATTTGCAAAAAAATTCCACTTATTCAAAAGTAAACATTGATAACTTGATTTATTCTGAAATGTATGGGCAGAAAACTTTTTGTATTAATGTCCCAGAAAGGGAACCCTGTTTGGAAGGCTTATTCGATAATGGAGATTATGACATAACCAATGAAACATCAGAGAGCGTTATCAATTTATATAATCGCTATAAGGATATTGAAGAAATTTTTCCGGATGAGTTAAAAGGTGAAGCTCTTCCGGTCTTTATTGAGTGGTTGATAGACAATGTTGTTTTTATTGAGATAAGAACGGATTCAGAACAAGATGCTCATAAAGTGTTTGTCACTATGAATGATAGAGGATTAAGGCTTACTCCTACAGAAATGCTTAAAGGGTATCTACTATCTGAAATCGATGATGATAATACGCGAAACAAAGCAAACGACTTATGGAAAGCAAAAGTATTGAAATTAAAAGAAATTGAAAAAGACGGAGATGCTGACTTTATTAAAAACTGGCTAAGAGCACAGTATGCAGAATCTATAAGAGAAGGGAAAAGAGATGCGGAGAACAAGGATTTTGAGATAATCGGTACAACCTTTCATAAATGGGTTAGGGAAAATAAATCCATTATGCAATTAAATAAAAGTTCGGATTTTGAGAGGTTTGTATTAAAAGATTTCAATACTTTTTCGGATCTATATATTCGTTTAAAACAATACTCCAGTTCATTCGATAAAGAGTATGAATATGTGTTTTATAATGCTGATAGGGGCTTTACATTACAGTATCAGATTATTCTTGCCTCCATTGCACCAAGCGATACAATGGACATTATCAATAAAAAGATAAAACTTGTTTCTTGCTTTATTGACCAATTTATTGCAGTGCGTGTGTTTAACTTTAAGACAGTCGATTATTCGTCTATCCGATATACTGTATTTAATATTACTAAGAAAATTAGAAGAAAAAGTGTCAATGAACTTGTGTCTATCTTGAAGGATTATATAAAGGCAATGGAATATACTTTAGAAGGTATAGATGGTTTTTATTTGAATCAGTTTACAAGAAGGTATATGTTACATATTCTGTCGAGAATGACATACTATCTGGAACAGAATTGTGGGATTAACAGTAGTTTCGCAAATTATGTTAATCGTCAGCAGAAGAATCCATATGAAATCGAGCATATTTGGGCAGACGATTATACACAAGGAAATCATCAAGTAGATTTTGCAACGGAAGAGGAATTTAAAAACTTTAGAAATAAATTTGGAGGTCTTTTAATACTACCAAGGGATAAAAACAGAAGCTTACAAGATATGGAATATACTAAGAAAGTCGTTAAATATGATAGTGAAAATTTATTGGCAAGAACGTTGAATGTAAACTGTTACAGGAATAATCCATCGTTTTTGAGATTCATACAAAATGCCAATCTCCCTTTTCAACCTTATGCCCAATTCACTAAAGCCGAGTTGATAGAAAGGCAGAAACTATATAAAGAAATCTGTAAGAAAATATGGAGTTTAGATTTATTGGAGGAAATTTCAAATTCATAGTTTTTAAGGATCTTCACCACAAGTTGTACTTAATATATTGACATGGAACGCAGCTGGACATCATCGAGAAACTTTGTAATATCGCCGGTTTCGTCCTAGCGACTATCGCCTTCCTAGAAAGCCGGTGAAAAACCGCAGTCACACCCCGATCGGCGGCATTTTCATTCAGAAGAGAAAGCGGATTCTGCAAGGTTTTTCTAATTGAGAAATGAGCGGAATCAGTCGTTTTTGCACTAAATCACCAGCCTCCTAGAAGGACGAAACCAAAAGAAAAAGCGACGCTCCAAAAAGAAGCGCCGCAAGTAAATCCAAACGGAAGCCCGACCTTCGGGAAGGGCTTCTGTATAAAACATATTATCATCTCCCGACATGTATGTCAAAAAAAGTAGCTTGGATGGCAAATATCTTATTGGTGTTTGTTGCCGCGCGCTTTTCGTGTAATGGCTTGAGTGATATCGTTTCGATCGTTGTGAAACACATTGGCGATGACGGTGTCTTTCCGCCATTTCCACAAGCGTTCGATCGGATTCCGTTGCGGAGAATACGGAGGAAGGGAAATGAAGTGAAAACACGGTCCTTCTTCCCGCAAACACTCTCTCACCATTTTGGCATGATGAATTCGGGCGTTATCCAGCACCAAGACGATGAGCCGATCCGGGTAACGCTCTTTGAGAACTCGCAGGAAATCCAAAAACGTTGTCGCATTGGCCGCCCCTGCTGGATGAAGAACCGTTTCGTCATCATGGACGTTAACCGCGCCAAACAGCGATACGTGGGCATGATGGCCGAACGTCGGTACTTGCTTTTGATGGCCAACCTCCGACCATGTCGTACGCAGTACATGATACGACCGGATAGGCGTTTCATCGATGTACAACAGGACGGAATCCGGACCGATTAATTTTTTTTATCAGATCCATTTGTCTCTCGAAGTTTTTTTGCCGGTCCGGGTCTCCTTTTGCCAACGTGTAGGTCGGCCGGGTCCAAGAAAGCCCTTTTCGATGCAAGAGTTTTCGCAAGGCTTCGCGGGAAATGGAGATGCCATAACGGTGGTGCACATAGGATTGAAGGATCTTCGTATTCCACGCCGAAGCGATGTCCCAGCCCAGCTCCGCAGGGGTCGTGGTCAACACGAGTTGTTTGACCTCTTCCTGTTGTTCTTCGGTGAGAAACGGCTCCCGCAAAGGGGCAACATCCCGATGAAGCAGGAGTTCAAGACCGCCTTCGTTAAACAGCGACACATAATGGGAAACGGTTTGGCGGCACACATTGACCATGGAAGCAACCTCTTTGCCCAACTATCCTTCCATGACTAGGCGGACAGCCATCACGCGTTGGCGGAGCTGAGCGTTTTTGATTTTCCGTTCCTGCTTGCGGAGTTTCCGGGGCGTCCATCCGTGATGGTCGGTGATTTTGAGACGTTTCATGCCGAATTCCGCTCCTTTCCCATGCTTTTCCTTAGGAGCAGTATCACCGGAGTGGGCACCAGTTATACGAAGGTGAATCTTTTAATGAGCATGTATATAGTTAATTTCCTCATCAAAAAAGCGAGTGAATAAAATTGTCGAAAAGATTAGGACGCAATTTCTATCATTTACTTATAGCTGTATCTTTTTCCACCTTTGGTGATGGGCTGACGTTACTGGCTATGCCTTGGTTAGCATCTACGATTACATCTAATACATTTTCTGTTTCGTTGGTTTCTGCCTCGATGACTTTACCTTGGTTGTTATTCAGTTTATACATAGGAGCCCTCATTGATTATTATCCAAAAAAGAAATTAATGATTGTAGCAGCCATTATTAGAATAATAGTGTTGATTGTACTAAATGTAAGTATTTTATTCAAAATAATAAGCATCCCTCTGTTAATTTTCGCAGCATTTCTCATCGGAATAACAAAAGTAGTATTTGACAGTACAGCCCAAACATTAGTTCCTTCTATAGTTTCAAAAGATATTTTAGAGAAAGCCAACGGTTATATAATGACTTCAAGACTAACTATGAGCGATGTGGTAGGACGGTCCATAGGCGGAATCCTGATTAGTTTTGGAATATTTATCCCATTTGCTCTCGATATCATTTCACTCCTAGCCACTATTCCTTTTTTATTTTTATTAAAGACAACAGCTAGTTTGAAAAATCATGCTTTAAATAAAAAGAATAAGTTAGATATTCTTGAAGGAGTAAAATTTGTTTGGAGAAACCAATTATTGTTGACTTTAGCCTTAATGGGGATTGGAATTACTCTCATGTTCACCTCTACGTTGGCCATACAAGTTTTTTATGTGAAAGAGATATTAAAGCTAGACTCCTCTGGATTTGGACTGTTAATAGCCGTTGGCACTATTGGAAGCATTATTGGTAGCCAAAGTATATCGTTATTGAAAAATAAATTCGGTTTTAATGCTACCATTTTAACGTCGCTATTAATGATGGGATTTACACTTGGAAGTGTTGGATTAACAAGCAATCCGTTTATTGTTGGAATTCTTTATTTTATTGCCAGCTTTTTTATTGTAACTTTCAATATTTGTAACTTATCATTGCGTCAGAGAATAATCCCTGATAATAAATTAGGCAGGGTAGGTGGAGTCTTTCAATTACTATCTTGGGGAATGAGTCCATTAGGCATGTTGCTTGGAGGAGGAATTGTAAATCTGGCGGAAAAATATGTGAGTAGAGATATTGCTTTAAGAATTCCTAACATCTCCTTAGGAATTGTTTATTCTGTGTTATTTGTAGTCTTATTCATCGCTTTAAAGAAATTTAACAAAGAACTTTCAATGAATAATCTCAGAAGCAAGCAAGCTGAGCAGAATTAAAATGAAAGTCCGCCTTGGCCACCGTCGTTCTGTTATGAAACACATCTCCTACAAGGAATTGAGGAAACACTGGTTAAATGGGATAAGAAAACACCAAAGGCCTCACATTTCGCACCCTCTCGACAAAAATCGGGAGGATTTTTTTATCTTCCTGTCGAATCAAACCTTGAAACACAAGGAAAGCAAAGGAGTTTGCCCATCATGGACGTTCGAATTCGGGCCATTTATGAAAGTTCTTATTTGAATAGAATAAGCGCCCTGTTCAAAGATCTTGACCTTCCTCAGTTGATTGATCATCTCGTTCCCGTGGATCCACAATGCCAAACTCGAGCCAGCGATATCGTTTCTGGATATCTTGAGCGGCCGGCAAGCGCTCGTTCATTGGGAACAATGGGCGCATGACATCGATTGGCCGAAGCGGATTCGGCCAGGACTGGATCCGTCTTGGTTCAACGACGATGCCATCACGCGTCATTTGGACGCTTGTATGAGGCGAATCTCCATCAAGTCCTTTCGTCTTGCCTCGTGCAGATCGACAAGAAAGAAGGCCTCTCTCTTCGCGTCTTCCACGCCGATACGACGGACAAGACCGTTTACGGCGCGTATGAATCGGTCTCGTCAGAGGCCCTGCAGATCACACATGGCTACAACCGGCACCATCGTTGGCAAAAACCAATCGGTTTCGGACTGATCGGCAACGAAGACGGCATCCCGTTTTCCGGCGATGGGCACGACGGCAACGTGCCGGACAAAACGTGGAATCCCGAGGGGCTCTCCCGTGTCCATGAACAGCTGAAGCAAGCCAAGATCCAAGATGAATGGATTTACGTGGCGGATTCCGCCGCGATGACGAAAGAGACCTTGGCGCAAACGAAAGCCGCCAACGCCTTTTTGATCACGCGGGGCCCTTCGTCGCTTCGGATCGTGAAACAGGCATTGGCGGAGGCCGATTCGCCTCCTATCCCGTGGAACGACCCCTTTACGCTGGCGGAGAAAAACGGTGCCACGTATCGGGTATGGGAAACGGCCTCCACTTATGAAGGCCATCCCGTTCGGCTGATCGTCGTCGAATCGAGCGCGCTCGACCAGCGAAAAGGAAAGACGCTCGACAAAGAGCGGACCAAAGAAGCGGAGCTTCTTCGCGAGGAACAAGCCCGCTGGGAACGCCACCCCTTCTCTTGCCGGGCAGACGCCGAACAAGCCTTGGCCTCCCTCAAGGCGTCCCTTCGTCCCCAGTTTCATCGGGTGGAAGCCGCAATCGAAGAGATCGTACGCCCGAAAAAACGGCGCGGACGACCGAAAAAAGGGGCGGAACCCGAGATGGAGACGCTGTATTTCGTGCGTCTTGGCGCCGAATTCGACCCCAACGCTTGGGAACAGGCGAGACGGAAAGCGTCCCGGTTTGTCCTCATTACGACCGTTCCGAAGGAATGGAAGGGTCAACCGATGGAGGCAAAAGAAATCTTGAAGTTGTATAAAGGCCAAATCTACGTGGAGATGAACTTCTCTTTCTTGAAAGACCCGTTCTTTACGGATGAGATTTACGTCAAAAAACCAGAACGGGTCGCAGTATTGGGTTATTTGTTTCTGTTGGCCTTGGCCATTTACCGCGTCTTCCAGTGCCGGGTGCGTCAGCTCATTACCCCGGAACGCCCATGAAAGGGCGCGGGAGGCCGGAAACTGACCCGACCCACCGGACAGGCAATTTTTCAGTTGTTCCGGTATGTGAACGTCGTCCTACTGGAGCTGCCGGATGGGCACATCCAACGCGCGTTAGGGAAACCGCTCACCCTTGATCAGCGAAGGATCCTGCAGGGATTGGGCATGGATGAGAACATTTACGTGTAACGTCATACGGAACGACTAGAGATGGTAAAAAAAGGATTGCCATCGCTCGTTGTGTTGGTCGAAATGGTATTCTAAAAAACGAAATAAAAAATCCTTTCTTTCTACCCTGTTAGGGTGCGAAATGTGAGACGTAAAGTGGTGGAAACCGTGTTTTCGATTTTAGTCGATTCGTATCGGATCACCGAGATTCGAGCGAACTCGGTTTCTGGATTTGAAACGGCACTGGATGGTATTTTACTGGCTTACTCGCTTGTTGTTCTTGGGCTAGTTGAGCGTTAAGACTCAACTAGCACCACGGGTAATATTTATTTATATCTTTGCAGGAGAGAAAAGGAGAAATCGCCAATTAATATTAGCGATATCTAAGATTACAGCGAACGATGAGAACAAGAAATATCAACTATATGAAAATACAACATAATAGCTAGGAGGAGACTATACATGATTTTAGGAATTGGCTTAATTATCATAGGGGTTATCTTATTACCGTTCGGAGTGGTTTCATTAAAAGAAAGTTGGGAGGAAAAAAAGGATTTAAGCTTTAAAAGGAAAATGGTTGTTATCTTCTTAGAGATTTTAGATGTTTTCTCAACACCTATTCTTTCAGCTTGGTTGTTAGGATTGTCACTTCTTATGATTATCGGAGGTTTATCGGTAATTTTGCTAAAAATGTAAAAAGAATGTAAAATATAAAACTATTTATATGGTAATATTTACATATGATAGTATATATAGTAATATATTCAATGTATTATATATATTTTGAATATTTATATATATTTTGGGGGGAGAAATTTTATGAGTTCCATTTCCAGTCTTTTACACAAAGCTTTCCCGAACGATCCGAAATTCCTTCAAAAATCCATTGCTAATGGTGCTGCTAAAGGGGCAGCTTGGGGAGCGGCAACTGGTGGAACGATTGAAATGGTCCTAAGTGGAGGTAACAAACAGAAAGTTGAGGTTGGTACTGCTGCAGGAGCAGTATGGGGAGGTAATATGACAATTATCAAGTAATCAACATCATTCCTTGGATTCCACTGATATCAATTGTATTTTCTCTTTAAACAATTCTATGATCTCATATACTCAATGGCTTAAAAAGAGCTTTTGCATTGAAGACGGCTGATAGAAAAAGATGGTGTTAGCAGAGTCGCTATTCACCATAGATTGGTATGCGGCTTGCGGAATTAGGCGCAAAAGTTGGTCTCAAAGGACAAGCGGAGTGAAGTCGGCGAATTTGGCTGGGGAGAGGGAGGGGGGTTCCGCGTGTGTTGCCCCCCTTTTCCTCCTGCCGATGCGCTGAAACATTGGTTGGACATCCTGTACTTGCCTTAAGGCCAAGGGCCGCCCTTTTCGATCCCCATCTCTGTTTCCAGCCTTTGGTTTTTGCCCCAGCCCATGAGGAACGATCGTTTTGTGACCGTCCGTGTGCGCGAAAAGGTATGATCACGTCCGCAGCGTGGAGGCCAAGGGGCGCTCGGGCAGATAGAGTTGGGCGTCATCGCTTCGGCCGGCTGCGATCCAGTCGCGCAGGCATTTGGCAAGCACCATGCTGTAGACCGCCCCGTTGTCCCCGTAAGCATAGACGAAATAGCAGTTCGGATATTCGTCATACACCCCGATGATCGGCAAGCCGTCATGCGTGCCCGCGTAGTAGGCGCCGAGGTAAAATTCCGGCTGCACGTTGATGGTGGGGAAGCGCTGGTTGAATTCGGCGATCAACTGGTCGCGCTTATGGATGAGTTTCGCGTCGCGTTCATCGGCGTAGGTCGTATCTTCATCCAACCCGCCAATGATCACGCGGTTGTCAGCGGTCGTCCGCATGTAAATGTAGGGACGGGCGGTTTCCCAGATGAGCGTCCGGTTGTACCAGCTCGAGAAATCATCGACCGGATTGGTGACTACCGCGTACGTGCTCGTCAACACAGCGTTCCGGTCCTTTTTGAAATCTAACGTTTCATATCCCGCGGCGATGATGACGGATTTTGCTTGGATGACCGCTCCTGTTTTCGTATAAAATATCGCTTTGTCTTTTTCTAGTTTTTTTCCGTTGATTTCGGTTTGTTCGAACAGGCGGATACCGCGGTTTTTGGCGTATTCAAGCAAGCCGATCGTCAGTTTGTATGGATTGACTTCGCCATCGTTTTTCGTCAGCATCGCCGCGGGTCTGCGGAACGGGTAGTGGCGGGCGATTTGCTCTTCCGTCCACCATTCGACGGCAAAGCCGTGTTTCTGGAGAGCGGCGTATTCGCTTTCCAACTTGCTTACATCTTCAGAAGAGCTGGCGTAATACAAACTGTCGCGGGTGACAAATTCGCAATCGAGCGGCAGCTTTCCGGCAGCCTGAGCGAGATCGCGGATGGCCTGTTCGCAAAGCTTGAGATGCCGGGCTGCGTATGCTTCGCCAAAACTGTTGATCAGCTCGAAAAACATTTTTTCCCCCAAGTATTGAATGAGGGCGGTGTTGACAGCCGTGCTCCCCTGTCCCGCTTTTCGCTTGTCGACGACGACGATGTCAAGGTCGGTGTCGCTCAGGAAGTAGGCGCATTGGGCGCCCGAGGTGCCTGCGCCAATAATGAGTACATCGCAGTCAATATCTTCCTCCAAGACCGGGTAGCTCGGCGGGGCTGGCAAGGTGGTGGGCCAGTACAATTTGCCGGATTGTAAGTTCATGTTTGTTCGTCTCCTTCCACACCAAGGTTCGCTTTTAGCATGACCGGAATCATTTGGTTTATTCGTTGCGACCAAGTCAATCTCCACTAGCTCATTGATGAAGAAATGCGGCATCATGGATGAAGCGGCATGTTGATGGGGGAAAGACAAAGGATTTTTTATCATTTTATTGACAAAGATATTCAATATCAATTATGATCTCGATTGATAAGGATTATCATTATTAAATAGAAGTTGAAGGGGGAATATGTAACGTGGTACAGAAAAAATGGACTTCTCTTCTTGCCGTGCTGATGGCGCTGCTCGTGCTGCTTGTGCCATTGGCTCAACCGGCCGCATCGGTGCAGGCTGCAGCCAAGACAAGGGTGTTTAAAACAGAGCTTGGCAAGCTGGTGATTAAGGGAACCCCGAAGCGGATTGTCACGTTAAGCATGGCGGGGACCGATGCCGTGGTTACGTTAGGATTAAAGCCGGTGGGCTATACGATTTCGAATTCGGGAACGGTGCCTACATACTTGCGCAATAAATTAAAAGGTGTACCGAGCGTTGGGGCTCTTAGCGCCCCGAGTTTGGAGAGAATTGCAGCGCTCAAACCGGATTTAATCATTATCGACCATGAATTTGAGTTTCATAAAGCGATGATTCCTCAGTTGAAAAAGATTGCACCCGTGGCGGGATTCCGCGCAAACAGCTACAAAGAGGCGATGAACCAGCTCCTTGTATTGGGAGACATCTTAGGCCGGAAGGCGAAGGCAAAATCGTTCGTGAACCAGTTTTATAAAGAATTGAAATCGCAACAAGCAAAATTAAAAGATAAAAATCTTCGTGTATTGGGCTTTTTCGTCAATAAAGATGGCATTAACGTATGGCAGGACAACTCATTCTCTGGATCGATTTTTACTGCCCTTAAGGCGGATTATGCCTTTAAGGAAAAAGGGGATGAATACTCCGACTTTAAAACGGTAAGTTTAGAACGAATTTTAGAAATCGACCCAGATGTGCTGTTTGCCTATACAGATCCTGGGAAGAATGATCTGAAAAAAGTGAAAGCCAACCCGATTTGGTCCCAATTAAAAGCGGTGAAAAAGAAGCGGGTGGTGGAAGTCAATCGCGATCTTTGGTCTCGCAGTCGGGGACCGTTGGCAGCGAAATTGATTGTAAAAGAAGCAGCATCCATTTTAAAACGCTATCAGTGATGGGATGGGGCTAGCGAGAGGATGTCATCTTTGACATACGGAAAAAAAGCCATATGGATCAGCTCCATAGCAGGATTGGGCATCGTTTTGTTGATGATCGTTTCGTTGGTCTCTGGTCCGTTTTTCGTGCCGGTTCAAAAGGTGATCGATGTTCTTTTTCATGACGATGGATCCAAAGCACGAACGGTGGTTTGGGATCTGCGCTTTCCCCGCGCCCTTCTAGCGGTTTTGATTGGGGCGAATCTGGCGGTCGCTGGCGCGATGATGCAGTGCTTAACCAAGAATCCGATGGCTGAGCCGAAAATCATGGGGGTGTCGGGCGGCGCTGCTGTGGTGGTTGTCCTTATCGAATATTTTTTTGCCGGCCTTCCCCTGTTTTTCTTTTCTCCCCTTGTCTTTTTGGGGGCGGCGGTTGGAGGGGCTCTCGTATACAGTTTGTCCTTGAAGAGAGGCGCTCTTTCCCCGGTTCGTTTGACCCTTGCCGGAGTGGCTGTCAGCGCATTTTTGCATGCGATCACGGTTGGAATTTTGGTCTTGCTTGGTCAAGATGCGGCCGCCGTATATGCCTGGTTGGCCGGCGGGTTAAATGGATTGACATGGCGTCATTTTTCGATGATCGCGCCATGGTCTCTCGCCGGCTTGCTTGTCTCCATCATGATCGCTTCGAAACTGGATCTGTTGGAGCTGGGCGATGATACAGCGAAAGGGCTTGGTATTCACGTGGGAATTCTCAAAACAGTGATGGCAGTCATCATTATTATTTTGGCTGGAAGTGCGGTGTCCGTATCCGGGGTGATCGGGTTTATAGGCTTGATGATCCCGCACATCGTCCGAAAAATGGTCGGTGTGAATTATCGGCATATCATTCCAGTCAGCGCCTTGTGCGGGGGAATGTTGCTTTTGATGGCGGACTTGCTTGCACGCTTAGTGGCGCAGCCGATTGAACTTCCCGTCGGGGTGTTTACCGCCGCCATTGGTTGCCCATACTTTTTGTATTTGATTAGGAAGCAGGGAGAATGGAATGCGTAAGCGTGATTTGGGACTTGTGGCCGGTTTGGCGTTGCTTCTTGTCATCATCGTGCCTCTCGCCGCTTGTTTCGGGGATGTGAAAATCCCTGTTTCGCAAGTATGGCAGGCATTGTTCAACCGAACGTCTTCCCTCAACGGGGAAATCGTGTGGGAATATCGCTTGCCAAGAATATTGGTTGGGATGTTTGTCGGTGCCAACCTCGCCGTATCGGGGGCGCTGTTGCAAGCCGTGACGCAAAACCCGCTTGCCGCTCCGAATGTCATTGGAATGACGGCTGGCGCCAGCTTGTTTGCCGTGCTGGCATTGCTGATCATTCCGCACTTTCCTGCCAGCGGCCTGCCGTTTGCCACCTTTTTCGGGGCTCTCTTCGCCGGCCTTTGCGTGTATGCGTTTGCCTGGAAGAAAGGGATGGATAAAGGGCGGTTTGCTCTATCAGGGATTGCTTTTGACGCCTTGTTTCAGGCGGCTGTTACGGGGATTTTGGTTTTTGCGACCAAAGGGATTGATGCTGCGGTCATTTGGTTGGCGGGGAGTTTATGGGGACGGACATGGGAACATGTTGCTCTCATTGTTCCTTGGTCGGTGATGGGGCTCGCGTTGGCTTACCTTTGTTATCGCCGCCTGAATGTCTTGCAGTTGCACGATGATGTCGCCGCAAGCTTGGGAATGCGTGTTCAGGCGGCGCGCTTCCTGATCTTCCTCATCGCGGTCGGTTTGTGCGGAAGCGCCGTGGCCGTATCGGGTCCGATCGGATTTGTGGGACTCGTCATCCCCCATCTCGCCCGTTTGTTGACAAGGGCGGATTATCAGCGGCTCATTCCGGTCAGCGCCTTATTAGGAGCGATGTTGATGATCGGCGCGGATACGGTGGGAAGAACCATCGCGGCGCCAATCGAAATTCCGGTCGGCATCTTAACGGCCTTCATCGGTGCGCCGTATTTTCTCTTTCTGCTTCGACGAGCAAAATTATCATGAAAAGGGGATCGGTATGGGTTGGAAAAAATGGGTGGTTTCTAGTTTCGCAGCCGTCAGTTTAGCCATAGTGGGGGCGGCGGAGTCTGAAGCATATGCGGCGAAACCGGCCAAGCTTGCCATTGAAAGTGCACAGCCGGTGAATGCTTCGACTGTAAAAGAGTATATCGTAAAAGGAAAAGGGCTCAAGGGAGCGAAGATCAAAATTGTCATCACCGATGGAAAAGCATCTGTCACTCGTTACACTGTTGTTCAAAAGAGCGGAGCGTTTGAGGCGCCGGTCAACGTATCGACGTTACGGGACGGGACGCTAACCCTATCTGTCATCCAAATCGTCAAGGGTCAGAAGTACAGCAGTGTAAAGAAAAAGATGATCAAGGATACGAAGGCTCCTTCCGTTCCGGTGATCACGAACAAAGGATGGATCAATGCCAAGCAGCAGAACGCTTATGCTGTTCAAGGAACAGCAGAACCCCATAGCGTTGTGAAGGTTTCGTTGAGCGATGGAAAGCAGCGCATTACCAAAACGGTGCATGCAGACGGCAAAGGGAGATTCCGGGCGGTGATCGATGCAAGAAAACTGGCGGAAGGAGAGATGACGGTCTCCGCGGTTAGCGTGGATTCGGCAGGAAACCAAAGCGGCCAATCGAAGAACGTGCTTCGGAAAGATGTGAGCATAGAGGCTCCTGAACTGTTGAATGAAGGATATATTAACGCTTTCAACTATGAAGCGTATCCAGTCACAGGGACAGGCACGCCTGGAGAGAAAGTGGTGGTGGAGGCTGCCGATGGAAAAAAATCCGTCTTGGCAAGCGGGCTGGTAGATGAAGATGGAAACTATGAAGTAGAGATCAATACGTCTTCGCTGAAAGATGGGAAGGTCATCATCCGTGTGAAAACGATCGATCAGGCGGGGAATGAAAGCCGGATGGCAAGCGTCGTCCTCATCAAATCGTTGGCTTCTCCGGCCAAGCCGTCTATTGACAATAAAGGATATGTGAATGCCAGCACAGATGCAACCGCTTATGAAGTCACGGGCAAGGGAGAACCAGGAGCGGAAGTGGAGGTCACGTTGTCCGATGGCACGAATGAAATCAGCACAGTCGGTACGGTGGACGAAAACGGGAGATACCGCGTAGAAGCGGATATTTCGCCGTTAAGCGATGGACTGATTACCATTACAGCCGTTCAAACGAGCGTTACAGGCAATGTAAGCCTAGAGGCAACCACGACGGTTTGGAAGGATACCGCTGTTGACGCTCCATCGTTGAACGCCCTGCCAGCCGTTACAAACCAAAATCAAGCGGCCTATACGATCGCAGGAACGGCAGAAAGCAACGCATTGGTGCAAATCATCATTACGGATGGGCAAAAATCGCTTGTTGCATGGACATCGGCGGACTCGAATGGGAGTTTTTCCAAGACGCTCGATCTGTCCGCATTGAACCATGGTCAGCTGACGGTCATTGTGATGCAGGAAGACGCCGCACAAAACCATAGTGATGCGACCACAGCGATGGTGACGAAAGGGCAATAAGAAGGAACCTGTCGGCCGAGTCTTTCTTTGAAGCGGGATGCTTAAAAGAGGACTCGGTCGATTTTTTTGATGAATAGAGCCGTTGGCGAGAAAGGTTTGGATTTGTTTGTATTCTTCATCCGTGATCAGCTGTCTGGCCATATCGTCACGAAAAATGACAGGCGTGTCATGTTCCGTATGATAAGCGCGGACGAAACAGGACATCAATGCGGTCATGCTCGGTTCATTTGGTTTCATAGCAACGGCTCCTTTGCGAGGCTATTGAAAATCATCTTCTGGCCGTAGGCAAAAAACTGCTCTTTCGTCTTGCCGAGTGTCGGCAGCAAAAACGATCCCTTTGTTTCGACAAGGTCAAACAACGCATGCAGTTGTGCAGAAAACACGTACACGGCCATCATGACGTCTGCGGTTTCACGGACAACGCCTTCTGCGATGCCTTGCTCGATCCAGCGGGCGAGGGCGTCATTGATGTCCGTTCCTAAAGAGAAAATAGCTTCCATGGTGGGTGTCACTGCGCCCAACGATGGCGGGCGAAACTCGCGGACGGCGCGCGCCGAAATGGGACAGTGTTCGTAGTAAGCGCGCATCGCCGCACAAATGTGCTCGTCGTGAATGGGCAAATGTTTCAATACAACTATGAGACAGAGGATGTTTTTGTTTTCATGCAGGATGTTGCCATCGCGTTTGCGAATCTATACGGATGGACATCAAGTAAGGAGGGATCGTTATGGGAACCATCCAACCAAGACGGGTGGTGATAGCGAGCGGCCAACCGATTGTTATACGGACGGCATGGCCCGAGGAT
This sequence comes from Geobacillus sp. FSL W8-0026, assembly GCF_037966255.1. NCBI lineage: Bacteria > Bacillati > Bacillota > Bacilli > Caryophanales > Anoxybacillaceae > Geobacillus > Geobacillus sp. FSL W8-0026. The sequence continues at coordinate 720,113 of NZ_CP150194.1, forward strand.
GCCGAGCGGGTCGTTGCGTTTGTGAAGGCGGTGGCGGCGGAAGCGTCGTATTTGCTGACGACGGCATCGGAAGTAACAATCACGAGCGAGCAGCAAAAACAATGGTTGCAACAAATGATGGATGATCCCGGAAAGCTGGCGATTGTCGCCGAGCAGGAAGGGGATATCATCGGGTTTTTGGATTTTCATAACGGTAATAAGCAACGGACGAAGCACCAAGGGGCTTTTGGTATGAGCGTGAAAAACAGCTTTCGGGGCCAAGGGGTCGGCAAGGCGCTGCTTGCGACGCTTCTTGAGTGGGCAACGGAACATCCGTTTATTGAAAAAGTTTGCCTCGAAGTCGTCGCTGACAACACGAACGCGATTCGATTGTATCAAAAGTTTGGATTTGTGGAAGAAGGGGTGAAGAAAAACGCGGCGAAAATCGATGACAAGACGTATTGGGATTTGCTTTTGATGGCCCGCTTTGTCAACTAGGTGTGCAGCTGCTAAAAAATCTTAAGCAGGCTGAAAAAACAGCCCGCTCGTTTCGTTTTCGGCCGCTACGGCCGCTCGCTGAAGGCGATTTGGATGCCGATGGCGGCGAACAGGATGCCTTTAAGCCACTGGATTTGCCGAGCGATTCGTTCGTTCGACAGCAGCCAGTGGCGGAGTTTTTCCGCGCCGATGCTCACCAAGGTGAACACGGCGAGTGCCTGAATGAGGAAGACGGCGCCAAGAAGCAACATCTGTTGCGGCACGCGGCCCGCTGATGGATCAACGAACTGCGGCAGGAGCGCCAAAAAGAAGAGCGACACTTTCGGATTGAGCACGTTCATCAAGATGCCTTTTTTGTACAGCGATCTCAAGGCGAGCTGCTCTTGACGCCCGAGTGCTAGGCCAGCGTCTTTTTCGTGGAACGCCTGCCATGCCAAGTACAGCAAATACCCGGCCCCTGCGTATTTGACGACGGCAAAGGCCAAGGCCGACTGATAAATGATGGCTGAGACGCCAAACGTGGCGGCACTGATATGGACAAGCAGGCCGGTGCACAGCCCGAGTGCGGTGGCGATGCCCGCCTGTTTGCCCTGGGACAGGCTTTGGGCGATGACGAACAAAATGTCCGGGCCCGGGGCTAACGTAAGCAAAACAGCGACGCCGAAAAACGAGAAGATCGTTTCGATTTCCATAAGGTTTCCCTTCCTTTCTCAGTTGATATCTGTATCGTTGTATTCGCTCTTGCTTTCCTTTCTTCCTCTTAGAGACCTTGATTTGACGGGAATGAAAGTGGGCAGATAAAAAATTGGCTCTTCATCAAACGTTGTTCTTGATTTTTTATTGCATTCTTGGTGTATATGTCCAAGAAGGGACAGGAAACGCCTACACTTGTTCAGCGGAATGGACCGTCTATTAAGTCGCGTTCTGGTGTTGAACCAAAAATTTTTTGTTTTGCAAATTTTTATTGACAAGAATAATCATTATCAATTAATATCATTTATGTAAGTGTTAATGATAATAATAATCAAAATCATTAATAGGGGGTGCTCACCATGAGACGATTCGTATCGTTGCTTCTCGTATTTTGCTTGTTGCTAGGAGGATTGGCAGCCTATTCAGGAAGTGTCCATGCAGCAGACAAAAGTGTCAAGGTCAAAGACTTGGCGGGGAGAATCGTGAAATTCAAGAGCGTGCCAAAACGAGTGGTAGTATTAGGAAGCGGTGATTTAAACACTCTTCAAGCCTTAGGGATTTCTGTCGTAGGGAGGCCGACAACCAACGTCCCGGTTGCACGCTCACTAAAAAGAATTCCCGAAGTTGGAAATATCCATCAACCGAATTTCGAGAAGATTGTGAGTCTCAAGCCCGATGTAATCATCGCTTCCAAATCATTTCAAAGCTATTTGAAAAAGACTGAATCTCTCAAATTGAAAGTGGTGCTGACATCAGGCGATTCGGTCGATGATATTCGACAATCCATTATTTTATTAGGAAATCTGTTTGGAAAATCGTCTAAAGCAAAAGCGCTTGTCAGTGGAATTGATAAAAAAATCAAGACATACAGCAAGTCCAAAACAAAAGTTCGGGCATTGATTGTTTTTGGAGCAGGAGTCACTTCTTTGGCAGCATTACCGAACTCTTATGCTGGTGATGTGTTGAAAAAGGCTGGCGGTGAAAACGTTGCTGCTCAGTTTCCCAAAATCAAAGAGTATCCCGGTTACGCTTCCCTGAGCAGTGAGCGCATTATCCAGAGTGATCCGGACGTGATTTTTATAATTGCTCATGGCAATCAGGCGCAAGTGAAAAAAGAATTCATGAAGTTATTATCAACAAGTGCATGGAAAAACTTGCGGGCAGTCAAAAATAACAGAGTGGTTTTCCTCCCTAATTCATTGTTTGCTGCCAATCCTGGAGTGAACGTCGGAAAAGCGTTAGAGTACATGAATAAAGAATTACGAAAAGTGAAAGTGAAGTAATGGTCTTTTTGAATCGTTTCTTCCATTACCACAACAGCTAGTAAAAGAAGAAGAGGCGGAGGGATTGGTTTCAGCTTGTTTCCCTAGCTGAAAGGGAAAAAGGCGGTGATTTAACAATGGATAGGCAAGTCATGGCTGTGGGAGCGAAGCGGCATCCATACTATCGGCGCAGAGTTTTAACATTGATGGTCTTACTTGTGTTCCTTTTTTCTGTATTTGTTTATTCAATTATTACAGGAAGTGTCAAACTAAGCTTAGTGCAAGTATGGGATTGCTTAATTGAACGAAAACACACTCCTAACGAAACGATCGTTTGGGACTTGCGTTTGCCAAGGACAATTGTCGGCATGATTGTCGGCATGTGTTTGGCTGTCGCAGGAACGATTATGCAAGGGGTGATGAGAAATCCGCTGGCTGATCCGGGGATTATCGGTGTGTCATCAGGTGCTGCGTTGATGGCTGTAACGATTACAATTGTATTTCCTGAACATTTAGCTGTGCTGCCGATTGCGGCATTTGTAGGCGGGTTTATCACAGCCATGATAGTGTACGCTTTATCGTGGCAAGCGAAGGGAACATCGATTGGACGGATCGTGCTAGTAGGCGTGGCGATCAACGCGGTAGTAGGAGCGACGATGAGCGCCATTATGCTGTTATACAGCGATCGGGTTGAAGCAGTACTGCCATGGATGACTGGGGTCATCAGCGGCGCTACCATGGAGCAAGCGAAATTGTTGTTGATGTACGGAGTCCCGGGCTTGCTTCTTTCTTTACTGGCTATCAAACCCATTCGCTTACTGCGATTGGGAGACGATATGGCGAAGCTGTTAGGTCATCATGTCGAATGGTCTCGGTTCTTCTTAATTGTTGTCAGCGCATTGCTCACTGGAATTGCTGTCAGCGTATCGGGAATGGTCGGATTTATCGGTTTGGTCATTCCACATATTGTCCGAATGATTGTTGGCGATGATGAACGAGTGGTTTTGCCTTTTTCGGCACTAGCTGGAGGAGCGTTTCTTGTCTTGGCAGATACATTGGCGCGCAGTTGGTTTGATCCAGTCGAACTTCCGGTTGGGTTGGTCCTCTCATTTTTAGGTGGCCCGTTCTTTCTATATATCCTTTATAAAAGAGGTGGGCTCGGTGCTTTTCGTTCGTGATGTAGTCTATCGCCACTCGGATTCGTTTGCTCTTGAACATATTAATTTGGAGATTCGAGAAGGTGAAATCACTAGTATTATTGGTCCGAATGGTTCGGGGAAGTCGACATTGCTCCGCATTGTAGCCCGCCTTCTTCAGCCTTTGGAAGGAACGGTTATTTTGGATGGACGACAGCTGAAGTCGTGGGGGCAGAAAGAATTAGCACAAACGATGACGATGCTGCCACAGTTGACAAATCATTTGTTAGACATAACGGTATCGGAATTAGTAGAGTTAGGAAGATATCCTTATCAACGATGGGCAACGAATCTCAGTCAAGAAGACCAACGAGTTATTGAATGGGCGCTGAATGTAACGAATCTTACATCATATGCCAATCGTTTTCTTCCCTCGTTGTCGGGTGGGGAGCGGCAAAGAGCCTGGATTGCGATGGCTATTGCTCAATGCCCCAAACTGCTGCTGTTGGATGAACCAACGAATCATTTGGATATCGTTCATCAGCTGGAAGTTATGGAGCTCGTTCGGCAACTCAATAAACAATGGGGAGTTACAGTTGTCATGGTGTTGCATGACATCAATCAAGCAGCTCAATACAGCGACCGAATGATTGTTGTCAAACAGGGGCGTATTGTTTATGAGGGAGCGCCGCAGCAGGTGATGTGCGGGGAAATGTTCCGAGAAGTTTTCGGAATAGATGTACACATTGTGTATGATGAGGATCATCAACCGTTTTTCTTTCCAAAAAGAAGAAGAGATGCTGCTGCCGCTAAGCAGTCGCACAGTTCCACTGTTGGCTCGGTGATTCATGGAGTCATGTGAGTAAGTAGGGAAGGTAGATCGTAATTTTTCGATGTGAAAGGAAAGCATTAGGAGGGCACGAAAGAATGACTGCAATGTATTTAGTGGCTAATGAGATTCGCGTAAAGAAAGGGTTCGCATCACAGCTGGTGAAAAGATTTGAAGAAAGAAAAGGAATTGAAAAAGCACCTGGATTTGTGCGTTTGGATATTTTGGTAAATGAACAACCAAACAATTATGATGAAGTGCGTGTTTGCACCATGTGGGAGACAAAAGATGCGTTTATTGGCTGGACAAAAAGCGAAGCATTTCGCAAAGCGCATGATCAGCGGGGAAAAGCACCGCTTGATTACGTTCTTGGGAATCAAATGTATGCCTATGAAGTGGCGCTCACATTTGGGGGATAGGTAGAAGACGGGATTGAAGAGAACATATAGCCTCCTCGTCTCACTTCTCAAGCGGCTGTTCCCAAATGGTTGGGTACACCTCTTAGGAACAGCCTCCATTCATTTGGTAAGGAGCTTTATCATCTTCCTATTCTTTTTTTCTCTAAAAATGCTTTACCATAGGTTCCGTGGTCATGGAGCATTGCATGTTCGACCTGAATGGTTGCGTGTGCAATGCCATATTTCTTTTGGAGCAGTTCATTCACCGCCAAGATGACGCAAAGCGGTTGGATGTGTTCGCTGACAAACACGTGAGCCGACAGCGAGTAATGATCGGTCGAGATGGCCCATAAATGCAGATCATGCACGTCTTCGACCCCTTCGATCGTTCGAATGTCGGCGCGGATTTGTTCGAGGTCAAATTGTTCGGGCACGGCTTCCATTAAGATGAGATACGATTCGCGCATAATTTTTGCCCCGCCCGTGAAAATGATGGCGGCGATCACCAAGCTGATGATCGGGTCGAATACTGTCCAACCGGTCCAATAAATGAGAAGCGCGGAAACGATGACACCGATCGAGCTGATTAAGTCGCCGATGAAATGCCAAAGGGCGCTCTGAACGTTCAAGTTGTCTTCCGTTTTCGTGCTTCGGCTTAAGACGATCGTCAGCGTCGCGTTGACGACGAGGCCAATCGCAGCGATCCCGAGCATGAGGCGAAACTGGATCGGCTGTGGATGGAGAAAGCGCTGAATGCCTTCCCACAAGATCCAGAGCGCAATGACGGACAGCGTCAGACCGTTCAAAAACGAGGTGATGATTTCAAACCGCAAAAAGCCGAATGTAAAGCGAGGATTGGGCGGACGTGTCGCCAAGTAAAGAGCGATCATGCTCAGCCCGAGCGCCAATACGTCGGAAGCCATATGGGCGGAATCGGACAGTAAGGCGAGCGAGTTTGAAAGAATCCCCCCGGCGATCTCCACAGCGGTAAACAATATCGTCAGCGCCAGCGTCACCCAGAGCGCTTTCTTCGATTCACTCTGCGTTTTGACATGCGGAAGATGGTGAAAGTCGTACGATGCAGAAGCCATAGGCAGCCTCCTTTTTATAATAATTATTAATTTATATATATTATAATATAATAAGAAGCGATGTGCAACCAAAATTTATCGACATCCGGGTGGTGATGGGGATATTTGTGGAAAAGGGCGGTGATTGGCTCACACAACCGCTTCTCCGAATCGTTTCTCAAGTAGAAAAACTGGTGGCAGCAGCTGCTATGTTCACCGTTCAACCGTCAATCAAGGCAAACAGCGGCGTTTCACCAACCTTCTAAAAGACTGGCGATTTCGGGTAAACCGTTACTGATCTCACGCATTTCTCATTTAGGAGGCTGGTGATTTAGTGCAAAAACGACTGATTCCACCTGTTTCTCAATTAGAAAAACCTTGCAGAACCAGCTTTCTCTTCAGAATGAAAATGCCATCGATTGGTGTGAGACAGCGGTTTTTCACCGACCTTTTAGGAGGCTGGTGAAAAACGGTTGTTTCTCTTGAGCAATGGGGGAACGCTTGAAAGGCGATCCTGATGCGACAAGGCTTATCTATTTGAGAAACGGGCTTGATAAGCGACTTGTCCCCTTAAATCACCGGTCTCTTAGAAAAAACTTGCAAAATCCGCTTTCTTTTCTGAATGAAAATGCCGCCGATTGGTGTGTGACAGCGGTGTTTCACCAGCCTTCTAAAGGGGCGGGGGTCAACGAGACAAATCGGGAAATCGACGGGCTAGACGACCGGGAAAACGCGTTTGCCCCGTCGGTTCATGGATCAAACGACCCCGTTGGCCGAACTGACCGAACGGGAAAACGCGTTTGACTCGTCGGTCAAGGCGGTAATTCGCTCGCGAGGGATGCTGAGAGAAAAGTACGTTTAGTTAAGGGTCCCCAATCGAGAAAGATGTCGCGTTCCCTTTCTCGCGCAGAACGTTAGGTCAAAACGGAAGGTGAAAACGGTTGACATTCACCGATGGTCCGGACCCACCTGAAAAGGTTGAAGGTGGAACAAGGGTGCCCTGCTTAGCTCAAGACACCCTTGTTTAGGTCAATCATCGGCGTTCAGCTGGTACTCAATTTCGTGTAGGTTTATCGTTTCGTTCCGTTGCAGTATGTAGTACGGAACACGCACTTCCTCCGTTTCAAAAAAGACCAAAGTGCCGATGATCCTTTGTGTGAAGTTCATTGTTCCCGGATCGTTTAAGGAGTGGGTTCATCAAAACGTTGTTCGGATGGCCTTTCGTCATAACGGCGGTAACTGCCTGCGGACGTATACGGGTCTTTTTCGTACGCCGGCAAATCGCCGAGATTGGACATGATGCCTTCATCATCCAATTGCTGTTCGAGCTGTTCGTGTTCTCTTGTCGGGTACACGTGAACGTTTTTTCCGTACAAATCGACAGCCGCGAAGTTTTCCAAGTCCTCGACATAGCCGGCGTTCTCTTCCGACTCGGCGTACACTTCGCCGTAGTAGTCAACGTTTTTGCCAAGGTCGGACGGGGTATCGGACGTGCCGTAACGGGCGACCTCCTGCCACGCATCCTCGGCATCGTAAGCGACCGACTCATCGCGGCCGTCAAAATCAAATTTGCCAAACGGCGGCATGAGCACTCCTTCCTCCAGCGGCCGTTTTTGTGAGACGGTTTGGTCCGGGCTGTGCTCCCGGCAATAAAGGGTGGTCGGCAGCGCTTCCAGTCGTTCGTACGGGATCGGCTGACCGCAGACGCGGCACGTTCCATATGTTCCCTCGTCCATGGCTTGGAGCGCCCGCTCGATGCTGCGCCATTCGCGCTCGGTATGTTCATCCAACGCCAAATCTTTTTCCCGTTCATACAGCTCGGTCGCCTCGTCGGCCGGATGATTGTCATAACTGGCCAGCTCGCCGGTGGCATCGTGGGCATGGCTGCGCATGAGGCCGAAATGGTCGTTTTGTTTCAGCCGCTCTTCGATGTCCTGTTTCATCGCGAGCAAGGTGGAGCGGAGGGCGGCCAGCTGTTCGTTCGTCAACATCGGTTGCAACTCCTTCCTTCGCCATTCGCGTTGTTCAGGCTGACGTGGCATCCGGCCGCGTTTTCTCAACCGCTTGCGAGAAACGGAGCCCATCGGAATCAAGGCGCGCTTCCGTGGGAGAAACACTTCCCGGCGGGGCGCCCGCGGCGTTCCGTCAGCCCTTTATAAGGTTAGTATGGGCGAAAACGAAAAAAAAACACGGTCAGAGGATGAAGCCGACAGCCAGCCGGTTTATGTTTGTCAGCATAAAAAACACGGTCAGAGGATAAAGGCGGCAACCAACTGGTTTATGTTTGTCAGCATAAAAAAACACGGCCACATGGTGACCGTGTTACAGCCAATGGCTGATCAACAAGCCGATGGTGAGCAAAAAGCCGAATTGCGTATTCGTCTCCGCTGTCGCTTTCATGGCTGGCATCATTTCCAGCGGTTTGATTTTGCCGATAAATCCCCGCGTCGCCGCCACCGCCTTTCGAACGCTGACTAAGGCGAGCAGCGCCCAAGGAGGAACGGTGCCAATCATCACAAGTCCGACCGTCCAAAGAAAGGCGGCGACAAACATGAGGGCGAGCAAGCGTACCGCCCAAACGCGCCCGACCAAAATGGCGAGCGTCTTTCTCCCTTTTTCGCGGTCGCCCTCTAAGTCACGGATGTTGTTGGCCAGCAAAATGGCACCGACGAAAATCGCCACCGGGATCGAGACATAAACGACATCGGCGTGAATGGCGCCGGTTTGGATGAAATACGAAATCAAGATGATCAAACAGCCCATGAAAAACCCAGCTGCCAGCTCGCCAAACGGAGTGTAGGCGATCGGAAACGGTCCGCCGGTGTAAAAGTAGCCGGCCGCCATGCAAATCGTGCCGACAGCGGCGAGCCACCAGCTGCTTTCCATGCAGATATAGACGCCGATCAGCATCGCCGCCCCTAGGCAGCTAAACGCCAAGGCGAGCACGGTTTTTGGCTTGAGGCCATCGCGGACGATGGCGCCGCCAATGCCGACGGATTCAGGTGAATCGAGACCGCGTTTGTAGTCATAATATTCGTTGAACATGTTTGTCGCCGCTTGGATGAGCAGCGAAGCCAAAAGCATCGCAGCAAACAGCAGCCAGTCGACTGATGTGTCGCCAAGCGCCAGCACCGTGCCGACGCAGACGGGCACAAACGCCGCTGTCAGCGTGTGCGGACGCGTCAGCCGCCAAAAGACACGCCAGTCGCGGCGGGCTGGCGGGCGTTGGTCCATCGTTAACAGTTGCATGTCCCCATTCCCCTTATATTCCGTGAAAGTACGGTTCGTTTACGTTCAAAATAAGTGTAGGAAAACGGTGAAAGCGTGTCAACCCTTTCCGATAGATAAATTATTTCCTACTATATATAATAGGAATTGGGATGGGGAAGGAACTTTGCGAAAGAAAGCGTGAGGATGAATGGCCATTGGATTTCGACATCAGCTTCAGCAACAATTGCATAAATGGACGGCGCGTGCAGCGAGGCCGTTTGTCAGCTGGACGGAACCGTGGGAACACATCGATCCGGTTTCTTTTTTTATGCAAGGGCCGGCGTGCGGATTTCGCGAACGGTTTTTTTGGTCGAATCCAAGCGGGACTACAGTTCTAGTCGGCCTCGGCTCGGTGTGCACATTGGAGACGGATAACGGCGATGACCGGTTTGCCGAGATGGAGGCGAAGCGTCAAGAATGGAGCGAGCGTGTCGTCAGCTATGGCGAAGTCCATCAGCCGCCGCTCTTGTTCGGCGGGTTTTCGTTTGATCCGCATCGGGAGCGAACCGGTTTATGGAGTCGTTTTCCGGCCGCTAAGCTCATCGCTCCAGCGGTGCTTCTTACCGTCCGCGACGGGCGGGCACAGCTGACGGTGACGGTGCCTGTCGGCGGAAAAGGAGAACAGGAGATGGAGCGGGTCGGACGGCTGTTGGATCGCGCTTCACTGCGCGCGGATGCTCCGGCGGCGCTGCCCGCGCTTGTTTCCGATGTTGAGGAAGCGAGTGATCGTTGGCTTGCCGCGGTGCGTGAAGCCATCGGGCAAATTCGCGCCGGTTCATTGGACAAGGTGGTGCTGGCCCGCGCCCGCCGCTTGCGGTTCACAGAATCGCCCGATCCGGCCGCCGTGCTTCTCCGCCTGCGCGAGCAGCAGCCGTTTGCCTATTTGTTTGCTTTTGAACAAGATGGCCGCTGTTTGATCGGCGCTTCTCCCGAGCAGCTTGTCGAAAAGATTGGGCTGACATGCCGTTCTGTATGCTTGGCCGGATCGGTGCGCCGCGGCGCCACTCCGAATGAGGACGAGCGGCTTGGCGCGTGGTTGCAGGCGGATGCGAAAAATCGTGAGGAGCATCAATTCGTCGTGCGCATGATTCACCGCCTTTTTTCCTCGGTCTGTGAGGCGGTGGAAATGCCCGCACAGCCGCAGCTCCTGAAGCTGCCGCACATTCAGCATTTGTGCACTCCGGTCGTCGGCCGTGGTTGCCGCGAGCCGTCTGTGCTCAGATTGGTGGAGTTGCTTCACCCAACACCGGCGCTTGGCGGATCGCCGCGCGAACGGGCGTTGGCGGCGATTCGCTCCCTTGAGCCGCTAGACCGCGGGTGGTACGCTGCCCCGATCGGTTGGGTGAACAGCGAAGGTGACGGGGAATGGGCGGTCGCCATTCGCTCTGCGCTGCTCGCTGGCAACGATGCTGTTCTGTTTGCCGGCTGCGGCATTGTCGCTGATTCGGACCCGGACAGCGAGTATGAGGAAACAGCGGTGAAAATGAGACCGATGCGATCCGCTTTAGGGGTGATGGATAATGACTAAGGCGTTATCGTTGTACGTGGCCGCGTTGGTCGACGGCTTGGCGCAGGCTGGGGTGACCGAAGCGGTCATCAGTCCGGGGTCGCGCTCGACGCCGTTGGCGATGGCGATCGCGGCTCATCCTAAGTTTCGCTTTTGGATGCACATTGATGAGCGGTCCGCCGCGTTTTTTGCCCTCGGCATGGCGAAAGCGAAGCAGCGGCCGATCGCGCTCGTATGCACGTCCGGGACGGCGGCGGCCAACTATTGGCCGGCCATCGTGGAGGCGCACTATTCGCGGGTGCCGCTGGTCGTGCTGACGGCTGATCGCCCGCACGAACTGCGCGATGTCGGAGCGCCGCAAGCCATTGACCAACTGCATTTATACGGACGATATGCAAAATGGTTTGTCGACTTGGCGCTGCCGGAAGAGACCGATGCGATGATCGGCTATGCGCGGACGATGGCGGCGCGGGCCGCGGCGATGGCGGCAAGCGCCCCGGCTGGTCCCGTCCATGTCAACGCCCCGTTTCGCGAGCCGCTTGTTCCCGAGATCGATGATGGCGTTTGGGAGAGCGTGCGGTCCGTTTCCAAAGCGCCGCAAGTTCTGAGCGGTCGTTCGATGCTGGCGGGCGACAGTGCGGCGATGGTTTACGAGCAGTTAGCGGCGGCCGAGCGTGGGCTGATTGTTTGCGGACCGCTTGATCAGCCCGGTTTTGCTGAAGCGGTGACGGAGCTTGCGCGCGCGCTGGATTTCCCGATTCTCGCCGATCCGCTTTCCCAGCTGCGCGCCGGCTCGCATGACAAAACGTATGTGATTGACAGCTACGACGCCATATTGCGGCAGGAAGCGGCCGCTTCCCACCTTGTCCCGGACGTGGTGCTTCGTTTTGGCGCCATGCCAGTGTCGAAACCGCTCTTTTTATGGCTGAAACAGCACCGCACTATCCGGCAAATCGTCGTCGATGACGGCGGCTTTCGCGATCCGACGCTGGCGGCTTCGTGCTTCATCCATAGCGATGCTGCGGCGTTTTGTCGCCAGCTGCTTGGCCTGGCTGAACCGAAGCCGCGCGCTGGCGCTTGGTCGACCGTTTGGAGGGAGATCAACGCTCTCGCCCGCACCGTGCTGCGGGAGCGTCTGCCGTCTGACGAATGGTTTGAAGGAAAAGTGTTCGCGGAACTCGCTGAGCTGCTGCCGCCCGGTGCGGCGCTCTTTGTCGGCAACAGCATGCCAATTCGCGATGCCGATACGTTTTTTTGGACCACCGACAAATCGATTCGCCTGTTGGCCAATCGCGGTGCCAACGGTATCGACGGTGTCGTCTCGAGCGCGCTAGGTGCCAGTGTGGTCACGGATCCGCTTGTGCTCGTGATCGGCGATCTGTCGTTTTACCATGATGTCAATGGGCTGTTGGCCGCCGCCATGCATCGGCTGTCGGCAACGATCATTTTGTTGAACAACAACGGTGGGGGCATTTTCTCCTTTTTGCCGCAGGCTCGCTATGAAGGAGCGTTCGAAACGCTGTTTGGCACGCCGACCGATCTATCGTTTCACCATGCGGTTCATCTATACGGAGGCCGCTATGCCCAGCCTCACACATGGGAGGAATTTCGCCGCCATGTCTCAGCAGCGCTCCACAGCGGCGGCCTGAATGTTGTCGAAGTGCGGACGTCGCGGGCGGAAAACGTCCGTATGCATCGACAGCTATGGGATGAGGTTTCCCAGGAAATTGCGAAATTTCTCGAACAAAGAGGAACGGAACCAATATGAAGTTGAATGGGATTGATTACCATGTGGAACAATATGGGGAAGGGGAACCGCTGTTGTTGCTTCACGGGTTTACCGGCAGCGCTGATACATGGCGTCCGCTATTGTCGCATTGGTCGAGTTGGCGCTGTATCACCGTCGATCTGTTGGGGCATGGGCGGACCGAAGCGCCGGCCGCTGCTATGCGCTATCGAATCGAGCGGGCCGCGGCTGATTTGGCTGCGCTTCTTGATCAGCTCGGCCTCAAACAGGTGAACGTGCTCGGGTATTCGATGGGAGGACGTCTAGCTTTGGCGTTTACTATTTTTTATCCGCACCGCGTCCGCCGTCTCATTCTTGAAAGCAGTTCACCGGGGCTGAAAACAGAAGCGGAACGGCGCGCGCGGCGAGAAGCGGACGAGGCGTTGGCGCGCCGGATTGAACAGGAGGGCGTGCGCGCGTTTGTCGACTATTGGGAGCAGATTCCATTGTTTGCGACACAACGGCGGTTGCCGGCGCCAGTGCGGGCGGCGCTTCGCCGTGAGCGGCTTCGCCATACGGCGGTGGGGCTGGCCAACAGCTTGCGCGGAATGGGCACCGGCGTGCAGCCGTCGTTTTGGGAGCAGCTTGGCGGGGTGCAGCAGCCCGTTCTTCTCCTATGTGGGGAAGAAGATGAGAAGTTTTGTCGCCTTGCGACCCAAATGCGAGAGCGGTTGCCAAATAGCGAACGGATGTCCGTGAGTCAAGCCGGACATGCAATTCACGTGGAACAGCCCGAGATTTTTGCTAAAATAGTAAGTGAATTCATGACAAGGGGGAATTGTGAATGCCGTTTCCATGGGTGAAGCAGTATGAGTATGAAGACATTATTTATGAAACGTACGACGGCATCGCCAAAATTACGATCAATCGTCCGGAAGTACATAACGCGTTTCGGCCGAAAACGGTGAACGAAATGATTGATGCGTTCACGAAGGCGCGCGATGATGCGGACATCGGTGTCATCATTTTGACCGGCGCCGGCGGCAAAGCGTTTTGTTCAGGCGGCGATCAAAAAGTGCGCGGCCATGGCGGATACGTTGGCGAGGACGAAATTCCGCGCTTGAACGTGCTCGATTTGCAGCGGCTCATCCGCGTCATTCCGAAACCGGTCATCGCGATGGTCGCCGGCTATGCGATCGGCGGCGGCCACGTGCTTCATGTCGTCTGCGATTTGACGATTGCGGCTGACAACGCCATCTTCGGACAAACCGGCCCGAAAGTTGGCAGCTTTGACGGCGGTTATGGCGCCGGCTATTTAGCGCGCATCGTCGGCCATAAAAAAGCGCGCGAAATTTGGTATTTGTGCCGCCAGTACAACGCTCAAGAGGCGCTCGAGATGGGGCTCGTCAACAAAGTCGTCCCGCTTGATCAGCTTGAGGAAGAGACCGTCAAATGGGCGAAGGAAATTTTGGAAAAAAGCCCGACCGCCATTCGCTTCTTAAAGGCGGCGTTCAACGCCGATTCCGATGGGTTGGCTGGCATCCAACAGCTCGCTGGCGACGCCACCCTTCTTTTCTACACGACCGAAGAGGCGAAGGAAGGAATGCGGGCGTTCAAGGAAAAACGGAAACCGGATTTCGGCCAATTCCCGCGCTTCCCGTGAGCGCTGCCAAGCAGCTTGACCTCGTGCGTCGAGCTGCTTTTTCCCTATTAGGGCGATGAAAAACAGTTGACAAACGAAGAAACGGAGGGAAGCCGATGACGATGATGCCGAATTGGCTGAAGCAACGGGCGTTTTTGACGCCGGAGCGAGTCGCGGTTAGCGATGGAAAGCGGTCAAAAACGTTTGCGGCGCTTCATGAAGCGGCGGCCGTTTGGGCGCGCCGTCTCGCTCGGGCCGGTGTCAAAGAGGGCGAGATCGTCGCGCTGTTGATGAAAAATCGCATCGAAATGGTGGAGCTCGTTCACGCCTTGTTTTTCCTTGGGGCTCGGGTGTTGCTGCTGAACGTGCGCCTGACGGCTTACGAACTCGGTTGGCAACTTGATGACAGCGGCGCCCGGCTCGTCATCGCCGATAATGATTTGGCGGGGCGATTGGGTGGCGACGGCCGCGTTTTATCGGTCGAAGAACTAGCGGCGCTTCCGGAAGCGGAGGTCGATGAGAAAGAGACGTGTGATCTTGACGATGTGGCGACGATCATGTATACATCCGGCACCACTGGAGCGCCGAAAGGAGTAATGCAAACGTACGGCAACCATTGGTGGAGCGCGGTCGGATCAGCGCTTAATTTGGGTGTGCACGAGAACGATTGCTGGCTTGCCGCCGTGCCGCTCTTTCACATCAGCGGTTTGTCGATCGTGATGCGCAGCGTCATCTATGGCATGCCGATGCGCTTGCAGCCATCGTTTGATCCGGAAGAGGCGAACGACTGGATCATGCGCGGCGAGGTGACAGTCATGTCGGTCGTGGCGGCGATGTTGCAGCGGTTGCTTGCGGCGCTTGGGGATGCGCGTTATCCGGACACGTTTCGCTGTCTGCTGCTAGGGGGCGGGCCGGCGCCGCGGCCGCTTTTGGAGGCGTGCAAAGACAAGGGCATACCGGTGTATCAAACGTACGGCATGACGGAAACGGCATCGCAAATAGTAACTCTTGCCCCGGAATACAGCTTGACGAAGCTCGGTTCGGCCGGCAAACCGCTCTTTCCCGCTCAGCTTCGCATCGAGAACGACGGAAAGACGGCCGCTCCGTACGAAGCGGGGGAAATTGTCGTCAAAGGGCCGAACGTGACGAAAGGTTACTGGCGCCGCCCTGAGGCGACAGCGGCCGCGATTCGCGACGGCTGGCTGTACACTGGCGATATCGGTTACTTGGATGAAGACGGATTTTTGTACGTTCTCGACCGCCGTTCCGATTTGATCATTTCCGGAGGAGAAAACGTCTACCCGGCTGAAATCGAGGCCGTCCTGCTTTCGCATCCGGACGTTGAGGAAGCGGGGGTGACCGGTATCGAGGATGAAACATGGGGGCAAGTGCCGTGTGCCTTCGTCCGCCTCAAACCGGGCGCCGCAGCGGATGAAGAAGCGTTGCGCGCGTTCTGTCGCGCGCGGTTGGCAAAATACAAAGTGCCGGCCCGCATTTACTTCGTCAACCGGCTGCCGCGCAACGCCGCGCAAAAATTGCTGCGCCGCGAATTGAAAACGCTCATTCCGGCAGAGGAAAAGCCAGCGTCCCGTCCGTAGCGGGCGCCGGCTTTTTTTCTAGGAGGCTGGTGATTTCGTGCGAAAACGACTGATTCCACTCATTTCTCAATTAGAAAAAACCTGCAGAACCAGTTTTCTCTTCTGAATGAAAATGCCATCGATTGGTGTGCGACCGCGGTTTTTCACCGGACTTCTAGAAAGTGGGTGAACAACAGGAGTTGTCCTCATCCATGAGCGAACGGGTGAAAAAGAAGAACCGATGGTGCAATGGTTCAGGCCTACTCGTCCATCAGCCCGAGCTCGGCGGCGCGGTCGGCGACAAGCCGTTCGATATCCTTCGGCAACCCATCAAATGCCCCAATTTCATATTCCCATAAATTAGTGAACGAGTTGATGTGGAGCAAAGCGGTTCCGCGGGCAGCCCGCTTCATTTCCGATCGAAACGCTTGAATGAGGCTTAGGCGCTTATTCATCGTCAATCCCCCTTACATGAGGCAAGCGCCGCCCGCTGGAACAGGCAGCGCTCGATGGGCTGGGCGTTACGCTTCATCGGCAGGAATAAAGGTTTTGCAGTCTGTTTCCGATGAATCCGATGCCATCTTTCCCGTATGGCTGACGACATAAATGGCCTCAGCGCTGCAGCGATTTCCTTCCGCCCAATAGTGGCAGTTGCGCACTTCACAAAGAACATCCTTCGCCATCAGTCATCCCCCTTGTTGTCATGAAATCGCCTGCATCCATAGTATGGCGCTTCCCGGAGAATTTATGAATGCAATCATTGGCTGAAACGAAGGTTTTTATTGACATAGAGAATCATTCTCAATTAAAATAAAAACAAAACGATTGGGAAAGGAGAATGGCGTTTATGGCGTCGTTGCTTGTCGTTGGAGCTGATCATTTGGGCAACATTTCCGATAAATTGGCCGATTCTGGATTTCGCGAGATCATTCATATTAGCGGTCGAAAAGTGAATATGGTAAGACAGGACATTCCTGAGCACGTTGATGCCATTTTAGTAATGATCGATTACGTGAACCACAATTTGGCGAAAAAAGTGAAAGAAAAAGCGAAAAGCAAAGACAAGCCCATTTATTTTGCCAGACGGTCATGGAGCTCGATTCACTCAGTCATTCAACAGTTGGAAGCGCACCGATGAATGTTTCCGGGCAAGCGGGAAAAAGGGTGATCGAAGCATCGGCACACTTGAAAACACAAGTTCTTTTTTCATCTGCTCTCATTGGGCAACGAAACAGCCTTTTTCACCGGCCTAGTAGGAGCGGCTGAATCGCTGGCAAACGACGTGGCTGCATCGCATCAGGTGTCGTTTTCTGTTCCTTCGGTCAACGATGAGAAGCCCTTTCTGCGAACGGAGGCAAAGATGGATAAGCTGCTTTTCACCGTGAATACGTACTGCGCCATATTTACACTAATGCGTCGAAGGTGGATAAGCTGCTTTTCACCGGTGATAAAAGATACGAGGAGGTGGCAGCGATGCCAACGGGACATCAGGAGTTGCCAAGCGCTGGGATTGGCGCTGTTCACCGTTTTCTCCGCTGCGTCGTCAAGGCGTATTGCGAAACCGCCCCTTCCTTGCGATCGCCGCTAGAGTTGCTCAAGCTGATCGAGATGTATCGCCCGCTCCTGTCGTTGTCGGCGTTTCCAACCCCGCTGCACTACGGGCTTGTGTTGGCGAAAGTGACCGATCATTTGCTGCAGTTTTTTGGCGCGGCCGAGGAAGCGGCGTACCGGCCGATCGGAATGGCTGCTGAAGCTGAGGAACGAGTGTACATCATTTACCGCGACCGCGTCCGCGTGCTGTTATGGCAGGAAGAAGAGGAAGCGATTCGCCGCTGCAAAGAAACGGCTCCGGCTGTATGTCAAAAAGCGGCTGGATTTTGCCCATGCGAGCTGGAATGCTGCTTTTTATGGACAGGGGGACGGCGGATCGAATGGATTTCCGCTTGAATGCGAAGAGATGACGACGTATAATGGACATTGGTGAGAATGAAAATCGTTATTTGATAAAGCGGCCCCCTTTTCTCTTGAAGGCTGGTGAAAAGCCGCCCATTCCCTTAACCAATGAGAGAATGAGCAGAAAGCAGGACCGATGCAACAAGGTTTTTCGAATTAAGACATGACATGGTAAAGCCGTTTGCGCGATTACATCATCAGCCGCCTTGAAAAAAGATCCTTCTCTCTGACCGATGAGGAGGGGAAGAAGCGATTTCCGTTTGAGAAACTAGGCTGGAAAGCGGTCTGCGTGATTCAATCATTAGCGTCTCCGGCAAAAAGCGACGGTGTTCAGCCATGGTTCTCAAGCGGTACGGAAAAGGGGAAGGCCATCCAGATCCATCGCGGCAGACCGGCATGGCGGGAACGGCGGTTTTTCTGGCGCAACAGCAACCGTGCTGGGATCTGCTAAACGATCATCAATGATGTTTGGGGGAACGAAAGATGAAACGCATGCCTTGGAAAGTGATGGCGACCTCGGCGGCGGTGTCGCTGCTGTTGGCGTCCGGCTGTTCCGGCGTCGGGGAAAAAGAGGACAAACGTTCAGCGGAAGCGCCGCGTCTGCACGTGCCGGTAGCGGACGATCGGTTTGATACGGCCGGCAATATGTTTGCCTACTCGGAGTTTGAGCTTTCCGGCGAACCGCTGGCGGAAGGGCTCGGACTGGACTTGGATACGCTCGATGCTAGGAAACTTGACAAGCCGACGAAATTTGACTATACGGCCGGCATCGAGTCGTACGAATATTCGGAAGAGGCGATGTACGAAGTCGTGGAAAAGTCCGGGCTCGGACTTCATCTCATTCACGGCCCGATCGCTAAAAAGCGCGCGGAACAACAGCAAAAGCCTGCCGATCAGGCGCTTGCCGACCGTTTTTATGAACTTGCTGACAGCGTCGGCTATCCGCGCGAGGAAATTTTCCGCAACATGTTTCCGACGTTCATTGAATATGCCGGCGGCGACCCTCATTATGCGCAAAAGGTCGACACGGACGTGTACGCGGAAAATGATGACGGCACATACGTTCCTGTCTATCAAGTCGATTTTCAATCGCTCCGTTGGGATCGCGGAAAAATGGAGAAAGTGCTCACGCCGGCAGCTTACGGCGGCGTCTTTTTGAAGCAGGCGCTTTGGGCCGGTGACTTTTTGGGCAATTTCCACCAAAAAGACAGCGACGAAGAAGTGGAAGCGAAAACGCCAAACGATGATCGAAGCGGGAACGTCGCTCTTGGTGTCAGCTCCGCCGACGGGCTGCAAGGGATGATTTTGACGGAACAAATATGGAACAAGCTCGCTTTTATCCGCGATCATTTGTTTTATGATGCGAAGCGACAAATGTTGACGAATGCAGCGGGCAGCCGCTACAATCCAAGCGGCGGATTGGTCTATTTGCCGCATGCCGTGGAAGTGGCCGAAGGGGGAAGCGAGCGGGCGCCGGATGCGGCGAAGCTGGTCGTCAAAGATCCTCGCAGCTTGCTTGCCGATCAATGGCTGATGCTTTGGCCGGCGGCGGAGTTTTTCGGCATGACGGATCAGCGTCCGGAAAATCAAAACCAAAATCCGGCGTTTTTAGCCGTGTTTGACGGAAGCCCGTTCCCGAAAGCGGCGAAGGAAAATGTCGATGCCGATCGAGCCAACGACCGCACGGCCGACGATCCGTATTCCGTCAACCGCGACGTGCTGCTGCAAGTCTTTCGCAACATCGATGCCATGCATTTCAACGAACAAGCGGGCGCGTTTGTGACCGAACATGACGGCCATGCGCAAGGAAAGCGGGTCGATACGTTCCACGCTGGTTATACGATGGAAGCGCTCCGCATTTTTGAGCGCGCCATTGATGGGATGCCGGTCGGCTATGCGAGCGGCGAGAGCGCCAAAGGGCTCGGCACGCCGGAAGGAAAGCGGGCGCTTCAGATGATCCGCCGGCAAGCGGACTTTATTTTGAAACAGTTGATGCGAAAAGACGGGTTGGTGGCTAACGGCTATACGATCGGCCAAGGGCCGGATCAAGAGGAGCCGACGCTGCTTGCTCAGCTTGGCGCCATCCGCGGGCTGACGGCGGCGTTTTTGGCGACAAAAAACGAAGCATACCGCGATGCGGCGCGCCGTGTTTACGAAGCGATGGACCGCCATTTTTGGGATAAAACATGGCATGTGTACCATACCGGCGAAAAAGAGGACGAGTACACCCCATGGCTCGCCGGCGCGTTGTCGGGCGTGTTCCGCGTCGCGCTGCAAAACTTGAACAACGACCAAGCCGGTGAGACGGCGAAAGCATTGGAACGCGAAACGATCATCTCCCGCTACGTCGACTTTTACGACCGGATCGTCGACGGGCCGACGCTTGCAGAAGGGATGCAGGCGAGCGAGTTTTGGGATACGGGGGATGTGTACATCAAAGGAAAAACATTGGGCAACACCGACCGCGATCATGTGCCGCAAGTGCAGTCAGCCGGCGGCAAATACGGCATCGCGCCGGTGCTGCGGACGGTCAAAATCAAAACCGGCTCCGACAGCAATTAACAGGAATGAAAAGCGGCGGATGGGATTGAGATTCGCCGCTTTTCTTTGTAAAATTGAGGATGGTTATCATTTTCGTAAAAAGACGGGGGAATGGAAATGCGCACATGGTGGTTCGCCGTGGCGGTGGCCGTCTTGTTGGCCGGCTGCCAAGCTGAGAAAGCGTGGCAAGAAAAGCCGAAAACGACAAGGCACGCCCCGGCGCACGGCGACAATATCGCCATCAGCAGCGACGGACGCTATGTCTATACCGCCAACATTGACGTTGATACGGTAACGATCGTCAATACGAAAACGAAGAAAAAGGAGGCGGAGATTCCCGTCGGCCGCGAACCGCGCCAGCTCGCACTCAGCCCGGATGGCCGGACGCTGTACGTTTCCTGCATGTATGATGATGAAGTGGACGTGGTGTCGCTTGCCAAGCGGAAAGTCATCGATCGTTGGAAAACGGGCATCGAGCCGTTCGGCATCGTCACGAGCCCCGACGGGACGGAAGTCTACGTAGCCAACTACCGCTCAGGCACGGTCTCGGTGTTTGACGCCGAGAACGGGAAGCGAATCAAAGACATCCGAGCAGGGGACCGTCCGCGGGCACTGGCGCTGACAGCGGACGGAAGGAAGCTGTACGTGACACAATATTTGGCCGCGAAAATCACCGTGATTGACGCGAAAAAACGGAAGGTCATCAAGGAAATCGCCCTCGCCCCGTCGCCGGATCAAGTCGACCGGAAAAAAAGCCAAGGCCTCCCGAACACACTCGAGCAAATCGTCATCGCGCCGGACGGGAAGAAGGCGTACGTTCCGCATTTATTGACGAACGTCGACACGCCGATTCAATTTGAGGAAACGGTGTTTCCAGCCATTTCGGTCATTGATGTGACGAACGACGTTGAGTTGACGAACGAGCGGAAAGAGCTGTTTGCCGCCATCAATGTCACCGATGTCCATAACGAGACGATCATCGTCTCCAATCCGTACGATGTGGCGTTTTCGCCGGACGGCGGCAAAGCGTACGCGATCATGTCCGGCAGCGAGGATCTCGTCGTCTTCGACTTGCGCCGCGGCGGCAAGGCGACGCAAATTTTGCGCCGCATCCACGGCAACAATCCGCGCGGGGTGGCGATTTCGCCCGCGGGAAACGTCTTGTACGTCCACAACGCCATGAGCCATGATGTCGCGGTGATCAACACCGGCGGGAAAAGCCCGTATGCGAAAGCGAAGCAGGAAGACGGCCCGATCCGCCTCATTGCCAAAGATTCGCTCTCTCCGCTCGTGCGCGAAGGGAAAACGATCTTTTACAGCGCAAACAGCGACGAATTCGCCATCAATATAACGGGGAATAACTGGATGAGCTGCGCGTCGTGCCATAGCGACGGCGACATCAACGGCTTGACGCTTATGACCGCGAAAGGGCCGCGCAACGTGCCGAGCAACATTTTGGCGACGAAAACGGGGCTGTTTATGTGGGACGGCTCGCGCGACGATTTTACCGACTATATTCATACGGTGCAAGGCGAGATGGGCGGCATGATGGCGATCGACCCGTCCAAGCCGCTGCCGCCGAACGTCCAGCATATGTTTGACGCCATGCTCGCCTACTTGAATGACCCCCGCTCCTTCCCGGTGCCGAAAAGCCCGTATCGAAAGGCGGACGGCCGTTTGACGGAGGAAGCGCAGGAAGGGGAGCGGCTCTTTAACGGGAAAGGGAATTGCTTACGCTGCCATGGGGGCGAATATTTCACCGACAGCGGCAAAGCGGTCGGGCCGGACGGCAAATTGACGACTGCCAATACCGCCTATTTGCATGATATCGGTACGGCCAACCCGAAGGACCGCGCCTCCCAAGGCGACGCCCGCGCCCGGTTCACAAACCCGCGGACGCCGAAGCAGTGGGATACGCCGACGCTGCGCGGCGTCTGGGCGACCGCTCCGTATTTGCATGACGGCAGCGCGAAAACGATCGAGGAAGCGATCCGCCGCCATCGGACGAAAGAAGTGTCGACGTTGACGCCGGGGGAAATCGCGGCGATCGCCGCCTACGTCCGCTCGTTGCAATAGCGAGAGAAGACGGCCTGGCGGGGTTCCCGTCGCGCGGCGGTCTGGGGAAAGGCGCCTCTAGCTGTGTGGAGCGCCTTTTCCCATTTATTTTGGCCGCGCGTTTTCTGTGAAAATCCCACGCCGGCGAGCGGTGATTTTCATCCCCGGGTGGAGGGCAAACCATTGCCCATGGATCTTTCCGTGAAAATGCCGAACTGGCGCGGATTTTCATCCCTAGGTGAATGGAAAATCGTGCTGCCCATGGAATTTTTCTGTCTGTTTATTTTGGCCGCACATAGCGTTTGTCGTGCATAAACAGCCGCCAGAAATAGACAAAGCCCGGAAACAAAATCAGGAAACCGACGATGTAGGAGACAAACAGCGCCCGGAACGTGTCGGGATGGGTAAAGGCCGACTCGATCGTCACATCTGGATACACCATATAGGGCAGATGGGCTTTTCCATAGGCGTAACTGGCGAGAAAATACTGAATAACAATCGCAATGACCGCCAACCGCGGCCGCCCCTGCACGCCCGGATGCTTCGCCGACGGCAGCAGCAACGCCATGCCCGCGGCGGCGAACATCGCTACCGAGCCGGCGAGCCAAGGCCAATACTCCATCATGTTGTCATACAGCCATGCCGCTTCGTTGCGCATCGTCAACATGATGCCTCCGGCCATCAGCAGCGAAATCGGCCCCGTGATCCAAGCGTCGCGCCGATACAGGCGGTAGGCTTCCCGATCTCCGGCTTCAAGCGAATAATCCGCCAATAAAAGAGAGGAGAGAAACAGCGTGCTCGAAATCGCAAAGCCCATAAAGGAATAGGCGTGGGCGCTCGTAAAAAAGCGTTTCAAATCGAGCGTCGGAACGCCTGCATCGACCTCGATGAACGTTCCATGCGTGATCGGCAGCACGCTGATAAGCAGAGCCGGGATGATGATGCCGGTGAGGCCGGAAATATAAGTGAGCGCTTTTTCATATTCTTTCGCCACGTGGGCAAAGACCAAGAAAGCGCTGCGGATGGCGAGCAAGATCAAAATGATGCTGCCGGGGACAAGCAGCACCGTCCCAAGCAGAAAAGCGGCGCCGGGAAAAAAGCTGAACAAGGCGACGACAATCGCGACGATAAAGACGTTGGTCACCTCCCAAGTGGGCGATAAATAGCGGTTGGCAATCTTCGTGGCGTTCGCTCTGGCGCGATGGATGTAGATCATCGACCAAAACCCGGCGCCAAAATCCATCGTCGCCATAACCGCATAGATGAAAATAAATCCCCACAGCACCGAAACAGCGATCAACTCGTTTGTCATCAACGTTCTCCTTTCTAGGGGGGCGGTGATTTACTCACACAACCGCTTCTCGCAATCGTTTCTCAAATAGAAAAACCGGCTGCATCAGCTTCTATGTTCACGCGTTCCATCATCGATCAAGGCAAACAGCGTTTTTTCACCAGCCTTCTAGGAGGATGGTGATGTCATCGTGGATATGCCTTTACAATGAGAAAAACCTTGTTGTATCGTTCCTTCTTTCCGCACATTCTCCCATTGATGAAGGGGCTCAGCCGTTTTTCACCAGTCTTCTAGACGAACAACGTGTCTTCGCCAGGCGATGGTCGCAGGTCATCCGCCACCGGATGGCGGCGGAAATAGTAGCGAAGCACGAGCACGACAGCGATGCTCAACAAAACGTAAATGGCCACGAACAACGCAAACAAGAGCGCTAAATTTTCCGTTTGCGTGACGGCGTCTTCTGTTTTCATCATCCGGTAAATGACCCATGGCTGTCTTCCGGTGCAGGCGAAAATCCAGCCGCATTCAATGCCGATTACTGCCAGCGGCCCAGCGGCGACGAAGCTGTAGAGAAACCAGCGCGGAAAATCGAGAGAAGCTCGGCGCTTTTGCCAAATCCAAGCCGCGATGGACAAAACCAAAAGAAACATGCCGATCCCTACCATGGCGTTGAATAGCGTATGGACAAACAACGGCGGCCACCATTCTTTTGGAAAGTCGTTCAGCCCTTTGACAACCGTGTCAAAGCGGTTGCCGGCTAAAAAGCTGAGCGCCCATGGAATTTCGATCGCCCATTTGACCGATTGCGTTTCCGGATCGGTCCATCCGCCGATGGCCAGCGGGGCATGGGATTGGGTGTCAAACAGCCCTTCAGCGGCGGCCAGTTTTTCCGGCTGGTATTCATGCAGAAGCTGGGCGGATTCATGGCCGTTGATCGCGGTCAGCAGCGAGAAGACGCCGCCGATGGTCAACGAGAGCTTGAGCGCCTTTTGGTGAAACCGGCGCACTCGTTTGTCCTGTCGGGCGCGCAATAACTGATAAGCGGCGATGGAAGCCAACACGAACGCCCCGGTCATATAAGCGGACAAAACGACGTGTCCGGCCGTGACGAAAAAGCTTGGGTTGAAAAAGGCCGCCCACGGGTCGACATCGACGATTTCACCGTTTTCGATCCGAAATCCCGCCGGTGTGCCTTCAAACGCATGGACATTCGTAATCAAAATGGCAGAAGCGCTGGCGCCGAGAGCGACAAAACAGACGCTGACAATCCGCATCCATGGAGAGATGCGGTCAGCGGCGTACACATAAATCGACATGAACAGCGCTTCAATAAAAAAGGCGTAAATCTCAATTTGAAACGGAAGCGACATCACCTTTCCGATCACTTCCATAAACCCCGGCCATAAGAGCGACAGCTGCACCCCGGCGATAGTGCCGGACGGAATGGCGACCCCAAGCAAAACCGCCAATCCTTTCGTCCACCGTTTCGCCATGACGGCGTAATCGCGGTCTTTCGTCTTCTGGTACAGAAGCTCCGCCAATAAAATCAACAGCGGAATTCCGACGCCTAGCGTGGCAAAAATGATATGAAAAGCCATCGTCGTCCCGAATAAGCTGCGGGCAATCACCAAATCATCCACGTTCAGCCATTCCTTTCTTTTTTTTCTTTATGGTTTGCCAATGTTTCGTAAGTTATTCCGAATGTCGGCTTTTCTGTTGCCGCAAGAGAAAAGAGCAAGAAGAAGGAAGTTCTCGCCGGTCAAAGGTGCAAAAAGCGGGACGTTCTTAATGCGCTAGCTTGGGGCTTGAAATAGGCGTGATGTTGAGCGGGGCGTCAAGCGTTCGTTCTTAACCGCGCTGGCTTGGAGGGGTGGTGATTTACTCGTGGATAAGGCTTTGCCATCTCATTTTTCAACGAGAAAAACCTTGTTGCATCGGTCCTGCCCTCATTGCTGAAGGGAATTAGCGGTTTTTCACCGGACTGTTGGGGCAAGCGCGAGGCCATGCGGCGACAAAAAAAGGCGTCTCATCGCTGGTTGAGACGCCCTCGGGATGTGGTTATTGAAGCGCTGTTTGCAATGTGCGAATATTTTCCTCCATGATGGAAAAATAATCGCTCCCCGCTTTTCGATCTTCAGTGGTCAGCGATTCTAAGTTATGAAGACGGAGCGGTTGGGCGCCGAGTTCGTTTTGAATCACTTCCGCTGTTTTCGGATGAACGTTTTGCTCAAAAATCATATAGCGGATCTGATGTTGTTTCGCCGTTTCGATCAGCTGCGCCAGCGCTTTTTGCGACGGTTCGTTGCTTGGCGACAGCCCGGAAACGCTCAGCTGCTTGATGCCGTAGCGGTCTTCCCAATATCCATACGCTTGGTGGGAGACAAGAATTTCTTTTTTCGGCGCTTTTTCGATGACCGATCGGAACTGGGCGTCAAGACGCTCGAGCTTTGTTTTTACGGTTTCGAAGTTTTTCTGAAACTGCGCTTTTTTTTCCGGCTTCAGTTCCGTCAGCAGATCGCGAATGTTCTCGGCGATCACGATCGAGCGGATCGGATCAAGCCACACGTGGGGGTCTCGGTCACCGTGTCCGTGGCCATGGTCTGCCTCATCGCCTTCGCTGTGTCCGTGGTTATGGTCTGCCTGATCGTTTTCGCTTTGTTCGTCTTTGTGCGCTTCGTCATGCTCATGTTCGTGTTCATCGTTGGCTTCAAGCCATTCAATGCCTTCGGTGGCCACGAAAAATCGGACATGCTCATGTTGCAACGTTTCTTTCAGCTTTTCGGCGAACGGTTCCATTCCTTGGCCGATGTAAATGAAAGCGTCCGCCTCGGCAATTTGCTGCACCGTTTTCGTCGTCGGTTCGAACGTATGAGCTTCCGCCCCCGGCGGATATACGCTTTTTACGATTACCGCGTCGCCGCCGATCTTTTTCGCAAAGTCTTCGAGCGGATACACCGTCGTGTAAATCGTCAGTCGGTCTTTCGATGGTTGCGCTTCGTTTGTCTCCGGATTCGATTGACAGCCGTACAGCCAAGCGCTCAGCGTCAAAAGGAGAGACAAAAGGATGGACGTTGTTCTCATAGGGAACTCCTTTCTTATACTGACAGATGTGTGTGTGTTATTTTATCGTAATGATTACGATTTGAAAATGATCAATTGTCATTGATCAAGACGGCAAATACTGCCGTTGCCAGCCCATCAGCGGTATTTCGCCAAAAAACTGCTCTTTGCCCCTAGAAGGCTGGTGAAAAACAGCTGAATCGCTTAACCAATCGGAGAATGAGCGGAAAGCAGGACCGATACAACAGCGATGACATTGTCAAGGACTATCCACGATTCAATGACCAGCCTGCTAGGTGATTTTTACGGGAGTTTGGCGACCCGGTTCTGTCTCATCGATTGCGGCAAAAACGCAAACGGTTTCCGCCAAGTTTTGCGTTATTACGAAATATCTAAAGCAGCAGGCGGCGCGAAGTCATCGGAAGGAACGAATGAAGGGAACGGATTCGGAAACAAAGTCCAATCTTCCTTCATCTCGTCATCGGTCAGCAAACATTGATCCAACGAGCGTGCGATGTCATCCGCATTCATGTCAATACCGATGAACACGAGTTCGGTCATGCGATCGCCGTAGGTCTCATCCCATTTTTCCCGCCATGTCCCCTCTTCTTGCAAGAACAGTTGTCTATCTTCCTCTGGATAGGAGGCGATCCATCGTCCTGCTGCTTGGATGGAGACGGATGTTCCCGCTTGGGATAGGAGAACGCATACGTCATTCCAAGGTGCAAGCCAAAGAAAGCCTTTCGCGCGAACGACCTCTGTTGGCCAGTTTTCAAACCAATTCATCAACCGTTCCGGATGAAACGGCCGCCTTCTTCGATACACAAAAGAAGAGATGCCGTATTGCTCGGTCTCGGGGGTGTGCTCTTCATTCAGCTCTTTGATCCAACCGGCTGATTGGCTCGCTTTTTCAAAATCAAATAAGTGAGTGTTTAAAATGGAATCAAGCGGCACTTGGCCGAAGGTTGCCGGGATGATGACGGCTTCTGGATTGAGCTTGTGAAGCACGGTTTGTAATTTTTGCGCTTCCTCTGGCGAGACAAGATCGATTTTATTGACAATGATGACATTGGCGAATTCGATTTGTTCAATGAGCAAATCCGCGATTTCCCGGCTGTCCGTTTCAGCGACGGCCTGTTGACGGTCAAGCAAGGTTTCGCCTGAGGAAAAGTCCGCCCAAAAACGATTGGCATCGACCACCGTCACCATCGTGTCTAAACGGCATTTTTTCGACAAGTCGATTCCCAGCTCTTCGTCTAAATAGGTAAAGGTTTGAGCGACGGGAATCGGTTCACTAATTCCGGAAGATTCAATGACAATATAGTCGATCCCCCCATTTTCAACGAGCTGGTCGACGGCTTTGATTAAATCCTCTCTCAAAGTGCAGCAAATACAGCCGTTTTGGATTTGCACCAGCTTTTCCTCGGTGCGGAAAAAGCCGTTTTGCCGAATCAGCTCGGCATCAATATTGATTTCGCTCATATCGTTGACAATGACGGCGATTTTTTTTCCTTCGCGATTGTGCAAGATATGATGAAGCAAGGTTGTTTTTCCAGCTCCTAAATAACCGCTTACTACCGTGACAGGAATTTTGTTCATCTGTCCAGCCTCCTCCTTGAAAATAGTAATCATTACGATTTAACAAGATTGATCATACAAAAAAATGAACCAAATGGCAAGAGGGAAGTGATTTTGTGGCTTCTCATCAAAAGAGGTGTTCGACTTGTAAAGACAAATATGATCGCCGTATTGAGCAAACGGCGGGGGGGGGCAAAGAAAACAGATTATGTTGATTTTGGGCGTGATCGGTCAAGGACAATTTATGGAAAAGAGACGACTATTTTGTTTTTTTCAGATGTTGAGAAGGTTCAGGAACGGGGTCAAAACCGCCCGGATGGAACGGATGGCACTTCAAAATGCGCTTTGTCGTCAGCCATCCTCCTCGGAGCGCGCCAAAGCGGCGGATCGCTTCGATCCCGTAGTTCGAGCAGGTCGGGTAAAAGCGGCATGTCGGCGGTTTGAGCGGGGAGAGAAACCGCTGGTAAAAGCGGATGAGCGCGATCATGAGTTGGGCCAACCGAACACCATTCCTTTCCGTGTTTCACTGTCTTTAGCATAGAACAAATGGGTTCGATATTCAAGAAAAGACGCGCGCAGGGAAAGCCGGGAGCGGAAGCAGGCAAAAAAGGTGCGGGACGGGCGCCGTTTTGGTTATGATAAAAACGAAACTAAATGGTCAGGAGTGATGGAACATGCCTTCACCAGTGGAAAGCTTTGAGCTCGATCATTGCGCGGTCAAAGCGCCGTACGTGCGGCACTGCGGCGTTCACAAAGTCGGCAGCGACGGCGTTGTGAATAAGTTTGACATTCGTTTTTGCCAACCGAACAAAGAGGCGATGGATCCGGCGGCGATTCATACGCTCGAACATTTATTGGCGTATACGCTGCGCAAACATGCGGCGAAATACGATCATTTCGATATTATCGACATCTCGCCGATGGGCTGCCAGACCGGGTTTTACCTTGTCGTCAGCGGATCGCCGACTGTGGACGACGTCATCGATTTGTTGGAAGAAGCGATGAAGGACGCGCTCGAGGCGGCAGAAGTGCCGGCGGCGACCGAGCGGCAATGCGGCCAGGCGAAGCTGCATGACCTCGAGGCGGCCAAACAGTTGATGCGCTTTTGGCTGTCGCAGGAAAAAGAAGAGCTAAAAAAGGTGTTTGGCTGATGAACAAGCCGGCCCGCGCCGCTACTGCGGCTGCTTTGGGCCGGTTTGTTGTTGGTCGATTGGTTTCTCGGGCAGCGGGGCGATGGGATGTTTATACCTATACGCTGTTGAAGTGGTGACGGTTGCCAAGAACAGAATGACTGCCATGATGAGCAAACCAATCGCGAGCGGCCAGTACATAACAGCGCCTGCCTTTTTCTTTCCATTATACCATGCACCGGCGCCCGCATTCATATTTCCGCTAGAATCGGGCAACCTATTCATCGGCAAGATTCGGGTGTTTCAACAGCGGGTAGGCTGGGTAAAGAAACCATAGGGAGGAATGAGTATGGAAAAATCGTTAACAAACATTGTCAACAAGCAAATCGCAAACTGGACTGTGCTGTATGTGAAGCTACACAACTACCATTGGTACGTCACCGGGCCGCAGTTTTTCACTTTGCATGAGAAGTTTGAACAGCTGTACAATGAAGCGGCCGTTCATATTGACGCGCTGGCTGAGCGACTGTTGGCGCTCGGCGGCAAGCCGGTGGCGACGATGAAAGGCGCGTTGGAGCAGGCATCGGTCAAGGAAGCATCCGGGACGGAAACGGCCGAGCAAATGGTCGCCGCCATTGTCGGCGATTTTGAAACGATGATTGGAGAATTGAAAGAAGGGATGCAAGTCGCAGACGAAGTCGGCGATGAAACAACGGGAGACATGCTGCTTGGGATTCACCGCAGCTTGGAAAAGCATGTTTGGATGCTGAAATCGTTTTTGGGACGATAAACGGCAGAGGTTGACCAAAACGGTCGGTGATTTTCAAGGTGGATGGTAAAAAACAGCAGATTCGTTCGATGGGTGAAAAATCACAACGAACGAAATGATGACGTTGCAACGTTTTTTAATTTGAGAAACACTGTTGGAGAGCAGAATTTCCCCTTAAATCACCGACCTCCAAGATGGCGCGACAGATCGTGCGCCAAACACGGTCATTACGTATATAAGTAGCGACGACAGAGGGGCTGATTCAAAAGGCGATCTCCCCCTCAAGAAAGACAGAGCATATCGTCTGGAAAGGAAGCCGTTTAGTATCTATCCTGAAAATACCCGAATTCGAAAATACGTAAAGTTCCAGCATTCAACATAAGGACATTTTTATCCTTCCGATAGAGACGAAAATGTTTCGTCATGGAAGTCTATATAATAATAATATAGCGATGATGGAGGGTGTCCCGATCTTTTTGGACACCCTCTGTCATTTTGTCGAATAAAGGAATGGATAAGAAAAACGCCGCGGCCGCCCCGCTTCCGCCTGCATAAGATAGTGAAGCGCACCTTGAGGAAGAGGGGGAGGCATGTGAATAAATCGGCGCCTATGATGGGAATCTCTCTATTCGGTTCGCTTCTGTCGATATTCGTCGGCAGCGTGGATTCATTTGTCGTCGTTTTGGTAGCGCTTGTTGTTGTTGACTATATGACCGGCATGATTGCTAGCGCGCTGGAAGGGAAGTTGTCTAGCCAAGTCGGGTTTCGCGGCATCATCCGCAAGCTGTTGATTTTTGTTTTGGTGGCCGCTGCACATCTCGTCGATTTGGCCATCGGCTGGAATATGCACATCATACGCGATGCCATTGTCTTTTTCTATATCGCCAACGAATTTATCTCGATTGTCGAAAACGCCGGTCGGGCCGGCGTTCCGATTCCAGCCGTGCTGCGTAAAGCGATCGAGCTATTGAAAGACGAGATCAAATGAACCGCGTATTGCTCGCCTTGGTTGGAGGGGAATGACCCGTTTTGGCAGGGCGATGCCGGGAGCGAAAGGAGAATGAGCGCGCTTTTCTGCCGTATCGACGTTGAAAACGCGGCCGCCGGCGCGGTGTTTCCCGCGCTGGCGAACCGCCCCGGTTGCAGGCTGCGAGACAGCTTTCGGCCGCATTGTTTTCCCGATCAGTACGGCCAAACCCAATGCAACAGAAACAGTTTCGCGATTGAACGGTGCATATTTTTTCTTGATCCCCCCACACTAAACAAAAAGAGCAGAAGGAGTGAACGAGTATGGCAGACGAACGGAAGAAGACGTACTACGTTTCCATGGCCACGGGGGAAATTTCGCAGCTGAAGACGGCGTCGTCATGGGATTTTGAAATTCAAGCGACCGATCGGGAAATCGCTGAGCTGCGCGAGTATTTCGACCAAAACTATTCGACGGATTGGCAGGCGTTTTGGCGCGCCCATGTTCCGTACGTCCAATACCATTATGATCGGGAAAACGACGCCTATGATCGGACGCTGACAAAGATTTACGAGCAGATCTATCGGCTCGGCAATGAGGAGGCGAAGGCGCACATCCGCTCGCTTGGCATTCTTCCCGCTGAAAACGAAACGAACGAGTAAAAAAGCCGCAGACGGGGCGGCTTTTTTCGGTATAATGGGGAGGGGAAAGGGGCGAGTCCGATGCATGAATTTCGCGATTATTACGGGTATCGCGTCCGGCTGGCCTTTGCGGACCATCCGTTTTCCTCGACCCCCGGGCATGTGTGGGTCATTTGCCGCTACCAAGGCCAGTGGTTGCTGACGGATCATCCGAGCCGGGGCCTTGAGTTTCCCGGAGGCAAAGTGGAACGCGGGGAAACCGCCGCGGCCGCCGCGGTCCGCGAGGTGAAGGAAGAAACGGGCGGAGTCGTCGGTCGGCTCGAATACATCGGTCAATACGAGGTCGAGCCAGATATCGTGAAAAACATTTATTTCGCTGAGATCGCCAGCCTTGCGGAGCGGAGGTCCTATGCGGAGACGAACGGCCCGGTGTTGCTTGAGGCGCTGCCGGATCCGATCCGCGCCGATCAGCGGTTTAGCTATCTTATGAAGGATGACGTGCTTCCGTTGGCGCTTGCGGAAATTAAACGGCGCGGGTGGATTGGTTGAGGGCAGCC
This sequence comes from Geobacillus sp. FSL W8-0026, assembly GCF_037966255.1. Taxonomy (NCBI): domain Bacteria; kingdom Bacillati; phylum Bacillota; class Bacilli; order Caryophanales; family Anoxybacillaceae; genus Geobacillus; species Geobacillus sp. FSL W8-0026. The sequence continues at coordinate 752,242 of NZ_CP150194.1, forward strand.
GATCCGTCGCCGGCGAACGGGATGTTGCCGTCCCGCGTTTCAAGCGCCAGCGAAACCGGTTCTGTTGCCGCACGCTGGCGGATCGAGTCGAGCGACACCGCCAATGCCGAGCGAACGCTCGCTTTGCGGCGTTAGGATCTCTGAAAGGTACTGGGAATCACAAAAACAACGACACGCCGAGGCGGCGTTAGGAGCTCTGTGATGGAAGAAGGGCGCTTCTCCGTCTCGTTTCTCAAACAGAGAAACCATGTAGCATCGGTAACTGTTTTTCACACATTCCCCTATTGATCAATGGAAAACAGCGGTTTTTTCACCAGCTTGTTAGGCGCGCCGCCGATGAAAGAGGCGCCAAGCCTTGGCGTGCGCCTCCCGCTAGCGGCGGCTGCTCCATCTTTTCTCGATGACGGCCACCAGCTGGTACATCACCGTCGACAGCAAGGCGACAATGAGCAGGCTCATGAGGACGAGAGTGAAATTGAACACTTGGAACCCGTAAATGATCAAATACCCGAGCCCTTGTTTCGAGACGAGAAATTCGCCGGTGATGACGCCGACCCAAGCGAGGCCGACGTTCACTTTCAGCGTGGAAATGATGGCAGGAAACGATGCCGGCAGCACCGCTTCTTTGAAACATTGGTAGCGGGTGGCGCCGAACGTCCGCAACACTTTCATATAGTTCGGGTCGACTTCTTGAAACGAAGCATAAACGACAATCGTTGTAATGATGATCGAGATGACGACCCCCATGGCGATAATCGAGGTAAACCCCGGCCCGAGGGCGACGATCAACATCGGTCCGAGCGCGACTTTCGGCATGGCGTTAAAGACGACTAAATACGGGTCGAGCGTTTTGGCGAGGCGCGGAAACCACCAAAGCAACGCGCCGATCAGCGCGCCGCCGGCCGTGCCGATGACAAACCCGAGCATCGTTTCAAACAAAGTCGCCCACGTATGCGCGAGAAGAGAATGATCGCCGATTTTTTCCAAGAACAGCTTGAAAATGGCGGACGGAGAGCTGAACAAGAGCGGATCGACCCAATGGAAGCGGCTCACCGCTTCCCAGACGGCGAAAAAGGCGACAAGGAGCGCGGTTTGCCCAAGACGGATCACGCGCCGCTCTTTGCGGAGCGCGGCCAGATAGGCGTCATGCAGCGCTTTGATGCGATTATCGACTGGATTCAAGCGACTCCATCTCCTTCCAAATGGATTGGAACAGCGGAGAAAACGCTGGATGCTGGCGAGCGGAAAGCGGCGGGCAGCGACGCAATTCATTGGGGATGAGAAACGTCCGCACGAGGCGCCCTGGCCGCGGCGAAAACAAGAAAATGCGGTCGCTCATGGCGATGGCTTCCTCGATGTCGTGCGTGACGAGCACCGCCGTTTTTTCATATTGTTTCAACGTTTTCCAAACAAGCTCTTCCAATTTCAGCTTCGTCTGTTGGTCAAGGGCGGAAAACGGCTCATCGAGCAGCAACAGCTTCGGGTCGGTCGCCAACGTGCGCACAAGCGCCGCGCGCTGGCGCATGCCGCCGGACAGCTGGCTCGGATCATACGATTCGACACCGCCAAGGCCGATCTCAGCAAGCAGGGCGAGCGCGCGCTCTTTCGTTTCCGGCGTCAACGTCCCCGTGATGTGGAGGCCGAGCAAGATGTTTTCTTCGATCGTTTTCCATGGAAACAAGTAGTCTTGCTGAAGCATGTAGCCGACCGCGCGGCGGATCGGTGAATCCGTTCCGCCCGCCCGGCGCGCCATAGCAGCGTTCGTTTCCCGCGGCCAAAGCGGCTCGCCGTCGATGCAGACCGATCCTTCCGTCGGCTCAATGAGTCCGGCGATGATCGACAGCAACGTCGTTTTGCCGCAGCCGCTTGGGCCGAGAAAGGAGACAAATTCTCCTTTCTCGACGGACAGCGACACTTGATCGAGCGCGGTGACGGCGGTCGTTTTCGTAAAATACGTGTGCGAGAGGCGGTCGATGGCAAGAAACATCCGATTCACCCGCTTTCGTTACTTATTCATCGCTTTTTTGGCAAACGATGAATCCACCAGCGTTTCGAGATCGATGCGTTTTGGCAGCTCGCCGGCTTCATCCATGATCGTTTGCAAGTGGTTCCATTCGTCTTCATCCAAAATCGGATCGGTCGCGTAGGTGCCTTGGCTTTTGTAGCGATCAACCACTTTTTCGATGAGGGCCAAATCGGTGTCTTTGAAATACGGCTGAATGGCTTTCGCGATGTCCGAGGTGCTGTGCGATGCCACCCATTGCTGGGCTTTGTAGATGGCGCGCGTAAATTTTTCAATGACGTCTTTGTTCGCTTTTATATAGCTTTGCTTTGCCATGTACGATGTGTACGGGACGCGCCCGGACTCGGTGCCAAAGGAAGCGACGATGTAGCCTTTTCCTTCTTGCTCAAAAATGCTCGCGGTCGGTTCAAACAGCTGGACGAAATCGCCGGTCCCGCTCGCAAACGCGTTGGCGATGTTGGCAAAATCGACGTTTTGAATGAGCTTCAAGTCTTGATGCGGGTCGATGCCGTGTTGTTTCAACACAAATTCGCCGACCATCTGCGGCATGCCGCCTTTCCGCTGACCGAGGAACGTGCTTCCTTTCAACATCTCCCACGTAAAGTGGTCGATTTTTTGGCGGGAAACGAGAAACGTGCCGTCAGTTTGTGTGAGTTGCGCAAAATTGATGACCGGGTCATCCGTCCCTTGCGCATAGACGTAAATAGATGTTTCCGAGCCGACCAAGGCGATATCCGCGCCGCCGGACAGCAGCGTCGTCATCGTTTTGTCGCCGCCCCATGTCGTCGTCAGCTCGACATCGAGCCCTTCTTCTTTAAAGAAGCCTTTCGCTAAGGCGACGTACTGCGGCGCGTAAAAAATCGAGTGCGTCACTTCGGCGAGCCGGACGTTTTTCAGCGGCTTTTCTCCTTGGCCGTTGCCGTTGCCGCAGGCAGCGAGCGGCAGAAGGAGAAGAAGCGAACACAACCATACCATCCATTTGTTCATGTAGCCTACCCCCTTTTCGTCTACGTGTAGTGAACATTGGTTTCACCTTATCGTATGCGCGGGCGAAAAATGTGTGAATGCCTAGGAGGCTGATGAAAAACAACTGTTTCCCTTGCTCGATGAGGGAACGTGTGAAAAGCAGGACTGTTGCCGCGGGGTTTTTTGTATTTGCGAAACGAGGCGGGTAAGCGCCCTACTCCCTTAAATCATCGCCTTCCTAGAAAAAAATGGGCGTTCGGCCGAGAACGGGCGGCGGCCGGGACGCGTTGTGCGCACCCGTCGGCTTTCGGACGAGGGGAATTTGCGTGGAAAGGAGAGAGAGCGATGGACGGGGATATCATCGACCACTATCGGTTTCCGTCGCCGCATCCGGGCATCGAGGTGTTCTTTGTCACCTATATGTCCCAAGGGCTGAAGGTGAAAGGATTTTTGGCTGTGCCAAACCAAAACAAGGTGTATGACGGGTTTTTGTATTTGCGTGGCGGGATCAAAAACGTCGGGCAAGTGCGGGTGCCGCGCCTCATTCAATTCGCATCGCACGGCTTTGTCGTCTTCGCCCCGCTCTATCGCGGCAACGGTGGCGGGGAAGGGAACGAAGATTTTGTCGGTGATGACCGCTGTGACGCCATCGCGGGAGTTGAGCTTCTTCGCCGCCACCCGCTCGTCCATCCGGGGCGCGTGCACGTGTTTGGCTTCTCGCGCGGCGGAGCGATGGCGCTTCATGCCGCCATGCTCGCTGAACGGGTTTGTTCCGTCGCGGTTTGGGGCGGTGTGACGGATGTGGCGCTGACGTACTGGGAACGTCCGGATTTGCGGCGGATGATGAAGCGTGTCATCGGCGGCACGCCGAACAAATGCCCGGAGCGCTATCGGCATCGAACCCCGCTTTATCATCTCGAGCGGCTCCGCGCGCCGGTGCTCATCATCCACGGCGGGCGCGATGACAACGTCTCGATCGAACACGCCTGGCGGCTGGAACGGCGACTGAAGGAGCTCGGCAAGCGAGTGACCGCATGGTATTTTTCCAAGTTCACTCACTATTTTCCACCGCACGCCAACCGCGAGACGGTGAAAAGGCTTACGGATTGGATGAAACAACAGCCGACCGTGTGATACGATAGAAGAGGAAACGGCTTTCGCCGAGTTTGGTCTTTGACCGCCGGGAGCTTGCGGCCATGACCGGCGGAGACGGAGCGGCCGATCGTTCGCTGGGCAAGAATCGGAACCGAGCCGTTGCCGGGAATCGGCTTGATGTTGCGAAGGGTTCTAGCAGACCGCGATTGGAATCGATCAAAAGCAAGGAGGTCGGACAGGATGGGCATGCCGATGGAGCTGCAGACGCTCATTGTGACCAAAGGAAACGAACAGCGCGTCCAAGGCAATTTGTTCGTGCTGAAAAAAGACGGCTACCGCTTATATCCCCTCGACGTGCCGCTTGAAGTGCGCCGGACACTGCAAAGCGAAGCGAGCGGCATCGCCGTCGTGAAAAAGCTGGAATGGGAAGACAACCGGACGACGGTGACGTACGAACTCGTCAGCTTGTATTCAACGAATTGAACACGAAGCGACGGACAACAGGAGACGGTTTGATCAGTGCGGATTCATTTGGCAGGGGTGCAAACGGAAAAGCCGTTTGCGCCCTTAGTTTCGGTTCTTGCCGTCTTTAGCCTGTGTCGTCAGGGCGACTGACAAGGCTGGTGAAAAACCGCTGATTCCCTTCATCAATGGGGGAACGCGTGAAAAGCAGGACCGATTAAAGAAGGAATTCGGCCACAAAGAGCGAATAAAATACAGCGAATTCAATGTCGCAAGGAGGGAAAACGTGACCAAACCGCGAATCGATCACGACCGGTTGTTCAAGGAGTTGCTGTCGACGTTCTTCGAAGAATTTTTGCTTCTCTTTTTTCCCGATGTGTACGAGCACATTGACGTTCGCCACCTCTCTTTCCTCTCAGAAGAACTGTTTACCGACGTCACGGCGGGGGAGAAGCATCGCGTCGACTTATTGGTCGAAACGAAGATGAAGGGGGAGGAAGGGCTCATCATCGTCCATGTCGAACACCAAAGCTATGTCCAACAGACGTTCCCTGAGCGAATGTTCCTCTACTTTAGCCGCCTGTTTCAAAAATACCGCCGCCGCATTGTTCCAATTGCCATCTTCAGCTATGACGAATCCCGCGATGAACCTTCTTCGTGGCGCATCCAGTTTCCGTTCTTGACCGTTCTCGATTTTCGTTACTTGACGGTGGAATTGCGCAAACTGCCGTGGCGCGCGTACATCCGCCATGACAACCCTGTCGCCGCCGCCTTGATAAGCAAAATGGGGTATAATAAAGAAGAGAAAGTCGAAGTGAAAAAAGAGTTTTTGCGCATGCTCGTCCGCCTTGAGCTCGATGAGGCAAAACAGCGGTTGTTGTTCGGCTTTTTTGAAACATATTTGCGGTTGTCTGCAGAAGAGGAAGCGAAACTGCGAAACGAGGTGAGCCAAATGGAGACAAAGGAGGCGAAGCAAGTCATGGAACTCATCATTTCGTATGAACAGCGGGGAATGGAAAAGGGAATCGAGAAGGGAATCGAACAAGGGATCAAACAAGGCATGAAACAAGGGCGCCAACAAGGGATCGAGGAAGGGAAGCTTGAGGTGGTGAAGCGCATGCTTGCTAAAGGATATGATGTCGACACGATCCACGAGTTGACCGGGCTGCCGGCGGAAAAGATTGAACAGCTGAAGAAGTAAACCCGCCTTCGCATTGTCGTCGACCTCCAATCGTGCAAAAATCCCGGGGGATCGACGACAATCATTTTATGCGTTCGAACCTTACGGCCATCGAGGGTAAAGTCTATTGACAGAATTTGTCGGCGACGTTCATCGTCCCGATTGGCGTTTTGATTCTAATGTTGAAAAGGCAGGGGCGCAAACAATCCTTCGGTTTGCACTCTGCCATATGATGAAGCAAGACTGATTCCTTTGCTTTGTTCTGAAATAAAGTGATCATTTACAGAGGGAGCTCACAAAATAGTTCCCGTGATTTCTCCTTTTTGGTTCTCCTTATAACTCCAGATTTTCCGCTGACGATAACTGATCCAGCCGCTGATCAAAAAGCAGCAAACAGACAAATAAAATGAAAAACGAATCCCGTAAACATCGGCGATAAAGCTCATTAACAATGTGGAAATTCCGAATGTTACGGAACTAATGACTCCCTGCACGGCAAAAACATGAGGCAGAGCGTCCATCCGGGCATTTTTTTGAAGAATCGTCTGAAGACAGATCAGCTTCCATTGTTCGATGATCCCGTACAGGGCGGAATACAGAAGCGCCAGCGCACCGTGCGTCGTTGTGCCAAATAACAGTGTGACAATAGCGATACAAAACGGGCCAAACAATACAAAAAATTGCTGGTTTTTTTCAACCGATTGACTAAACTTAACGCTTAACAATCCCCCTATCACCATGCCGCCAAAGAAAACAGAGTTAATATATCCCCACCATTCCTCTCCTACATGTAATTGTTCTTTCACATACATATAAAGGATGGCCGAAATCCAGACGCCATTTCCGATTCCTTCAAAAAATGACATGAAGCTAATCGATTTTGCGTGCACATTTCTCCACGTGTATTCCCATCCTAGACGGATCGAAAGGAGAAAGTTCTTTAGGCCTTTGTCTTGGACCGTATTCTTCTTTGTATGTTCTTGTATAGGCAACAGAAACATGAGAATGCTTGAAACGATATAGAACAATAAGGTGATATGGATTAAAAGGAACGGCGATCCCGCACTGACAATCAAACTCCCGATCGGCCATGCGCTAAGTTTGATGAATTGGTCTAACGTGTTTAAAAAACTGTTGGCTTTCAAGATTTCCTCCTTGGAAACTATAAAAGGAACGAGGGAGTTTTTAATCGGATTATTGATCCCGTCTAAAAAAGCGATCAATGATACAAAAACGTAAACGATCGCAATGTGATGTTCCGCACCCCATTGCAAAAACAGCGAGAGAAAAAGCAGCAGAAATGTTTTACACAGTTGTCCGTAGGACAATAACGTTTTTAGTTTATATTTTTCGAAAAATATCGGTGCGACGATTCCACTAATAAATAACGACAATGTAACGAAAAAAGGGACTAAGGCGGCAGCCATGGCTTTCGATGTCAAATGATATAGGCAAGAGACAACGGAAACAATGTAGAACACATCTCCGAAATTCGCGAAAGATTGTCCGATCCAAAGGAAATGAAATGGTTTCTTTTTCATGACCTCAATCCTCTCTTTGATCATCGAAACGATTGGTAATGGAATCGTAAACACGAACCAAAAGCCAGCTCTTCAGTTTTTGATAAAACGAGCTTTTTGTCGCGCCCCTAAGCGAGGAGGCGAAAGAAAGCGGATGGATTTTCAACAATTTCCTAAAGGCGAATGGATATACTGAAGCAATGGAAGCCTCCCCCTTATTCTGTTTAGAGTCCATTTTTATTTCTATGGTGCTGGTTGAGCATCAGCGCTCAATTAGCACCACAGGTATAGAATAATTTTATTTTTTTGATTGTTGTAATTATACATTTTTTTGTTAAAATGGCAATGAATACAAATAGAAGGAGGTGTTATTCCATGAATAAAAAGCATGTCGAAAATATTAAACGTTATGTTGAACATTATTTAAAAAGTAATGCACAAATGTCTCTTGTAGTACAACCACTTAGAATGCAAATTCATTTGACAAAGTAGTTTGTTCAATTTATGAAAAAAATGGGGCTAGTTGATCGCTAAAACTCAACTAGCTCCAGGAACATCGCGAAAAGTCCAACCTCGACGGTTACGACCCATGGGAAGGGGAGCGCTCCTTCACCCGTGGGGACATCACCCAAGAGCCTAAAATGACCTCAAAACTGTCGAACTCGGGTGAAAGATGTACTTGACTTTTAGGAACAAACATGATATTGACCCTCCCGGTTGAACAAAATAACAAAAAATGGAAATTGATCTTTTTGACGTTATGAAAAACGTTTTTTGTCAAGTGTATTTTGTGGTGAAGAGCCATAAATATACCGTGAATAGGGGGAGTAGTATGTCAAGTATAGTTCAGACAGAATCAAAAATCTTTTTACCATTTCTGCATAAATCACACATTATCGAGAATATCGAGATTCTAAAAAATTATGTCGAGCAGGAAAGTGGAAAGAAATTCCCATTAGGTGTCACGTTAAAAGAGAAATATTTTGAAGCCATAAATTATATTCAAGATGTTCCTGTTCCATACTCAAACGAAAAAATACATGTTACATATTTTGATAAAACATTGCAAAATAAATTACTTAGTTTGGGTATGATTGACAAAGAGGATTTGGAAAACGATAAACACATTTATTCACAACAAGAGCAAGAAGTAATTACTGATAGAATTGAAAAAGCATTAAAGTTGATCAAAGTATTGCATAATGATTTGTATGATTTAATTAATACACTTATTGGTACCTTTTTGATTTTAAAAAAAGATTTGTTTGGTGGAGGATCAGTGTCCAATGTTATGGGATTAGTATGGTTAAACCCTCAATCTGATTGGTCAATCATTGAATATGCAGAGGCCATTTATCATGAGTTTATCCACCAAAGTATCTTCTTGGATGATATGATTAACTGTATGTTTCCTAATGCTAATGAATGTGCAAAAGAAGAAGCTCTAGTTACATCAACCATCTTGAAAATCAAAAGGCCTTTAGACAGAGCATATCATGCTGCTGGAGTTTCTATAGGAATTATGCATCTTTATCACTTGTTTAATGATTCTAAAAATTCTGATAAGTATATGGATGATTTGCGGAAAACAGTTGAAGAAATAGAGGCAAGAACACAATTCTTGGGGGAACAGGGAGTAAAAACTTTAGAAATCATGCGCAAGTTCATTAATCATCCATCTTTTGATGACATTACGTATTCCTTACAGAACTAATGGCCATTGCGACAAATGAAAACACAGAAGCCCATTGCGTTTGATCGAGTCCGGTTGTTTTGAGGTTGTTTGAGGCGAATGAAACGGATCGACGTACAGAAATGCTTAAGGATTCAGTGTCGGAGTCCAAAGCAAAGGAAAGAAATAAAAAACAGCCGGACAGGGAACGGCTCCCTGTCCGGCCGGAGGTTCGTTATACGAGCGGTCCGCCGAGCTTTTCGATCGTCGGGTCGATATGGGCGAACTTTCGGAAGTTGGCGCGGAATTTTTCCGCCAGTTCTTTCGCTTTTTGTTCGTACGCTTGTTTGTCAGCCCATGTGTTTTGCGGGCGCAAGACGTCGTCGGGCACGCCGGGGACGTGCGCCGGGATGGCGAGGCCGAAGATCGGGTCGTGCACGGTTTCGACGTTGTCAAGCTCTCCTTCGACGGCGGCTTGCACCATCGCGCGGGTGTAGGCGAGCTTCATGCGGCTGCCGACGCCGTACGGCCCTCCTGTCCAGCCGGTGTTGACCAAAAAGACGCGGACGTTGTGCTCAGCGATTTTTTGCCCGAGCATTTCCGCGTATTCAACGGCCGGGCGCGGCAAAAACGGCGCGCCAAAGCACGTCGAGAACGTCGCTTCCGGTTCGGTGACGCCGCGTTCTGTGCCGGCGAGTTTGCTTGTGTAGCCGCTTAAGAAATGGTACATCGCCTGTTCGCGCGTCAGTTTGCTGATCGGCGGTAGAACGCCGAACGCATCGGCCGTCAGGAACACGATCGTGGACGGATGGCCGGCGACGCTCGGGTCGACGATGTTTTTGATCGCTTGAAGCGGGTAGGCGGCGCGCGTGTTTTCTGTCAGCGTGCCGTCATCGTAATCCGGCACCCGTGTCGCGTCGTTGAGAACGACGTTTTCGAGCACGGCGCCAAAGCCGATGGCGTCAAAAATTTGCGGCTCTTTCTCGCGCGATAAGTTGATGCATTTCGCATAGCAGCCGCCTTCGATATTGAAAATGCCGCGGCTCGACCAGCCATGTTCGTCATCGCCGATCAAGCGGCGGTTCGGATCGGTGGAGAGCGTCGTTTTCCCGGTTCCCGACAAGCCGAAGAAGAGGGCGACGTCGCCTTCCTGGCCGACGTTGGCCGAGCAGTGCATCGGCAGGATGCCTTGTTCCGGCAGCAAATAGTTCATCACCGAGAAGATCGATTTTTTCATTTCGCCGGCGTACTCCGTCCCGCCGATTAGGACGACGCGGCGTTCAAAGGAAATGATGATGAACGCTTCCGAGCGCGTGCCGTCCACAGCCGGGTCCGCCTTAAAATTCGGCGCGCAAATGACGGTAAATTGCGGTTCATGCGCGGCGAGCTCTGCGGCGCTCGGCCGGATGAACAGCTGATGGACGAACAAGTTGTGCCAGGCGAATTCATTGACGACTTGAATCGGCAGCCGAGATTTCGGATCGGCGCCGGCAAAGCCTTTAAAGACGAACAGTTCCTCTTGTTTTAACAAATAATCGAGCACTTTGTCGTACAGTTTTTCAAACGTTTCCGGCGCCATCGGCTGGTTGACCGTTCCCCAGTCGACCGTTTGTTTCGTTGACGGCTCTTCGACGATGTATTTGTCTTTCGGCGACCGCCCCGTGTACTTGCCGGTCGTGACGGCGACGGCGCCGGTATGCGTCAGCCGGCCTTCCTTTCGCTGCAGCACTTTTTCAACGAGTTCCGCGACGGACAGTTGGTGGTGGACGTACGGTTTTTGCAGCAAGAGATCGAGTTTATTCGTCATATTGGCAATCCCCATGTTCAAAACCTGCCTTCTTTATTGGAATCACTTTTGAAAATAGTATAACACATTTTTATTAATAGTCCATACTAATTGTGAAGGTTTTTCGGACTTATTTTTCCTCATTTTTTGAACAATAAAAAAATGTTTTGTATGGTTGACTTCCGTTCGTTTGTTGCGATATGATAAGTCATTGAACGGATACTCTTATCCCGAGCCGGCGGAGGGACAGGCCCGATGAAGCCCAGCAACCGTCACAACTGTACATGTGTGAAATGGTGCTAACCTGTGGCAAGGCGCAGTCCTTGAACGATAAGAGTGAAAGGAAGCAATCCGATTGCAATGACCTTTCCTCACCGTGACAGGAAAGGTTTTTTTATATTGCCAAGGGAAACGAGTTCCGTATCGCCACATTACGTCAAGAGGAGGAAATGAGCCGAATGTCAGCCAAACGCCGCTTGTTTACTTCAGAGTCTGTAACCGAAGGACACCCGGACAAAATTTGCGACCAAATTTCCGATGCGATTTTGGATGCCATTTTGGAAAAAGACCCGAACGCCCGCGTTGCTTGTGAAACAAGCGTCACGACCGGGCTGGTGCTCGTGAGTGGGGAAATTACGACATCGACGTACGTCGATATTCCGCGCATCGTCCGCGATACGGTTCGCGAAATCGGCTATACGCGCGCGAAATACGGATTTGACGCCGACACGTGCGCCGTGCTCACGTCGATTGACGAACAGTCGCCGGACATCGCGATGGGAGTGGATCGGGCGCTTGAGGCGCGCGAAGGTCAGATGACGGATGAGGAAATTGAAGCGATCGGCGCCGGCGACCAAGGGCTTATGTTTGGGTTTGCCTGCAATGAAACGGAAGAGCTGATGCCGCTGCCGATTTCGCTCGCCCACCGTTTGGCGCGCCGCTTGGCGGAAGTGCGCAAAACGGACGTGTTGCCGTATTTGCGTCCCGATGGCAAAACGCAGGTGACGATCGAATACGATGAAAACGGCAAACCGGTGCGCGTCGACACGATCGTCGTTTCTGCGCAACATCATCCGGACATTACTCAAGACCAAATGGAACGTGACATTAAAGAACATGTCATCAAGCCGGTGGTTCCGACGGAGCTGTTGGATGAGAACACGAACTACTTCATTAACCCGACCGGCCGATTCGTCATCGGCGGTCCGCAAGGGGATGCCGGGCTGACGGGACGGAAAATCATCGTTGACACGTACGGTGGCTACGCCCGTCATGGCGGCGGCGCGTTCTCGGGCAAAGACCCGACGAAAGTCGACCGCTCGGCGGCGTATGCGGCCCGCTATGTGGCGAAAAACATCGTTGCGGCCGGGCTCGCCGATAAGTGCGAAGTGCAGCTCGCCTACGCGATCGGCGTCGCCCGTCCGGTCTCGATTTCGATCGATACGTTCGGCACCGGCAAGGTGTCTGAAGACATTTTAATTGAAGTCGTGCGCAACAACTTCGACCTTCGTCCGGCCGGCATCATTAAAATGCTTGACTTGCGCCGTCCGATTTACAAACAAACGGCCGCTTACGGCCATTTCGGGCGCACGGACATCGACTTGCCGTGGGAGCGCACCGACAAAGCTGCCTTGTTGAAAGAGCAAGCGCTGGCGTTGGCGAGCAAGCAATAAAGACACAAGAGGGTGGCCTGCAGGCGATAGCCGGCCGCCCTCTTGTTCGTTTTCATGGTTCGCTTGCTTCGAAAAAGAAGTGTGGTCTCGCCAAGAAGGCGCGGCTGGCCTTGATGGCCCATCCGGACTTTGTTCTTCTGGCGGTTCGTGTGCGTCCCGTCGCGCGGCTTGGCGACCGAGCAAGAAGTCGGCTCGTTACGGCCGGTTGGTCCGCTGCTGCTGGAGCGCCTTGTAATATTGTCCTTTTTCGACATATTCGCGGCGAATGCGTTCCATTTCGCGGAAATCGTCCTCGGTTAGCTCGCGCACCACTTTCGCTGGCCGTCCGAGGGCGAGCACGTTCGGCGGGATGGTTTTGCCGGGGGGCACCAAGCTGCCGGCACCGATAAACGCGCTTTCGCCGATTTCGGCGCCATCGAGGATGATCGATCCCATGCCGATCAAGGCGTTTTTGCGAACAATGGCGCTGTGCAAAATGACTTGATGGCCGACGGTCACGCCGTCTTCAATGATGAGCGGATTGTTTGGACTTTGATGCAAAATTGAGTTATCTTGGATATTGACCCGGTTGCCGATGATCGTCGGCGCCACGTCGCCGCGGATGACGGTGTGAAACCAGACGCTCGTCTCCTCGCCGATCGTGACATCGCCGGTGATCGTCACATAGTCGGCGATGAAGGCGGATGGAGCAATGATTGGCGTTTTGCCTTTGTACGGATAAATCATCGTCGTTCGTTCCTTTCTATGGCAATCTTGTTCATCAAGTATTGTACAACGGTATCCCGCTGTTTTGCACGCGCTTGTCGATGTGAATGATGTAGTTTATGCGTCCCCGCTCGCCGATGAACGCGCACTGCGGCGGTTTGTGAAGGCGGTGGGGCTGGCAATACTAATAGACAAAGCATTTGTTTTTGCGCCCGAGGTGAGCCCGATTGAAGATCCCGACCCATCCGATTGCATTGCTGAAAATGGTGTACCGTGACGTGTTTCCGCTTGTCCACCGCGAACTGGCCGGCTGGCGGCGCCGAGCCGAGCAAATCCCCGATCCGGAACTGCGGCGGCAAGCGCTCGCCAGCATCGCGGCGAAAACGTTTCATTGCGAAGGCGGAGCGATTTTGGCGCTTTTAGCCGGGGAACAAATCGAGCCGTGCGTCCGTTTTATCGTCGCCTATCAGACCATCAGCGACTATTTGGATAATTTGTGCGATCGCAGCACTTCGCTCGATCCGGTCGATTTTCGCGCCTTGCATGAATCGATGCCGGACGCCTTGACGCTTGGGGCCGAGCCGTCGAACTATTACCGCCATCGCCGCGAACAGGAAGACGGCGGCTACTTGCCGGCGCTCGTGCGCACGTGCCAAGAAGTGCTCGGAACGGTTCGCCACTATGAAACGATCGCTCCGTTTTTGCATGAATTGGCCGGGTATTATTGCGACTTGCAAGTGCATAAACATGTCGACGCCCGTGAGCGCGTGCCGCGGCTTGTGCAATGGTTTGCCCAGCATAAAGATTCGTTGCCGCCGATGGAGTGGTACGAATTTTCCGCCTGCTCTGGCTCGACGCTCGGCATTTTCTGCCTTGTCGCCTATGCGTTTGGCGAATCGTTGCCACCGGAGATGGCACGGCGCGTGCGCGACGGCTATTTTCCGTACATTCAAGGGTTGCACATCTTGCTTGATTATTTGATCGACCAAGAAGAGGACCGCGAAGGCGGCGATTTGAATTTTTGTTTTTACTACCCGAATGAAACGGTGATGCTCGAGCGGCTTTGCCATTTCATCGAAGAAGCCGATCGCCAGGTGAGCGGGCTGCCGCACGGTGAATTTCACCGCCTCATTCACCGCGGGCTGCTTGGGCTTTATTTATCGGATGACAAGGTGAAAAAGCAGCGCGGTTTGCGCCGGCTGGCGCGCCGGCTTGTCCGTGCCGGCGGGGCGGCGTCGCAGTTTTTTTACTGGAACGGCAAGGCTTATCGCTTTTGGCAAGGTACACAAAAACGGCTGTCCTTTTCATAAGGGCGGCCGTTTTTGTGTCGAGGTGCCGGTTTGGACAAGGGAACTTTGTTGGTCTGAGCCCGTCTCCCCCGTTTTTTCGCTTTGGAGGCTCACGCTTCGTTTCCGCTCGCTGCGCCGGTGGGATGAAAGAGAACGAGAAGAGGGCAGAGCAGCGCGGTTTAGCGCTCGCCGGCCGGTTGCCCGTTTTCCTCTTCCCGCTTTTCCAGCGCCAGCAAAAACGGCGGATCGTTTTGCCGATTGATGAATTCGTATTTCAAGGCGTGGACGCGCCGTTGATCAAGAGAGCGGACGTAATCAAGAAGCGCGTCCCGTTCGCACTTTCCTTCGGGATGACCATGGTAGACGACCAGGACGATCACGCCGCCCGGCCTCATGACGGAAAGCAGCTGGCTGACCGCAGCGATCGTCGATTCCGGTTGGGTGACGATCTGTTTGTCGCCGCCGGGCAAATAGCCGAGGTTGAACACGGCGCCGGCGATCCGCCCGTGCACATCAACGGGAAGCGCGACAAGCAGCTCGCTATGGCTTCGCTCTAACAGTGTTACCCGCTCGCGCAGCCCGTGTTCGGCGAGGCGGGCGGCCGCCGCGGCGATGGCTTCGCGTTGGATGTCAAAGCCAAAAACATGGCCGCTGCCGCCGACGCGTTGCGCGAGATAGACGGTATCATGGCCGTTGCCGACCGTTGCGTCAATGGCGATGTCGCCCTCTTGAATCGCTTGGTTGAGCAAAAAACGGGCAAACGGCAAAATGTTCATCAATGCCATCGGTTGGTCCTCCTTGTGATCGATGGATCGTTGACGCTCGGGCGGATGGCAGACGGCTGTCCGTCCGGCTCGGCCGTCCGCTGTCTCGAAGCGGCGAACCGCTTAGCGCGGATCAAGCGAGATGAAGGCCCGATGTCGGCATTGTAGCAAAAACTGCGGGGAAAAGCGACTGCCGATGCTCGAATCCCGTCGCCGTCCTTCGCCGGTGGCTATTGAGAGAACCTCAACGACCGCGGGGCGTGTCAGCACGACTAGGGCGGCCGATTGCCGGTCACACCATCGCGGTGATCGGTCGCCTGCCAATCATTGGCGTGATACGACGGCCGCAGGCGGCGCATAGTAAACATGAGGGAAGATGATGAAAAGGGGTGAACGCATGGCGACACGACAATCGGTGGAAGAGTTTTTGCAGCGCTGTGAAGATGTCATTCGCTTTGCGAAAGAACAATATACCGAAGCGCAAAAGCAAGAGCATTACAACCTCACAGAATATACAAACGCCCAGCAAATGCTCGAGCAAACGGTGCTCGATTTGGCGCACCTCGCCCGCAGCTGCAACGCCCAGCAGCGCGAACAGCTGCACCGGATGCGGCTCCAGCTTGAGCAGCTGCAAAACGAAATGATTTTGCTTGACCGCTGAGACGAGCGGCAAATGGACGACCCGCCAAGAGAAAACCGAAAACGACGGGGAAACAGCAACGAGGAGGGACACGATATGAAGCGACGCCTCAAGCAAACCAATCCGGAACAAAAAACGCGCAACGGCCGAAACAATAACGATCTCGAGCTCGGTCAAGAGTTCGACCCGGTCAAATTGGCCAAAAAGCAGTACGAACAAACGGGCGGACAGCCAATCCGTTCCAAGCAGCGCAACGGGTGAGTCATTCCGGACCGCGGGCGGCCATCAAGCCGCCTTTTTTCGTAAAAATGTCGTGCAGCAAGCGGTGGTGTTCATCCCAAAGCGGAGGCATGGCCTAGTGGTTTTCTGTGAAAATGCCGAGCTGGTGCGGATTTTTCTCCCCGGGTGGAGGGTAGATCGCGCTGCCCATGGAATTTTTGGCTGAACGGCGGCGGGGATGTTGGCGCAAGGCGGCCCTGTCGTTTGCTCGCTGATGCCTTTGCGCTTTTTTTGGATTGCTTTTTTTCCGGTTTTCTCCTACAATTATTTCGGGAGTCAAAAGAAAACGGATGAAAAGGATGATGATTGATGCCCCGCGCGCTTTGGTGGCTGCTCGTTGGCATGACGCTCAACGTGACAGGCGGGTCTTTTTTATGGCCGCTCAATACGATTTATTTGCACGAACAGCTTGACCAGCCGCTGGCGGTGGCGGGAGCGGTGCTGATGCTCAACTCCGGGGGGAGCGTCATCGGCAGCCTCATCGGCGGCGTTTTGTTTGACCGGATTGGCGGGTTTCGCGCTCTCTTGATCGGCGCTTGTGTGACGATGGCGGCTTCGGCCGGCTTGAGCGTCTGGCACGGTTGGCCGCATTACGCGGTGTTTTTGGCGCTTATCGGCATCGGCAGCGGCATCGTGTTTCCCCTGGCCTCGGCGTATGCCGGCGCGCTTTGGCCTGAAGGGGGACGGCGGGCGTTCAATGCCTTGTATGTGGCGCAAAACGTCGGCGTTGCCATCGGTTCGGCGCTCGGCGGGCTCGTCGCTTCGTATTCGCTCTCGTTCGTGTTTTTAGCCAATTCGCTGCTTTATGCGGCGTTTTTGCTGATTGTCACCATCGGATTGCTTGTCGGGTTCGCCCTGTTGGCAGCGGCAGCCGCGTTGTTGTACGACCGCTGGCTGCCGAAGTCGGCGCGGGAGACTGAAGAAAAAACGGCGGCAACCGTATAGAAGGCTGATGAAAAACAGCGATTTCCTTTGCTCGATGATGCAAGGTTTTTCTAGTTGAGAAACGATGCCAGGAAGCGGGATGCACGATTTCATCACCAGTCCCATAAGTTTCGGCTTGCAATCGCTCGACAAATTTTTTAAAATAATAATTAAATTTGTCATTTCGTATGTAACGAAAACGTCAATGAAGCGAACAGCGGTGAAGAGGAGCAGTAGCGGGCTTGGCGGACAGCAGAGAGTTGACGGTCGGTGCGAGTCAACCGAAGCCAGCCTGTGAACTCGCCTCGGAGTTGCCGGCGCGAACGGCGCTGCCTACTAACGTCGGCCGTGAATCTGCGTTAAGGAGCAAAGCGGGTGCGCCATGGGCGCGCCAAAAAGGGTGGTACCGCGGGAAGCGCGCCTCTCGTCCCTTTGCATGGGGATGAGAGGTTTTTTTGTACATACTTTCGTCCATGATGCAAGTAGAAGCAAAATCTTGATAGGAGGAGTGCTGCGATGAGCTTCAACCACCGCGAAATCGAAAAAAAATGGCAGGACTATTGGGAGAAAAACAAAACGTTCCGCACGCCCGATGAGGACGACAAACCGAAGTTTTACGTGCTCGACATGTTCCCGTATCCGTCCGGCGCCGGCTTGCACGTCGGCCATCCGGAAGGGTATACGGCGACCGACATTTTGGCGCGTATGAAGCGGATGCAAGGGTATAATGTCCTTCATCCGATGGGCTGGGACGCGTTCGGGCTGCCGGCCGAGCAGTATGCGCTCGATACTGGAAACGACCCGGCCGAGTTTACGCGAAAAAACATCGACAACTTCCGCCGGCAAATTAAATCGCTTGGCTTTTCGTACGACTGGGATCGCGAAATTAACACGACCGACCCGAACTATTACAAATGGACGCAATGGATTTTCTTAAAGCTGTACGAAAAAGGGCTTGCGTATATGGATGAGGTGCCGGTCAACTGGTGCCCGGCGCTCGGCACGGTGCTGGCGAACGAGGAAGTGATCAACGGCCGGAGCGAGCGCGGCGGGCATCCGGTCATCCGCAAGCCGATGCGGCAATGGATGTTGAAAATTACCGCCTATGCCGACCGGCTGCTCGAAGATTTGGAAGAGCTCGACTGGCCGGAAAGCATCAAGGAGATGCAGCGCAACTGGATCGGCCGTTCGGAAGGAGCGGAAATCGAGTTCGCCGTTGACGGCCATGACGAGACGTTCACGGTGTTTACAACGCGGCCAGATACGCTGTTTGGCGCAACGTACACCGTCTTGGCGCCCGAGCATCCGCTTGTCGAGAAAATCACCACGCCGGAGCAAAAACCGGCCGTTGCCGCTTACTTGAAAGAAGTGCAAAGCAAAAGCGATCTCGAGCGCACCGATTTGGCGAAAGAAAAGACGGGCGTGTTCACCGGCGCGTACGCCATCCATCCAGTGACTGGTGCTCGGCTTCCGATTTGGATCGCCGACTACGTGTTGATGGGCTACGGCACGGGGGCGATCATGGCCGTGCCGGCGCACGATGAGCGCGACTACGAGTTTGCGAAAACGTTCGATTTGCCGATCAAAGAAGTCGTCGCTGGCGGCGATATTGAAAACGGGCCGTACACCGGCGACGGGGAGCACATCCACTCCGAGTTTTTAAACGGCTTGAACAAGCAGGAAGCGAGCGAAAAAATGATCGCTTGGCTTGAGGAGCACGGCAAAGGGCGGAAAAAAGTGTCGTACCGGCTGCGCGACTGGCTGTTCAGCCGCCAGCGCTACTGGGGTGAGCCGATTCCGATCATCCATTGGGAAGACGGAACGATGACGACCGTGCCGGAAGAGGAACTGCCGCTCGTCTTGCCGAAAACGGATGAAATCCGTCCGTCGGGAACGGGTGAGTCGCCGCTCGCCAACATCGACGAATGGGTCAACGTCGTCGACCCGAAAACGGGCAAAAAAGGGCGGCGCGAAACGAACACGATGCCGCAATGGGCGGGAAGCTGCTGGTATTATTTGCGCTACATCGACCCGCACAACGATAAGCAGCTCGCCGATCCGGAAAAACTGAAACAATGGCTGCCGGTCGACGTTTACATCGGCGGGGCGGAGCACGCCGTCTTGCATTTGCTTTACGCCCGCTTCTGGCATAAGTTTCTCTATGACCTTGGCATCGTACCGACGAAAGAGCCGTTCCAAAAGCTGTTTAACCAAGGGATGATTTTAGGCGAAAACAACGAAAAAATGAGCAAATCAAAAGGCAACGTCGTCAACCCGGATGACATCGTTGACAGCCATGGGGCCGACACGCTTCGGCTGTACGAAATGTTCATGGGGCCGCTCGAGGCGTCGATCGCCTGGTCGACGAAAGGGCTCGACGGGGCGCGCCGCTTCCTTGACCGCGTCTGGCGGCTGTTTGTCACTGAAAGTGGGGAACTGAACCCGAACATCGTCGACGAACCGGCGAACGACCAGCTTGAGCGCGTCTATCATCAAACGGTGAAAAAAGTGACGGAAGACTACGAAGCCTTGCGCTTCAACACCGCCATTTCGCAGCTGATGGTCTTCATCAATGAAGCGTATAAGGCGGAGCAAATGAAAAAAGCATACATGGAAGGGTTCGTCAAGCTTTTGTCGCCGGTTTGCCCGCACATCGGCGAAGAACTGTGGCAAAAGCTCGGCCATACGGACACGATCGCCTATGAACCATGGCCGACGTATGATGAAGCGAAGCTGGTCGAAGACGTCGTCGAAATTGTCATCCAAATCAACGGCAAAGTGCGAGCCAAGCTCAACGTGCCGGTGGACTTATCGAAAGAAGCGCTCGAGGAGCGGGCGCTCGCCGATGAAAAAATCAAAGAGCAGCTTGCCGGCAAAACGGTGCGCAAAGTGATCGCCGTCCCCGGCAAGCTCGTCAATATCGTCGCTAATTGATGGAAAAGCGGCCGCCCGGTTTGGGGCGGCGCACGCGGCGGGAAGGAACGATCATCTGAAACTAGTTTCCGCCTAGCTAGCGCAAGCGGGGAGGAATCGACGCCTTCCCTGCTGCCTTTTGTCGAAAACGCGAGAGAAAGGGGCTGATCGGCTATGGAAGAAATCAAGGAAATTACGCCGGCCGAAGTGAAGGAAAAACTTGAGCGCGGCGAAAAGTTGAACATTGTCGATGTGCGCGAGGATGAGGAAGTCGCCCTCGGTATGATTCCTGGGGCGAAGCATATCAAAATGGGTGACATCCCTGACCGGCTTGCGGAATTCGACCGCGATGAAGAATATATTTTCGTCTGCCGCTCCGGACGGCGGAGCGAAAACGTCTGCCGCTACTTGCAGGAGCTCGGCTACCGCGTCCGCAACATGACCGGCGGCATGCTCGAGTGGGAAGGAGAAACGGCGCCGAAGCAGTAATGGCACCGTTTTCCGCTCGGCGGAAACGCGGTTCGGCATCGCGGCTCGCGAAGGGAACAACGGGGCTGTCGGAAAAGCGATATTACATCCCGAAATCCAAATGGCTGGTAAAAAACAGCAATCGCCCCTAGCCCACGGCGGATGACGTGAAACGAGAAACCGATGCCACAAGGGTTCTCCATTTGAGAAACAAGGCGGTGAAGCAACCCATCCCTTTCATCACCGCCCTCCTAAATGGCTGGTGAAAAACGGTTGTTTCTCTTCGGCAATGGGGGAACGTTTGAACGGCGCTCCTGATGCGACAGGGCTTTTCTATTTGTGAAAAGGGTTTGATAAACGGATCACCAGTCCCCTAAAAAAGCAAACCCAAAGGATGTTCGACAATCAGCATTCTTTGGGTTTTCATTTTGGCCGATTTTCAATCAAAGTCTCATTTTTTTAGGCTCCTCACCAAACGTTGTATCCACAAAAGAATTAGGAAACAAAACATTTTTTGCATACACCTTCAAGAGAAGTGCACCGTCTGGCAAGTACACGTTTTGGTGATGAACCTTTTATTTAGCATGGCAACCACCGAATGGAGGCGGTCTTCTTTATTTCATCACCGCTGCGCTGAAGAACAAATTTTTCCTTATAGTGCTAAAGGGTGATAGAAGGGAGAAGAAAGAAAAGATATAATGTTCAGTAAAAAAGACCGAAGGGGTCGATGCTGTTTGAAACTAGGCGACCGCTTGAAGCTTGCCCGGCTGATGAAAGGAATGACCCAAGAGGAGGCAGCGGAAGGAATTATCTCGGTTTCGTATTTATCGAAAATCGAGAACAATCAAGCGATGCCGGGAGAAGATGTCATTGAATTGCTGTTTCGCCGGCTCGGCATTCACCGCGGCCAAAGCGGCACAGCACCCGGATGGTTTGAATCGGTCATGGCGTGGTATAAGGCGATGACGGACAAAAACGTGGCCGCGGCAAGGGAGCAATACGCCGCCGTCCGGCAACAGTGCAGCGAATCCGGAGATGCCGAGGCGATGATCTATTTTCATTTGATGCGCATTCGATATTTGCTGCTGCTGCGCGACTTGAAAGGAGCGGAAGCGGCGGCGCGGAGCGTGCGCGAATGGTACGAGGCGCTTGATGAACCGATGCGCTACTATTATTGGAAATTTTTTGGCCTGCTTTCTTATTGCCAAGAAAAATATGACGATGCTTTGCACTTCTATCAAAAAGCAGAAGCATTATTGGGGACACAAAGGAAGCCGAATTGGGAAGAAGCGGATTTGTCGTATTTGTTAGCGCTCGCGTACAGCCGGCTGTGGAAAGTGTTCCAATGCATCCGCTACACGGAGCGGGCGCTTTCCCTCAGCCAAGCGGAGTATGAACTGCGGCGCGGGGCCGAATGCCATGTGCTGCTGGCGATTTGCTACCGGCGCTGCGGGGAAATCGATCAGGCGATCGACTGCTGCCTGTTGGCGCAGAAGGCAGCGCAGCTCGCCAACGATCGGCTGCTGATCGGCATCGTCGAGCATAACCTCGGCCATTTGAAGGCGATGAAAAAACAATACCGCGAGGCGGTGCAGCATTACGAGCATAGCCTCGTGTACAAGTCGGACGCTCCGCTGGCCGACCGGCTGATTACGTTTTTGGCGCTTTTGCGCGAGCATTATGCCGCGCAAAACTATCGCAAGGCGCTGTCGACCGCGGAAGAAGGATGGCAGCTGCTTGAGCAGACGGAAAACGGCATGACCGAACACTACGAATACTATTTGCATTTTTCCGTCTACCGGCTGTTGCTCGCCGGGGAAGGGGAAGAGTTCGAGCGGCTGCTGAAACACGAAGCGATTCCGTATTTTCAAAAACGAAAAGAGTATGAAGACGCCGCCCAATACGCCGGCTATTTGGCCGATTACTACGCCCGCGCCCGCCAATACAAACAGGCGGCCCACTATTACCGATTGAGCTGCGAACTGTTGCGAAGACGAACGGGCACGTGAAAGGAGGTGAAAGGCGTGAAAAAGCGGATCGTTCTGATCATCGCTTTGGCCGCCCTCGGCCTCGCTGCGGGCTTTGGCCATGGAATCGGGGTCAAGGAAGCGGCGAAAGACGAGCATCCGCCGCCGACTGTGATCGCTCGCTAAGCGGACGTTTGTTTTTGACTGTGTGATGAGCAGCGGGCTGTTCTAGAAGCACGGAGCGAAAAAAGAGAGCGTTCCGTTCCTAGTGCGGACGGGTGCAAAGGAGCGGTGAAAAAGGCTGTCCTAAGTTTCCGGGGGTGATCGGGAGAATACGGGCGGCCGATTTTTTGCCGTGGCTCCGAACGATTTCGCCCGTTGGGAACAGCCGGCGGCAGCGCGGCAAGGGTAACGTTCGATTCGACGTAGGCAGCCCGAGGATGTTCCAAAAAGATCGGGCTCCCCCTCTTTCGTTGCTATCTATACGTGCTGACGGCTTCTGCCGCGCGATCGGTTGTGACGATCTTGAAGGCAGACAACTTTTTGGGTCAGGCCCAGCTTATGAACGGGTTTTGACGGAAGCCGGCCATTCGCTGCCGACGGTGTGGACTCGGTTTCATCACAACGAGGAAAACCGGGCATGGAGAAAGGTGGGAACAAGCAACGGTACGGACCGGGTTTCATCGCAACCGCTCCGGACGCCTTTCTTCAGACATAGGACCCATGGCGCAGCGAAGGAAACGGAGGAAGGGGGAAGACGCGATGAATCCCGCTCGCAGGTCTTTATTTTCCTAATACTCAAAATAGACGAATTTGATTAAAATGAATGACATAGTTAATTATCAAAACGAAAGGGGAAGAGGGAAATGAAAAAGCGGACGATGCTCGGGATGGTTGGATTGGCGCTCGGCCTAATCGCTACACCAGCAGGAGCGGCGCCAAAAAGCGACTCCGTAGTGTGGAGCGAATGGGAAACGCCGTCCTTTATGTCTGGAACGTTGGCGAAGGACAACGCTGTTGATCCACAAACATTAGTATACCGCTATATCGATGAACAGGCGGGAACGTTCCGCCTCGGCGGCCGGGCGGCGGAGCGGCTGGTTCTGCTCAGCAAGCAGACGGATGATCTCGGCCATACGGTCATGCGGTTTGAACAGCGGTATCAAGGCATTCCGGTGTTTGGTGCCGTCTTGGTGGCCCATGTCAAAGCCGGTGCGTTGACAGCTCTCTCCG
Organism: Geobacillus sp. FSL W8-0026; assembly: GCF_037966255.1. NCBI lineage: Bacteria > Bacillati > Bacillota > Bacilli > Caryophanales > Anoxybacillaceae > Geobacillus > Geobacillus sp. FSL W8-0026. The sequence goes on from NZ_CP150194.1 coordinate 775,801, forward strand.
GTACGCTCATTCCAGATGTGGAGAAACACTGGAAGCGCGGAAAGACCATTTCATCGCAGGAAGCGGAAGCGATTGCCGAACGGGATGTCGCCGCTTCCATCGGGGCATCACCGGTCAAAGAGCAGGGGAACCCGACGCGGCTTGTGATTTATCCAACTAGCGATACCGTTCATCTCGCTTATGAAGTGAACGTTCGCTTTTTGGACCCGTCTCCCGGCAATTGGGTCTACCTCATTGATGCCGCCGGCGGCGCGGTGTTGAATAAATGGAACGAGCTGGACGAGGCGAAGCCGGGCGGCGGGCAGACAGTGGCAGGCACGTCAACGGTCGGCACCGGGCGCGGGGTGTTGGGAGATCAAAAATCGATCAACACGACGTATTCTTCTTCTTACGGCTATTACTATTTGCAAGACAATACGCGCGGCAACGGCATTTTCACGTATGACGGGCGCAACCGGACGACACTGCCCGGCAGCTTGTGGGCCGATAGCGACAACCAGTTTTTTGCTAGCTATGACGCTCCTGCAGTGGATGCACATTATTACGCCGGAGTGGTCTATGACTATTATAAAAACGTGCATGGCCGGCTCAGCTATGACGGCAACAACGCCGCCATCCGCTCGACCGTTCACTATGGGAGCCGCTACAACAACGCGTTTTGGAACGGATCGCAAATGGTATATGGCGACGGCGACGGGCAAACGTTTTTGCCGTTTTCCGGCGGCATTGACGTCGTCGCCCATGAGCTGACCCACGCCGTGACCGATTACACAGCTGGTCTTGTGTATCAAAATGAATCCGGCGCCATCAATGAAGCGATTTCCGATATTTTCGGGACGCTGGTTGAATTTTACGCAAACCGCAATCCCGATTGGGAAATCGGCGAAGACATTTATACGCCGGGCATTGCCGGCGATGCGCTCCGGTCTATGTCCGACCCGGCGAAATACGGGGACCCGGATCATTATTCCAAACGCTATACCGGCACACAAGATAACGGCGGCGTCCATACGAACAGCGGTATCATTAACAAAGCTGCCTATTTGCTTAGCCAAGGCGGCACGCACTACGGAGTCAGCGTCACCGGCATCGGCCGCGACAAAATGGGGAAAATCTTCTACCGTGCGCTCGTCTATTATTTGACGCCGACGTCAAACTTCAGCCAGCTGCGCGCCGCCTGCATCCAAGCGGCCGCCGATCTGTACGGTTCAGCGAGCCAAGAAGTCAGCTCGGTGAAACAGGCGTTCAATGCGGTTGGGGTGTATTAAAGACGAGACTTGGAAAAGTGCGGAGCGTCGCGTCTCTCCGTCAAGGACGATCTCTGTGTATGAAAGACAAGTCTCAGAAAAGATCCATGGGCAGCACGATCTGCCCTCCGCCCGGGGATGAAAATCTCGCGCCAGTTCGGCATTTTCACGGAAAGCAGCGGTCTAGTGAAAGAGGGGGTTCCCATTCTGCGGGCCCCCCTTTCTATTTCCGGTCGTTTGTCGGCAGGACTATGCCGCTGTAAGGAGAAATGTTTCGTAAGCCCGCCTGGCTTGGCGCGTGCAAAGCAAAAAACGGGAGGGATAGGATGTACAAAGTCAAAGTTTTTGATAAAGAACACGAAAAAGATTTGGAAGCGGCGGTCAACGATTTTTTAGCTCGCTTAAAAGATGGGCAGCTGATTGACGTCAAATACAGCGTGGCAGCCATGGAGTCAGAAGGCGAGCAAATTTATTGCTTTTCCGCCATGGTCATTTACCGGACGTAATGGGCCGGGCCGCCCCGGCTGCAGGTGGGGCCGGAACGCCGAGTTTTTTGTAAGAAGTTTGGCGGATTTTGCCGGTCGTGTGGCAAAGCGGCCATAAACACACGCCCAGTTTTTTGTAACAGGCTTGGCGGCCTGCTTTTTGCCGGCCGTTGTCCGCTCCATCGGTGGGAAAGCGGCTGCGCCTCGTTTGGCTGTTGTCAATCAGCTGTGATTCCCATCATTCGTCGAAAATCCGTCTATCTTGACACTACCAATCGGCTGTTTACTACCGATATGGCGCCACTTATGATGACGATTACGTCTATCTCGACACTGTCAATCGGCTGTCTGCACCGGTGATTCGCTTCGGCTGGTTTTCGCCTCTAACGCATAGCGGGCGGCGTTCATGCCGGCGAGCCGGCCGGTCACTAGGGCGGCGGTGATGTTGTAGCCGCCGGTGTAGCCGTGGATGTCCAAAATTTCGCCGCAAAAATAAAGCCCGGCCATGCGTTTGGAGGCCATCGTTTGTGGTTCGATTTCTTTCACCGATACGCCGCCGCCAGTGACGAACGCTTTTTCGATGGGCAGCGTGCCGTGGACGTGAAACGTAAACTGTTTGCAGCAGCGGACGAACGCCCGCAATGCCTCATGGCTGACCGTGCCGGCGGCCGCTTGCGGGTCGATGCCGCTTCGTTCCAGCAAAAAGACGGCGTACCGCTCCGGCAGCACCGTTTTGGCGATGGTTTTCACCGCTTTTTTCGGCTCTTCTTTGCATAATTGGGCTAGGTGTTGAAACAGTTCTTCTCGCGTGACGTCCGGCAGCGCATCGATGCTCATGGCGACGGCGCCGTTCGCCGCCTTTTTCAGCGCTTTGACGACAAACTGGCTGCAGCGGAGAGCGGCGGGGCCGGAGATGCCGAAATGGGTGAACAGCATGTCCATCCGATGGGTCACGATCGGTTTGCCGTTCGGTTTTAAGACGCCAAGCACCACATCGCGCAGCGACAGGCCTTGGAGCGTCCGCGCTTGGATGAACGGTTCGTTCGATACGATCGGGACTTCGGTCGGAAACAGCTCCGTTACCGTATGACCGGCTTTTTCCGCCCAAGGATAGCCATCGCCTGTTGAGCCGGTTTGCGGCACCGATTTGCCTCCGGCGGCGACCACGACGGCGGTAGCGCCGATCGTTTCCCCGCTTTTCAGCTTGACGCCGATCGTTTTTCCCCCCTTGTACAGGATATCGCCTACCGGCGTTTCGAGCCGGATGCGGACGCCGAGCCGGTGAAGTTCGGTGATGAGCGCCTCGACGACCGATTGAGCGCTGTCGCTTTTTGGAAACATGCGGCCGTGGTCTTCTTCCTTCAGCGGCACGCCGAGCCGTTCGAAAAAGCGGATGATGTCTTCGTTGTTAAAGACGGAAAAGGCGCTGTACAAAAAGCGGCCGTTGCCGGGGATGTGGCGGATGATTTCATCGATCGGCAGCCGATTCGTCACATTGCAGCGGCCGCCGCCGGAGATGGCCAGCTTGCGCCCGAGTTTCGTCCCTTTTTCCAGCAGCAGCACGTCCGCCCCGCATTCGCCGGCCGCGATGGCCGCCATCAGCCCGGATGGACCGCCGCCGATAACGATGACGTCATGCCCCATGTTGATTCCATCCTTTCGTTTGTCCACAGGAGACAATGTTTTTCGTTCCATTGACAACTATGATAAAATACAAATGTTGTGATTTTCAACGTCCACGGTTAGGGAAGGGATTGTATGTCAACATCGAAGCTGCTGCGCGGCACGTTTATTTTGACCGCTGGCGTGATGATTTCCCGCCTGCTTGGCTTGTTTTACGTTATTCCGTTTTACCACCTCGTCGGCGAGCGCGGCGGGGCGCTGTATGGCTACGGCTATGTGCCGTACCAAATTTTTTTAAGCTTGGCAACGGCCGGCATACCGGTCGCTGTTTCGAAATTTGTCTCCAAATATAACGCGCTCGAGGAGTACCGGGTCGGCTATACGCTGTTCCGCTCCGGCCTTGCGCTCATGCTCGCGAGCGGGGTTGTTTCGTGGCTTGTGTTGTACGCGTTGGCTCCGGTTTTGGCGCCATATGTCATTGACGCGAAAACGAACGTCAATTCGGTCGCCGATGTCACGGCCGTCATCCGCGCGGTCAGTTTTGCCCTTGTGATCGTCCCGGTGATGAGCTTGATCCGCGGTTTTTTTCAAGGGCATGAATCGATGGGGCCGACGGCGCTGTCGCAAGTCATCGAGCAAGTGTTGCGCATCGCGTTTTTGCTTGGGGCTTGTTATGTCATTTTGCGCTGGTGGGACGGCTCGATCGTGACCGCTGTAAGCGCGGCGACGTTTGCCGCGTTTGTCGGGGCGATCGGAGGACTGGCGGTGCTGCTTGTGTATTGGTGGAAGCGGCGCGAGCATTTGCGATCGCTTTTGGAACAGAGCCGCGATCAAGTGCATGTGCCACTGCGCGCCATGTATCGCGAGCTGCTTTTTTCTTCCATCCCGTTTGTGCTCGTCGGCTTGGCGATGTCGCTTTATCAGTTGGTCGATCAATTTACGTTCAATCACGCCATGGCGGCAGCCGGGCGCGGGCACGTATCGGAACATGCGTATTCCGTGCTGAACATGTGGGCGCAAAAGCTCGTCATCATTCCGGTGACGTTGGCGACATCGTTCAGCTCGGCGCTCATCCCGGCGATTACGAAAGCGCACGTCGAGCAAAACCGGAAGGCGATGCGGCAATATTTGAACCAGACGTTTCAAGTGCTCTTGTTTTTGACGTTGCCGGCGGTGATCGGCATGGCCGTGCTCGCCGGCCCGATGTACAGTTCGTTTTACAGCTACGACCCGCTCGGGGAGCAAGTGCTGCACTGGTATGCGCCAACAGCGGTGCTGTTTGCTTTGTTTTCCGTCACGGCCGCCATTATGCAGGGCATCAATCAACAGCGGTTTACCGTTGTCAGCTTAGCGGCCGGACTGTTGGTGAAAGGGGCGCTGAATACGCTGTTGATTATGAAGTGGGGGACGGTTGGCGCCGTTGTCGCGACGACAGCTGGCTATTTGGTTTCGGTGGCGTTCAATTTATGGGTGATTCATCGGTATGCTCGTTACCGCTACCGTTTTGTTCTCCGACGAGCTACTTTTATGGTCATATTGACAGCGGTGATGTCGCTCGCTGTGGCGGCCGCCGAGGCGTTGGCCGGGCAATGGCTTGACTATCGAGCCGGCAAAGGGGAATCGGTCGTTCTTGCCGTTGTCGGAATGGCGGTAGGCGCTTCGGTCTATTTGTTTCTCAGCATTCGTTCTGGCTTGTTTGCGGCTTTGTTTGGCCGCCGTTTTGAGCGGTGGGCGTTTTGGCGCCGAAAAACGAGCGACGCCGCTTCCTAGAAAGCTGGGGAAAAACGGTTGTCGAACACCAATCGGCGGCGTTTTCATTCAAAAAAGAAAGCTGATTGTGCAAAGTTTCTCTCATTGAGAAATGGATGGAATCAGTAGTATCACTACATCACCAGCCTCCTAGAGGGACTTGGATGGAGGAAGGGCGACAGCTCGTCGGCAAGTGAAAAATGTGCGGAACCTTTTCCTTATGAGGCTGGTGAAAAACAGCGCGTTCCTTTGGTCGATGAATCAATGCCTTCAGTGCTGCAAGGGGATGACCCAAAAGGTGATCCTCTCTCAAGAAAGACACGACATATAGTGTGTATTAGTATGTCATAGTCTATATATGGTGTTGAGAAAGGGTATCCCGATCCTTTTTAGACACCCTTATGCCGGGAAGCAGTATGCACGATTTAATCACCGGTCTCTTATGTACCGATGGGGAAGTTTCGATTCCTCGCTGGGAACACCGCCCCAACGAAAAAGAAGGCGGTAGACCATCCCGCCTTCGTGTTACCAATGCGGCTTACGAGAGGCCGAGCCGGCGCTCGATGCGGTCGAGGCGGCTTTCCACTCGGTCGAGCCGCCGGTCGAGCCGTTCGACGGCCCGCTCGAGCCGTTCGATGCGGCGCGCCCAACCGGCAAACGGCCCACCGGGATACCCGGGCCAGAATTGGCCGGCTGGCGGTTGTTGACGATAGCTGTCAAACACCGGAACGTGGTAATATTCGTTCATGAGCAAAACCCCTTTCTGTATGTTTCCCTCATAGTGTATGGAAACAAGGCGAAAGCGGACTAGATGAACGCCCAGAGAATCCGTTTTTTTGGAGGGAGTTCCTGTGGATTTGCGCATTGACAAACTGCTCGCCCATATGGGATACGGGACGAGGAAGGAAGTAAAGAAGTTGCTGAAATCCGGTGCCGTGAAAGTGGACGGAGCACCGGTCCACGATGCGAAAACAAAAGTGCGACCGGAGGAGCAGACCGTGACGGTGTGGGGAGAACCGGTCGAGTATAAACCGTATATTTATTTGCTGATGAACAAACCGCCTGGTGTCGTCTCGGCGACGGAAGACCCCGTCGAGGAGACGGTCATTGATTTGTTAGAGGACGAGGATCGGCGGTTTGCCCCGTTTCCGGTCGGACGGCTTGACAAAGACACGGAAGGGCTTCTGCTGCTCACCAATGACGGCGCGCTCGCTCATCAGCTGCTGTCGCCAAAAAAGCACGTGCCGAAGACGTATGTGGCGATCATCGACGGTGAGGTGACGGAAGACGACGTGAAGGCGTTTCGGCGCGGTGTCGTGCTCGATGACGGCTATGAAGCGAAGCCGGCCGAGCTCGTCGTGTTGAGATCGGGCCTTCGTTCGGACGTCGAGCTGACGATCACAGAAGGGAAGTTTCATCAAGTGAAGCGGATGTTTCGAGCGGTCGGCAAGCGCGTCGTCTATTTGAAGCGAGTGCGGATGGGGCCGCTTTTCCTTGATCCGGATTTGGCGGTGGGGGAATATCGCGAATTGACGGAGGAAGAGATCAAGCTGCTGAAGCAGTACCGGCCGAACAGCAACGAAAAAAAAGGAACCTAGCAAGGGGTTCCTGTTTTATGGAAAAGGAATGAATCTCCGTTCGTCAGGACTTGCTTCTCTCATCTTGCCTCATCCCGCAGGCCGGCAGTCAGGCGGACAAGGAGTGCAGGCGAGAAGGCGCTTGGGCCGTCTGTTTTTCCTCGCCATTTCCGCTCTGTTCGGGCCAGAAGCGGCGCGTTTGCCAGCCTTTTTGGCACCAACAGATCAAGAGGAAATGCGCACTTTTTTGTTGGTGGTCGTCCATTTGCCCTTGCTCGGGCTGCGAACGAGATCATTGTACATAAGCACGTTTAAGTCGCGCTGAATCGTTCTTGGGGTGGTGCCGAACTCCTCAACCAGTTCCTGGGTCGTCACCGTTCCTTTTTCACTAATGTACATATACACGGATTTGATCCGGGTAAGCATCCGGTGTGTGGAAGGTTTCAAAAGACCACTCCCTATCTTAGCATCATTCGCATGGCACAACCGACAGCTGGCAGATGAGAGATGTCTTTCTCTGTTTGTTACCATTGTACACGAAACGGCTGGAAAAATGCTACCCGTTTGCCCGTATTCACGAAAAATTTAAACTTTTTGTTGCCGAATCGAAAACAAATGGTGACAAACGAAACATTTTGACTTCTTTTTTTTGATATGGTACGTTGACAACAGATGGAAAACCACGATGATACTGGACCGGAGACGGCTGGAAGATCGTTCGGACCCGAAGGCGGGGAAGCGATCCGGCTTGGCCGGTTTTTCCCGCGGTTGTCGACGGAGAAATGAGGCGAGCTGGCTGCGCTCTTGGCCGGCAGATCGTGTTTGAATGGCTTATCGGAGGCCGGTGATTGACTCGCGCAACCGCTTACCGGAACCGTTTCTCAAGTCGAAAAGCTTGTTTCATCAGCCTCTATGTTTGCGCGTTCCATCATCGATCAAGGCAGCGATTTTTCACCAACCTTATAGGACTGGAGGGGGAAGGGAATGACGGTAAACATCGATTGGTTCGAAGAGGCGCGGAAGCGGAAGGATGAGCTAGTTCGCGAGCTGCAAGCTCTCGTCCGCATCCCGAGCGTTCGCGATGACCGCAGCGCGGGTCCGGGCGCGCCGTTTGGCCTGAAGGTGGCTGAAGCGCTTGACTATTTGCTCCGCCGCGGTCGCGAAGAAGGATTTCGCGTGAAAAATGTCGATGGATTCGCCGGGCATTTGGAGATGGGGAACGGGGAGGCGCTCATTGGCGTGCTCGGTCATATCGATGTTGTGCCGGCGGGTGACGGCTGGACCGTTGACCCGTTTGCCGCCGAGGTCAAAAACGGTCGCCTTTACGGGCGGGGGGCGATCGATGACAAAGGCCCGACGGTGGCGGCGTTTTACGCGATGAAAATCGTCAAAGAGCTCGGGTTGCCGTTGAACAAGCGGGTGCGCCTTATCATCGGGGGCGACGAAGAGAGCGAGTGGCGGTGCGTCCGCCATTATTTCGAGCATGAAGAAATGCCGGACGTCGGGTTTGTGCCTGATGCCGATTTTCCGATTATCCATGCGGAAAAAGGAATCATTGACGCCGATTTGATCTACCGGCCGGACGGCGAGAAAGAGGGGGAAGGGGCGACGCTTGTCTCGTTTCAAGCCGGCCGCCGCTATAATATGGTGCCTGATGCGGCCGAGGTCGTCATGAAAGGGGCGAAGGGGGCGGACGAATGGATCCGCCGGTATGAAGCGTTTTGCCGGGCGCGCGGGCTAAACGGCACGGCGAGCCGGGCGGACGAAACGGTGACGCTGGCGCTTGAAGGAGTGTCGGCCCATGGAGCGGAGCCGGAGAAAGGAACAAACGCCGGTGTGGCGTTGATGGAGTTTTTGGCGCTTCTTCCGCTTGATGGCCGCAGCCGCCCGTTTGTCGAGTTTGTTGCAGCAACCTTTGCCGGCGATACGCGCGGCCGGCGGCTCGGCCTTGCCTATCGCGATGAGGCGAGCGGCGAGTTGACCGTGAACGTTGGTTTGTTGTCGTATGACCGCGAGCGCGGCGGAACCGTGGGGCTAAATATTCGCTATCCGGTGACGGCGGATGGCGAGTCGATCCGGCGCACGCTTTCCGACAAAGCGGCTCGATCCGGCTTGACGCTTGGCCGGTTTTCCGATACGAAGCCGCATTACGTTAAGCCCGATCAAGAGTGGATTCGCACGCTGCAGCGCGTCTATGAGGAGCAGACCGGCGAGCCGGCTCGCCTATTGGCCATCGGCGGGGGAACGTATGCCCGCGCGCTCAATGCCGGCGTAGCGTTTGGCGCGTTGTTTCCCGGTCGGCCCGATGTCGCCCATCAAAAAGATGAATACATCGACATAGACGATGTAATCAAAGCGACCGCCATTTATGCGCAAGCGATTTATGAATTGGCGCGATAGCCATCCCGGCTCGGCTCTCGCGACACGAGGGCGGCAAACGTTTGTGAAAAACGTGTTTTCTTGGCTTTTCACTAAAAAGGGCGGTGACGACATGGCACATGATGTTCTTGAGCATTGTTTCTCCGATCGAAAAGCTCTGAAGCATGCGGCGGAGCGAAAATCGATGTTCCCGCTCTTTTATTTCTTGATTTTTTTCGCGTTTGGCGCATTGTTTCCGCTGTTGTCCCTCTATTTGCAGGAAGAGGCGCGCTTGGCGGGGACGGCCATCGGCTGGATCATGTCGCTCCCCCCGATTGTGACGATGGCGGCGCAACCGCTGTGGGGGATGGCTGCCGACTATACGCGCAAGCCGGTCGGGTTGTTGATGATGGCGCTTGGGCTGGCGGCGCTGTTCGGATGGTTGTATTCGTTCGCCGATGGGTATCGGGCGTTTGTGGTGCTGACCGTTCTTCTTTCAGCGGCGCAAAGCGCCATCGTGCCGCTTTCCGATAGCATCGCTCTTGAGCATGTGCGGACGCGAGGGGGAAACTACGGTGCGATTCGGCTTTGGGGGTCGCTCGGATTCGCCGCAGCGGTTCTTTTGTCCGGTTGGTTGTCCGAGCGTTTCGGATTCGCCGCCATCTTTTACGCATTTTCGGCGATGCTGTTGGCGGCGGCCGCGTTGGCTGCCCGGCTGCCGCGCTCGCAGGCGGCGCCGACGGGGCGGTTGACGAGGCGCGCTATCGGCGGGTTGCTGTCGATTCGCCCGTTCCGTTTGTTGTTGGTGGCCGTCTTTTTGCTGTTCGGCCCGATTTTGGCCAACAACTCATATTTCGGGCTGCTCATTCATGAGCTCGGGGGAACGCTCACCGGCATCGGGGTTGCTTTTTTGCTCGCGGCTGGCAGCGAGGCGCCGTTTATGAAAGCGGCCGATCGCCTCATTCTGCGCTTCGGCATGGCCCGTCTGTTGCTGTTTGCGGCGTTCGTGTCGGCTGCCCGCTGGTGGCTGTATGTCGCCGATCCCCCCCTTTGGCTTGTGTATATGACGGCAGTGGTTCAAGGGTGTTCGGTCGGGCTGGCGATTCCAACCGCGCTCCAGTGGGCGCGCCGCTTGGCACCAGAGCCCGTGCAGGCGACGGCTGTGGCGCTGTACTCGGCAGTCAGCAACGGCTTGGGCGCGTGGTTTTGCACGCTGGTGGGCGGTTATTTGCTCGAGCGCTGGGGGATGGGCGCGGTCTATTCGTTTTTTGGTGTCTGTACGCTCGCTGGCGCCGCGGTGCTTTTGGCGCTTAGAAAACGAGAGGATCAAATGGGCAGGTGAACAGATTGAAACGGACTCATTATTTTATCGCGGTTCCATTGACGGATGAGGCAAAGCAAGCCATGGCTCGCTTTGCGGATCAGGCGGCGCCATCGCTGCCGTTCCGAACATGGGTGCACGAAAAAGACTACCATATTACTCTCGCTTTTTTGGGCGATGTGCCGCCGGATCAGATGGTGCCGCTTTCTGAGGCGTTAGCGGCAACGACCGCCCATCATGCCTCGTTTTCCCTTCAGCTCGCTAGATTAGGGACGTTTGGGGAGCGGAAGGCGCCGCGCGTTTTTTGGCAAGGCGTCATCGAAAGCGAGCCGCTGCGCGCGCTGCAGCGCGATGTGTACGAAGCGTGCCTCCGCCTTGGCTTTTCCCTCGATCGGCGCCCGTTTGCCCCGCATATTACGATCGCCCGCCGCTGGCAAGGGGAAGAGCCGTTTGCGCCGGACTGTCTTCGCCCATTGGCGCCCGCTTCGGCGACGTTTTCTGTGCCCGAAATCGTGCTGTATCGGACGAATATGGAGCGGACGCCGAAGTATGAAGCGATGGCCGCGTTCCCGCTGCTTGGGACGCCGACGGCCAGCAAGCGGTAGGAGGAAGGAGGCCATGGCACAGCTCATCAAGCTGCGGGATTGCATTTCTCGCTATGAAACGGACATTTATCATTATGTGCCGGAATTCATCCGCTTGAAAAGGCGGCAGTGGGAGCGGGCGAAGGCGCGATGGGAGGCGGAGCGAGAAGAGTGGGATAGGGGGAGCGGTGGCACGATTGAAATTAGGGAAGATTGGCTTGATCAGCCGTCGTGGTGGGAGCGGCTGTTTCGGCGGCGCGCTGATGAGGTCGCGGACGAGCCGCCGGCAGCGTCGCCGGGGGCTTCGACATTGGATGAATTGAAGCGGCAGTTTCTAGAGGAGATGTTCGCACTGCAACTTCGTTGGGCGAGTTCAACGGTCGGGCATGCTTCGTCTTTCGATGAGTCGCTATACAGAGATGAAACGCTGAAATATTTGTTGCAGCGGTTTCCAGACACGCATTTATGTTTTTATCGACCGGTCGCTATCGTTGGGCGGGCGGCGGTGGAATTGGACACGGTGGTGGTGACGCCGACGGCCGCTTGGTGTCTCGTCTTCGCTGAAGGAGCGCGTGATAACATCATCATCGCCTCGACCGGGCGCTTTTGGGTCGAGCGAGCTGGAGCGGTTGAGCGGAAGCGGGTCAGTCCGGTGGCGTCGCTGCGACGAACGGTTCGGGTCGTGACCGATATTTTTGAAAAAGAAGGGATCGATTGGCCGCTTCACCCGGTGCTCCTCAACCGGTATGGCTATGTCGACAGCGGCGGTTTGTTTCCGTTCGTTCACTATATTGATAAGCGAAATTATGATGAATGGTTTTCGCGGCTGCGCCGTTCTCCGCTTCCGCTTCGCCATGGGCAGCTGAAGGCAGCGGCCGCGTTGCTTCGCCATTGCGCCAGTTTTTACGATGAGCGGCTTGCCTGGGCGGATAGCGAGGAAGGCGGATCATGAGCGATGGAAGCGCGCTCGACGTATTTGGGGCACCGGTGGTTCGCTCGGAAGTTGGCAGTTTTCGGCATGGAGGCGGGCACGAAAAATGTTTGCATGCCGGGGCGGTATTTCAGTATAATACAAGTAAAATGAACGGAAGAAGGACGCGGCATAGCCGTCCTTTTTATTTGTGCGCAAGAAGCAAACGGACACGTTTTTCTATTTTTTAAGTCGCAGGTGAACAAGCTTTGGAACAGTTATTAGGTAAGGAGTGGGAGATCACTCCGGCTGGCGGCGCTACAGGGGATGCGTATTTTGCCGAGTATGAAGGGAAAAAGCTGTTTTTGAAGCGGAACTCTTCGCCGTTTCTTGCCGTTTTGTCGGCGGAAGGGATCGTTCCGAAGCTCGTCTGGACAAAACGGTTGGAAAACGGCGATGTGTTTACGGCTCAGCAGTGGCTAAACGGCCGGGAGCTCAAGCCGTGTGAGATGGGGAGCGGCCAAGTGGCAGCGCTGCTCCGAAAAATTCATACGTCCAAGGAACTGGCGGCCATGCTCATGCGGCTCGGCAAGTCTCCGCTGCCTCCGAGCGGGCTGCTGGCTGCGCTGGAACGGCAGCAGCGGCGCCAGCCGAGCGGGGAGCCTTTGGTTCGAAAAGCGCTGGACTGGCTCGAACAGCGCGTTTGGTCGCTGCCTGACGATCAGCGTGCCGTTTGCCATTGCGACATCAACCATAACAATTGGCTGTTGGCTGATGACGGCACGTTGTATTTAATCGATTGGGACGGCGCGGTCATCGGCGATCCGGCGATCGACATCGGCATGTTGCTTTATTTGTATATTCCGCGCGCTAGGTGGAACGCATGGCTTGACCGTTATGGGCTGGCGTGGAGCGAGGGGCTTGCCCTTCGAATCAAATGGTACACGCTTGCTCACGCGCTTCATTCGCTGTTTTGGCCGAAGGGAAAAGACCGCGACAAAGAGCGGGAGCAGTCGCTTCATTTAGTGAAACGGGTGCTGGCTGGCGACGAAGCGGAGCCATAAGCGAAAGAGGTCGCCCGTGGCGAGGATTGTCCGAGATGGCCCGGATCAACGGAGCGAGCCGTAAGCGAAAGGCGGTGATCGGCGGCTCCCTCGCCCCTTTGGCGCCCGGCGAGCGCGGATGGGCCCGGAACTTAGGAAACGTACGGACCCGTTGTCTAGAAGGCTGGTGACTTAGGGGCAATACCGCTTTCCAACATTGTTTCTCAAACAACGCTACCCTTTCACACTTGGAATTTTTAACCAATCGAGCGAATCGGTTGTTTTTCACCAGCCTTCTAGTTCTTGGCCACGCGGTCGCCCGCCGGGAGGGCGCTGGCGCGAGGGAGCGAAGAAACGCGGGGCCGAAACAAGATCGCCGCCTAGCTCCGCTGGGCAAAAAACCGATCCGGCCCAAGCCGGTCGATTAGCGGCCGAGCAGAGCCGGGTTACGACAGTTGGTCCACCCAGTCAGCCAGCTCGCGTTGGTGCGCGCTAATGTGGGCGTTCAGATCGGCGGTGAATTTCCCGCCTTGTCCGTAGGCATAAATGTTCGGCAGAATGTCCTTGACATTTGCGCTCACTTCGTTGTTCGCAAGCAGCGACTTGACAAGCCGTTCGATTTGCTCGCATTCGGCCACCGTTCCGCAGCAATCGAGTTGATGTTCCGACAAAATGTCGCGGAGGATGGTCAATTGGTGGGTGTGGTCGAGCGGCATGTCGGTCACCGTCCTTTCACAAAATGGGTACGGTTGTAGCATGCCCCGGCGGTGCGCCGTTTATAAGAGAGCGAGCGAGAAAACCCACTTTTTTCGATGGGGGATGAAAGCGAGCCCAACGATCTAACCCGATGGGACGGGCGATGACACACCTTTTCACTCGGGCGTTGTCCGAACCAGAAATGAATGAAGGCGTGAACGATCTTAGGATGAAATCACGAGTCTTTTGGGCTGTTTGCTTCTTTGACTGCCACTCCTTCAAGGCAACAAATCGAACATGAGTAGAGGTGTCCATATGCGTTTGCGCAACAAACCATGGGCGAAAGACAAAATCGCCGCTTATCCGCAACATGTCATCCCTGATCCGGAAGCCCAGCGCGGGCGCTGGCACGAGCTGTTTGGCAACGACGGGCCGATTCATGTAGAGATCGGCACGGGGAAAGGGAAGTTTCTCACCGAAATGGGCCGTCTTCACCCCGATATGAATTTTATCGGCATTGAGCTGTACCCGAGCGTGCTCGTGTCCGCGCTTGACAAGCTGATCGAAAGCGGGCTTCCGAACGTCAAGCTGCTCAATGCGAACGCCAAAGACCTCACCGCCTTTTTCGCCGAAGGAGAAGTCGCCCGCATTTATTTGAACTTTTCCGATCCGTGGCCGAAAAAGCGGCACGAAAAGCGGCGTCTGACGCATCGAGGTTTTTTGTCGCTCTATGAGCGCGTTTTGGCAGAAGACGGAGACATCCATTTGAAAACGGACAATCAGTCGTTTTTTGAATACTCGCTTGTCAGCTTGTCCCAATACGGATTTGTGCTTGCCGCCGTTCAGCTCGATTTGCATCGGAGCGATGTCGTCGGCAACGTCATGACGGAGTACGAGGAAAAATTTTCCTTAAAAGGGAACCGCATTTATCGCTGCGAGGCGGTGCGCCCGCCTAGGCGGCCATGATCGGCGCTGGCTGAAAAAGGGAACTGCTTTTAACCTAATGGAAGTAGCGGGCCAGCGCGGCGGCCGGAGAGGACGGATGGGTGACCGCCTGCTTTGAACCTAATGGAAGAAGCGGTCTCGCGCTTCTTGGGTAAGGCCGCCGATTCAGCCTGCTTTTAACTTACCTAACGGAAGAAGTCTCCCACTTCAAAACAAAGTGAAAAAAGGAGATGAATTCCGGTTCCATCTCAAAAAGGAAGGTCGGCTCCCTTCAATCACCAGCCTTTTAACCGTCCGCGTAGGCGATGGGAGTATGTCACGACATAACAACCAGCAAGCACATATAGACGAGAGAGGGCGCTCTTTTTGCATCCCTCTCTTTTTGATTTCCACCCGATGAAGAAAATGGTACACTAAAGATAGGGGGGAGAGGAGCATGGAGCAATTGACAGTCGGACAAGTGACATTGACTTGGCTGAACGGAGGAGTTACGCATCTTGACGGCGGGGCGATGTTCGGGGTTGTGCCGAAGCCGCTTTGGTCGAAAAAATATCCGCCCAATGCCAACAATCAAATTGAGCTGCGCACCGACCCGATTTTGGTCGAGGCCGGCGGCAAGCGGTTGCTCATTGAGTCCGGCATCGGCAACGGCAAGCTGACTGAGAAGCAAAAGCGCAATTTCGGCGTCACCGAGGAATCGGCGCTTGACGAATCGCTCGCCGCCCTTGGGTTGACGCGCAACGACATTGATGTGGTTCTCATGACCCACCTTCATTTCGATCATGCGTGCGGGCTGACGGTTTGGGAAGACGGCCGGCTCGTACCGGCGTTTCCGCGCGCGGCCATCATCACTTCGGAGGTCGAGTGGGAAGAGATGCGCCAGCCCAACATTCGCTCGCGCAACACGTATTGGAAAGAAAATTGGGAACCGATCGCCGACCAAGTCGTGCCGTTTGCGAAAGAAACGGAAGTCGTCTCCGGCATTCGCCTCATACATACCGGCGGGCATAGCGCCGGCCATGCGATCATCTTGATCGAATCGGAGGGGGAAATGGCGATCCATCTCGGCGATTTGCTCGGCACGCACGCCCATCAAAACGTCCTTTGGGTGATGGCGTATGACGATTACCCGATGGATTCGATTTTCGCCAAACAGCGCTGGCTTCCGTACGGCATCGAGCGGAACGCGTGGTTTACGTTTTACCACGATGCCTATTACCGGGCAGTCAAATGGGGGGAGGACGGCGCGATCGCGGAACAGGTGAAGCGCAACCGGCCGTCGCTATAACGGCCGCGTGTCAACGATGGCGCCGGTGTACGTGTTCACCCAAAACTCGTCATCCCCGTCATCGCGGCAAAGGCCGCCGCGGTAGACGGTGTACGTCCACCCGTTTTTTTCATAGCGCTCGGGATGGGTTTGAATCCAAGAGCCGCGAATCGGGTGCGCCCCGCCGAGCGCTTGTTTTGCCAGCTTCAGCGCGCGTTCGGGCGAAAGAAGCGCAGGGCGGCCGGAAGCGCGCGCCATGTACAGGGCCGCGGCACCGACGGCGGCGCCAACGAGCCACTTTTTCCAAGCCATGTGCACATTCCTCCTTTTGCTTTGCTATCGTTTAGTATAGCCGATGTTGGCGAACGATGTAAGCAAAGCGGAAGGGAAAAAGAAAGGAGAACGGTGATGAACGAAGACACACGGCAACTGTTTCAAACGCTGACCGAACTGCCGGGAGCGCCGGGCCATGAACACGCGGTGCGGCAGTTTATGCGCAATGAGCTCGCCAAATACGCGGATGAAATCATTCAAGATCGCCTCGGCAGCATTTTCGGTGTCAAGCGCGGCGACGAGACGGGCCCGACGGTGATGGTCGCCGGCCATATGGACGAGGTCGGGTTTATGGTCACGGCGATTACCGACAATGGCATGATTCGCTTTCAAACGCTCGGCGGCTGGTGGAATCAAGTGCTGCTCGCCCAGCGCGTGCAAATTATCACGAACGACGGACCGGTCGTCGGCGTCATCGGCTCGATTCCGCCCCATTTGCTCGATGACGAGCAGCGGAATAAACCGATGGAAATCAAACAGATGCTCATCGACATCGGTGCGGAAAGCCGTGAGGACGCCGAGCGGATCGGCATTCGTCCGGGGCAGCCGATCGTGCCGGTCAGCCCGTTTACGGTGCTGGCAAACGGGAAAACGGTGATGGCGAAAGCGTGGGACAACCGGTTCGGCTGCGGGCTCGCCATCGAGCTGTTAAAAGAGCTGAAAGAGGAATCGGTGCCGAACGTGTTGTATGCCGGCGCCACGGTCCAAGAGGAAGTCGGGCTGCGCGGGGCGCAGACGGCGGCAACGATGATCGATCCGGACATCTTTTTTGCCCTTGAGGCGAGCCCGGCAAACGACATGTCCGGCGACAAACAGGCGTTTGGCCAGATCGGCAAAGGAGCGCTCGTCCGTTTGTACGACCGGACAATGGTGATGCACCGCGGCATGCGCGAGTTCGTGCTCGATACGGCGGAAACGATTGGCGTTCCGTATCAGTTTTTCATTTCCCCAGGCGGAGGGACGGACGCCGGACGGGTTCATATCGCCAACCGCGGCGTGCCGTCGGCGGTGATCGGCCTTTGCGCCCGTTATATTCATACGCATGCCGCGATCATTCACGTCGATGATTATGCGGCGGCAAAAGCGCTCATCGTTGAGCTTGTCAAACGGTGCGACCGGGCAACCGTTGAAGCGATCCGCGCCAACAGCTAAACAAAAACGAATGGCGGCAAAGAGGCAAAACAGATCAGGGGGAGAAGCATCGGCTTCTCCTTTTCCATGCTAGGAGGTTGAGCAATGAAAACAATTGCGGTCGGAACAAAGAACGAAGCGAAAATCGCTGCCGTCCGCGCGGTGTTCGGGGAGACGGGCGATCGCCTCGTTCCGCTTGAGGTGCCCTCAGGCGTCTCCCGGCAGCCGCTTTCGGACGAGGAAACGCGGCGTGGCGCGATCGAGCGCGCCAAGCGGGCGCTGGAAGCGATAGAGGCGGACATCGGCATCGGGCTTGAGGGCGGTGTGATGAACATCGACGGGCAATGGTGGCTTTGCAACTGGGGAGCGCTCATTGACCGAAACGGCATGACGGTCGCGGCCGGCGGCGCGCGCCTCGCCTTGCCGCCGGAGCTCGGCGCCGGGCTTGAGGCGGGGCGCGAGCTCGGCGAACTGATGGAGGAGTATACAGGGCGGCGGAATATCCGCACAAAGGAAGGGGCGATCGGCGTATTTACGAACGGACGCATCGACCGCGCGGCGATGTTTTCCCATATCGTCGCGCTGTTGGCTGGCCAATACGAATTTTTTTGTCAAAACGGTCCGTTCACGGTATGATAAAGGAGAATCGCTGGCGCCGCCATAAAACAAGGAGGCAGACGGATGAACAGCCGGCAAATGTATGAAATGATCAAGGAACGTCTCGCAACTTATCCGCACTGGACGTTCCACTTTGATGCCCGACAAGACACGATGCGCATCGAAGACCGCCGCACGAACAAAGGGGTGACGATCTCGCTTCCCGGCGTGATCGCCAAGTGGCACGAACAAAAAGACGAAGCGGTGCGCGAAATCATTTATTACGTGGAAGAAACGCTGAAAACGATGGAGGAAGCGGCAACGCTTTCCGGAAACGAACGGAACATTTATCCCGTCATTCGCTCGACGTCGTTTCCGACGGAAACGAAAGAAGGCGTTCCGCTCCTTTATGATGATCATACGGCGGAAACGCGTGTTTACTACGCGCTTGATCGAGGGAAAACGTACCGCTTGATTGACGAACGAATGATCGAGAGCGAGCGATGGAGCCGCGACCGGGTGAAAGAGATCGCCCGTTTTAACGTTCGCTCGCTGCCGACGCCGGTCAAAGAAGACCGCGTCGCCGGCAACGTGTTTTATTTTGTCAACACGAACGACGGCTATGACGCGAGCCGAATCCTAAACGATGCGTTTTTGGCCGAAATGCACACGCGCATCGAAGGAACGATGGCGTTGGCCGTTCCGCATCAAGACGTGCTCATTCTTGCCGATTTGCGCAATGAGATCGGCTACGATGTGCTCGCGCAAATGACGATGAGCTTTTTTGCCGGCGGCCGCGTGCCGATCACGGCGCTGTCGTTTTTATACGAAAACGGCAAACTCGAACCGATTTTCATTTTAGGAAAAAAACGGAGAACGTAAATAAGGAGGAGCCAAGCGATGAACGTGTTCTACAACCGCGAAGGGATCGGTGATGTGCTGCTCGTATCGCTAAAGCCGACAGCTGACGAGGAGCGGGCGTTTACGAAACAAGGCGATGTCGTCCGCATCGTTTCTGAGCGCACCGGCGAGCCGGTCGGCTATAATATTTTTTCCGCTTCTTCCTACTATCCGTTTTCAGGAAACGGCCCGCTGGAAGTGAACGAGGAACTCGTCGGCATCATCAATGATATTTTGGCAAAAAACGGCTATGATGAACAGATTGACGCGGACTTGTCGCCGAAATTCGTCGTCGGGTATGTGAAGGAAAAAGCGAAGCATCCGAACGCTGACAAGTTGAGCGTCTGCCAAGTCGATGTCGGCGATGAGGTGCTGCAAATCGTCTGCGGGGCGCCGAACGTTGCCGAAGGGCAAAAAGTCGTCGTCGCGAAAATCGGCGCGGTCATGCCAAGCGGTCTCGTTATTCAAGAAAGCGAGCTGCGCGGCGTCCGGTCATCGGGCATGATTTGCTCGGCGCGTGAGCTCGGATTGCCGAACGCTCCGCAGGAAAAAGGCATTTTGGTGCTTTCCGACGAGTACGAAGTCGGTCAACCGTTTCGTTTTTAGCAGGCGGTGAACGAACGTCACTGGAAGTTCCGGTGGCGTTTTTTCCCGTCTTTTCCCAGCAGCAACCAAGCGGGGCAAGCGGCTCGGAACGGGTCACCGGACCGGCGTTCGGCCCCTAGAAAGAAAGCGTGGAATGAATCGATGAATTGGTGGAAACGATGGCTTCGTTTTTGGACAGGCGAGGAAGAGAGGGAAGAGAGCGGGGCGCCCATTCGTCGCCTTCCGTCGGCCGGAACGTTTGACGAGGGCGAGGCAAGCGGTGGCGATCGATATCCGCAAGGCCGTTTTCGTTTCCCGCTCATTCCCGATGATCCGCCTTCCGAAAGGCGGGAGGCGCCGCAGCGGCCCGCAGGAGAAGAAGTCCGGAACAATGTCAACCGTCAGCGAGCGGGCGGTGCGATGAGAAGAGAAGGAGAAAAGCGGCCGTTCCGACCGTCCGATGTGCCTTCTCCCGTTTTTGGCTATCATAAGCAGAAACGCGAACAACAGGAAGCGGCGGAGGAGCGGAACGCGGTCTCCTTGGCGCCGGAACGGGAAAGCGCTAGGCTGCGGACAGCGCTAGAACGCGGAAACGTTCGGCCGGGTGGGCCGTCGACCGCAGCGGAGGAAACTGAAGCGGACAAAAGCGCCGGCTCGCGTCGCCAGCCGCCGAACGAGATGAACGATGGGAGCGCCCAATCGTCTAGCGACACCGGAACGCGATGGCGCGCTGCGGAGTTGGGGGAGCCGGCAGTCGAAGAAGCCGTTCCGAACGCGGATCGGGCTCCGACGGAAGAACGGCTCGATGACAGCGGCGCCAGTGCGTTCGTTGGCGATGACAGCGGGCCGCTTGCCGAGCGAGCGGCGGGCTGCCAGAAGACGGCGGCGCACCAAGGGAACAGCGACACCGGTTTCGGTCGAGCCTCATTGGTCCCCTCCTTTCACCGTCATCAAATCCGGAACAGCGACATCGGTATCGATCGAGCGGAAGCGGCGCCGGTGACTGAGCCGCCGGTGGCCGACGAAGCGGAGGAGGCGGCGGAACAGGGGGACAGCCAGCACTTATGCGGCGTTGAGCCGTCCAAGTCGCCGACTGACGAAGGGAAAGCGGACGGCGAAGGAGACGGGCGGCTGCCGCAAGAGGTGCCGGAAGAAACGGCGGCACCATCGCAGGAGAACGATCAGGGTGGCGAGCTGGCGGCCGTTTCTTCCAAAGTGGAGCGGATCCGCATCCCGTATAATGTCATCATGTTGCAGCAGGACCGGCGCAAGCTGGCTGAGAAGACCGTTTCCAGCCCGAACCGCTATCGCCGGCCGCCGCTTGCGCTTCTTGACCCTCCGGCGGAACTGGACGTCCGCGATGAGCAATGGCTGGCGGAACAGTGCGCCCGTCTCGCCCGGACGTTTGAAAGCTTCCATATTGGTGCCAACGTCGTCGGAGCGACCCAAGGGCCGACCGTCACCCAATTTGAAGTGCAGCCCGATTTAGGGGTGAAAGTGAGCAAAATCACCAGTTTGCTCGATGACATCAAGCTCAGCTTGGCGGCGGAAGACATCCGGATCGAAGCGCCGATTCCCGGCAAGCGGACGATCGGCATCGAAGTGCCCAACCCCGCGAGCCGTCCGGTGCGTCTGCGAGAAATCCTAGAAAGCAGCGCCTTCCGCGATCGCCATTCGCCGTTGACCGTCGCGCTTGGACTCGACATCAGCGGCGCGCCGGTTGTCACGGATATTCAAAAAATGCCGCACGGACTGATTGCCGGAGCGACCGGCTCGGGCAAAAGCGTCTGCATGAACGCCATGCTGGTCAGCATGTTGTATAAAGCCGCCCCTCATGAAGTCAAATGGCTGTTGATCGATCCGAAAATGGTCGAGCTCGCTCCGTACAACGGTTTGCCCCATTTGCTCAGCCCGGTGATCACCGAGGCGAAGGCGGCAGCCGGAGCGCTCAAATGGGCGGTCGGCGAGATGGAGCGGCGATATGAACGGTTTGTCCATGCCGGCGTGCGCGACATCGAAAAGTACAACCGCCATCTTCGTGAAGCCGGCGGCGGTGAGCCACCGCTGCCGTATATCGTCATCGTCATTGACGAGCTCGCCGATTTGATGATGGCCGCTCCGGCCGATGTCGAGGAATCGATTTGCCGGCTGGCGCAAAAGGCGCGCGCGTGCGGCATTCATTTGCTGATCGCCACCCAACGGCCATCGGTCGATGTCATTACTGGGTTGATCAAAGCGAACATCCCGACTCGCTTGGCGTTTTCCGTCTCTTCCCAAGTGGATTCGCGCACCATTTTGGATGCGAATGGGGCCGAGCGGCTGCTAGGGCGCGGCGATATGCTGTTTTTGGAAAATGGATCGGCCAAACCGATTCGGCTGCAAGGCTGTTTTATTTCCGATGAAGAAATCGAGCGGGTGACCGCGCATGTAAAGGCGCAGCAAAGCCCTTCCTATCTGTTCAGCTCGGACGATTTTCGCCAAGCGGCGGCGTTTGGCGAAGAAGATGACGATTTGTTCGACGAAGCGTGCCGGTTTGTCATCGCGCAAGGCGGGGCATCGACGTCGAGTTTGCAGCGTCACTTCCGCATCGGCTACAACCGCGCCGCCCGATTGATCGAGATGATGGAAGAGCAAGGGCTGATTTCCGAAGCGCGCGGCAGCAAACCGCGCGAGGTGTTGATGAGCGAGGAAGAATGGGAGCGCCGGCGCGGGCAAGGCAGCTAAGCGCGGGCCGATCAAGGTAGTGTTTTGGCCGGCATCATGCTATAATGGGAAAATGAAACGACCGGCACAGCCGGATGAAAGAAATGGCAAAACGAGTGTGAGATCATATACTGTCTTACAGAGAGACGATGGTTGGAGGGCTTAGCGATGACCGTTTACCATTTTGTTGGCATTAAAGGCACGGGGATGAGCGCGCTTGCCCAAGTGCTTCACGGCCTTGGCCATACCGTGCAAGGCTCGGACGTGGAAAAATGGTTTTTTACGCAGCGGGCGCTTGAGGAGCGGGGCATTCCGATTTTGCCTTTTTCGAGAGACAATATTCGCCCGGGCTGCATCGTCATTGCCGGCAACGCGTTTCCGGATACGCATGAGGAGATTGAGGCGGCCCGCGAGCTCGGCGTTCCTGTCATCCGTTACCATCGCTTTTTGGGCGAGTTGGCCAGCCAGTTTACAAGCGTTGCGGTGACCGGTTCGCACGGAAAGACGACAACAACGGGGTTGCTCGCTCATGTGATGCAAGGAGCGCATCCAACGTCGTATTTAATCGGGGACGGAACGGGAAAAGGGGAGCCTAGCAGCCAATACTTCATCTTTGAAGCGTGCGAATACCGCCGGCATTTCCTATCCTATTTTCCAGACTATGCAATCATGACGAATATTGATTTCGACCATCCTGATTATTTCGCCAATATTGACGATGTGTTTTCGGCGTTTCAGGAAATGGCGAATCAGGTGAAAAAAGCGATCGTCGCCTGTGGAGACGATCCGTATTTGCCGAACATTCAAGCGAAAGTGCCGATGTTGTTTTACGGGCTTGGCGAAGAAAACGACGTTCAAGCGCGCAACATCGTGAAAACGTCGGACGGGATGGCGTTTGACGTGTTTGTGCGCAACACGTTTTTTGCTTCGTTTGCCATTCCGCGCTTCGGCACTCACAATGTGCTCAATGCGCTTGCCGTCGTCACCCTTTGCCACTATGAGGGAGTGGAGGCCGAGGTGATCGCCAAAGGGCTGCAAACGTTCCAAGGAGTGAAGCGCCGGTTCAGCGAAAAGACGGTCGGGCGCCAAGTGCTCATCGATGATTATGCCCACCATCCGCGCGAGATTACGGCGACGTTAGAAGCGGCTAGGCAAAAATATCCGGGGCGTGAAGTCGTCGCCATTTTCCAGCCGCATACGTATACAAGGACGCAAACGTTTTTGCGCGAGTTCGCCGAAAGTTTGCGGCAAGCTGATCACGTGTATTTGTGCGACATTTTCGGCTCGGCGCGCGAACATGAAGGCGAGTTGACGATCCGCGATTTGCAGGCGGAAATTCCGCGTTCACATCTGCTCGCGGAAGAAAATGTCGCCGTGCTCAAGCGACATCAAGACGCGGTGCTGGTGTTTATGGGCGCCGGTGACATTCAAAAATTCCAGCAGGCGTATGAGCGGGTCGTTCTTTCCGCCTGACGACCGTCAAGCAAGCGGGCCAAGGAGGGGAAGGCCCGCTTCTGTTTCAAGTCGAAACCATTAGGGTAAAAAAAACAGAAGAGGGGAGGAAATGGAGTGGAGTGGATGTTGTATGCAAGCCTCGCTGTCGTGGCGCTTGCTTTTGCGCTTTTGGCCGTTTACATAGCGAAAACGCTGACGGTGTTGCAGGAGACGCTCCGGCGCTTAACGGAAATGATCGGCCACACGGATGAGCAAGTGCAAGCGGTGGCGGGGGAAATGCGCCAGCTTTTGCAGACGGCTAACGGGGTTGCCCATGATGTGCAAAAAAACGTTCACGCCCTTTCCGGGGTGGTGGAAGCCGTTGGGGAAACCGGGGAGGCGCTGAAATTGGCCAATCGTGCCCTGCGTCAGACGGCGGCCACGCTTTTGCGCGCGGCCGATTCATCGAAAATGAAATGGTGGGAAACGCTGCAAAAGGCAAATGTTTTCCGCAAACGATGGGCAAAATGGAGAAGAAAACAATCAGGCAAGGAGGTTGAAATCAATGGGCAAAGACAATAACTTTTTGCTTGGCGCACTGGTTGGCGGTTTGGCCGGCGCGGCGGCGGCGTTGTTTTTGACGAGCGAAAAAGGGCGGAAATGGCTCGCCGAATGGGGCGATCAAGAAGCATGGAAGCCGGTCAAAGATACGGCGAACGACTTTTTGACAACGGCGAAAGAAAAAACGAAAGAAGTGGCAGAATACATCCCGATTAAAGCGAACGAAATGGTGTCGAATGTCGGTGCAGCCACAAAGGAAGCAGCCGCCAACGCCAAACAAAGACTCAAAGAAACGGCCAATCAAATGAAACATACGGCAAAAGAAATGATGACCACGGTGGAAAAAACGATCAGCGAAACGGCGCCGCGCGCCAAACAGGTCGCAGATCGAGCCGCCAAGAAGGTGGAACAAGCGGCGGATGAGGTGGCGGCGCAGGCGGGAAATGCCGTTGACAACGTGGCGAAGATCGCCGAAAACATAAAAGACGTGGCGGCGTCAGGAAACATGGACCGCGACACGCTCCAACGCCTTCTGAAAGAAGCGGAAACGGCCTTGGATGATGCCGAGAAAAACGTGAAGCCGCCGAAAGAAGGGGAGAGCTATGGGCATGAAGAAGCTGGAGACGATCGAACAGTTTGAACGCCTCAAGAGTGAAACGGGCCGCTTTTTGTTCGTCAAGCACAGCCTGACCTGCCCGATCAGTCGGGCGGCGTTCCGCGAATGCGAAACGTTTGCGGCCGACCATCCAGAGCTGCCCGTATATTGCTTGTACGTCCAAGAGGCGCGCCCGCTTTCCAACCATATTGCCGAGACGACCGGGGTGAAGCACGAGTCGCCGCAAGCGTTGCTGTTTGAAAACGGCCGCGTCGTTTGGCACGCCTCGCATGGGAACATCACGTACGCGACGCTAGAAACGGCGGCGGGAAGCTGATTTCTTCAGACGAGCGGACGGCTATTGTCGCCAGCACGGGATGAACGAGGTTGGCGGTGGCCGGCCGCTCGTTGTTTGACGCACAAAGCAAGTTCCTTCACAATCGCCGGCTGTCCGGCGCTTGTCTCGCCAAGCTCGTCTGCCCTCGTTTTTTGTTTTTTGCTTTAATGCTTAAAAGCGTTTAATTAAAAAAGCAATTTTTTCGTGACAACGATGCGGCTATCGATTATAATAAACACTAATTAAAAAACTCCGTTCGCCATGACGGGGATGCCGCTGGGCGGCGCAATGATGTACGATATTGGGAAAGGATGAGGGAAGCATGAGCAATGACAGATTAGACGAGCTGCGGGCGCGCGTGGACGAGATCAACTTGCAGCTGCTGAAGCTGATCAATGAACGGGGGCGGCTCGTTCAGGAAATCGGCAAAATCAAAGAGGCGCAAGGAACGCACCGCTATGACCCGGTGCGCGAGCGGAAGATGCTCGACCTCATCTCCGAGCATAACGACGGGCCGTTTGAAACGTCAACGCTGCAGCACATTTTCAAGGAGATTTTCAAAGCGGCGCTCGAACTGCAGGAGGACGACCATCGGAAAGCGCTCCTTGTCTCGCGCAAAAAACATCCGGAAAACACGATCGTCGAGATCAAAGGGGAGCGAATCGGCGACGGCAGCCAGTATTTTGTCATGGGGCCGTGCGCGGTCGAAAGCTATGAGCAGGTCGCCGCTGTCGCTGCCGCGGTGAAGAAGCACGGCATTAAATTGCTGCGCGGCGGCGCCTACAAACCGCGCACCTCGCCGTACGACTTTCAAGGGCTCGGCGTGGAAGGGCTGAAAATTTTAAAACGGATCGCCGATGAATTTGATTTGGCGGTCATCAGTGAAATCGTCACACCGGCGGATATTGAAACCGCCTTGGATTATATCGATGTCATCCAAATCGGCGCGCGCAACATGCAAAACTTCGAGCTGCTCAAGGCAGCTGGTCAAGTAAACAAGCCGATTTTGCTCAAGCGCGGTTTGGCGGCGACGATCGAAGAGTTTATCAACGCCGCCGAGTACATCATGTCGCAAGGAAATGGGCAGATCATTTTGTGCGAGCGCGGCATCCGCACGTACGAGCGGGCGACGCGCAACACGCTCGACATCTCGGCGGTGCCGATCTTGAAGAAAGAAACGCACTTGCCGGTGTTCGTCGATGTCACCCACTCGACCGGGCGGCGCGATCTGCTTCTCCCGTGCGCCAAAGCCGCCTTGGCGATCGGCGCCGACGGCGTTATGGCCGAAGTGCATCCGGATCCGGCTGTCGCCCTGTCCGATTCCGCCCAGCAAATGGACCTTGCCCAGTTTGATGAGTTTATGCGGGAAGTGCGCGCCTTCCAGCGCCAGTTTGTTCAAGCGTAACGCCGCTTCCCCGGCTTGCGCCGTACAGGGTCCGCCGAAAAAAGCCGTCCATTTGATGGGCGGCTTTTCTCATGCCCGGCGATTGTTTGGGGAAAGCTACCTGTGAACGGTCGTTTGTGAACCAATCCGCTGTTTCCGCCCGTTGTTGTCAAGCGGTGCCGTTCGTGAACGGTTTGTGAACAAACCGGCAAAATGGTTGCGATTTCGTTGCGAGTTGGCGATAATGTATCGTATGATAGGTGTACATACATTCGGAATTCACCGGGTATCGGATCGAGTAAAAAGGAGTGAACGGAATGACCGTAACGATTTACGATGTGGCCCGTGAGGCGAACGTTTCGATGGCGACCGTTTCGCGCGTCGTCAACGGAAACCCGAACGTCAAACCATCGACAAGGAAAAAAGTGCTTGAAGCGATCGAGCGGCTTGGCTATCGCCCGAACGCTGTGGCGCGCGGCCTCGCCAGCAAAAAAACGACGACGGTCGGGGTGATCATCCCGGATATTTCGAGCATCTTCTTCGCCGAGCTGGCCCGCGGCATTGAGGACATCGCCACGATGTACAAATACAACATCATTTTGAGCAACTCCGATCAAAACAAGGAAAAGGAGCTGCATTTGCTCAATACGATGCTCGCCAAGCAAGTGGACGGCCTTTTGTTTATGGGCGGGACGATCACCGAGGAGCACGCCGCCGAATTTCAAAAGTCGTCCGTGCCGATTGTGCTGGCGGCGACGATGGGTCCGGAGGAGATTCCGTCGGTCAACATCGATTACGAGCAGGCGGCGTTTGAAGCGGTGACGTATTTGTTGGAAAAAGGGAACCGCCGCGTGGCCTATGTGACTGGGCCGACCGACGACCCGATCAACCAGCGGAAGTTGGCCGGGTATCGCCGGGCGCTTGAGGAGCGCGGGGTGTCGTATGATGAAGAGCTCGTCATCGAGGGCGACAACTCGTACGATTCGGGCTTGGAGGCGTATGAAAAAATCGCCGAGCTTGCCGAACGGCCGACGGCGGTGTTTGCAGGCACCGATGAAATGGCGCTTGGCATCATTCACAGCGCCCAAGACCATCGGGTGCGCGTGCCGGATGACTTGGAAGTCGTCGGTTTTGATAACACGCGATTGGCGACGATGGTGCGGCCGCGGCTGACGACCGTCGTCCAGCCGATGTATGACATCGGGGCGGTGGCGATGCGGCTGTTGACGAAGTATATGAACAAAGAGCCGGTTGACAACCATATCGTTGTGTTGCCGCACCGGCTCGAGGTACGCGAGTCGACGAAATGACAAAACGGCTGATTCCACGCCTAGACGCGTTCGGAATCAGCCATTTTCGTTCGTGCGGGCAAAAAAGATTCGTTCCGCTCTTTTGCCAAGCGGGATGTTTGCCGATCGTGAAGGCCGTTGGCTTTCAACCAGCCTCAGAAGTCTTCATCCCAAGCGCCGGCGCGAAGCCGCGCAGGAAAGGAGGAGGCGCCGTTCGCCCGGCGAGCGGGGCGGACCGCCAGCTGCCGAAGTCGTCCGGCGTTGGGGCTGTCGGCAGCGGCTGGCGTTCAGGACATCGCCGCGTCCGCTTTGCCGCCTAACACACGGCTACAGCTGGTTCGAATGGGAACGGCGGATGAACGACAACGCCTTTTCCACCGTATGGGCGTTTTTTTCGTTAATTTCCGCTCGGCGCGGAATGGGCGGGTACAAATCATCCGGGTCATCCCACTCGAGCGGCAACGCGACGGGTGAAAGCGGTTGCCATCGTTCGCGCCAAGCGGCCGGCAATGGGCCGAATACATCGGCTTGATCGGTCATCTCCAGCCAAAGGAGGGCCCATGCCCGCGGCACGACGCGCCAGATGTCATAGCCCCCGCCGCCGACGGCGATCCAGCGTCCGCCGCAATATTCATGAGCGATTTGATGCGCAAGTCTTGGAATGACCCGATACGTTTTCATCGTCACCGACAAATGGGTGAGCGGGTCATAGTAATGGGCATCGACTCCGTTTTGCGTCACGATGACGTCGGGACGGAAAAAATCGGCGATTTCCCGGAGGGCGGTCGTGTAGGCGGCCAGCCATGATTCATCTTCCGTAAACGCGTCGACCGGGATGTTGAACGAATAGCCATACCCCGCCCCATGGCCTCGTTCGTTGACATTTCCCGTCCCTGGAAACAAGTAGCGGCCCGTTTCATGAATCGAGAACGTGCAGACGTTCGGATCATCGTAAAACGCCCATTGCACCCCGTCCCCGTGATGGGCGTCGGTGTCGACGTACAATACGCGCAGCCCGTATTTTTCCCGGATATATTGAATGGCGACCGCGCTGTCATTGTAGACGCAAAAGCCGGACGCCTTGCCGCGAAACCCGTGATGCAAGCCGCCGCCAAGGTTGAGCGCGTGCTCCACCCGCCCGGACAGCACGGCGTCGACGGCGGTGAGGGTGCTGCCGACCAACAGAGCGCTCGCTTCATGCATGTTTGGAAACACCGGCGTATCTTCTGTGCCGAGGCCGTAGTTGAGCGCCACCGTCTCCGGCAGTTCGCCGCGCCCGGCTGCTTTGACCGCCGCAATGTACGAACGGTCATGAATGAGCGCAAGTTCATCGTCCGTCGCCATGCGCGGGGCGATGATATGTCGATCATCCAAAGCGCCGAGCGTGCGCAGCAAATCATGCGTCAGTTTGACCCGCAGCTGGTTGAACGGGTGGTCGTCATGAAATTTGTACTGAAGAAAATCCTCGCTGTAGACAAAGGCGCAGTTTTGGCTCATGACGTAACCCCCGGCAAGTTCGGCCATAGCACGTGATAGCCGGCGTTTTGCAAGTCGCGGATCAACGGCAGCGGGTTCATCGTCTGCACGCGGAAAACTAAAATTTTGTCGTTCGGGTCCGGGTCCGGGTACAACAGGACGCTGGCGATGTTGACATGGCGCTCGCTGATGATGGCCGCCGCTTTGCTAAGCATTCCGGCTTCGTTCGGGACTTTAATTTCGATTTGCGATCCCGGCTGATGCACGCCGGTCAGTTCCACGAACGTGCGCAACAAATCCGTCTGCGTAATGATGCCGACGAGTTTTCCGTTGTTGACGATCGGCAGGCAGCCGATGCGGTGTTCGTAAAAGAGCGCGGCCACTTCCTCGACAAAGTCGAGCGGATGGCCGACGATGACGTCGGTGTTCATGATGGAGCCGACCGGTTTTTGCAGATCATCGAGCTGTTTAGGAAGATCGTCAATCGGCGGGCTGGCGCTGCGCAAATCGCGGCTGGTGACAAGCCCGATCAAGCGCCCTTCGTCATCGACGACCGGCAAATGGCGGATGCGGTGCGTTCGAAGCAGCTGCAGCGCCTCAGCGATCGTGTTCGCGGCGCGGAGCGTAACGACCGGCGATTTCATGATTTGCTCAACAAGCATCGTTTCCCTCTCCCTTTATGAGGCTGGTGATTTAGTGCAAAAACGACTGATTCCACTCATTTCTCAATTAGAAAAAACCTTGCAGAATCCGCTTTCTCTTCTGAATGAAAACGCCGCCGATCGGCGTGTGACAGCGGTTTGTCACCGGCTTTTTAGGCATCCGATATGTTAGTACATGTAGCGGTTCATAAACCGAAGCCGGTCGAACCGTTGGATCGATTCGGCGTCGACCCGTTTGCCGATGCGGACCATCAAGCAGTTCGCCGGATGCGAGCAAATTTCCGGGTCGTCGGTCGCATACCAGACAAGTCCGCCGGCGTTCATCATTTTCTCCATCACTTTTCGGTATTCCCATACGTTCAGCCCAGTGCCTTTTAGATCCCAATGCCAATAATATTCGGTTGTAATGATGATGTAGTCTTCCATGGCATCGTCCATCATCGAGACGATCAGCAAATTTTTGCCGACGCCAAACCCACGAAACTCGGGGATGACTTCAATGGCGCCCAGTTCAAGCAAATTTTCCATGTTCCCTTCCGACCACCGCTCGAGCGGGTCGGGATACAAAAACGTCACATAGCCGACGATCGTTTCGCCGCGGCGGGCGATAATGATGCGCCCCTCGGGAAGATGGGCGATGTCAATGAGCGCGCGGTGCTGTTTCTCGGGTTGGCGAAAGGACGTCAAATCATGGTGAAACGCATAGCGGGCCAACGCTTCCGGCGTCACTGGCCCTTCGATGAGCAGCGTTCCTTTTGGTGTTTTCAGCTCTTTGGCATTATACGTTTTTCGATGCTCCATTCGGTCACCACCTGAATCGATCGTTCTGCTTCCATTATACATGAAAACAGGAATGAAAACGCTATCATAACAAGCGATTCAAAAAAAATTCAAAAAGCGAGGACGATGAATATTTTAAAAATTGAGAAACTGTGAACGATCCACTATAATAAAAATGTAACCACTTACATAAGGGGGATCGGAGAATGAAGACGGAACTGTTGCCAGCCGTACAAGGGGATTACAACTTGAAAAGCTATGAGGACACATATCCCCATTTTCAATGGTCAGAAGCTGAGAAAGCATTTTCTTGGTATGAAACGGGACGAGTCAACATGGCGTACGAGGCGATCGACCGCCATGCCGAATCGTTCCGCAAGAATAAAGTGGCGCTTTACTACCGTGATGCGGTTCGGAAGGAAAAATATACGTTCAAAGAAATGAAAGAGCTGTCCAACCAAGTAGCGAACGTGTTGAGACAGACGGTTGACATTCAAAAAGGCGATCGCGTGTTTGTTTTTATGCCGCGTTCTCCGGAGCTGTATTTTGCCGTTCTTGGCATCATCAAAACGGGCGCTATCGTCGGACCGCTGTTTGAGGCGTTCATGGAAGACGCGGTGCGCGACCGTCTCGAAGACAGCGGGGCGAAAGCGATCGTGACGACGCCGGAGCTGCTGCCGCGCGTGCCGGTCGGCGACCTGCCGGAGCTGAAATACGTTTTCTTGGTCGGGGACGGCATCACCGAGGAAGGGCCGTACATCGATTTGAAAACGCGGATGAAGGAAGCGAGCAAGCACTTTGACATCGAATGGGTCGACCGCCAAGACGGGTTGATTTTGCATTACACCTCCGGTTCAACCGGCAAGCCGAAAGGTGTTTTGCACGTCCATAACGCGATGATTCAACACTATCAAACGGGGAAATGGGTGCTCGACTTAAAAGAGGACGACATTTACTGGTGCACGGCCGACCCGGGCTGGGTGACCGGGACGTCGTACGGCATTTTCGCCCCATGGCTGTGCGGAGCGTCCAGCGTCGTCGTCGGTGGCCGGTTCAGCCCGGACGCTTGGTATCAAACGATTCAAGATTTCGACGTCACCGTTTGGTACAGCGCGCCGACGGCGTTCCGCATGCTGATGGGCGCCGGCGATGAGATCGTGAAAAAGTACGATTTAAGCTCGCTCCGCCACATTTTGAGCGTCGGCGAGCCGCTCAACCCGGAAGTGATTCGCTGGGGGATGAAAGTGTTTGGCCGCCGCATCCATGACACGTGGTGGATGACGGAAACAGGGGCGCACTTGATCTGCAACTATCCGTGCATGGCCATCAAGCCGGGATCGATGGGGAAACCGATTCCGGGCGTTGAGGCGGCGATCATCGACGACCAAGGCAACGTCCTGCCGCCGTACCGGATGGGCAACTTGGCCATCAAAAAAGGCTGGCCGTCGATGATGAAAACGATCTGGAACAATCCGCAAAAATATGAATCATATTTCATCGGCGACTGGTACGTCTCCGGCGATTCGGCCTACATGGATGAAGACGGCTACTTCTGGTTCCAAGGGCGCGTCGATGATGTCATCAACACGTCGGGTGAGCGCGTGGGGCCGTTTGAAGTCGAAAGCAAGCTCGTTGAGCATCCGGCGGTGGCTGAAGCCGGCGTCATCGGCAAGCCAGACCCGGTGCGCGGCGAAATCATCAAGGCGTTTATCGCGCTTCGTGAAGGGTACGAGCCGTCCGAGGAGCTGAAAGAGGACATTCGCCAATTTGTGAAACAAGGGCTCGCTGCCCATGCGGCGCCGCGCGAGATCGAGTTCCGCGGCAAACTGCCGAAAACGCGGAGCGGGAAAATTATGCGCCGCGTCTTAAAAGCGTGGGAGCTCAACTTGCCGACCGGCGACTTGTCGACGATGGAAGACTGAACATTTGCTAGACGGCTGGTGAAAAGCGGTTGTTTCTTTTCGGCAATGGGGGAGCGTGTGAAAGGCGATCTGATGTGACAGGGTGTTTCTATTTGGGAAACAAGATTGGTGTGCGGCCGGCTCCCTTCAATCACCCGCCTTCTAGAGGGCTTGGTGAAAAATCATTGTTTGCCTTGATCAACGATGGAACGTGTGAACATAGAGGCTAATGGAACAAGCTTTTCTACTCGGAAAAGCGGTTGTGCGAGTAAATCACCTGCCTCCTAGAGCGGGCTCAAGAAAAGGATAGAATAAGGGTGGGCCGAAGCGCACCGTTGCATTTGGGGGCCACGCCGGGTGAAACAAACGGGGCGAGTAGGGTCGAACAAAAAATGAGGGAGGGTGTCCCAACGGGGGCGGGACACCCTCTTTATTTACTAGATACGAATCGGCTGCTTCTGTTGGCTGTTGTGCTCCTCTTAGGCTGGTGATGTAATCGTGGATACAGCTTTACAACGAAGGGATCAGTCGGCATCCGTCTCTTCCTCGGCTGCTTCCGAATGGGGAGGAGTGTCGTTCTTCGCCCCGTCCTCGGCGGCCGGCGGTGTGGGTCGTTCGGCCGCCGTCTGCGAAACGAGATTGGATGGCGCCGATTCTTGGCCGGCGATGTCCACTGCCGTGACATCGTACGATGCTCCGGGTTCGAGCGCGGAAAACGCCGTCGGCTCCCCGGCTTTCACCACCGCCACTACGCGCCGCGCTCTGCCATCGCCCACTCGGTAGACGCGATACCCGATGACATCGCGTTCGCGGTGGGGCGTCCAGACAAGGGTGTGGCCATCAAGACGCGCGGACGGAGGGGCGGGCGGATGGCCGTTTTCTTTGAGCACCGCAGCGGTGAAATCCATTCTGTCCCAGTCGTCTTTCGCCATTTCCCAAGCGGCGAGCAGCTCAGGCTGGGCGATGACTCCGCGGGTGACAAACTCCTCTGGCGTCGTCGCCAACGCTAAGTAGCGGCGTCCGTCAATGACCACGAGCCGGCTTTCCGTCAAATCGGCGCCGCTCCCTTCTTTGGGCGCAAAGCGCGTATTGTACAAATCGTAGCGGACAAGCCCGGCTTTTTGGCACGCCTCCGACGGGCTGAGGCCGGTGGCGGCGCAGTAGGCGCGCCGGACGATGCCTCCAGGCATGGCAAACCGCTCCCGCGGAGCGATGAGCTTCGGATGAACCCGATAGGCGGCGTTCATGAACTGCGCCCACAACAGTTGGGTACGTTTCCCATAGGAAAGCCCTTTATAATACGTTTCCAGCGGCGCTGGCCGGTCGTAGCCGATCCAAACGCCAAACGTAACGTTCGGGTTGACGGCGACAAACCACGAATCGCGGTTGGCTTGCGACGTGCCGGTCTTGCCGGCCCAGTCGGCGGAAAACGCTAAATAGCTAGGCAGTGAAGACGCCGTTCCGCCATGGAGCACATCGCGCATCATGTCGATCATCAAGTACGATGTTTGCGGGGAAAAGACGGAAACGGGCTTGCTTTGATGTTGATAGACGACGGTTCCGTTCTTGTCAACGATTTTTTCAATCATATAGGCATCGACAAACGTGCCGTAGTTGGCGAACGTTGCGTAGGCGTTGACGTTTTCTTCGACGGTGATGCCGACGTTTGTTCCGCCGATCGCTAAGGCCGGATGGCTTTCCTCTTGCTTGGTAACGCTGGTGATCCCCATTTTGTGCAAATAGTCGACCGGGTGGCGATGCTGAATTCGCATGTAGGCGCGAACGGCTGGGATGTTGAACGATTGCTGCAAGGCATAGCGCGCCGTGACGAGCCCGTGCGTTTTCCCATCCGCGTTTTTTGGCTTGTACGAGCCGATGGACAGCGGAAGGTCAGGGATGATGGTAGCGGGCTGGACGATGCCCATTTCCATCGCCGGTGCGTACACCAAGAGCGGCTTCATCGTTGAGCCGTTGGATCGGTGCGCTTGGGTGGCATGGTTCAGCTGTTCGCGCTTATAGTCGCGCCCGCCGACAAAGCTGAGGATTTTGCCGGTTTTGTTTTCGATGAGCATCGCCCCGACTTCCACAGGCTGGCGATGGGCGATCGTTTTGCCTGTTTGTTTGTCTTTCGCGTAATAGACGTTGTCGTTGCCATAGTATGGATAGCGGGCGGCGATGCGCTGCATTTGCTCATACAGGTCCTTGTCGATCGTCGTGTAAATTCGGTATCCGCCTTGGCGCAGCGCTTTCTCGGCTTCACCGACGTAGCGCTGGAACAGAGAAGGGTTGCGCTTCAGTTTGGCCGGTTGGTGGCCGTCGCGCTTAGCGAGCACCTCCGCTAAAATGTCTTTGGCTCGCCGCTCAATTTCCATGGTCAAAAACGGATACTGCTCGAACGGCGAGGGCTTCGGAGCGGCGAAATGCTTGGCGACGTCGTATGCCAGCGCCTCGTTGTACTGCTTCTCGGAAATGTAGCCGGCGCGTTTCATCCGGTAGAGCACGGTTTTCATCCGCCGCAGTCCGGCCGAAATGTCCGGTTTGACGCTGCCGTCTGGCGCAAACGGCGTATAGACGAACGGATTTTGCGGCAAGCCGGCCAAAAAGGCGGCTTGGGCGAGGTTGAGGTCTTTGGCGTTAACGCCAAACACTCCTTGTGCGGCGGCTTGAATGCCGGCGATGTTCCGTCCCGAGGAACTGCGGCCGAACGGCACGACGTTCAAATACGCCTCTAAAATTTGTTGTTTGGAAAAAAACGTTTCCAATCGCAGCGCCAAGAGCATTTCTTTCGCTTTGCGCTCAAACGATACTTCGTTGGTGAGGAGCTGGTTTTTGACGAGCTGCTGCGTAAGCGTGCTGCCGCCGCTTTTGATCGGCGAGTTGGTCAGCTCCTGGAACATGGCGCGGATGACCGCTTTCGGAACGACCCCGTGATGCTCGTAAAAATGTTCATCTTCGGTAGCGATGATGGCTTGCACAACATACGGGGAGACATTAGACAGCGGCACCGCCTCGCGGTCGAGGTCGGACCGGAAGCGCCCTAAATAGACCCCATTGGCAAAATACATATGGCTCGTTTCCTCGTAACTGGAAATCGCGCTGTACATGCTCTCGCGTGAAGGGGCGTCCATATCTTTGACCAAAAACGCGAAATAGCCCGCGCCCGCGCCGACAGCAAAGCAGGCGAGACAAAGCAGGGCGACGAGCAACGCGAAGACGGTGTTCCAAACGAGGCGGTAAGTACGTGAAAAATAATGCCACGTTTTTTCCAAAGAAAGTGGAAACGGCTGGTGTTTCATGACGGCCCCCCTATCTTGGCCAATCGGTGTTTCTATAAGTATACCATACCGATGGCGGCTGTTGTGGAATTTTGCCGTTTTTTCGCTGCTGAAGACGAAAAAGGACGCAAATTTTGGTCGGGGCGTTGCGTGCACCCGGTTGACATGGAGCGCCGCATATGGTAAAAGAAAGTATAGCTTCATCATGACAAAGCCATGACGGGAACAAGTAGCGGCTGTCTCCCTGGTGCAGAGAGCTGGCGGGCGGTGCGAGCCAGCCCAAAGGCAGGCGTGAATTACCTCCCTGAGCAGCGATGGCGAACGGTTTCGTTTTTTGCGGTCGGGTCAAACGAGGCATCGGCTCCGTTTTGCGACGGAGCTGGCGCGGAGGACCACGCCGCTGGCGGCCTAGTAGCCATTGGCCGGCATGCGCCGTTACCGAAATGAGCGAGAAAGCCTATGGCTTTCTAAGTAGGGTGGTACCGCGATGAACACTCGCCCCTTCATACAGGGCGGGTGTTTTCTTTATGTAGAACATTCCATAGAGAGGTGAAGGACATGGATTTGCTTGCAGAATTGCAATGGCGCGGGCTCGTCAACCAAACGACGGATGAAGACGGGCTCCGAGCGCTGCTGAACGAGGAAAAAGTGACGCTTTATTGCGGGTTTGACCCGACGGCCGACAGCTTGCACATCGGCAACTTGGCCGCCATTTTGACGCTGCGCCGTTTCCAACAGGCGGGCCATCAACCGATTGCGCTAGTCGGCGGGGCCACTGGATTGATCGGCGATCCGAGCGGGAAAAAAAGCGAGCGCACGCTCAATGCCAAAGAGACGGTCGAAGCGTGGAGCGCCCGCATTAAAGGGCAGTTGGAACGGTTGTTGGACTTTACGGCTGTAAACAACCCGGCGAAAATGAAAAACAATTACGACTGGATCGGGCCGCTGGATGTGATCTCGTTTTTGCGCGATGTCGGCAAGCATTTCAGCATCAACTACATGCTGGCGAAAGAGTCGGTGCAGTCGCGCATTGAAACCGGCATTTCGTTCACCGAGTTCAGCTACATGATGCTGCAGGCGTATGACTTTCTGAAGTTGTACGAGAGGGAAGGCTGCCGCCTGCAAATCGGCGGGAGCGACCAGTGGGGCAACATTACGGCCGGGCTGGAACTCATTCGCAAAACGAACAGCGAAGCGAAGGCGTTCGGCTTGACGATTCCGCTTGTGACAAAGGCGGACGGGACGAAATTTGGCAAAACGGAAAGCGGCACGATCTGGCTCGATCCCGAGAAAACGTCGCCGTACGAGTTTTACCAGTTTTGGATCAACACTGACGACCGTGATGTGATCCGTTACTTGAAGTACTTTACGTTCCTGTCAAAAGAGGAAATCGAGGCGCTTGAGCACGAGCTGCGTGAGGCGCCAGAGAAGCGGGCGGCACAAAAAGCGCTCGCTGAGGAAGTGACAAAACTCGTGCACGGCGAAGAGGCGCTCAAGCAAGCCGTCCGCATTTCCGAGGCGCTCTTTAGCGGCGATATTGCGAAGTTAACGGCGGCGGAAATTGAACAAGGCTTCAAAGATGTGCCGTCATTCGTTCATGAAGGAGGCGACGTTCCGCTCGTCGAGCTGCTTGTCGCCGCCGGTATTTCGCCGTCGAAACGGCAAGCGCGCGAAGACGTCCAAAACGGCGCCATTTATGTGAACGGGGAGCGCATCCAAGACGTGGGCGCCGTCCTGACCGCCGCGCATCGCTTGGAAGGGCGCTTTACCGTCATCCGCCGCGGAAAGAAAAAGTATTATTTGATTCGCTACGCGTAAACAAAAAGATGAGGCTGTCCCAAAAGGTCGGTAAAACGACCTTTTGAGGACAGCCTCCTGCTTTTGTTTTTACATTATTTGTCTATTTTTTACTTTCTCAAAGGATCTGCTTCTTCTTATCCCCGTATGTTCTCCCTTTTTCTTTTTATTGGGTGGACGGTGGCCGCCCACTTTCTCAAATTGTGGGCAGCACAAATAAGCCCCCATTCCACGGTAATTTTTGGGAGCCCCCTTAACAAAAAGCGCTGGAATTGCTGGTTATGCTTGATTTGCCCAAACACCGGCTCGTTTTCGATTTGCCGTCTTCGATATGTCGCCGCCCCTTCTTCCGTGGACAGCCGTTCCCGAATCTCCTGCCGTTGTTGTTGATTCTTCAAAGAAACGCG
Source organism: Geobacillus sp. FSL W8-0026 (assembly GCF_037966255.1). NCBI lineage: Bacteria > Bacillati > Bacillota > Bacilli > Caryophanales > Anoxybacillaceae > Geobacillus > Geobacillus sp. FSL W8-0026. The sequence goes on from NZ_CP150194.1 coordinate 813,753, forward strand.
GATGGTTTTCGTGTCTTTGCCTTTGGCGCATGCCGTTTGAAACGGGCATCCGGCACATGCCGTACAACGATACGTCCGTTTGACGGTAACGTACCCATTGTCGGTCGTTTCCTTCCGTTCATACACAAACACCAACCGTTCCCCTTTGGCGCAAATCCACTCATCCAGCTCCTCATCATACGTCATGTTCTCGATTCGGCCGGTCTCTTTCGCCCACGCTTTCGTTTGTTCCCGGTCCAGCGTGTTGTACTTGATCAGGGCGACGATCTTCTTTTTCTCGCAGTACGTGTAGTTCTCCTCACTCCCATAGGCGGAATCCGCAATGGCCCGTTTGGGCATTGGGCGTCCATAGGCGGCCAATTGCTCCAAATGCGGAATGAAACATCCGGCATCCCCCGCCCGTTGATGCACGCTAAATCCAGTGATGAATTGGTTCTCTGTCCCAATCTGCACATTATATCCCGGTTTGAGCTGGCCGTTTTTCATATGGTCGTCTTTCATTCGCATGAATGTCGCATCCGGATCCGTTTTCGAAAAGCTGTTCCGTTCGCCCAACACTTCTTTGTATTCTTCATACTTCTTCTTACGGGGGAGAAGATCTTGCTCCAATTGCCGTTTTGCTTTCTTTAACGTGCGATTCTTCGGCTCTTTCTTTAGGCGTTCTTCCACTTGTTCGATGACGGCTTCGATCTTTTCGGACGTAATCGGTGAAGCTTCCAGTTTTTCTTGAAAATCCCCTTCTTGTTCCGCCTCTTCATCTTCTTTCGCCACCTGTTCGATCGAGGCAACGATTTGCCGGAATTTCTCCTCCAGCTTCTGATCGTACTTTTCCGTTGATTTGCGCCAAACGAACGTGTATTTGTTGGCATTGGCCTCGATTTTCGTTCCATCCAGAAAGTAATCCTCTAGTTTGACGAGCCCTTCTTGACGCAGAAGATCAACAATGGAGAAAAACGTTTCGTAAATGACGTCCTTCATCCGTTCCGAGCGAAATCGGTTGATCGTGCGGAAATCCGGTGTTTGATGGCCGGAGAGCCACATAAAGTAAATGTTTTCTTTCAACTGCTTGGCGATTTGGCGAGAGGAGTAGATCCGATTGGCGTAGGCATACAGGATGACTTTCAACATCATTTTCGGATGATAGGCTGGGCGGCCTCCACCAGGATAGAGGGAAACGAGCAGAGCCGGATCCATTTTTTCCACTGCCAGATCCACGATCCGGCAAAGATGATGTTCCGGAATGAAAATTTCAAGATCCATTGGCAAAATGAGTTGATCTCGGTTATAATAAATGTACATAAGAAAACCGTCCTTTCTTGGTAGGGTTATGGTGACTTTATTATACCAAAAGAGGAACGGTTTTCTTATTTTTTTTTGCGAAAAAAAGGAGGGTGTCCGAAAAGCGAACGCTATGCGAACACTTTTGGGACACCCTCATCTTTTTTGCGCCTTAACGCGAGTAGAACTCAACGATGAGCGCTTCGTTGATTTCCGCCGGCAGTTCGGAGCGCTCCGGCAGGCGGGTATACGTGCCTTCCATTTTTTCCGGATTGAACGTCAAGTAATCCGGAATGTAATTGCTCGCTTCGATCGCTTCTTTAATCACTTGCAAGTTGCGCGATTTTTCGCGGACGGCGATCGTTTGCCCCGGTTTGACGCGGTACGACGGGATGTTGACGCGGCTGCCGTCAACCAAGATGTGGCCATGCGTCACGAGCTGGCGAGCTTGGCGGCGCGTGCGGGCCAACCCTAAGCGATAGACGAGGTTGTCCAAACGCGACTCGAGCAAAATCATGAAGTTTTCGCCGTGTTTGCCCGGCATTTTGCCTGCTTCATCGAACGTTTTGCGGAACTGGCGCTCGTTCACGCCGTACATATGGCGCAGCTTTTGCTTTTCTTGCAGCTGCAAGCCATATTCCGACAATTTCCGCCGTTGGCCAGGGCCGTGTTGACCCGGCGGATACGGGCGTTTTTGCAATTCTTTCCCCGTGCCGCTCAACGAGATGCCAAGGCGGCGGGAAACTTTCCATGTTGGTCCGGTATAACGAGCCATGCACTGCTCCTCCTTATGCTTTTATTCCCGTAAAATAAAAGCAGATGTGCGCCAACAATTATGGCCATTTTGTTTTCATGCATCCTCGCTCTCGCAGCTAAGAGTTACGCGATGCACCTCGACGGGAAGCCGAGGAACAAAATGGGCCATAAAGGTGAGCACAAAGGCTGCTATATTTTACACAAAGGCTATTATATGATTTTTTGCAAACAAAGTCAACATTTTGTTTTCCCTTTTTCCGGTTTCTATGATATAATAAAAGATGCAATTTTTAGAAAAAATTCGCTTATATCTATTGACAATGCCAATTTAGGTGGAAAAGATGATGTGCATGGAAGAGATGAAGCGATATGAATCATTTAAACAAAAATTTTTCCACTGGTTTTTGGCGTTTCCTGACGACGAACCGTTTCTGGCGGCGGCCGACGAGCTGCTCGCGCTGTTGAAAGAGGAGATGGGGCTCGAGCAAGCCGTTTTTTATTTGTTCGATCCGGAGCGGGCGGCGTTTTATCCGGAAGCGTCCGCCGGCGGGGCGATGGGAGCGGGGGCGGTGGCAGCTGACGGAGGGCAGGAAATCGCTTTGCTCGATGGCGGCTCGCATGAGAAAGCTAGGCTCTTTTTTTCGCTTCCGGACGGAACGCCGGCGTTGCTCGAGCTGACATACCGCAAAGAACGCGCCATCGACCGACCGTTGCTCTAGGCGGTGCGGGCCGATTTTGCTGATTTGTTCGGCAAACTCGCCGCCATGCTTCAAGGGGAGGGCGAAGAAAAGCGGTACGGGCAGCTGCATCGGTTTGCGGCGAAAATCCATTCCTCCATGCGCATTGATGATGTGCTCGAGGAAATTATCCGCACGCTGCAAAACGTCTACCCATCGTTTACATACTATCTTCTCTTGTCGCACGACAACCACCTGCGCGATCATTTGCCGATCAAAGTGCTCGCTTTGGATGAAGGCGAAGGACAAACCGCGGCGTTGCGGGCGTTTTTGACCGGCCAAGTGCAGTGCGACGAGCTGGAAACGCCGCGCCGTTCCGTATTGTATGCGCCGATCAAAGGAGTTCAGGCCGTGTATGGGGTCATTCAAATTATCGCGCCGTATGCGGCCCCGTTTCCGCAGCGGGAGGTTCGTTTTATTTCCTTGCTTGCCGGAACGGCGGGCAGCGCGCTCGAGAACGCCAAATTGTACGAGCAGTCGCGTCGGCTCGTGGCCGACTTGCAGCTCATTAACGACACGATGCGCCAGCTGAACGCCCGCATGCGCCTGCACGAAGGCATTGAGTACATGGTGTCGCAAATTCGCCAGTCGTTTGGCGCCGATGAAGTCGGTTTTTTCTTGTTCGCGGACGGCCGGCGGGAGCTGTTGCCGGGAAGCACGCCGTTTTTTTATGAAGAGCGGTCGGCGATGTACGTCAAATGGGTGGAAGAGCGGCGCCGGGATGGACAAGATATTTTGTTTGCCGGTGATGCATGGGCGTCTTCCCTTACGCCGTTCCGCTCGATCATGGCCGCGCCCATGCAGCAAAACAAGGAAACGAAAGGCGTTTGCATCGCGTTGGCCCGCGAGCCGTACCGATTTACGTTTGAGATGTTCAAGCTGCTCGAGTCGCTCGTGCAGCATTCGACATTGGCGTTTATGAACGCCATTTTGCGCGAGGAACTGGAAAAGCTCGTCGTCACCGATTATTTGACGAAGCTGTATACACGCCGTTATTTGGACGAGACGATCCAAAAGTCGATGGAAACGGACGGTTCGGGGGCTTTTTTGCTGATTGATATCGACAATTTTAAGCAAATCAATGACTTGTACGGCCATCAAATCGGTGATGAGGTGTTGATCCGCGTGGCTGAGACGGTTCGGGCTAGCGTTCGTGAAAACGATGTGGCTGCGCGCTGGGGCGGCGAGGAGTTGGCGGTGTATTTGCCGAATGTCCATCTCGTCGATGCCGTGGCTGCGGCTCGCCGCATCACGGAAAAAGTAAGGCAACATACGGCTCCCGCGGTGACGGTGTCATGCGGCGTTTCTTGGTGGGGGCGGCGCTTTGGCGACAATGCGAAACAGCTGTTCAAACAGGCGGACAAGGCTCTCTACCGGGCGAAAGAGATGGGAAAAAACTGCATTTTCGTTTATGACGGCCGTCGCTTGTATAAGGCGTAAAAAAAGGAATCCGAGCGGATTCCTTCTTTGTGTCCGCCGCTCGCGTTCGTCCGCTTGGCGTCAAGCGGAGACGAGCGCCGCGGCAAACTGCTCCAAATAGCGGCGATCGACGTCATCAAAGCGGTTTTTGATCGGGCTGTCAATGTCTAAGACGCCGATGACGCGGCCGTCCTTGATGAGCGGCACGACGATTTCCGACTGGGACGCCGCGTCGCAGGCGATATGGCCGGGGAATTGGTGCACGTCAGGGACGACGACCGTCCGCCGCTCAGCCGCGGCCGTGCCGCATACCCCTTTGCCGAACGGGATGCGCACGCACGCCGGAAGCCCTTGGAACGGTCCGAGCACCAGCTCGTCGCCGTCTGCCAAATAAAACCCGACCCAGTTGATCTGCTCAAGAAACTGGTTGAGCAAGGCGGCGGCGTTCGCCAAGTTGGCGATGAGATTCGGCTCCCCGGCGATGAGCGCCTTCAACTGTTCGATCACAAGCGTATAGTTTTCTTCACGGGTGCCGTTGTAGGCCATGCGATGAAACATAAGGCTGCCTCCTTTTTCATTTTGGCTCATTGTATGACGGGGCGCCGCCGTTGTCAACGAAAAGCGCTCCGCGGTCCATGGCGTCTCGCCCTTGGTGAAGGTCGGCGGCGCAATGGGCGTCCGAACCGTAGACGATCGGGATGCCTCGCCGCTGCGCTTCGGCTATGATTTGGGTGGGCGGATACGGTTCTAAACAAAGCGGTTTGGCCAAGCCGGCTCCGTTGCCATCGAGTTCGCCGCCGAACCGCTCGATGTCATCGAGAATCGCCACCATCCATTCCGTCATCGGCTCGGGGCATGGAAAGCGGCGTTGGAATTTGCGGACGAGCGTCATGTGCCCGATTCGTTTCGGCTTATAGCGGCCGAGCTCGGCGCGGATCGATTGGCGCACGGTTTCATAGTACGCGCGATGGACGCGCTCTACCGAACCGAACAGGCGGATGATGTGGGCGAACATGTCCGCGCTGTAATCGATGCATACATACTGTCCGCGGCAAGGCAAAAAATGGACCGATAAAATGCTGTCATCGAGCAGAGGACCGACTTCATCCAGCATTCGAGCGGTCTCCTCTTCGAAACCGGGGATGAAGTCGACCTCGAGCCCCACGCGAATCGTAATGTCGTTTCGATAGCGCGCCTTGATGTCAGAGACTGCGGCCAAATAGCGCTCAAGCTCCCGGCTGTTCATCGCGCTGTCCCGCTCCGGCGTCGGATCGATAAACCGCTCCGGCAGCGGGGCATGCTCCGTAAATGAGATGTCGGTATAGCCGAGCGCAATCGCCCGCTCCACGTACCGCTCCAGCGGGTCGCTGCTTCCGTGCGGGCAAAACGGCGTATGAATATGTCCGTCGCGCATGGCGGGTTCCCCCTTTCCTTCTTCACGCATCATCGCGAAAAAATTGAAGCTTCCTGTAAAAAAAATTAAAATTTTGGTCAAAAAATGTCGTTAACATGGTATCATAAAAACATTGAAAAAGATATAGTCTTCCTGTTTTCGGCTCGTTTGTCTGATGTGAGTAGGTTGAATGCAAGGGGGCATCAACGGATGGAAATAGCCTGGATTGTTCTGCTCCTCAGCGTGGGGGCGATCATATATAACCAGTGGCAGCGGAAGCGAATGTACCGGGAAATCGACCGTCTGGAGGAATGGAAAATCAGCTTGATGAACCGGCCGGTGCCGGACGAGCTGGCGAAAGTCAAACAGCTGAACATGACCGGGGAGACGGAGCAGCTGTTTGAACGGTGGCGCCAGCAATGGGACGACATCGTGGCGGTCAAGCTGCCCGATGTGGAGGAAAAGCTGTTTGATGCGGAGCAGTTGTTGGATCGATACCGCTACCGGCGGGCCGCCCGGCTGCTCGAACAGATTGAGGACGATTTGCGCCGCCTCGAGAGGGAGGTGCACGGGATCATCCATGAAGTCAACGAACTGATTGGCAGCGAAGAGCAAAGCCGCGTGGAAATCGAAGAGCTGCGCGCGCTCCATCGCGAGGCGAAAAAAAACTTGCTCGCCTATCGTTATACGTTTGGGGCGGCGGCCGATCCGCTTGACGCCCGTTTGACGGAGGCGGAGCGGCAATTTCAGCGGTTTGCCGAGTTGACCGAAGCCGGCAACTATTTGGCGGCGCGCGATGTCGTTCTTGCCTTGAAGGAAGAGCTCAGCCGCCTTTCCGTCATGATGGAAGACGTCCCGGCGCTGCTTGGCGAATGTCAAACATCCCTTCCAGCTCAGCTGGCCGAGCTCGCTGACGGCTATCGCGAGATGGAGCAAAGCGGGTACATTCTTGACCATTTGCAGATGGAGCGCACGCTGCAAGAAAAGAGGGAGAAAATCGATCAATGCCTAGCGATGATCGGCGAATTGCGCGTCGAGGAAGCGAAGGAAGCGGTCAGCGAACTGAAGGAGGAGCTTGAGGCGCTGTACGACTCGTTAGAAAACGAAGTGCTCGCTCATCAATACGTCCAAACCGAGATGCCGCGCATCGGCGGCATGATTGCCGAGCTGGTCGCCGAAGCGAAAGAAACCGAGGCCGAAGCGCTGTTCGTCCAGCAAAGCTATCACTTGTCGCCAAGCGATCTTGACAAATACCGGAGCGTCGAAAAACAATTGCATCAGCTACAAAAGCGATTCCTTCTTCTTGAAGGGCGGGCCGCCGAGGCGAAAACGGCGTATTCGCTCCTGAAAGAAGAGCTCGATCAGCTTGTCGGGCAAATGAGCATGATGAAAGAAGAGCACGAGCAGTTCCGGACGATGCTGCAAACGCTGCGCAAAGATGAATTGGTCGCGCGCGAAAAGCTTGACGACATGAGAAAAAAACTGGCGGAGGCGCTCCGTCTCGTACAAAAAAGTCGGCTCCCCGGGTTGCCTGAGCCGTACTCGCTGGAATTGGCCGAAGCCAAACGGCGCTTGCAGACCGTCGCCGCCCGCCTCGATGAAAAGCCGTTGGATATGGCGGCTGTCGATCGGGCGATCGAAGAGGCGAAGACGGCGGTCGGGCAGCTGTATGAACGGACGATCGGGATGATTGAGCAGGCGACGCTCGCCGAGCGGACGATTCAATACGGCAATCGTTACCGCCGCCGCTATCCGTCCGTGCGAAAAAAATTGGAGGAAGCGGAATCGCTGTTCCGGCATTACGAGTACGAAGAAGCGCTGCGCCAAGCGGTGGCGGCTGTGGAGGACGTCGAACCGGGGGCGTTTGACCGGGTGCAGCGCCTCTGGCAGGAGGACAGCGGCCGCGAATCGTAAAGAAAAACCCGATAAATGTCGGTTTCGACCGATATTTATCGGGTTTTTGGCGAATAATGTAAATGGGCATTTCCGCCTTCTGGAAGGCTGTGGCAAAGGGCTTGATTCCGAACGGGGGCAAACGGCGGGGGAAACGGTTGATTCGGCCACAGAGGGCGCCGCACGAAGGGCAGGAGCGGTCAGCGGCGGGGGAAACGTGCCATCATCCCGAACCGATCTTTGGCTGCGCGAACGACAAAATGACGCGATCGTGGAACGTCGTCTTCTCATCTCGAGCTTGCCGGAATGTTCGTTCCGACCATATGTTCCGCTTGCGCCTGCCTGCTTTTGAGGTCCCCCGGGGCGCTGGCGCATCCGGGCGGCGACCATGTGTTCCGCTTGCGCCCGTCCGATTTTGAGCTTGACAGGAAAACGCTCGCCCCGGCGGCGTATGGATGTTTTTCGTTGCCGTTTTCGCCCTGCTTTTATATGATGATAGATGGATCGATGACGAGCGGAGGATGGACATGATGATTTATCTGGATAACAGCGCGACGACCAAGCCGTTTCCGGAAGTGGTCGATGCGTTCGCTACGGTCGCCTCTCACTATTTCGCCAATCCGTCTTCGCTTCACGGGCTGGGCATGAAGGCAGAACGGCTGCTTAGGCAGGCGCGTGAACAGATCGCCGCCATGCTTGATGTCAAACCGAGCGAAATCGTGTTTACGTCCGGCGGAACGGAGGCGAACAACTTCGCCATTAAAGGGGTGGCGTGGCAATACCGGCGGCGTGGCCGGCATATCATTACGACCGAAATCGAGCATCCGTCCGTTGCCGAGCCGTGCCGGCAGCTTGAGGAGCTCGGGTTTGAAGTGACCTACTTGCCGGTCGGACCTGATGGACGAGTGTCAGCCGAACAGGTCGCGCGCGCCCTGCGCGATGACACGATCCTCGTGTCGGTCATGCACGTCAACAACGAAGTCGGCGCGGTGCAGCCGATTGAGGAAATTGGAGCCGTGCTCGCTCGCCACCCGAAAACGCTGTTTCATGTCGATCGGGTGCAAGGCATCGGCAAAGTTCCTCTTGATGTGAAACGGTGCGGCATCGATTTGTTTACAGTCTCAGCCCATAAGTTTCATGGGTTGCGCGGCGCCGGCCTTCTTTACGTCCGCGACGGCGTCCGCCTGACGCCGCTGATCGCCGGCGGCGGGCAAGAGCGGCAGCTTCGGTCCGGGACGGAAAACGTCGCCGCCATCGTGGCGATGGCGAAGGCGCTCCGTCTGGCCTTGGAACGGTATGAACGAGACATCGGCCGGCTGCGGGAGTTAAAAGCCGAATGGCTGCAGGCGCTCGCCGCGATTCCAAGCCTTTCGATCAACACGGCGGAGCGCGGTTCGGCGCCCCATATTATCAACTTTTCGCTGCCAAGCGGCATCAAGCCGGAAGTGTTCGTTCATGAGCTCGAAAAAAGCGAGATTTACGTTTCCACAACATCCGCCTGCTCCTCGAAAAGACGGGCGCCGAGCAAAACGCTGCTGGCGATGGGCGTTGGCGAAGGCCGGGCGGAGCGCGGCATCCGCATCAGTTTGTCTTTTGACAACAGACGTGAAGAGATCAAACCGGCTGTCGCGGCGATTCAACAGGCGATCAAAACGTTAAGCGAGGTAACGGGATCACATGGAGATGAAGTATGACCGCATTTTAATCCGTTATGGGGAAATGACGACAAAAGGAAAAAACCGCAACCTTTTCGTGCGGCGGCTTAGACAAAATATCGCCCGCAAGCTGCGGGCGTTTCCGCGCATCGACATTGAATACATGCACGATCGAATGTACATCTTATTAAACGGTGAGCCGCACGAACCGATCATCGCCAAGCTGAAAACGGTGTTTGGCATCCATTCATTCAGCTTAGCCATGAAGTGCGAAAACGAGCTTGAAGCCGTGAAAGAAACGGCGCTCGCCGCCATCCGGCAGCTTCCGTATCGAGGGAAAACGTTTAAAGTAAGCGCCCGCCGCGTCAACAAACAGTTTCCCTATCGGAGCGAAGAGCTCAACCATGAGGTGGGCGCCCATATTTTGCGGCAGACGGACGGGCTGACGGTCAACGTGCGCGAACCGGATATCGATGTGCGCATCGAAGTGCGCCAGGACGGCACGTATGTGACCTGTCATGACATTTTCGGGGCTGGCGGCCTGCCAGTCGGAACGAGCGGCAAGGCGATGCTCATGCTCTCGGGCGGTATTGACAGCCCGGTCGCTGGCTATTTGGCGATGAAGCGGGGGCTGGAGATCGAAGCTGTTCACTTTTTCAGCCCCCCGTTTACAAGCGAGCGGGCCAAGCAAAAAGTCATCGACTTAGTGAAGCAGCTGACCGTTTACGGCGGAAGAATCAAACTTCACATCGTTCCGTTCACCGAAGTGCAACAAGCCATCTATCAAGGAATGCCAAATGAATATTCACTGATCTCCACCCGAAGGGCGATGCTGAAGATTACAGACGCGCTCCGCCGCCGCCATCGGGCGTTGGCGATCGTCACGGGCGAAAGCCTTGGCCAAGTCGCCAGCCAGACGCTGGAAAGCATGTATGTCATTAACGACGTCACGAATACGCCGGTGCTGCGGCCGCTCGTTTCAATGGATAAAATGGAAATCATTGAAATGGCTAAGCAAATCGGCACACATGACATCTCGATTCTTCCTTATGAGGACTGCTGTACCATTTTTACGCCACGGGCGCCAAAAACAAAGCCGAAGAAAAAGAAAGTGCTTCATTACGAGAGCCAGCTCGATCTTGCGCCGCTGCTCGAAAAAGCGGTCAACGACACGGAAACGATCGTCCTCGACGAACAGGACGGGCAAGTTGACGAGTTTGCCGACCTCTTTTGAATCTCAAAATTTACCAAAACCAACGTTGCATACATCCATCTGTTTTCACACACTCTATAGGTGCAAGGAGGTGAAAACAGATGGCACGCAACAACACGAATCAATTGCTTGTTCCAGGCGCGCAGCAAGCGCTTGAGCAAATGAAATATGAAATCGCCCAAGAATTTGGCGTCAACTTAGGCGCTGACACGACATCGCGCGCGAACGGTTCGGTCGGTGGCGAGATTACGAAACGTCTCGTCGCGATGGCGCAACAACAATTGGGCGGTGCACGCCAATTCTAATTTCATCACCATGGCTTGGGGAGGGTGTCCCAAAAGTGTTCGCATAGCGTTCGCTTTTCGGACACCCTCCTTTTTTTCGCAAAAAAAAATAAGAAAACCGTTCCTCTTTTGGTATAATAAAGTCACCATAACCCTACCAAGAAAGGACGGTTTTCTTATGTACATTTATTATAACCGAGATCAACTCATTTTGCCAATGGATCTTGAAATTTTCATTCCGGAACATCATCTTTGCCGGATCGTGGATCTGGCAGTGGAAAAAATGGATCCGGCTCTGCTCGTTTCCCTCTATCCTGGTGGAGGCCGCCCAGCCTATCATCCGAAAATGATGTTGAAAGTCATCCTGTATGCCTACGCCAATCGGATCTACTCCTCTCGCCAAATCGCCAAGCAGTTGAAAGAAAACATTTACTTTATGTGGCTCTCCGGCCATCAAACACCGGATTTCCGCACGATCAACCGATTTCGCTCGGAACGGATGAAGGACGTCATTTACGAAACGTTTTTCTCCATTGTTGATCTTCTGCGTCAAGAAGGGCTCGTCAAACTAGAGGATTACTTTCTGGATGGAACGAAAATCGAGGCCAATGCCAACAAATACACGTTCGTTTGGCGCAAATCAACGGAAAAGTACGATCAGAAGCTGGAGGAGAAATTCCGGCAAATCGTTGCCTCGATCGAACAGGTGGCGAAAGAAGATGAAGAGGCGGAACAAGAAGGGGATTTTCAAGAAAAACTGGAAGCTTCACCGATTACGTCCGAAAAGATCGAAGCCGTCATCGAACAAGTGGAAGAACGCCTAAAGAAAGAGCCGAAGAATCGCACGTTAAAGAAAGCAAAACGGCAATTGGAGCAAGATCTTCTCCCCCGTAAGAAGAAGTATGAAGAATACAAAGAAGTGTTGGGCGAACGGAACAGCTTTTCGAAAACGGATCCGGATGCGACATTCATGCGAATGAAAGACGACCATATGAAAAACGGCCAGCTCAAACCGGGATATAATGTGCAGATTGGGACAGAGAACCAATTCATCACTGGATTTAGCGTGCATCAACGGGCGGGGGATGCCGGATGTTTCATTCCGCATTTGGAGCAATTGGCCGCCTATGGACGCCCAATGCCCAAACGGGCCATTGCGGATTCCGCCTATGGGAGTGAGGAGAACTACACGTACTGCGAGAAAAAGAAGATCGTCGCCCTGATCAAGTACAACACGCTGGACCGGGAACAAACGAAAGCGTGGGCGAAAGAGACCGGCCGAATCGAGAACATGACGTATGATGAGGAGCTGGATGAGTGGATTTGCGCCAAAGGGGAACGGTTGGTGTTTGTGTATGAACGGAAGGAAACGACCGACAATGGGTACGTTACCGTCAAACGGACGTATCGTTGTACGGCATGTGCCGGATGCCCGTTTCAAACGGCATGCGCCAAAGGCAAAGACACGAAAACCATCCGCGTTTCTTTGAAGAATCAACAACAACGGCAGGAGATTCGGGAACGGCTGTCCACGGAAGAAGGGGCGGCGACATATCGAAGACGGCAAATCGAAAACGAGCCGGTGTTTGGGCAAATCAAGCATAACCAGCAATTCCAGCGCTTTTTGTTAAGGGGGCTCCCAAAAATTACCGTGGAATGGGGGCTTATTTGTGCTGCCCACAATTTGAGAAAGTGGGCGGCCACTGTCCACCCAATAAAAAGAAAAAGGGAGAACATACGGGGATAAGAAGAAGCAGATCCTTTGAGAAAGTAAAAAATAGACAAATAATGTAAAAACAAAAGCAGGAGGCTGTCCTCAAAAGGTCGTTTTACCGACCTTTTGGGACAGCCTCTTTCTTTTGTCAAAAAAAATAATTCAAAATAGACTGATTATTTTGTATAATAGAAATTGTCATCCATATAAATGAAACCGGAGAAAGGGGAAAGGGACGAATGAAGAGGGAAGAATTGGTCGCCCCCGAGCGCTACAACTTGACGTCAGAAGTCGAGCGGCACGCGGCTTTTCATCCAACCCGCATCGCGCTAAAATGGGAGAGCGAACAAGGCGAGACAAAAGAGATTACATACGGCCGCCTGATGGCGCGCGCCAACCAAATTGGAAACGTTTTCTTATCGCGTGGACTGCAAAAAGGAGACAAAGTGCTCATCATGGTGCCCCGTCTCATTGAAGCCTATGAAGTGTACTTAGGGGCGCTGAAAGCGGGACTTGTCGTCATCCCGAGCTCGGAGATGCTGCGGACGAAAGATCTGGAATACCGACTCACCCATAGCGAGGCCAAAGCGGTCGTCGCCTACGCACCGTATCTTGACGAGTTTGCGCCGATCGCAGGCATTGACCGACTCACCAAGTTCGTCATCGGAAACGAGGGTCAAGACGGGTGGATCTCACTGGAAACCGCCATGGCGAACGAGAGCGAGACGCTTGAGGCGGCGGACACCGCGCGCGATGACATGGCGTTTTTGTCCTACACCTCTGGCACGACCGGCAATCCGAAAGGGGTTGTCCATTGCCATGGCTGGGCGTACGCTCACTTGCGGACAGCGGCCAAAAATTGGCTCTGCATTGAGGAAGGCGACCTTGTTTGGGCGACGGCCGGGCCGGGGTGGCAAAAATGGATTTGGAGCCCGTTTTTATCGGTGCTCGGCTCGGGGGCGACCGGGTTCGTCTATTACGGCCGTTTTGAGCCGGAAAAATATTTGCAGCTACTAGAAAAATACAACATCAATGTGCTGTGCTGCACGCCGACCGAGTACCGCCTCATGGCGAAAGTGCCGGATATCGGCCGCTACCGTTTGCCGCATCTGCACAGCGCCGTATCGGCCGGCGAGCCGCTCAATCGCGAAGTGATCGACACGTTCGCCAAGCATTTTGGCGTCCACGTGCGCGACGGCTATGGGCAGACGGAAAACACGCTGCTTGTCGGCGTCATGAAAGGGATGGACATCAAACCGGGGTCAATGGGGAAACCAACGCCGGGCAATCTTGTCGAGATCATTGACGAAAACGGCGAACCGTGCCCTGTGGGCGTCGTCGGGGATATCGCCGTCCATGTCGACACGCCGGCGCTGTTTAAGTATTACTACAAAGACCCGGAGCGGACGGCGATGCAGTTCCGCGGCGACTATTACATCACCGGCGACAAAGCGCGCAAAGACGAGGATGGCTACTTCTGGTTTGAAGGCCGCGGCGATGACATCATCGTCAGCTCCGGCTATACGATCGGCCCGTTTGAGGTTGAAGACGCGCTCGTCAAGCATCCGGCGGTGAAAGAATGCGCCGTCGTCGCCAGCCCGGATGAAGTGCGCGGTCATGTCGTCAAAGCGTTCGTCGTTCTCCGGGATGGGGTTGACAAAAACGATCCATCGCTCATTCCGGCATTGCAGGAGCATGTCAAACAATTGACCGCTCCGTACAAATACCCGCGCAAAATCGAGTTCGTCGATGACTTGCCGAAAACGGCGTCCGGGAAAATTCGCCGCGTTGAGCTGCGCGAGCGGGAAGCGCGCTTGGCCGGCCGGTCGTCGTAAGCGCGGGATATGGAAACGCGAGGGCAATGAAAGGCCGCAAAACAGCCCGCCTCCTTAACGTGAACCAGCCTGAAGGCCACCCGTTTCGGGAGGGGGCGAGCCGTTCATAAAACGAAAGAGGGTGTCCCGAAAGGATCGGGATCCCCTCGTTCGTTGCTCTATATACGTGCTGACTGCTTCTGCCGCACGATCGGTTGTGCCGATCTTGAAGGCAGACAGCCTTTTGGGTCAGCCCCTCTTCCATCCATACGCACCAAATATTCGCGCACACCTTGTCGTCTCGCGAAGAACGGCGACCTTGCGCGCCGTTTATAAAAAGACGCGTTTCACCTTATCCCAGAACGAATTGTCTTTCAGCCGCACCGTTTTGACGACGCGATCGCTCAGGCGGATGTCGATTCGTTCGATATGCTGGATGCTAAGCGCCTCGTTGTCGAGGCCGATGATCGGAAAATGGCTTGCTTCTTCCGACATTTTTAGCGTCAGCTTCCGCGCTCCGCTTAAAATGAACGGTGAGCCGAGCGTTCGGTAGCGGTTGTTGTTAAGGGAAGCGAGCTCGCTCACTTGGAAGCACGGCAAAAGTGGATCAACGACCGCCCCGTGCACCGATTTATTGTAGCCGGTGCTGCCGGTCGGCGTAGAGACGATCAAGCCGTCGCCGCGGAACGTTTCAAAATGAAGGTCGTCAATAAAGACATCGACCGCCATCGTTTTTATGATTTGCGAGCGAATCGAGCATTCGTTTAAACAAAAGAACGAGGTCGTGCCATCGATCGTCACTTCAATGATCGGATAGCGCCGCACTTCAAGTCGCCAATTTTTGGCCGCTTCCACCATATGATCGATATCGTTGATATGGAAATCGCAGTAAAATCCGCGCGTCGGCAGCACGGACACACCGACATACAGACTGTCGGGACGGAACCCGGTTTGTCGAACCGCTTGTAAAAATGCCCCATCATCGCCGATGCTGACGATAATATTCGCCTCGCGAAAGTCATCGACCACGACGAACGGCCCGCGTTTCGTTCTTTCGATGAGCGGTTTTACTCGTTCAACAAGACCGTCATCATAATTGTAAAAAAAGTAGAGGTGATTGCGTTCTTTGTTCATTTTTTGACCTCCTACTAGCATTCTTGTATAATCCAATGTACAATATCTATCGTACCATATTTTCCATCAGTTCTAAAAACAGGAGAACTACGACGGGAGGAAGACGAATGAATCGGAAACGATGGGTGGCATTGGCCATCGCTGCAGTTCTGTTCATCATTTCAGTGTTGGTGCAAGCGGTCAGTGCGTTGTTATCCGACAAGGCAGGTGGATGGTCTGAAAAATGGATGGCGCTCATGGATTCGCCATTCAGTGAGGAAGTCATTGCTGATGGCAATCCAACCAAAAAAATTGCCGTACTAGAAGTTGATGGTGTCATCCAAGACAGCGGTGAAGGAGGGACGGTGCTGTCGTCATCTTCCTACAATCATCAGGCATTTTTACAGATGATCCAGCAAGCACAGGAAGACCATGATGTCAAGGCAATCATTCTACATATCAATTCGCCGGGGGGCGGCGTCATGGAAAGTGCCGAAATTCATGATCAGCTCTTGAAGCTGAAAAAGAAAACGAACAAGCCGATTTACGTGTCGATGGGGGCGATGGCCGCTTCCGGCGGCTACTACATCGCGACCGCCGGGGATAAAATTTTCGCCAGTCCAGAGACGATCACTGGTTCGATTGGTGTCATCATGCAAAGCGTTAATTATGAAAAGCTGGCGAAAAAGTACGGGGTAGAATGGGTGACGATCAAAAGCGGGCCATATAAAGATATTATGAATCCTGCTCGCCCTATGACAGAAGCGGAGCGTACCTTGCTGCAACGACTCATCAACAACTCCTATGAACAGTTTGTCAATGTGGTTGCCAGTGGGCGAAAGATGCCAAAAGATGTGGTCCGCAGACTGGCCGACGGTCGCATTTATGACGGTCGCCAAGCGAAATCGCTTCGTTTGATTGATGAGTTTGGCTATCTCGATGATGTGATCGAGGCGCTAAAGAAAGAACACCATCTCAAAGGAGCGCAAGTGGTCAAATATGTGTCCGATAAGCCGTGGAGCTCACTGTTGCGTGCTGCCACCACCCAGCTAAAGCCAACCGACGAGACGGTGTTGTTCATTCGCCAGTTGGCGCATCCGTCATCGCCGCGTCTGATGTATTTGTATGCTGAGTAAAGGAGGAACCCATCATGACAGAGAGAGAAGCAGCGGCGTTGCTAGGAGAAGTTGTTCCGCCGACGGTGTGCTCTGTATATTACGGTGGATTTTGGCTCCGTTTCTGGGCTTATTGTCTGGATATCATCGTAGTCGCAAGCATCAATCGCCTGATTGTATGGCCTTTGTTCCGTCTGTTTGACTGGCCGCTTGAGCAGGATGGGATGTTTGCACCGGCCACGATCGCCGCAGCGATCGTGTTTTATGCGTACTTTGTGCTCATGACGAAAGCGTTCGGCCAAACGCTTGGCAAAATGGTGTTCGGCTTAAAAGTGGTTGACGAACGGGGCGGGCGGCTCACATGGCTGACGGTGCTGTTCCGCGAAGTCGTCGGCAAGTTTATTTCCAAAACGCTGTTGTTTGTCGGTTTTCTGTTCGTGGCGTTTTCCGAAAAGAAAAAAGGTATGCACGATCAATTCGCCGATACGATCGTCATCCGCGAGTAGTCCCCGGCAAAGGGCGCCGGTCACTTCACCATCATCATCGACCTGCCGAAACGGCAGGTTTATTTTTTTGCCATATGGTGACAATGTATGGAGAAAGGAAGTGCGGACCGTTGAAAACAGGAATGGTAGTGATCATCATCGTTAGTTTTTTTCTGTTGCTGCTCGCCTCGATGAAAGTGTCGGTGGCCATCGCCTTCCGCCACGTACGGAATGATGAAGAATGCAAAATCGTAGTCCGTACGCTGTTTGGCCTTTTCCGTTATACGATCCGCATTCCGCTCCTCAAACCGGAATGGGACGGAAAAACGCCGCAGATGACGTTTGTCCAAAAGCAAGGTGTCGGCGGAACGAGGGACAAGGAGGAAAAAAAGGGAAAGTTGACCCCGGCGAAAGTGGCCCGCTTCATCCGGCAAGTAAAACGGTTTTTGCGGCAAGTTGTCGATTTGCACGAAATTATGAAACAATTTTATCGCTATGTAACGGTGACGCAATGGGAGTGGAAAACGAGAATCGGCACGGGCGATGCGGCGTCAACCGGCTTGCTTGTGGGGCTTGGCTGGTCATTGAAATACATGATCATCGGCGCGGTGAGCCGCTATATGAACATGAAAACCGTCCCGGTTGTTGCCGTTGTGCCGGCGTATGACCAAGCCGTGTCAGAAACGGCGTTTGCATGTATGATTCATTTTCGAATCGGGCATGCTATGGTAGCAGGATGGCGAGTGATTAAGCATTGGCGCGGGCGGCGGCCGGCAAAATGGTCGACCGCACGGCAGGTAAACGAAGGCTACTAGGAGGAATGAACATGACGAACCATCCGATTCAAGGGTTGATGACGACGGCGATGGAAAATTTAAAACAAATGATCGACGTCAACACGATTATCGGCGACCCGGTCGAAACGCCGGACGGCAGCGTGATTTTGACCGTGTCGAAAGTCGGGTTTGGCTTTGCCGCCGGCGGCAGCGAGTTTATGGTTGACGGCCAACAACATGGCCAGCAAGGAACACAAGCGGGCGGAAACGGACAGGCACAAGGGAACGGACATCCGTTTGGCGGCGGCAGCGGCGGCGGCGTGTCGATTACGCCGATTGCGTTTCTCGTCGTCAACTCGTCCGGGGTGAAGCTGCTTCATCTGGACGAAAGCACGCACTTATATGAAAAAATTCTCGATGTCGCTCCGCAGGCGCTTGAAAAAATTCAGGCGATGCTGAAGAAAAACAAGAAAGATGGCGGCGCCCGCGAACAGACGAACGACTTTGACATTTAGCCGGACCGCTGGCGTCCGGCGTTTTTTTTGTTTGGCAACCGTATCGGACAAAATCGTTGAAAAATTCCGTGTTGCGCTTTAGTATGGAAGTAGTACATATTTTTTCTAAAGGGGGAGAGAACCCATGGCTCAGGTGACGTTTAAAGGGCAGCCGGTGACGCTTGTCGGCAACGAAGTGAAAGTCGGCGACAAAGCGCCGGATTTCACCGTGCTTGATCAAAACTTGCAGGAAGTGACGCTCGCCGACACGAAAGGGCATATCCGGCTGATCAGCGTCGTTCCGTCGCTCGATACCGGGGTTTGCGACGCGCAGACGCGCCGATTCAATGAGGAAGCGGCGAAGCTGGACAATGTGAAAGTGTTGACGATCAGCGTCGATTTGCCGTTTGCGCAAAAGCGGTGGTGCGGCGCCGCCGGCATTGAGAACGTGCAAGTGTTGTCCGACCATCGCGATGTCTCGTTCGGACAGGCCTACGGCGTCTTGATCAAGGAGCTGCGCCTGCTTGCCCGCGCCGTGTTTGTCATCGACAGCAACGACACGGTGACGTATGTCGAATACGTGCCGGAAGTGACGAACCATCCGAACTACGAAGCGGCGATTGAAGCGGCAAAAGCGGCGAAATAACGATGAGCGGCGGACATCCGCCCCCATAGGATGCCCGACCATAGGGGCCCCGACTCGTTCGGGGCCTTTTCACGTTTTCGATTGGCCCCTTTCTTGCGGTGTGAGGCGGACGGGCGTACAATATACAGAAGGGACGTTGGTAGAAAGGTGGGGACGGATAGATGATGACGCCAGTTGAACGGTTGTTCACGGTCGTTGACGAGACGGCCCGGATTTTGCAAGAAGAATTGCAATGCACGTATTTGGAAGCTGTTGCCGAGACGGGAGAAAATTTGTTTCATGGCGACGTGTTGCAAGACGAAGTGAGCGAGCTGAACGCGAAACGGTTGAAAAAGCAGTATCGCGAACTGCTGCTGGAACGGTTTCAAAACGAAGACATCCGCAAAGCGTTCCAGCTCGCGGTGCTAAAAGGGATGCGAACGCATGTCCAGCCGCATCATCAAATGACCCCGGATGCGGTCAGCTTGTTTTTGGCCTATTTAGTCCGCGAGTTTACGCGCTCGCATTTGGCGGTGACGATTCTCGACCCAGCCGTCGGCACGGCGAATTTATTGACGGCGGTGTTAAACGGCCTGCGGGGCAAACAGGCGGCCAGCTACGGCAGCGATGTCGACGACCTGCTCATCAAATTGGCCTATGTCAACGCCAACTTGCAAAAGCATGCGGTGCAACTGTTTAACCAAGACAGTCTCAGGCCGCTGTTTGTCGAGCCGGTCGATGTTGTCGTCTGCGATCTGCCGGTCGGCTATTACCCGGATGACGACAATGCCGCCCGCTTCGCCTTAAAAGCAACCGAAGGAAAGTCGTACGCCCACCATTTGTTCATCGAGCAAAGCTTGCGCTATACGAAAGAGGGGGGCTACTTGTTTTTCCTCATCCCGAATACGTTGTTTTCAAGCCCGCAGGCGGGGCAGCTGAACGAATTTTTAAAAGAGGCAGCCATCGTTCAAGGCGTCTTGCAGCTGCCGCTGTCGATGTTTAAAAACGATCAGGCGGCCAAAAGCGTGTTGATTTTGCAAAAGAAAGGGCCAAACGTCAAAAAGCCCAAACACGTGCTGCTTGTTGATTTGCCTAGATTTTCCAATAAATCAGCGATGCAGGCGATGATGGCCAAAATCGACGCCTGGATCACTGCGGAAAAAGGACAGTGACAAGAGGGTGTCCCCAATGGCGATGGGACACCTTTTTTGATCACCGGCCCGCCAAGCCTCTCCGCCAAACGGGAAGTTGCCTCTTCCTCCCTCTTGCGCTCACGCCTAGGAGACCGGTGATTTAAGCGGGCAAGCCGCTTATCAAGCCCGTTTTTCAAATAGAAAAGCCTCATCGCATCAGGATCACCTTTCAAACGATCCCCCCATTGCTCAAAAGAAACAACCGTTTTTCACCAGCCTTCTAGAGGAGGGGCTTCTCGATGATCAAGGCTTGCTCTTGCCCCTCCCTTTGTAATCAGCATCGTTTTCATTTTTCGCAACATAAAAACTTTTTCTTGCAACCGGTTGCGAACCAAAACTGCGCTTGAAACGGGGAAACGGGGTGCATACAATGAAAAAGGCATAGTGAAACGGACGCGCATCGCGCACACTAATGGCAAGCGCGAGCGGATTTTTGTCAAAAAGGAGCGGGATACGTCTATGGCGAAAGTGCTAGCCATTAATGCAGGAAGTTCCTCGTTGAAGTTTCAGCTGTTTGAGATGCCGGCGGAAACGGTGCTGACCAAAGGGGTGGTCGAACGGATCGGTTTTGACGACGCGATTTTTACCATCGTCGTAAACGGCGAAAAGCATCAAGAAGTGACGGCGATTCCGGACCATGCCGCGGCGGTGAAAATGCTGCTGGATAAACTCATTCGCTACGGCATCATCCGTTCGTTTGCCGAGATCGATGGCATCGGGCACCGCGTCGTCCACGGCGGCGAAAAGTTCAGCGATTCGGTGCTGATTACCGATGAAGTGATCCGGCAAATCGAAGAGGTGTCCGAGCTCGCTCCCCTTCATAATCCGGCCAACCTCGTCGGCATTCGGGCGTTTCAGGAAGTGCTGCCGGACGTGCCGGCGGTGGCGGTATTTGATACGGCGTTTCACCAAACGATGCCGGAACAATCGTTTTTATACAGCTTGCCGTACGAGTATTACACGAAATATGGGATTCGCAAATACGGATTCCACGGCACGTCGCACAAATACGTCACCCAGCGAGCGGCGGAGCTTCTCGGCCGACCGATCGAACAGCTGCGCCTCATCTCGTGCCATTTAGGCAACGGAGCGAGCATCGCGGCGGTGGAGGGCGGCAAGTCGATCGACACGTCCATGGGCTTCACCCCATTAGCCGGCGTGGCGATGGGGACGCGCTCCGGCAACATCGACCCGGCGCTCATCCCGTACATTATGGAAAAAACGGGAATGACCGCCGATGAAGTGATTGACGTGCTGAACAAAAAGAGCGGCATGCTCGGTATATCCGGCATCTCGAGCGATTTGCGCGACTTGGAAAAAGCGGCCGCCGAAGGCAATGCGCGCGCGGAACTCGCGCTTGAAGTGTTTGCGAACCGGATTCATAAATACATCGGCTCGTATGCGGCGCGCATGTGCGGGGTCGATGCCATCATCTTCACCGCCGGCATCGGCGAAAACAGCGACGTCGTGCGGGCGAAAGTCTTGCGCGGCCTCGAGTTCATGGGAGTGTACTGGGATCCGATCCTCAACAAAGTGCGCGGCAAGGAAGCGTTCATCAGCTATCCGCACTCGCCGGTCAAAGTGCTCGTCATTCCGACGAACGAAGAGGTGATGATCGCCCGCGATGTGATGCGGCTGGCGCATTTGTAAACAAAGTGCCAAGGAGTTTCATAAATCAACAAACAAAAGGCTGTTCACAAAAGATCGTATTTTGACCTTTTGGAACAGCCTTTTCATTATTGAGCAAGCCGAACAGAAAACATGTGAAAAAGGAACAGCCGCTAGGTTGGCAAAGCAAATCCTTTTTCTAAATATCCCAATGCTTCGTCGATTACCTTCATATAGTCCGTTTCATGATGCTGGACACAATAAAATTGCATTGATAATACTGCTCCCATTAATGCTCCAGTAAGAGTGAGCACAAAAATGTCATCATGCTTGCGGCTCATACGTTCGGCTAACAGTCGAGAAATCATTTCCGCGGTTGCGGTGACTTGATGAAATGCCGCTGCCCGCAGTTCCCGCACTGTCAAAGCAAGTTCGATGCGCTCGCGAATGGCAGAACGCTCAGCTTCAGACAGACTGTTAAACACTTCTTTCAGCGCCAGACGAAACGCTTGAATCGGATGAAGGTGATGTGGTTGTTTCCGGAATGCATCTATGATCAGCGGATCATAATCGTCATCTAACACAACCGATTCTTTTGTTGGAAAATAACGAAAAAAGGTGCTGGGCGAGATTTCGGCCGCATTCGCGATTTGCTCGACTGTTGTTGCATGGTAGCCTTGCTCGCGAAAGAGGCGCAAGGCGCTTTGTTGAATGAGTGCTCTAGTCTTCGCTTTTTTTCGCTCTCTTAGCCCTGATTGAGATTGCTCCTGTGAAGACATCATTTCACCTCCGCCCCATAGATTGTCTGAGGAAAATAAGAGATATTGTCTTTATCTATAGTGTACAGCTTTTTCATCAGGGGCACAAATCCGTCATTTAATGGACTGACATTCTTTGTTTTGATTTGCTAGAGAATTGGTTAGGCAAAAAGGCGAATGACAAAATTGCGCCCAATATCGCGATTCCGCAACACGTCCATAGCATGGCCTCCATTCCATGAACAAAAGCTTTGCGCACAGAAGAGAGTAGTTGCATCGATTGGATTTGATGTGCTGCTTCCACCCCTGTTGATACGCTTTGTTTTACTATAGGTTTAAGCTGACTCGGCAACTGGATTGCTTCTATACGACTGCGATACTGTGAATTTACAATCGTGCCTAAAACGGCTACTCCAATCGACCCTCCGGCTTGCCGCAATGCCATAATGAGTGCTGAACCAACCCCGCTTCGTTCCGCCGACAGTTCTCCTAAAGCTGCATCCATGGCAGTGGGAAGCGCTAATCCTAAGCCGATCCCCACTATCGTGATCCAAAGAGCGATAAATTTGTATGGATGGTCGATCTGCGTCGTTCCGCCGATGCCTAACCCGATGGCAAGAAAGACAAAACCGATGAAGGCGTTGCTTTTGGGTCCAATTTTTTCCAAGAGGAAATCGGCCGACTTGGCTCCGACGATCAGCCCTCCAATGAGAGGGAGCAAACGCAAACCTGTTTCCAGTGTATCGTTGCCTTCTACTGATTGAAAATATTGGGGCAACGTGAATAAGAGACCGAACAGCGCATATGTGGCCAATGTGGCTAATATCGCCCCGAAAGTAAAGCTGCGGGAGCGAAAAAGGGACAGATCAACAAGTGGATGTTTGACCTTTTTCTCCAATATGGCAAACACAGACAGCATGAAGCATCCAATGGCCAGAAAGAGAATGACTTCATTATGGCTCCATCCTTTTTCTCCAGCTTTAATGGCTCCATACGTGATCGATACAAGACCGGCGCTTGATGTCAAGACTCCGAGCCAGTCGAGTTTAGAATGATGAGGGCTGCGCGACTCCGGCATGAGCCAAGAGACCGCTGCAAGCGCGACAACAACAAAGGGAAGATTCAATAAGAAGACCGATCCCCATTGGTAATGTTCAAGCAACCATCCACCGACAATGGGCCCAAGTGGAATCCCCAACATATTCGCTGTCGCCCAAATCATCATTGCCTTCGTGCGCTCCCGTTCGGAAAACAGCACCGGAAGAATGGAGATCGATAATGGGATCAGAAAAGCGGCTCCTAATCCAAGAAACGTCCTCATCCAGATCAATATTTCCGGAGAATTGGAATAAGCGCAGCCTATAGAAGCCAATCCAAATAAACATAAGGCAAATAACAGCAGCCTTTTCCGACCGAAACGGTCACCTAGCATGCCGGCTGGAAGAAGGAAGGCGGCCATGGCCAAATTGTACGAATCTACAAACCATTGAAGATCGCTTGTTGACGCATGGAGTTCTGTGGCTAAAGTTGGCAACGCTACATTCAAAATCGTAATATCTAGCCCTACTGCAATCAAACCTAGTGATAATGAACCAAGAATCCACCATCTTTTCATGTTGGTGTTTTGCATGTATAATCCCTCTCTTTCTTTAATGATATTATATTTCATTTGAAATTTTATATAAAATGAATGTGAATGTCAATTTATATTTTATATCTTTTTTGGAGGTAGAATTCAGTGCCTCCCATGGAAGTCAGGCCACCATTGAAAACAATCAAGAAAACTAGCCTTGGAGCTGGTCGAAGCTCGAAAGGAGAGGAGAAAAGAACCAACATGGTTGCAGCATACTTTAGGAGGCTGGTGATTTAAGGGAGCAAGCCGCTGATCAAGCCCGTTTCTCAAACAGATAAGCCTTGTCGCGTCAAGAGCGCCTTTCAAACGTTCCCCCATTGCTCAAGAGAAACAACCGTTTTTCACCGCCCTCTTAGATCTGCCTTCATTGTTTTGCCTAAGAACCGAAAGTATGGCGCAACCATAATCCGAACCTAGCCAAGCTCGCCGAATTGTGTGGCAACGGTTAGCAGGATGAATGATGTGAGGGATATTTCATATGTGCAGCAACATCGATTTTTCGCTTCTGGAGAGAGGGGGGGCGGCGGCTATCCCGGTATCTTGGCTGGTTTGTTTCCCCCTCAAAATTCGGAATGGTGCATCGTTTTGTTTTGATTTATGGTGGAAGGGGAGAAAGGTATGGAAGGAGGGCATGAACGTGCCTATTTTTCGTGATGATGTCCATTTTTATCAGGTTATCGGTGAATTCATGAATATTGCGACTCGTGAACGAACATGGGAAGAGCTGCGCGCATGGTGGGGCCATCATCCCGCCTATTATGAACAAGGGAACGAATTGGAGCAAATCAACCGCATCGGCGAGCAAATCCGCCGTTCCCGCGCCGCGTTCGTCTTTTACTTGACCGATCCGGAAGCGGTCATCAGCATCGATGCGAGGCGGCCAACGCCCGGCGAACATTACAAAGTGCTGTTCGGACGGGAGCTCGATCAGCCTGACGTCGCCATTGTAACAACCGGGGATGTCGCCCATCAATTTTGGGGTGGCAATATTAGCGTCCCGTTAGCCCTCATAACGGGAAAAATGAGAGTCAAAGGGTCGAAAGCGAAGGCGCTCCAGCTGCTGCCGCGCATCGTGCCGGCGTTTCCGCTTTACCGGCGCTACTTGGAGCTCATCGATGAGCCGGCGCTTCTGCGGGCGCTGCAAACGTAAAAATATCGGGAAACGCCAAGGGCGAGAAGGGAAAGTCCCGACAAAGTTCGGGATAGGACGGCGGTGGGAAAGGCGATATAGTAAAAGTGCGGAAATAAATTTCAGATAGTTCAAAATTTTAGGGAGGATATGAAGATGACAGCCGTAAAAGACATTTTTCAGCTGATTGATTCGCAGTTGAAGGAAGACCCGTCCCGTGCTGATGGGATTGTCGCCGTGTACCAATTCAATTTGAGCGGAGCCGATCCGGGGGTGTATCAAGTCGTCCTGCGCCCGGATGCCGGATTTGTCGTTGAAGGAGAACAGGAGACGGCCGATTGCACGCTCAGCATGGACAGCGACGATTTCAAAAAAATGGTCGACGGCGAGCTCAACGGAACGGAAGCGTTCATGAGCGGGCGGCTTCGCATCGATGGGGATATGGGGTTGGCGCTGCGGCTGCAGGAAGTGTTGGCTGCCTACAACAGCGCCAACCAATGAGCAAAGCGGGATGTTCCGAGAGCGATGACAGCATGGAGCAACAGGCAAACAAAGACGGCGGGCTTGCCCTTTTTCATCAGCCCGCCCATTTTGGCTAAAAGGAGACGAGGGCATGGATTTGCGCACGATTTGGACAAAAAACATCGAGCAGTTCGGTCCTTACGCGGCGTTGATATTTGAAGGAAAAGAGTACACGAACGTCGAGTGCGACGCCCGTTCGTCCCAATTGGCTCACACGTTGATCGAGCTAGGGGTCAGGCCGGGCGACCGCGTTGTCGTGACGATGCCGAACAGCCCGGAAGTCGTGATCGCCTTCAGCGGTGTCGTGAAGGCCGGTGCAGTCGTTGTGCCGGTGTTGCCGCTATTGCAGGCGCAGGAACTCCATTACATTTTTCAAGATTGCGAACCGAAAGTCGTGCTGACAGCGGAAATGTTGCTCGGGAAAGTGAGAGAAGCGGCGCGCGATTTGCTGCGCTCACCGTCCGTGTTGACGCTCGAGCCTTCTAACTCGCCTCACTCGCTGTGGGAGAGGATCAAGCAGGCCCTGGCCACTCTGCCGGAGGTGGAAATCACGGACAACGACGCGGCCGCCTTGCTTTATACATCAGGAACAACCGGCCAGCCGAAGGGGGTCGTGCTGACGCACCGCAACTTGTACGCCAATGCCGAAGCGGCGGCCGAAATGGCCAAGCTGCTGCAAATGAAGAGCGATCGTGTCGGCCTCGGGGTGTTGCCGATTTCTCATGCGTTCGGTTTTACGATGATGAATGTGGCGCTGCTGCTTGGTGAACGTGTCGTTCTTCTGCCGTATTTCGAGCCGAAAAAAGTGCTTGCAGCCATCGAAATGTACCGGGTCACGCACACCGCGATGGTGCCGGCCATGTTTCACGCCTTGTGTCATGTTCCTGAGGCCGATCGGTATGACACCTCCAGCCTAGTGGCCTGCGTGTCCGGCTCCGCCTCGCTGCCGCCGGCGCTTGCCGAACGGTTTCAGCGCCAGTTTGGCTGCTTGATTTTGGAAGGCTACGGCCTGTCAGAAGCGGCGCCCATCGTTACAGCAACCGATCCGACGAAACCGATCAAGCCCGGATCGGTCGGGCTGCCGCTGCCGGGGGTGAAGGTCGCCGTTGTCGATGAACAAGGAAATCCTCTGCCGCCCAATGAGGTGGGGGAGCTGATTGTTTCTGGGCCGAACGTGTTTTGCGGCTACTATGGAAAAGACGAAGAAACGCGTCGAGCGCTGCGCGACGGTTGGCTGTACACCGGGGACATGGCGCGCATCGATGAAGACGGGTACGTGTTTATCGTCGACCGGAAAAAAGATGTCATCATCCGCGGCGGATTCAACATTTACCCGCGCGATCTTGAAGAGCTGCTCATGTCGCATCCTGATGTGCTGGAAGCGGGCGTTGTCGGCGTTCCGTCGCCGAGGATGGGAGAAGAAGTCGCCGCTTACGTCGTCATCCGCCGCGGGGCGAGCGTGACGGAAGAGGAACTCATTCGCTTTTGCCAAGAGAAAGTGGCGAAATACAAAAGCCCGCGCTTTTTGAAGATCGTCGGTTATTTGCCAAAAAATTTGCTCGGGAAAACGGACAAGAAAACGTTGCGCGAGTGGGCGAACGAGTTCGTTCCCGCCGCTGTGGACGGGAATGAATAAGCGGAACGCGCCCCGTTGTGATTGGCATAAAAGGAGGGAGAAACGATGATCTCATTTCGGCCGACCGAAGAGGAGCGGGCGTTTTGCGAAGTGGCGAAAACGATCGCCGTTGAAGAGATGCGGCCGAGCGCCCGCGACTGTGAACAGCGCCGTTCTGTAAGCGCATCCATCGCCAAACGCCTTCACGAGTTGGGATTTTTAGGGCTTGAACTTCCCGAAAGCTGGGGTGGGCTGGAACTTCCGCTCATATCCCAAGCGCAAATTTGGCAAGTGCTCAGCTATGGGGATTTAGGGATTGTTCAAGGGCTTCCCGGACCCGGGGAAGCTGCCTCGCTCATGCGTCAGGCGCCTGAGCATCCCGTTTGGCGACCGTATCGGGACGCGGGGCAAACGGGAATATGGCCGACGGTGGCCTTCATCGACGGTGAAGAAACGATCGAGGTCCGCCGCAGCCGCGACGGTTATCGGCTCAACGGGACATCCGCGCCAGTCCGGCGCGCCGCTTTTGCCGATTGGGTGGTTGCAGCCGGCAAGGATAACGAGGGGGAACCGGTCATTGTCGTTTTCGATGAGCGCACATGGGAGACAATCGAAGGCGATTTCCGCCTCGGGCTGCTGGCCGCGGGGCTTGGGCGCATTCGCTTTTCCGATGTGTTCGCGGGCAACGACCGCGTGCTTGCCCGCGGAGAGGAGGCGTCGGCCTTGCTTGGGCACGCCCGCGCCCGCCAGTGCGTGCTTGAAGCGGCGAAGGAAGTCGGGTTGATGGAAGCGGCGCTCGATTACACTATCGAATACACGGCTGGCCGCAAGGCGTTCGGACAGGAAATCGCCAAATTCCAAGGTGTATCGTTTACGGTTGCGGAAATGGCGTTTGAATGCCGCGGGGCCCGGAACATCGCTTGGGCCGCCGCTTGCCGCGTTGACGAGCAAGGAAGGGCGGCGGAAGGCTTCGCTTGGCGGGCGCTCGCCCGCGCCCATCGGTCGGTGCGCTACGTCACCGATCAAGCCGTGCAAATGCTGGGCGGGCATGGCTATGTGCAAGAATATCCGGCCGAAAAATGGATGCGCGACGCCCAAGCGCAAGTGCTGCTGTATGCCCGGGAAACGGACTGGTTCATCCGCCGCGGCGAACAGCTGCTGGACGAACGGAAAGAGAGGGTTGCACCGTGATTTCATTTGCGTTGTCACCGCAGCAAAAACAAATCAAAGAGCTCGTTCATTGGTTCGCCCAACACGAAGTGCGCCCGCTTGCCCTCGAGGCCGACCGGCTCGGACGGGTCCCGGAGGAGTGGCTGCAAAAAGTGAACAAAATGGGCATCCAGCTGAACACATCGTCATTCGGCGGCGGGCGGTCGGCGCCAGCGGCGGGGCAGAAACCGGACAAAAAAGAACGCGAAGGCAACCGCGTGGCGGTGATTGCCGCCGAGGAGCTCGCGTGGGGCTGCCCGGCCATTGCCTTATCCCTTCCCGGTCCCGGCCTTGGCGGGCCGCCGATCCAGTCAAGCGGCACTCCGGAACAGAAGCAGCGCTTTTTATCGATATTTACGAAAGACGAACCGCGCTGGGGGGCGTACGCGCTGACCGAACCGGAGGCCGGTTCGGATGCGTCCGGCATTCGGACGACAGCGAGAAAAGTTGACGGCGGCTATGTGTTGAACGGGCAAAAAATTTTCATTACCAACGGTGCTCGCGCTTCATGGGTCGTCGTGTTCGCCACGGTCGATCCGAAGCTCGGCCGCGCCGGACACCGGGCGTTTGTCGTCGAAAAAGGGACGCCGGGCTTTTTGGCAACGCGCACCGTCCATAAAATGGGGCTGCGCGCCAACGAGACAGCGGAGCTCGTGTTTGAAGACTGCTTCGTCCCGGCGGAAAACTTGCTCGGTGGAGAGGAGTTGTACAGCGCCGCGGCCCATCAACCATCCGGATTTCAAGTGGCGATGAAAACGTTCGATAGCACGAGGCCGATCGTTGCCGCCATGGCGGTCGGCATCGCCCGCGCGGCTTACGAATATACGCTCGAGATCGTTCGCCGCGATTATCCGAAGCAAGGGCGGCTGTACTATGAAGCGGCTGAGCTGCTCGCCGAGGCGGAACAAGAGATCGATGCGGCGCGGCTGCTCACGTGGGAAGCGGCGTGGAAAGCGGACATCGGCGAAGCGAACGCGATGGAAGCGGCGATTTGCAAAGCGGTGGCTGGCAAAATGGCGCTGCGCGTATGCGCGATGTGCCTTGAGCTGCTCGGCCCGGTCGGTCTTGATGGGCATTTGGTGGAGAAACTGTATCGCGACGTGAAAGTGTTTGATATTTTTGAAGGCACACAGCAAATTCAGCGCCTTGTCACCGCCCGACGGTTGTATGCGCCATACGGCGTCCATGTATAACGTCTCCTATGCCCAACTCGTTTCGGGCGGAACGAGCTTGGGCGCTCTGACTCGCAGTCGCCAAGGATATCCCCGCCCGATCGGCATCGGTTCCCGGTCGATTCGGTCGTCATCGGAGCGGCCAGCGCCGTTGGCGGGGGCATCGCAGCGAACGAAAGGAGAGAGTGTGACTTGCCTTACGAAACGATTCGCATCGAACGGCGGGACAAAGGAGTCGCTTGGCTGATCATCGACCATCCGCCGGCCAACGCCATTAGTGAAACGTTGATGAACGAATTGGAACAAGCGGCCGATGAGCTGGAAGCCGACAGCAAGGTGCGCGTGATCGTCATTGCGTCGGCCCATCCGAAAACGTTTCTCGCCGGCGCCGACTTAAAGGACATGATTCGGCGGGGAAGCCAGTTGGCCGGCAATAAGGCCGGCATCGTCGAACAGAGCGCCCGCATGCAGCGCTGCTTCGACCGCTTCGCCAAAATGCCGAAACCGGTGATCGCGGCCATCAACGGCTATGCGCTCGGCGGTGGCTGCGAATTGGCGCTCGCTTGCGACTTCCGCATCATGGGCGGAGGCAAAATCGGCTTAACGGAAGTTTCCCTCGGCTTGATTCCAGGAGCAGGCGGGACGCAGCGGCTGACGCGCCTTGTCGGACGGGCGAAAGCGACGGAGCTTATTTTTCTCGCCCGCCGGCTCGATCCGCAAGAAGCGCTCGCGCTCGGCCTCGTTCACCGCGTGACCGCTCCGGAACGGCTGAACGAAGACGTAGCATCGTTTGCCGAACAGTTGTCCGAAGGCGCGGTGCGGGCGATGGGGCTGGCCAAGCGGGCGATCGATGCCGCCGAGGAGTGCGCTGAGGATGGGTTCGCTGTTGAAGCGGCATCCTTTGCGGCCACGTTTCAAACAGGGGAGCCGGCCATCGGGCTAGCGGCGTTTTTCCAAAAGAAACAACCGCAATTTTTACGATAAACGGAGGGATCAGCGATGTCATCGTGGGCGGAATTGTTGAAAGGAAAGGTGGCGGTCGTCACCGGTGCTTCGCGCGGCCTCGGGCGTGCGGACGCGCTCGCGCTGGCGGAAGCGGGGGCTGATGTCGTCATCACCGATATTTTGCTCGAATCGGATGAGGAAAGCAGGCAAACAGCGCAAAAATACGGACCGCTCTCCCAAGTGATGCAAAGCACGAACGTCGTGTACGCGGAAAAAACAGCGGAAGAAATTCGCGCCATGGGGCGGCGGGCAATGGCGATCAAAATGGACGTCACCGACCGCGAGCAAGTGAAGGACGTGTTCGCCCGCGTCAAAGAGGAGTTCGGATCGATCGACATTTTGGTCAATAACGCCGGCACGCTTGACCACGTTTCACAAATCGAAAAGCAAAACGATGCGTTGTGGGAGCGCGATTTGCGGGTGAATTTGACCGGCACGTACAACTGCACGAAAGCCGTGTGGCCGTACATGAAAGAGCAAGGATGGGGGCGGATCATCAACATGTCGTCCGTCGCCGGCACGCTCGGCGGCTTCGGGCAGGCGAGCTACTCGGCGACGAAAGGAGCGGTGTTGAGCTTTACGAAAAGCATGGCGCTGGAAGGAGCGCGCTACGGCATTACGGTGAACGCCATCGTGCCGGGCATTATCAATACGGAAGCGTTCCGCATGGGCAACCCGAAAATGAACGAACGGATGATCCAGCGCACGGCGTTCCGCCGCCCGGGTGAGCCCGAAGACGTCGCCAACGCCATCGTCTTTCTTTGCTCCGATAAGGCGAAATATATTACCGGCATTGGGTTGAACGTATCGGGAGGCATAGAACTGTTTACGTTTTGAGCCAAAAGCGCGGTGGTGGCCGAGCGCCAGCTGACCTTTGGGCTGTGGCGCAGCCTCGCGTTCTCACCGCGTCAGAAACGTTTGGCCAACCGGCTATCGGACTGTGAGCCTACACCCGAAGCGGGCACCGCGGGGGAAATGTTGTTGGCTAAGGCCAGCAAGTGAAGGTGGGCTCGGATCGGAAGCGGCGCGGCTTCGGCGGCCCGCAGCAGCTCGCTAAGGGGAGAGCGGATCGATGATGATCCGAGCGTGAGAGGCACTCGCCAAATCGCTCAACGATTTCGAGCAGACCGATTTTCAGACAGAACAGGAGGAGCGGCATGAGGGAAGTGGTCATTGTCGATGCCGTGCGCACGGCGATCGGCAAGAAAAAAGGAGCGTTCGCCAACGTCCATCCGGTTGACTTGCTTGTTCCGGTGCTGCGGGCGCTTGTCGAACGAAACGGATTGGACGCCGGCTTGGTGGAAGATATCGTTGTCGGCTGCGTGACGATGACCGGGGAGCAAGGCGGCAACATCGCCCGTCAAGCCGCGCTCGCTGCCGGCTTTCCGGTCGAAGTGCCGGCGTTTTCGTTAAACCGGATGTGCGGCTCGAGTCAGCAGGCCATCCATAACGCGGCGCAAGCGATTTTGGCCGGCGACATGGACATCGTCATCGCTGCCGGCGTAGAAAGCATGACCCGCGTTCCGATGGGAAGCGATATGGGGCGATTCAGCCGCCAGCTGACAAGTCGGTACAACATCGTGCCGCAAGGGATTTCCGCCGAGATGATCGCGAAAAAATGGGGGTTGTCGCGCGACGAGTTGGACGCGTTTGCGCTCACCAGCCATCAAAAAGCGGCGGCAGCCACCGATGGTGGAATGTTTGCGCGGGAAATCATCCCACTTGAAGTGCAGGGCGAAAACGGAACGATGACAGTTGCCCATGATGAAGGAATCCGCCGCGATACATCGAGGGAAAAGTTGGCAGCGTTAACGCCATCATTTCAGCCCAAAGGCGGTGTCATCACGGCCGGCAACTCAAGCCAAGTGAGCGACGGAGCGGCCGGCGTGCTGCTCATGTCGGCGGAAAAAGCCCGGCAGCTCGGGTTGCGGCCGAGAGCCCGCATCATCGCCCGCGCGGTCGTCGGCGAAGACCCGATTCTGATGCTTACCGGCGTCATCCCGGCCACGCGCCGCGTGCTCGAAAAAGCGGGGCTGCGCCTGGACCAAATCGATGTCATCGAAATCAATGAAGCGTTCGCTTCGGTCGTCAAAGCATGGGAGCGGGAGCTTGAGCCGGATATGGCGAAAGTGAATCCGCGCGGCGGAGCGATCGCCCTCGGACACCCGCTTGGCGCGAGCGGGGCGCGGCTGCTGACGACGTTGCTGCATGAACTCGAAGACATGAACGGGACTTACGGTTTGCAAGTGATGTGCATCGGATTTGGCATGGCGACCGCCACCATGATTGAACGCTTGTAAAGCGGAGAGGAGGGGAGCGGTTTGCACGCATCGATCGAAACAGCCAAACCGAAACAAAAGCGCGATTTTACGGCGGTCAGCGCCGCCATTGAAGCCGAGCTGGCCGCCATCACGGCGGGAAGGCGACGGCGAAAAATCATGACAACGTTTGTCAAAAACGGACTTGGCGTAGTGTTTAGCGACATCATCGCCCATAAACTGCGAGGAAAAGAAGGAGATAGTACTTCGTTGCGCCAAATCGGCCGCCGGCTCCGCCTAGCGTTTGAGGAGCTCGGCCCAACGTTCATCAAGCTTGGGCAGGTGCTCGTCACCAGGCAAGATTTGCTGCCGGAGCCGATCACGCTCGAGCTCGAACGGTTGCTTGACCGAGTGCCGCCGATCGAGTTTGCGAAAATCGAGTACATTCTCGAACGTGAGCTTCCGGACGGTCTTGAGACGTTTGAATGGATCGAAGAAACGCCGCTCGGTTCGGCGTCGCTTGCCCAAGTATACAAAGCCAAGCTGAAAGACGGGCCGGTCGTCGCGGTCAAAGTCGTGCGCCCGACGGTCGAAAAGCTGTTTCAAACCGACATCGCTGTTATCAAAAAAATGGCCGCCCGTCTGCAGAAGCGGCTGCCCCCTGAACTGCAGGCCGCCCTCGATCTTGGGGGGCTCGTGCAAGATTACTACAGCAGCGCCATGGATGAGCTGGATATGACGGAAGAAGCGCGAAAAATGCAAGAGATGAAGCAAAAATACGAAAGGAGGGCCGAACATGTCACGGTTCCGCACGTGTACGAAGCGACGAAAAGCGTCTTAATCATGGAATACATCGACGGCTGGCTCATAAAAGATTTCCCCGTTGATTTTCTCACCTTTGAAGAGCGGGTCAACATTATGATCGACCTCGTTCACCATTATGTGCAGATGATGCTCGATGGCCATTATCATGCCGACGCCCACGGTTCCAACATCATGATCGACAAGCGGACGAAAAAAGCGGTCATCATCGACTGGGGAATGACCGGGCGGATGGACAGCGTGATGGCGCAAATTTTGATGCGCGTCATTTTGCACATCCAGCTCAACCAAGCAGAAGACGCCGTCGAAGTGTTTATGGAGCTCATGTCGCCGACCATCTACACCGATGTCGTCAAATTGAAAGATGAACTGCGGACGCTGACGTTAAACTATGTGTCCGCCCACCAGGGAAGCAGCCGCTACAATTACGGCCGCCTCGTCCTTGAAGCGACGGCGATCGGGCTTCGCAATTATTGCAAAGTTCCAAACGGCTTGGCGCTTTGGGCGAAAGGGTTTTCCGCGACCGAAGGGACGGCGCGCTGGATTTGTCCGGAAATCTCGTACGGCGAAGTCATCGAGGCGTATGAAATCCCGATTTTAAAAAGCATTCTCGGAAAGCGTTTTAATTTCCGCGCCAACGCCAGCCTCGTCGCTGAAACGGCCGAATTGGTCGCCACCTTGCCGCGCCGGTTCAACAAAGTGCTCGAGACGGTGGCGGAAAACAAATGGCGCCTGACCGTGCAGCTGCAAACCGACCCGGTGACGCGCAATACGCTCAACCAAATTGCCAACCGGCTGGTGCTTTCCCTCCTCGCGTTTGCCATTATCGTCGCCACCGGATTGATTGTCGCCAGCATCCCGGGCGGAACGTTTTGGGGGATGGACAAAACGACGATCGCCAACATCGGATTGGCTGTTTCGTTCCTCTTGGTGGTGTTTCTTGGTTGGCGGCTGTTCCGCACGCGCAAGCAACGGCCGCGGTTTTAACCTAGCTTGTTGAAAAAATCGGCATCAGGCGGTCGGCGCGGTTCTGGAAGGGAAAGCTTCCGCTACGGCAATCGAATCGATCCGCGATGAAGAGTGCTAGCCATGTTCGCTGGATAGGAACGCCATCCGATAATGGCCGCGATCGGATCGATCCGCAACGAAGAGTGCTGGTCCCGGGCACGAGCGCATCGTGCCACATTGTCGCTAAAGGAGGGAACGATGTGCGCGACGAGCATGAGGAATGGACGATGTCCCAGCGTATCGAAGCGTTTTACCGCCAAAGTGGCGGACCGGGAAGCCCGGTAATTCGGCGCCTGTTGGAGAGGCATTTGCTGTATGGAAAAGACCATGGCATCCCCGGAAAACGGGAAGAATTCGCGGACGCGTTTCGCGAAGTGTTTTTGCATGACCATTCCACCCGCTCGCTCGTTCTTGGCCTGTTCAAGCTAAAAACCGCCTTGCAAGAGGAATGGAACACCTACTTGGAGGCGCTGCGAGGTCAAGGCGGCGCCCGTGAAGCAAACGCGGATTTCGCTGACAGGCGGGAGCGATAAGGCGGTGAAAGGGGAGAACAACGATGGTGAAAGCGGCGGTGTTGCACCATTACGGGGAGCCGCTGGCGATCGAGGAGCTGGATTTAGCTGCCCCCCGGTTTGGGGAAGTAAAAGTGAAAATGAAAGCGGCCGGCCTCTGCCATAGCGATTGGCATGTCGTGCAAGGCCAGCTGCCGCTTCCTTTGCCGCTGGTGCTCGGCCATGAAGGGGCAGGCATCGTTGAGGAGGTGGGCGAGGGAGTGACGAGCGTTCAAGCCGGCGACCACGTTGTGCTCAATTGGGTGCCGTCGTGCGGCCGCTGTCCTTATTGCCGCCTTGGCCGGCCCGACTTATGCGAAGCGGCGGCCCGGCTGACGGCGACCGGCACGCTGCCGGACGGGACGACGCGTTTTTCCCTTGGTGGAAAGCCAGTCTATCAATTTCTCACCGCCGGGGCGTTCAGCGAGCGCACGATCGTGCCGGAACAGGCAGCGATTCCGATTCGCCGCGATGTGCCGTTTGAATTGGCGGCCTTGATCAGCTGCAGCGTCATGACCGGGGTGGGGGCGGTCATCCATGCCGCGCGGGTGCGCCCCGGCAGCACGGTGGCCGTCATCGGCGCCGGTGGCGTCGGCTTCAACATCATCCAAGGAGCGGCGCTCGCCGGGGCCAAACAAATTATCGCCATCGACATTGTCGAGGAAAAATTGACGATGACGAAAACGTTCGGGGCGACGCATACGGTCAACGCCGGCGACGAAGATGCCGTCAGCGCGGTTCTCGACTTGACGGACGGCCTCGGCGTCGACTACGCGTTTGAAGCGATCGGCCGCCCGGAAACGATGGCGGACGCGTACAACATGACGAGAAAGGCGGGGATGACGGTCATCGTCGGCATCGCCGCTCCGCATGAAACGGTGGAAATCAACGCCTTCTCCTTGCCGTCGCAGGCAAAGACGTTGACAGGGGTGTGGCTCGGCCAAGGCAATCCCCCGGTCGACTATCCGAAGCTGCTCGACTTGTACGCGGCGGGCAAGTTGAAGCTGGAACCGCTCATCAGCGCCGTCTATGCGCTCGAACAAATCAACGACGGCTTCGCCGCCTTAAAGAGCGGACAAAACATCCGCGGCCTGATCCGCTTTGAGGAATAAACACGCACCAACAAGGAGGCGATGCCTCTCACGGCGAGCTTGGACCGCTGAGCTTGGGAATGCGGCCGGAAGCCGGATTTCGGAAGGCGGCCGCTCATTCGGCGCCATCACCGATGTGCAAGGTATAGGGAGAACGTCTTGAGGCGATATCGCCGACTTAGAAAGAACAAAGAGATCGTCTTGGCGATCACCGCCAACTTAGGAGGAACAGGAGAGGATCTTGCCGGTGACCGCAGCTTAGAAGGAACAAGGCAATCGTCTTGCTGGTGACCGTGGCTTAGAAAGAGCAAGGGCTCGTCTTGGCGGTCATCGCGATTTAGAAGGAACAAGGCGATCGTCTTGACGATCATCACCGACTGGGAAAGGGGAAAACGAGATGCCGGTGTTTCAAAGTGAGCAGGAGCTGTATGACGTTCTCGGCCGCTTTTTTGAAAAAGTGGCCGAGACGGACGAGTCGAAGGAATTGATCGCCTCGACAGAGTTAACCCCCGGCTATGACGCGTATGTCCAATATATTTTTCATAAGCCGGAAGCGAAAATTACGTGGACGCATGAAAACGGGAGACTGAAAATCGTCTGCGGCGAGACGGACTTGCGGCCGGAGCTCATCTTTGAACAGAGCGCCGATGTCGGACATAAATTTTGGCTCGGGCGGCTCGATTTGCAGCAGGCGCTTGCCCGCCAACAAATCAAAGTGCAAGGACCGCTCGTGAACGCATTGAAAGTGCTGCCGCAGCTTGACGCCATCTATCCGGCGTACCGCGACTATTTGCAAGAAATCGGCCGCAGCGATTTATTGCGATAGCTTGGTTCAAAATCCGATCAATCGAGAACATGGAGCGATGGAAAGGAGGAGACGGCAATGATTTCGATGCAAACGACGGAAGCCGATTTA
Source organism: Geobacillus sp. FSL W8-0026 (assembly GCF_037966255.1). Classification (NCBI taxonomy): domain Bacteria; kingdom Bacillati; phylum Bacillota; class Bacilli; order Caryophanales; family Anoxybacillaceae; genus Geobacillus; species Geobacillus sp. FSL W8-0026. Next base: position 851,007 of record NZ_CP150194.1, read on the forward strand.
TGGATTGATGGAGAATGGCGGCCGGCCGCCAGCGGCAAACGGTTTGACGTCATCGACCCGGCGACGGGCGAAGTGACGGCCCGCGTCGCCGACGCTGGCGAGGACGATATCGACGCGGCGGTCACCGTCGCCGAAGAGGCGTTTTCGGATCGGCGCTGGCTGGCCATTTCCCCGCTTGAGCGCGGACGCATCTTGCGCCGCATCGCTGAACTGATCCGCCAGCATCACGATGAACTGGCCCGGCTGATGACAAGGGAAAACGGCATGCCGATCAACATGGCGCGGTTTATCGAAATTCCGCTCGCCGCCGACTGTTTCGACTTTTTCGCCTCGCTTGTCGTCAAGCCGCAAGGAGAGGTGCTACCGTTTTCCGTCGCCGGCACCGCCCCTGACTATATGGCGTGGACGGTCAAGGAGCCGATCGGGGTGGCGGGACTGATTACGCCATGGAACTTCCCGCTTTTGATGCCGACATGGAAAATCGCTCCGGCGCTGGCGGCGGGCTGTACGATGGTGGTAAAACCGGCCCCGGAGACGCCGCTGACGGCGCTTAAACTCGCCGAACTTTGCCAAGAAGCCGGCGTGCCGGACGGCGTTGTCAACGTCCTGCCGGGGCGGGATGAAGCGGGCAAAGCGCTCGTCCGCCATCCGCGCGTGCCGAAAATCGCGTTTACTGGCGAGACGGCAACGGGGCGCCACATCTTGCAGGCGGCCGCTCCCCACATTAAGCGGGTGACGCTTGAGCTCGGCGGCAAGTCGCCGAACATCATCTTTGCTGATGCGGATCTCGAACAGGCGGCCAAAAGCGCGCTGTTTGGCGTGTTCTACAACTCCGGGCAAGTATGCCAAGCGGGAAGCCGCATTTTAGTCGAACGGTCGGTGTATGAAACGTTCGTTCAGCTGTTGGCCGACCGGGCCAACACATTGCGAATGGGCCCCGGGATGAGCGCCCGCACCGACATTGGCCCGGTCGTCAGCCGCGAGCAGTACGACAAAGTGCTGCGCTACATTGACATCGGCCGGCAGGAGGGAGCGAAACTGGTCGCTGGAGGAAACGCGCGGCCGGAGCTCGGCGGCTACTTTATCGAGCCGACGATTTTTGCCGATGTCAAGCCGTCGATGCGCATCGCCCGTGAAGAAATTTTCGGTCCGGTGGCGGCCGTGATTCCGTTCGCCGATGAGGAAGAAGCGGTTCGCCTTGCCAACGATACGATCTACGGACTCGCTGCCGCTGTTTGGACGAACGATATCAAGCGGGCGCTCCGCTTGGCGCGCCGGGTGAAAAGCGGAACGGTATGGATCAACACGTATCAAGTGCTGTCGCCGACCGCCCCGTTTGGCGGCTATAAGCAGAGCGGCCTCGGCCGCGAGCTCGGGATGCAGGCGCTTGAACCGTATTTGGAGACGAAAACCGTCATTTGCGACGTAAACGACCGGCCGCTGACGTTGTTTTAAGAGAGGGAAAAGGCTGGCGAAAAACAGCCGTTTCCCTTCCATGGATGGGGAAACGCGTGTAAATGTGACAAAGCGTTTCGATGGGAAAACCAAGGCCGGAAAACGGGAGGTGCGATGCCATCACCAGCGTAGGAAAAGACCGGTGACAACCGGTCGGTTTGTGAGAAGCTGAAAAGAACGCGTGATGGTGCCGCGACATGTTTTCGCTTGAACAGCGCGGTTGGGAGCGCCTTGTTTCCTTACATTAACAACCTTAAAAGGAGGAGAAACGCGATGACTCGCCACGATGGGTTTCAAACGGTGAAAGGCACGATCGATTGGGAGCATCCGATGTACAAATTGTATGAAAAAGCGAAGCGCAACGGGAAATGGAATCCGGCCGACATCGATTTCAGCCAAGACCAAACCGATTTTGCCAGCTTGACGAGCGAAGAAAAAATATCGGCTTTGCCGCTTGTCGCCGGGTTTTCCGCCGGCGAAGAGGCGGTGACGCTCGACATCTTGCCGATGACAAACGCCCTCGCGCGCCAAGGGCGGCTCGAGGACGTCCTGTTTTTGACGACGTTTATGCACGACGAAGCGAAGCATGTCGAGATGTTTTCCCGCTGGCAGCAAGCCGTCGGCATCGGGCAGATGGACTTGTCCGTCTTTCATAACGACCATTACAAACGCATCTTTTACGAAGCGCTGCCGGAAGCGATGGACCGCCTGTATAGCGACGACTCGCCGGAAGCGATCATCCGCGCCGCCACGGTGTACAACATGATTGTCGAAGGAACACTGGCCGAATCGGGATATTACACGTTCCGGCAAATTTACAAAAAAGCCGGGCTGTTCCCAGGGCTGCTCCAAGGCATCGATTATTTGAACATGGACGAAGGCCGGCACATTCAGTTCGGCATTTATACGATCCAGCGGCTTGTCAATGAAAACGAACGATATTATGAGTTGTTCATCCGCTATATGGACGAATTATGGCCGCACGTCTCCGGATATGTCGCCTATTTGACCGAGCTTGGCAAACGCCAGCAGCACCTCGCCCGCGCACGGAGTCTGGAAATTGACTATGACATGCTAACCAACTATGTGGTCAAACAGTTTCACATCCGCAAAAAACAAATCAGCCGCACGAAGCGGTATGACAGCGTCGAGGAGCTAGAAAAAACAGCGGCCGAATTTTAAAAGGCTCGTGGAAAAGAGCGGTTTCTCTTTATCAGAAGCGCTTTTTTCGATTCGAGATCGAGAGCGAATATGCTTAATTCCGAGCAGACGGGCGGGTTTCGCCCGCCCGCGTCTTGACAGAAGAAAAAAATCGCTTTCGATCGTTTTCTTTTGGAGGAAGCCAGAAAGCAACAAGAGAGCAAGGAATGGAACGGGCGTGAGAACGTCACATTCAATAATGGGAACCGACAGCAGGGGGAGAGAAAGGCTTTTGTGATCAAACATAGTTGGTTTTGTTAGGAAACAAGGTATTTATTTTGGGGGGAATAGGAGGAAAATGATCATTTCATGGGAGAAAACGAGGGGGGCATGAAAAATGGGGAACTTGTTTGCGGTCAATCCAAAACGATTTGCGATTGCGGGCGGAGCGGGATTTCTCGCGGTCATCGCTCTAGTGGCTATGTTGCTTTTGTCAGGCACGGCGTTTGCCGCGTTTCCGCTGTCAGGTGTTGGGGGATTTACGATCAGCGCCGATAAAATTACAGGAACCGGATTTAAACTGTATCCTGCCATCGGTGAAACGGAACAAAGAGGGGCTTGGGGGCAAGCAGCCATTGACTTGGCGTCAGCGAATATCACCAATTTGGTGCTGGCGAAAAACATTAACACCGAGTCAGCTCTCGGCGCTTACGGCATTAAAAGCATCGATGTCGTTGTCACCGGCGGCAATGTAAGCGGACAAAATTTGAAACTGCGCGTCACTGGCATTCAAGCGGATAGCACGTCATTTGCCGGTTTGGAGACGCAAGAGCATAAAACCGACAACCCGCTCAACGTCATCGACTTAAGCGCGCCGAACTTAACGCTTGATAAACCGAGCTTGAATACGCATTACATGTCGGCAGGTTCGATCACCATCCCGAACATGAAGCTGAAAGTGATCGCTAACATGAAAGATGGGAGCCGGATCGGCGACTTTTAATTCGGTCTGATCATCATTGGGACGCGAGTTGTCCATCCCCTATTCCTCCCAAAATAAATAAGAAGTTCGAGTTGTCATCTTGTTTCCTGTGTGATCACGCATTTATGCTTAACGACTGTGCGCCGGTTTTTTCATGCTGGAAAATTTTCTTCTCTTCATCGCTTTTGGCAAATAAAGGGGAGAGGAAGAGGGAGCCAAGCGACGAACGGTGGCGCGTTTATAGATGATCAGTTGGTGTAAAACAGAACGATCGTTCTTGGTCAAGAAACAAACGGCGGCGCGTGTAGAAGACTGGTGAAAACCGGTTGTTTCACTCGAGAAATGGGAAGGGTGTGAAAGGCGATGCCTTAGAGCTTTTCTATTTGAGAAACGAGGGGGGAAGCGGCTTGCTCCTGAAAAGGTTGGTGAAAAACCGCTGGTTGCCTTGATCGGCGCCTGAACATAAAGGATAATGCAGCCAGTTTTTTCTACTTGAGAAACGATCCCGAGAAGCGGTGGCGCGAGGTAATCGGACTCTTCAATTGCCAGCCTTTTAGGCTAATGATGAGCCAAAAAGAACGAAAAAGAGGTAAAGGAGGCAAGATGGGATGATGAGGAAGCTAGTTGAAATCGGGCAAATGACGACCATCGGAGCACTGACGGGCGCGTTTATCGGCGGAATCGTCGTTGGCGGTGGAGGAAACGGAGCGCTGTTGGGGGGACTGCTGCTAGCAGTCGCTCTCTCCTTGCTTATCCCGTTTTTTTCGAACCGCCCAACGGCGATCGTCCGCGTGAAATACGGAGCGGCCGCTTTGTTGCCGGGGATGCTTGTAGGTGGGAGCCAATGGGTGTCGCTTGGAACGGTCGGCGCTGCGGCGGGAGGGATAGCTAGCAGTGTGCTTGCCGCTTTTTTTGCCCAAGACATCATCGAGAAACAAGAAAGGCAAGGACGATACATTCGTACACGGTTTCATTACGTGTGGTTGTTTTTTGGAGGATCCCTAGCCACATTTTGCGCGTTGAACGCCTTTTTTGCCGCCGAGCGGGCGGTACCGTGGCAAACATGGGTGCGCTCCATTCCAATGGTGGTGCAGACGACGGTCATTCTCGCCTTTGTGCTGCTTGGGGTTGTCATTGGCGTTGCTTGGAAAAAGAGAAACGCTGAAACTTGGCGGCAAGCATGGACGTCTGTCCGCCGCCCGGTACGGGGAGTCGTGGTCGGTGGAATCGTGGCTATCATCGTCGCTTCCTTTGTCCATTACGGCTTTTTGTCTGTCCGCACCGCCGCCCGCTTCGTCGGTCCTCTGTTATCCTATGCCTTCGGTTGGATATTGCCGTGTGCTGTCGGGTATTTGCTTGCTGTCAACCGCCGTCGCCCTGTTTTAGGATCGGTGTTGGCGATGATAGGGGCAGGGTTTGTCTTGATGGTAGGCATCAGTGTATTCCCCATGCTTCTGCTTCCTGGAAGTGGGCTGATGTGGGCCGGATTGGTCACAGGCTTAGTAATGGTGGTTTTGGCGATTTTAAGCATCATCAAGCCGCAAAGCCATGTAGTATTCGGCAGTTTTCTCATCCTTGCTTCCATTCTGTCGTTTGTCGGTGCGGCCGGCGGCCTGATCATCGGAGGTGTCATCGGTCTGGTGGGCGGTGCATTGGTGGTGGCATGGAACGGACGGCAAGCGGGGGAGATGGACAGCGACTATCCTCCTCCCGTTTCCCCTCTTTCCAATCGCTCATCAACAATGACAGGATAAAAGGGGGGATGCAAATGAAGGCAAGCAAATGGTGGAAAACCGCGCTTCTCGCTTTGGCGCTTTTTCTCTGCCTACCGCTTGGCGGGGCGCGTTCGCTCGCTGTGAGTGAAGAACAGGGATTTGTCATTCATGCCGATAAAGTGGTGGGCCTCTTGGACTTAGGTGGCATTGTTCTTGGGTCGCCGAAAGTGATCGTCGGCAAACTTCCCATTGCTTTCATCCAAACCGACATCAGCGGATTATCTATGGAACGGGCCATCGACACGCCGCAAGGAACGATTCGATTGTCCATTCAGTCGAAAGGAACGGCGCAAGCCAATTGGATGAAACTGGATGTAACGAAATTAAAGTTTGGCGGTCTTTGCTTCGACGGCTTCCCGATTAAGCAATGTTTGAAAGACGTCACATTGGTGGCGACGAAAATGACGGCTTCGCGCCTCGCCCTTCCTGATATGTCGCTGTCAGCCTCGTTTTCCGGCGCCTCGATGATGCAAGCGGAGCGAAGCGCACTCGAACAAACGGATCTCGCCCAAGAAGCCGAACGGCTCGTTTGGCAGCTTGATGAGCAAAAGCAAGGAACCGACAGCGCTGCCTACATGGTAAAGACGCTGCAGACGGATATCCCTACGCTTAGGAAGCGGGTTGAGTCGAGGACGGACGAATGGACGGCGATGGAAGAAAAACAAACCGCCGTTTCCGCTTCCCTCCAATCGCTTGAACAAGCTATGGCGGGAGAGCAGAGAGCCGGGAGTGAAGAACAAAGACAATATGAAGCGGTGGTGATGCGCTTTCAAGAGTGGAAACAAATGCTCGAACAGCAAAGCGCTGCTCTTAGTGAAGACGTAGGAAAATGGAATGAACAAGATGGGTTATGGGAAAAAGCCGCTTCATACGTCGCAAAGCGACTGCGGCTTGGGGAACAATCGAACGCGATGAACATTCTTTCGGCTTTGCGCTCATCGCTCGACGACATGAAACAGCAGCTCGACAAAGAGAGAAAAGCCCTAGCCGCTTGGAGCCAAACGGTGACCGAGTTCGAGAAGCGACTCAATGCGGTTGAGGAATGGGTGAAACGGAAACCGGCCACCCGGGAGGAGCGCGCAGCTGGGCGTTCCGACGTACCGCTTTCTTCGCCGAAAACAGATGGTGAAGTGACTCCATAGAAGAAGAAGGTGTCCCGGAAGGAGCGGGACACCTTGTTTCATCAATATAGGCCATATCCGTTTGAATGTACGATGGGGATTGCCCCTGTCTTGAAGACGGATCGAAACGGGGCCGTAGGGAGTTCGTCACGCGTCTAAGGTGCCGCCGTTGCCTTAAATGATTCCGTCGCGGATGGCCTTGACGATGGCTTCCGTCCGGTTTTTGGCGTTCATTTTTTGCAAAATCGCCGACACGTAGTCGCGCACCGTATACTCGCTCAAATGAAGACGTTTCGCCGCTTCATAGGTCGACGCCCCTTCGGCGACCAGTTTCAATACTTCGATTTCTCGCGGCGATAAGTGCGGGGTCGGTTGCACAAGCTCTGGGCGGCCGCCGCTGCATTTAGCTAAAATTTCCCCCGCGCTTTGGCCGAATTTCATTACCGCTGTGTAGAGGCCATTGGACAATTGAAAAGCGGTCTTCGGACCACAATCCAAAATGGCAGCACCGATGAGCCGATTTTCCGAGGGGGCATACATCGGGGCAATGACGATTGACTCAAGTTGAAACTGCTGAACGTATTTCATCGGCAATCCTTGTTCCGCATGGCGGACGTAAATCGGTGGTACGTTTGTCATTTGGCGACCGAGCAGCTGTAGTCGTTGAATGTATTGTTTAATGAAAGGAAGATGATCAATGTGTTCATGAATGCTTTTGATTTCATGATTATCAAGCTGATAGCCGTACAGTCCGAATCCGCTTTCATGAATGCTGGAATAGGCGAACAGCGCACATCGTTCAAATGGCAAGTAGGCGACAAACCCGGTTGAAATGTATTCAATGGCTTGATGCAGCGTTTTGGCTCGCATGATCCATTGGTCAAACAACAACACCGCGTCTTTCCAAAGCTGTTGCTCTTTCGTACGGATGGAAACCTTTTGAGCAGCATGAAACTGTTCGAGAGCGTGAAGCAGAAATGGAATGACGAACCGATCTTCCCCTTCGGTACAAACAAGCAAAAGATCGTCCCCCCATGGGAGTGGGATCAATCGCGTTTCGCTGACATCCATGTGGCAAAGAATGCGTTCACATAAGGCGAAAATCGTCTCTCCGCACACCGTGTTGTCGATAAGGGCATCAGCCACGCTTCCATACCATTTGGCGACGATGAAGCCGCCGTCGGCTGTTCTGGCCAGTTGGGCAATCCATGTGATCGGCAGCTGCTTGGATGAAACGGTTTGCTCAAGAAACTGCTCTAAATCGAACTCCGCACAATCAGGAGCGGTAACGGACTCATGAAGTTTCAAAAAAACGTACTGAATGGCTTGATGAACGCGAAAGTCCATAACGTCCCCCGACTGAATGACTTCGTGAGCTGCGTTTTCCATCATCGATAAAATGACGGTCGACTGGTTGGACGACAGCTTCCCGTTTCGTTTTTCCCATTCGCGGCGAAACGTCGCTAGCCATTCGGCGATATCACTTATCGGATGGTCCCATTGTGAAGAGAACGCCTCAATGGCAAGTCGCAAGGGGTGGGCGGCGGCGTGCAAGGGGTGGGCGGCGGCGTGCTGCTTGTCCTCCAGTTCCTCGCATTTGTCTAGCCAGGCTGAAAGAATGCTCTCGCGGTGATGTTCGAGCGTATTCCACCCTTCTTTCAAAATGGCATCCAATCGGTTTGAAAGGCGCAAGTTCATTCGGTTCCCCTCCTTAACTGGTTTCGGATAGGTTTTGCCTTGTTTTTGGTTTGAAAGATGAAATCGCTCTTTCTTGTCTATCCATCGTTTCGGACAAAACCAGGCTTGTTGGTCGAATAGGTCCGTGTCTGGAGAGAAAAACGGGTTCAATCATTTTGGCGATAAGAGAAATGGTTGTGGAGTGCCCCTTTTATTAAAACGTTCTTTATTAATAATATTATAACAATTCTGTCTATTATAATACAAATGGTTTGTCAATCGTATCTCTGTTGTGTACGATAGAGGCAAAGAAAGGAAAGGGGATTGCGAACGGATGAGCACGACCGAACATAAACGAGAAGCCCCGAAAACCGTCCGCTGCAAAGTCATCACCGTCAGCGACACGCGAACTGAGGAAACCGACCGGAGCGGCCGGCTGATGATCGAGCTGCTGACTGAGGCCGGTCATGACGTTGTTGGCTATGAAATTGTAAAAGACGAGGAAGCGGCCATTCGCGCGGCGGTGCTCGACGGCTGCCGCCGCCTTGATGTCGACGCGGTGCTCACCAACGGCGGCACCGGCATCGCCAAGCGCGATGTGACGATCGAAACGGTGAGCGCGCTGCTGGAGAAAGAACTCGTCGGCTTTGGCGAGCTGTTCCGCTTCCTCAGCTACACCGAAGACATTGGCGCCGCCGCCATGCTGTCGCGCGCCGTCGCCGGCGTGGCGATGGACACCGCCATCTTTTGCACCCCCGGCTCCACCGGAGCGGTACGCCTAGCGATGACGAAACTCATTTTGCCGGAACTCGGGCATGTTATAAGAGAGATTCGGAAAGACCGGTGAGGGAAATGAAGGTGTCTCCGCAACAACGGGACACCTTTTTCATGTATATCGCTATGTAACACTTCCATTTTCGTAGTGTAAGATGGTCCCCTCCCTATGTTCGGATTGTATTCCTTATCCAGTCAACATGAAGAGTGAGTCTCCCTATGATCCTGTGCACCCTAAGGAGGCGGTGACGTAATGCATCCTGCCGCTTTCAGGCATCATTTCCCAAATAGAACCACCTGTTCACATCGACCTTTTTTCAAATGTTTACTCATCGATCAAAGATAACATCTGTCTTTCACTGGCCTTATAGAGTGAATCTCACATACATCTTATTTTCGTCAGTTGACAAAAAAATCGATTGGTAGTACTATTTTTCATGAAATTACACAATTGCGCAATTACACAATTATAAAATTAAGTAAGAGAGGGGTACATATGTTTCCTAAGGTGAATGAGGGAATTTTAACTTTTGGCATCAGGGTGTTCAATTCCATTGGCTTTTTTGTGTATGTTCCGCTGCTTTCATTATGGCTAGTGAAAATGAAAGACCTCGATATTACTGAAACCAGTTTCATCATGGCGGCGTTTACATTTGTATCGAAGGCAGGGAATATGTTGGTTGGGGGAATTGTCGACAAGTTTGGGATTAAGAACAGTCTGGTCATTGGACTCTGGGGAGCGGCCCTGTTGTTAACGATGTTAACAATCGTTAATTCTTATCCATTGCTATTTTTGATCGCATTGGTATTGGGCATCTCGACTTCGCTTTACAATGTAAGTTTGAAAACACATATTTCCTTATTACAGGAAAATGAGAGACTGCGAGCGTTTGCCTTATTAAACATCGCTGTTAACGTTGGCGCTTCCATTGGTCCTTTTCTAGGCGGGTGGTTATTGGATTGGAATTCTTCTAGTACGATCATGGCGGCAATCGTTTGTTATGTTTTGGCTGGGGGGATTTCGTTGTTGTTGCCCCGCATCACCAGCGAGGATGCGGAGAAGGGAATCAATATCGTACAATTCGTTAAAAACAGCAGATCGGACCCGCATTTCTTTATCTTTATAAGATTTATTGCTTTTTCAGGGTTATTTTGGTTTTTGTACACACAACTATTTACAACTTTCCCTGTTGTCGTTTCTCAACATTTTTCAGGAAAAACGATTGGGTTGTTTTTTACCGTGAACGCGATGACGATTATTGTTTTTCAAGGTTTCTATCCAAAAATACAGCCAAAATGGAAAATGGAGTATTGGTACGCGCTGGCCTTGGTGCTCATCGTTGCTTCTTATTTCTTGTTGTGGATTTCCCATCATTTTTGGATCATCTTTGTTAGCGTGGTTTTGTTCAGCATGGCTGAAATCATTTGGGTTCCTATGATTGATCATCAGCTCATAGAAAAAAAGGGAATGTTAAGTTCTTCATGGGCCTTCGGAATATCCGGTGTACTTTGGGGAGTATGGGAATCGATCGGTGGATTCGTTGGTTTGAATTTGTATCAGTACGTCGGACAGCAAACCTTTTTTTACTTAGCCATCATAGGCATTGTGATTTTGGGCGGTTATTTGTTTCGCCTGCTATATAGAAACATGTCTTTCTTCACAAGTAAAAATCAAGTAGGGAGAAAGGACTGGAGATAATGGATTTGTTATTTGTTGAGACAAATACAACGGAATGGGGGATTGTATATGGATAAATATATCATCATTTTAGGGGCAAGCCGTTATGGAGCAGAAGCAGCGTTTCAATGTGGACTCAAACCTATTATTGTGACAGATCGGCACTCAAGCATTGATAAGGAAATAGCGCAGCTGACTGAGGCCGTATTTTATGTTCGTGATATTGCGGAGAAAACAGAGGTGTTTTACGCTGTAGAGAAAATCATGAGTTTCTATCAGACCGTAGAGCTTGTCGTAAGTTTTACAGAATTAGGGTTAGAGACAGCTGCTTATATTAGTGAAAGGATGAAATTACCAACCAATTCGCTTGAAACGGTGGTAAATACGAGGGATAAAGGAAGGATGCGTCGGATTTTGTCGAAAGATCCAGAATTGCGATTAGACGTTGTAAGTGGTAAGGGATCTGCTCTTCCTAAACAGTTTCCGTATTCAAGGCCAGCCATCATCAAACCGCTTGACGGATTTGGAAGTAAAGCGGTCGATTATATTTCCAATCAACAGGAGTGGGAAAAATGGTTAAAGAGAAATCAAGACCATTCTCACGAGTGGATTTTGGAGCCTTATATTGACGGTCCGGAATATAGTGTGGAGACGGTATCTTGGAGAGGAACGCACTTTATTTTAGGAATCACCGAAAAACAAACGACTGGGAAACCTCACTTTATTGAGACTGGGCATATGGTGCCAGCGAGACTGGGACAACAGGAAGTCGAGCGGATTGAACAAGTAGTGATGAAAGCGTTACATTTGTTGAATGTTCAGTATGGACCGGGGCATATTGAGATTAAATGGGATGTGGAAGAGGACAGGCCCGTGGTAATTGAAATGCACACGAGACCAGGAGGTGATTTTATCCCTTATTTACATCAATTAACCTCTGGTTTCAACCAGTATGAGCTAGGTATTTTATCCTATATGAACGAGATGCCACCTGTTGAAAAACCGATTTATCAAAAGGCAAGCCTTGTTAAGTTTTTGATGTTTCCAGAAGGGGTGTTGCGACAACTTTCTCTTGGTACAGAGGTCAATCGAGAATATATTCAAGATTGGGCCATCTATTATCGAGTCGGGGATCGGATAAGGAAAACGGTGGACTCGTATACTCGCTCGGGCCATGTTATTGTTTGCTCATCAACAGTTGAAGAATGCCAACGGTTATGCGACAATTTTGTTGATCAGTTGAAGTGTGAAATTGTTCATGAATAAAAAACAGAAGGCATGGGATGTCGAATGGCTGTATACACAATAGAGGAAGTCAACCATCGTTGTAAAGTTGAACTCTCGATCTCGTCCTTATTTGAAATGATGGCGTGTTTAAGAAAGTGCTACATTTCATCGGGAAAAATGGATGGTGCCCCTCCTTTTCCTGTTGCTCGTTTTGAGGAGTTTTTTCGCGAAAATGCATCGTTGCTGCAGAAGTTTTACGGTCGGTATGAGTACGGAGCACAGCTCGCCGAATTTTTGGTTGATTTGCCTGCTCCTCATACCTTTTCTCAACTCATGGCGTATATCGATCGCGTGTCTCGATATGAGTTTTTGTATTATTTATTTGGTCGATACTTGTCTGAAAAAGAGATCGAGATGTATCTGACGCAATTTGCTTCTCCGTTCGATGACATTCGCTCAAAAATCACGTCGTTGGGTGGGGTTGTGAATGATGAACAGTTGGAATTTGCACAGAACTATGAGCAATATTTGCAGGAGTTAACTTCTCTTTGGGAACGTTTTTATCAGCAATGTTACGCTCATATTGAATCGATCCTGTCCCCTCTCTGGGATCAAGCGAATGAACGATTGAGAGCGGAACTCAGGCAGTCTGGGATTGATAAAATAGTTCGAAAATTATTGTACGATTATCCAATCCCGGAACAGTTTCCAACAAAAGAAACAAAGTTGATCAAATTGTATCCATCCTATTTTGTGTCACCGAAATTTATTATCGTTTGGGGACTTGGTGAACTTCATATTGTTTATGATATCAAGCATTATCTAGACGGGAAAGAGATTTCTTTCAACGAACAGCGGCTGGAGATCCGATACGATGAGAGACAGCTGCAGTATGTTGCTGATATTGCGAAATCATTGTCTGAAATTGTTCGGGTGAAAATATTGTCATTGATTGCGAATGAAGAAAAAATAAGGTCACAAGAGATGGCCAATCAGTTAAATATTACCGTTCCTACTGTTTCACGACATTTAAACATCCTGAAACAATCCAATCTGATCATAGAGCGAAAAGAAAACGGTTATCACCTCTATGAGATCAACGAAAAGGAAGTGAGGAGCTATTGCTCCGCTGTAAAGAAAATTTTGGGCATCGAAAACGATGAGAGATAACGGCCAAGAGGATGCTCCGTTGCCGGGGCATCCTCTTGGTCGGTTAGGCCTTGATGGACTTTTCCCTTTCTTGATTGCGAAGGATGAAGCGTTGGATTTTGCCGCTTGGCGTTTTCGGGAGTTCGGCGACAAATTCGACTTCGCGCGGGTATTCATGTTTAGATAAGCGCGTTTTGACGAACAAAGACAGCTCTTCGGCCAGCTCGTCCGACGGCGCAAAGCCTTCTTTCAGCACGACAAACGCTTTGACGATCTCTCCTTTGATGGGATCCGGCTTCCCGACGGCGGCCGCTTCGACGACGGCCGGATGCTCAAGGAGGCAGCTTTCGATTTCAAATGGTCCGATGCGGTAGCCGGCGCTTGAAATGATGTCATCCGCCCGCCCTTGAAACCAGAAATACCCGTCTTCGTCTTTGGTTGCTAAATCGCCGGTCAAAAACCAATGGCGGACAAGCCGTTCGGCTGTTTTTTCAGGATCTTTCCAATACCCCTTAAAGACGTTTGGAATCGAGTTGGTGTTAAAGGCAATTTGTCCGACTTCGCCGTCGGCGACCGGACGCCCATTCTCGTCGAGCAAGGCGATGTCAAAGCCCGGAAGCGGCCATCCCATCGAGCCTAGACGGATGTCCATCGCGGCGGCGTTGAGGTTTCCAATCAGCATCAACGTTTCCGATAAGCCATAATGGTCGTGGATCGTGACCCCCACGTGCTCTTGGAAAAAGCGAATGACTTCCGGATTGAGCGGTTCGCCGGCTGAGCTCATGGCGCGCACGTTCAGCTGATAGCGGCGAATGACGTTCGCGCCGGCCGCCGCCATCGCTCGGTACGCGGTCGGGGCGGACGCGAAATTGGTCACCCGGTATTTTTCCATCAAGGAATAGCACGTTTCCGGTTGAAACGGCCCTTCATAAAAGACGATCGGCACGCCGAACGCCATCGGCGCAAAGGTGCAAAAGATCAACCCGTACGCCCAGCCTGGATCCGCCCCGCCGAAAAAGACATCCTCATCGCGCAGGCCGATCGCATAGCGCATATATGGATAAATGTTGATGAGCACGTTGTGCGACCACATGGCGCCTTTGGGCATTCCTGTGGAGCCGGACGTATACTGAATCGCAAGCAGATCGTCGACCGTCGTTTCTTCGATCGAATGCTCAGTTGACTCTTTTGAAAGCGTTTTCCAAAACAGCTGGTCTTGATCATGAGACGGCTCATCAATGACAAAAATGTGTTCGAGCGTCGGCATTTTTTCCTTTTCCGGCAGTTTGGCGCGCTGTTCGTTGTTCGTCAAGAGGACTTTCGCCTCGGAATGGTTGATGCGATATTCGATTGCCTGCGGACCAAACGCGGTAAAGAGCGGCACATATACGGCGCCGACTTTCCAAGCCGCCAAAATGTAGATGACAAGAGCCGGGTTTTTCGGCATGAGCGCGCAGACGCGATCCCCTTTTTTCACTCCGAGTTTGCGGAACACGTTCGCCATTTGGTTGGACCAATCGCGCAATTGCCGATAAGTGATCGTTTTTTGCTCTCCTAAAGCGTTTTCATAAACGAGCGCAATGCGGTTCGGATCCTTGGCATACCGGTCGCATACTTCATGAGCGGCGTTGAACCCGCTGCGGGAGTCCCAGTCGTAATGAGCAAATGCATAATCCCAAGAAAACGATTGAATGATTGAAACAGGTGCTGGATGGTTGGTCATGTCTGATCCCCCTCATTCTGTTCGAAAAGTAGTTAAATTAATAATAATTAAAATAAAAATAAAATTCAATACATTGTTAAAGAACAGTGTTAGAGCAAGTAAATCTGTTTGTACACAGCACTGGTAAAGCAGATGGTCTCGAAAGTCCCGGCAACGACGGCAGGCGAGGCCATGGACAAAAAAGAGGCGGCCGGTTTCGTCAGCGTGTTTTGCTTTTTACCACCGCTGTCTTTTTAAAGGAAATCGTAGGACTGATCCGATACCAAATCCACAAATCATTAATGATGGAAGCGAGTTCGGCGATGTCGGCGTTGAGTTGGCACGAGCGCGCAAAATCGGCTTCGCGGCCAAGCGCGTCTTGCTTCTCATTGATTTGCCGCTCCAGCGTCGCGATGCGGTCAGGGATCAAGCCGCGGATCGCTTCCCACTCGAGCAAAATCGCCTCCTGTTCCTCGGCGCTGTAGTCGTCCCAATGTTTATCCAACTGCGGCACGCGGATGCCGAGTCGCTTGTCTTCGATGAAGATGTCCCTCATTCTCATATCCTCCTTTTCCTCTATTATACAAAACGTCTCCCTGGAAGGCTGGTGAAAAACGATTGTTTCTGTTGAGCAATGGGGGATCGTTTGAAAGGAGATCCTGATGCGACGAGGCTTTTCTATTGGAGAAACGGACTTGACAAGCGGCTTGCTCCCTTCAATCACCGGCCTCCTAGAGCACGGTGGAATTTTTATGCTTTTTCATGAATACGTATTGAAAAATGAGAAGAAAGCTGATAAAGTGATTAATGTATCCGGTTTGAATATTTATTTATATTTAAGTATATTTATGTGACGGGAGAGGAGAACGACCATGGCAAATCCAAAATTGGTGCTGGCCTATTCCGGCGGTTTAGATACATCGGTAGCGATTAAATGGCTGCAGGAGCGCGGGTATGATGTGATCGCGTGCTGCTTGGATCTTGGGGAAGGAAAAGATCTTGATTTCGTGAAAGAAAAAGCGCTCAAAGTCGGCGCGATCAAATCGTACGTCATCGATGTCAAAGACGAGTTTGCCAACGACTATGCGCTCATCGCTTTGCAGGCGAATGCGCTGTATGAAGGGAAATATCCGCTCGTCTCGGCGCTGTCGCGTCCGCTCATCGCGAAAAAACTCGTTGAAATCGCCGAGCTGGAAGGCGCCGTGGCGGTCGCCCACGGCTGCACGGGGAAAGGGAACGACCAAGTGCGCTTTGAAGTGTCGATCAAAGCGCTCAATCCGGATTTGGACGTCATCGCCCCCGTGCGCGAATGGAGCTGGTCGCGCGAGGAAGAAATCGAATACGCGAAAAAACACGGCGTTCCGATCCCGGTTGATCTGGACAGCCCGTTTTCGATCGACCAAAACTTATGGGGCCGCAGCAACGAATGCGGCATTTTGGAAGATCCGTGGGCCGCGCCGCCGGAAGAGGCGTACGAGCTGACGGCTTCGCTTGAGGACGCGCCGGATGTGCCGGATGTCATCGAGATCGGCTTTGAACAAGGCGTGCCGGTGACGTTAAACGGAAACGCGTACCCGCTTGCCCAATTGATTTTGGAACTGAACGCGCTCGCCGGCAAGCACGGCGTCGGCCGCATCGACCATGTTGAGAATCGCCTTGTCGGCATCAAGTCGCGCGAAGTGTACGAATGCCCGGGGGCGATCACGCTGATCAAAGCGCATAAAGAGCTGGAAGACTTGACGCTTGTGCGGGAAGTCGCCCATTTCAAACCGCTCATCGAGCAAAAAATCGCCGAAGTTATTTACAACGGCCTTTGGTTCTCGCCGCTCAAAGACGCGTTGGTTGCATTTTTGAAAGAAACGCAGAAAAACGTCACCGGCGTCGTGCGCGTGAAGTTGTTTAAAGGCCATGCGATCGTTGAAGGGCGCAAATCGCCGTTCTCGCTCTATGATGAAAAACTGGCGACGTACACGTCGGAAGATGAATTTGACCATCAAGCGGCGGTCGGCTTCATTTCGCTGTACGGCTTGCCGACCAAAGTCAACAGCATCGTGAACAAGCAAAACAAAGCGTCGGTGTCGACCGGCCAATAAACCATCGGGAATAGGAAGGAGGAAGTCGCATTCCTCTGCGGCGTGAGGCGTGAAAAAGCTTTGGGGTGGACGGTTTACGAAAACAGCGGAAGAATGGGTCGACGAGTTTGGTGCGTCGATCCCGTTCGACCAAGAGCTCGTCGAAGAAGATATTGAAGGCAGCCTCGCCCATGTGACGATGCTCGGCGAGTGCGGCATTCTGCCGGCGGACGACGTCGAAAAAATTAAAGGCGGGCTTTTGCGCCTGCTCGAAAAAGCGAAGCGTGGGGAGCTTGAGTTTTCCGTCGCGTATGAAGACATTCATTTAAACATTGAAAAAATGTTGATTGACGACATCGGCCCGGTCGGCGGCAAGCTGCACACCGGACGGAGCCGGAACGACCAAGTGGCGACCGATATGCATCTATATTTGCGCAAGCGCGTCGAAGAGATTCTCGGCCTCATCCGCGGGCTGCAGCGGGCGCTTGTGTCTCAAGCCGAGAAGCATGTCGAAACGATCATGCCGGGGTATACGCATTTGCAGCGGGCGCAGCCGATTTCGTTCGCCCATCATCTGCTGGCGTATGTTTGGATGTTGGAGCGCGATTATGAGCGGTTTTCCGAGTCGCAAAAGCGCATCAACAAGTCGCCGCTTGGCGCCGGGGCGCTCGCCGGCACGACGTTTCCGATCGACCGGCAGCGGACGGCCGAGCTTTTGGGCTTTGCCGATAGTTACGAAAACAGCTTGGACGCCGTGAGCGACCGCGATTTCATCATCGAATTTCTAAGCAACAGTTCGATGCTTATGATGCACTTGTCGCGGCTCGCTGAGGAGCTTATCCTTTGGTCAAGCCAAGAATTTCAATTCATTGAGCTCGATGACGCGTTCGCGACCGGCAGCAGCATCATGCCACAAAAGAAAAACCCGGACATGGCCGAGCTCATCCGCGGCAAAACGGGCCGCGTGTACGGCCACTTAATGGCCTTGTTGACGGTGATGAAAGGGCTGCCGCTTGCTTACAACAAAGATATGCAAGAGGATAAAGAAGGCATGTTTGATACGGTGAAGACGGTCATCGGGTCGCTGAAAATTTTCACCGGCATGATTGAAACGATGAACGTGCGCGCGGATGTGATGGAGCGGGCGACGAAACAAGACTTTTCGAACGCGACCGAGCTCGCCGACTACTTGGCCGCCAAAGGCGTGCCGTTCCGCGAAGCGCATGAGGTCGTCGGCAAGCTCGTCTTGCGCTGCATCGAACAAGGCGTCTTTTTGGCCGATTTGCCGCTTGAGGTATATAAGGAAGCATCGCCGCTGTTTGAGGAAGACATTTATGACGCCCTCAATCCGCGCACGGCCGTCAACCGCCGCAACAGCGCCGGCGGCACCGGGTTCGCGGAAGTGCTTGCCGCGCTTGAAAAAGCGAAAGAACGATTGGGAGGCTAACCGAAAAAGGTACTCTCCCCTTAAGAAAGACACAATTATCGTGTGGCAGAGAAACAGCTGGCTACTTATATAGCGATGAGGCAAGGGGGCTGACCGAAAAGGTGCTCTCCCTTCAAGAAAGATACAACCTATCGTGTGGCAGGGAAGCGGCTGTTGTTTATCGTAGCGATGAGAGAGGGTGTCCCGGTCCGTTCGGGACACCCCCGTTACATCGTGCATACCGCTTCCCGGCATCGTGTCTCAAATAGAAAAACGTTGCTACATTGCCCACATTTATTCATCGGTCAAAGGAAACCGCTGTTTTTCCCACCCTTCTCGAAGGCTAGTGATTTAAGGAAGCAGGCCGCTTCCCGACCTCGTTTCTCAAATCGAAAAGCTCTGCCGCACCAAGATCGCCTTTCGTACGCCCCCATTTCAAGAGAAACAACCATTTTTTCCATCCTTCTAGCGAACGTCACTCTTTTCGGGTTCTGACGACCAGCACATCGCATTTGGCATGACGGACGATGTTTTCCGACACGCTGCCGATTAAGAACCGCTCGACCGCGTTCAACCCGGTCGCACCGCAAATGATGAGGTCGGCTTTGTGTTTCGGGGCGACGTCCTTGGCGATTTTTACCTTCGGTGAACCGAACTCGATGTCCGTTTCGACATCGTTGAGCCCCGCGGCGACGGCTTCTTGTTTGTATCGTTCAAGCAGCTCGACCGCGTATTGTTCCGATCGTTTCGTGAAGGTGTAATCAGAAAAGCCCATGGCGGTGTAATCTTGCACATCAATCACATGGGACAAAATGAGCTTCGCCCCATTGCGCTTGGCGATTTGAATCGCTTTTTTTAACGCCCACTCCGCTTCTTTTGAGCCGTCAACGGCGACGACAATCGTGCGATACGTCATCGTCACGGTTCTTCCCTCCCTTTGGATAAAAATGTTATTTCTATAAATCGTATACCCGCCCGATGCCGGCGATAAACTAGGCCATATAGAACGATTGATGAACAAGGGAGGAAATCGACATGGAAAAGCGGAATAACGATTGGCTGTATGATGAGGAAGAAGTGCGGACGATCACCGAACAAATCACGGAATCATATGAGAGCGGCATGATTGACGATAACGAATCGTATTACGATCCGCGCCGGGAGGTCGGTGAATAGCCATAGCGCCAGCGAGCTATGGCTCTTTTTTTGTATTCGCTCCTGTTTATAAAGTAAAATGGAGGAAAGAGAATGGCGAAAAGGAGGAGAAACGGTGCGGCACGCCTTGATTACGGCCGGAGCGAAAGGGCTGGGGAGAAAAGTGACGGAGCTGCTCCTTGATAAAGGGTATTCGGTGACGGTGAACTACCGGAGCGATGAGCAGGCGGTGCGCTCGCTGGCCGAGAAGTACCGCAGCGCCGCTGACCGCCTCCAGTTTGTGCGCGGCGATGTGACAAACAAAGACGATTTGGCAGCGCTCGTTGACGCCGCCATGGAGCGGTTCGGCCGCATTGACTGTTTGATTAACAACGCGGGACCGTACATTTTCGAACGGAAAAAATTGGCCGATTATACAGAAGACGAATGGTATGAAATGATAGAAGGCAATTTGAGCGCGGTCTTCCACTTGGTAAGACGGACGATTCCGATTATGCGCCAGCAGCGGTTTGGCCGCATTATCACCTATGGGTTTCAAGGAGCGGCGGATGCGCCGGGGTGGGTGCACCGCTCGGCGTTCGGTGCGGCGAAAGTTGGATTGGTGTCGCTGACGAAAACGATCGCTCTCGAAGAGGCGGAATACGGCATCACCGCCAATATGGTCTGTCCAGGCAACATCGTCGGTGAGATGAAAGAAGCCGGGATCGCCGCTGCCCGTAACAAGCGCGATGCCGAAACGCCTATTGGGCGCCCGGGCACCGGCGAAGACATCGCCCGCGTCATCGCCTTTTTGTGCGAGGACAATTCTGATTTCATCACCGGCGCCGTCATTGACATCATCGGCGGGGCGAACGTCATTTACCGCCATTTTTTCCGGTGAGAACAGCGCCTCCTTTTTCGTTTGCTTTCGCGTGAAACGGGGCACAATAAAAGGAGAAACAGAAAGGAAAAAGGAGGAAAAAACGATGAAGATCGGCATTCCAAAAGAAATCAAAAACAATGAAAACCGCGTCGCCATCACCCCAGCTGGCGTGATGACGCTCGTCAAAGCCGGGCATGACGTGTATGTGGAGACAGAAGCGGGCGCAGGGTCGGGATTTTCCGATTCCGAGTATGAAAAAGCCGGGGCGGTGATTGTGCCAAACGCCGAGGATGCCTGGGCGGCGGAGATGGTGTTGAAGGTGAAGGAGCCGCTTGCCGAAGAGTTTCGTTATTTCCGGCCGGGGCTCATTTTGTTTACGTACTTGCATTTGGCGGCGGCCGAAGCGCTGACGAAAGCGCTCGTCGAGCAAAAGGTGGTCGGCATCGCCTATGAGACGGTGCAGCTTGCCAACGGCTCGCTGCCGCTGTTGACGCCGATGAGCGAGGTGGCGGGCCGCATGTCGGTGCAAGTCGGGGCCCAGTTTCTCGAAAAGCCGCACGGCGGGAAAGGCGTTTTGCTTGGCGGAGTGCCTGGAGTGCGGCGCGGCAAAGTGACGATCATCGGCGGCGGAACGGCGGGGACGAACGCGGCCAAAATCGCGGTCGGCCTTGGCGCGGACGTGACGATCTTGGACATTAACGCCGAGCGGCTGCGCGAGCTCGACGATTTGTTCGGCGATCAAGTCACGACGCTCATGTCCAACCCGTACCATATCGCTGAATGTGTGCGCGAGTCGGATTTGGTTGTCGGCGCTGTTCTCATCCCAGGGGCGAAAGCGCCGAAGCTCGTCACAGAAGAAATGGTGCGCTCGATGACGCTAGGCTCGGTGTTGGTCGATGTCGCCATTGACCAAGGCGGCATTTTTGAAACGACCGACCGCGTCACGACGCACGACGATCCGACCTATGTCAAGCACGGCGTCGTTCATTACGCGGTGGCGAACATGCCGGGCGCCGTCCCGCGCACGTCGACGTTCGCACTCACGAACGTCACGATTCCTTACGCTTTGCAAATCGCCAACAAAGGCTACCGCGCCGCTTGCCTCGACAATCCGGCGCTGGTAAAAGGGATCAATACGCTTGACGGGCACATCGTGTATGAAGCGGTGGCGGCGGCGCACAACATGCCGTATACGGACGTTCATTCGCTGCTGCGAGGTTGACGCTGCTAGACCCGCGGGCCGTGGGTCCGCTTGGCCCAAATGGTCGGTCAAACGCGGCTGGTTCGTTTGCTTGGCGCGCAGCCAAAAGAAACTAAGCGAACGCGATTCCAGATTTGTTTGCTTCAAAAACGCGATTGGCGCTGTCGCAGGGGGAATGGGGAAGAAACACAAGCTGTCCGAGCGGAGCAACAGTCCACCGGCGGACAGCTTGTTTTTTCCTTGGCAGCCGCAGCGGTGCCGGCTACACGATGATCAGTTCTTTGCTGAAGGAGGTCAGCACTTCGATCCCGTTGGCGGTGACGGCGACATCGTCTTCGATGCGCACGCCGCCGGCCGGCGGAACGTAAATGCCCGGCTCGATCGTAAACACCATGCCGGCGGCGAGCGGCGCGCGGTTGGCGCTGTGCAGCGACGGGTATTCGTGAATGTCAATCCCTAAACCATGGCCGACGCGGTGAGTGAAGTACGGACCGTAGCCGGCTTGTTCGATGACGCGGCGGGCGGCGCGGTCGATCTCCCCCATGGCGATTTGCGGGCGGCAAGCATCGATCGCCGCCTGCTGGGCGCGCCGGACGGTTTCGTAAATGAACCGTTGTTCGTCGTCGAGCGTCCGGCAGGCGACGGTGCGGGTAATGTCTGAGCAATACCCGTCGACGACGACGCCTAAGTCGAACAAGACGAAATCGCCCGGAGCGACCGCTGCGGTTCCCGGCGTGCCGTGCGGATCGGCCGTTTTCGCGCCCGTGAGCACGGTCGTCGGGAACGACATCCGTTCGACGCCGAGCTTTTTCAGTTCATATTCAATGACGGCGACAAGTTCGAGCTCCGTCACGCCGGGACGGATGGCCGATACGCCGATTTCGATCGCCTTGTCGGCCAACTTCGCTGCCTGGCGCAACGCCTTCATTTCCCGCTCGTCTTTGATCATTCGGAGCTGGCGCAGCTTTTCCTCGCTGTCGTGCCAGTGGGCGTTTGGAAACAACGCCGCGAGCCGTTCGAAGCGGGCGAGCGACAAATGGTGCTTTTCGACGGCGATGCTAGTTGCCTGAATGTTGCGTTGTCGCAAGTGGCGGTCAATTTCTTTCCACGGGTCGGCGCTGTCATCATAGCCGATCACTGTGCATTCCAAAGCGCTTCGGCGGGCGCGTCGGACTTCCATGTGCGGGCAGACGAGCGCCGGTTCGCCGTCGGGGAACACCAAAAGCGCCAGCAACCGCTCGTGCGGGTCGCACCAAAATCCGCTCAAATAAAAGACGTTGGTGCTTGACGTGATCAAGGCGAATGAACTATGTTGTTGTTGAAGCCAAGAGGAAAATGCTTGCAGCCGTTCGTTCATCGTTTCCTGCCTCTCTTTCTTGCGATCATTCAGTTTGAGCGTACCAAGAAACGGGCCGCTTGTAAATGGGCAGGCAGGAAAAGAAGGAAATGAGCGGGCGGCGGCGAACCATGTGGAGTGGAAAGGAGAGATGTGGGGATGAAAGTCAGCTACCATGGCCATTCGGTCGTCCGCATTGAGACGAACGGAAAAACGATTTTGATCGATCCGTTCATCACCGGCAACGCGACGACCGACTTGAACGCGGCCGACGTCAAAGCGGATGTCATTTTGTTGACGCACGGACATGGGGATCATGTCGGTGACACGGTGGAGATCGCCAAGCGGAACAACGCCCTAGTCGTTGCAACGTTTGAGCTGGCGACGTATTTAAGTTGGCAAGGCGTTGAGACGTTTGGCATGAACATCGGCGGGGCGCGCGAATTTGACTTTGGCACCGTCAAGTTGACGCAGGCGTTCCACAGCTCCGGATTTGTGACGAATGACAAGCAGATCATTTATTTAGGCATGCCGACCGGCATTTTGTTCACCGCCGAAGGCAAAACGATTTACCATGCCGGCGACACCGGGCTGTTTTCCGACATGAAACTGATCGGCGAGCGCCATTCCATCGATGTCGCCTTCCTGCCGATCGGGGACAGCTTCACGATGGGGCCGGAAGATGCGGCCGTGGCCGCCGAGTGGCTCGGAGCCAAGCTCGTCGTGCCGATTCATTACAATACGTTCCCGCCGATCGCCCAAGACCCGGAACGGTTCGTTTCTCTCCTCCCGCCGGGGGTTGGCCGCGCCCTGAAGCCGGGCGAAAGCATCGAGCTGTAGCGCGTCGCTGGTGAGCGGAGCGGTTTGATGGGGACGGTGGCGCGAAAAGGGGTGGAAGAGAGGAAAGGAATTCGCCTTTCCTCTCTTTTTGTCCTGTGAATCTTCCCGTTTCCGTCGGACCGATGGACGAAGAGGCGACTTTGTGGCGCAAAACGACCAGCTTCCGCCACCGCGGTGCGGTTCGCCGGGTTTTCTCCCGTTGAATCGCGGCCGTTGCGGCCGTTATAATGAAAGTAACAACAGGCAAAGGGTGAAGAACCGTTGGCGACAAAACACGAACAAATTTTGGAATACATCCATCGGCTGCCGATTGGCGAGAAAATTTCCGTGCGCCAGATCGCCAAAGAAATGGGTGTGAGCGAAGGAACGGCGTACCGGGCGATCAAAGATGCCGAAAACAAAGGGTATGTGAGCACGATTGAACGTGTCGGCACGATCCGGATTGAGAAAAAGCGCAAGGAGAACATCGAGAAGCTCACTTACGCTGAGGTGGTCAACATCGTTGACGGGCAAGTGCTTGGCGGACGTGAAGGGCTTCATAAGACGCTCAACCGCTTTGTCATCGGCGCCATGCAGCTCGAAGCGATGATGCGTTATACCGGGGCGGGCGATCTGCTCATCGTCGGCAACCGGACGAAGGCGCACGAGCTGGCGCTGCAAGCCGGAGCGGCCGTGCTCATCACAGGCGGGTTTGACACGGCCGACCATGTCAAAAAGCTCGCCGATGAGCGGCAGCTGCCGATCATTTCGACGAGCTATGACACGTTTACGGTCGCGACGATGATCAACCGCGCCATTTACGATCAGCTCATTAA
The DNA here is from genome assembly GCF_037966255.1 of Geobacillus sp. FSL W8-0026. NCBI lineage: Bacteria > Bacillati > Bacillota > Bacilli > Caryophanales > Anoxybacillaceae > Geobacillus > Geobacillus sp. FSL W8-0026. The sequence continues at coordinate 875,394 of NZ_CP150194.1, forward strand.
AAAAGAAATCGTGCTCGTTGAAGATATTATTATTCCAGTGGAAAAAACCGCGTACTTGCGCGTCGACGATCCGGTTGAGCGCTGGTACGCATTAAACAAGGAAACACGCCATAGCCGTTTCCCGGTCGTCGATGAAGATTGGAAAGTGCAGGGGATCGTGACGGCGAAAGATGTGCTCGATATGGATCGACAGCTGCCGATTGAAAAAGTGATGACGAAGCAGCCGATCACTGTCAGTGGAAAAACATCGGTCGCCTTTGCGTCTCACATTATGGTATGGGAAGGGATTGAGCTGCTTCCAGTGGTCGACGACCACCATCGGTTGCAAGGGATCATCAGCCGCCAAGATGTGTTAAAAGCGCTGCAGATGGCGCAGCGCCAGCCGCAAGTTGGGGAGACGATCGATGACCTCATCACCGCCCAGTTTCGCGAGTCCGGCGACAAAGAAACGCTGTTCCGCTGCACGATCACACCGCAGATGACGAACTATTTAGGCACGCTCTCGTACGGCGTGTTTACGACGATCGTCACCGAAGCGGCGGCGCGCATGCTGCGGGCGTACAAGCGCGGCGATTTGGTAATGGAAAACCTTACCGTCTACTTCATCAAACCGGTGCAGATTGATAGCACGGTCGACGTGCGAGCGAAGCTTTTAGAGCTCGGGCGCAAGTTTGGGAAAGTGGATGTCGAAGTGTACAATGAAGGCGATCTTGTCGGCAAGGCGATGATGATGTGCCAGCTGATCGATCGATGAACGGGCAAGGCAGCCAACAGCAATCCAGGCCCCGTTTTTGATCGCAACGAGCCCAAACAGCAAGGGGACGGCAAGGCAAACGAAAAGGATGCCCGCTTTCTGTCCGGGACATCCTTTTCCTTGTGCCGCCCGTTGTCAGCGCCAAACGGCCTTACTTTTGTTTGGCCGCCTCCGCTTCCTCGACCGCTTGGGGCAAGTAGTAGCGGTAGGCGCGGTAGCCGGCCCAAGCGCTGGCAAAGCCTAAGATGATAAAAATGGCGGCGATGATATACGTCACCGTTGTCTGATACAAAAACAATTGGTTGATTCCGAACAAGGCGACGAACAGCCCGAGCGCCACGCTCGCTTTCGCCGAGAGAAAGCGGCGCTCGATCGGACGTTCCGAACGGACGTAGCGGATTTTATAATAGACGTAAAACGAAAAGGAAAATATAATGAAAATAACCAAAGCTGGCATGGTGGATCCCTCCGTTGTCCATTTCGTTTTCCATTGTACATAGAAGCAGGGAAAAAGGCCAGCGGTTGACTATGACAGGTGACGAAAAAGGGGAAAAACGAATGAAACCGGTTCAGCAACAAATTGTTGATGCGATTCGCGAGTTTGACACGATCATCATCCATCGCCACGTGCGCCCGGATCCGGACGCGTACGGATCGCAAGGCGGGTTGGCGGCGCTGCTGCGGGCGTCGTTTCCAAACAAGCGGGTGTATGCGGTGGGGACGGACGACCCGTCGTTGTCCTTTTTACGCCAAATGGATGTCATTGACGATGCGGTCTATGAGCAGGCGCTCGTCATCGTCTGTGACACAGCCAACGAGGAACGGATTTGCGACAGCCGCTACCGGCTAGGGCGAAAGCTCATTAAAATCGATCATCATCCGAACGACACGCCGTATGGCGACATCATGTGGGTCGACACCGCCGCCAGTTCAACAAGCGAGATGATTTATGAGTTGTATTTGTCTGGGAAAGACAAAGGGCTGACGATGACCGCTGAGGCGGCGCGCCTCATTTACGCCGGCATTGTCGGCGATACGGGCCGCTTTTTGTTTCCGCGCACGAGCGAAAAAACGTTCCGCTACGCCGGGGAGCTCATTTCGTACGGTTTTTCGCTGGCGAAATTGTACGACGGATTGTATCGAACGAGCTTGCCGCTTGCCCGCTTAAGCGGCTATGTGCTGTCGAACTTTACGATCGAAGAAGGAGTGGCGGCCGTCAAAATGCCGCGGGCGCTGCTTGAGGAATATGGGGTCACCCCGCTCGAGGCGTCGCAGCTTGTCAGCTTGCTCGGCAATATCGACGGCATCATCGCTTGGGTGTTTTTTATTGAGGAGGAGAAGGACATCCGCGTCCGCTTCCGCTCGAAAGGACCGATCATCAACACAGTCGCCAAACGCTACGGCGGCGGCGGACACCCGCTTGCGGCCGGCGCGTCCATCGCGTCATGGGAAGAAGCGGATCGCGTTATTGAGGACGTGAAGGCCATCTGCCGCCCTGAGCGGTAGCCTCAACGCTATTATTCTAGCGCCTGCTGCGGCATTCCGTTTGGAGTGCTGTCACCCGGCGGCGGGGCGTCGCGCTTGCGGTGGCGACGCTGAGCAGGGATTGTGCTTGAGAATTGCGGTCACCCGGCGCCGGGATGTTGTCCGTGCGGTGGCGCCGGGAAAAGGGCTCCGCCCGCTTCGGGCCGCTTCTTTTGCCGCCGGCGCGCGAAGGCGTGTCGGATTACGGGAGCGGCGTTACTTTTACTTCAACGGCTAAAACGGTGAAAATGGTGAGGGTGTGAAGTTGCAGCCGGTATTGTTTTTCATGGATTGAGAACGTTTTGTTCTCGACGGCCCGCTTGATCAATTCACGGCTGTTGTACACTGTTTCAATGTCCTTTGTAATTAAATGGGACAAGTCTTCTTTGACGCTGTCTTCGATGCGGAATGTCGTGTACGAATCAAATTTATACTGCTCAGCGTTGGCGAGATGAACAGTGATGTCTTGGACGGTCAGCTTTTTTTTCATTTCTTTGTTGTAATGAATATAATCTTCCTGCCAGATGCGAATCTCTTTTTGCAGATCGGCGATTTGCTCGTTCAGCTCATTGACATGCCGCACTTGTTTTTCTTGCAGAACGCCGAAAATGTATAAAAAGACGAACCAACTGATCAGCGCTCCGATCGCGACGCCGGCAAAAAAGCGTTGCCATGATGGGGATTGATAATACGGAGGAATTCTCATGGCGAAATGTGCTCCTGCGTCAGCCACGTAACGATGGCTACCCCTGTTTGCGCGCCGCCCATGGCAGACAAAATGAGCAAAAATTGGCGCACAATATCTTTCGTTTCGCCAAGAAACAGCCCCCGTTCGACGACATAAAACGTATCAAACGTCCCGCCGATGGCGGCCACCACCGCCCAAATGCGCAAATCGCCGGCGAACCGATACATGGCGGTCAGCGGTTGGCCGCCGCTCAAAAAAGCGCCGAGCGCGCCGATCATGGCGCCGCCGAGCAGCACGCCGACCGCGATAAAATAGCTTTGAATAAACGCCGGCAAAAAAGCCACTTTTTCGTTCATCGGTTTCCCCGTCCTTTCTTTATTTATGTATATCAGGCCATCGGACGCAATATGTAGCGGAAGAGAAAGTTTTCGCCCGCGAAACGGAGAGGGGGAGGACCATGTCGTTCGTTCATTTGCATGTGGTCAGCGCGTATAGCTTGCTGCAAAGCGCGGCGACGGTCGAGGCGCTTGCGGCCAAAGCGAAACAGCTCGGCTATGAGGCGTTGGCGCTCACCGACCGCCATGTGCTGTATGGCGCCATTCCGTTTTACCGGGAGTGCGAGCAGCACGGCCTCCGCCCCATCATCGGCATGATGACGGATGTCATCCTCGAGGGAGATGAAGCGGCATTTCCGCTCGTCCTGCTGGCTGCCAATGAGGAAGGATACCGCCATTTAATCGAAATCAGCACAGCGGTGCAAATGGGGGAAGAAAAGCGCATTCACGAGGACGTCCTCCGCCGCTTGAACGGGGGAATCATGGCCATCACGCCAGGGCCTAACGGGCGGGTCGAATCGCTGCTCGCCGCTGGGGATGTGGCGCGGGCGAAAGAAACGTTGTTCCGCTACCGCCAGCTGTTTGCTGGCCGCCTGTATATCGCCATCCAGCGCGGCGAGCGGTGGCGCGCGCCGTATGAGGACGGGCTGCGGCGGCTTGCGGAGGAGCTCGGGATACCGCCCGTTGCGACGAACGATGTCCGCTACGTGGAGCGCGAGGATGCGCTTGCGTTTCGCTGCTTGCAGGCGCTGAGCCGCGGGGTACCGCTCGCAAACATTGCTGAAGAGGACGGGCGTCACTTGGCGGCGCCGGACGAGATGGCCCGCCGCTTTGCCGATTGGCCGGAGGCGCTTGCCAACAGCATCGAGATCGCCAATCAGTGCGCGCTCCGCCTCGAGTTTGGTCGCCGGCGGCTACCGAAGTTCCCGGTGCCGGATGGGGAAACGGCGGATGGCTATTTGCGCCGCCTTTGCGAACAAGGACTCGCTCGCCGCGTGCCATCAGCGGATGCGCGCTATTGGCGGCGGTTGGAGCACGAGTTGGCTATCATTGAATCGCTTCGTTTCAGCGACTATTTTTTGATCGTCGCCGATGTGCTCGCCTACGCGCGCCGGCGCGGCATCATGACCGGACCAGGCCGCGGCTCGGCTGCCGGCTCGCTTGTCGCTTACGCGTTGTCGATCACCGATGTTGATCCGCTGGAATACGGGCTGTTGTTCGAGCGGTTTTTAAACCCGGAGCGCGTGTCGGTGCCGGATATTGACTTGGACTTTCCCGACGATCGACGCGAGGAAATGATTCGTTACGTCGCCGACAAATACGGTCATGATCACGTCGCGCAAATCATTACGTTCGGCACGTTCGGCGCCAAAGCGGCGCTGCGCGAGACGGCGAAGGCGCTCGGCCTTCCCGGGGAGGAAACGGAGCGGGTGATCGCGCTGCTGCCCAACCGGCAAGGACTCACGATTCGTCGCTGGCATGACGAATCGGCTGCCTTTCGTCGGGCGGTTAGCGCCGTGCGCGGCGGGGATCGTTGGCTTTTTGTAGCGCAAAAACTGGAAGGCTTGCCGCGCCACACGTCGATTCACGCCGCCGGCGTCATCATCAGCCCCGAGCCGCTGCTCGCCCATGTGCCGCTGCAGCCTAGCCACGGCCCATGGCCGCTCACGCAATACGCGATGGGCGCGCTTGAGGCGCTAGGGTTGTTGAAAATCGATATTCTCGGGTTGCGCACGTTGACGCTGATCGGCCGGATGGTGCGCCTCGTCGAGCGGCAGACGGGGCGGCCGTTTGCGGTTGACGCGCTGCCGCTCGATGATGTCAAAACGTACGCGCTCCTTAGTTCGGGGGACACGAACGGCATTTTTCAGCTCGAATCCGCGGGAATGAAGCGCGTGCTTGCTGAACTGCGGCCGTCCGAGTTTGAGGATTTGGTCGCGGTCAACGCATTGTACCGCCCCGGCCCGATGGAGATGATCCCTGTTTACATCCGGCGCAAGCGCGGCGAAGAGCCGGTGTCGTATGCGCACCCGGATCTCGCTCCCATTTTGGCGCCGACTTACGGTGTGTTGATTTATCAGGAGCAAATTATGCAAATCGCTGCCCGGCTGGCAGGCTTTTCGCTCGGACAAGCGGACGTGCTCCGGCGAGCGGTGGCGAAAAAGGAAAAGGCGCTGTTGGCCGAGCAGAAAGAGGCGTTTGTCGCCGGCTGCCTTGCGAACGGTTACGCCGAGGACGTGGCCGAGGAGCTGTACCGGCACATCGTTCGCTTTGCCCATTATGGTTTTAATCGAAGCCACGCGGTCAGCTATGCGCGGCTGTCGTATGCGATGGCGTATATTAAAGCGCATTATCCGCTCTGTTTTTATGCGGTCATGTTGGCAGATGCGGCCGGCGATCGGGAAACGATGGCGCTTTACAGCCGCGAGGCGGAGCGGAAGGGCCTTCCGGTTTTGCCGCCGTCGATCAACCGGAGCGGCTATCGGTTTGCGATCGAAGGGGAGGCGATCCGCACGGGGCTTTCGGCGGTGAAGCATGTCGGCTCGGCTGCGAAGCTCATCATCGATGAGCGAAAAGCGCACGGGGCGTTTGCCGACTTTTTCGACTTTGCCGTTCGCCTGCTGCCGAAAGGATTGGCGCGTCCGGCGCTGGAGGCGCTGATTTCTGCCGGTGCCTTCGATGAGTTTGGAGTCGAGCGCGCCGTCCTTTCAGCGAGCATTGAGATCGCCGCCGAACATGCCGAATGGCTGAACGCGTACGGGAGAGCGATCGGATTTTCACCCCAGCCGAAATACGCCGAGGCCAAACCGTGGACGCCCAGCGAGCGGCGCCGCCGGGAGAGAGAATGTCTCGGTTTTGCCGTCACCCCGCATCCAGCGGCGGTATGCCGACCGTTGTTTCAGGCGGCGCATGCCGTGTTCGCCGCTGAGGCGGACGGCCCGTCCGTGGTGGTCGGGGGGGCGGTCGCGCAGCTGCGGAAAACGCGGACGAAGTTTGGCGAGGAGATGGCGTTTTTGACCATCGGCGATGAAAGCGGAGAAGTGGAGGCGGTCGCTTTTCCACCGATATATGCCCGCGCTGCTGCTGAGCTCGTGGAGGGAGCGTTCGTTTTGCTTTCCGGGACGATGGAAAGGCGCGGAGGACGGCGCCAGCTCGTTATCCGCCGCGCGTGGGGCTTGCCGGTGTCGGCGCTCTACATCAATGCCAGCGGCGCGGACAGCGGCCGGCTCGCTGCGCTGAAACAGCTGCTTGAACAGCATAGCGGCCGCACGCCTGTTTACTTGTATGACGAACGTAAACGCGCGCTTCTCCGCCTGCCGGAGCGGTATGCGGTAGCTTTGACGGCGCCCTTTGTCGATGAACTGATCGCTTTGTTCGGATTTGGCGCCGTTGCCGTCAAATAAATCGCTCTTTACGGAAAAAGCTCCATGGGCAGCGCGATCTGCCCTCCACTTTTCTTTTTCGGTGTTGCAGTATAAACCAGGAAACCGATACAATGGATCATAAAGGAGGGGCTCCCTCATGTGGAAAGACTTATTTGGCAAAAAGAAAAAATACGCGCCGCTGCCTGCCGAACAACTGAAGCATGAAGTTCCGGAAGGCGTGATGACGAAATGTCCGCAATGCAAAAAAATTATGTATACGAAAGAATTGGTCAAAAACTTGCGCGTCTGCCTAAGCTGCGGCTACCATCACCCGCTGCCGGCGCGCGAGCGAATTGCCAGCCTTCTGGATGACGGCAGCTTCCGCGAGTATGACGCCGATATGATCTCGGTCAATCCGCTCGGTTTTCCGGGCTATAGCGAAAAGCTGGAAGAAGACCGGCGCAAGTCCGGACTGAACGAGGCAGTCGTCACCGGCGAAGGGACGCTTGACGGCCATCCGCTCGTCATAGCTGTCATGGATTCGTCGTTCCGCATGGGCAGCATGGGCTCGGTTGTCGGCGAAAAAATCGCCCGTGCCGTTGAACGGGCGAGGGAGCAAGGCGTGCCGTTTCTCATTTTCACCGCGTCCGGCGGCGCCCGCATGCAAGAAGGGGTGCTAAGCCTCATGCAAATGGCGAAAACGAGCGCCGCGCTCAAACGATTCAGCAACAGCGGCGGCTTGTTCATTTCCGTCATGACCCATCCGACAACCGGCGGTGTATCGGCGAGCTTTGCCTCGCTTGGGGATTATAACTTTGCCGAACCGGGGGCGCTCATCGGCTTTGCCGGCCGCCGCGTCATCGAGCAGACGGTGCGCGAAGAGCTGCCGGAAGACTTCCAGACGGCGGAGTTTTTGCTGAAGCACGGGCAGCTGGATGCTGTCATCCATCGTCATGAGCTGAAGGAAAAGCTGGCCGTTGTGCTGGCGATTCATAACGGAGGAGGGGAAGCGGGATGGTGGCGGAATTAGAATTTGAAAAGCCGCTTGTTGAGCTGCGCGGCAAAATTCAAGAGTTGAAAGAGTTCATGAAAACGGCAGACGTTGACTTATCGGCGGAAATCGAAAAGCTGGAGGCGCGCCTAGCGAAATTGGAAAACGAAGTGTACGCGAACTTGACGCCGTGGGATCGCGTGCAAATCGCCCGTCACCCGCACCGGCCGACGACGCTCGATTACATCGAGCGGCTGTTTACAAACTTTCTCGAGTGCCACGGCGACCGCTGCTTCGGCGATGACGAAGCGATCGTCGGCGGCATTGCCATGTACGACGGGCTTCCGGTGACGGTGATCGGCCACCAGCGCGGCAAAGATACGAAAGAAAATTTGCGCCGCAATTTCGGCATGCCGCACCCGGAAGGCTACCGGAAAGCGCTGCGGCTCATGAAGCAGGCGGAAAAGTTTTCCCGTCCGATCATTTGCTTCATTGATACAAAAGGCGCCTATCCGGGCAAAGCGGCGGAAGAGCGCGGGCAAAGCGAGGCGATCGCCCGCAACTTGTTTGAAATGGCGGGACTCACCGTGCCGGTTGTCTGCATCGTCATCGGCGAAGGCGGAAGCGGTGGGGCGCTGGCGCTTGGCGTCGGCAACCATATTCATATGCTCGAAAACTCCACGTACTCGGTCATCTCGCCGGAAGGGGCGGCGGCGATTTTGTGGAAAGACGCCTCATTGGCGCAGCGGGCGGCGGAAACAATGAAAATCACCGCCCACGACTTAAAAGCGTTTGGCGTCATTGATGAAATCATCCCAGAAGTGAAAGGCGGCGCCCACCGCAATGCCGATGAACAGGCGAAAGAAATCGACCGCGTGCTGCGCGCTTCGCTGAAAGAGCTGCTGGCGCTCGACGGCGAGGCGCTCGTGGAACAGCGCTACGAAAAATTTAAACAAATGGGCCGCGTCTCGTTTTTACAAGAGACGATTCGGGCAAGATAAGAAACAAGCTGTCCTCCGCTGGCGGGACAGCTTTGTTCTGTCTAAACAATGGCGTCTCAACACATGATCCGGTTCCCTATGGACAGCTTTGTTCTGTTTAAAAAATCGCCCCTTGTAAGCCGTTTCAGCGTGCGTTCCCTGTTGTGTTCAACAGGCGTTCATGGTACATTAGGAATGTTTAGAGGCGACAGACGTATGAGGTCGGACGTGTGCAATTCGAGACAAATGAGGTGGAAGTGATGAAACGGATTGGTGTATTGACGAGCGGCGGCGACTCGCCGGGCATGAACGCGGCCATTCGCGCGGTCGTCCGCAAAGCCATTTACCACGGCGTCGAAGTGTACGGCGTGTATCATGGTTATGCCGGGCTGATTGCCGGCAATATCAAAAAGCTCGAAGTCGGCGATGTCGGGGATATTATCCATCGCGGCGGCACGATTCTTTACACCGCCCGCTGTCCGGAGTTTAAGACGGAGGAAGGACAGAAAAAAGGAATCGAGCAGCTGAAACAACACGGCATTGAAGGGCTGGTCGTCATCGGCGGTGACGGGTCCTACCAAGGGGCAAAAAAATTGACCGAGCATGGCTTTCCGTGCGTCGGCGTGCCTGGGACGATCGACAACGATATCCCGGGGACGGATTTTACCATCGGGTTTGATACGGCGTTGAACACCGTTATTGACGCCATTGACAAAATTCGCGACACGGCGACGTCGCATGAGCGGACGTATGTCATTGAAGTCATGGGCCGCCATGCCGGCGACATTGCCTTATGGTCGGGGCTTGCCGGCGGGGCGGAGACGATTTTGATCCCGGAAGCGGACTACGATATGGATGATATCATCGCTCGCTTGAAGCGCGGCCATGAACGCGGCAAAAAACATAGCATCATCATCGTCGCCGAAGGAGTCGGCAGCGGCGTTGACGTTGGGCGGCAAATTCAAGAGGCGACCGGTTTTGAGACGCGCGTGACGGTGCTTGGCCACGTGCAGCGCGGCGGATCGCCGACGGCGTTTGACCGCGTGTTAGCGAGCCGTCTCGGCGCCCGGGCGGTCGAACTTTTGCTTGAAGGCAAAGGCGGTCGTTGCGTCGGCATCCAAAACAACCGGCTCGTCGACCATGACATCGCCGAAGCGTTGAGCCAAATTCATACGATCGATCAGCGGATGTATGTGTTGTCGAAAGAGCTGTCGATTTAACGGTTTTGAAAACCATCTCCCGGCGCCAAGAAAGGGCGAGCGGCGGTCCCATGGGCCCGCCGGGAGAGGAAGCGCGGTTGGCAATCATTGACGAATATGCTAGTCTACGAGTAGAGCAGACATTTCGGAATGAAAGACAGCGTAGTCGGGATGGTGTCTTGCCGTTCGGCAAACACGTCCAAGCCGCTTGAAGCCCCCGCCTGTTCGGAAGCGGCGGGGAGTTCACTTCCCGAGGGGAAAGGAAGAAGAAGCGATGAAGCGGAAAACGAAAATTGTTTGTACGATTGGGCCGGCAAGCGAAAGCGTGGACAAGCTTGTGCAATTGATCGAGGCAGGCATGAACGTAGCGCGCCTCAACTTTTCGCACGGCGATCATGAAGAACACGGGAGGCGCATTGCCAACATTCGCACAGCGGCGCAGCAAACCGGGAAAACGGTGGCGATTTTGCTTGACACAAAAGGTCCGGAAATTCGCACGCATAACATGGAAAACGGCGCCATCGAGCTGAAGGAAGGCGCGAGGCTCGTCATTTCGATGAACGAAGTGCTCGGGACCCGAGACAAAATTTCCATCACTTATCCGGGACTGATCGATGACGTGTCCGTCGGCTCGACCATTTTGCTCGATGATGGGCTGATCGGCCTCGAAGTCACGGCGATTGATAAAGAAGCGGGGGAAATTGCCACCACCGTCTTAAACGGCGGGGTTCTGAAAAACAAAAAAGGGGTCAACGTTCCCGGCGTGCGCGTCAATTTGCCGGGCATCACCGACAAAGATCGCGCTGACATTTTGTTCGGCATCCGCCAAGGGATCGACTTCATCGCTGCGTCGTTCGTGCGCCGGGCGTCCGATGTGTTGGAAATCCGCGAGCTGCTTGAAGCGAACGATGCGCTCGGCATCCAAATCATCGCCAAAATTGAAAACGAAGAAGGCGTGGCCAACATCGATGAAATTTTGGAAGCAGCCGACGGCCTCATGGTGGCGCGCGGCGACTTAGGTGTGGAAATTCCGGCTGAGGAAGTCCCCCTCATCCAAAAAATGCTCATTAAAAAATGCAACATGCTCGGCAAGCCGGTCATTACAGCGACGCAAATGCTTGATTCAATGCAGCGGAACCCGCGTCCGACGCGGGCGGAGGCCAGCGACGTCGCCAACGCCATTTTTGACGGTACGGATGCGGTCATGCTTTCCGGGGAAACAGCGGCCGGCCACTACCCGGTCGAAGCGGTCCGCACGATGCACCAAATCGCGCTTCGCACCGAACAGGCGTTGGAGCACCACGATATTTTGTCCCAGCGTACAAAAGAAAGCGCGACGACGATTACTGATGCCATCGGGCAGTCGGTCGCCCATACAGCGTTGAATTTGGATGTCGCGGCGATCGTTACGCCGACGGTGAGCGGAAAAACGCCGCAGATGGTGGCCAAATACCGTCCGAAAGCGCCGATTATCGCCGTTACCTCAAACGAAGCGGTATCGCGCCGGTTGGCGCTCGTCTGGGGCGTCTATACGAAAGAGGCGCCGCATGTAAACACGACGGATGAAATGTTGGATGTGGCCGTCGATGCGGCGGTGCGTTCCGGTTTGGTGAAGCACGGCGACTTGGTCGTGATCACCGCCGGCGTGCCGGTCGGCGAAACCGGTTCGACGAACTTGATGAAAGTGCACGTCATCAGCGATCTGCTCGCCAAAGGGCAAGGCATCGGCCGCAAGTCAGCGTTCGGCAAGGCGGTCGTCGCCAAAACGGCGGAAGAGGCGTGCCGAAAAATGGTGGAAGGCGGCATTTTGGTCACCACCAGCACCGATGCCGATATGATGCCGGCGCTGGAAAAAGCGGCGGCGATCATCACCGAAGAAGGCGGGCTGACGAGCCATGCGGCCGTCGTCGGGTTAAGCCTCGGCATTCCGGTCGTCGTCGGGGTCGAGAATGCGACCCGCCTGTTTCAAGACGGACAAGAAATCACGGTCGACGGCGGGTTTGGCGCCATCTACCGCGGACATGCGAGCGTCTTGTAGCCGGTTCACATCAAAAGAGGGTGTCCCCAATGGATGGGAACACCCTCTTTCCTCATCTATTTTTTGTGCCGCGCGATATGTTGAGCCTGTCTTCACGGAAGACGGCTTTTTCCGCCGCCCCCTTTCGCCTAAACCGACAAACGGCAGCTGCGCTCTGTCAGTTATGCGGCCGGCTTGCCGATGATAAACCGCCAAATGTCGCGAAAGACGTTGGCGCTGTGAAGGGTGCGGATGATGACGAGCGCAACCGGCCCGGCGATCAGCCCGAGAAAGCCAAGCAGCTTGAAGCCGACGAACAAAGCGATGAGCGTGGCGAGCGGATCAAGGCCGATCGATGAGGAGAGCACTTTCGGCTCCATAATCTGCCGCTGGACGAGCACGACGATATACAAAACGCCAAGGCCGATCGCAAACGGGATGTCGCCGCTCACCGCCGCGTAAATGATCCAAGGGACGAATACGATCCCGGTTCCTAAATACGGCAAAAGATCGACGAACCCGATGATCAAGGCGATGGTAATCGCGTAATCGACGCGCAAAATCAACAGGCCGATTAACACGATGACCGTCGTAATCGAAATGAGCGTCGCCTGCGCTTTCATAAAGCCGAACAGCGCCCGCTTCAAATCGACGAACACCGTTTTGCCGCTTGTGCGAGCTTTCGCCGGCAGCCAGCGCTGCGCCATGCGCATGAGCCGATGCCAGTCTTTGCTGATGAAAAACGTGGCCAGCAGCGAAAAAATAAAGACGGTCGCGATATTGGGCAGCCAGGCGAGAAGCTGGGGAATGTTTCGCAAAATCGTTTGGATAAATTCCCCTACCGTTGTGCCGATTTTTTGCCCTACCGACTGGATGTTTTTCATGATCGTATCTTGCTGCTGGCTGCTTAAACTTTTGAACATGCCCGCCAAATCTTTGTAGATCGGGATGAGCTGATCGGCAACGAACGTTTCGATGTACGAAACTAGTGCTTGAAATTTGCTAGGCACGACATCGGCCAAATATTGCGTTCCCGACACGATTTCGGCGATCAACAGCGTCACGATCCCAGCGACGGCGGCGAACAGGACGATAAGCGTGACACTGACCGCCAGCCAGCGCGGCATTTTCGCTTTCCGCTCCAGCCCATCGACGAGCGGATTAATGAGCAGGGCGATGAGGAAAGCGATGATAAACGGGTACGTCAACGTTGCGATGTAATACAGCGCCCAAACGCTAATGCCGGCGATGGCAACGACGAAAAAAAAGCGCAAAAAACGGTCGACATACACTCGGGACAATGTTTCACCCCCAACCGAATCTCCATATGGATAATATTACACGTTTGTTTACGAAGAAGCAAAAAAAAACAAGTTTCCTATCCCGCTCGAAGGAGGATGAGCCGCCGTGAATGAATCGGTGTTGTTTTTGCTGGCGCTGTTGGCGCTTGGCTTGCTGTCGAAAAACGAGTCGCTTGTGATCGCAGTCGCTGTGCTGCTGGCCGTAAAGTGGTCCGGCTTTAGCGAGCCGCTTTTGTCGACCCTTCAATCGAAGGGGATTCATTGGGGAGTGACCGTTATTACGATCGCGGTGCTCGCTCCGATTGCCGCTGGACACATCGGCTGGAAAGAGCTCGTTGGTTCACTGCAATCGCTGTCGGCTTGGATCGCTTTGTTATCTGGCATTTTGGTCGCCTTGATCGCCAAAGGAGGAGTGACACTGTTGGCGAGCGATCCGCAAATGACGGCCGCTTTGGCGTTCGGGACGATCATCGCCGTCGCGCTTTTCCATGGTGTGGCGGTCGGTCCGCTGATTGGGGCTGGCATTGCCTATGCGGTCATCAAAATGGTAGAATATTTTTAACCGCTCGGGCAAACGACCGGTTCGTTTGTCGGCGAAGCGTGTTCCGCTTGTTCGTGGCGCCTGTCTCTTTACGACGTATGACAGCTGACAAAAGTCTGATAATTGTTTATAATAATAAGCGTGAGTTCGTTTTTCGGGCCAAGCGGGGAACAGCGTTTTTGCAAGGCGGGTGGCGCGGCGATGTAAGCACTTTCGCCCATGCCTTCGTTTTTGCCACGGTTTCGAGCAAGCGCTCATCGTCCTTCCAACGATGATGGGCGGAACTTATGAAAAAGAAGGGGAGATTGGACATGACGGTAACCCGCGGTTTAGAAGGGGTTGTGGCGACAACCTCAAGCATCAGCTCGATCATCGATGATACATTGACGTACGTCGGCTACGATATTGACGATTTGGCCGAAAACGCTTCCTTTGAAGAGGTCGTTTATTTGCTTTGGCATCGGGAGCTGCCAACAAAAGCGCAGCTCGAAGAATTGAAGAAGCAGCTGGCGGAAAACGCGGACATTCCAAAGGAAATCGTTGAGCACTTCAAGCTGTATCCGATTGCCAACGTGCATCCGATGGCGGCGTTGCGCACGGCGGTTTCGCTTCTTGCGCTGTACGACGAGGAAGCGGACGACATGACGAAAGAGGCGAACTACCGGAAAGCGATCCGTCTGCAGGCGAAAATCCCGACGATCGTCGCGGCGTTTGCCCGCGTGCGCAAAGGGCTGGAACCGGTTGCGCCGCGCCGAGATTTGAGCTTTGCTGCCAATTTCTTGTACATGCTGACCGGACAAGAGCCGGACGCCGTTGCTGCCGAAGCGTTCGACAAGGCGCTCGTGTTGCACGCCGATCACGAGTTGAACGCATCGACGTTCACGGCGCGCGTTTGCGTGGCGACGCTCTCCGACATGTATTCCGGCATTACAGCGGCGATCGGCGCCTTAAAGGGACCGCTTCACGGTGGGGCAAACGAAGCGGTGATGAAAATGCTGACGGAAATCGGCACCGTTGACAACGTTGAGCCGTACATTCGCGGAAAGCTGGCCAATAAAGAGAAAATCATGGGCTTTGGCCATCGCGTGTACCGGAAAGGCGACCCGCGCGCCAAACATTTGAAAAAAATGTCGGAAAAGCTGACGAAGCTCGTCGGCGAGCCGCATTGGTACGAAATGTCGACGAAGATTGAAGAAATCGTCACATCGGAAAAAGCGCTGCCGCCGAACGTTGACTTTTATTCCGCCTCGGTTTACCATTGTTTAGGAATCGATCATGATTTGTTTACGCCGATTTTTGCGATCAGCCGCACGTCGGGATGGATCGCCCATATTTTGGAACAATATGACAACAACCGGCTCATCCGTCCGCGCGCCGAGTACACGGGTCCGGGCAAGCGGTCGTACGTGCCGATCGACGAGCGCGGCTGAATAAGGCTGAATAAGGCGAAACAGGTGGACAAGGCGGGAAGGCGCGCCTTCACGCCTTTGCAAAATAAAAACCATGGCATTGGGGGTTTGACTCGTGACGCAAGGGGAAAAAATTACTGTCACCAATGGTGTGCTCAACGTTCCAAACAATCCGATCATCCCGTTCATTGAAGGGGACGGAACCGGCCCGGACATTTGGGCGGCCGCTTCGCGCGTGCTCGAGGCTGCGGTGGAAAAAGCGTACAAAGGCGAGAAAAAAATCGTCTGGAAGGAAGTGCTCGCCGGCGAGAAAGCATACAAACTGACGGGCAGCTGGCTTCCGGATGAAACGCTCGAGACGATCCGCGAATACATAATCGCCATTAAAGGGCCGCTGACAACGCCGGTTGGCGGAGGCATCCGCTCGCTGAACGTCGCGCTTCGTCAAGAGCTTGACTTGTTCGTCTGCCTGCGGCCGGTTCGCTACTTCCAAGGCGTTCCGTCGCCGGTGAAACGCCCGGAAGACACCGATATGGTCATTTTCCGCGAAAACACGGAAGACATTTACGCCGGCATTGAATATGCCAAAGGCACGCCGGAAGTGAAAAAAGTGATCGACTTTTTGCAAAACGAGATGGGCGTGCGCAAAATCCGCTTCCCGGAAACGTCCGGCATCGGCATTAAGCCGATTTCCGAACAAGGAACGAAACGGCTTGTGCGCGCGGCGATCAACTATGCGATCGAACATGGCCGCAAATCGGTGACGCTCGTTCATAAAGGAAACATTATGAAATTCACTGAAGGCGCGTTTAAAAACTGGGGCTATGAACTCGCTGAGGAAGAGTTTGCCGACAAAGTGTTCACATGGGCGCAATACGACCGCATCGTCGAAGCGGAAGGCAAAGAAGCGGCGAACAAAGCGCTGGCCGAAGCAGAAGCGGCCGGAAAAGTCATCATCAAAGATGTGATCGCCGACATTTTCTTACAGCAAATCTTAACGCGCCCGCGCGAGTTTGACGTCATCGCGACGATGAACTTAAACGGCGACTACATTTCCGACGCGCTCGCGGCTCAAGTCGGCGGCATCGGCATCGCGCCGGGGGCAAACATCAACTACGAAACCGGTCACGCCATCTTCGAAGCGACGCACGGCACGGCGCCGAAATACGCCGGGCTTGACAAAGTCAATCCGTCGTCCGTCATTTTGTCCGGCGTCATGATGTTTGAGCATCTCGGCTGGAACGAAGCGGCGCAATTGATCATCAAAGCGATGGAAAAAACGATCGCCGCGAAAATCGTGACGTATGACTTTGCCCGCCTGATGGAAGGGGCAACCGAAGTGAAATGTTCGGAATTCGCTGATGCGCTCATCCGCAATATGGACTAATGTTGGAAAAATAGCCGATCAACGACGAGAGAAGAGTATAGTTGGAAAATCGATGCAGTGGGAAGGAATACAAAACCACGTTTTATCCAAGTTTGTCGATTTGAACAATCTAGCATTTCCCTCGTTTCTTTTGATCTAATCACCAACCTTAAAAGAAAGGGATGGCAAACGATGGCGATGAAGCGGAAAAAAATCTCGGTGATCGGCGCTGGATTCACGGGGGCGACAACGGCGTTCCTGCTGGCGCAAAAAGAGCTCGGCGACGTCGTGCTCGTCGACATTCCGCAGCTCGAAAACCCGACGAAAGGAAAGGCGCTCGACATGCTCGAGTCGAGCCCGGTGCTCGGGTTTGACGCCAACATCGTCGGCACATCGGACTACGCCGATACGGCGGACTCCGACATCGTCGTCATTACGGCCGGCATCGCTCGCAAGCCGGGCATGAGCCGCGACGATTTGGTGACGACGAACCAGAAAATTATGAAGCAAGTGACGAAAGAAGTCGTCAAATACTCGCCGAACTGCTACATCATTGTCTTGACGAACCCGGTCGATGCGATGACGTACACCGTCTTCAAGGAATCCGGCTTCCCGAAAAACCGGGTCATCGGCCAATCGGGCGTCCTCGATACGGCGCGTTTCCGCACGTTCGTCGCCCAGGAGCTGAACATTTCGGTGAAGGATGTCACCGGGTTTGTGCTCGGCGGCCATGGCGACGACATGGTGCCGCTCGTCCGCTATTCGTACGCCGGCGGCATCCCGCTCGAAAAGCTGATTCCGAAAGACCGTTTGGACGCCATCGTTGAGCGGACGCGCAAAGGCGGCGGGGAAATCGTCAATTTGCTCGGCAACGGCAGCGCCTACTACGCGCCGGCCGCTTCGCTTGTTGAAATGGTCGAGGCGATTTTGAAAGACCAGCGCCGCATTTTGCCGGCGATCGCCTACCTCGAAGGCGAATACGGATACGAAGGCATTTATTTGGGTGTGCCGACGATCTTGGGCGGCAACGGCATTGAGAAAGTGATCGAGCTCGAGCTGACGGAAGAGGAAAAAGCAGCGCTCGCCAAGTCGGTCGAGTCGGTGAAAAACGTCATGCGCGTGCTCGAATAGTACGATGCAAAAATTCGGGCTTGGCCCGGATTTTTGCCGCCGCTTTTTGAAAGCGCTTTCTGATTTAGGGTGCGAAAACAGCGCTTGGCGCCGCTAGTGACGACCGCAGACCATGAGGATCAGGAGCAACAAAGGGGTGGAACTATGTTGAAAAAGCGAAAGCTGGGGAGACGAATCGGAGAAATTCAAGTTGGGGAAAAACTTGTGTTCCAAGCGGCCATCGAAGACAAAGATTTGCTGCTTTACCTCGGGTTGACCTACGATGCCAACCCGCTCTACATTCAGCACGATTACGCTTCGCAAACGCCGTTTGGCAAGCCGGTCGTTCCGCCGATCATGCTGATGGGAATGATCACATCGGCGGTGTCGAAATATTTGCCAGGCCCGGGCAGTTATATTACAAGGAATGATATTCGCTTTCTCCGGCCAGTGTATCATTATGAAACGCTTGAATTTTTGCTGGAAGTGACTGACGTGGATGAAGAAAGCCATTGCGTCACGTTGGCGGTGACGGCGACGCGCGGGGCGGAAATGGTGCTCACCGGCGAGCTGTCCGCCTGTCCGCCGCATACGTTGCCACGTTTGGACAGCCGTGCGCTTGAAAATTTTTAGGCTGAAAGAGCAGCGCTCACTTGGACGGGAAGATGGAACAGGGGAGGCGAGATGGGCGCGGGACGGATGCGAAAGGGGGCTGCTTTCGGGCAGCCGGGCGGTTATGAACGGAGAACGTCTGTTTTTATAGCGAAAAAGAGGGGGTCTTGCCGCAGTTTGCGACCCCCTCTTTCTTTTTTTGCCGAACGAAAGCGGAAAGTATGGTATGATACAAATAGAATGACTGGCGAATGGGAGGAGCGGAATGAGTAAGAAAATTTTGGTTGTTGACGATGAGCAGCCGATTGTGACGTTGTTGACCTACAATTTGGAGAAGGCCGGTTTTCAAGTGGCCGCCGCCTATGATGGCGAAGAGGCGCTAGATAAAGTGGAGCGTGAACAGCCGGCGCTGATGATCCTCGATTTGATGCTGCCGAAGCTGGACGGCGTTGAAGTGTGCAAGCGGCTTCGCCAGCGGCAAATCATGACGCCGATTTTAATGTTGACGGCTCGCGATGATGAGTTTGATAAAGTGCTCGGGTTGGAGCTGGGCGCCGATGACTATATGACGAAGCCGTTCAGCCCGCGCGAGGTCGTCGCGCGGGTGAAGGCGATTTTGCGCCGCACCGAGCTTTCTCAACCGGCGGCTGAGTTAGGCGAACGGCTTGTCATCGGGCAGTTGGAAATTTTCCCGGACCGCTACGAAGCGACGGTGGGCGGCAGACCGCTCGAGTTGACGCCGAAAGAGTTTGAATTGCTTCTTTATTTGGGCCGTCATAAAGGAAGGGTGCTGACGCGCGACCAGTTGCTCAGCGCGGTTTGGAATTACGATTTCGCTGGTGATACGCGCATCGTTGACGTCCATATCAGCCACTTGCGCGACAAGATCGAAGACGATACGAAAAAGCCGGCGTACATCAAAACGGTGCGCGGCCTCGGATACAAACTGGAGGAGCCCAAACGGCATGAGTAGCCTTCGCTCCCGGCTTCTTTTCTGGCTTGTGGCGCTGATTGCGGCCGTGTTGATCGCCCTCGGCTTTTTGCTTGGTCAGCTGCTGAAAGAGTTTTATACCGAGACGATCAATAAGCGGATGGAAAAGGAGGCGAAAGCGCTCGCCATTTTGCTGGAAAATGAACCGCTTGAGCGCATTCGCACCGATTTGCAAGAAATGGGGGACGAGCTGTCCTCGCGCATCACCGTGCTCGATCGCGATGGGCGGGTGCGGTTTGACAGCGGGCGCATCGCGGCGATCAGCGACAAGGACCACGCGCGCATCATCCGCTCCATTTTGCCGACGACAACGTCCGCGCGCTTTTCGGTGATTGAAAAAACGGACGATGTGTACTACTGCCTTGTTCCGTATGGGCCAAGCGGACAGGACGGATACGTCGTCGTCAGCACACCGACGAGCTCGCTCAAAGCGGTGAACGAGCGGATTTGGGGGGTTCTCATCAGCAGCCTTGGCATGGCGCTCGTTGTCATCATCGCCCTTGGCTGGAAAATCGCCAATCAATATATGAGACCGATTGAAGAGGCGACCAAGGTGGCGTTTGAGCTGGAAAAAGGCAATTACGCCGCCCGGGTGCCCGATGGCGAATATAAAGAAGCCGGCATGTTGGTCCGTTCCATCAACCGGCTCGCTCGCCATTTGCAAGAAATGAGCCGGGCGCGGGAAATTCAGACCGATCGCCTTCATACGCTCATTGAAAACGTCGGCAGCGGCCTTCTGTTCATCGATCACCGCGGCCATGTGTTTCTCATCAACCGCGCCTTTCAGTCCCAATTTCACATCGATCCGTCCGACGCCTTGTATCGCCCGTATGCCGATGTGCTCCCGCACCGCGACATCGTCCGCTTGATCGACGAGATTTTCATGACCGAGGCGGCGATGCGCCGCCATATGCGGCTGACGGTCGGGATTGAGCGAAAGCACTTTGACGTCTACGGCGCCCCGATTATCGGAAAAGGCGCTGAGTGGAAAGGGATTGTCGTCGTCTTCCATGACATTACCGAACTGAAGCGGCTCGAGCAAATCCGCAAAGATTTTGTCGCCAACGTCTCGCATGAACTGAAAACGCCGGTGACATCGATTAAAGGGTTTGCCGAAACGCTGTTGGATGGAGCGATGAAAGATGAGCAGGCGCTCGAGCACTTTTTGGCCATTATTTTAAAAGAAAGCGAACGGCTGCAAACGCTCGTCGAAGAGCTTCTTGATTTATCGAAAATCGAGCAGCAAGGCTTTCAGCTTCAGTGGGAGGAAGTGAACGCGGCCGAGATCATGGAGGAAGCGGCAGCGGTGTTCCGCCAGCGGGCGGCGGCCAAGCGAATCGCTTTGCAAGTCAAGGCGCCGCCGGATCTGGTCATTCGCGGTGATCGAAACCGGCTGAAGCAAATTTTGCTTAACTTGTTGGCCAACGCCATCGCCTATACGCCCGAACAAGGGCAAGTCACCGTCGACGCCGGGGAGACGGCGCAGGAAGTGTGGCTGCGCGTCAAAGATACCGGCATCGGCATTGAGAAAAAGGAGATTCCTCGCATCTTTGAGCGCTTTTACCGCGTCGATAAAGCGCGCAGCCGCGATTCGGGCGGGACCGGGCTGGGCCTTTCGATCGTCAAGCATCTCGTCGAAGCCCATCACGGCTCCATCACCGTGGAAAGCGAAGTCGGGCGCGGCACGGTGTTTACGATTCACTTTCCCAAGCCGGAGCGGTAGCCGGCTTTTTTCATCGCTGGCGGGTTGGGGGAGGGCGAGTCCATTCGGGCTGAGACGGCCCTTCAGCACCGCTTTGGGGGCTGGAGCAGCGAGGCGATGTTTCTGGAACGCCGCCGCATGATACAATAAAAACAAGAAGCATCCGAGGAGGGATGGGGTTGAAGAAAAAACTGGTCTTGATTGACGGCAACAGTGTGGCCTATCGCGCTTTTTTTGCGCTGCCGCTTTTGCATAACGACAAAGGTGTTCATACGAATGCGGTCTACGGATTTGCCATGATGCTGCGCAAAATCGTGGCGGAAGAGGCGCCCACCCATTTGTTAGTGGCGTTTGATGCGGGCAAAACGACGTTTCGTCATGAAGTGTTTCGCGAGTATAAAGGCGGGCGCCAGCAGACGCCCCCGGAATTGTCCGAGCAGTTTCCGCTGCTGCGCGAGCTGTTGAACGCCTATCGCATTCCAGCTTACGAACTTGACAACTACGAAGCGGACGACATTATCGGAACGCTCGCCGCCCGCGCTGAGCAGGCCGGGTTTGAGGTGAAAGTCATCTCCGGAGACCGGGATTTGACCCAACTCGCCTCCCCCCATGTGACGGTGGAAATCACGAAAAAAGGGATCACCGAGATGGAATCGTACACGCCGGAAACGATTCGCGAAAAATACGGGCTCGCTCCCGAGCAAATCGTTGACTTAAAAGGACTGATGGGGGATAAATCGGACAACATCCCTGGCGTGCCCGGCATCGGCGAAAAAACGGCGGTCAAGTTGTTAAAGCAGTTCGGGACAGTCGAAAATGTGCTCGACTCCATTGATGAAATCCAAGGGGAAAAGCTGAAAGAAACGCTGCGTCAACATCGCGATACCGCCCTCCTAAGCAAACGGCTGGCGGGCATTTGCCGCGACGCTCCGATCGCCCTGTCGCTTGAGGATACGGCCTACGAAGGCGAAGACTGGGAGAGCGTGATCGCTTTGTTTAAAGAGCTCGGGTTTCAGTCGCTCCTTGAGAAGATGGAAGGGCCGAGGGCGGAAGAGAGCGAGCCGCTTGCCCACATCGACTTCACCATGGCGGAGCGCGTGACGGAAGAGATGCTCGCTGACAAGGCGGCCTTGGTCGTTGAAGTCGTGGAAGACAACTATCATGACGCGCCGATCGTCGGCATTGCTGTTGTCTCGGAACGCGGGCGGTTTTTCCTGCCTTCGGAGGCGGCGCTGGCTGACCCGCAGTTTCGCGCTTGGCTTGCCGATGAGACGAAGAAAAAAAGCATGTTTGACTCGAAGCGGGCGATGGTCGCTTTACGATGGAAGGGGATCGACCTGCGCGGCGTCTCGTTTGATTTGCTGCTGGCGGCGTATTTGCTCAACCCTGGACAAGATGCTAGCGATGTCGCGGCGGTGGCCAAAATGAAACAATACGAGGCCGTGCGGTCCGATGAAGCGGTCTACGGCAAAGGGGCGAAACGGTCTGTTCCGGACGAGCCGGCACTCGCCGAGCATCTCGTCCGCAAGGCGGCGGCGATTTGGGCGCTCGAGCGGCCAATGATGGATGACCTGCGCCGCAACGAGCAGGACGAGCTGTTGATGGCGCTTGAGCAGCCGTTAGCGGCGATTTTGGCCGATATGGAATTCACCGGGGTGAAAGTGGACACCGAGCGCCTGAACCAGATGGGGCAGGAACTCGCCGAGCAGCTGCGCGCGGCCGAACGGCGCATTTACGAACTGGCCGGCCAAGAATTCAATATCAATTCGCCGAAACAGCTCGGTGTCATTTTATTTGAAAAGCTGCAACTGCCTGTGTTGAAAAAAACGAAGACCGGCTATTCGACATCGGCGGACGTGCTGGAAAAGCTTGCGCCCCATCACGAGATTGTGGAGAATATTTTGCACTACCGCCAACTAGGCAAGCTGCAGTCGACATATGTCGAAGGGTTGTTGAAGGTCGTGCGCCCGGATACGAAGAAAGTGCATACGATCTTCAATCAAGCGTTGACGCAAACCGGTCGCCTCAGCTCGACGGAGCCGAACTTGCAAAACATTCCGATTCGGCTGGAAGAAGGGCGGAAAATCCGGCAAGCGTTCGTGCCGTCCGAGCCTGGCTGGCTCATGTTTGCCGCTGACTATTCGCAAATCGAACTGCGCGTGTTGGCCCATATCGCCGAAGATGACAATTTAATTGAAGCGTTTCGCCAAGATTTGGACATTCATACGAAAACGGCTATGGACATTTTTCACGTCAAGGAAGAGGACGTCACCCCCAACATGCGCCGGCAAGCGAAGGCCGTCAACTTTGGCATCGTCTATGGGATCAGCGATTACGGATTGGCGCAAAACTTAAACATTACGCGCAAAGAGGCCGCCGAGTTTATCGAACGCTATTTTGCCAGCTTCCCGGGCGTCAAGCGGTATATGGAAACGATCGTGCAAGAGGCGAAACAGAAAGGATATGTCACCACGCTTTTGCATCGGCGCCGCTATTTGCCGGACATCACGAGCCGCAACTTCAACGTCCGCAGCTTTGCCGAGCGGACGGCGATGAATACGCCGATCCAAGGCAGCGCCGCTGACATCATTAAAAAGGCGATGATCGATTTGAGCGCGCGCCTGAAGGAAGAGCGGCTGCAGGCGCGCCTGTTGCTGCAAGTGCACGACGAGCTCATTTTGGAGGCGCCTAGTGACGAAATAGAGCGGCTGTGCCGAATCGTGCCGGAAGTGATGGAGCAAGCCGTCACGCTCCGCGTGCCACTGAAAGTCGATTATCATTACGGACCGACATGGTATGATGCGAAATAACGCCCGGTCTTAAAGGCGCCGATGCCGGAAGCCGCACGGGCGGATCGACAACAGAGGAAAGGAGGGATTTCCTATGCCTGAACTGCCTGAAGTGGAAACGATCCGGCGCACGCTCTTGCCGCTCGTTTCCGGCAAAACGATCGCGGCGGTGCGCGTGTTTTGGCCGAAGATCATTCGCCATCCGCACGACCCGCAAGCGTTTGCCGACCGGCTGGCTGGCCAGACGGTGCGCGGCATTGAGCGGCGCGGAAAGTTTTTGAAGTTTTTGCTTGATGAGGATGTGCTCATCTCCCATTTGCGCATGGAAGGCCGCTATACGGTCGCTAGCGCCCACGATCCGCTCGCGCCGCACACGCATGTCGTATTTTCCTTCACCGATGGCAGCGAACTCCGTTACCGCGATGTGCGTAAGTTCGGCACGATGCACGTTTACCGCAAAGAAGAAGCCGACCGCCGTCCTCCGCTTGACCAGTTGGGGCCGGAGCCGCTCTCACCGGCATTTTCCCCGGCGGTGTTGGCCCAACAAGCCGCGAAAACGAAGCGGACGGTCAAGGCGCTGCTGCTCGATCAAACGGTTGTGGCCGGATTTGGCAACATTTATGTCGATGAAGCGCTGTTTCGGGCCGGCATTCTTCCGGACCGCCCGGCCGCTTCCTTGACGGACGAAGACATTCGCCGGCTCCATGAGCACATGGTCGCGACCATCGGTGAGGCGGTGATGAGAGGAGGAAGCACGGTGCGCACGTATGTCAACACGCAAGGGAAAGAAGGGACTTTCCAACATCATCTGTCCGTCTATGGGCGCAAAGGGGAGCCGTGCAAACAATGCGGAACGTTGATTGAAAAAACGGTCGTCGCTGGCCGCGGGACGCACTATTGCCCGCGCTGCCAGCGGTAGGCGACCGATGGGAAAGGAGACAAGCGATGGTACTCACGATCGGGCTGACTGGGGGAATCGCCAGCGGCAAAAGCACGGTCAGCGCCATGATGCGCCAACTCGGGCTTCCGGTCATTGACGCGGACGAAGCGGCGCGTGCGGTCGTACGGCCGGAAGAAGACGCCTATCGGCAAATCGTTGCCGCCTTCGGTCCGGGCATTTTGCAAAAAAATGGGGACATTGATCGCGCGAAACTGGGGGCGATCGTCTTCAGCGATGAAGCCGAGCGGACGAAACTCAACGCCATCGTTCATCCCGCCGTGCGCCGCCGTATGCTGGCGGAAAAGGAGGAGCTCGTTCGCGCCGGGGCGAAAACGATCGTGCTTGATATTCCGCTGCTATTTGAAAGCGGATTGACCGATTGGGTAGATAAAGTGCTGGTCGTTTTCGTTGATGAAGAGACGCAGCTTCGCCGGCTGATGGCGCGAAACGGATTTACGAAAGAGGAAGCGCTCGCCCGCATTCGCGCCCAATGGCCGCTGGCGGAAAAAGTAAAGCGAGCCGATGCGGTTCTGGACAATAACGGAACGATCGAGGAGACGCGCCGGCAGCTGCTGGCCGTTTTGGAAACATGGGGCGCCTTGGAAAAATAGGCGTCTTTTTTATTGCTTTTTTGTTATTTTGTTCTCCACGATCTTGAAAAATATGATATACTATTTATAGGAATTTAAACAAATAGTATAACATATATGAGAGGGGAACAAAGCGAATGAAGGCGAAAGTGGCGATTAACGGATTCGGGCGAATCGGACGGATGGTGTTCCGCCGCGCCATCGGCTGTTCAGACCTTGATATCGTGGCGGTGAACGCCAGCTACCCGCCGGAAACGTTAGCCCATTTAGTGAAATACGATTCCAACCATGGCCAATTCCAAGGTGAGGTAGTCGCTTTGGAAGACGGGCTGTTGGTCAATGGCAAAAAAGTAAAGCTGTTGAACTCGCGCGACCCGAAATGGTTGCCATGGAACGAGATGGATATTGATATCGTCATTGAGGCGACCGGCAAATTCAATGATCGTGAAAAAGCTAGCCTTCACCTAGAAGCGGGGGCGAAGCGCGTCATTTTAACAGCGCCTGGGAAAAACGAAGATGTGACAATCGTTGTCGGTGTCAATGAACACGTGCTCGATATTGACCGCCATTTCATCATTTCTAACGCATCGTGCACGACCAACTGCTTGGCGCCGGTCGTCAAAGTGCTTGATGAAGCCTTTGGCATTGAAAACGGGCTGATGACAACCGTTCACGCGTATACGAACGACCAAAAAAACATCGACAATCCGCACAAAGACTTGCGCCGCGCTCGTTCGTGCGCGCAATCGATCATCCCGACGACAACCGGAGCGGCAAAAGCGCTTGGACTGGTGCTGCCGCATTTAAAAGGGAAGCTCCATGGCATGGCGCTCCGCGTTCCGACGCCGAACGTTTCCCTCGTTGACTTAGTGGTCGATGTGAAGCGCGAGGTGACCGCCGATGAGGTGAACGAAGCGTTCATCCGCGCCGCTCGTGGGCCGCTGAAAGGAATTTTGGACTTTACGATGGAGCCGCTTGTCTCGATTGATTTCAATACGAATCCTCATTCGGCGATCATCGATGGCTTATCGACGATGGTGATGGAAGGACGGAAAGTGAAAGTGCTCGCTTGGTATGACAATGAGTGGGGCTATTCCTGCCGCGTTGTCGATCTTGCTCAACTTGTCGCGGCAAAAATGAAGGAGAGTCTCCAAGTCAACGCGTGACACCGTCTTCGCTCGCTGCCAAGAAGGGCGGAAAGCGCCCGTCTGTTTTGCGGCGCGGTATTGACCAGGGCGCCGAACAGGCGCGGGCGCTTTTTCTTTTCGGCAGGCAAAAAAAATAAAAAAGTCTGTTGCAAAACCCCCCTAAACAAAGTATACTATGTCTCGTGAACTTCTTAACGGCAAAGGTAATGTGACTACTTAAAGGGTTAGGACCTCTTAGGACTAACTTTCCCCCGTGGTAGTTATACATGCCATTTTGCAGCTGTTCTTCTATTTTTTTCTTTGAGAAAATTGGTTAAAAGGGGGATTTTTGCATGGACACGATGGGTCGTCACGTTATCTCGGAACTTTGGGGATGCGACTTTGACAAACTGAATGATATGGACTTTATCGAGAAAACGTTCGTTGACGCCGCGTTGAAATCGGGAGCGGAAATTCGCGAAGTAGCGTTCCACAAATTCGCTCCACAAGGGGTAAGTGGAGTCGTCATTATCTCGGAATCGCATTTGACGATTCATACGTTTCCCGAACACGGCTATGCGAGCATTGATGTGTATACATGCGGCCATCTCGATCCGACGATTGCCGCCGACTATATCGCTGAAAAGCTCGGTGCGCAAACGCGGGAGACGATCGAACTTCCGCGCGGCATGCGCCCGATTGAAGTGAAAAAAGCGCAAGCGCTGTAACGGACAGCACGAACGGCAGAAAAGGAGCGTACACAGAACGCTCCTTTTTCTATTTTTCACCGTGCTGCGGCAGCGAAAAACATGGTATGATGAAAGCAAATTAAGGACTAGGGAGCGTGGCAGATAAGCATGTGGAACAAATGGAAATACGCCTTGACGAACCATTGCGAAACGAGGGAGAATCATGAAGACGTCGAGCTAAGAAGCCATTATTACAAAGCGGCGAACCGCGCTGTCATGGCCGCCGTCAAAGAGCTGCTCGCCTCGCTGCCCGGGGCTGAACTTCTTTCCGTTTCCGAAGAGCGCGGCGAAATTTGTGCGCAAACGAAGCGCGGAAAAAAGCTGTTTATCGTCGCGACAGTCATCTCGGTGCGCCCGTTTGAAACGGCGGTCGACTTTTCCGTGACAACAGACACGCGCCTATTGCCGTTTGACTTTGGCCGCAGCCGATCGGTGATTCTTGAGCTATACCGGAAGCTCGATGCGCGCTTGCCGTATATCGGATCGGGATTGAACGGCTAACTATGGCTTGTCTGCTTGCCGCCATTCCGGTATGATAGATAATAAGAAAAGCAACGGAGTGAATGTTATGCGATGTCCGTCATGCCATCATCAAGGTACGCGCGTGCTCGACTCGCGCCCGGCCGAGGAAGGGCGTTCGATCCGGCGCCGGCGCGAATGCGAACAGTGTCATTACCGGTTTACAACGTTTGAACGAATTGAAGAGCCGCCGCTAATTGTCGTCAAAAAAGGCGGAACGCGCGAAGAGTTCAGCCGCGAGAAAATTTTGCGCGGCTTGATCAAAGCGTGCGAAAAGCGGCCGGTGGCGCTCGAGGAGCTGGAAAAGGTGACGCAGGAAATCGAGCGCGAGCTGCGCCAACAAGGAGTGTCGGAAGTCAAAAGCGAAACAATCGGGGAAATGGTGATGGAGCGGCTGTCGCGCATCGATGAGGTCGCCTATGTCCGCTTCGCTTCCGTCTATCGGCAGTTCAAGGATATTAACGTGTTTATCGAAGAACTGAAAGAGCTGATCAAAAAAGAACAGCGGTAAAAAGGGCTTTGGCGTTGGACGGCAAGCCCTTTTTTCAACGCCTTTTCCCTGCCGAAAGGGGGAGGACGGGTTGAAACGAATCACGCAAGATGGAAGGTTGAGATGATGCGGCATCATTGGAAAGAACTGATTGCAGTTGACCGGTATGTCGTGCAAAGCCGCGGAGCGCTGCACGAGCTGGACCGCCAAGTGTTGACGCTGTTGTACCAGCCGCTCATCGGCCATCGCGCGCTAGCTTTGTATATGACGCTTTGGGGGGACTGGGAGCTGCTTGGCGGGCAGGAGGCGACCCATCGCCGCCTCATGGAGCTTATGCAATGCAGCCTTCCGGACATCTACGGCGAACGGTTGAAGCTGGAGGGAATCGGGTTGCTGAATACGTATGTCCGCACTTTCGGTGACGATGAGCCGAAGCTGTTTCTTTACGAGCTGCGCCCGCCGATGACACCGGAACAGTTTTTTCGCGATGAGATGTTGAGCACCTTTTTGCAGCGTCAAGTTGGCCGCCATTTGTTCGCCCAGTTGAGCGACTTTTTCGCCCGGCCGATGGCGGATGTCGCTCGGTTCACCCCGGTAACGCGCTCATTTTCCGACGTGTTTGCCGCCGTTCCTGCCGAGCGGATGGTGTCTCGTTTCAGCGAAGAACAGCGGCCACTGAATGAAGGAAAGGCGCATGTCGGGCGCGAGGAGGCATCGTACGCCCTCGATGACGAGGTGTTTGATTTTGAGTTGTTTTTCGCCGGGTTGTCGAAACAGCTCGTACCGCGCCGCGCGATGACAGCAAAAGTGAAAGAGGCGATTAAAAAGCTGGCGTTTTTGTATGGCATTCCGCCGCTTGAGATGCAAAAGCTTGTTCTTGGCGTCATTGATCCGTCGTATCATATTGACATCGACGCCTTGCGGCAGGCGGCGCGCGAATGGTATGAGCTGGAGCATGGCGGCGTTTCCCCGCGCCTGGTGGAACGGGTGCAGCCGCTTGCTTATCGAACGATGGAAAACGCCAACCCGCGCACGAAAGAAGAACAGCTGATGAAACAGCTCGAAACGATTTCCCCGCGCCAGCTGCTGAAAGAAATCGCCGGCGGCGCCGAGCCGTCGCTGGCCGATTTGCAGCTGATCGAAGACATTATGTTCCAACAGCAGCTGCTTCCCGGCGTCGTCAATGTGCTCATTTATTATGTCATGTTGCGGACGAATATGAAATTGTCAAAAAAATACGTAGAAAAGATCGCCAGCCATTGGGCGCGCAAAAAGGTGAAGACGGTGAAAGAAGCGATGGAGCTGGCGAAAGAGGAAGCGAAAACGTATCAAAGCTGGGCGAATGAAAAAGAAAAAGGGACGAAAACGGTGCGGAAAGTGGTGCGCACCGAAATGGTTCCGGACTGGCTGAAGATGGATTACAGCGAGCCGGAAGACGATGATTTCGATGTCGAACAGGCGCGCAAGGAGATTGAGGAGCGGCTGAAAAAATATCGGGACGGATCGTAGGTGGAAAGGCGATGGAACGAGTCAATCAATTATTGCAGCGGCTGCTTGGCAATCAACGCTTTAAGCAGCGCTACGAACAAATGAAGCGCTATATTTTGTCGCATCCGGACGTGCAGCCGTTTTTGCAGGCGCACGAACCGCAGCTGTCTGCGGAAGCGGTCGACCGCAGCCTCATGAAGCTGTACGAGTTTATCGAGCAGAACGGGCATTGCCGCCAATGCCCGGGGTTGGAGCGATGTCCAAACATGTTGCCAGGGTATCAGCCGAATTTGGTGATCAGCAGCGGCCGAATAGAGATTGAGTATGACCGCTGCCCGAAAAAGGTGCAGCATGATGAACGGAAGCGCCAAGAGTCGCTTATCCAAAGCATGTTTATGCCGCGTGAAATTTTGCGCGCGTCGCTCTCCGATGTCGACCTCAGCGATGACGGCCGGATCAAAGCGATTGGATTTGCCGAGCGGTTTGTGGCCGAATACGAGCCGGGAAAAAAAATGAAAGGTCTGTATTTACATGGGTCGTTCGGCGTCGGCAAAACGTACTTGCTTGCGGCGATCGCCAATGAGCTTGCCAAACGAAACATCGCGTCGCTCATCGTCTATGTGCCGGAGCTGTTTCGCGAGATGAAGCATTCGCTGCAAGACCAGACGATGAACGAAAAGCTCGATTACGTGAAAAAAGTGCCGATTTTGATGCTCGATGACCTTGGCGCTGAGGCGATGTCGAGCTGGGTGCGCGATGACGTGCTCGGGCCGATTTTGCAATACCGGATGTTTGAAAACTTGCCGACCTTTTTTACGTCGAATTTTAATTTGCAGCAGCTGGCCCATCATTTGACTTATTCCCAGCGCGGTGAAGAGGAAAAGGTGAAGGCGGCGCGCATCATGGAACGAATTCGCTACTTGGCGTACCCGATTGAACTGACCGGACCAAACCGTCGCGAGCAAAACGGCTAACGCACGCACCGCATTCTCGCGCCCCTTGCCCGCTCTTTGCCATCGGCTCCTGAAAACAGGACGCCGATGTTTTGTCTGGCCGCGCCTAGAAGGCTGGTGAAAAACCACTGTCAACTCCCGATCGGCGGCATTTTCATTCAGAAGAGAAAGCGGATTCTGCAAGGTTTTTCTAATTGAGAAATGAGTGGAATCCGTCGTTTTTGCACTAAATCACCCGCCCCCTAGGCGAAACGCCGCTACGCTTTGCGTTTTTTTAGTCTAAACGTCCGGTTGTCCCCATATATATAAACCAAGCATTCCTTTAGGCTGAGGGGGGACAGCGGGTGATCGAAATCCATTTTGACGAGGCAAGCGAGGCGGAAAAACTGTTTTGGCTGCTGAACGAACGAAAACCGGCCGATGCTCCGCTGTTTCATGCCGCGTATGACGGAAAGAAAACGGTGGCGGTTTACATACAAGGCGAGGAAGCGCGTGCGCTGGACACGCAAATCATCCCCGCGATGACGGCGTTTGTGCGCGAACATATGGAAGATCGGTTCATGCTAGCGATGATTTCCGATTGGTTTTATTTTCGCGACCCGGAAGAACAGCAGCAAATTTTGGCGCTCGCCCATTCGTTTTTGGACGGCGAGCGGCGCGATTACCGAAGAGGGCCGGCGTTTGCCGCTTCGCGAACGGCGCTTTTGGTTGAAGCGTTCCGCGCCTTTTTGCGCGACGAGCTGTCGTTTTCGTTTTCCTCGTTTGCGATGTTTCGGTTGAAACCGTATATGGAGCGGTTGCAGCATTATGTCGAACTGGCGATCGATGAATATAAGCTTGAACAAGAATACCAAACCTTTGTGCAGACGTTGCGCGATTGCGTCGCTGCAAGGAAACCGGCATGGCCGCGGCTGTATTTGCTGCATGATCCGCCTCGCTTTTTGTTCTATGACAGCGAGCGGCGGGAGCTGTCCGCGGAAGAAGTGAGGCAAATGATCGACCGCCATCTTGTCGTCAGCCAGCCGATGTACATCGATTCATCGGTGCTGGCGCCGCTCGTTTCGCTCGCCCCGTCGAAAATTGAACTGTACACGGATGACCCCGATGACGGCATGGTGCAGACGATCCAAAACGTGTTTGAAGAGCGGCTTCGTCTCCACAGCCGCGCCGACTTTTCCCGGTTGTTTGCCGCCAATGCCGGGCATGGGGGAGAATGTTGATTTTCTCGACCGTTTTCGCTATAATGTCGTCATAGATAAGAGGAAAACAAAGCGATGACGAGGACATGGGCGCATTTTTACGGTTTCCAGAGAGGGAAGGCAGCGGCTGGAACCTTCCTAACACGAAAAGTGCGCTTACCCCCTCAGAGCTGCGGCAGCGAACGCTACGCCCAGTAGTTGCCGCCGGCGGACGGCCGTTATCGGTGTTGAGCCATGGCGTTGGTTTGCCATGGGAAGAAGGGTGGAACCACGACGAAAACTCGTCCCTTTTTGAGGGAGGAGTTTTTTTATTTTGATACCAATGCAAAGGAGTGAACTTCATGCCAGACGTCATTCGCATTACGTTCCCCGACGGAGCGCAAAAGGAGTTTCCAAGCGGAACGTCAACCGAAGACATCGCCGCCTCGATCAGCCCGGGGCTGAAGAAAAAAGCGATCGCCGGAAAATGGAACGGCCGATTCGTCGATTTGCGCACGCCGCTTCACGAAGACGGCGAGCTCGTCATTATTACCCAAGACATGCCGGAGGCGCTTGACATTTTGCGCCATAGCACCGCCCATTTAATGGCGCAGGCCATCAAGCGGCTGTACGACAACGTTAAGCTCGGCGTCGGCCCGGTCATTGAAAACGGCTTTTACTACGATATCGATATGGAGCATAAGTTGACGCCAGATGACCTTCCAAAAATCGAAGCCGAAATGCGCAACATTGTCAAAGAAAATCTCGACATCGTCCGCAAAGAAGTGAGCCGCGATGAGGCCATTCGCCTGTATGAGGAAATCGGCGACGACTTGAAGCTCGAGTTGATCCGCGACATTCCGGAAGGCGAGACGATTTCCATTTACGAGCAAGGCGAGTTTTTCGACCTTTGCCGCGGGGTGCACGTGCCGTCGACCGGCAAAATCAAAGAGTTTAAGCTGCTTAGCATCTCGGGCGCCTATTGGCGCGGCGACAGCAGCAACAAAATGCTGCAGCGCATCTATGGCACGGCCTTTTTCAAAAAAGAAGAGTTGGATCATTATTTGCACTTGCTTGAAGAGGCGAAAGAGCGCGACCATCGCAAACTCGGCAAAGAGCTCGAGCTGTTTACGACATCGCAAAAAGTCGGACAAGGGCTGCCGCTTTGGCTGCCGAAAGGGGCGACGATCCGCCGCATCATTGAACGGTACATCGTCGATAAAGAAGTGGCGCTCGGGTACGACCATGTCTACACGCCGGTGCTTGGCAGCGTCGAGCTGTACAAAACATCAGGCCATTGGGACCATTACAAAGAAAACATGTTCCCGCCGATGGAAATGGATAACGAACAGCTTGTGCTGCGGCCGATGAACTGCCCGCATCACATGATGATTTACAAAAGCAAGCTGCACAGCTATCGCGAGCTGCCGATCCGCATCGCTGAGCTCGGCACGATGCACCGCTACGAAATGTCCGGAGCGCTCACCGGGCTGCAGCGCGTCCGCGGCATGACGCTCAATGACGCCCACATTTTCGTGCGCCCGGATCAAATCAAAGACGAGTTTAAGCGCGTCGTCAACTTGATTTTGGAAGTATACAAAGACTTTGGGCTCGACGAATATTCGCTCCGTTTGTCATACCGCGATCCGCATGACAAGGAAAAATATTACGACGACGATGAAATGTGGGAAAAGGCGCAGCGCATGTTGCGCGAGGCGATGGACGAGCTTGGGCTCGACTACTATGAGGCCGAGGGGGAAGCGGCGTTTTACGGGCCGAAGCTCGATGTGCAAGTGCGCACGGCGCTCGGCAAAGACGAAACGCTCTCAACGGTACAGCTTGACTTCCTCTTGCCGGAGCGCTTTGATTTGACGTACATCGGCGAAGACGGCAAGCCGCATCGCCCGGTCGTCATTCACCGCGGCGTCGTTTCGACGATGGAGCGGTTTGTCGCCTTCTTGATCGAAGAATACAAAGGCGCGTTCCCGACGTGGCTCGCCCCGGTGCAGGTGAAAGTGATTCCGGTGTCGCCGGAAGCCCATCTCGATTATGCATATGAAGTAAAACAAGCGCTGCAGGCGAACGGCTTCCGCGTCGAAGTCGACGAGCGCGACGAAAAAATCGGCTATAAAATCCGCGAAGCGCAAATGCAAAAAATCCCATACATGCTCGTCGTCGGCGACAAAGAAGCGGCCGAGCGGGCGGTTAACGTCCGCCGCTACGGCGAAAAAGAAAGCCGGACGGTCGCGCTAGATGAATTTATCGCTAGCCTAGAAGAAGAAGTGCGGCAAAAACGAGCGAAAGAACGATGAGCCAACAATGGCCCGCAGGCGGCCTGCCCGCTTGTCGGGCCGCGTTTGTTTCATAGAAAAGGTCCATGGACAGCGTGATCTGCCCTCCAACCGGGGGATGAACATCCGCGTCAGGCCGGCATTTTCACGGAAAGACGGCCCCGTTGCATCGAAAACAAGGAAGAAAAGGACAGCAAAACGTTTTTATAAAAAATTATCATTTTTCTCTTGTCAACAAAAAGATGTTCGGTTATAATGAAGGACGTTGTGTTTATCAAGAACCGCTCCTTGACATGCCATCGCCAAGGTGGTATAGTGTATAAAGTGGAATGATTGCTTGTTTGTAACGAAAGCAGAAGCGCCCGCTTCTCACCTGACCGGCGCCTGGGCGGCTGTTGGCAGGTTGTTACGGTTCGCCAATGGTTTCTTCGAACGTCGTGCGCGGGTGCTTTATGCATCCGCGCTTTTTCGTTAGGAGCGGGATTCTGCCGGCAAACAAGCCAGTCGGAAAAAACCTTGGAGGTGGCTCATTATTAGCAAAGATTTTATCATCAACGAACAAATTCGTGCCCGGGAAGTGCGCTTGATCGACCAAAACGGCGAACAGCTCGGCATCAAGTCGAAGCAGGAAGCGCTTGAGATCGCGGCAAGACGCAACTTGGACTTGGTGCTTGTCGCGCCAAACGCCAAACCGCCCGTTTGCCGGATCATGGATTACGGCAAATTCCGCTTCGAGCAGCAAAAGAAAGAAAAAGAAGCGCGCAAAAAGCAAAAAGTCATCAATGTGAAAGAAGTGCGCCTCAGCCCGACGATCGAGGAGCACGATTTCAACACAAAGCTGCGCAACGCGCGCAAGTTTCTCGAAAAAGGCGATAAGGTGAAGGCGACGATCCGCTTCAAAGGGCGGGCCATCACCCATAAAGAAATCGGGCAGCGCGTCCTTGACCGCTTCTCCGAAGCGTGCGCCGACATTGCGGTCGTCGAAACGGCGCCGAAAATGGACGGGCGCAACATGTTTTTAGTGCTGGCACCGAAAAACGACAACAAGTAAGGAGGAACTACGATGCCAAAAATGAAAACTCACCGCGGCTCGGCGAAACGGTTCAAAAAAACGGCGAGCGGCAAATTAAAACGCGGTCATGCGTATACGAGCCACTTGTTTGCCAATAAAACGAAAAAACAAAAACGCCAGCTGCGCAAAGCGACGCTCGTCTCGCCTGGCGACTTCAAGCGCATCCGCCAAATGCTCGACAACTTGAAATAATGACCGACTATAGGAGGGAACGATTATGCCACGCGTAAAAGGTGGACCAGTGACGCGCAGACGTCGCAAAAAAGTATTAAAGCTTGCCAAAGGATATTTCGGCGCGAAACACGCGTTATATCGAGTCGCGAACCAGCAAGTGATGAAATCGCTCATGTATGCGTATCGCGACCGCCGTCAACGGAAGCGCGACTTCCGCAAATTGTGGATCGCCCGCATCAACGCGGCCGCCCGCCAAAACGGCTTGTCTTACAGCCGTCTCATGCACGGCTTGAAACTGGCTGGCGTTGAAGTCAACCGGAAAATGCTCGCCGACTTGGCAGTCAATGACCAAGCGGCGTTTGCCCAGCTCGCTGACTTGGCGAAGGCAAATTTGAATAAGTAACAACGATGGCCATCCTCGACTAGGATGGCCGTTTTTATTGAAAATGGAGTAAAGGAGGGACCATATGATACAATATGCCATAGCCGTCAATCTTCTCGCTTTTTTTTGCCATGGGGCTTGACAAATATAAGGCGAGACGCCATCGGTTCCGCATCGCTGAGCAGACGCTTTGGCTGCTGGCGTGGGTGGGCGGCGCTTTCGGAGCCATGATGGGCATGTATACGTTTCGCCACAAAACGCGCCATCGCCGATTTCGATACGGCTTGCCGCTGTTGGCGGCGGCAGAATTGATAGTGTATTGGCAGTGGATCGAATAGAAAGGGGAGGAGAGAATGAACTGGACCTTGCTTTACGACATGCAGCGGACGTTGGATGAACGGATTGAAGCGGAGCACGGTCTCGTGCAGGAAAACTTGTTCAGCCGAAAGATGCTCGCCTTTCTCGTTGAACTCGGCGAGCTGGCGAACGAGACGCGCTGTTTTAAGTTTTGGAGCGTGAAGCCGCCAGCGCCGATGGAGCGGGTGCTCGAGGAGTATGTGGATGGTTTGCATTTTCTATTATCGCTCGGACTGGAATGCGGATTTTTCTATGAAAAGAGAGAGATCCCGGCGGCTGAGCGGCTGCCTGTCGAACAGTTTCTCACCGTGTTTCGCCACGCTGATCGGTTTGGGGAGACGAAAGCGCCGGAAGATTATGATGTGCTGTTCACGGAATATTGGCGTCTCGGCGTGACGCTCGGTTTTTCGTCCGAGGCGGTGGCCGCCGCGTATCGCCGGAAAAACGAAGTGAATCACCAACGGCAAAATGAACGATATTAATTGATTTTTTCGAAGGGCGAATGATTGAACATTGCCAACCGTTAGAAGTATAATAAAAAAGTGGACAAAACCGGAAAGGGGTGCCAAGATGGCGAAATTGGACGAAACGTTGACGATGTTGAAAGCGCTGACCGATGCCAAAGGCGTGCCCGGCAACGAACGGGAAGCGCGCGAGGTGATGAAAACGTACATAGCTCCTTATGCCGATGACGTGACCACCGATGGGCTCGGCAGCTTGATCGCTAAAAAAGAAGGGAAATCCGGCGGACCGAAAGTGATGATCGCCGGCCATTTGGACGAAGTCGGCTTCATGGTGACGCAAATCGATGACAAAGGGTTCATCCGCTTTCAGACGCTCGGCGGCTGGTGGAGCCAAGTGATGCTCGCCCAACGCGTGACGATTGTGACGAAAAAAGGCGACATCACCGGCGTCATCGGTTCGAAGCCGCCGCACATTTTGCCGCCGGAAGCGCGCAAAAAACCGGTCGACATCAAAGACATGTTCATCGACATCGGCGCGACGAGCCGCGAGGAAGCCATGGAATGGGGCGTCCGCCCGGGCGATATGATCGTGCCGTATTTTGAATTCACGGTATTGAACAATGAAAAAATGCTGCTGGCCAAAGCGTGGGATAACCGGATCGGCTGTGCGGTCGCCATCGATGTGCTCAAACAGCTGAAGGGCGTCGACCATCCGAACACGGTATACGGCGTTGGCACGGTGCAGGAAGAAGTCGGCTTGCGCGGCGCGCGCACGGCGGCCCAATTCATTCAGCCGGACATCGCCTTTGCGGTTGACGTCGGCGTGGCTGGCGACACGCCGGGGGTGTCGGAAAAAGAAGCGATGGGCAAACTCGGCGCCGGTCCGCACATCGTCTTGTACGATGCGACGATGGTGTCGCACCGCGGGTTGCGCGAATTTGTCATCGAGGTGGCCGAAGAGCTCGACATTCCGTATCATTTTGACGCCATGCCGGGCGGCGGCACGGACGCGGGGGCGATCCACTTAACCGGCAGCGGTGTTCCGTCGCTGACGATCGCCATCCCGACGCGCTACATCCATTCACACGCCGCCATTTTGCACCGCGACGACTACGAAAACACGGTCAAGCTGCTTGTCGAAGTGATCAAACGGCTTGATGCCGACAAAGTGAAGCAACTGACGTTTGACTAATGGAAACACCGGCCGCTTGGGCCGGTGTTTTTTGATATTGCGGCGGGGCAGACGGGAGGGCGCTGATGGACGCAGCCGGCCCCAGAAGGCCGGTGAATAAATAGGGTATAGTTCCCTCATGTCGGAAAAACATCATCAATCCCCCGCTTTTTTACCTTGTTCCATCGTAACATATTGACAAAAAACATAAATTTCTATTATGAATATTATGACGATTGAACTTGTTTGTTGTGAAATTATATTTACCCTTTTTACGCGAGATTGAGGTGAAATTCAAGGAGAATTTTT
Organism: Geobacillus sp. FSL W8-0026; assembly: GCF_037966255.1. Taxonomy (NCBI): domain Bacteria; kingdom Bacillati; phylum Bacillota; class Bacilli; order Caryophanales; family Anoxybacillaceae; genus Geobacillus; species Geobacillus sp. FSL W8-0026. The sequence goes on from NZ_CP150194.1 coordinate 913,322, forward strand.
GTTGTATCAAGTCGACTGGGTGGAAAGGATGGTTAGACATGTCTACATGGAGCAGAATCGAATCAGGAATTAAACAAGGATTAAAGGATGTAGCGGCTTTGTATGGAATTAATTGGAGTGGTGCTGCTAATACTGCTAGTAAGGTAGGTCCGGCTACAGTAGGTGCCCGTAATGGTTGGAGAGAAACAGAAGAAGAGGTGAAAACTAAGATATCCAAGGCTGAAACGCGATTAGCAGCTGGGAGAATTGAAAAGGCAGCAACGCAAATGATGATCAAAGGTGCAGCTAAAGGGGCTATCAAAGCGATAGGGATATGGGGATTCATACCTGATATCGTTATCTTTGCCAATGGTTTTAGAAAAGGGTACTCAGTTGCAGGCAACTAGGGGGATTTATAATGGAGGCTTACGAAATAAACGGAATTTTCCTCGTGATCTTAATCTATTGGCAACTATTTTATGCTGTTAAGAAAAAGGATACTAGCCGTATTATTTATGTAGTTGCTCCTATATTACTAATGTTTATCTTTATTTACACAACTCTTTTTGAATTTATTCATCCTTATCTACGTATTGGGATTGTTGTTATTGTATACATGTTGCTTATTTTAGTTGGTTTTAGAAATACAAAGAGGAAAATGAAAGATGAGATCGAAATAAAATTTGGAAAAAATGATACGTAACTTGTCCTGCTAGTCGAACCCTAGCACTCGACTAGCATGATGAGGACTAATAGATTTTTGCGAACAATGCCTCGCGCTGTTCGCGTTTATTATTTTTGGGTAATTTTCTAATAAATTCTTGTGCATATGTTGTCATATATCAGTGAAAGCACAATAGGAGATGATGTATAACATTTTTTGTCAAGCATTTGGCGATGATGTATAAAATTTTGTGTAAAGCATTTTGCTAGCCCAAAAGAAAAAGGTAGGGGATTCTCTGATTGGACCAAAAATCGTAGAGAAAGAAGAACCTTGCCTATGTCTCTTTCCACGCAGAAGACTGAACGTTCAGTCCCCTGTGTGGAGGAAACTCGTTCCCTCCCTATTCATTCCAAATCCATTTCCGAGAACCCCTACTCCATTACATCACACAAAAGGGTTGACGGTATCCATTACTGCTGCCAAGATCAAACTTTCATGCTCACCGCTTTGGATGTATAGCGATGCGAGACCGAAGCATCGCCGTAGAACCAAATGGCCACAAGCGGCGGAAACGTGATGGTCAGCAGCAAAGCAACGAGCAGAACGGTAAAGGAGAGCGGGCTTAGCTTTTTGCCTAGTTCCCCTTTATGCTTTTTCTCAAATTGCTTGATGTCCTCATTTTTGGAAAGGGAAGCGGAATCCAGCAGCTTTTGGCTATCAGCGTCGTAATAGAAAATTTGTTTGGTATCAAAAACGAACAGGTTGTCTCGGATCTCGCTCCCTTGAGCGAGCACGACTTTCACGGTTTTTGTCGTTTTCGTGTCGTTTTCGGTTACTTCCGTTGATGTGGTCATGCTGTCGAGGATTTGGACAGAACCATTTTTGTAGTAAGTCAGCGTGTCTTTAAACTGCTTGTTTACCGCTTCCGTCAGAGCGGATGAACCGGCACCGGATACGCGAAGCGGAACGAAAAGCAAAAGCATGAAAAGAACAATGGTTGTCCACCTTTTCAAAATAATCTCCCCTTTCTGTATTCTTTTGTCTATTTTATCATAACTTCTTGTCGTCATTCCAGTTATTTATTTAGTTGGTAAATAGGGGGAGGAAACGATTTCTGTCATCATTCATGAGGAACTTGATGTGTGAGACGTTCCGACACGAAAAAAGCAGGCGGTTATTGTTTCACCGCCTGCTCGAGTGTCGTGAGCATCATGTCTTTTTGCTGCTCGGTGGCATGCGTCCAAATGGCTTCAAACAGGACACCAAGGCCGGGCAAATATTTTTCCTCACCGCGTTGGATTGCGTCTTCAATCGTGTTTTCAAGCTGGTCTTTCGAATTGTTGGCGACATTGTGCATAATGGCTTTCCGCAAGTTCAAATCCATCTGTCTCACCTCGTTATTCGTATAGTACATCGTTATCGTTTGCCACTGGCGGCGGATTTATGCATCGGCGGTCGAAGTCGTTGCGCTTGCCAGACTATGGTATAATGAAGGCAACGATCTTGGAAACGAGGGAAGAGACGATGGCGGCTCAAACGAGATACGGATTCGAGCGAGCGGTGTTTCGCCAGCTGATTCATCTGTTTCAGCGCTACGCCGATGCCGTTGAAGAAGTGATTTTGTTTGGTTCAAGGGCGAGAGGCGATGATAAGAAAACGTCGGATATTGATATAGCCATCAAATTTAGAAAATCAAACGAGTTGTTGCACCGCTTGCAATCAGATTTGGATGAATTGCCCATCATTTATCGAATCGATCTGATTGATTATGATGAGATCGGCAACGAGCGGTTAAAAACAGCGATTGACAAGGAAGGGAAGACGATTTTCCAAACGAATGAGCGGGGAAAGGTGATGGTTACAATGAGCCGGCTGATGGATCGATATTACGATTTCGAACGGGCGCTCGCCAAACTCCGGCAAAGCGCCGCAAGAGACGCGCAAACGGATGACCTTGTTGTCGATGCGACCATTCAACGGTTTGAATTCACGTACGAACTGGCGTGGAAATGGATGAAACTTTATTTGGAGTACCAAGGATACTCCGAAGTGACGAGCCCAAGAAAAACGATTCGCGAGGCGTTTCGGGAAGGGTTGATTGAAGACGGAGAGACATGGCTTCGCATGCTGGAAGACCGCAACCGGACGTCCCATACGTATGATGAAGAAACGGCGATGGACATTTATGAACGCATTCGCACCGACTATATCCCGCTGTTTGACCGCTTGCTTGCCGAAATGAAACAACGGCTTGACTCGGAGACATGAGCGGCTGGCGTGCGGAACGGAACGCGTCTAGTTTGGTGAAGGAACTTGGCTTTGGGCGTGAAAGATGACAATTGTACACCGTTTGCTATAATCAGAAAGAAGAAACTTGACGCATGAGGTGACGACACAAATGGAAAAAGCGACATTCGCCGGCGGCTGCTTTTGGTGCATGGTGACGCCGTTTGAAGAACTCGACGGCATTTACGGCATCGTCTCCGGCTATACGGGCGGGCATGTCGAAAACCCGACGTATGAGCAAGTGAAAACGGGGACGACCGGCCATTACGAGGCGGTGCAAATCACGTTTGACCCGGACGTGTTCCCATATGAGCGGCTTTTGGAGCTGTATTGGTGCCAAATCGATCCGACCGATGACGGCGGCCAGTTTCACGACCGCGGCCCGCAATACCGGACGGCGATTTTTTACCATAACGAAAGACAGCGCCAGCTCGCTGAGCAGTCGAAGCGGGCGTTGGAAGAAAGCGGGCGGTTCTCGAAGCCGATCGTGACGAAAATTTTGCCGGCCACGACGTTTTATCCGGCGGAAGAGTACCATCAAAACTACCATAAGAAAAATCCGGACCATTACAAGCAAGACCGGGCCGCTTCCGGCCGCGACGAATTTATCGCCAAACATTGGGGGGCGAAGCGGTGAAGCGGATCGAATCGCCAAAAAACGCGCGCGTGAAGCAATGGAAAAAGTTGCTGACGAAAAAAGGGCGCGACGAAACCGGGTGGTTTTTGCTCGAAGGATTCCATCTCATCGAAGAGGCGCTAAAAAGCCAAGCGCCGCTTGTTGAGCTGATTGTGGACGAGCGGGCCGCCATTCCGCCGGGATGGAACGTCAGCGATGTGCCGGTGGTGATCGTAACGGAAGCGGTGATGAAGGCGATCAGCAGCACGGAAACACCGCAAGGGATCATGGCTGTCTGCCGGCAAGCCGCGGCCGAGCTTGGCGATGTGAACACGGCGCTGCTCATTGACGCCGTGCAAGACCCCGGCAATCTCGGCACGATGATTCGCACGGCTGATGCGGCCGGCATTGATGCGGTCATTTTAGGGGAAGGATGCGCCGATTTGTACAACCCGAAAGTCGTCCGTGCGACGCAAGGATCGCTGTTTCACCTTCCGGTTGTCAAAGGCGATCTGGCGCAGTGGATCGCGCGTTTCCAAAAGCAAGGCATTTCGGTATACGGCACCGCCTTGGAGAACGCCGCCGATTACCGCACCGTTCGTCCGTCGTCTTCGTTCGCCTTGCTTGTCGGCAACGAAGGAAGCGGCGTCCGGCGCGAGCTGCTCGAGATGACGACAGAAAACGTCTGCATCCCGCTTTACGGCCAGGCGGAGTCGCTCAACGTCGCGGTGGCGGCCGGAATTTTGCTTTATTCTTTGCGGGCGGTGCGGTAAAATAAAATTTGAAAATCAATCGGAAAAGGGAGCGGAGGCGTATGGATGACGAACTTCGGGCGCTGTTGAACGCGGTGCTTGAGCGCCTTGACGTTCAAGGGGCCTACATCGAACAAATGCGCATCGATATCGTCAAGCTGCAAGGAAGCGTGAAGCAACTTGAAGACAAAGTCGATCGCCTGCAACGTGATGTGGACGCCATGAAAAAAGACATGGACGCCATGAAAAAAGACATGGATGCCATGAAAAAAGACATGGTAGGGGTTAAAAAAGATGTTGCCGCGCTCAAGGAAGGGCAAGTGCGGCAGGAAAAAATTATGGAGCGCCTTGCGATCCGCTCGATTGAACAGGAAGCGGAAATCGATGAGCTGCGCAAAGAAATCTCGGCCTGACCTTGCCTTTGCCTGCCCATTTGCGTATAATGAATAGCGACATTTCCCATACCGATAACAACGATGACGGAGAAAAGTAGCTTGCTGCTCGCCATCCAGGGAGAAAACGCCATAGACTGGGAGCGTTTTTATGGCCGACGCAAGTGAAGTTCACCTCCCGAGTTGACACCGGGACCATCCCAACGCGGGATGTAAAGGTGGTCCGGCTTTTGGCCGTTATGGCAAGGAAGCGAACAGCGCGTCTTCATTGGTGCTGTTAACAAGGGTGGTACCGCGAGCAACAACTCGTCCCTTACTGGGGCGGGTTTTTTTATTTGAAACGAGGAGGGATAGGCGTGAAAGAACGGTTGCATGAACTCGAGCGAGAAGCGCTTGCCAAAATTGACCAAGCTGGCGATTTAAAAGCGCTCAATGAGGTGCGCGTCGCCTACTTAGGCAAAAAAGGGCCGATTACCGAAGTGCTGCGCGGCATGGGGGCGCTGCCGCCGGAGGAACGCCCGAAACTCGGCGCGCTGGCCAACGAAGTGAGAGAGGCGATTCAACAGGCGCTTGAGGCGAAACAAACGAAACTGGAAGAAGAAGAAATCGAACGAAAACTGGCGGCCGAAGCGATCGATGTGACGCTGCCGGGCCGGCCGGTGCGGCTTGGCAATGCGCATCCGCTGACGCGTGTGATCGAGGAAATCGAAGACTTGTTTATCGGCATGGGCTACACGATCGCTGAAGGGCCGGAAGTCGAGACCGACTACTACAACTTTGAAGCCCTCAATTTGCCAAAAGGCCACCCGGCCCGTGACATGCAAGATTCGTTTTACATCACCGAAGAGATTTTGCTTCGCACCCATACATCGCCGATGCAAGCGCGGACGATGGAGAAGCACCGCGGGCGCGGCCCGGTGAAAATCATTTGCCCGGGCAAAGTGTACCGCCGCGACACCGACGATGCGACCCATTCGCACCAGTTTACACAAATTGAAGGTTTGGTGGTGGACCGCCACATCCGGATGAGCGACTTGAAAGGGACGCTGCGCGAATTCGCCCGCAAGCTGTTCGGGGAAGGGCGCGACATCCGCTTCCGGCCGAGCTTTTTCCCGTTTACGGAGCCGTCGGTCGAAGTCGATGTGTCCTGCTTCCGCTGCGAAGGGCACGGCTGCAGCGTCTGCAAAGGCACGGGCTGGATCGAAATTTTAGGCGCCGGCATGGTGCATCCGAACGTGCTTGAGATGGCTGGCTTTGATTCGAAAACGTACACCGGCTTTGCGTTCGGCATGGGGCCGGAGCGGATCGCGATGCTGAAGTATGGCATTGATGACATCCGTCATTTTTATCAAAACGATCTACGTTTCTTGCGGCAATTTTTGCGTGTATAGCAGAAAAAGGAGGGGTTCTAAATGCTCGTGTCTTACCGTTGGCTAAGCGAGTATGTCGATTTGACCGGCATCACTGCCAAAGAGCTCGCGGAGCGCATCACCAAAAGCGGCATCGAAGTCGAGCGGGTCGAAGCGCTTGACCGGGGAATGAAAGGAATCGTCATCGGTCACGTGCTCGAATGTGAGCCGCATCCGAACGCCGACAAACTGCGAAAGTGTCTTGTCGATTTTGGCGAAGGAGAGCCGGTGCAAATCATTTGCGGCGCCCCGAACGTCGCCAAAGGGCAAAACGTCGCTGTCGCCAAAGTCGGGGCGGTGCTGCCGGGCCATTTTAAAATCAAACGGGCGAAGCTGCGCGGCGAAGAGTCAAACGGCATGATTTGTTCGCTCCAAGAGCTCGGTATCGAAACGAAAGTCGTGCCGAAAGCATACGCCGACGGCATTTTCGTCTTCCCGAGCGACGCGCCGGTCGGCGCCGATGCGCTGGAATGGCTCGGCTTGCACGATGAAGTGCTCGAACTCTCGTTAACGCCCAACCGCGCTGACTGCTTAAGCATGATCGGCGTCGCCTATGAAGTGGCCGCCATTCTCGGCCGCGCGGTGAAGCTGCCGGAAGCGGTGGTCAAAGAAAACGATGAAATGATCCGTGACTACATTTCCGTCCGCGTCGAGGCGCCGGAAGACAATCCGCTGTACGCCGGGCGGATCGTGAAAAACGTCCGGATCGGCCCGTCGCCGCTTTGGATGCAGGCGCGCTTGATGGCCGCCGGCATTCGCCCGCACAACAACGTCGTCGACATTACGAACTATATTTTGCTTGAGTACGGCCAGCCGCTGCACGCGTTTGACTACGACCGCCTCGGTTCGAAGGAGATTGTCGTCCGCCGTGCGAACGAAGGCGAAACGATCGTGACGCTTGACGATGTCGAACGGAAGCTGACCGACAATCATCTCGTCATCACGAACGGCCGCGAGCCGGTCGCCTTAGCCGGCGTAATGGGCGGGGCCAATTCGGAAGTGCGTGACGACACGAAAACGGTGTTCATTGAGGCGGCGTATTTTGCGAGCCCGGTCATCCGCCAGGCGGTGAAAGACCACGGGCTGCGTAGCGAGGCGAGCACCCGCTTTGAAAAAGGGATCGATCCGGCGCGGACGAAAGAAGCGCTTGAACGCGCCGCGGCGTTGATGGCCGAATACGCCGGCGGTGAGGTCGTCGGCGGCATCGTCGAAGCCAGCACATGGAAAGAAGAGCCGGTGGTCGTGACGGTCACGCTTGAACGGATCAACGGCGTCCTCGGCACGGCGATGTCGAAAGAGGAAGTGGCCGCGATTTTGGCGAACTTGCAATTTCCGTTCACCGAAGACAACGGAACGTTCACCGTTCATGTCCCATCGCGCCGCCGTGACATTGCCATCGAAGAAGATATCATCGAGGAAGTCGCCCGCTTGTACGGCTACGACCATTTGCCGGCGACGTTGCCGGTGGCCGAGGCGAAACCGGGCGGGCTCACGCCGTACCAGGCGAAGCGCCGCCGCGTCCGTCGCTATTTGGAAGGAGCCGGCTTGTTCCAAGCGATCACGTATTCATTGACGAGCCCGGACAAAGCGGCGCGTTTTGCTTTGGAGACGGCCGAACCAATCCGCTTGGCGCTGCCGATGAGCGAGGAGCGGAGCGTTTTGCGGCAAAGCTTGATTCCGCATCTGCTTGAAGCGGTGAGCTACAACCGCGCCCGCCAAGTCGAGAACGTCGCCTTGTACGAAATCGGCTCTGTCTATTTGTCGCGCGGGGAAAACGTTCAGCCAGCGGAAAACGAGCGGCTCGCCGGCGTCATCACCGGCTTATGGCATGCTCACCTTTGGCAAGGGGAGAAAAAAGCGGCCGATTTCTATGTTACAAAAGGCGTGCTTGACGGCTTGTTCGACCTGCTTGGGCTGTCTGATCGCATCAGCTACCGCCCGGCGAAGCGCGCCGATTTGCATCCGGGGCGGACGGCCGAGATCGCGCTTGACGGAACGGTGATCGGCTTTGTCGGCCAGCTCCATCCGGCGGTGCAAAAAGAGTACGATTTGAAAGAAACGTACGTCTTTGAACTCGCCTTGTCCGAGCTGTTGAACGCGGAAAGCGAAGCGATCCGCTACGAGCTGATTCCGCGCTTCCCGTCGGTTGTGCGCGACATCGCTTTAGTTGTCGATGACAACATCGAAGCCGGCGCCCTCAAACAAGCGATCGAAGAAGCCGGGAAGCCGCTGCTGAAAGACGTCGCCCTCTTTGACGTCTACCAAGGTGACCGTCTGCCGGCCGGGAAAAAATCGCTCGCCTTCTCGCTCCGCTACTATGATCCGGAGCGGACGCTCACCGATGAAGAAGTCACGACCGTTCATGAGCGAGTGCTTGCCGCGGTCGAAGAGCAGTTTGGCGCGGTGTTGCGCGGGTGATAGGAAAAACTGGCCCAAAAAGCGAATTTGCTTTTCGGGCCAGTTTTGTTTTGACGTGTATGCCAGCAAACGTCAGGAAAAGAGAGGGGAGGCTCATCACCTAGCGAATCCAACGCCGCTGTTCATGTTGCCGTTCTTCATCGCATCTGGACATTGGGAAGACGAGCTTTGGATAGTCAAAAAACAGCGTATCGGTCAAAAAAGGGCTAAATCGACGACACGGGGCGGCCGTTCGGTCAGCTGCGCTCGGCGATGATGCGCCCGGTTTGCGACACATCGTATCCGCCAAGCGCCTCGAGTTCGGTGCGGAACGAATCGGAGCGAAGCACGTTCAAGACAGCGGCGATGAGCGGCTCGTTCTCGGCGGTCCGCAGCATGACAACATCATATTGCTCATTCACGAGCGGAATAAACTCAACGCCGCCCATCCGTGCCACTTTTTCCGTGCCGATGCCAACATCCGCCAAGCCCGCCGCCACTGCGGAAGCCACGCTTACGTGGCTCGTTTCTTCCCGTTCATACCCGTGGACAGCGGAAGGAGATAGCCCATGCCGGCGCAGCTGTTCATCTAGAAGCACACGCGCCCCCGCTCCTTTTTCTCGGTTGACGATCGTGACATCGTTCCTTCCCAAGTCGCTCCACGTTTGAATGCCGCGCGGATTTCCTCTTTGCACGTAAAATCCAATGAGCCGGCGCATTACGTTCACCATGATGTACGCATGCCCAGTCAGCAGTTTTTCGACATACGGGCGGTTGTACTCGCCTGTTTCCCCGTCAAATAAATGCACGCTGACGATGTCCCCTTGCCCTTTGTACAGCGCGATTAACCCGTTGAGGCTGCTCGTATAGGTGCGAAGCGATCGATAACGGCCGCTTTTGTCGAGATGAGCCCCAAGCAAATCGAGCGCTACATCTTGGCCGCTGATAATGACAGGGCGAAGAGCGGTTTCGGTCGGACGCAAGACGGCAGGGGGAGTGGCGGCTACCTCCCCTTTTTGCCCGGCGATGTACCGCTCGAGATCGTCCGCGGTGACCCGCATTTGCCGCCCGACACGAAAGGCAGGCAATTTCCCTTTTTTTACTAAGTCGTACACCGTTAGTTTGGACACCTTTAGTAAGGAAGCGATTTCTTCAATCGTGTAGGACCGCGGTTCCGTCATTCGACAATCCCCCTTTCTTTTATTGTAGCGTAAAGAGAGGGAAGTGAAAAAAGTTTTCTTTTATAACTAGTTATCATTAATAATAATTAGATATAATTAGATATAATAGTTCTGGAAGGTTGATGAAAGATGAGGGGGATGAAACCAACAGCCGTTCTAGTAAGGAAAATAAAGTGGATTTTGCAAGGTTTCTCAATTTTGGCGAAAGGCCAGGTTTACGCTGATTTTTTGCTGAAATCACTGATCTTTCTAGAAGGCTGGTAAAAAACGGTTGTTTCTGTTGAGCAATGGGGGATCGTTTGAAAGGCGCTCCTGATGCGACGAGGCTTTTCTATTGGAAGAATGGACCTGACAAGCGGCTTGCTCCCTTAAATCACCAGCCTCCTAGAAGACTGGTGAAAAACGGTTGTTCCATTTGGACGATGGGGGGAGCTTGCGAAAGATGCTCCCGATGCGACAGAGCTTTTCTATTTGAGAAACAAGGCTGATAGGCGGTCTGTTTCCTTCCATCACCAACCTTCTAGGCGAAGATAAGGGGGATGCAAATGCGAAACATGGCATGGCTCATGGCGGTGTTTTTGTTGTTCGGTTTGTATGGCTGCGGCGGCGATCGAAAAGAACGCGCCGAGCGAATGGAATCAGCGGACCAAACAGAGCTGATTGTTTCGGCCGCGGCCAGTCTGCAAGAAGCGCTGGGAGAAGCGAAAACGGCGTTTGAACGAAAGCACCCGAACATCCGCATTCACTATAATTTTGGCGCATCGGGCGCTTTGCAAAAACAAATTTCTGAAGGGGCGCCGGTCGATCTCTTTTTTTCCGCCGCGGTCGAGCCGTTTGTGAAGCTGAAACAAGAAGGGCTGATCGATTCCGAGCACGAAAAAACGGTGCTCGCCAACGAGCTGGTGCTCATCGTTCCAAAACAAGGAGAAGAAGCGATTCGGTCGCTCGGTGACCTGATCCGCGCCAAACGGGTGGCGATTGGCATTCCGGAGTCGGTGCCGGCCGGCATGTACGCGAAACAAACGCTAGAGCAGGCTGGGCTGTGGAAGCAAGTCAAACCGAAGCTCGTCTACGCGAAAGACGTGCGCCAAGTGCTGACCTACGTGGAAACCGGCAACGTCGACGCCGGCTTTGTGTATCGGACGGATGCGCTCGTGTCCGACAACGTCAACATCGCCGCCGCGGTGCCAAGCCGTATGCACGGTCCGATCGTCTACCCGCTCGGTGTGGTCAAAACGAGCAAACATCTCAAGGAGGCACGGGAGTTTTACTCTTATTTGACGAGTGAACAGGCGCTCCACACTTTCGAACAACACGGGTTCCGCCGCGCCCGGTAGAAAGCGCGGGAAAGCCTACTGTTTCCCTCCATCGATCGGGAAGGTGGGAAAAGCAGCACCGACGCTACAAGGGTCTATGTGAGAAATGATGCGGGGAAGCAACATGCTGGCTTTCCTCCTCATCTTTCTAGAAGGTTGGTGAAAAACTGCTGTTTGCCTTAATCGGCGATGGAACGCGTGAGCATAGAGGCTGATGCAGCAAATTTTTTCTACTTGAGAAACGATCCGAAGAAGCGGTTGCGCGAGTAAATCACCAGCCTTCTAGGTCGGTCTTCACAGCGAACCAAGACATATGGTACAATGAAGAAAAACTGAACTTCATAGGCGATGGAGTTCGCCATAACCGCCGGTTTCCGGCTGATGACTCCTGCTGCGAATGGAAGCGGCAGGAGTCTGTTCATTTTTCGGAAGGAGGGGGTCTGATTGGTCTATCTCGCCGTCGGCATCGCCGGCATGATCGGCGCGCTTGTCCGTTATGGGCTCGGTTTGCTTGTTCCCGCCGCCCATGGCTTTCCGTTTGCGACGCTTTTCATCAACTGGACAGGCTCGTTTTTGCTCAGCTGGCTCACGGTCACATTCACCCGCCGCCCGGCGTGGCCACCATGGCTGCAAACGGCGGTGACGAGCGGTTTTGTCGGCTCGTATACGACGTTTTCTACCCTTAGCGTCGAGTGTATCGAATTGCTGGAACAAGGGCGATGGGGCATGGCCGCTGGTTATATCGCCGCCAGTTTGTTCGGCGGTCTAACCGCGGCATGGGCGGGCTCCGCTGCCGCCCAGCCAAAGCGAAAGGGGGAAATGGCCCGATGATGGCACCGCTATGGGTGATGATCGGCGGTTTTTTTGGCGCCATCTGCCGTTACGCCGTCAGCCGCTGGGGCGCCCGGCGCTCGCCGCGCTTCCCGCTCGGCACGCTCATTGTGAACTTGCTTGGCTCGTTTTTGCTCGGCTGGCTGGCTGGAAGCGGCGCCGCCGATGCTGAAAAGCTACTGATCGGCACCGGTTTTATGGGCGCGTTCACGACGTTTTCCACGTTCAAATGGGAAAGCGTGCAAATGATGCAGCAACGCCAATGGGCGAAGGTGATCGGTTATGTGGCGGTCACTTACTCGTGCGGGATCCTGCTGGCATGGGTTGGCTGGCAGCTAGGGCGATAAGGCAGAAACATCAGCTTAAAGCTTTTTTCCATTGCTTACCGTTTGATTGGTAGCAAGGACAATGAGACAGGAACGTCAGCTTGAAGCCTTTTTCCGCCGCGCTTGCCGTTTGGCTGGCACTAGGGCGAATGAGGCAGCCCTGTCGATCGATGAGCCACCAGAGGAAAAGCGGCGCGGTCTTGTTCTTCGGTTCGGGCCGGCGCGGAAGATAGGGGCAAACGCAACGGCGCATGGGTGAAGAAGCGCGGTTGGGTGGATCCAAAAATCTTCCCCGCCCGGTTCACAAGCAAGGAACGAGCGGGGAAACGAGCGAAAGGGAGACGGCGTTATCTTCTAGTTTTCGCAAACAATACTTGTTCGAGAACGTCATGAATACGCGTATTTTCATAAACGCCGACAAACCGTTCCGCTCCCGGCCCCATGGCAGTCAGCGGCACATCGGCGGCGGTGTGGCCGGTGGTCGTCCAGTCCAAGGCGAACGTTTGTGAAGAATGAGCGATGGAAAAGGGACCGTCTTCGCCAGAAATCGTTTTGCCGTCTCCTGACTCATCGGTGCCGCCTGGCGTTTCCACCGTCAAGCCGCCGCATTCATGGTCGGCGAGCACGAGGACGAGCGTATCCCGATGGCGCTTGGCGTACTGTTTCGCCACGGCGACCGCTTCGTCAAGCTGCTGGCCGGCTTTGATCATGAGCGGTCCGTTGTTTTCATGGCTCATTTCATCAATGGCTTCTTCTTCAACAACGAGGAAAAAGCCTTTTTTATTTTGCGACAGCACGTCAAGCGCTTTTTTTGTCATATCGGGCAGCGGCACGGCAGGATTGTACACATCCCCTTCTCCTTCGGGGCGTTGTTGGAACATCTCCTCGTTGGCAAACAGCCCAAGCAGCTTGTGGCCCGCTGCCTGTTTCAGCTCATCGGCGGTGCGGACGTACGTATAGCCGAGCTGCTTGGCGCGCTCCACTAAGTTTCCTTGCGTCCCTTTGCTTTCTTCTTCGGGATCTTCAGCGGGATGGTCGGGATAATAACCGGGCTGTCCGGCCGGATACCAGTAGTCTTCGCCGCCGCCCAATATGACGTCCACTTTCGTTTGTTCGATGTACTGTTTGGCAATATCGCTTTGCGCCGAGCGCTTGGCGGTATGGGCGCCGAACGCCGCTGGGGTGGCGTCTGTCACTTGGGAGGTCGTGACGAGCCCGGTCGCTTTTCCGGCTTTTTTCGCTTGTTCGAGAATCGTTTCCACCGGTTTTCCTTGCAAATCAACCGCGATGGCGCCGTTGTACGTTTTGACGCCCGTCGCTATCGCTGTCGCTGCCGCGGCGGAATCGGTGATGAACGATTTCGGATCGGCGGAGTTCGTATGGATGAGCCCGCTGTACGGCATGTTGTCCATTTCCAATTCTCCTGTGATCCCTTTCGTGGCCAAGCGGATTGCGTCGCGATGGGCGGTGCCCATGCCGTCGCCGACAAAAAGGATGACATTTTTCACTGTCGGTGACCCGGCTGGCTTGTCCAGCTGATCCGGTGCCGCCCATGTTTGTTGTCCGGCGGCATACAGCGTCAGCCCGGCGCTCAGTCCGGCCATAAGCAAAGCCGTGCGGCGTTTCATTCGGAACATCGTTCTCCTCTCCCTTTTCAGATGATTTTGTCAGTTTGATTGTACAAGCGGCATATGAAATGGGGATGAATTCCATGTAACGGTTTTGTAAAGAATGGTTCCCAACGTTCCCCTTCTCTTTGAGGCTGTGGAGTGAATCGTCGATATGGCTTTACCATCTTATTTCTCAAGTAGAAAAACCTTGTTGCATCGGTGCTGTTTTTCACTCATTTTCCCATTAGTGAAGGGAATCAGCGGTTTTTATCGCCCTCTTTCATTGACTTTTTTTCTTTAGCCTGATACATTAATTAATAGTTCAATTGTTGAACCAAATGGACGATCCGAGATGGATACAACGACTGGGGGTGAAGAAGTGGCAAGGCGAAACATCGACGAGTGGATCGACCGTTATTTGTCCGTCTCGTTTCTCGTGATGAAGCGCGGAGCGGCGCTCGTCAAAGACAGCCTTTGCGAAGAGATGACGCACGACCAATATTATTTGCTTCGCTATATTCGCCGGCGGGGGACGTGCACGTCAACCGAGCTGGCGGCGATGTTCGGCGTGAACAAAAGCGCGGTGACGGCGATGACGAACCGCCTCGTCGACAAAGGCTGGCTGCGCCGTGATCGTGATGAAAGCGACCGACGTGTTGTGGCCTTATCGTTGACGCCGCAAGGAGAGGAATGGGTGGCGGAGATGGACCGCGGCGTCTATCGGCTCGTGGAAGAAGTGATCGCCCGCTTCCCGGAAGAAGAAATTGAAACGTTCATCCGCACGTATGAAAAACTGGCCCGCGTGCTGCAGGAGGTGGAAGAAGCGAAATGAGAGCGATCATCAAAGGAAAATGGTTCGTGTTCATCGGCTGGATCATCATCGCGGCGGTGCTCATGATGACCGCGCCGAACATGGGCGAGCTTGTTCGGGAGAAAGGGCAGCTGAGCGTGCCGGACGGCTATTCGTCGTCATTGGCGGCGAAATGGATCAAAGAGGCGAACGAACAGGAAAACAAAGAACATGAGCGCTCCGCCGTGCTCGTCTTTTATCAGAAAGACGGATTGACGGCACAAGACAAACGGGAAATCGAACAGGCGGTTCAAGCGCTGGAAAAGAAAAAAAGCGAGCTGCATATTACCGAAATCGTTTCGCCGCTGGCCAACAAGGAGCTGGAAAAAAAGCTCGTGTCCAAAGACGGGACGACGATGCTCATTTCGATCAGCATCGACCCGGCCGGGCGGACGGCGAAACAGTTAACGGACGCGCTCTATCAGGCTGTGGACGGCGTCAAGGTCGAGCACTATTTCACCGGTGGGTGGATGATCGATGAAGATGTGGTGACCAGCTCGCTTGAAGGCGTGAAGAAGACGGAAGGAATTACCGTTGTCTTTATTTTGATCGTGCTGTTGGCCGTATTCCGTTCGCCGGTCGCGTCGTTGATTCCGTTGTTGACGGTCGGAGCGACGTACGTCGTTTCTCAGTCGATCGTCGCGTTTTTGGTCGATGAGGTCAACTTTCCGCTGTCGACGTTTACGCAAACATTTTTGGTGGCCGTGTTGTTCGGAATCGGAACGGATTACTGCATTTTGCTTTTAAGCCGATTTAAGGAAGAACTAGCGAAACACGGTGACCGCACGGAAGCGGTCATCGCCACGTACCGGACGGCGGGAAAAACAGTGGCGGCGAGCGGATTGGCGGTCATGATCGGTTTTGCCGCGATCGGACTGTCGACATTTCAGTTGTACCAATCGGCAGCCGCCGTCGCCGTCGGGGTGGCGGTGCTGCTTATGGCGCTTATGACGCTCGTGCCGTTTTTCATGGCGGTGCTTGGCGAGAAGCTGTTTTGGCCGGTTCGCGGAAAGCTTGAGCACGGACAAAGCCGGCTTTGGCTGGCGGCTGGACGGTTTGCGTTCGCCCGTCCGCTGCTCGCGCTCGCTATCGTCGCAGCGGTAACGGTGCCGGTGCTCGTGACGTACGATGGCAAACTGTCGTTTGATTCAATGGAAGAGATCGGCGACCATTATCGCTCGGTCAAAGCGTTTGACATTATTGCCGACCACTTTCATCCCGGAGACGCCATGCCGACACAAATTGTGTTGAAAAGCAAAGAGCCGCTTGATTCCGAAGAAGGGATGGCGCTCATCGAAAAAATCAGCCGCGAAGTCGAAACCGTCGACGGCGTGGCGAGCGTCCGCTCGGTGACGCGGCCCACAGGCGAACCGATCAAAGAGCTATTTGTCACCGAGCAGGCGAAACAGCTGAAAAACGGCCTTGGCGCCGGCAAAGACGGCATCGAGAAAATCGGTGCCGGGCTCGAGACGGCAAGCGATCGGCTCTCCGCTTCCGCGCCGCAGCTGAAGCAAGCGTCATCCGGCATCGGCCAGCTCGTCTCGGGAACGGAGCGGCTTGAGAACGGCCTGCGCCAGCTGCAAAGCGGCTTGAGCCAAATTGAACAAGGCGTGCGCCGCGGAGCGATCGGGGCCGGCGAGTTGAAAAACGGCTTGGCGACTTTGCGCGCCAATGCGAAAAAACTGCAAGACGGCGCCACGCAGCTGCTTAGCGGCTACAAACAAGCCGAACAAGGCTTGGCGGCGATCAGCAGCCAATACAAGCAAATTGAAACAGGCTTAAAGGCGGTCGCTGATCAGCTCGCCGCCGTGCAAACGCTGCTTGCGCAAGTCGAGCAGTCGCACCCGGAGCTCGGTGAAGACGCACAATATCAACAAGCGAAAATGACCGTCGCCTCCTTAGTCGGCCAGACGAACGAAATGGCTAAAGGTTTGGCGAAGTTGAACGGGGTTCTTGACCAAACGCGCACCGGCCTAGCGAAAGCGAATGAGTCGTTTGCCCAACTGACGGCCGGGCAAGCCGCGATTAACGGCGGTTTGGATCGAATCATCGCCGGGCTTGGCGAGCTTGAAGCCGGCTTGACGAAAGCGGCCAACGGTCAACAACAAGCCGTTGATCAACTGCCGCGCTTCGCGTCCGGCCTCGAGCAAGTCAACGGCGGCCAGCGGCAGCTGCTTGAGCACTTCTCGGCCCTTGGCGGCCAGCTCGGCCAGCTTGTCAACGGCTTGGACCAAAGCGCGTCCGGTTTGCAGAAGGTGGCTAGCGGTCTGGGAACGGCGGAAACGTATTTGACCGATTTGTCATCGGCGCCGGCGAAGGACATGGCCGGCTGGCATATGCCGAAAGCGGCGCTTGAAAGCAAAGAATTTGCGCAGGCGAAAGACGCGTATATGTCAAAAGATCGGCGCATCGTCACATTTGATGTCATTTTCAAAGAAAATCCGTATTCTATATCGGCGCTCGGCCGCATCGATGACATTCGCGCTGCTGCCGAACGGGCAGTGAAAGAAGCAAAACTGGACGGGGTGCGCATCGCCGTCGGCGGCGTCACAAGCACGTATGCCGATTTGCGGGCGATTTCGAACGCCGACTATCGGCACACAGCGGTGCTCATGCTGGCGGGGATCGCCATCGTGCTGGCTGCCCTGCTCCGGTCGTTGATCATGCCGCTCTACTTAATTTTGTCGCTTGTGTTGACGTATTACACGTCGATGGCCGTCACCGAGCTCATCTTCGTCAACGGCCTTGGCTACGCCGGTTTGAACTGGGCGGTGTCGTTTTTCGCCTTCGTCCTGCTTATGGCGCTCGGCATCGACTACAGCATCTTCCTGATGGACCGGTTCAACGAATACCGCGACCGGCCGGTGAGAGAAGCGATGCTGTCAGCGATGGGCCATATGGGGACGGTCATCATCTCGGCCGCCGTCATTTTGGGCGGGACGTTTGCCGCGATGTATCCGTCCGGCGTTCTGTCGCTCTTGCAAATCGCGACGATTGTATTGACAGGGCTTTTGCTTTACGCTCTTGTCGTCCTCCCGCTGTTTGTCCCGGTCATGGTCCGCACGTTCGGCCGCGCCAACTGGTGGCCGTTTGGACAGCCGATGAGCGAGGCGGATGGGCTTGAACAGCAGAAAATTAGTTAAAATGACCGGCTGCTGCCGCTCCCAAATGATTCGGGGAGCGGCTTTCTTTTTTCGCGGGCGGAACAGCAGCGGTTTTTCCTCGCCGTGAGCGAACGAGCGAAACGACACGGTTTTTCGATTGGACACAGGATGCGGTGAAACGGCATGTTCCTTGCCATCGCTGCGCTCTTAGGCACATGGTTTGCGCCATCATGACGACATTTCTATTTCATAAGCATATTTTTTTCGTTTTCGCTCAATGTAAAGTATGATGAGAAGCAGAGAACATTCCAGACTGGAAAGGGGGAAGGCGGGCATGACGAAACGAGTGCTTATGGTGGTGACGAACCATACGACGATCACGGACGACCACAAAACCGGGCTTTGGCTTGAAGAGTTTGCCGTGCCGTATTTGGTGTTTAAAGAAAAAGGGTATGACGTGAAAGTGGCGAGCATCAAAGGCGGCGACGTGCCGTTGGATCCGCGCAGCATCAATGTGAAAGACTCGTCTTGGGCCGAGGCGGAAGCGGCGCTGAAAAACACGGCACGTTTAAGCAAAGATGACGCGAACGGATTTGACGCCATTTTTCTCCCCGGGGGACACGGGACGATGTTTGATTTCCCGGACAACGAAACGCTGCAATACGTGTTGCAGCAATTCGCCGAAGACGGCCGGATCATCGCCGCTGTCTGCCATGGGCCGTCAGGGTTGGTGAACGCGACATACAAAGACGGGACGCCGATCGTGAAAGGGAAAACGGTCACGTCGTTTACCGATGAGGAAGAACGCGAGGTCGAACTTGATGTGCATATGCCGTTTTTGCTTGAGTCGACCTTGCGCCTGCGCGGGGCGAATTTCGTCCGCGGCGAGAAATGGACCGATTTCTCGGTGCGCGACGGCAACTTGATCACCGGGCAAAACCCGCAATCGAGCCGGAGCACGGCGGAAAAAGTCGTCGCGGCGCTCGAAGAACGAGCATGAGGAAGCGAATGACAGACAGTTGAACGAGCAAGGACGGCCGTCGATTGGAAAGTCGCTGCCTCTCTTTATGTGCCGCATCCGGTCGTTGGTCATCGGTAAAGTAAAAGCTGCCATAAAAACTGTGATGAATCGGTTTTTATGGCAGCTTTTTTTTGTGTGTGAAAATCCATGTGGGGGCAATTAAAAAATTTCATTGACAAACGTTTCAAAATCATGAATCCTTCTAAATAAGAACTTGCTTTACTGTAGATGAGCAAATTCGCTAACATAAATTGACAACTAAAAAAGGGAGACATGAACCCGATTCCTTGGTTAGAATCGCTGTGCTACCAACTGCCCACAAGGAGGTTCATGTCTCATAAATCGATGAGCACATCATCAAGGAATCCACCCATTTTTCATGATGTTGGGGTGGCGCTTTACTTCTTGAAACCGGTCATCAGGCGCACCCTATTTTGTTGTCACGATGAACGACTCATATTAGTGAGTCGAGTTGTCTGCTGAATTGGGAAGGTGAAAAGATGGATCGTTCTTCTCCCTTATCAAAACAAAATATAGTTTTATGGTTGCCCATCCAACCAAACCACCAATGGAATTTAATATAAAATCGTCTACGTCCGCTACTTTGTTTGGAACTCCAGTTAAACAATTAATGAGTAATTGGGTCAATTCAATGCCTAAACTTACGGAAATGACAACAGTCAACGTTCGAAAAAAGCCTGTGCTGCGTTTTTTCAATAGTCCTATTAAAATCGGCAACGGGAGAAGGAGAACAATATTCCCCACCACTTGCAAAAAGTTGCCATGCTTCCACGTAGAGATAATGGTTTGAAACGGGATCAACTGATAATAGTATTTCCAAGGCATGTCCGGATCGCTTGTTTGATCAAAGCTGATCGTGATTGGGAGTAAGGTTAATTTGACAACAGACAAAGAATAAAATATCGTAGCTGCGACAAAAAAGAGTTGTTTCACGGTGATATTCGCTTTCCTTTTTTTCAAAATGAAGCAAGTGATACCACATAATATGACAAAAACGATCATAAATAGCGGGGGATGTAAGTCAACTGAGAATCCAATCGTTTTCATGCATGTCACCAATCCCAGTTTATGAATTTACCAACTGTAATCAATTTTTACTTTTCCCTCAAATAAGCTCCCGGTGAAGTTTCTGAATCTGATATAATATTTACCGGAACCTGAGCCCGATTGATAAAGGGTGACGCTATCCACTTCTGTTGATGAAACCGTGCCGCTATCAATATCAGAATCTCCAAAAAATCCTTCTTTCTTCAGATATAAAGTCATGTTTGTTCCCTTTAATCCTTTTGATGGATATGTTGTCACAACAAACTTTGGTGTCGCACTTGCATCAAACGTGCGGCTGTTAAGCCCTCCGGTCAAACTGTACGTCGATTCGTACGTACCGCTTGCTGCAAAAGCTGTTAATACCGAGGAGAATAAAACAACAGCTAAAAAATGAAAGTTAATATTTTCCTAAACATCTTAAAGCCTACTTTTTAAGAAAAATTTATAATAATAGGGTATAGTAACTTTTTTTTTTTGTCAAGCCGGAAAGGACGGGAAACAGCGGCGTTTCGTTGCTGCGGGTCTGTACGATGGAGCCAACGCTGTCGTTTCCCATGGGAGTGATGGACACCCCTACCGGCGCTTGGCGATGGCAAGCGCCTTTTTTGTGTTGGCGAAATGAAGCTTGGCGCACGTCTCGAGCATCTCTTCTCCTCGCAGGCGGATGATTCGGGCGGCGGCTTCATCAACGATGGCACCGGCCCCTTTCGGAAGCGGGACGCCGATGGTGCGGGATAATCGCGCCATCTCTTCTAAAAACACATAGCGGGCGATGATCGAAGCCGCGGCGACCGCCACGTGGACACTTTCCGCCTTTGGAAGGCAATGCACCCGCTCGCAGACGATGCGCGTTTCATCCGCGAGGTAGCGGAAATACGAGTCGCGTTCTAAAAATTGGTCGATGATGATCGCTTCCGGTTCGATCGGCGCGATGGCGTCAACGAGTTTCGCGAGCGTCCGGTTGTGAAGGAGCGCCTTCATTTTCGTCTGCGGCATGCCCGTTTGCTGCCAGCGGTTGTATGCGGCGTTGTCGAGCACGGTGACGGCATGCGGCGTTGTTTTCATAATGGCGGGGGCGATCCGTTTGATCGCCTCGTCGCTCAGCTGCTTCGAATCTTTGACGCCAAGCGCGGCCATTTGGTCGAGATGAGCGCGGTCGACGTAGGCGGCGGCGACGACGATCGGGCCGAAATAGTCGCCGGTGCCGACTTCATCCGAACCGATGGCCGAAAGCTTCGCGAGCCTATGTTCCGATGGGGGCGAGGTGCTCTCTCTCTCCTGTCGTTTGGCTAGGTGAGCTCCCTGCTCCCCCATCCATTTCGCCGCTTCTTGTTCCGCCGCTTTCCCTTGAAACAGCACTTTCCCCGAGCGGTAGGCGGTGATCGTGACATCTGCGCGCTTGACGGCGAACAACGCTCCGGGTGGAAGCCGGTCGGACAAGGCGTCTTGGTAGTGGGAGCGCAAGGCGGCAAGCAGCTGTTGGTCGGCTTGAATGACATAGTTTGACAACGTTCCCTCTCTCCTTTCTCCTCTTCTGGGTCCCTTTGTGTCGCATCTTTCCATTATACCAGCGTTCGTGATATGATAAACAGTAGGATTTGGCGAAATGGGGGAGAAAGCTTGACAGAACAGCCAAAAACGCGGGTGAGCGTCCGCATTTACGGTCAAAACTACACGATCGTCGGCACGGAAAGTCCGGCCCATATCCGGCTTGTGGCGGCGCTCGTTGACGATAAAATGCAGGAGTTCAGTGAGAAACATCCGATGCTTGATGTGCCGAAACTGGCCGTGTTGACAGCTGTCAACATCGCCAGCGAATATTTGAAGCTGAAGGAAGAGTATCAGCGACTTGTCGAAAAGATGAACATGGAAAAGGGCGGGAAGCCGGATGATTGATGTCATCGTGCTGTTTGTCCTGTTGCTCGGAGCGATGATTGGCTTAAAGCGCGGCTTTATTCTCCAATTCATTCATATGGCCGGGTTTTTCATCGCTTTTTACCTCGCCTACCGCTATTATGAGCGGTTTGTGCCGACCTTGCGCCTTTGGATTCCGTATCCGACGTTTGGCGACCCGGAGACGGTGAAGCTGTTGTTTCAGAGCGCGCATTTGGATGATGCGTATTATCGGGCGATTTCTTTTGCACTTTTATTTTTTGTGGTGAAAATTGTTCTTCAGATCATCGGCTCGATGCTCGATTTCGTCGCTCAGCTGCCGCTGTTGCGCAGCGTCAACCGCTTGGCCGGGGCGGCGCTCGGATTTGCGGAGGTGTATTTGCTTGTCTTTTTGCTTTTGTATATCGGCGCGCTCGTGCCGATTGACAGCGTCCAAGAGCAGCTGCAGCGTTCGCTCATGGCAACCGCGATTGTGAAACATACGCCGGTGTTGTCGGAGATGCTTGACCATTGGTGGATTCATGGCCGCGTCTGACCGAGCGCGGCCGCGGTGTTTTGGGAAAGGGAGGGACGGGGATGAGCGTCCATAAAAAAGAGGTCATCCGCTTGCTTGAGACGATTGCGTTGTATATGGAGATTAAAGGGGAAAACCCGTTTAAGGTGACGGCGTTTCGCAAAGCGGCGAACGCCTTGGAAACGGACGAGCGAAGCCTGACGGAAATCGACGATTTCACCGTCATTCCCGGCATCGGCAAAAGCACGGCGGCGATCATCACCGAGTTTGTCGAAACCGGTTCATCGTCGGTGCTCGAAGAATTGAAGCGCGACATTCCGGAAACGCTGCTCGCCTTGCTTACAATCCCGGGGCTTGGCGGTAAAAAAATCGCCAAGCTGCATCAAGAGCTGGGCATTGTCGATATGGACGGATTGAAGGAAGCGTGCCTCGCGGGAAAAGTGCGGGCGCTTCCTGGTTTCGGCGCGAAAACAGAGGAAAAGCTGCTGATGGCCATCGAAGAGGCGGGCAAGCGCCCCGAGCGGCTGCCGCTGGCCCGGGTGTTGCCGATTTCGGCCGATATCGAGCGCCGGCTTGCCGAAATGGATGGGGTGATCCGTTTTTCACGGGCCGGCAGTTTGCGGCGCTGGAACGAAACGGTGAAAGATTTGGACTATGTCATTGCCACCGCCCGCCCAATGGAGGTGCGCGAGGCGCTGCTTCGGCTGCCGCACATCCGCGAGGTGATCGCCGCTGGGGAGACGAAAGTGTCGCTTCTGTTTCGGTATGAGGATGAGATCGCCGCGGACTTTCGGCTGGTCAGCGAAGCGCAATTTGCGACCGCGCTTCACCATTTCACTGGATCGAAGGACCATAATGTGCGGATGCGCCAGCTCGCCAAAGAACGCGGGGAAAAAATCAGCGAATACGGCGTCGAAGACCAAGCGACAGGCAAGGTGAAAACGTTCCCGAGTGAAGCGGCGTTTTACGCCCATTTCGGGCTGCCGTATATTCCGCCTGAACTGCGTGAAGACGGCACGGAGGTGGAGCGGTTTTTGGCTGATTGGCCGCTTGTGCGCCTGGAAGACATGCAAGGCGATTTGCATATGCATTCGGCATGGAGCGACGGGGCGTGTTCGCTCGAGGAGTTGGCCGAGGCGTGCCGTCGCCGCGGCTACCGGTATATCGCCATTACCGACCATTCGCGCTATTTGAAAGTCGCCAACGGTTTGACGCCGGAGCGGCTGCGGCGCCAGCGCGAGGAAATTGAGCGGCTGAACGCGCGTTATTCGGATTTGACGATTTTGGCCGGCGTCGAAATGGATATTTTGCCGGATGGAACGCTCGATTATGATGATGATGTGCTCGAGGAGCTTGATTTTGTCATCGCCGCCATTCATTCCGGGTTCAAACAGCCGCGCGAGACGATCATGAAGCGGTTGGAAGCGGCGCTTTTCCACCCGTATGTCGATGTCATCGCTCACCCGACCGGCAGGCTGATCGGCCAGCGCGCCGGCTATGATGTCGATATCGAGCGGCTGATCGAGCTGGCGGCGGAGACAAAGACGATCCTTGAGCTGAACGCCAATCCAAACCGGCTTGATTTGTCGGCGGATTACGTGAAAAAAGCGGAGGAAGCAGGGGCGTACATCGCCATCAACACGGACGCCCACCATTTGGACATGCTTGACGATATGGCGGTCGGGGTGGCCGCGGCCCGGAAAGGCTGGATCAAGAAAGACACGGTCGTCAACACATGGCCGCTTGAGAAGCTGCAACAGTTTTTGCGCGGCAAACGAAAGAAATGAATCAGCTGGGGGTTAGATACGTGCAACAAAAAGTGCTTCACACCCTAGAATTCGATAAAGTGAAAGCGCAGTTGGCCGAGCATGCGTCCTCGCCGCTCGGTTTGGAAAAAATCGATGCGCTCATACCGTCATCTGACTGGAAGGAAGTGTCCGCTTGGCTCGAGGAAACGGATGAAGCCGCGGCGGTCTTGCGGCTGGCCGGCTATGCGCCGCTCGACGGGGTGGTCGACGTTCGTCCGCATTTGAAGCGGGCGGCGATCGGCGGCACGCTCAGCCCACAAGAGCTGCTGGAAGTAGCGGCGACAGCGGCCGCAAGCCGGCAAATGAAGCGGCTGATCACCGATCTGCAAGAGGAGCACGGCGGCCTGGAGCGCCTGGCTTCGTATGCCGCTGAGCTTGCCGAGGCGTCGGAACTCGAGCATGACGTTCGCCGCTCGATCGACGACCATGGCGAAGTATTGGATGCGGCGAGCGACCGCCTTCGCTCGCTGCGCGGGCAAATTCGGTCAGCGGAAGCGCGCATCCGCGAGAAACTCGAGAGCATCATCCGCTCGCCAGCGGCGCAAAAGCGGCTGTCGGACGCCATTATTACGATCCGCAACGACCGGTACGTCATCCCGGTGAAACAAGAGTATCGGAGCGCTTACGGCGGCATCGTCCATGACCAGTCGGCGTCCGGGGCGACGCTGTTTATCGAGCCGCAGGCGGTCGTCGAGTTAAACAACGCGCTGCGCGAGGCGCGGATGAAAGAAAAGCAGGAAATCGAGCGCATTTTGCGCGAACTTTCGGCCAAAGTCGCCGCACAGGCCGAGCCGCTTGCGCGGGCGGTCGAAGCGCTCGCGGCGCTTGATTTTGCGTTCGCCAAGGTGAAGTACGCCCGCCGGATTCAGGCGACCAAACCAGCCGTCAACAACCGCGGCTACCTTCGCTTTTTGCAGGCGCGCCATCCGCTGCTTGATCAAGAGAAGGCGGTGCCGAATGACATTGAGCTGGGCGGCGATTATACGACGATCGTCATCACCGGACCGAACACCGGCGGGAAAACGGTGACGTTAAAAACGATCGGCTTGTTGACAGTCATGGCGCAAGCGGGGCTGTTCATCCCGGCGGCCGACGGATCGGAAGCGGCGGTGTTCCGTTCGGTTTTCGCTGATATTGGCGATGAGCAGTCGATTGAACAAAGCTTGAGTACGTTCTCGTCCCATATGGTCAATATTGTCGACATTTTGCGCCATGTCGATGGCGAAAGCCTCGTGTTGTTTGACGAGCTTGGGGCCGGCACCGACCCGCAGGAAGGAGCGGCGCTGGCGATCGCCATTTTGGATGAAGTGCACGGCCGCGGGGCGCGGACGGTGGCGACGACGCATTATCCCGAGCTGAAAGCGTACGGCTACAACCGCGCGGGCGTGGTCAACGCGAGCGTCGAATTTGACACCGAAACGCTCCGCCCGACGTATAAACTGTTGATCGGCATTCCCGGACGCAGCAACGCCTTTGACATTTCACGCCGCTTAGGGTTGGATGAGCGGGTGATCGAGCGGGCGAAAGCGCAAGTGAGCGCGGAAAGCCATAGCGTGGAAAACATGATCGCCTCGCTGGAGAAAAGCAAAAAGCAAGCCGAGGAAGACGAAGCGCGGGCGCTCGCGGCGCTTGAGGAAGCCGAGCGGATGCGCGCTGAGTGGGAGCAAACGCTCGCGGCGCTGGAAGAGGAAAAAGAAGAGCGGCTTGCGGAAGCGGCAAAGCAGGCAACTGACATTATCCGCGCCGCCGAGCGCGAGGCCGAGCGGATCATCCACGAACTGCGCCGTTTGCAAAAAGAAAAGCGGGCGGAAGTAAACGAGCAGGAGCTCGCCGCGGCGAAACAGCGGCTCGCTGCTGCGGTGCCAAAAGCAAAGAAGCGGAACACGGCGAAAAAGGCCGTCTCACGCCATGTGTTCCAGCCGGGCGATGAAGTGAGAGTCACGAGCCTCAACCAAAAAGGGTATTTGATCGAAAAAGTGTCGGACGACGAATGGCAAGTGCAGCTTGGCATTTTGAAAATGAAAATTCATGAGCGCGATTTGGAGTATATCGGCAGCGCGCCGGCGAACGAAGTGACACCGATCGCGACGGTGAAAGGCAAGGACGCCCATGTGAGCCTCGAGCTGGACTTGCGCGGCGAACGGTACGAAGACGCACTCATTCGGCTTGAGAAATACTTGGATGATGCCGTGCTCGCCGGCTACCCGCGCGTGTCGATCATCCACGGCAAAGGGACGGGCGCTCTCCGGCAAGGAGTGCAGCAGTTTTTAAAACAACACCGAGCGGTGAAACGCTTCCGGTTCGGAGAGGCGAATGAAGGCGGCACCGGGGTGACGATCGTGGAACTGAAATGATGGGGGCGATGGCAATGGCGTCGTTTTGGGAGCACGACATGGTGAAAACGGCGGCCAATTTCAGCGTCGCCGTGTTGTGCCTCGTCATCTTTTTAGCGGTGTTTGAATTGGTCACGAAATATAAAAATTGGGAAGAAATCCGCAAAGGCAATGTGGCGGTGGCGATGGCGACGGGCGGAAAAATCTTTGGCATCGCCAACATTTTTCGCTATGCCCTTGAGCGCCATGAATCGCTGTTGTCGATGATCGGCTGGGGAATGTATGGGTTTTTGCTTTTGCTGGCTGCGTATTTTATTTACGAGTTTTTGACGCCAAAGTTTAACATCGATGAGGAGATCGCCAACGACAATCGGGCGGTCGGCCTGATTTCGATGGTCATTTCGATCGGATTGTCGTTTGTGATCGGCGAAGGCATTCAGTAAAGGGGAACGACGCGATGGAGCAAGTCGTGAAAGGATTGTTGATTGCGGTCGGGCTGCTGCTGGTCGCCGGCATTGTGTATATGGCGGTCCGCAACCGCTCGGTCGATGTGTTGGCGAAAATATTGTTTGTCGTTTGCGCTTGTTTTTTGCTGATGGGGTTGGCGTATTGGTTTTGGTGACACCGGATTTGATTCCGGTGTTCTTTTTTTGGCTCTTCACCAAAAGTTGTACTTGATTTTTTTAGCACCTCCCTTGCTGATGCATCCAAGAAAGACGAGGAAACCAATCATGTTTTGCAGACACTTGTGCAGAGAAGTGTATCGTCTGTTAAGTCCAAGTTGTGGTGATGAGTCTCTTTTTTGATGAAAAATTACGAATCGAACGATAAAATAGAAATAAGGGGGGATGAGGATGGAAAAACGATGGCTTGCGCATTACCCACCGGAAATTCCGCACACATTGGAATATCCGGCGAAAACGCTTCCGGATTCTTTGCGCGAGACCGCAGAACAGTTTGGTGATGGGGTGGCGATTGATTTTTTAGGAAAGACGATAACGTTCCGCGAATTATGGAAACGCGTTCAAGCGTTTGCCCGTTCGCTGCAGGCGCTCGGAGTGAAAAAAGGAGACCGCGTCGCCATCATGTTACCGAACTGCCCGCAGGCGGTCATCAGCTACTACGGAGCGCTCTTGGCGGGGGGCATCGTCGTGCAGACGAATCCGCTTTACACTGAACACGAGCTCGAGTACCAGCTGAACGACAGCGGCGCGTCTGTGCTCGTGACGCTCGACTTGCTTTACCCAAAGGCGGAAGCGCTGCGAGGGAAAACGCCGGTGAAACACTGGGTCGTCACGAGAATGCAAGACTATTTGCCGACGGTCAAAAAATGGCTGTATCCGCTCGTGCAACGGAAACAGAAGATGCCGTCCGTTCAGATTGAGGAGAACGATGCGGTTCATTGGTTCCGTTCGCTTGTCGGGCAGAACGAGGGAGCGCCGCTTCCAGTCGCCATCGATCCTCAGGAAGACATCGCTTTGTTGCAATACACCGGGGGAACGACGGGACGTCCGAAAGCGGCGATGCTCACACATCGCAACTTGATTGCCAATACGTTGATGTGCGCCCATTGGGTGTACAAATGTGAAAAAGGAAAAGAGACCGTGCTTGGCGTGCTGCCGTTTTTCCACGTATACGGCATGACGACGATCATGAATTTGTCCGTGATGATGGCAAGCAAAATGGTGCTGCTCCCGCGCTTTGATGTGAAACAAACGCTGAAAACGATCGAGCGCACTCGGCCGACGATGTTTCCAGGTGCGCCGACGATGTATATCGCGCTGCTGAATGATCCGGATTTGCCGAAGTATGACTTGTCTTCCATCAATGTGTGCATCAGCGGCTCGGCCCCATTGCCGGTCGAGGTGCAGGAGCAGTTCGAGCGGGCGACCGGCGGGAAGCTTATTGAAGGCTACGGTCTCACAGAAGCGTCCCCTGTCACTCATGGCAATTTTGTCTGGGACGGGGAGCGGGTGAAAGGAAGTATCGGCGTTCCTTGGCCGGATACCGAAGCGAAAATCATTTCCTTGGAAACGGGCGAGGAAGTGCCGCCGGGAGAGATTGGCGAGCTGGTCGTGCGCGGGCCGCAAGTGATGAAAGGTTATTGGAATCAGCCGGAAGAAACCGCGCAAGTGCTGCGCGATGGATGGCTGTATACGGGCGACATCGGCTATATGGATGAGCGCGGTTATTTTTACATCGTGGACCGGAAAAAAGACATCATCATCGCAAGCGGTTACAACATTTACCCGCGCGAAGTCGAAGAGGCGCTGTATCAACATCCGAAAGTGCAGGAAGCGGCGGTGATCGGCGTGCCTGATCCGTACCGGGGCGAGACAGTGAAAGCGTTTGTCGTCTTCAAAGCCGGGGAGACGTGCAGCGAACAAGAACTTGATGCGTTTATGCGCGCGCGGCTCGCCGCTTACAAAGTGCCGCGTTTGTATGAGTTTCGCAGCGAGCTGCCGAAAACAGCGGTCGGAAAAATTTTGCGCCGGACGCTCGTGGAAGAAGAGAAAAAGAAGCTTGACAAATCGTCAGAACGATCCGTAAAATAAAAACATGAATGATGATTCATTCACTCGATGATTGGCGATCAAGAAAAGGAGAATCTAAGGTTGCGCAGAGAAAAACCGAAATTTAAGCAAATCATTGATGCGGCCGTCGTCGTCATCGCCGAGCACGGCTACCATCAGGCGCAAGTGTCAAAAATCGCCAAGCAGGCCGGTGTCGCCGACGGCACGATCTATTTGTATTTCAAAAACAAAGAAGATATTTTAATCTCGTTATTCGAGGAAAAAATGGGCTCGTTTATTGAGAAAATTGAACAAGAGACAGAAGGAATTTCAAGCTCATTGGAGAAATTGTACGTATTGGTAAAAACCCATTTTTCGGTTTTTGCCGCCGATCCGCACATGGCGGTCGTAACGCAGCTTGAGCTGCGGCAGTCAAACAAAGAGCTGCGCCATCGCATCAACGAGGTGCTGAAAGGCTATTTGCGGCTCATTGATCGAATCATCGTCGAAGGAATGGAAAAAGGGGAATTTCGCCGCGACTTGGACGTCCGTCTCACTCGGCAAATGATTTTCGGCACCCTTGACGAGACGGTGACGACGTGGGTGATGAACGAACAAAAATACGATTTGGCGGCGCTCGCCGACCCGGTATATGAGCTGCTCATCAAAGGGTGCGCTGCCGGGCGCTGACGGAGACGCAGAAAGGGGAGAGGTTTTATGGACTCATTTCGTCTGACGAAAGAGGGGTTCGTTGCGGTCGTGACGTTTTCGCGTCCGCCGGCGAATGCCCTTTCATCCGCTGTCTTGAAAGAGTTTTCATCCTTGCTCGATGAACTTGAGATCGACCAAGAGGTCAGGGTCGTCCTGCTGCACGGCGAGGGGCGGTTTTTCTCGGCTGGCGCCGACATTAAAGAGTTTACGGCGATCGCTTCCGCCGAGCAGGCGTCGGCGTTGTCGCGCGACGGCCAGCTGGTGATGGAGCGGATCGAACGTTTCCCGAAACCGGTGATCGCGGCGATTCATGGGGCGGCGTTAGGCGGGGGACTGGAGCTGGCGATGAGCTGCCATATTCGCCTTGTCGCCGAAAACGCCAAGCTCGGTTTGCCGGAGCTGCAGCTCGGACTCATTCCTGGGTTTGCCGGCACACAGCGGCTCGTGCGCTTCGTTGGCTTCGGCAAGGCGGCGGAAATGATGTGGACGAGCGAGCCGATCACCGGGAGCGAAGCGGTCGAATGGGGGCTGGCCAACAAGGCGGTGCCGGAAGAGCGGCTTCTTGACGAGGCAAAAGCGTTGGCGAAAAAGATCGCCGAAAAAAGCCCGATTTCCGTCCGCGCGGTCATTGAATTGCTCAACGCCGCGAAGGAAAAGCCGTTCGCTGAAGCGGTGCGCGACGAGGCGGAATGGTTTGGCCGCGTGTTTGTATCCGAGGATGCGAAAGAAGGCGTGCAGGCGTTTTTGGAAAAACGTCCGCCCGTCTTTCAAGGTAAATAATCGCCATCGATGTCTGAATGTTGGCAACTGAAACAATGTTGGATCAAACTGAGGAGGGAAAACGACATGAACATTTTTGTCCTCATGAAACGCACCTTTGACACAGAGGAAAAAATCTCGATCGCTAACGGCAAGATCAATGAGGAAGGCGCTGAGTTCATCATCAACCCGTACGATGAGTACGCCATCGAAGAGGCCATTCAAGTGCGCGACCAACACGGCGGAGAAGTAACCGTTGTCACGGTCGGCAATGAAGAGGCGGAAAAAGAGCTGCGCACGGCGCTCGCCATGGGCTGCGATAAAGCGGTGCTCATCAACATTGACGATGATGTGGAGGAACAAGACCAACACACGGTCGCGAAAGTGCTTGCCGAATATTTGAAGGACAAAAACCCCGACCTTATTTTGGCCGGCAACGTCGCCATTGACGGCGGTTCGGGGCAAGTCGGGCCGCGCGTCGCGGAATTGCTCGGCATTCCGTATGTAACGACGATCACAAAGCTGGAGATTGCCGACGGCGGCAAAGTGACCGTTGTGCGTGATGTCGAAGGGGATGAGGAAATCATCGAAACGTCGCTGCCGCTCCTTGTCACGGCGCAACAAGGGCTGAACGAACCGCGCTATCCGTCGCTGCCGGGGATTATGAAGGCAAAGAAAAAACCGCTTGACGAGCTGGAGCTTGACGATTTGGATCTTGACGAAGACGACGTCGAAGCGAAAACGAAGACGATCGAAGTGTTCTTGCCGCCGAAGCGCGAGGCAGGGAAAATTTTGCAAGGTGAGCTAGCCGACCAAGTAAAAGAGCTTGTCCACTTGCTTCGTTCCGAAGCAAAAGTCGTGTAAGAACGGCCGAATGGTTCCTAGCGGCGAAGCGCGAGGCAAGGAACAATTTGGCTAGGCGCAATCGCCGATCAAGGGAAGGAACTCGTTCAGCTGCTCCGTTCTGAAGCGAAAGCGGTATAAGCGAGAACTGCTGCCGGCGTTTGGCTGAAAAACAACGGGGAATCAAAGAATAGGGGGACTGAAAGAATGGCACGCAAAGTGTTGACATTGGCGGAAGTACGCGACGGATCGCTGCGGAACGTTTCGTTTGAAGCGATCGCAGCAGCCAAAACGATCGCTGAAGGTGGGGAAGTCGTCTCGGTGCTCGTCGGCGATCAAGTCGCAGCGCATGCGAACGAACTCATTTACCGCGGTGCGGATCGCGTCGTTGTCGTTGAACATCCGAATTTGACATTTTATACATCCGACGGGTATTCGCAGGCAGTAAAAGCCGTGATTGACAAAGAACAGCCGGAAGGCATCGTCTTCGGCCATACGGCGCTCGGCAAAGACTTATCGCCGAAATTGGCCATCAAGCTCGACGCCGGCCTCGTTTCCGACGTCATTGCGGTCGAAGAAGCGGGCGGCAACATTGTCTTTACGCGCCCGATCTACTCCGGCAAAGCGTTTGAAAAGAAAATCGTCACAAGCGGCATCCTTTTTGCGACGGTGCGCCCGAACAACATCGCGCCGCTCGAGCGCGATGAGTCGCGCACAGGCAGCGTGGAAACGCTCGCCGTGGAGATTAAAGACTTACGCGCGATCATCAAAGAAGTCGTCCGCAAAACGGCCGAAGGCGTCGACTTGACGGAAGCGAAAGTGATCGTCGCCGGCGGCCGCGGGGTGAAAAGCGCCGAAGGCTTCCAGCCGCTCAAAGAGCTGGCCGAAGTGCTGGGCGGCGCGGTTGGCGCATCGCGCGGGGCGTGCGATGCCGGCTATTGCGACTATTCGCTGCAGATCGGGCAAACGGGGAAAGTCGTCACGCCGGATCTGTACATCGCTTGCGGCATTTCCGGAGCCATCCAACACTTGGCGGGCATGTCGAACTCAAAAGTGATCGTGGCGATTAACAAAGACCCGGAAGCGAACATTTTCAAAGTCGCCGATTACGGCATTGTCGGCGATTTGTTCGAAGTCGTTCCGCTTCTCACGGAAGAATTCAAAAAACTGAAAGTGCATTCGTAATCGCTGAAACGGGCGGCGTGCGCCGCCCGTTTTTCTTGGATAAATTCCGGTGCGGAGCGAATATTAGAAACGAAAGCAAAACATTCGCACCGCTGTCGATTTCCATGGTATACTTTGCTTGCAGCATTTTCGAACAGGGAGGGAAATCCGCATGGCCATTGTCAATGCGACAGATCAAACGTTCGCCGCGGAAACGAAAGACGGCGTCACGCTCGTCGACTTCTGGGCGCCATGGTGCGGTCCGTGCCGCATGATCGCCCCGGTGCTTGAGGAACTCGACCAAGAAATGGGCGACAAAGTGAAAATCGTCAAAGTGAATGTCGACGAAAATCAAGAAACGGCCGCAAAATTCGGCGTCATGAGCATTCCGACGCTGCTTGTGTTCAAAAACGGCGAGCTCGTCGATAAAGCGATCGGCTATCAACCGAAAGAGGCATTAGCAGAGCTTGTTGGTAAATATGTATCATGACCGAGAAACAGGAAAATCCAGAGGGGAAGAAACCTCTGGATTTTTTCTTTTTTCAGAAAAAAATGATTGACAGACGGGGATGATTTTTTTATAGTAATAACCAATAAATCCTATTGGATATGTAGGTTTTTATTGGTATTATCCGTAGTTTTCGCATCGATTTAGTTTGTTTAGGAGGTGAGAATCGTTTACGAAATTACGAAATCTAGAAACGAGGGGGAACGATGATGAACAAATGGAAAATGGGGAAATGGCTCGTGCCCATGGCGGTTTTGTTAGGGATGGTCTCGGGATGCGGAGGACATAGCGAATCCGCCAATGCCCAGAAACCATCTCCCACCAAGAAGGAGGAGGGAGAAGTCATCCGCATCGGCTATCAAAAATACGGCACGCTCAATATGTTGAAAGCGCGCGGCGACTTGGAACAACGATTAAAACAGCTCGGTTATACGGTGCAATGGTCATTATTTCCGGGCGGGCCGCAATTGTTGGAGGCGATGAATGCCGGCAGCCTTGATTTCGGCCATACCGGTGAGGCGCCACCCGTGTTCGCCCAAGCGGCTGGGACGCCGTTGCTGTATGTGGCAACGACTCCGCCGAGCCCAAAGGCGGAAGCGATTTTGGTTCGGCGTGATTCCTCGATTCGGACGGTGGCCGATTTGAAAGGGAAAAAAGTGGCGTTAAACAAAGGGTCGAACGTCCATTATCTGCTTGTCCAGGCGCTCAGCAAGGCTGGATTGACGCTTTCTGACATTCGTCCCGTTTATTTGCCGCCCGCCGATGCCCGTGCCGCCTTTGAGCAAGGAAGCGTTGACGCTTGGGTGATTTGGGATCCGTTTTATGCCGCCGCTGAACAAACAGGGAAGGTTCGCGTGCTCGCTGACGGCCAAGGGTTGGTGGCGAACCGTGAGTTTTTCTTCGCTTCGCGTTCGTTTGCGCAAAAGCATGCCGATGTCGTGCATGTCATCTTAGAGGAGCTGAAGAAAGTCGGCCAGTGGGCCAACCGCGATCCGAAAGGAGTGGCAACGTTTTTGGCGCCGGAACTCGGCATTGATGAAGCGGCGCTTGAAATCGCATCCAAACGCCGCACGTATGGCTTGGAACCAATCACAAACGAGGTCATCGCCCAACAGCAAACGATTGCAGATCAATTTTACCAGCTAGGGTTGTTGCCAAAGAAAATCGACGTAAACGAAGCGGTTTGGCGTGAAGCCAAATGAAGCGGAGACGGAATGGGAAGAGAAAACGGGGGTGATTCGTGACAAAAAAGTCATCGGTCAGCTTCGTTGGCAGCGTCATCTGTCAGAACGCAGGGCGGCAGCTCGGATGAGAAACCACACTAGGAAGTCGGGGGGAACGCGATGAAATCGTCGAGATGGACAGAATGGACTTGGGGGAAGGCGGTGCCGTGGGTGTTGCCCGTTGCTCTGCTTGTGGCATGGCAAACGGCTGTAGAAACCGGTTGGTTGTCTTCGCGGGTGCTGCCGGCGCCGACCGCCGTCATGGCGGCCGCTTGGCACCTCGGGTCGAGCGGGGAGCTATGGCAGCATTTATCCATCAGTTTTGGGCGAGCGGTGGCTGGATTCGCGATCGGCGGGTCTATCGGGTTTCTTCTTGGCCTAGTCAACGGGGTGTTTCGCCCGGCGGAGCGTTTGTTGGACACATCGATCCAAATGATTCGCAATATTCCGCATTTGGCGATGATTCCGCTCGTCATTTTATGGTTTGGCATCGGTGAAGAGGCGAAAGTGTTTCTCGTCGCGCTTGGCGTTCTTTTTCCGATTTATGTCAACACGTGGCATGGCATTCGCAATGTGGATGCGGGCTTGCTGGAAATGGGGCGGGTCTATGGATTGGGGCCGTGGGCGTTGTTTTGGCGCATCTGGCTGCCGGGCGCGTTGCCAGCGATTTTGGTTGGCGTGCGTTATGCGCTCGGCATCATGTGGTTGACCTTAATCGTAGCGGAAACGATCGCTGCCGACCGCGGCATCGGGTATTTGGCCATGAATGCGCGCGAGT
Source organism: Geobacillus sp. FSL W8-0026 (assembly GCF_037966255.1). NCBI lineage: Bacteria > Bacillati > Bacillota > Bacilli > Caryophanales > Anoxybacillaceae > Geobacillus > Geobacillus sp. FSL W8-0026. Next base: position 948,171 of record NZ_CP150194.1, read on the forward strand.
TTATGCAAACCGATGTCGTCGTCTTCAGTATTTTGCTTTACGCGCTGTTTGGCAAGCTCGCCGACAGCATCGCCCGTTTTTTGGAAAGCCGTTTGCTTCGCTGGAATGTGAACTATCAACATCGGCCGTAGGGTGCAAGTCTGCGAGGAAAGGGGAAGGCAAAAATGGGGGCAGGGCAAGGAGCAGAACTGGTCTTTGTTCAAGTGGCCAAGCGATTTGGGGCTCAATCGGTGTTAAGCGGCATCGATTTGACGGTGAAACGGGGGGAGTTTATCGCCATCATCGGACGAAGCGGCTGCGGTAAAAGCACGTTATTGCGCTTGGCTGCCGGCTTGGAGGAGCCCACATCGGGAATCATTCAACTCGATGGTGAGCCGCTCCAAGGAATCAATACGAAAGCCCGGGTCATGTTTCAAGATGCTCGTCTGTTGCCATGGCGGCGCGTCATCGACAACGTCGGTCTCGGTTTGAAAGGGAATTGGCGGGAACAGGCGGCCAAGGCGCTTGAACAAGTCGGGTTAGCAGAGCGCGCCAACGAGTGGCCGTCGGTGCTGTCCGGCGGCCAACGGCAACGGGTGGCGCTCGCCCGTGCGCTGATCAGTCAGCCGCAAGTATTGTTGCTCGATGAACCGCTTGGTGCGCTCGATGCCTTGACGAGAATTGACATGCAACGGCTGATCGAGCGGCTATGGCAGGAACAACATTTCACCGCTTTGTTGGTCACGCACGATGTCGATGAAGCAGTGATGTTGGCGGACCGCGTGGTGCTGATTGAAAACGGAACGTGCGCGTTTGATTGGCCGGTGCGCCTGCCGCGGCCGCGGCAGCGCGGCGATGCGGCGTTTGCGGATTTGGTGGAGGCGATTTTGCGCCGCATTTTGGGTCCTGAATCCGAACGGGGCGCGATCGCTGCCAGTTCGTTCGGTGAAAAAAGGAGGGCGTTATAGATGAAAAAGCGGCCGATCAATTTTAGAAAGCCGGATTGGTTTCGAAACGAGTCAATGTAAACGAGGCGGTTGTGGTTGTCAAGGAAGAGCGAAGACAAAATGACGCATGCATTCATCGATCCAAGCCGTTTCATGGACCAAAGTTAGGGGCTTGAACGATGAGCGGGAAACGTCCTGCTCAGACAATGAGGAAAAAGAATGGGGGAAGGCCAATGACAACGGTGACCATCCTTTCGGGAAGCCCATCACGTGTTTCCAAAACGAACCGGGTAGCGGAATGGGTGAAAGAGCAGCTGCAACGGCTTGGTCACACCGTGTATCTCGTTCGTTTGCGCGATCTGCCTGCTGAAGATTTGCTGTATGCGAACGACTCAAGTGAGCCGATCGCCCAAACCCATGAGTGGATCCGGCAGTCGAAAGCGATCATTGTGTTAAGCCCTGTGTATAAAGGGAGTTATACTGGCATTTTAAAAGCATATTTGGATTTGCTGCCGGAAAAAGCGTTGAAAGAAAAACTCGTCGTGCCGATTGTCACCGGAGGAACCATTGCTCATTTGTTGGCGCTCGAATATGCGCTTAAACCGATTTTCTCCATTTTGGGAGCGCGAACCATTTTGCATGGCGTCTTTATTTTAGATTGGACGTTGGGTCATGATGATGAAGGTCGGATCGTGCTTTCCGATGACTTGCTATCGCGCATGCAGGAAGTGATTCAGGCGGTTTCTCAATTGAACGAAGATCGAGCCGTTTCATAAAGGAGGCGATTTACGATGGAATTGCTTTGGTTTATTCCTTCTCACGGGGATGGGCGGTATTTAGGGACGACAAAAGGGGGCCGTTCTCCGGAATACAGCTACTTTAAACAAGTGGCTCAAGCGGCTGACCGCTTAGGATATACGGGGGTGCTCATTCCGACCGGCAAATCGTGCGAAGATCCGTGGCTGCTTGCTTCGGCATTGGCGGCCGAAACGGAACGATTGCGCTTTCTTGTCGCTGTTCGTCCCGGACTGATGACGCCGACGTTGGCGGCCCGCATGACGTCGACGTTGGATCGCCTTTCGAACGGGCGGCTCCTCGTCAACGTGGTCGCCGGGGGCGATCCGGTTGAACTGGCGGGCGATGGCTTGTTTTTATCCCATGATGAACGCTACGAGGCAACAGATGAGTTTTTGACTGTTTGGCGTCGATTGCTCGCGGGAGAGGAAGTGACGTTGACGGGAAAGCATGTGTCGGTCCAAGGAGCGAAGCTGTTGTTTCCAGCGGTGCAAAAACCGTATCCGCGCGTCTTTTTTGGCGGATCGTCACAGGCGGGGCAACGGGTGGCGGCCCGCCATGCGGATGTATATTTGACTTGGGGAGAGCCGCCGGAACAAGTGAAAGAGAAAATCGAACAAGTCAAAGCACTTGCCCGCCAAGCGGGAAGAGACATCGAATTTGGCATTCGCCTTCATGTAATCGTGCGCGAAACGGAAACGGAAGCATGGGAAGCGGCGGAGCGATTGATTCGCTACGTGGATGAGCGGACGATTGAAGAAGCGCAGCAGGTCTTTGCCCGCTACGATTCGGTCGGGCAGCAACGGATGCGGCAACTGCACAGCGGCAGAAAAGAAGCGTTGGAGATCAGTCCGAATCTTTGGGCGGGTATTGGACTTGTGCGCGGCGGAGCCGGCACCGCTCTTGTCGGCGATCCGGAAACCGTGGCCGCGCGCCTTCGCGAGTATGAGCAGCTGGGCATCCGCTACTTCATTTTATCCGGCTACCCGCATCTGGAAGAGGCGTATCGGGTGGCGGAGCTGTTATTCCCATTGTTGCCTGTGAATATTCCGTCTTCATCAATTCGCGGTGAGGTCGTGGGCAATGAATTTTTCCCTCATGTGATTAAAGTGTGACCGATCGAGAAAGAGAGGACCTGGGAAGAAGGGGGTCCTCTCTTTTTCAATTTATATTGACATTGAAATTCATTTTCTCTTATAATTTTGCTGCATTGATATTGATTATCATTTTTATAAACGAACGGGGGATACATCATGACATTGAAGGGGAAGTGGATGGCCGTATTCGCCGTAGCAACGTTGGCACTTGGTGCATGCGGTCAAAGTGAACAGACGGCGGGGACAGAAAAAGAAAACAAAACGGCCGCCGAGAAACAAGAAAAGCCGAACACGGAGACGAAAGCAGAGGAGGAAAACGAACAGGCGGAAGTGGATTACGCCGGTGCGTTCAGCGCAGCGTTGGCCGAGCTTGAGAAAGCGAAGCAAGGCGGGGCGGTTGACTTCGGCAAGGTGGAGAGCATCTACAAAGAAACGCTGCAGCCGCTTGTGCAAAAACGCGACGCCGAATTTGAGGATGCGGTTGACGAACATATTACCACCGCCCTAGCCGCCGGCAAGGACGGGTCGCTTGAGCCGTTGGTCGTCAAGCAAATTTTTGACAAGTTGATGCAAAAAGCGTTTTACACGACGATCAAACACGAGTTTACCGAGGCAGAGGAGCATTGGGCTGACAAAGAAGAAGTGAAAGAAGAGATCGAGGAAGCAAAAGCGTTTTATGCGATTTTGCAGCCGACCGTGGAAAAACGCGATGCGGCGTATGGAACGAAGCTCGCTGACGCCATCAACGGCGCGTTTGCGCAAATGGAGCAAGCCGTCCAAAACGATGATGCCCTCTCATTTGCCCTCGGCAAGCAAGTGGTGGACAAAACGTTGATGAAAACATTCTACTTAGCGAGCGGAGCGCTCCCGCACGGCTATGCGGCGAAGGCGGCGGCTGCGGCCAAGGAAAACGCCGAGGAAGCCAAAGTGGAACAGGCGGAAGGCTGGGCGTTTTATCAGTCCGTCTACCCGTATATGAAACGGCATGCGGCCGAGGAAGCCGATTATATTTTGAAACAGTTCGACTTGCAGACGGACGTCAAAACGCTCGACCCGAAAGCGGTAAACCACGCGTTCGTGCGCGGCTGGGCGAAAGTGGCGCTTCACGAATATGAAGAAAGCAAAGAAAATTGGGGGCAGGACAAATCGGTGATTACCGCTTTGGAAGGCGCGCTCTTTATTCACATGATCGAGCAGGATATCAAAACGCTGCTCGGCGACAAGGCGTACGCCGATTTGAACGATCAAGCGACACGCTACTTAGAAGCGGCGAAGGCGAAAAACAAGGCGGAGGCCGACAAATGGCTGCCTCCAATCGAGGCTGCGCTTCAGCAAGTGATCCAGAAAGCGAACTAAACGATCAGCAAGCTTCGGTTTTCTCCTGTTTCCCAAACGCGAACAAACTGATCGGCAAGGGTGTCCGGCGCGGCGCCCCTTTTTTTGCAGGCGTCCATCCCGGGCGAAGGCCGCGCTGGCTAAACTGCTGCTTCACCGCGCCAAAGGCGGAATGGTTTTGAGGATGGTGTCATGGCGAATGGGGAAACGCTCAAGCCAAGGTAGGAAACGGAAACATTTGGTTTTTGTCGGTTCGCCACGACGTTCCCCGGCGGTTTATGGTAAGATGCTAATGGACAATGGAAAAGGATGAGGTGAAGGTAATGAAAGTGGTGGTGACCGGGGGTGCGGGGTTTATTGGCAGCCATTTGGCCGCTCGGCTGCATGAGCAAGGTTATGAAGTGGCGGCGATCGATTGTTTTCATCCGTACTATCCTGCCGAACGGAAGGAGCGGCAGTTTCACGCGCTCACCGGCGGCCGGGTGCCGCTGGCTCGCTTCGACTTGCTTGATGGGGAAGCGACAAAGCGCTGGTTCAGCCAGTTTCGTCCCGATGTCGTCTTTCATTTGGCGGCGCTGCCGGGCGTGCCGTATTCGTTGGCGCATCCGCTCGCTTACATCGATTATGACATTAAGGCGACGGTGAACGTTTTGACGGCGGCTGGAGAGGCGGGGGCGGGCCATGTGTTGTTCGCCTCGTCGTCATCGGTGTACGGCGACCGCGGCAATGTCCCGCTCAAGGAAGAAATGGCGGACGGCCGTGTCGTCTCGCCGTATGCAGCCGCGAAATACGGGGCGGAGTCGTTTTGTCATGCGTACGCGCATTTGTACGGATACCGAATGACGATGTTCCGCTATTTTACGGTGTATGGCCCGTGGGGGCGGCCCGATATGGCGATCGGCACGTTTTTGCGCCGGTTGTTGGCAGGCGAGGAGATTGTCGTATATGGCCAAGGGACGGCGCGCGATTATACGTACATCGATGATATCGTCGCCGGCATGATCGCGGCGCTTCAGCGCGGCGGCGGACGAAGCGAAGTGTTCAACTTGGGGGCGGGGGCGCCCGTTACGATGGAGCAGCTGCTCGCTGAGCTGCGGAAGCACTTTCCCGATCTGAAAATCGTGCAGGCGCCGGAGCGGAAAGGGGATGTGAAAGCGACGTGGGCCGACATTACGAAGGCGAAGCAGGCGTTTGGCTATGAGCCCAACGTGCCGTTTGCCGAAGGGTTGGCGCGGACGGTGGCGTGGGCGCGCGAACATGAACGGTAAGCGGGCGGCCCGTTTGGCGCGCGCCATGGTTGGCGCGGCGCTCATCGCGCTGTTTGCCTGGCTGACGCATCGTTATTTTGATGGGCGCCTTTTGCTTGCTCCTCTCGCTGAACTGGCTCGCCAGCCCGTTCGCTTCGCCGCTGTGCTGCTTGTGTATGGCGCTTCGTTTTGGCTGCGGGCGTGGGCGTGGAAGCAATATGTCGGGAAGCCGCTCGCGCTGTCGGTCTATGGGCGCGCCGTGCTCCTCAGTTTGTTTGTCAATCATGTCGCCCCGGTGAAAATCGGCGATGCCGCCCGTGTCGTCGTGCTCGCCCGCCAGCCCGGCGTTTCGTTCGGCGAGGCGGTGGAATCGGTGGCGGTGATGCGGTTCCTTGATATGGCGATGCTGGGCGGATGGACGGTCATTGGGACGTATGCGTATCGCCATCACATTCCCCAGGTTCCGCTCTTGGCCGCGGCCGTTGCCGCCGCGGTCGTGCTGGCCGCGGTCGTGCTTCGCCGCCCGCTCCGCCTCGAGCGGTTATGGCGGCGCTGGCGGACGGTGTTTCAGGGCCGTCGCGGAGCGGGGATCGTCGCGGCGGTGGCAGCGAGCTGGCTGTGCGAGGCGGCGGTCATTGGCGCGGTCGCTGAGACCGTGGGCCTTTCGCTTTCCTTTTGGCAGGCGGTATGGGTCAACAGCGCGACCGTTTCCGGCCAAATCGTCCAAGTGGCTCCCGGCGGGCTCGGAACGTATGAGGCGGTAATGGCGTTTGCGCTGACGACGTTGGGGGCCTCAGGAGAACGCGCCTATGCGGCGGCCGTTGTTACCCATGCGGTGAAATTTCTATTTTCCTACGCGGCTGGGGCCGTTGTGCTCGCGTTTTGGCGGTCCGACTGGCAGGTGGTGCAGGGCGTGTGGAAAAAGGGAAGGGAGAAGCGATGAAAGAAGCATCACGATTCGAAAAAATTGCGGCGCGCTGCTGGAATTTGTTGAATGAAGGCAAGCCGTTCACGCCGATTTTCGCTGTCGGGGTGATGGTCATCAGTCATGCCGCCGACCTGATTCATGGCCATGCCTCGGCTTGGCTGCTCGGCCTGGCGGCGGCGCTGCCGCTGTTTGTTGTCTACTACGTTTACGATTATCCGCTGTTTTTGCGCAATTATTTATGGATTCCGTATATCGTCTTTCTCATCGTCTGGTCGTTTGCCGATGTGGCCTTATTGCTGCTTTCGGCCGCGCTCTATTTTTTCTTTACCGTCTTTTTTTGGGGGACGCTGTATTACCATTTGCGCATCGGCACGTCATGGTGGAATTTCACCCGCTTTTGGAAACTGGTGTTGAAAAACAGCGATTCGACGAGCGGCAACGCCCAAGAGCAGCTGCCGAAATTGTTCCTTTTGCTGTCGGTGTGGGAATATGCGGCGTCTTTGGCCGAGCGCGGTGCCGATTGGTTGTCGCTGTGCGGGCCGTTTTGGCTGTTTGCCGCTGCGGTGTGGCTGTTTTCATCGATTTTGCACCGTCATTTGTTTGACTGGCAGCCGGAGATCATTCCGACTTACACGAGCAACGTGCCGAGTCCCACCGGGCCGGTCAGTGACAAAGTGTACGTCATCGTGATTGACGGGATGCGCAAAGACCGGTTTGAAGCGGCGAACGCCCCGTTTTTGAAACGGCTGCGCGCGCAAGGAACGGAATTTGCGCAAATGGAAACCGTCTATCCGGCGCGCACCGTCGTCTGCTTCACCTCGATGCTGACGGGGACGTATCCGTTTGAGCACGGCATCCGGTCCAATATGGTATGGAAGCTTGGGGCGAAAGTGGAGACGATTTTCGATTCGCTTCGGAAAATCGGAAAAACCGGCCGCTTGCTCGGCATCGCCCATTTGGTCGATTCGTTCGGCGACGATGTCGAAACGGTGACGGCCGTCATGCCGAACGACCTAGCCGATCGTTATATTATCGAGCGGGCGAAGCGCATCGTTGAGGAACAAAATCCGGACTTGCTCGTCGTGCAATTGATCGCCACCGATCAGACCGGCCATAGCCGCGGTGTCTTGTATGATGAGTATATCGAAAAAATTGAAGAAGCGGACGCCTTGATCGCTGAGTTTGTCAGCTGGCTTGCGGAACGGGGCGAGCTCGAGCGCGCGACATTGATCGTCTGCGCCGACCATGGCCAAGCGGATGGCATCGGCGGCCACGGTCACCTCGATGAAGGGGAGCGGTATGTGCCGTTTTTTCTATACGGTCCGGCGATTGAGCGAGGAAAACGAATCGATGAGAAAAGAAGCCTCGTTTCGCTGGCGCCGACGATCGCTTATTTGCTTGGGGCGCCGTATCCGAGCCATAGCCGCGGCCCGGTGTTAATTGAGGCGATCCGAAAGGAGGAGCGCGATGAAGAAGCAGCGCGTCATCGTCTTTTTGCCGGCGCACAATGAAGAAGAAGCGATTGGCGACGTCATCCGCCGCATTCCGCGTCATTTTCACCCCGATATAGAGGTCAGCGTCTTGGTCATTGATGATGGATCGACGGACCGAACGGCCGAAGTAGCGAAAGAAGCCGGGGCCGATATCATTTGCCGCTTGCCGGAAAACCGCGGCCTCGGTGCGGCGGTGCGGCGGGGGCTTGAAGAGTGTGTCCGCCTCGGCGCCGATATCGGCGTGATGATCGACGCGGACAACGAATATCCGCCGGAACAAATCCCCGACCTGTTGGCGCCGATTGTTGCCGGCGAGGCCGATTATACGATCGGCTCGCGCTTTCTTGGCACGATTCGCGGCATGAAATGGCATCGCCGCCTCGGGAATTATTTGTTCACTTGGCTGCAGTCGCTGCTGCTCAGACAGCGGCTCTATGACGGACAGTCGGGGATGCGCGCCTTTTCGCGCCAAGCGATGGAGGAGGCGGAAATCATCCACGATTACAACTACGCCCAAGTGCTGACGCTCAACTTGGTGCGCAAAGGATTTCGTTTGCAAGAAGTGCCGATCCGCTATCAAGTGCGGACGACCGGCCGCTCGTTCATCAAGTTCACCGCCTATATGACCGCGGTCATCCCGGCCGTATGGAAGGAAATGCGCCGCCCGGTCGCCAAAGTCGCCGGCGACCGCGAGGCGCACGATCGCTCCTCGGAGCGGGCCCGGCATTGTTCGTGAGGCCGCCGTCTCCGGCGGTCGCATTTTTGATGTCCCTGTATTGACAGAAAGGATGATAATGATTATCATTAGTCTTGATGGGAGGAACGAAAAAGTGAAAAGGCCGCGTTTCTTTTTTTACATAGCAATGATAGTTATTTTCAATCTCATCCCGCTCAACGTGTTCGCTTATTCATACGGGGATCCGAACAAAGAGGCGGTCGCTGAAGCTTACAAGCAGATGAAGGAAAAGCTGAATGAGGAGCCGCCGAATTTTGCCGCGGCTAAAGAAATTTTTGAAACGGTAAAAGAAGAGATCGACATGCATATGGGGCCGGAGCCGGCCAAAGCGGTGCTTAAAGCCCTCGAAGCCAAAGACCGCCAAGCGGTGACAGAAAATATGGAAAAAATTTTAGTGCTCAATATCGCCCGCCGCTTAGACAATATTGAGAAAAACTTTGACCAGTATGATACGAGCAAGCGGCTGTTGGCGAAGGCGTTTGCCACGTATGAGGCGCTGTCGCCGATCATTCAAGGAAAAGACGCGGCGCTTGACAAACAGCTGCGCACCGAGTTTGACAACGCATTGCAGTCGCTTGGCAACCCGGGGCTGTTCGGCGTCGGCGAGAAAAAATCCGATATCAACGCTTTTAAGAAAAGCAAAGAGACGATTTTAACAACGCTGCAAAAGCAATTCGGTTTGAAAAGCTTAGAAGTTGGCCATTTTTCGGAAAGCGCCACCGAAAAACCGGATGAAGTGAAAAAAAAGGAATGGACCGATTTGTCAAACTCGAAAAACTGGGTCCCTCTTATCGTTATCGTTGCCATTATCATTGGCGCTGGTTGGATTTACGTACGACGGCGGAAACGGATTTAGTCTACATGTGAAGGGGAGACGGGGGCATGGAAGTTCAAGCGCTGCTCATTACGTTTCGTGAAGCGCTCGAGGCGCTGCTGATCGTCGGAATTATTACGTCGTATTTGAAACGGGTGAACCATCGCGAGTATACGAAATACGTGTGGCTTGGCGCCGCCTTGGCGGTGGCCGCCAGCGTCGGTGTCGCTATGTTGTTTCAGCTTGTCTTTACCGGGTTTGCCGCCATGGGCAGCGAAACGTACTTGAAAATCGGCATCATGATCATTTCGACGCTGCTGTTGACGCAAATGGTGTTTTGGATGGCTGAGCATAGCCGCGACATGAAAAAAAGTGTCGAAGGGAAAATGGATCGGTTCATCACCGCCGGCAATGTCGCCGGCATGGTCATTCACTCGTTTTTAGTCGTCTTGCGCGAAGGCGTGGAAACCGTCTTCTTCTTCGCCGCCATCACGCACGGCAACATCGGTGCGGCGCTGCAAGGCTGGGGAGCGGCGACAGGCATCGCCGTCGCCGCGTTGGTCAGCTACTTCTTCTTTAAGGGAACGATGCGCATCCCGCTCAAGACATTCTTTAAAGTGACCGGCGCTTTTATCGTCTTGATCGCCGCCGGCTTGCTCGTGCAAGCCATTTCCATGATGCAAGACATCGGTCTGATCGGCAGCGTCATGCCGCACGTGTACGATTTGACTTGGCTGCTTCCGGAACACCCGATCGATTATGAGCACTATGTGCGCGACCACGGCGTCGCTCCCATTTTCTCCGGTGAAGTCGGTGTCTTTTTCAAAGCGTTGTTTGGCTACTCGTCGATGCCGTCGCTCGAGGAAGTGATCGCTTATATCGGCTACTTTGTCGTCGTTTTCTTGCTCGTGACGAGCCGCCGCGGTCAAAAGAGCGCTGTGGTCGAGAAACCGGCGATTGCCGCTTTGGAGGAAAAAGCAAAAAACGTCATGTAACGTACAAGGCAGCTGCGCCTTGTATTTTTTCTTTGGAGGGAAGCTCGTGAAACGACTGTTGCCCGACCGGTTTTGGCTTTGTTTTGGCATCGGACTGGTCGCCGTTTTGGCCGGCGCCGCGTTGTATTGGGCCAGCCCGTATGCGGCCACATGGGATGAAGTCGATTTTGCCCTGGCGCTTCAGCGCTATGACTTATTGGCCATGCAGCCGCATTTTCCCGGCTATCCGTATTTCATTTTCGGCGGCATGGTCGTTCACGCGGTCATCGCCAATCCGGCTAAGGCGCTGTCCGTGTTGAATGTTCTCGTTCTCTTGTCCGCCGTTTTTCCGCTTGTGTGGCTGCTGCGCCGGCAGATGGCGCTGCCGGCGGCGCTGCTCGCCGCTTTGGCCGTGCTCTCTTCAAGCTATGGGCTCCTCGCCGCCGCCCGGCCGATGTCCGACGGTGCGGCGCTCGGCGTGCTCTGGTGGTACATGTGGGCGATGGAGCGGGCGCACCGACAGACGACATGGAAGGCGCAGCTGTTGCCGGCCGCCTTGTTCAGCGTGCTGATGGGAGTGCGCCTGTCGTATGCCCCATTCGGCGCCGCGCTGTTGTTCCTTTGGCATGAAGACTGGAACAGGCACCGCCGCTTGGGCCGGGTGGCGGCTTCCGTTTTGGCGGCCGCGTTGTTTCAGCTGATTTGGGTGGCGGCGGTGGCGCGCACGGAAGGCGGCCTTTTCCCGTTTTTCAAGCTCGGCTGGGCGTTTGTCCACGGCCATTTCAGTGAGTGGGGCGGAACGGCGGCGGTGAGCCCGCTTCCGTTTTCCGAGCGGGTGCGCCGTTTTTTGCTCGATAACTTTCTTTGGACCGGCATCGGCTGCCAAAACGCTTGGCTGCTCGCCGCCTATACGGCAATCGGCGCCATCGCTTGGCGCGCCGGTCGGTTTCGGCTGCCGCGCGCGCTCGTCGTTTCCGCCCTGCTGTATGCCGTCTGGGCGTTATTGGCGCAAAACATCGAAAAGCCGCGCCACCTTCTTCCGTTGATCCATTTTACCCTGTTGTATGTGTGGGGCCGCTTGTTGGCCGCGCCGCGGAGGTGGGGATTAGCGTTGGCGGCCGCGGTCGTGCTTTTGCAGGCGGCCGTCGGCATCGGGCAGCTGCGCGAGCAAATGGCGACGCCGCCGGCTGTATACCAGTTGGCGGACGAGTTGCGTGACAAACGGCAATCGTTTGTGGTATATACGTGGGAAGAAACGCGCGTGTTCGACTATTTGCATGTGCCGTTTCCGCATAAAGAGGTGTTCCATTTTTCCTTCTTTTTGCAAGACAAAGAAAACTATCGCCATGCTACAATTTATATGACCAATCATGTTGTTGACGGGTTTCGCGCCCAAGGCGTCGATGTTTCCCGCCATGTGCGCCAAGTGAAAACGTATCGTTCCAGTCCGCTTGCCGATCCGGTGTACGGAACGATTACGCTGTACGAATGGATGGAGCAGTGAGGTGGTGGCCATGAACGAGCGGCTGAAAGAAAAACTGGCGGTGCTGCCGGAGCAGCCGGGCTGCTATTTAATGAAAGACAAATACGGAACGGTCATTTACGTCGGCAAGGCGAAGTCGCTAAAAGCGCGCGTCCGCTCGTATTTTACCGGGACGCACGACGGCAAAACGCAGCGGCTCGTCGAGGACATCGCCGATTTTGAATACATCGTCACTTCGTCAAACGCCGAGGCGCTCATTTTGGAAATGAACTTGATCAAAAAGCATGATCCGAAATACAACGTCATGCTAAAAGATGATAAAAGCTATCCGTTTATTAAAATTACCGCGGAAACACATCCGCGCCTCTTGATCACCCGTAAAGTGAAAAAAGACGGCGGCAAATATTTCGGCCCGTACCCGAACGTGCAGGCGGCGAACGAGACGAAAAAGCTGCTCGACCGTTTGTATCCGCTCCGCAAATGTTCGACGCTGCCGGCGCGCCCGTGTTTGTATTACCATATGGACCAATGTCTCGCCCCGTGTGTCCATCCGGTGTCAGACGAGCAAAACAAGGCGATCGTCGAGCGAATCGTCCGCTTTTTAAACGGCGGCCATGAAGAAGTGAAGCGGGAGCTGAGCCAGAAAATGCACGAGGCGGCGGAGGCGCTCGAGTTTGAGCGGGCGAAAGAATACCGCGACCAAATCGCGGCGATTGAGATGACGATGGAAAAGCAAAAAATGATGCTCAACGATTTTATCGACCGCGATGTGTTCGGCTATGCCTATGACAAAGGCTGGATGTGCGTGCAAGTGTTTTTCCTCCGCCAAGGGAAGCTGATCGAGCGCGATGTGTCGATCTTTCCGCTCTATCAGGATCCGGATGAGGAGATGCTGACGTTTTTAGGTCAGTTTTACGCGAAAGCGCACCATTTGAAGCCAAAGGAAGTCGTCTTGCCGGCCGCCATCGACGGCGAACTCGCCCGCGCGCTGCTTGGCGTCCATGTCGTCCAGCCGAAAAGAGGAAAGAAAAAAGAGCTTGTCGAGCTGGCAAGCAAAAACGCGGCCATTGCGCTGAAAGAAAAATTTTATTTCATCGAGCGGGACGAAGAACGGACGATCAAAGCCATCGAGCGTCTCGGCGAGCGGCTCGGCATTCCGGCGCCGCGCCGCATCGAGGCGTTCGATAACTCAAACATCTACGGGGCCGATCCGGTCTCGGCGCTCGTTGTCTTCTTGGACGGCAAACCGGCGAAAAAAGAGTACCGCAAATATAAGGTGAAAACGGTCGCGGGGCCGAACGACTACGAGTCGATGCGCGAAGTCGTGCGCCGCCGCTATACGCGCGTGCTGAAAGAGGGGCTGCCGCTTCCCGATTTGATCATTATCGACGGCGGCAAAGGCCACTTGTCGGCGGTGCGCGATGTGCTCGAAAACGAGCTCGGCCTCGATGTGGCGCTCGCCGGGCTGGCGAAGGACGACAAACATCGCACATCGGAGCTTTGGGCCGGCGACCCGCCCGCCGTTGTGCCGCTTGACCGGCAAAGCCAAGAGTTTTATTTGCTGCAGCGCATTCAAGATGAAGTGCACCGGTTTGCGATCACCTTCCACCGAAAGACGCGGCAGAAGACGATGTTCCATTCGGTGCTCGATGACATCCCCGGTGTCGGCGCCAAACGGAAAAAAGCGTTATTAAACTATTTTGGCTCGGTGAAAAAGATGAAAGAAGCGTCGATTGAAGAGTTGCAGCAGGCGAACATTCCGCGGGCGGTGGCGGAGAAAATTTACGAGAAGCTGCATGAATAGCCGAAAACGTTTGAAGGGAAGACGAGTGAAGCGGGGAGAAACGGGAATAGACGAAAAGGGCGTTTTGATGAGACGCCCTTTTCGCCTTTATTCGTCTCCCGTCGCTTGCGCTTCTTGTTCATCGATTCGCTGCTTTCGGTCCCATTTGACGAAAATGCGCGCCTTGCCTTCCCGTTTTGGCGGCAATTCGATCGCTTCGGTGACCAATCGCGTTTGCCGCTCGATCTGCTGGGCGAGAAACCCGGCTTCGAGCTGGCACGCGCAGCGCTCATAAACGGAACAGCGGGCGGCGATGATGGCGCCGGACAGCTCGACGGACAGACCGTCGTTTTGTTCTTTGACGATCGATAGTGTTCCCCACCCGGCCCGTTCAAAAAATGTTTTGACCTCATCGAGCGTGTCGAGCGGGTAGCGCCGCGCCAGCTGTTTGCCGGCCCAATACAGCAGCGAGTCGGCGTCTTTGCCAAGCAGGTCGGGAAGAAGCGCATGGCGGAGCAGCTCAGCGCCAAACGCGGAATCGGAAATCGATCCAAATGTTTCATACAGCTTCTCTAATGACGGCAGTTTCATTGCAGCCCCCTCTTTCTATCCATTTCCTCATTATAGCGGAATTGCCGTCGATGTGCATCATCTTTCCGGGAGGGCACAACTATGAGAATGTTTGAACATTTTGTGGCGGTGTTTTCTTGACGCTCGTACGTTGTGGGAGTACAATGAATGTGACAAAGCGAATGAGGGAATGGAAGTTGTTTCCGTTTCCACGCTGCGAGCGAGAAGGGCATATTTTTCATCAACTGAAGGGGGTTTCCATATGGCAGGGAATCGGGAGTTTTACTACCGCCGGCTCCATTCGTTGCTCGGGGTCATTCCCGTTGGCGTCTTTTTAGTGCAGCATTTGGTCGTCAACCATTTTGCAACGCGTGGGCCGGAAGCGTTTAACCGGGCGGCGGCGTTTATGGAAAACTTGCCGTTCCGCTATTTTCTTGAAATTTTCGTCATTTTCCTTCCGCTATTGTTTCATGCGGTATACGGCATTTACATCGCGTTTACGGCCAAGTTCAATACGAGCCAGTACGGCTATTTCCGCAACTGGATGTTCATGCTTCAGCGGATCACCGGCATTATCACATTGATTTTTGTCGTCTGGCATGTGTATGAAACGCGCGTACAAGCCGCGTTTGGTGCCGAAGTGAATTACGAGATGATGGCGAATATTGTAAATAATCCGTTCATGCTTTGGTTTTATATTATCGGAATTTTATCAACCGTGTTTCATTTCGCCAACGGCTTATGGTCGTTCTGCGTCAGTTGGGGCTTGACAGTGACCCCTCGTTCGCAGCAAGTGTTCACGTACATTACGATGCTCATTTTTGTCGCCCTTTCGATTGTCGGCATTCGCGCCATTTTGGCGTTCGCGTAAAAACAGCTTGGCTGGATGGGAAAAGCGGATTTGACGCGGACATTTTCGTTGGGAATCGCTGCGTGGGCTCGTGACGGATCGCGCCCTCGCCGTTCGCCGAACGATCGCTTGGTCGATGGCGGGACGGCAAGGAAAAACGTGCGGCATAAAGCAGAAGCAGCAATCTATTAGGGAGTGAGTAGCTATGAAAAAAGGGAAAATCATCGTTGTCGGCGGCGGCTTGGCCGGTTTGATGGCCACGATTAAAATCGCCGAAGCAGGGGTGCCTGTCGAGTTGTTTTCGCTCGTTCCGGTGAAGCGTTCTCACTCCGTCTGTGCCCAAGGCGGCATTAACGGAGCGGTCAACACAAAAGGGGAAGGCGACTCGCCGTGGGAACATTTTGACGATACCGTCTACGGCGGTGACTTTTTGGCCAACCAACCTCCGGTCAAAGCGATGTGCGAGGCGGCGCCGGGGATCATTTACATGCTCGACCGGATGGGCGTCATGTTCAACCGGACGCCGGAAGGATTGCTTGATTTCCGCCGCTTTGGGGGAACACAGCATCACCGCACCGCTTACGCCGGCGCGACGACCGGCCAGCAAATTTTGTACGCGCTTGATGAGCAAGTGCGCCGTCATGAAGTGGCTGGGCTCGTCACGAAGTACGAGCACTGGGAGTTTTTAGGCGTCGTTTTGGATGAGGAGCAAATTTGCCGCGGCATCGTCGCTCAAGACTTGCGATCGATGGAAATTAAAGCGTTTCCTGCCGATGCCGTCATTTTGGCGACCGGCGGCCCGGGGATCATTTTCGGGAAATCGACGAACTCGGTCATCAACACCGGTTCCGCGGCTTCGATCGCCTATCAGCAAGGCGTTTACTACGCGAACGGCGAGTTTATTCAAATCCATCCGACCGCCATTCCAGGCGATGATAAGCTTCGCCTCATGAGCGAATCGGCGCGCGGGGAAGGCGGCCGCGTCTGGACGTACAAGGACGGCAAACCATGGTATTTTCTTGAAGAAAAATACCCGGCTTACGGAAACTTGGTGCCGCGTGACATCGCTGCCCGGGAAATTTTCCATGTGTGCGTCGACTTGAAGCTCGGCATCAACGGCGAGAACATGGTGTATTTGGATTTGTCGCACAAGGATCCAAAAGAGCTGGATATTAAGCTCGGCGGCATTATCGAAATTTACGAGAAGTTCATGGGCGAAGACCCGCGCAAAGTGCCGATGAAAGTGTTCCCGGCCGTTCACTATTCGATGGGCGGCTTATGGGTCGATTTTGATCAAATGACGAACATCAAAGGGCTGTTTGCCGCCGGCGAGTGCGACTACTCCATTCACGGCGCCAACCGCCTCGGGGCGAACTCGCTCTTATCGGCCATCTACGGCGGAATGGTCGCCGGTCCGAACGCGGTTCGCTACATCCGCGGCCTTGAGAAATCGGCGGATGCCATGCCGTCGACGCTGTATGACAGCTATGTAAAACGGGAGCAAGAAAAGTGGGAAGCCATTTTGGCGATGGACGGCACGGAAAACGCCTACGTGCTGCATAAAGAGCTCGGCGAGTGGATGACGGCGAACGTGACGATCGTCCGCTACAACGACCGGCTGCTGAAGACGGATGAGAAAATTCAAGAGCTGATGGAGCGTTACAAAAACATCAGCGTCACCGACACGTCAAGATGGAGCAACCAAGGGGCGACGTTTATCCGTCAGCTGCACAACATGCTGCAGCTCGCCCGCGTCATTACGCTTGGCGCTTACCACCGGAACGAAAGCCGCGGCGCGCATTACAAACCGGAGTTTCCAGAGCGCAATGACGAAGAGTGGCTGAAAACGACGATGGCTCGCTACACGCCAGACGGTCCGGCGTTCCACTACGAAGATGTCGACGTCTCGTTGATTAAACCGCGCAAGCGCGACTATAGCAAAAAGAAAGAGGAAGTGAAGTAAGATGAGCGAGAACAAAACGGTTCGATTCATCATCACGCGCCAAGATCGTCCGGATTCCGCGCCGTATGAAGAAGAATTCGTCATTCCGTACCGCCCGAACATGAACGTCATTTCCGCGCTCATGGAAATTCGGCGCAACCCGGTCAACGCCAAAGGGGAAAAAACGACGCCGGTCGCCTGGGAAATGAACTGTTTGGAAGAGGTGTGCGGAGCCTGTTCGATGGTGATTAACGGCAAGCCGCGCCAAGCGTGCGCCGCGCTCATTGACAAGCTCGAGCAGCCGATCCGCCTCGAGCCGATGCGCACGTTTCCGGTCATTCGCGATTTGGTCATCGACCGGAGCCGGATGTTTGACGCCTTAAAACGCGTCAAAGCGTGGATACCGATCGACGGAACGTATGACCTTGGCCCGGGGCCGCGCATGCCGGAGCGGAAGCGGCAATGGGCGTACGAGCTGTCGAAATGCATGACGTGCGGCGTCTGCCTCGAAGCGTGCCCGAACGTCAACAGCAAGTCGAACTTTATCGGCCCGGCCCCGCTGTCGCAAGTGCGGCTGTTTAACGCCCATCCGACCGGGGCGATGCATAAGGCGGAGCGATTGCGGGCGATCATGGGCGACGGCGGGCTGGCGAACTGCGGCAACTCGCAAAACTGCGTGCAGTCGTGCCCGAAAGGCATTCCGCTGACCACGTCGATCGCCGCCTTAAACCGGGATACAACGATTCAAATGTTCCGCGACTTCTTTGGCAGCGACGAAGTCTAACTGCACGACCTCCCCTTCTTGTTCGGCAGGAAGGGGAGGTCGTATTTTTTTCCTATTTTTCTATTAGATAAACAAATTTTCGTCACCGCCGTTCTTGTTCTCACATACGATATGGCGAGGAAATACCCATCCGGCAGTTCGGGCCCATTGAGAGCAAGGAGGGTTACCAGCGTTGAAGGACAAATCGTTTCAAGCGAAGCCGCTCTTGACAAAAAGAGAAAAAGAAGTGTTTGAATTGCTCGTGCAAGACAAGACGACCAAGGAAATCGCCCAAGAGCTGTTTATCAGCGAGAAAACGGTTCGCAACCATATTTCGAACGCGATGCAAAAGCTTGGGGTCAAGGGGCGCTCACAAGCGGTCATCGAATTGCTTCGAATGGGCGAACTTGAATTATAAACGATGCCGGCTTTCCATGAAGGACAGCCGGCTGTTATGTTCGATTGCGGCCGGACGAGGCTCGATGCCAAGCCGGCCTTTCTGTGCGGCGATGGCCGCATTTTTCTATTTGCTTCTATGATGCGGTGGTGTAAAATAAAAAACAAAGGAGAGCCGTTGGCGCAAGCCGCCGTTCGGGGCTGGGCCGCGAAAATGATCAAGGGGAGATTGTATGCCGTCAGCGATGAATGAAAAAACGGTTGCCGAGTTGGAGAAATTGCTTCGCTATATCGCCGCCAATTTAAAGCAGCGCGGCCGCGAAATTTTAACGAACTACCCGATCACCCCACCGCAGTTTGTCGCCCTCCAGTGGCTGCTTGAAGAAGGGGACTTGACGGTCGGCGAGTTATCGAACAAAATGTATTTGGCGTGCAGCACGACGACGGATTTGATTGACCGCATGGAGCGAAACGGCCTTGTCGCCCGGGTTCGCGATGAACACGACCGCCGCGTCGTCCGCATTCATCTGTTGGAAAAAGGAGAGCGGATCATCGAAGAGGTGATTGAAAAACGCCAGCGCGATTTGGCGCGAGTGCTAGAACGTTTTTCAGACGACGAAATAACTATGTTTGAACACTGTTTGCGCAAATTGCATCAAGAAATGACGAAAGAATGAGGCGATCACTTGGAACGAGCAATTGGTGTCATCGATTCAGGAGTCGGCGGCTTGACGGTCGCCAAAGAAATTATGCGGCAGCTGCCAAAAGAGCAAATTATCTATCTTGGCGATACCGCCCGTTGTCCGTACGGACCGCGTCCGGTGGAAGACATCCGGCGGTTTACGTGGCAAATGATCGATTACTTGCAGCAATATCCGTTGAAAATGCTGGTTATCGCCTGCAACACGGCGACGGCGGTCGCGCTTGACGAAGTGCGGATGAAGCTTGATATCCCGGTGCTTGGCGTCGTTCATCCCGGAGCCCGCGCCGCTTTGAAGGCGACCAAAAGCGGGCATATCGGCGTGATCGGCACGGTCGCCACCATTCGCAGCCGGGCGTACGAGACGGCGCTCCAGTCGATCAACCCGCGCGTTCACGTCGAGAGTTTGGCCTGTCCAAAGTTTGTTCCGCTTGTCGAAAGCGGCGACTTTGAAGGGGAGGAGGCGATGGCAATCGTCGCTGAATCGCTTGCTCCGCTCCGCCCGCTGCCGATGGATGTGCTCATTTTAGGATGCACTCATTATCCGTTGCTTGCTCCGCTCATTCGCGCGTATATGGGGAAAACGGTAAAGCTCATCTGCTCGGGCGGCGAAACGGCCCGCGAGGTGAGCGCGATTTTGCACCATAGCCATCTCCTCTATACCGGCGAGCGTGAACCGGAGCATTTGTTTTTCACGACGGGGCCGAAAGAGCTGTTCGAAAAAATTTCCGGCAAATGGTTTGGAAAACCGATCGGCACCGTCGGGGCGATCCGGCTTTAGCGAAGAAAAATCCTTCAGCGTGTTGCGCTGGAGGATTTTTTTATTCTATTTTGCCAAACGGCTCGTATACATAGTAGTACAAACTACGAGTAGGAGGGAACGTCAATGAAACGGACGACTCACATATGGGTGGCGCCGATGCTTGCTTCCGTGTTATTGCTCGGCGGCTGCGGGTTGTTCGGCAAGGATGGGGCGGTGAAGGAAATCGATCCGCCGCAACACACAAGCTATGTCAAAGACGGCCAAGCGCTGCAAGAAGCGGGCAAAACCAAAACCAAGTCCAACGAACAAGCGAAAGCAACGGAGACGGTGAAACGAGAGTTGTATCTCATTGACAAAAACGGCTTCGTTGTGCCGCAAACGGTCGAGCTGCCGAAAACGCAGGCTGTCGCCAAGCAAGTGCTTGAATACTTGGTTGAAGACGGTCCGGTCTCGCAAGTGCTGCCAAACGGCTTTCGCGCGGTCATTCCGGCCGGCACCACCGTGCTTGGGACAAAATTAGAGAAAGATGGAACATTGATCGCCGACTTTTCGCCGGAATTCAAAAACTATAAACCGGAAGATGAAAAGCGGATTTTGCAAGCCATTACGTGGACGTTGACGCAATTCGACAACATTAAGCGCGTCAAAATTCGCATCAACGGCTATGACCAAGAAGTGATGCCGGTCAATAAAACGCCGATCCAAGGCGGTGTGAGCCGGGCCGATGGCATCAATATCGAAGCCAACGGCGTGCCGGATATTACAAACACGCATCCCGTCACCGTTTATTTTGTCGCCCAACAAGGGGGCAACACGTACTACGTGCCGGTGACGCGACGCGTATCGAATCGGGAAAAAGACGACATTGCCGCCGCTGTCAACGAGCTCATTCAAGGACCGGACGAAGGGAGCGAACTGGTCGGCGTCTTCCAGCCGGACGCCAAGTTGGTTGACGCCCCAAAGTATGAAGACGGCAAAGTGACGCTTAACTTCAACGAGGCGATTTATGGAAGCAACAAGAAAAACGTCATTTCCGATGTCGTCTTGAATTCGCTCGTGTTATCACTCACCGAGCAAAAAGGGATCGAAAGCGTCGCCATTACGGTCAACGGCAAGGCGAATCTCGTCACCGAAGACGGCAAACCGCTGACCAAGCCGGTGGCTCGGCCGCAAACCGTCAATACGGCTGCCTTTTAGCCGCGCTGGAGCGGCAGGTTGGAAAGGAATGGGCGATTATGGTATAACAAAGAGGGGGAACGGATTCCGCCTCTTTCTTTTTTTGCTGGAAAAACGTTGCGGCTTGGCGCCGCCATGGAACGGAAAAAGGAGGTCGCGCCGATGAGAATCGATGGACGAAGCAGCCGTGAGCTGCGGCCGGTGCATATACATCCACACTATTTGAAACACGCCGAAGGGTCTGTGCTGATCGAAGTAGGCGATACGAAAGTCATTTGTACGGCGACGCTAGAGGAAAAGGTGCCGCCGTTCATGCGCGGCGGCGGAAAAGGATGGATTACGGCCGAATATGGCATGCTGCCGCGGGCGACGGAACAGCGGAACGCGCGGGAAGCGAGCAAAGGGAAAGTGGCGGGGCGGACGATGGAAATTCAGCGCCTGATCGGCCGGGCGCTCCGCTCCGTCGTCGATTTGCAACAGCTCGGCGAGCGAACCGTCTGGATCGATTGCGACGTCATTCAGGCGGACGGCGGAACGCGGACCGCGTCGATTACCGGCGCCTACGTCGCGCTTGTGTTGGCGTTGGCCCGGCTGGTCGAAGACGGGAAGCTTGAATCGCTTCCGGTTCGCGATTTTCTTGCGGCGACGTCCGTGGGCATTGATCCCGAACTTGGGGTCATTCTTGACTTGAATTACAGCGAGGACGCCCGCGCGAAAGTCGATATGAACGTCGTGATGACGGGAGCTGGCCAATTTGTCGAAATTCAAGGCACGGGAGAGGAAGCGGCGTTTTCGCGCGCCGAGCTCGATGAACTGCTGGAAACGGCGCAAGCCGGCATCGAACGGCTGATCGCCGTTCAGCGGCAGGCGTTGGGAGAGTGGGCGGCACGCGTCGGGGAGAAACGAATAACGGAACAGGAGGGGGCGGAATGACCGAAATCGTCATCGCCACGAAAAATGCCGGTAAAGTACGGGAGTTTGCCGCCTTGTTCGAAAAGCGGGGCATCGAAGTGAAATCGCTCCTTGATTTCCCGGATGTTCCCGATGTCGAAGAAACGGGAAGCACGTTTGCTGAGAACGCCAAAATCAAGGCGGAAGCGGCCGCGGATCGCTTGCGGCGGCCGGTGATCGCCGACGATTCGGGACTGGCGGTCGATGCGCTCGGCGGTCGGCCGGGCGTCTATTCGGCCCGCTACGCGGGGGAAGAGAAAAACGATGCTCGCAATATCGCCAAATTGCTCAGTGAACTCGAAGGGGTGCCGATGGAAAAGCGCACCGCCCGCTTTCATTGCGCGCTCGCCGTCGCGATCCCCGGGCGGCCGACCGCTGTTGTTGAGGCGACGTGCGACGGCTATATCACCGAGGCGCCGCGCGGGGAAGGCGGCTTTGGCTACGATCCGGTGTTTTACGTGCCTGAACGGGGGAAAACAATGGCGGAACTCGCGCCGGACGAAAAAAACGTGATTAGCCACCGGGCGAAAGCGCTGGCCAAGCTGGAAGAGCAGTGGGACGACATCATCGGGGAGAAGGGGGAAAGCGAATGAAGGCGATCATTGTCAGCGACAGTCATGGACTGACGGACGAACTGGCGCAAATCGCCGCCCGCCATCGCCACGAAGCGGATTTGTTCATCCATTGCGGCGATTCCGAACTAGCGGCCGAAGCGGAAGAAATCGCCCCGTTTGCCGTCGTGCGCGGCAATTGCGACTGGGCGGCGTTTCCGAATGAGCGCATGGTGGAGGCGGCCGGTATCCGTTTTTTGATCACCCACGGCCATTTATACGGCGTGAAAACATCGTTGTCGCGCTTAAGCGATCGAGCCGAGGAAGCAGGGGCGGACGTCATCTGCTTCGGGCATTCGCATCTCGCCGGGGTGGAGAAGATGGGCGGCCGCCTGTTCATCAATCCCGGCAGCATTGCGCTGCCGCGGGGAAGAACGGAAAAGACATATGCGGTGCTTTCGATCGACGGTGGACGGGCTCACGTGCAGTTTTATGATGTCAGCGGGCGGCCGATCGCGGAAATGGAACGAACCGTTTCGCTTGAACGGACATGACGCGACCGATAGTCGAAAAATGTCGTTTCAAGAAGCTTCGCGAACAGACGTGACGGAGCCGTCTGGTCTGCTTTTCACCGCTATTTTCGCAAGCGGTTAAAGCCGGTCGCCCGCTCCTTGGCCGCTATTTTTCCAAGTGGTTAAAGCCAGCCGCTCCTTGGCCGCTATTTTTCCAAGTGGTTAAAGCCGTCTGGTCTGCTTTTCGCCGCTATTTTTGCAGGCGCTGAAAGCCGTCTGCTTCGTTCATGACCGGCTTTTTCGCGGCGTAAGCAGAGCGGGGTTTTTCGAAACACACGGAGCTTGCAAGATCGCGCGTTTTCATTGAGAGGTTTCGCAACACGGGATGAGGAGCGGCGCTGAACTACGCCGTTCCGCGGGGAAAGAGAGGTTCGAGTGGCGGACCTCTCTTTTTTTGCGCGCCGAGCGCGGTTGAGCAGAGAAGGAGAAAAAATTTTTCAATCGACAAACCCTTGATTCTATCACAATGTAAGCGCATACAAATAGTTCGACCAATCGAAATTTTCAAAAAACGTTATTGACGGCCGCGAGGTTTGGCATTATTATAATTTTCAAACAAGGGAAACGACACCATAGGACGATCGGGCCGTTGCGAGCGAACGGCGGACTGATCAAGGAAGAGGGGAACCGAAGTGGGAGAACAATGGATCTTTTTAAACGGCGAATTTGTCACAAAAGAAAACGCCAAAATTTCGGTCTATGATCATGGGTTTTTGTACGGCGACGGGGTGTTTGAAGGCATCCGCGTCTACAGCGGCAACGTCTTTCGTCTCGAAGAGCATATCGATCGGCTATACCATTCGGCGAAATCGATTTTGCTTGACATCCCTTATACAAAGGACGAAATGATTGGCCACGTGCTCGAAACGATCCGCCGCAACGGCTGTCAAGATGCGTACATTCGCTTAGTCGTCTCGCGCGGGATCGGCGACTTAGGCTTGGATCCGTACAAGTGCAAAATGCCGCAGGTCGTCATTATCGTCGAGCCGCTCGCGCTTTTCCCGGAGCATTTATATGAAACGGGAATCGAAGTGGTGACGGTGGCGACGCGCCGCAACCGCTCCGATGTGCTGAGCCCGAAAGTCAAATCGCTCAACTATTTAAACAACGTGCTAGTCAAAATTGAGGCTCATCTGGCGAATGTGAGCGAAGCGCTCATTTTAAACGATCAAGGCTATGTCGCCGAAGGTTCGGGGGACAACGTATTCATCATCAAAAACGGCGTCATTTACACGCCGCCTGGGTATGTCGGGGCGCTTGAAGGCATCACGCGCCAAGCGATCATCGAAATCGCCGCGGATCTCGGCTATACGGTGAAAGAGGAGCCGTTTACCCGCCATGATGTGTATGTCGCGGATGAAGTGTTTTTGACCGGGACGGCGGCCGAAGTCATTTCCGTCATTAAAGTCGACGGCCGGACGATCGGCGATGGCACACCGGGGCCGCACACCAAGCGGCTGTTGGAAGAATTCCGCCGCCGCGTTGTTGCCGAAGGAATTAAAGCGTATCCGACCAACGCCAACGTCGGCTGAGATGACAATTGCATAGGGAAAAGCGTTGACGAGGACAAGTAATCAGCGGGGTCAACATCCACAGAGAGCCGGGGGGAGCTGGGAACCGGTGATGTTGCCGCTTGATGAACTCACCTCTGAGCGCCAGCCTGAACGCCGGACGGTGAGTAAGGCTGGACGAGTGGAGACGCGCGCTTCACTCGTTACCAAAACGAGCAACCAAGCGGTCTTGGTTGCTCCTGAGGCGGCCATCATGGCCGTGAAGAAGGGTGGTACCGCGGAAAGGAAACCTTTTCGCCCCTTTGGCTGGTTGAAGTCAGCCTTGGCGGGTGAAAAGGTTTTTTCTTATGGAGGACAAACGATGGGGGAGGAACGAGAATGACGAGAATGAACGTCGAGGAACAGGAAAAAGCGAAGACGAAAATGAAGCTGAACGGGTCATTGATGTTGATTGAGGCGCTGAAAGCGGAGGGAGTCGAAGTCATTTTCGGCTATCCGGGCGGGGCGGTGCTCCCGCTCTATGATGAGCTGTATAAGGCCGGCGTGTTTCACGTGTTGACCCGTCATGAACAAGGGGCGATTCATGCGGCGGAAGGATACGCGCGCATTTCGGGGAAACCGGGGGTCGTCATCGCCACTTCCGGACCGGGGGCGACCAACCTCGTCACCGGACTGACCGACGCGATGATGGATTCGTTGCCGCTCGTCGTCTTTACCGGGCAAGTGGCGACGAGCGTCATCGGCTCGGACGCGTTTCAAGAGGCGGACGTCGTCGGCATCACGATGCCAATCACCAAGCACAACTATCAAGTGCGCGACATCAGCGAGCTGCCTAGGATCATTAAAGAGGCGTTTCACATTGCGACGACCGGGCGGCCGGGACCGGTGTTGATCGACATTCCAAAAGACATTACGACGGCCGAAGGGGAGTTTGATTATGATCAAGACGTTCATTTGCCGGGCTACCAGCCGACGACACAGCCGAACCATTGGCAAATTCGCCGGCTCGTCGAGGCGGTCAGCCAATCAAAGCGGCCGGTCATTTTAGCCGGCGCCGGCGTCCTGCACGCCAACGCGGCCGATGAGCTGCGCCAGTATGCGGAACAGCAGCGGATTCCGGTCGTTCATACGCTCCTTGGTCTCGGCGGCTTCCCGGCCGATCATCCGCTTTTCCTCGGCATGGCCGGCATGCATGGGACGTATACGGCGAATATGGCGCTGTACGAATGCGATTTGCTCATCAACATCGGCGCCCGCTTCGATGACCGCGTTACCGGTAATTTAAACGATTTTGCGCCAAAGGCGACAGTCGCCCATATTGATATCGACCCGGCGGAGATCGGCAAAAACGTGCCGACGAAAATTCCGATCGTCAGCGATGCGAAAGCCGCCTTGCAAGAGCTGATCGCCCAGCAAGGCAAGCCGGCGGATACGGCGGCGTGGCTTGTCCAGCTTGATGAATGGAAGCGGCGCTTTCCGCTTTATTACGAACCGGAAGCCGGGACGATCAAACCGCAAAAACTGATCGAGATGATCTATGAAATGACAAACGGCGAGGCGATCGTGACAACGGACGTCGGCCAGCATCAAATGTGGGCGGCGCAATATTACAAGTTCAACCGGCCGCATCGGTGGGTGACGTCCGGGGGGCTCGGCACGATGGGGTTCGGTCTTCCGGCGGCGATCGGCGCCCAGCTCGCCGACCGGAGCGCCACGGTCGTGTCGATCGTCGGCGACGGCGGCTTCCAAATGACGTTCCAAGAGCTGTCGGTCATTCAAGAGTTGCAGCTGCCGATCAAAATCGTCATCGTCAACAATCAAGCGCTCGGCATGGTGCGGCAATGGCAGGAGCTGTTTTATGACCAACGGTACTCCCATTCGCTCATTCCGAACCAGCCGGATTTCGTCAAGCTTGCTGAAGCGTACGGCATGCTGGGGCTGCGGGCGAAGACCGAGGCGGAAGCGGCCGACGTGTTAAAACAGGCGTTTGCCATCAACGGTCCGGTGCTGCTTGACTTCCATGTCCGCGCCGACGAGAACGTCTATCCGATGGTCGCGCCCGGCAAAGGGCTTCATCAAATGGTGGGGGTGAAAGCATGCGAAGAATCATCACAATGACCGTCAACAATCGCCCCGGCGTCTTAAACCGCATCACCGGGCTGTTTACGAAGCGGCATTACAACATCGAGAGCATCACGGTCGGCCATACGGAAATCGAGGGGATTTCGCGGATGACATTTGTCGTCAATGTCGATGACGAACGGACCGCGGAACAAATCATCAAGCAGCTGAACAAGCAGATCGACGTGTTGAAAGTCAATGACATCACCGACCAAGCGATCGTCGCCCGCGAGCTGGCGCTCATTAAAGTGTCGGCTCCGCCTTCGGTCCGCCAGGAAATTTACACGCTCATCGAGCCGTTTCGCGCCTCGATCGTCGACGTCAGCAAAGACAGCCTCGTCATTCAAGTGACCGGCGAGCCGGACAAAGTCGAAGCGCTGATTGAATTGCTCCGCCCCTATGGCATCAAAGAAGTGGCGCGCACGGGAACGACCGCGTTCACCCGCGGGGCGCAAAAAACGGCGGCGCATCAGAAAACGGCGTTCATTATTTAAATCTTGTTCGCCAACGCCAGCGCTTGTTCTTTCAACGCGCAGCCAAAAACGGTGTTCATGATTTAACAGCTATCATAACAAAACCGTGCTGATCGCTTCACGGAACCGCCAAACAAGCGGCGGTCAAGCGTAGGGAGTCAAACTACAAAACAAAGGAGAGGGTAATCATGGCAAAAGTCTACTATAACGGAGATGCAAACGAACAATACCTGCAAGGGAAAACGGTCGCGATCATCGGTTACGGCTCGCAAGGCCACGCGCATGCGCAAAACTTGCGCGACAGCGGCGTCCGCGTCATCGTCGGACTGCGGAAAGGAAAATCATGGGAGCAGGCAGAACAAGACGGATTTGAGGTGTATTCAGTCCGCGAAGCGGCGAAACAGGCGGATCTCGTCATGGTGCTGCTGCCGGATGAGAAGCAGCCGGCCGTGTACAAAGAGGAAATCGAGCCGGTGCTCGAGCCGGGCAACGCGCTTGTCTTCGCGCACGGCTTTAACATCCATTTCAGCCAAATCGTCCCGCCGAATCATGTTGACGTCTTCTTGGTTGCGCCGAAAGGCCCAGGCCATCTCGTGCGGCGCACGTATGCCGAAGGAGCGGGCGTGCCGGCGCTCATCGCCGTCTATCAAGATGTGACCGGACACGCCAAAGAAACGGCGCTCGCCTACGCGAAAGCGATTGGCGCCGCTCGGGCGGGAGTGCTGGAGACGACGTTCAAAGAAGAAACGGAAACGGACTTGTTCGGGGAACAGGCGGTGCTTTGCGGCGGGTTGACCGCGCTCATTAAAGCGGGGTTTGAGACGCTTGTGGAAGCCGGGTATCAACCGGAAGTCGCGTATTTTGAATGTTTGCACGAAATGAAGCTGATCGTTGACCTCTTGTATGAGGGTGGGCTGTCGTGGATGCGGTATTCGATTTCCGATACGGCGCAATGGGGGGATTTCATCACGGGACCGCGCATTATTAATGATGCGGTGAAAGCGGAAATGAAAAAAGTGCTCGATGACATTCAAACCGGCAAATTCGCGAAGAGCTGGATTTTGGAAAACCAAGCGAACCGTCCGGAGTTCAACGCCATCAACCGGCGCGAAAACGAGCATTTGATCGAAATCGTCGGACGCGAACTGCGAAGCATGATGCCGTTTGTGAAAGCAAAACAAGTGGAGGCGGTGGGGTCAGGTGCGAAACATTAAGTTTTTTGACACCACATTGCGTGACGGGGAACAATCGGCTGGCGTGAATTTAAATTTGCAAGAAAAATTGGAAATTGCCCGCCAGCTTGAACGGCTGCGGGTGGACATCATCGAGGCGGGCTTTCCCGCCTCATCGAAAGGCGATTTTGCGGCGGTCAAACAAATCGCGGAAACGGTGAGAACGTGCTCGGTCACCGGGCTGTCGCGCTCGGTCCGAAGCGACATCGATGCAGCGTGGGAGGCGTTAAAAGGCGGCGCCGAACCGCGGCTGCACCTATTCATCGCCACCTCGCCGATCCATATGGTGCATAAATTGCGGATGACGCCGGAACAAGTGATCGAGGCGGCGGTGGAAGCGGTGAAATACGCCAAACGCTTTTTCCCGATCGTCCAATGGTCGGCGGAAGACGCGTGCCGAAGCGAACGGCCGTTTTTAGCGAAAATCGTCGCCGAGGTCATTAAAGCGGGCGCCTCGGTCATCAACATTCCCGATACGGTCGGCTATATTACGCCGAAAGAATACGGGGAGATTTTTCTCTATTTACAAAACAATGTTCCGAATATTGAAAAAGTATCACTCTCCGCTCATTGTCATGATGACTTGGGCATGGCGGTCGTGAATTCGCTGGCGGCCATTGAACACGGGGCGACGCAAGTCGAGTGTACGATCAACGGCATCGGCGAACGGGCCGGCAATGCGGCGCTCGAGGAAATCGCCGTCGCTCTTCACATCCGCAAAGACTACTATCAGGTGGAAACGCGCCTCAATTTGCAGGAAATTAAGCGCACAAGCAATCTTGTCAGCAAGCTGACCGGCGTGGTCGTTCCGCCGAACAAAGCGGTCGTCGGCAAAAACGCGTTTGCGCATGAATCGGGCATCCATCAAGACGGCGTCTTAAAAGAAAAAACGACATACGAAATTATTTCGCCGGAGCTCGTCGGCGTGCCGTCGAACTCGATGGTGCTCGGCAAACATTCCGGCCGCCATGCGCTCCGCAACCGCGTCGAGGAGCTCGGCTACACGTTGTCCGAAGAGGAAATCAATCAGTTGTTTGTCCGCTTTAAAGAGCTCGCTGACAAAAAGAAAGACATTACCGATGACGATTTGGTCGCCCTCATTTTCGAGGAAAAGTTCGACCACTTCAATGAATTTTATCAATTGTCTTCCATTCAAGTGCAATACGGAACGAATCAGATTCCGACAGCGGTCGTTGTGCTGAAAGACGGGAAAGGAAACGAAATCCAAGAGGCGGCGACCGGCGCCGGCAGCGTCGAGGCGCTGTACAACACGTTGGAGCGCTGTTTCCAAACGGTGGTGACGCTGCTAGATTACCGGATCGAATCGGTTGGCGGCGGCCGCGACGCGTTGGCGCAAGTGTTCGTCAAAGTGCGCGTCAACGATGTGGAAACGAGCGGGCGCGGCACCGCGCAAGACGTGCTGGAAGCTTCGGCGAAAGCGTACATTCACGCGATGAACCGCGCGGTGATGATCGAAGCGATGCGAGGAGAAAACGAGAAAGTCGCCACAACGTGAAACAGGAGGGGTTCATAATGGGAAACTATCGGATTGCCGTCTTGCCGGGCGATGGCATCGGCCAAGAAGTGACGGCCGGGGCGGTCGAAGTGTTGAAAGCGGTCGGAGTTCGCTTTGGCCATGAATTTACGTTCGAATATGGATGGATCGGCGGGGCGGCGATCGATGAAGCAGGGACGCCGCTCCCTGAGGAAACGCTTCGCCTTTGCCGGGAAAGCGACGCGGTGCTGCTTGGGGCGGTCGGCGGTCCGAAATGGGATGGCAACCCTCCGCATCTGCGCCCGGAAAAAGGATTGCTCGCCATTCGCAAGCAGCTTGACTTGTATGCCAACTTGCGGCCGGTCGTTTGTTATGATTGCTTGGCTTCCGCTTCGCCGTTAAAACCCGACCTCGTCCAAGGAGTCGATTTCGTCATCGTCCGCGAGCTGACCGGCGGCATCTACTTCGGCCAACCGAGCGGCCGCGTCGTCGAAAACGGCGAAGAAAAAGCGGTTGACACGCTCTTATATAAAAAGGAAGAGATCGAACGGATCGTGCGCATGGCGTTTACCTTAGCGCGCGGCCGGAAGAAAAAAGTGACGTCGGTCGACAAGGCGAACGTCCTGTCCTCAAGCCGGTTATGGCGGGAAGTGGCCGAGGAGGTGGCCGAACAATTCCCGGACGTTGAGCTTGAGCATATGTTGGTCGACAATGCGGCGATGCAGATCATCCGCGCGCCGAAGCAGTTTGATGTGATCGTCACGGAAAACATGTTTGGCGATATTTTAAGCGATGAGGCTTCGATGCTGTCCGGTTCGCTCGGCATGTTGCCGTCCGCCAGCTTATCCGCTTCCGGGCCGAGCTTGTATGAACCGGTGCACGGGTCGGCGCCGGATATCGCTGGCATGAACAAAGCCAATCCGATCGCCGCGATTTTGTCCGCTGCGATGATGCTGCGCTTGTCGTTCGGGCTGGCCACCGAGGCGGAAGCGATCGAACAGGCGGTCCATCAGGCGCTCGCGGCGGGCTTGCGCACCGCCGACTTGGCGCCAAGCGGCGGCCGTGTCGTAGCGACGGACGAAATGGTCGAGGAGATCAAAACAGCGGTACTCGACTATACCGCGATCGCGCAAATTATGACCGTTTACGCCTAAGACGTGCGAGGTGAGAGCCAATGAAGCCGAAAACGATCATTGATAAAATTTGGGAAGCCCACGTCGTCTACCGTGAGGAGGGCAAACCGGATTTATTGTACATTGATTTGCATTTAGTCCATGAAGTGACCTCGCCGCAAGCGTTTGAAGGATTGCGGCAAAAAGGGCGGACGGTGCGGCGTCCGGACTTGACGTTTGCGACGATGGACCATAACGTGCCGACCGTGAATCGATTGGTGATTACCGACGAAGTGGCGCGCAACCAAATTGCCGCCTTGGAGCGCAACTGCCGCGAATTCGGGATTCCGCTCGCCGATTTGCACAGCGACGAGCAAGGGATCGTTCACGTCATCGGCCCCGAGCTCGGCTTGACTCAGCCGGGAAAAACGATCGTCTGCGGCGACAGCCACACTTCGACGCACGGGGCGTTTGGCGCCTTGGCGTTTGGTATCGGCACGAGCGAAGTCGAACACGTGCTGGCGACGCAAACGCTTTGGCAGCATAAGCCGAAAACGCTGCAAATCCGCATCAACGGCCGCCTTGGCAAAGGGGTGACGGCGAAAGACGTCATTTTGGCCATCATCGGCCGCTATGGCGTCGGCGTCGGCACCGGCTATATTATCGAATTCACTGGCGAAGCGATCCGGCGCATGTCGATGGAAGAGCGGATGACGATTTGCAACATGTCGATCGAAGCGGGGGCCCGGGCTGGACTCATCAGCCCGGATGAAACGACGTTTGCCTATTTGCGCGGCCGCAAATATGCGCCAAAAGGCGAGGAGTTTGACAAGGCCGTGGAGCGATGGCGGGCGCTGGCCACCGATGAAGGGGCGGAATACGACCGGACGATTGACATCGATGCCTCGACGATCGCCCCGATGGTGACGTGGGGCACGAATCCGGCGATGAGCACAGCGGTCGACGGTGTTGTGCCGCATCCCGAGCAATTTGAAAGCCAAACAGAGCAAAACGCGGTGCGGCGGGCGCTGGAGTATATGGGGCTCAAACCGGGCACGCCGATTACGGATATTCCGGTGCAGCACGTCTTCATCGGTTCATGTACGAACTCGCGCCTTAGCGATTTGCGCGCGGCGGCGAGCATCGTCAAAGGCAAAAAAGTAGCCCTAGGCGTACGGGCGCTCGTGGTGCCCGGATCGCAGCAAGTAAAAAAACAAGCTGAAGCGGAAGGGTTGGCGCAAATTTTCCTTGACGCCGGTTTTGAATGGCGCGACTCCGGCTGCAGCGCCTGTTTGGGCATGAACCCGGACATCATCCCGGAAGGCGAACATTGCGCGTCCACGTCAAACCGCAACTTTGAAGGGCGGCAAGGAAAAGGAGCGCGCACGCATCTCGTCAGCCCGGCGATGGCCGCTGCCGCCGCCATCTACGGACATTTTGTCGATGTGCGCCAGCTAGAGGCCGAACCGGTCCGCTGACCGTTCGCTGGCGGGGAGCGCACGAGGGACGATGGCCGACGGCTCGGTTGGGGGTGACTTGACAGTTGGTCCGCCGCCCTAGTGTTCGTTCGCCCCTCGCCGCCAAAGAGGCGGCGGTTGAACGCGAACATGAGTGGACAGGGCCCGCTCGTTATTTGCGGATCAATCCCGCGACGGCTCCGTTGAACGCGAACATGAGCGGACAGGACCGATCCCGCTATCTTGCCGGGAAACCGGCGGCGCACCATCCGCTGAAAGCGAACGTCAGCGGACGAGACCGATAGGGACGAACAGGAGGGAAGAAGCGATGAAGCCGTTTACGATCCACCGCGGAAAATTGGCCGGCATCGACCGGGCGAACATCGACACGGACCAAATCATTCCAAAACAATTTTTAAAACGAATTGAGCGCACCGGATTTGGCCAGTTTTTATTTTACGACTGGCGCTATTTGAGCGACGGCACGCCCAATCCAGCGTTTGAGCTCAACCGGCCGGAAAACGCGGGGGCGACGATTCTTGTGGCCGGGGAAAACTTCGGCTGCGGCTCGTCGCGCGAACATGCCCCGTGGGCGCTGCAAGACTACGGATTTCGCGTCATCATTGCCCCATCGTTTGCCGATATTTTTTACAACAATTGCTTGAAAAACGGATTGCTGCCGATCCGCCTCGCCCCGGAAGATGTTCGCTACTTGTTGAAACAAAGCGAGCGCGCTGATTACGAATTGACCGTGTCGCTTGAGGAGCAGCGAGTGGTTGACGACGAAGGGTTTTCGCGCTCGTTTGCCATCGATCCGTACCGAAAACAGCTGCTTCTAAAAGGGTGGGACGAAATTGACTTAACGTTTCTGTATGAGCCGTATATTGCCGCTTACGAAGAAACGCACCATCCGCGGCCATGAGCGCCTAGCGCCCAACTCGGCGGGAACCGCTCCCACCGGGTTGGGCGTTTTTCCCGTTGTTCGTCATGCCGCTCGCTTCGCCATCAGCCTCCGCGGCGGCCGCTGCGCTTGTGCCGCCGCCGGAAACTTGCTACACTGATAGTAAATGTCAGTGAGGAGCGGGCGAAGATGGACAAACCGAAAGGAAAAATCATTTTGTTTCCACAGACGAAAGAACGGCTCGTGGAAAAGGCGTTTGCCGCCCTAGAGGCCAAGCGGTACAACGAGGCGCTCCGTTTTTTGCGCGCTGCCGAAGAGCTTGGCGATGCGAGCGTTCCTGTTCGGCTCGCCTTGGCGGTTTGTTGCTATGAGCTCGGGGAGTACGATGAGGCGCAATGGCGCTTGGCTGCGTTGCTTGATGAACAGCCGGGCAACAGTGAGCTGCTGCAAATGTATGTGGCGGTTTTGTTGCAGACGAACCGATACCGCGAGGCGGAGGACGCGATCCGCACCGCCTTGCACCGCTTTCCGCTTTCCGCACCGGTGCGCGAACAGCTTCACCACCTGCTTCGGTTTAGCGAAAAAATGAACGCTCGTGCGCTTCCGTCCGCAGAATGGAAACGGGTGACACGGCTGCTCGAGTCCGGCGACATTGCCGAACAGCTGCACATCATCAAGCAGCTGGAAAAAGAAGATATCACCCCGGTTCTTCCGCTGCTCAAGCAATATTTGGGCGCGGCCGAGAAAAGCCCGATGGCCAAAACGATGCTCCTTCGCTTGTTGACAGAAAAGCGAATTCATGAACCGGTGACAGTGGAAAAATTAGGCCGCCGCCTGGAGGTCGTTCCCGCCGCATTGGACGAACAGACGGAGACGGCGTTCGCGTCCGCGCTGCTCAGCCGGCTTGAACAACAGCTCGCTCCGGAAAGTCCGAGCTTGTATGAGACAGCGGCGGAAATTTGGCTTCGCTACGCGTACATCCTCTATCCGTTTCCTCCGGAGCCGGAAGACGCCGACTTGTGGCTCGCCGCCCTTCATTTTCTGGCGCGCCGGTTTCAAGGCTTTGATGCCGATGCGGCAGCGTTGGCCGCCCGCTATGGCGTCGAAGCGGAAGAAATGGCGAAGCTTTGCAGACAGCTGCACGAAATAGAGAAACTTTCCTTTCTGTAACGGTCGGTTCAATGTTGAAACATGGCGTTCGTATGTTATAATATAATGGCTGTGCTATGTATCTGTTTTCGCATAACAAGGCTACATACGGTGACAACATAAGAGGATAATGGGCAAACGAATTGCACCATGATCCCAAGCAACGATTTGAGGTGGAGGGAACAGTATGTCTGTCAAATGGGAAAAGCTTGAAGGCCATGAAGGGGTGCTGACCGTCGAGGTCGATGCCGAGCAAGTAAACAAAGGCTTGGACGCCGCGTTTAAAAAAGTGGTGAAAAATATTACGCTTCCGGGCTTCCGCAAAGGAAAAGTGCCGCGCGTTCTGTTCGAAAAGCGGTTTGGCGTCGAGGCGCTTTACCAAGACGCGCTCGACATTTTGCTTCCGGAAGCGTATGCGAAAGCGGTCGAAGAAGCGGGCATTGAACCGGTATCCTTGCCGGAAATCGACATCGAGCAAATGGAAAAAGGCAAAAGTTTGATTTTTAAAGCGAAAGTGACCGTCAAACCGGAAGTGAAGCTCGGTCAATACAAAGGGCTTGAAATCGAAACCATCGATGCAACGGTCACGGATGAAGATGTCGACAATGAGCTGAAACGTCTGCAAGAAAACTATGCCGAACTGGTCGTCAAAGAAGACGGGACGGTGGAAAACGGCGATACGGTTGTGATCGACTTTGAAGGATTTGTCGACGGCGAGCCGTTTGAAGGCGGCAAGGCGGAAAACTATTCCTTAGAAATCGGCTCAGGCACGTTCATTCCTGGATTTGAAGAGCAGCTCATCGGCATGAAAGCAGGCGAGGAAAAAGAAATTCAAGTGACGTTCCCGGAAGAGTATCATGCGGAACAGCTGGCCGGCAAACCGGCAACGTTCAAAGTGAACGTGCACGAAGTGAAAGCGAAACAGCTGCCGGCGTTGGATGATGAGTTCGCCAAAGACGTCGATGACGAAGTGGAAACGCTCGACGAACTGAAGGCGAAAATCCGCGCCCGGCTCGAAGAAGCGAAAAAGAATGAAGCGGAAACCGCGCTGCGCAACGCGGTTGTCGAAAAAGCGGCAGCCAATGCCGAAATCGATGTTCCCGAAGTCATGATCAAAAACGAAACGGACCGAATGCTTCGCGAATTTGATCAGCGCCTGCAAATGCAAGGGCTGAACTTGCAGCTGTATTATCAATTCTCCGGCCAAGACGAGGCGGCGCTGCGGGAACAAATGAAAGAAGACGCTGAAAAACGGGTGCGCGCGGCGCTGACGCTTGAGGCGATCGCCAAGGCGGAAAACATCGACGTGACCGACGAAGAGGTGAACGAAGAGCTCAACAAAATGGCGGAAGCGTACAACTTAAGCGTTGACAAGTTAAAAGAGCTGCTCGGTAGTCTCGATGGCGTCAAAGAAGACTTAAAATGGCGGAAAACGGTCGATTTTCTTGTGGAGCACAGCAAGGTTGCGGCATAATAATAGTGGTAAGCAAAGAACAAGGCGCGAGACGTTCGTGCCTTGTTCTTTATCTCCTGCATAGCGTCTGAACGGCAATTTTCAAACTTTTCTAACGGATTGCAGTTTTTTCATTCGCTTTTTCGCAAACACTTATGGTAAAATAGCGGATACATACGCTTTGAACATCAAAGAGCAGCGGAAATAGATACATACGCAGGCGCGATTTCGTTAGCAAGGGGTGAATGACATGTTTAAATTTAATGATGAAAAAGGGCAGTTAAAATGCTCGTTTTGCGGCAAAACGCAAGACCAAGTGCGCAAGCTGGTCGCCGGTCCGGGCGTTTACATTTGCGACGAGTGCATCGAGCTATGCACGGAAATCGTCGAAGAGGAGCTCGGCAACGAGGAAGAATTTGAGTTTAAAGATGTGCCAAAACCGCTGGAAATCCGGGAAATTTTAGATGAATACGTCATCGGGCAAGACGAAGCGAAAAAATCGCTCGCCGTCGCCGTCTACAACCATTACAAACGCATCAATTCCGGCAGCAAAATCGACGATGTCGAGCTGTCGAAAAGCAACATTTTGATGATCGGGCCGACCGGGAGCGGGAAAACGCTGTTGGCACAAACGTTGGCGCGCATTTTGAACGTGCCGTTTGCCATCGCCGACGCGACGTCGCTCACGGAAGCGGGCTACGTCGGCGAGGACGTCGAAAACATTTTGTTAAAGCTCATCCAAGCGGCTGACTACGACGTCGAACGGGCCGAAAAAGGCATTATTTACATCGATGAAATCGATAAAATCGCCCGCAAATCGGAAAACCCTTCCATCACCCGCGACGTTTCGGGCGAAGGGGTGCAGCAGGCGCTGTTGAAAATTTTAGAAGGCACGATCGCCAGCGTTCCGCCGCAGGGCGGCCGGAAACATCCGCATCAAGAGTTCATCCAAATCGACACGACGAACATTTTGTTCATTTGCGGCGGGGCGTTTGACGGCATCGAGCCGATCATTAAGCGCCGTCTCGGCAAAAAAGTGATCGGGTTTGGCGCGGAAATGAACCAAGCTGACGTCGATGAGAAAAACTTGTTGTCGAAAGTGTTGCCGGAAGACTTGCTCAAGTTTGGGCTCATTCCGGAGTTCATCGGCCGCCTGCCGGTCATTACGACGCTCGAGCCGCTCGATGAACAAGCGCTGATTGACATTTTGACGAAACCGAAAAACGCCATTGTCAAGCAATACCAAAAAATGCTGGAACTTGATGGCGTAGAGCTCGAGTTTGAGGAAGCGGCGCTCCGCGAAATCGCGAAAAAAGCGATTGAGCGGAAAACGGGGGCGCGCGGTCTGCGCTCGATCATCGAAGGGATTATGCTCGATGTGATGTTTGAGTTGCCGTCGCGCGAAGACGTGCAAAAATGCATCATCACCGTTGACACGGTGCGCGGCACGAAACCGCCGACGCTCATCCGCCATGACGGCACCGTCATCGAGCAAGAACGGAAAACATCCGCTTGATGGAGAAACCGCCTTTTTCCGGCGGTTTCTTTTTTTGCCTCCATGCCCTAGGCGCCGGCCGGCGCTTTTTTGTTTATTCCCGTCCGTTCCCGGAGATACTATCATACGACATACCATTAGAGGCAGGAGGATATCGGGGCATGGACTGGACGAACATCGTGCTTCTTATTCAGCTGTTTTTCGGGGTCATCATCGGCCTTTACTTTTGGAATTTGCTCAAAGGACAGCGTGTGCAAAAAGTTTCGATTGACAAAGAGTCGCGCAAAGAGATGGAACAGCTCCGCAAGCTGCGTTCGATTTCGCTCACCGAGCCGCTGGCGGAAAAAGTGCGGCCGAAACGTTTTGATGACATCGTCGGCCAAGAAGATGGCATCAAGGCGTTAAAGGCAGCTTTATGCGGGCCGAATCCGCAGCACGTCATCATTTACGGCCCCCCTGGCGTCGGCAAGACGGCCGCGGCTCGGCTCGTTTTGGAAGAAGCGAAAAAAAATCCGCTCTCCCCGTTTCAGAAAAATGCGGTGTTCGTGGAGCTTGACGCGACGACAGCGCGCTTTGACGAGCGCGGCATCGCCGACCCGCTCATCGGCTCGGTGCACGACCCGATCTATCAAGGAGCCGGGGCGATGGGGCAAGCCGGCATCCCCCAGCCAAAGCAAGGAGCGGTGACGAACGCCCACGGCGGCGTATTGTTCATCGACGAGATCGGCGAACTTCATCCGATTCAAATGAACAAGCTGCTCAAAGTGCTGGAAGACCGGAAAGTGTTTTTTGAGAGCGCCTATTACAGCAAAGAGAATCCGCAAATCCCAAGCCACATTCACGACATTTTTCAAAACGGGCTGCCGGCCGACTTCCGCCTCGTCGGGGCGACGACGCGCACGCCGAACGAAATTCCTCCGGCCATTCGCTCCCGCTGTTTGGAAGTGTTTTTCCGCGAACTCGATCAAGACGAGATCGCTCTGATCGCGAAAAAAGCGGCGGAAAAAATTCGCTTGAACGTGTCAGAAAGCGGCATTCGTCTTTTAGCCGCCTACGCCCGCAACGGCCGGGAAGCCGTCAACATGATGCAAATTGCCGCCGGGCTAGCGATCACCGAGAACCGCGACCACATTGTAGACAAAGACATTGAATGGGTGATCCAAGCGAGCCAAATGGCGCCGCGCTA
This sequence comes from Geobacillus sp. FSL W8-0026, assembly GCF_037966255.1. Classification (NCBI taxonomy): domain Bacteria; kingdom Bacillati; phylum Bacillota; class Bacilli; order Caryophanales; family Anoxybacillaceae; genus Geobacillus; species Geobacillus sp. FSL W8-0026. Next base: position 986,601 of record NZ_CP150194.1, read on the forward strand.
CGAAAAGAAAATTGCGTCCGCTCCGGCCGTCGGTGTGGTGAACGGCTTGGCGGTGTATGGCCCAAACACCGGCGCGCTTCTCGAGATTGAAGTGACCGCCTTGCCGGCAAAAGGAAAAGGATCGGTCAACGTCACCGGCATTGTCGAGGAAGAAAGCATCGGCAGCGCGGAAAAATCGGTGCGCCGCAAAAGTATGGCGCGCGGTTCGGCGGAAAACGTGATCACCGTGCTGCGGGCGATGGGCGTGCCGGCGGATCGTTACGACATTCACGTCAATTTTCCGGGCGGCGTGCCGGTTGACGGCCCTTCGGCTGGATTGGCGATCGCCGTTGGTATATATTCTGCCATTTACCAATTGCCGGTCGACCATACCGTCGCCATGACCGGAGAAATCAGCATTCGCGGCTTTGTGAAGCCGGTGGGCGGCGTCTTTGCCAAAGTGAAAGCGGCGAAACAGGCAGGAGCGAAGAAAGTGATCATTCCTCTAGAAAACCGGCAATCGTTGCTAGCGGAAATCGACGGCATCCACCTCATTGCCGTTCGCCGCTTGGAGGAAGCGCTCGTCCACGTGTTCGGTGAAGAGGCGCTCCGCCGCGGACCGGCGTTGCTGCCGGCGGCGCTCGACCGATCCGAGAAAAAGCTCGTTTGATGTCGCGAGGCGAAGGAAACGGACCGCGGGCGCGAAGGAAAGCGGGCCAGCGGCGGAAGGCCTGCTTCGCTCTTTCCTCCTGCCCGGCTTCGGCGCGAGCGGATCGCGGCCGAAGTCGGCTTTTCTTTGCCGGCAAAACGTTCATCAAATTTTACAAACCCGGTGTATATAGCTGACCTCGAAAACAAACCGAAGGAGCAAAACGTTCATCAAATTTTACAAACCCGGCCGTCGTACTATACAATAAACGAATAGAAGTGAGATGTGGAGGTGTTCGGCGTGAACGGAAAGAAAAAGGAGGCGGCCATTCCGCTTTTGCCGTTGCGGGGGTTGCTTGTGTTTCCGACGATGGTTCTTCATTTGGACGTCGGGCGCGAGAAGTCGGTGAAAGCGCTCGAGCAAGCGATGGTCGAGGACCATATGATTTTGCTGGCGTCGCAAAAAGACGTGGCCGTCGACGAACCGGACATGGATGATTTATATAAAATGGGGACGATCGCCCGCGTCAAGCAGCTGTTGAAACTGCCGAACGGCACGTTCCGCGTGCTCGTGGAAGGCGTCGCCCGGGCGTTGATCACCGAGGTGGTGAGCGAAGAGCCGTACTTTTCCGTCAAAGTCGAAAAGTTTGCCGATCGGGCGGCGAAAGATTTGGAGGATGAGGCGCTCAAACGGACGATGCTCGAATATTTTGAGCAATACATAAACTTGTCCAAGCGGCTGTCGGTCGACATTTACGCCTCGATCGCCGACATCGATGAACCGGGGCGGATGGCCGATATCATCGCTTCGCATTTGCCGCTGAAACTGGAGGAAAAACAGCGCATTTTGGAAACGATCGATGTCAAAGAGCGCCTCAATCGAATCATTCAAATTTTACACAATGAAAAAGAAGTGCTTCAGCTTGAGAAAAAAATCAGCGCCCGCGTCAAACAATCGATGGAGCGGACACAAAAAGAATATTATTTGCGCGAACAAATGAAGGCGATTCAAAAAGAGCTCGGGGAAAAAGAAGGGAAGACAGGCGAGGTCGAGGAGCTGAAAGAAAAAATCGAGGCGGCCGGCATGCCGGAGCATGTGAAAGAAACCGCGCTCAAAGAGCTGGACCGCTACGAAAAAATTCCGGCGACTTCGGCAGAGAGCGCGGTCATTCGCAACTATCTCGACTGGCTCATCGTCTTGCCGTGGTCGAAAGAGACCGAAGACATTCATGACATCAAACGAGCCGAGGCCATCTTGCATGAAGAGCACTACGGGCTCGAGCAAGTGAAAGAGCGGGTGCTCGAATTTTTATCGGTCAAACAGCTCACCCAGTCGCTCAAAGGCCCGATCCTTTGCCTCGCCGGGCCGCCGGGGGTCGGGAAAACGTCGCTCGCCCGTTCGATCGCCAAAGCGCTCGGCCGCCGTTTTGTGCGCGTTTCGCTTGGCGGCGTCCGCGACGAATCGGAAATTCGCGGCCATCGCCGCACCTACGTCGGGGCGATGCCGGGCCGCATCATTCAAGGAATGAAAAAAGCCGGCACGATCAATCCGGTCTTTTTGCTTGATGAAATCGACAAAATGTCAAGCGATTTTCGCGGCGATCCGTCAGCCGCCATGTTGGAAGTGCTCGATCCGGAGCAAAACCATACGTTCAGCGACCATTACATTGAAGAACCGTACGATCTATCGAAAGTCATGTTTATCGCCACCGCCAACCATTTGGCCACCATTCCGCAGCCGCTGTTGGACCGGATGGAAGTCATCCACATTCCTGGTTATACGGAAGTGGAAAAGCTGCACATCGCCAAGCGGCATTTGTTGCCGAAGCAGCTCGCTGCGCACGGCTTGAAAAAGGCGGCGCTCCAAATTCGTGACGAGGCCATGCTGACGATCATTCGTCATTACACGCGCGAAGCCGGCGTGCGGGAGCTGGAGCGGCAGCTGGCCGCCATTTGCCGGAAAGCGGCCCGTCTGATCGTTTCCGGGGCGAAAAAGCGGGTCGTGATCACGGAAACCAATATCGAGGAGTTTTTAGGGAAACGGAAATACCGCTACGGCCAGGCCGAAGCGAAAGACCAAGTCGGCGTGGCGACCGGGCTCGCCTACACGGCGTTTGGTGGCGATACGCTCGCGATTGAAGTGTCCTTGGCCAAAGGAAGCGGCAAGCTCGTGTTAACCGGGAAGCTCGGCGATGTGATGAAAGAGTCGGCGCAGGCGGCGTTCAGTTATGTGCGTTCGCGCGCCGAGGAGCTCGGCATTGATCCGGCGTTTCACGAAACGCACGATATCCATATCCATGTTCCGGAAGGCGCGGTGCCAAAAGACGGCCCGTCCGCCGGCATCACGATCGCGACGGCGCTCATTTCTGCCTTGACCGGCAAACCGGTGAACCGCTTCGTCGGCATGACCGGGGAAATCACGCTGCGCGGCCGCGTGCTTCCGATCGGCGGCCTGAAAGAGAAAACGTTAAGCGCCCATCGCGCCGGGCTGAAAACGGTCATTTTGCCGAAGGACAATGAAAAAGATTTAGCCGATATTCCCGACACCGTGAAGCGCGATCTCCATTTTGTGCTCGTCTCTCATCTTGATGAAGTGCTGCCGCACGCATTGGTGGGATGGAAGCCATGAACGTCACGAAAGCGGAACTCATTATCAGCGCGGTCAGACCGGAGCAATATCCGGACGGCGGGCGGCCGGAAGTGGCGCTCGCCGGCCGCTCGAACGTCGGCAAATCGTCGTTTATCAACAAAATGATCAACCGGAAAAACTTGGCGCGAACGTCCTCTAAGCCGGGAAAAACGCAAACGTTGAACTTTTACTTGATGAATGACTCGTTTTATTTTGTCGATGTCCCTGGCTACGGCTTTGCCCGCGTCTCGAAGCAGGAGCGGCAAAAATGGGGGAAAATGATGGAGACGTACTTTACGAAGCGCAAGGAGCTCCGGGCCGCCGTCCTTCTTGTCGATTTGCGCCATCCGCCGACGAAAGACGACATCATGATGTACGAGTTTTTGAAGCATTACGGGATCCCGGTGATCGTCGTCGCGACGAAAGCGGATAAAGTGCCGCGCGGCAAACAGCAAAAACACGCGAACATCGCGCGCGAGACGTTGCGGATGGCTGACGGCGACCCGCTTCTTTTGTTTTCCGCCGAGACCGGCCAAGGGAAAGAGGAGGTGTGGGCGGCGCTTTTGCCGTTTGTTTCCGGTTAGGCTTCGCCGCCCCGCTATTTTCGCCTTGCCCACAACAAATACACGCCGACGGCGACCAGCCCGAGCGGCCAAAACGATAAGAAGGAAGACAAGCCGGCTTGGACAAGGGAAAACAGCGGCTGGATGCGCCCGGAAAACGTCGCTATGGCGAAAAGAAGCAAAAACAGCGCACCGAAGCCAGCCCCGCTTTTTTGTTTGCGGCCGCTGGCGAAAAAAGCGATGGCCATGATCAAAAAAAAGACGTTGACGCCACGGGGCCACGATGGAAACGCGGCGGGGAGCATTAATTCGAGGCCGAAGCCTAGTAACAGGAAGCCGGGAAAAATAAACTGATGCTCGCGCGCCGAATACGCTTGACCGAGCAACGATGCGCCGCAAATGGCAAGCAATGCTGGCCAGCCTTGAAATAACCGCAACACTGGCGCCTCGAGCTGCCCGGCGAGAAAATACAGCCCGAGGCCGATGAACAAGATGCCGGAAAATGCTGTTTTGTTTTTCATCGCTGCGCCCCCGTTTCTTCTTTTTTTGCACCTGCTGAGAGCAGAAGAACTGTTTACAGTTTAGCATAGCTTGGCCGCCATGTTCACAATTTTTGCGAAAGCGGTTGATTCCATTATGGATCCAATCCGCTAGCTTGGCTACCATGTTCACAATTTTTTCAAACGGAACGATGGACAGTTGTGGTATAATGATGAAAGGAACGCATCTGTAAGGGGAGATGGCATCGTGCAAATTTTGGCTGTTAGCGTCAACTACAAGACCGCCCCTGTAGAAATTCGCGAAACGTTGGCGTTTAGCGAGGCAGAGCTCGGCGAAGCGATGGCGCAGCTCGCCAACCAAAAGAGCGTGCTTGAAAACGTCATCGTTTCGACGTGCAACCGGACGGAAATTTACGCGGTCGTTGATCAACTGCATACCGGCCGCTACTATATAAAATCGTTTTTAGCCGACTGGTTCGACATCGAAGTGGCGGCGATCGCCCCGTATTTGCGCACGTTGGAAGGGGAAGCGGCGATCCGGCATTTATTTCGCGTCGCCGCCGGACTCGATTCGATGGTGCTTGGGGAGACGCAAATTTTAGGACAAGTGAAGACGAGCTATTTGCTGGCTCAAGAGCGGGGCACGACCGGAACGATTTTCAACCACTTGTTTAAGCAGGCGGTGACGTTTGCCAAACGCGCTCATTCGGAAACCGGCATCGGCGCCCATGCTGTGTCGGTTAGCTATGCGGCGGTCGAGCTGGCCAAGAAAATTTTTGGCCGCCTTGCCCATCAGCATGTGCTCATTATCGGCGCTGGCAAAATGGGGACGTTGGCGGCGCAAAACTTGCACGGCAGCGGCGTCGGCAAAGTGACGGTCGTCAACCGAACGTTGGAAAAAGCGAAGCAGCTCGCCGAACAATTGGCCGGCGAGGCGAAGCCGCTCGGCGAACTGTCGTGTGCGCTCCTTGAAGCCGATATTGTCATCAGCTCCACAGGGGCCAAAGGCTATCTGTTGACCAAAGAGATGATGGCGCCGCTCGAGAAAATGCGCAAAGGCCGGCCGCTCTTGATGATCGACATCGCCGTGCCTCGCGATTTGGATCCGGCGTTGGCCGAGCTTGAGACGGTCTTTTTGTACGACATCGACGATTTGCAAGACGTCGTCGCGGCGAACGTGGCGGAGCGGCAGAAAGCGGCCGCCCGCATCGAAACGATGATCGAAGCGGAACTCGCGGCGTTTGGCCAATGGATGCAAACGCTTGGCGTCGTGCCCGTGATCGCCGCTTTGCGCGAGAAAGCGCTCGCCATTCAGGCAGAAACGATGAAAAGTTTAGAGCGGAAGCTGCCGCATTTGTCGGAGCGTGACTGGAAAGTGCTGAACAAGCATACGAAAAGCATCGTCAATCAGTTGTTGCGCGACCCGATTTTGCAGGCGAAGGAGCTCGCCGCCGGACCGAACGCCGACGAAGCGCTCCAGCTGTTTGCAAAAATTTTTAACATCGAGGACATGGTGAACGCCGAGCGCCATCACATGCAGCAGGCGAACGCCGAACGGCGCGATGAGCAGGGCGTTGATGCGGCCCGCGCTGCCCGTCCGTCATGGCAGCTGTAAGGTGGGATTTGTCGTGCCGCTTGTCTATGAATTGTCCATTTCGCTTTATATTGTATCGATTCTTCTATACTTTATCGATTTTTTGCAGCAAAACCGGAAGGCGAACGAAATCGCCTTCTGGTTGCTTTCTGTTGTATGGTTTTTGCAAACCTTGACGTTTGCCTTCCGCATCATCGAGACGAAGCGCTTTCCGATTTTGACGATGTCGGAAGGTCTTTATTTTTACGCTTGGCTGCTCATCACGCTGTCGCTCGTCATCAATCGGCTGCTGCGCGTTGATTTTATCGTGTTCTTTACCAATGTGCTCGCGTTTTTCATTTTGGCCATTCATACGTTTGCGCCGTCCTCGCAGTCGCCCGCGGTGGCGGAGCGGCTCGTTTCCGAACTGTTGATCATTCATATTACGCTCGCTCTTGGAGCTTACGCGGCGTTTACGTTGTCGTTTCTGTTTTCCGTGCTGTATATGCTGCAATACAGCTTGTTGAAAAAGAAAAAGTGGGGGGCGCGGCTTTGGCGGATGGCCGATTTGTCCCGGCTTGATTTTTGGTCGTATGTTTTAAATTTGCTCGGTTTGCCTATGTTGTTATTAGGATTGATCCTTGGCGTCATTTGGGCGTATATCCAAATCGACCATTTTCATTGGTATGACGCGAAGGTGCTCGGCTCGTTTGTCGTTCTGCTCGTTTATGCGATCTATTTTTACAAACGAGTGGTTCGGCAGATGCAAGGCAAGACGATCGCGCTATGGAACATCGGCTCGTTTTTGTTTTTGCTCGTTAACTTTTTCTTGTTTGGCAGTTTGTCAAAATTTCATTTTTGGTACTCATGATTGAGGAGGAACGAGATGCGGAACATTGTCGTTGGCTCGCGGCGCAGCAAGCTGGCGTTGACCCAGACGAATTGGGTCATCAACGAATTGAAGCGGATCGGGGCACCGTTTACGTTCGAGGTGAAAGAAATCGTCACGAAAGGGGACCGCGTGCTCGATGTCACCCTTTCCAAAGTGGGCGGCAAGGGGCTGTTTGTGAAAGAGATCGAGCATGAGTTGCTCGTCGGCGGCATTGATATGGCCGTCCACAGCATGAAAGATATGCCGGCGGTGCTGCCGGATCGGTTGGTCATCGGCGCGGTGCCGCGCCGCGAAGACGCGCGCGATGTGCTCGTCAGCAAAGGAAAGCGGACGTTGGCGGAGCTGCCGGCCGGAGCGGTGATCGGCACGAGCAGTCTGCGCCGTTCCGCTCAGCTGCTCGCCTACCGCCCGGATGTGACGATCAAATGGATTCGCGGCAACATCGATACGAGATTGGCGAAGTTGGAAAACGGCGAGTACGACGCCATCGTGCTGGCGGCCGCCGGTTTGGCGCGCATGGGCTGGAGCGATGAGGTCATCAGCGATTATTTGCCGCTCGATGTATGCGTGCCGGCGGTCGGTCAAGGGGCGCTCGCCGTCGAGTGCCGCGACGATGATCGCGAGCTGCGCGAGTGGTTGAGCCGTCTGAACGATGAAGAGACGGAGCGGGCGGTCAGAGCGGAGCGCGCCTTTTTGCAGCAGATGGAAGGGGGCTGTCAAGTGCCGATTGCCGGCTATGCCGAAACGGATGGCGGCATGGTGCGCCTGACCGCCTTGGTCGCCGCCCCGGACGGCAAAGAAGTGTATAAAGAAATCGTCGCCGGCGCCGATCCGGAAGCGGTCGGCCGGCAGGCGGCTGCCATCTTGAGCGAACAAGGGGCGAAGGAGCTGATCGAACGGGTGAAAAAGGGGCTGGAAGGTTGATGGGCGCGCTTGTCGGCAAGACCGTGCTGGTGACGCGTGCGAAGGACCAGGCGCCGCCGTTTTCCGCGAAGCTGCGGGAAGCCGGCGCCATCCCGGTCGAGATTCCGCTCATTGCCATCCGTGAGGCGGCGAGGCCGGATGCGCTGGCGGCGCTGGCCACGCGGCTTGGGGACTATGACTGGCTTGTGTTTACGAGCGCGAATGCGGTCCGCTGCTTTTTTCCCTATGTTTCGCCGTCGCAGCCGCTGCCGAACGTCGCCGCCGTCGGCCGGAAAACGGCGGCGGCGCTCGCGGAGTACGGGGTGGCGCCGGCGCTCGTGCCGGATGATTTCACCGCCGAGCGGCTCGCCGTGTTGCTCGCTGGACGCCTGTGCCCCGGAGCGCGGGTGCTGTTTGTCAAGGGGGATTTGGCGCGTCCTGTGCTGCCGGCCATGCTGCGGGAAGCCGGCGCGGTCGTCGAGGAGTTGACGGTGTATGAGACGGTGCCAGATGCGAGCGGACGAGAGCAGCTCTTGTCGCTGCTTCGCGCGCGCAAGGTCGATGTCGTGACATTGATGAGTCCATCAGCGGTCACCAGCCTCGTCCGCCTGCTCGGCCGCGAAGCCGCCTTCCTTCTTTCCGGCACGGCTGTCGCCTGCATCGGGCCGGTGACGAAAGACGCGGCAGAGCGGGAAGGAATCGCCGTCCAGATTTGTCCCACTGATTACACGGCCGATGGTATCATCAGAGCGATGGAACAATATTTTTCCATGGAGGGGACGCGCATGACATTACTGTTTGACCGCCATCGCCGTCTGCGGCAAACAGCCGCCATTCGGGCGATGGTGCGGGAGACGCATCTTCATGTTGATGATTTCATCTACCCACTGTTTGTCGTGGAAGGGAGCGGCATTCGCCGCGAAGTGTCGTCGATGCCGGGGGTGTACCATTTATCGCTCGATCGTCTGCCAGAAGAAATCGATGACATCGCCAAGCTTGGCATTCGGGCGGTGATGGTGTTTGGCGTGCCCAATGAAAAAGACGAGGTCGGTTCGCAGGCGTACTGTGAAACGGGAATCGTTCAGCGGGCGATTCGCCAAATCAAAGCGCAGCATCCGGAACTGGTCGTGATCGCCGATACGTGTTTGTGCGAGTATACGAGCCACGGCCATTGCGGCGTCGTGGAAAACGATCAAGTGCTGAACGACCCGTCGCTTGAGCTGCTCGTCAAGACGGCGGTCAGCCAAGCGCAGGCGGGCGCTGACATCATCGCCCCGTCGAACATGATGGACGGATTTGTCGCCGCCATTCGCCGCGGGCTTGACGAAGCCGGGTTTGTGAACGTGCCGATCATGTCGTACGCGATCAAATACGCGTCGGCGTTTTACGGCCCGTTCCGCGAAGCCGCGGACAGCGCGCCGCAATTCGGGGACCGGAAAACGTACCAAATGGATCCGGCCAACCGCCTCGAGGCGTTCCGGGAAGCGGAGTCGGATGTCAAAGAAGGCGCTGATTTCTTGATGGTGAAGCCGGCGCTCGCCTACATGGACATCATCCGCGACATTAAAAACCGGTTCCCGCTGCCGCTTGTCGCCTATAATGTGAGCGGCGAATATTCGATGATCAAAGCGGCGGCGCAAAACGGCTGGATTGACGAAAAGGCGGTCGTGATGGAAATGCTGACTGGAATGAAGCGGGCGGGCGCTGATCTGATCATTACGTATTTTGCGAAAGATGTAGCCCGTTGGCTGGCCGAATAGAAAGGGGGCGGAATCGTGCGCAGCTATGATCGTTCAAAAGCGGCTTATGAAGAAGCGGTGCGGCTGATGCCGGGCGGAGTGAACAGCCCGGTGCGCGCCTTCAAGTCGGTCGGCATGACCCCGATTTTTATGGCGCGCGGCCAAGGCTCGAAAATTTACGACGTTGACGGCAATGAATATATTGATTATGTGCTGTCGTGGGGACCGCTCATTTTAGGACATGCCCATCCGCACGTCGTTGAGGCGTTGAAGCGGGTGGCGGAGCAAGGAACGAGCTTCGGCGCCCCGACGCTGCTTGAAAATGAGCTCGCCAAGCTCGTCATCGAGCGGGTGCCGTCCGTCGAGGTCGTGCGCATGGTCAACTCCGGCACTGAGGCGACGATGAGCGCTTTGCGTTTGGCGCGCGGCTATACGAAACGCAACAAAATCCTTAAATTTGAAGGCAGCTATCATGGCCATGGCGATTCGCTGCTCATTAAAGCCGGCTCCGGCGTGGCGACGCTCGGTTTGCCGGACAGCCCGGGCGTGCCGGAAGCGGTCGCCCAGCATACGATCACGGTGCCGTACAACGATTTGGACAGCGTCCGCTATGCGTTTAGGCGGTTTGGCGAAGACATTGCGGCGGTGATCGTCGAGCCGGTCGCCGGCAACATGGGAGTCGTGCCGCCCGTTCCCGGCTTTTTGGAAGGGCTGCGCGAGGTGACGAAACAATACGGCGCTTTGTTGATTTTCGATGAGGTCATGACCGGATTCCGCGTCGACTACCATTGCGCGCAAGGGTATTACGGCGTGGAGCCGGATTTGACGTGCCTCGGCAAAGTGATCGGCGGCGGCCTGCCGGTTGGGGCGTACGGCGGCAAAGCGGAGATCATGGAGCTTGTCGCCCCGAGCGGGCCGGTCTATCAAGCGGGCACGCTGTCCGGCAATCCGCTCGCCATGACGGCCGGTTACGAAACGCTGCGACAATTGACGCCGGAAGTGTACGAAGAGCTTGGTCGCAAGGCGGCTCGCCTTGCTGACGGTCTTCATCAGGCGGCGGAAAAGTACGGCATTCCGCACACGATCAACCGCGCTGGATCGATGATTGGCTTTTTCTTCACAAACGAGCCGGTCATCAATTACGAGACGGCCAAAACGTCCGATTTGGAGCTGTTTGCCGCCTATTACCGGGAGATGGCGAACGAAGGCGTTTTCTTGCCGCCGTCGCAATTTGAAGGGCTGTTTTTGTCGACGGCGCATAGCGATGAAGACATTGAATATACGATCGCCGCTGCCGAACGGGTGTTTACCCGCCTGCGCGGCTAAACGAAACGAGGGTGTCCCAAAAGCGGGATACCCTCTTTCGTTGCTGCATAGACGTGCTGACTGCTTCTGCCGTGATCGGTGGTGCCGATCGTAAAGGCTCAGCCCGATTTTTTTATCATACTGTCCTTTTTTCGCTCATACAATGGATACTGTCATAGAAACCATTTGGCGAAGGGACGGAAGGAGGAGGCCCGGTTGGAGCAGTCGTATTTGCGTTTTTCGCTCGAAGAATCGGTCTGGTTTCAAAGCGGACAGGAAGTCGCCGAGTTTTTGTCCATTTCTCTCGATCCGGTCATTTCCGTTGAGGAGTATGATCAATATATCACGATTCGCGGCGCGCTTGAGTTAAGCGGGGAGTTCCGCTCAGCGCAGCCGAAACTAGCTGCTGCCGAGGAAGAGGACGCGTTTGACTTGGCGAGCTATCGGTTCATTCAGCACATCGCGGTGCGCGACGACGGCGTCAGCGAACTGTCGCACCGATTCCCTATTGATATCACGATTCCGAAAAACCGGATTCGCTCGCTTGATGACGTGTACGTGACGGTCGAATCGTTTGACTATGAGTTGGGCGACAATGGCCGGTTGGTGGTGACCGCCGATATTTCCATCAGCGGCATCAGCGACGCGCCGCTCGCTTCCGAGTTGCCGGCTGATGAGGAAGAAGAGCCGCTGTTTGCCCCGTTTGAATCAGTGGCCCGCAAAGAGGTGGATGATCCCGAACCGTCTGCATTCGCTTCTCCTTTTCGCTATGAAGCGGATGAATCATCGGCGCTTGCCGCTAGCCGCCATGAAGAAGTAGAAAATGAAACAGAGCCGTTTCTGCCGCTTGAGACGGAAACGAAGGCGGTCAGCGCGCCAGCGGATGACGAGACCGATTCCCTCTTGCCGTCCGCCGAGGCCAAAGTATCGATCGGGGCGGCGAAAAAAGAGAAGGAAGAAGGGACAGAGGAGACGAAAACGAAAAGCGAAAATGCGCTCTATTTGACAAAACTGTTTGCGAAAAGCGAGACGGAAGAGTTTACGAAAGTGAAAATTTGCATCGTCCAGCAAGGGGATTCGTTGGACAAGATTGCGGAACGATATGAGGTGACCGTTTCTCAGCTTTTGCGCGCCAACGATTTGGAAAGCCCGGATGACGTCCACGAAGGGCAGCTGCTCTATATTCCGGCCATGGCGGGAAGCCGTTCGTTCTCATGAACAGGGTGCTTTCCGCTTCTTTTGCCGTCAAGGGGGCATCACGATGGATGGACGGTTTGCCAGCCAGCGCGCTCTGCTTGCCCAATATGGGGTGACGCCGGAGCGCATCGAACAGCGGGGCAAAGTAGCGAAAGTGTACACGACAAACGGCGTTTTCGCTTTAAAGGCGCTCCATGACGAACGGGAGGCGGCAGCGGTTTGGCAGTCGCTTCGCTACTATGGCCGCCGTTGTCCGCCGGTGTACGGGACGCGCCAACAGTCACCGTTTGCGGTCGATGGAGGCCGCCTTTATTATTTGCAGGCTTGGCATGATCAAGGGGTGAAAGCGGACGACGAGGTTGTCCGCTCTTTCTTTCGCGGGTTGGCCGAGCTGCACCGCGCCACCATCCGCACGGTGGCGGTAAAAGAGGAAGAAATCGAAGCGTACCGCCAGCAAAAAAAGAACGAATGGCAACGAGCGCGAGCTTTATGGGAAGAGCGAGTCGAAACGTATGAATCGGCGTGGTACATGTCGCCGTTTCAGCTCCAATGCTGCACCTATTTTCATGAAGTGATGCGCGCGTATTCGTTCGCCGAGGAGCAGTTGGCTGCGTGGGAGGAGGCGCTCAAGGAAACGAAGCAATGGCGGACGGCTTGGGTGCACGGAAAAGCGCGCCTCTCCCACTACGTGGCGCCGTATTGGATCAGCTGGGAGCGGGCGCATTGGAATTCGCCGGTATACGATTTGATCGCCGCGTTTCGCACCCATGTTCAAACGTTTCCGCCGCTTGCGCGGGCGTGGTTTGATGGCATCGATGAATATGAAAAAGCGCTGCCACTATCCGCCGGGGAGCGGGCGTTTTTATACGGCCACTTGGCCGAGCCGCGCGGGTTTGTCCGCTGTTTGGAGCGATATGAAGCCACCCGGCGGACGGAACGGAACGAGCGGGCCTACGTCGCCGCCTTGCAGCGCTGTTATTTTGCCTTTAAAAACATGGAAGCGGTCGTCATGCATCTTGTCCAGCGCGATGCCGCACAGCAACAAAAAGAGATGAGTGACGCCGAAGCGCCGATCGATGAACACGGTCAAGGCTAAATCCATCCTCGAACAGAAATCCGGAAACGCCTATGAGGCCGGTGATTTAGGGAAAAATACTGCTGATCCCATCTGTTTCTCAATTAGAGAAACCTTGCACAATCAACTTTCTTTTCTGAATGAACATGCCGCCGATTCGTGTGTGACAGCGGTTTTTCACCAGCCTTCTATGGCCATGGAAGCCGAAAACGTTGGTGAAAAACCGTTCGTTGCCTTGAGCGATGATAAGTTGAATGTTTGTTTTACATCCCATTTTCTAAATCCATTCCAAACGGAACGCGACAGCCGCCAACACAAGAATGGCCAATAAAAGCACGTCAAACGTTGTCGGCAGCAAAATGGTGCGGATCGCCTGAAAAACGGCGAGCGGAATGATCACTTGGGCGCAGATGGCGCGCACTTGCCGCAGCCACGGCGGCCATGAGTACGGATTGAAACGCCGCATCGGTCGTCCCTCCTTCTCCGGTTTACTATACAATATGAGACGGGCGAACGTTTGTCACCAAATGGCTTTCTGTCGAATAAATCAATAAAAACTTGGCAAAGATGATGGACAATGGTAGTATAATAATCGAACGACGATGACGATAAAAGCGAAGACGGGGAGGAGTACAGCGGCCCGCGCCTGCAGAGAGGGAAATCAGAAGCTGCGAGATTTCCTAGGATGGCGGCTGCTGGAAGGTCGCCCTTGAGCTGCTTCGTTGAAAGGCGCTGCTGCCGAGTAGAGGAAGCCGGTTGATTGCCGTTATGCCAATGAAGCGCTTAAGCCCTAGAGGGCGGTGGTTGAAAAACGCCGTTTCAAGATGCCTTTTTCCCAAGCCGGAGATGCGGCTGTGGTATGGGAACGGCGCTCTGCTTCCATCCTCTAGATCGCTGGTGAGAACGGTTGTTTCTCTTGAGCAGTGGGGAGCGTGCGAAAGGCGGTCCTGATGCGACAGGGCTTTTCGATTTGAGAAACGAGGTTGGGAAGCGTCCGGCTCCCTTCCATCCCCAGCCTTCTAGGCTTAAGAAAAAAGGTGGTACCGCGAAAGCAGCTCCTTTCGTCCTTTTCGGATGAAAGGGGCTTTTTTGCTTGCCGATCGGATGATGCACTCCGTAGGCAACAGCTATTGTCGATCACATGAAGGAGGGAACAAAAGTGGCACAGCATGAAGTGTCAATGCCGCCCAAATACGACCATCGCGCCGTTGAGGCGGGGCGTTATGAATGGTGGCTGAAAGGCAAGTTTTTTGAAGCGACCGGCGATCCGGACAAACAACCGTTTACGATCGTCATTCCGCCGCCGAACGTCACCGGCAAACTGCATTTGGGGCATGCGTGGGATACGACGCTGCAAGACATCATTACCCGCATGAAGCGGATGCAAGGCTATGACGTTCTTTGGCTTCCAGGGATGGATCACGCCGGCATCGCCACCCAGGCGAAAGTGGAAGAGAAGCTGCGCCAGCAAGGATTGTCGCGCTACGATTTAGGCCGGGAAAAATTTTTGGAAGAAACGTGGAAATGGAAAGAAGAATACGCCGGCCATATTCGCAGCCAATGGGCAAAATTAGGGCTTGGCCTCGATTACACGCGCGAGCGGTTTACGCTGGATGAAGGGCTCTCCAAAGCGGTGCGCGAAGTGTTCGTCTCGCTTTACCGGAAAGGGCTCATTTACCGCGGCGAGTACATCATCAACTGGGACCCGGTGACGAAAACGGCGTTGTCGGACATTGAGGTGGTGTATAAAGAAGTAAAAGGCGCGCTCTATCATTTGCGCTATCCGCTCGCCGACGGCTCGGGCTACATTGAAGTGGCGACGACCCGTCCGGAAACGATGCTCGGCGACACGGCTGTGGCGGTTCATCCGGATGATGAGCGGTATAAGCACTTGATCGGCAAAATGGTGAAATTGCCGATCGTCGGCCGCGAAATTCCGATCATTGCCGATGAATATGTCGATATGGAATTCGGCTCCGGGGCGGTCAAAATTACGCCGGCGCACGACCCGAACGATTTTGAAATCGGCAACCGCCACAACTTGCCGCGCATTCTCGTCATGAACGAAGACGGCACGATGAATGAAAACGCCATGCAATACCAAGGGCTTGACCGGTTTGAATGCCGGAAGCAAATCGTCCGCGATTTGCAGGAGCAAGGCGTCCTCTTTAAAATCGAGGAACACGTCCACTCGGTCGGCCATAGCGAGCGGAGCGGCGCGGTCGTTGAACCGTATTTGTCAACGCAATGGTTCGTGAAAATGAAGCCGCTCGCTGAAGCCGCCATCAAGCTCCAGCAAACGGACGGAAAAGTGCAGTTCGTGCCGGAGCGGTTTGAAAAAACGTACTTGCACTGGCTGGAAAACATCCGCGACTGGTGCATTTCGCGCCAGCTTTGGTGGGGGCACCGGATTCCGGCGTGGTACCATAAAGAAACGGGTGACATTTACGTCGACCATGAGCCGCCGAAAGACATTGAAAACTGGGAGCAAGACCCCGACGTGCTTGATACGTGGTTCAGCTCGGCGCTTTGGCCGTTCTCGACAATGGGGTGGCCGGATACCGACTCGCCGGACTACAAGCGCTATTACCCGACCGATGTGCTTGTCACCGGCTATGACATCATTTTCTTCTGGGTATCGCGCATGATTTTCCAAGGGCTTGAGTTCACCGGAAAGCGGCCGTTTAAAGACGTGTTGATCCACGGTCTTGTCCGCGATGCCCAAGGACGAAAAATGAGCAAGTCGCTCGGCAACGGCGTCGATCCGATGGATGTGATCGACCAGTACGGCGCCGATGCGCTCCGCTATTTCTTGGCGACCGGCAGCTCGCCGGGCCAAGATTTGCGCTTCAGCACGGAAAAAGTCGAAGCGACGTGGAATTTTGCTAACAAAATTTGGAACGCCTCGCGCTTTGCCTTGATGAACATGGGCGGCATGACGTACGACGAGCTCGATTTGAGCGGCGAAAAAACGGTCGCCGACCATTGGATTTTAACGCGCTTAAACGAAACGATCGACACGGTGACAAAGCTCGCCGACAAATACGAGTTTGGCGAAGCCGGGCGCACGCTGTACAACTTTATTTGGGACGATTTGTGCGACTGGTACATTGAAATGGCGAAACTGCCGCTGTACGGTGATGATGAGGCGGCGAAAAAGACGACGCGTTCGGTGTTGGCGTATGTGCTTGACAACACGATGCGCCTGCTTCATCCGTTCATGCCGTTCATTACCGAGGAAATTTGGCAAAACTTGCCGCATGACGGCGAATCGATCACCGTTGCTCCGTGGCCGCAAGTGCGTCCCGAACTGTCGAACGAAGAAGCGGCTGAAGAAATGCGGCTGCTTGTGGACATCATCCGCGCGGTCCGAAACATTCGCGCTGAAGTGAACACGCCGCCGAGCAAGCCGATTGCGCTCTACATTAAGACAAAAGACGAGCACGTGCGGGAAGCGCTTTTGAAAAACCGCGCTTATTTGGAACGGTTCTGCAATCCGAGCGAGCTGGTCATCGACACCGATGTCCCGGCGCCGGAAAAAGCGATGACCGCCGTCGTCACCGGGGCGGAGCTTATTTTGCCGCTTGAAGGGCTGATCAATATTGAAGAAGAAATCAAGCGGCTTGAAAAAGAGCTTGACAAGTGGAACAACGAAGTCGAGCGCGTCGAAAAGAAACTGGCCAACGAAGGCTTTTTGGCGAAAGCGCCGGCCCATGTCGTCGAAGAAGAGCGGCGCAAGCGGCAAGATTACATCGAAAAACGCGAAGCGGTGAAAGCGCGCCTCGCTGAGCTGAAACGGTAGACAAACGATCTTGCGGTTGATTATGATGAAGACGAATCCGCCATCAGGCGGGTTCGTCTTTTTCGCTGGCGGAAGCCGTCCGGCCCATCGCCAGCCTTTCGATCTTGATCTTCTCAAGGGAGGAGTCGTGAAGATGATCCGCACATATGAGGAAGCCGTCGCTTGGATTCACGGGCGGCTGCGGCTTGGCATGAAGCCGGGGCTAAAACGGATGGAATGGATGATGGAAAAACTCGGCCACCCGGAGCGCCGCGTCCGCGCCGTCCATATCGGCGGAACGAACGGAAAAGGGTCGACGGTCGCTTATTTGCGCTCGATTTTGCAGGCGGCGGGGTATTCGGTCGGGACGTTCACTTCGCCGTATGTCGAGCAGTTCAACGAACGGATCAGCGTCAACGGCGAACCGATCGGAGATGAAGAAATCGTGGAGCTAGTGCGAGTCGTTCAGCCGCTCGCGGACGAGCTTGAACGGACGGAACTTGGCGGACCGACCGAATTTGAAGTGATTACCGCCATGATGCTCTATTACTTTGGCAAACAACACATTCAAGATATCGTGCTCATTGAAGTCGGACTCGGCGGCCGGCTCGATTCGACGAACGTCATTTATCCGCTCGTTTCCGTCATTACGAACGTCAGCTATGACCATATGAACATCTTAGGCGATACACTTGGGCAAATTGCCGCTGAGAAAGCGGGAATCATCAAATCCGGCGTGCCGCTCGTGACAGCGGTCAACGAGCCAGAGGCGTGGGAGGTGATCGTCAAGACGGCCGCGGAGCGGAAAGCGAAAACATATCGGCTCGGCGTTGATTTTACCGTCTCCGACCAGCAAACGACCGCGGAAGGGGAGCAATTTTCGCTTGTCACGCCGTTTTCTGAATACCGCGATGTGCGCATTCACATGCCCGGCGCCCATCAAGTCGAAAACGCGGCGGTGGCGGTGATGGCGGCCGAACTATTGCGGCTTGGCTATTCATTTTTGATCGACCCGGAGCATATCGCCGCTGGGCTGGCTTCAGCTGCTTGGCCCGGCCGCTTTGAGAAGGTGAGCGACAAACCGCTCGTCATTGTCGACGGCGCCCATAACGAAGCCGGCATCCGCGCGCTCGTGGACACGGTGCGCGCGCATTACCCGGACAAACGCATCCACGTCTTGTTTGCCGCGTTGGCGGACAAGCCGCTTGCGCCAATGATCCGGCTGCTTGACGAGCTGGCTGACACGATCACGTTTACGACGTTCGATTTTCCGCGCGCCGCTCAAGCAGAAGCATTAGCCGCTCTCTCTTCCCACCCGCAGAAGGACGCTGCCAATGATTGGACCGGCTGGATTCGCGCCCAGCAAGAACAGATGGGAGATGACGAGCTGTTAGTTGTCACCGGGTCGCTGTACTTTATTTCAGACGTAAAAAAACAGTTCCGATAAGAAAATTTTTCTATCGATAATGGTTGAACGATGGTATAATAGAAATATAGGAAAATTGTCGCGAAACGGGGAGAGGAGCATGGAGAAAAGGGGGATTTTGCGCGCGCTTTTCGCGCTCGGATGGGTGTTTTGGCTTATGTTTGTCGTAGGCGGGAAGGAGGCACCGGTGCAAGCGGCAACGCTTCCCTCGCTCCAATGGCAGTTCACTTCCTCGCAGCCGGAGTACGCCAAACCGCCTAACGGCGATGCCCAAGGCCGGCTCGATGTGACGCTCATTCCGCAAGGAGCGGTGTCAGGAGTGATTCGCCCGCCGATCGATGTCGTCTTTGTCATGGACGTATCCGGTTCCATGACCTTAACCAAGCTGCAAAGCGCCAAATCCGCTTTGCAAACAGCGGTCAGCTACTTTAAGGAGAATTCCAATGTCAATGACCGCTTCGCGTTCATTCCATTTTCCGATGGCGTGCGTTTTGACAGCCTTGTTCCGTTTGACGCCAATGCGAACGTCATCAACCAGCTTGACGCGATTTTGCAGAAAGGAAACAGCCTGACGGCCAATGGTGGAACGAACTATTCAGCCGCTTTGTCGCTCGCCCGGTCGTATTTTAATGATCCGGCGCGGAAAAAGTACATCATTTTCTTGACCGATGGAATGCCGACGGTGCTGAATACGACGAGCACGATCACCTATAAGGAGATCAAAAAAACGTTTTCCGGCTGGAAGTACGGGGACAAGGTGACCGCTTCGATCCCGGTGACGTACACCTTGTATAGCAACGGAAAAGATGCAAGCATTCAGTTTGTCGATCGTAACGGATATAAGCGGTTGTTTCTTAACAATGGCGCCGATTATGTAAACGGCTGGCTGTTTTCTTGGGACAATGACTATCCGTTTACGTATTCGACGTTGGAAGACAACATTCGCGATGATGCGGTCAATATAGCGAAAGACCTTGGCAAAAACAACATCACTCTCTATTCGATTGGCTTCGGCAGTGATGGCGATGTCGATATGGACTATTTGCGGACGCTTTCGATGATGACCGGAGGGGAAGCGCGGCAAGGGACGCCGCAAAACTTGAACGCTTTGTTCCAGCAGTTTTCCCGGCTGGCCAACACTCCCGCGCTCACTGGCACGGTCCGCATTCCGCTTTCGTCGCTCGGCGGCAACGTTTCGATTGCCGAGAACGGACAAGTGCGGCTCGATGAAAGCAAACAAAACGCCTATATTTCTTTTTCCATTCCGTATTCATCAGGACAAGGGACGCCAAATCCTATCACCGTGTCCATTCCGGTGGCGTTCAAGGCAACAGGGACGTACACGTTTCAAGCGGAATTAACGTATCGGGACGTCTACGGTCAGCTCCAGCCGGTGACAACGAAAACGGTAATGGTCACCGTCAAGGCGGAAGCCCCGCCATGGTTTGATGGAACGGTCAAGCTGCAGGGGCTGACGAAACCGATCGACCAACTCGTTAAGCAAGGGGCAACGGACGGCGATGACAACCGCTTCCGTGTTGCTTATTCATTGGCGTTGAAAGGATATGTCGGCAATGTCTCTGGGACGATCAGCAATGTCCGCATCATTCAAGAGCTTCCGGACGGAATCTCGGTCATCCCCGACGGAAAAGTAGCAACGTTTGTCAATAACGGAAAACGTTACGCGCAGTGGTCGTTCGGCGGGCAAACCTTTGACTACAGCCAGCTGAACAAGCTGACGCTGACCGCGCAATGGGTCATGCAAGCCGACTACGCCATGAGCGGCACCCAATTGCCGCCGGCGCTCGTAACGTTCACCGACAGCCGCTACGGCGAGCGGACTTCGACGCTCACGCCGCCGTCGGAACGAATCGGAATGAAGGTGCGTTTGGATGATTTTCCGAATGTTTATTATGAAGGGGATGAAAGCGGGCTGATCACCAAATGGCAAGGGGTCGACATCGTGGGAAGAACGAAGCATCCTAACTCCTATGGACTGCTGCAGCTGCCGGTCAAAGCGCTGCAATACGATCCGAGCGATGACGGGGTGCTACTTGTCACCTATAGCAACGGCCAGACGGTGCCCGTGTATATTAAGCCGCATCTAGCCGTCACGACGTCCGCCGGCGCTGTGGCAAACGGAGCGACAGCGTACGAAGCGCCGACGGTCAAGTTGACCGGACCCGTGGCCGGCGAAGGGGTGTCGTATCGCTATCAGATCGTTCGAAATGGGGTCCCGGATGCTTGGGTAGCGCTCCCTTCACCGTATGAAATCGCCATTTCGAACGACGGGGCGTATACGGTCACTGTCCAGTCGTCGGGAGGGTTGACGAGGGGAACAGGATTGGCGAGCGCGTCGTTTACGTATACGAAGCGGATCAAGGAACTGAACCTCGGCTATCAACCAACAATGGATGTCGGTGGCGAGCAAAGGATTTCGGTGACGATCGTGCCGAGCGATGCGAGTAACAAAACGTTAGTATGGTCGTCGAGCGATCCGGCGGTGGCTGTTGTGCAAAATGGACTAGTAACGGCGCTCAAGCCGGGAACGGTGGCCATCACGGTGCGCTCTACAGATGGAGGAAATGCATCAGCGACGGCATCGATTCAGGTCGTCGATCCGTATGTCGCCCTCGAAGGGATGGCATTTCAGACGCCCATTTACATGAATCGCGGCGAGCGGCTTGACGTGACGTCACGGCTCCGTTTTATCCCAGAAAATGCCACAGATAAGGCGCTTCGTTCTGTTATTTCGTCGGATCAGCGATTTGTCAAGATCGTTCAGGAAAACGGAAAATGGTATTTGCAAGCCGTTGATGTTGGGTATGCAGAGATCACGGCGACCGCGAAGGTGAAGGCAGCGGATGGACGGGATATTGAAGCGAAGGCCCTCGTTATCGTCCGCCCGCCTACAGGCAATAACGGCGACAACGGCGGCAACAGCGGCGGACGATGGTAACGACAAAAAGCGGCCCAACCAAAGATGAGATCCGCGTTTTAAAAAAAGAAGGCCCTCGAAAAGTCGGTTGAACGACTTTTCGAGCCGGCCTCTTTTTGTTACATAATTTCCGAAAGAAGTCCCGTCCATAGATGGGATTACGTGAGAAGCCCCCACTTCAAGCAGCCCGCAACGATGGGAAGCGAAGGGGAGTTCACCGGACTTCCAAGCGATCGACGACAAGTGATAAACGATTGACAAACGGGAGCCCCGTCCCTTGCTCAACGAGCACTTCCGGGCGATAGCGGACGACTAGCCGCGATAATGCCACATCGGGATTAGGAACGAAACCGGAAGGCTCCCCATTGCTTCCCTCGACCCGGCCACGGAACGCATTGACCACCAATCCATAAATGTCTGTATCGGGGGCGGGGTCGCCGTTTCCACGGGCGAACAGCCCTCCGTCGATATATAAGTACGAGCCGACGGCGTAAATGGTAGCGCTGCTGTCGGTGTAAAAATATCCTTTCAAGTTTGCTTCCCCTCTCGGGTTATCAAATTCATTGATGCGGGCCAAATCGAGCTTTCCTTTCGACAACAGCACGACCCCTTTGTCCGCCCGCTCGATGCGGCTTTGATAAATCTTCGTTTTTCCCGTCACATAAACGCTGGCATCGAGTTTAACGTTACCAGTGATCGTCAAGTCGCCGAAAACGATAAAGTTTCCGTGTATGTTGATAAAATCGTTTTGCGGACCATTGAGATTCAGAGGGCCGTTGACAATTAGCCATTGGTTGACCCCTTTGTCTGTTTGAATGTCCACATCCCCGATCAGGTTGATGCCCCCATTAACGTAAAGCGGTTTGTCTTTCTTTTGCTTGATGATTTCAAGCGGATCGTTTCCGTTCAATTCGTTGAACCTGTCTTTCAGTTTGTTGGCTAATTGGTGCAGCGCTTCGGTTTTGTCCGCGGCTTCTTGAACAGCTTCCACTTCTGCAATATATTCGGGCGATGATGGTGAGAAGCCGGCTGCCTGCAACAGTTTATCGGCGACGGTCAACTCAAAATCGACGTCCACAAAGTCTTCGTTGCTTGGCTGGAAGGACGGGGGCGGTTCCGTTGTTCCTGCCGGCCAGGACGACTCCCATTGATTCGTCATTTGAAAGCGGGCTTGCGTTTCGTCTACTTTCCAGCAGCTCTTCGTTTGCCCGCACGCTTGGAAAGCCCCGTTTAAATACCAAACCGAAGAGTTGGAGAACCGCGGCATTCCGCTGTCATAGGTTTCGATTTTCAGTTCGTTCGTTCGGCTGACGTACGTTGTGGCGTTGCTGGCATACCCGGTTTCGCCGGCGTAAACATCACCTTTTTCGATATAGACACCCCCGTTTAATACGACAGCGCGGTTGGAGCCGAGCGCGTATTTTAAAAAGCTCGGCGTGTTGGTGACAAAAACGCGCCGGACGACGGTCCGGGTTCGGTGTCCGTCATCGAACGATTTCTCTAATCTCAAGACGCGCAGAAACACTTGTTGTTTGTTGATTTGATACTGGTCGCTCTCATCTTTCACCATCACTCCGTAGCGTTCCAGCAAGCGTCCGGTCATCGTGTTTTTCCCGGGATTGGAGCGGTCAAGGCCGAGAAATTGATCCCATTCATTTGGCGAAAAAATGTGATGGCTCGTAAAAAAATTCGGATCGGACAATTCCGCTTTCAAATCGGCGACCGCCTCGTTCACTTCCGTTTTGGCCTTGTGGAGCGATTGCACATCATCAACGCGCACCGTCGCGAATCGGGCGTGTTGAAGGGAGACGGCAATGATCGTCAAGCCGAGCAAAAAAAAGACGGTGACGACCAAAAGGGTCGTAAGTAAACTGTAGCCTTGTTCAGTCCGGCGCATGCTTCGCCCTCCTAAAATCCGAATTCGGTTTTGACGGTGAACGGTTGAACCGGAAAGGCGGCGCTTTCCCCATCCCGCACCGTAAAGGTCATCGTCAGCACCCCGCTTCGGCAAATGTTTTTTTGCCAGCGCGCGCAGCGAAACGAAAAAAACGACGTATCGTCCAGCCGAAAAGCGGGAGAGGTGACCGCCGCGCCATCGATCATCAGCTTGCCGTCTTTGATCGCCACCGACTGATAGGCTGGCTGTTCGGTTTCTGCGCGCGAGACGAGCCCGACTTGGTTGTTTGTTTGGAATTGTTCGTTTTTGATGAACCGCAGTTCGCGCAGCGTTTGGTTTTCTTGGCTTCGCTCGGCTTCAAGGCCGTCGGGCGCGAACGCGTACAGGGCATTCATGAGACGGGCGGCCACATAGTCGGCTTCGCTGCGCAATTCGTTTTCGATGCCGATATGCTGGTAGGCGCGAACGCCGCCAAGAAAGACCGCATACACGGCGCCGACGATAAGCATCGAAATCGTTATTGCCGCCAGCACTTCAACAAGCGTCATCCCCTTTTCACCGTCAGCGAATCGTTTCATCGGCAATGGCTCCTTCCACCCATGTGATGTCACGGTTTCGTTCTCCGAAGCGAACGAGCGTGTACAACTTAGCCATATATTGGCCGGCTTGTGAAGACAGAACGGCGGTTCGTTCGCTTTTCACGTCCGCTTGAAGCTGTTCCGGCAAAGAGCGAAACTCCGGGGAGGCGAGAAACGCGTCCCACCCTTCACGGTCGGCGCGGACGATATATACGGTGACGGCGTACGGGACGTCATTGACGGTCGGAGCGAGCTGCACGGCGCAGGCTTGCTGCGGATCGAGCGTTCCTTGCTGCGAGTTGGCGAAAAACAAAGACCGCAAAGCGTTGTTGCTGCAGCTTGTCTTTTCTAGCTTGAGAATGGGTTGGGTTTGCAAGTAGGTTTGCAGCGAAGCAAAGTTCGTATTTTTTTCGAAATAGTTCGCCGTCCCACGCGCCAGATTGATGGCGACCGTTCGCCGTTCATTGCCGGCTGTATAGGTCATGGCGTTGGTGAAAAACGAAAACAGACCGATCACCACCACCGACAGCAAGGCGATCGACAACAACGTCTCAACGAGGGTGAATCCAGCGGAACATCGGCAAACGAATCGATTCTGATCCACTATGATCGCAACCTTTCTTTCTATAAAACCTTCTTTCAAAATATGTAACTTTATTATACAATAAGTAAGAGTCGAATGTTGCAGATTTTTTCCTAAAAAAAGGCCTTTTGTCATAGAAATGGGGGGGCGCGATGAAAGAGGCGCTGATGTATGCTGGTGCTTTTGTCGTAGCATTGTTGTTGATTTGGCTGCTTCCGCTTGGGTTTAGTCGTTTGGGCGGACTGATGGCGGTCGCTGTCGCGCTGCTCGCCGCCATTATGGCCGATATGGCGAGTTCCGTCATTCCGCTTTGGCAGACGGCCGCGTTGGTTCTCGTACTGTTGGCCGCGGCTTCGCTTTTGCTTGACCGCCGTTTGGGAGCGATTCTCTACCGGCGCAATGACTTTCGGGAAACAAGCTTTCAAGGCGAAAAGGACAAAGAGGCGAACGGGCACGGTGGTTCGCCTGACGGTTCCGTTTTCTCGGCCGCTCCGCTGGCGGCGGCCCACTTGCACCAACCGCGGCTTTCCGCCGAACCGGACGAATTGCCTCCCAAACTAGAGGAGAGGAAAACGGAGGGGGCCCCCTCTTCTCCCATCGATTCGTTTGGGGAGGCGGCCGAGGAAGGGGAGCCGTTCCTTGAGCCGCTTAAGGCCGTTGAGCCATCGAGCGGGGAAGCGGCGCCGGCTTCTCCCGCTGATGAGCCGTTGGAACAAGCGATGATATTGCGCCGGGAAGAGGGCGAAGCCGCCTTCGAACCGCTGCGGCCTGCCGAGGAGACGGCGGCGTCTTCGCGAGCGGATCGGTGGATAGAGGCGGCTGAAGAGGCCGTGCCGCTGTCCGAGTTCGCGGCTTCAGGCGTTGAGTCCGTTGAACCGCTGCGGCCTGCCGAGGAGACGGCGGCGTCTTCGCGAGCGGATCGGTGGATAGAGGCGGCTGAAGAGGCCGTGCCGCTGTCCGAGTTCGCGGCTTCAGGCGTTGAGTCCGTTGAACCGCTGCGGCCTGCCGAGGAGGCGGCGGCGTCTTCGCGAGCGGATCGGTGGATAGAGGCGGCTGAAGAGGCCGTGCCGCTGTCCGAGTTCACGGCTTCAGGCGTTGAGTCCGTCGAACCGCTGCGTCGCGTTGCCGATTGGCTTGACGAATGGCCGGGCGCGGTGACGCCGGAGCTTGAGGCCGCGGTGCTTCGGAAGCAGGAAAATGATCCTCACGAAGCTCTTCTTTTGAAAGTGGATATCGACGGCTGGGGAGACGAGGTCGGCCCGGATTTCGAAGAAGCTCGATCCGATTCGATGGCGTTGCTAGGTGATGTTCGCCATGACGGCGAAGAGCATCGGAAAGCAGGAGCGGCTGGCAGTGATGATGGCGCTACGGATGACCTTCTAGAGATCGGGGAGCAAGACGCGGACTGCGCCGCTGGGGGAGCGAGTGCGCTCGCTGACGGAAGCGCTGCGGTGCCGCTCGCTGCTGAAGCGGCTGCTGTCAGCGAGCATTCAGCCGCTGAGCCGTCTCCGCCAGCGACGATGGCCGGCGACGATCGTTCCGCTGAAGAAGAACGACCGGCTTTGACGGCCCTGCCGCGAATGGTTTCCGAAAAAGCGCAACTGGCGGCGGCTGAGTTGAGGTTGAGCCGCTCCCAGTTGACGAGCGAGGCGTATGAGCGGTGTCTGCACCAATGCCTGCAGGCTCCCCTCACTGACCGCGACTATTACGTATTCGCCCGCTTGCTGTTGGAACATTATGTGCTCGAGCGCCGGGCTGAGCCGCTAGCTGCTTGGCTCGATCAACTCGAGCAGCGCTTTTCGCCTTACCCGGCCATTGCCGCAGAACTAAGGCTCTGGCGGGAAATGGCTGCAACATTAGGAAGATCGTTGAGGTGAAGAAAATGAAAGCGAGTGCGCAAATCATCGGGCTGCCGATCATCAGCATCGCTGATGGGACACAAATCGGCGCCGTGAAAAACTTTGTCATCAATCCGGATAAAGGCTCGGTCGACTTTTTGACGGTCGAGCACGAAGACGTGCAAGTGAGCTTAAAAGCGATCCCGTTCAAAAAAATCGTCGGGATCGGAGAGTTCGCCGTCACGGTGGCCAGCGGCCATGATGTGATCGATTTATCGGAAATTCCGATCGCCAATCAGTTGGTCAACAAACAAATCCGCATCAAACAGACAAAAGCGATTACGCGCAAGGGGCAACTTCTTGGTGAGGTGCAAGAGTTTTTTCTAAACGAGGAAACCGGAGAGATTATCGGCGTGTCCGTTCGTCTGGAAAACGGCGAAGCGGTGCTGCCGTCCGCCCAAGTGCTCACGTACGGAAAAGAGATGCTGATCGTTGCCGATGATGCACAGACAGCGCTCCTTTCTGATGCGGCGCAGCTCATCGAGTTGGATGACAGCGAAAGCGGGATGAAGGAGAGCGACATTTCCGAACAAATGCAGGTCATGACAGAGACGGCCGAAAACGTGGAAGCGTTGGAATCGCTTCGCGAAAAACAAGTGGCGTTTCTTTCGGGAAAACGGCTGACCAAAGACATTTATGACATGAACGGCGAACTTTTATTCCAAGCGGGCACCGTGCTTTGCGAAGAGGACGTGCGCAAAGCGCAGGAAGCCGGCCCTAGCGTCATTGTCGACGTCTCGATGAACATTGAAGCCGAATGAAAAAGGGGGAGCTCGGAGTGAGAGCCGCTTCCATAGGGAAATTGTTTATCGTGATGGCGGTCTGCACAGTCTATTTTCTTTCATTTGTCCGTTTAGGCGTTTTGGCTTATGAATCGTTCGGCCCCGGCCAAGACCGTTATCGCCCGGGGACGTCGGTCGGTCCGATTTCGCTCGCCGGGATGACGCCGGCGGAAGCCCGGCGGGCGGTGGCCGATCGCGTGAACGACTGGCGGGCGACGGCTTCGATTCCGCTCCGCTATCAGGAAAAACAGGCGGAACTGTCGGCCGATCTCTTCACTTTTCGCTTGTCGGAAAGCACGCAAAACATTGTCAACGGGCGCTCTGTCCCGCTGCTTGCATTGGCCGATATGAGCGCTTGCCTCGAGGTCGTCGGCCGCCTTCTGCCGCCGGCGGCGCGAGACGCCTTGGATGTTCAGGAGCTGGAAAAGGATTTGGAAGCGGCGGCTTCCCAGCTGTCAGCGCCCAGCCAGCCGCTTGATTTGACCCGTTATCTCCCGGCTTCTGGAAAAGGGAAAACGGTGGTGAGCGAAGCGGCCGTTCCGATCCATGATGAAAGCCTTTCTCGTTTTCTTGCGTCCGAGCGCCGGCTTGCCGTCCGCGCCAATCAGCTCGTGTCGCTGCGCGCCATGATCGAACAAGCGGGCGGCGGATTGTCCGACCGCGCCGTCGAGGCGTTGGCATCGGCCGTGTATCGCGCCGTCCTTTCCACCAATTTTGTGCTGATGGAAAGATATGCAGGGAGCACGCTTCCGGACGGCATCACCCCGGGATTTGAAGCCAAGGTTGACAGCCAGCGCGATTTGCAATGGTTGAATTCAAATACGGTGGATTATACGCTCATTCTTCGCTATGACGGCCGTCAAGTGAAAGCGCTCATTCATGGCTGGCCGTTCGCCTACCAATATATCGTGCGCACGAGCCAACCGGAAGCGATCGCACCGCGCAAAATCATCCAGTATGATTCGCGGCTGGCTCCGGAGCAGTCCGTAGTCAAACAGACCGGGCGCTCAGGGTTGCTGGTAAAAGTGGAACGCGAGGTGCGTGACGGCGCCAAACTTGTCCGCCGGGAAACGGTGAGCGAAGACTTTTATCCGCCGGCTTACACGATTGAAGTTCGGGGGCTGAAAGTTCCGGAATCATCCGTCTCCGCGCCGGAAGAGGAAGAGCAGACGCCAGCGGAAGATGGTTCTAGAAATCAAAACAAGGATGAAGAAAGCGACCAAAAGCGGCCGCCGTCAGAAAACGGGCAACGGACGGACGGTGGCGACCAAGTGGATGAAGGTCGTTCAACCGATACGAAACAAAGCGGGGAAAGCGGGGGAAGCCGATGAACAAAAAACGCGAGCGAAAACGTCTCGGCGACTTGTTGGTGGAAGCGGGGTTAATTACGGAAGAACAGCTGGCGGAAGCGCTGCGGGAAAAAGCGCCAAAACAAAAGCTCGGCGATGCGCTGCTGCAGCGCGGCTATATCACCGAACAACAGCTCATTGAGGCGCTCGAGTTCCAGCTTGGCATTCCCCACGTCAGCTTGTACCGCTATCCGATTGATCCGAAAGCCACCAACCTAGTGCCGAAAGAGCTGGCCCGCCGCCATCTCATCATGCCCCTCAAAGTGGAAGACGATCGCTTGTTGGTGGCGATGGCCGATCCGCTCGATTTTTTTGCCATAGATGATCTGCGCTTGTCGACCGGCTTTCAAATCGAAACCGCGATCGCATCGAAGGACGACATTTTGCGTGCGATCAACAAATACTATGACATGGACGAGTCGTTTGATGACCTGCTTCCGGCTCCGCCGACCGAGGGGCGCGATGATGGAAAGGCGGCTGAAGACGATTCTCCGATCGTTCGTTTAGTGAACCAAATTTTGCAGCTTGCCGTCGAGCAGCGGGCAAGCGATATTCACATTGACCCGCAGGAGACAAAAGTGCTCATCCGCTATCGGATCGACGGCCTTCTCCGCACCGAGCGGGCGTTGCCGAAGCATATGCAAAGCATGCTGACGGCGAGGATTAAAATTTTGGCCCACATGGATATTACCGAACACCGCGTCCCTCAAGACGGGCGGATCAAAATGAACATCGATTTCCATCCTGTTGATCTGCGGGTATCGACGCTGCCGACCGTGTACGGGGAAAAAATCGTCATGCGCGTTCTTGACTTGGGCGCGGCGCTGAACGATATCGATAAGCTCGGGTTCAACGCCGTCAATTTGGACCGTTTCATCCGCCTCATCGAGCGGCCCAACGGCATCATTTTGATTACGGGCCCGACCGGCTCGGGAAAATCGTCGACGCTGTATGCGGCGCTCAATTATTTAAACAGCGAGCAGGTCAACATTATTACGATTGAAGATCCGGTTGAGTATCAAATTGAAGGCATCAATCAAATTCAAGTCAATCCGAACGTCGGTTTGACGTTCGCCCAAGGGCTTCGTTCAATTTTGCGCCAAGACCCGAACATCATCATGGTTGGCGAGATTCGCGACCGCGAAACCGCCGAAGTGGCGATTCGCGCCTCGCTCACCGGTCATTTGGTGTTAAGCACCCTTCATACGAACGATGCGTTAAGCACGATCACCCGGTTGATCGATATGGGCATTGAGCCGTTTTTAGTCGCGACCTCGCTCGCCGGGGTCGTAGCTCAGCGCTTAGTGCGCCGCGTCTGCCGCGATTGCCAAGAAGTGTATGAGCCGACGAAGCGAGAGCGGGACATTTTCGCCCGCCGCGGCATCGACGTTCAGCAGCTGGTCCGCGGCCGCGGCTGCCCGACGTGCAACATGACCGGCTACCGCGGCCGGCTCGCTGTCCACGAGCTGTTGGTCATTACTGACGAAATGCGCCGCATCATTTTAAACAATGAACCGTTCTCGAGACTGCGGGAGCTCGCCATCCAAAACAAAATGATTTTTCTGCTCGATGACGGGCTGCTGAAAGTGAAGCAAGGATTGACGACGCTTGAGGAAGTGCTCAAAGTGGCGATTTTGCATTGATGGGTGAGAGCAATGAAAGAAAAATTGGATACGTTGTTGCGCGCGGCGTTTGAGTACCGGGCGTCCGACGTGCATTTGACCGTCGGAGCGCCGCCGATTTTTCGCCTGAACGGCGAGCTGAGGCTCTACGGCCAAGAGCGGCTGCGCCCTGAGGAAACGGAAGGAATGGCGCGCGCCGTCATCCCTGAAGCGCTTTGGCAGCAGTTCCAACAAACCGGGGAGCTTGATTTTTCCTATGGGATCGCCGGCGTGTCCCGGTTCCGCTTGAACGTGTTTAAACAGCGGTCCTGTGTTTCCTTGGCCGTTCGCCTCATCCCGATGCGCATCCCGACGTTGGAGGAGCTTGGCATGCCAAGCGTGCTGAAGCGCATCGCGGAAAAGCCGCACGGGCTTGTGCTCGTCACCGGGCCGACCGGCAGTGGCAAGTCGACGACGTTGACCGCTATGATCGATTATATAAACAAAACGATGTCGAAGCATATTATTACGCTGGAGGATCCGATCGAATATTTACATAAACACGGGAAATCGATCATTGATCAACGCGAGGTCGGATTTGACACCGGCAGCTTTGCTTCCGGGCTGCGCGCCGCGCTTCGCCAAGACCCGGACGTCATTTTAGTCGGGGAGATGCGCGACTTGGAGACGATTCAAACTGCCATTACGGCCGCGGAAACGGGGCATTTGGTGTTGGGCACGCTCCATACGGCCAGCGCCCCGGCGGCGATCGAGCGGATGATTGACGTCTTTCCTTCGGCTCAGCAGGCGCAAATCCGCTTGCAGCTCGCTTCAGTGCTTGTCGCCATTATTGCGCAGCGCCTGTTTCCGAACCGAAGCCGAACCGGACGGGCGGCGGCGCTCGAAATTTTACTGAACAATGCCGCGGTCGCCAATCTCATCCGCAACGAGAAGGAACACCAAATCATCAACATTATGCAGACGAGCCGCAGTGTGGGCATGCAGACGATGGAAATGAGCGTCAAGGAACTGGTTGCGGCCGGGCGGATTGATGCGGCGGCAGTTGAAGTGTACTTAGCGGGGGAGCGTGAGAAAGATGGCGCAATTTAAGTACGAAGGGCGGGATAAGCAAGGAAGGAAAAAGTCGGGAGTGATCGCGGCTGCTTCCCGGAGCGAAGCCGCGCTCAAATTGCGGGAGAAAGGGGTTCGCCCGACGGTCATCGCCGAGGTGCCGCCGACGGTATGGAACAAGGAAATTTCCATCGGCCGCCCGGTCAAACTGCAGCATTTCGTCGTGTTTTTGCGCCAATTCGCCACCTTGGTGCGCGCCGGGGTGACGATCGTCGATTCGATTCGCATTTTATCGGAGCAAACGGAAAGCAAGGCGCTGGCGCGCGCGCTGCTCGACATGGAGCAGCATCTCCGGGAGGGAAATCCGCTGTCCGCGGCGGCGGCGAAGCATCCCCGCATTTTTCCGCCGCTGTTTGTCAATATGGCGCGGGCCGGCGAAGCGAGCGGGACGCTTGACGAAACGCTCGACCGGTTGGCCGACCATTTTGAAAAAGTGCATCGGACGAGGCAAAAAATCGTTTCCGCCCTCGCCTATCCGGTGGCCGTCGCCATCATCGCCACGGCGGTTGTCATTTTTTTGCTCGTCTCGGTCGTGCCGACGTTTGTTGACATGTTTGCTGATTTCCATGCCGAACTGCCGGCGATCACGAAGTTTGTGCTGAAAGCGAGCGCTTTTATGCAGCGCTATTGGTGGCTGGTGGCGCTGGGAGGGATCGGCGTTGGCGCGGCGTTCGCCGCTTTGCGTCGGCAAAAACGGACGAAATATTACTTGGATTATGTGGCCATGCGCCTTCCGATTTTTGGGAAGCTCATGCAAAAAGCGGCGCTCGCCCGCATGACGCGCACGCTCAGCTCGCTTGTCTCCAGCTCGGTGCCGATTTTAGAGGCGCTTTCCATCTCTGGACGCGTCGTCGAAAACGAAGTGATCGCCGCCGTGCTTGATGAGGCGCGCGCCGCCCTTGAGCGCGGCCGGTCGCTCGCTGAGCCGCTCCGCCGCCATTGGGCGTTTCCGCCGCTTGTCGCGCAAATGATCGCCATCGGCGAACAAACCGGTTCACTCGATGCCATGCTTGGCAAAGTCGCTGATTTTTACGAAGCGGAAGTCGACGCCGGCACCGACCGCCTGAAATCGCTTATCGAACCGCTGATGATCGTCCTGCTCGCCGGCGTCGTTGGGACGATCGTCACGTCGATCATCGTTCCAATGTACGATATCTTTAATCACATTCAACAATAATTCTTCTAAGAAAGTCTTCCTATTTTTGCAGTGATATTGTAGAATAATAGGGAAATCGTTCTAAATCACTCAATAGAAAGGGAGAGGAAAGGTATGTTCAAACGTCTTCTCAAAAATGAGCGCGGCTTGACGCTCATCGAACTGCTCGCCGTCATCGTCATTTTAGGGATCATCGCGGCGATCGCCATCCCAGCCATTGGCGCTATTATGGACAACTCGAAAAAAGACGCCCATATCGCCAATGCGAAGCAAGTTGCCAGCGCGGCGCGGCTCGCCGTTGCGGCCGACAAAAACACAAAAACGTCATATACATTGCAGGAGTTGTATGACGGCGGGTATTTAGAAAACATTCCGAAATCGCCGGGGAAGAAATCAACAGAAAAGTATAACCCGAGTGAGAGTAAAGTAGAAATTGTAAAGAAAACCGATACTAATAACAAAGTCACAGGTATTGAATATAAGGTAACACTCGTAGATGGCAAGGAAAATTTTACTTACATTAACGGCAGCAAAGATGTAAATGAATTGACGCGTGATGATGTAAAACTCGAGTAATTAAGAAGTTAGCTTGCCATGGAAATCATTCTTTTCATTGGTATCTTTTTTTACTCCCTCCTCCTCGCCTCGTTCTTCAACGTCGTCGGGCTGCGGGTGCCGGTGGGGGAGTCGATCGTCCGGCCGCGGTCGCGTTGTCCGGCGTGCGGGCGGACGCTGTCGGCGAGGGAGCTCATTCCGGTTGTGTCGTACGTTGTGCAGCGCGGGCGCTGCAACGGGTGCGGGGGGCGCATCTCCCCGCTTTACCCGCTGATGGAAGCAGCGACGGCCGCGCTGTTTACGGCCGCCCCGCTGTGGGTCGGCTGGGGCGGGCGGTTGATCGTGGCGTGGACGTTGATTAGCCTGCTTGCTATCATTGTCGTTTCGGATCTTCGCTACATGCTCATTCCCGACCGCGTGCTGGCGGTGTTTGCCGCTTTGTTTGCCGGGGAGCGGCTGTTGATCCCGTTTTTGCCGTGGGTTGATATGCTTCTTGGCGCGGCGGTCGGCTTTTTCCTTTTGTGGCTGATCGCCGTGCTGTCTAACGGCGGAATGGGGGGCGGAGATGTGAAACTGTTTGCGGTGCTAGGGTTGGTGCTCGGGTGGAAAATGGTGGTGCTTGCCTTTTTCTTGGCGACGTGCTACGGCACGGGGATGGGGCTTGTCGGCATGGCGTTCGGCCGGGTGCGGCGCGGCGTGCCGATGCCGTTTGCGCCGGCGATCGCCCTCGGCGCCTTGACGGCGTTTTTCTTTGGCGAGTCGATCGTGCGCGCGTACGTGAGGCTGATCATGTAAAGGACGGTAAGAAAGGAAGCGGACGAACGATGGCGTTATGGCGGAGAACTGCGAAACAGGCAAACATCGTGCTGAAAGATCACGTGATCCGGTATGTGGAAGCGAAACCCGCTCCGTCTCCTGAAGCGAAGCGATGGGGAGAGCGGGCGCTCCCTCCCGGCATCATCCGCGATGGGAAAATTGTCGATGGCGAAGCGTTGGCGATGATTTTGGATGAGTGCGTAGAGGAATGGAAACTGGACGGGCGGCGCATTCGCTTTGTCGTTCCCGATCCGTTCGTTTTGATTCGCACCCTTCCGCTTCCGCCCCGATTGCCCGAAGAGGAGATCCGCAGCTATTTGTTTATGGAGCTCGGGGAATCGATTCCGCTTCCGTTTGCCGATCCGGTGTTTGATTACTTGATCATCGATCGGACCGAAGAAGCGCTGAACGTGTTATTGTTTGCCGCTCCGGAAGAAGCGGTGATGGAATACGCGGCCGTCTTGGAAGACGTCGATTTGCGTCCGGTTGCGGCCGATGTGTCGCCGCTTTGCGCCTATCGCCCGTTTCATCACGTTGGACAAGCGGCCGCCTCTGACCATATTTTGCTTGTCCAGTTCGATGAATCGTCTGTCAATTTCAGCGTCTTTCATCGCCATTTGCCGCTGTTTATGCGCCACTTGCCGCTCGAAGCGTCCCAGGGGGAGTCAGCGCCTGGGCTTGTCGACCCGTTCATTGATGTGTATAAGGAAATGGAACGGATGATGAACTTTTATTCGTTTTCCATTCAGCAAGGCGAGCAGTCGATCACCCGTCTGTTTCTTGCCGGCGACCATCCGCGGCTTGACGATGTGTTCGCCGCGTTGGTGGAGCAGGTCGACGTCCCGGTGGAGCGGCTTCGCCCTTCGCTCGACCCGCTGCCGGACCGTTTTCATCTTGCCTGGGGATTGGCGCTGAAAGAAGGAAGGATCCACGATGATCGCTGAAATCAATTTATTGCCCCAAAGAGAAACGAAACAGCCGGTTCGTCTCGTTTTGCTCATCGGTTTGCTGCTTGTTTTCGCTGTCGCCGCGCTCTTCTATTGGTTCATCGAGCGGGCCGATCAGCGGCAGGCGGCGCTGGAGGCGGAACTGAAGCGGATCAAGGCGGAGCAGGCGGTGCTGGAGGCGAAGCGCCAACAGGAAAGCGAAGCGCAAGAGCGTCAAGAGCTGGCGAAGGCGGTGAAGTGGGCGGAGCGCTATCCGTTGAAATCGGTGCCACTGCTGCGGGCGCTCACGAAGCAGCTTCCGGAGCGGGGATTTGTCATGAACGTGGCGTATGCGGGGCAGACGAGCATGACGATGACGGTGCAGTTTGACACGCCGGAAGAGGCGGCGTATTACTTGAACCGCCTGCAGGCGCTTCCCCTCGTGCAAAGCGCCAAGCTCGCCAGCGTTACTGTCAGCGGCGAACAAGAGGAGCAGCGAGAACAACAAGTCGTCCCGAGATATATAGCCCAGTATGAACTGCAGCTTCGCCAAGCCGGCAAGGAGGGGAAACGATGATCAGCCGTTTGAACCGATGGCCGCTTCTTGCCGCCGGACTCGTTTTGGTGGTGGCGCTGCTGTCAGCAACAGGGTATGTGTGGCTCATCATGCCGCGGCACGCCGAGCTGGAACAATTAGAAATGACAGTGAAAAGTGAAAAACAGGTGCTCGCCGCTCTCGAAAAAGCGGTGGCTCCTTCGCCGGGGCAAACGGCGGAACGGATCGCCGCGCTGCAAAAAAAGGTTCCTGTCCATCCGTTGACTGACCAGCTGCTGCTTTTGTTTCAAAAAGCCGAATATCTCGCGGACAGCCGGCTGGTGAGCGTGCAATTTTCGGCTGAAGACACAGCCGCTTCGCAGCCAAACGGTAGCGGAACGAGCGAAGGAAACGAAGGAAAGCAATCGGTTTCCCCACCGAGCGGCATCCAGTCCATCACCGCCCAGCTGACGGTGCAATCGCCTTCCTATTACCAGCTCGAACGGTTTTTAGAAGTGCTTGAGAATGCCGACCGCATTTTGGCGGTGGAAGGGTTGACGCTGACCGGTCCGCCGGAGCTGACGTCTACGAGCGATCAGATCGAGCCGTTGACGTATTCGGTGACGATTCGTGCGTTTTATGCGCCAAAGCTTGAGAAATGGAAAAAGCTCGCTCCGATTTATGATGTTCCGCCGCCAAGCGGCAAGGACAATCCGCTGGCCGAAGTCGCCCCAGCGACGCGCCCATAGTTCGGCCGATCGTCCATGGAGGGAATGCCGATGCTCATTCGGATGAAGCGGGGGATGACGCTGATCGAATTGTTGGCCGTGCTCGTCATTGTCGGCATTGTGGCGACGATCGTTGCCGTTGCTGTGCTGACGGTGATCGAAAAGGCGCGCGAACGGTCGTTTGTGTCTGATGCATACAGTTTGTACGAGGCGGCGCGGCTGTATGTCGGGGCGGAAAAGGTCGAGTTTTTGCCGGCGCGCTCCTCTGCTGTGCTGTCTTACCGGGAACTGGTGGAACACGATTTGCTGGAACCGATCAAAGATCCGTTCACCGGCCGCATGCTGGCGCCGGAGGCGAACCCGTCATACGTGCTGGTGATAAAGCGCGGCGACGGCGGCATCGATTACGCCGTTTGCTTGAAAGGCGAGACGAAGCAGCTTTGTACGTATGAGGGCCGCGAGCAGCCGATTCCTGTCGAAGCGTTGGCAACGGAAGCGATTCGCGGCCGATGATGTCGGAAAATGAAGAGCAGAAACGGGGACAAGACGACAAATGTCTTGTTCTTTTTTTTTTCGCTTATGGTAAGATAGGCGAAAGAAATCGACGTGCGAAGAGGGACGGTGAAATGATGGACAAGCAGCGCCAAAGTATTACGGTGAGCATTAACGGACAGCCGCAGCCGTTTACCGTCGAACGGCAGGTCGAAGAACCCCCCCCACAGCCGCAGCATCGCCAGTCGGAACAGAGGCCAATGACAGAATCGCTCGAAGCTCGACGCCGCGTTCACGGACCGACTGCCGGTGGACAAGCTAAGGAAGAAAACGATCGATGGGATGGCCCGGTGATCGGTTCTGCTTTCCCTGCCGACAGGCTGGAGGCGGTCGCCCTTGAAGCCGATGAAGCGGTTCGCCCTGTTTCTGAGCGGCTTCCATCCAAAAAGGCGACTCGTCCGAGACGGCGGACGCCGTTATTTCTCAAGCCATTGCTCATCGCGGCGGCGCTTGCCGCTTTCGTTGGGATCGCTTTCGGCATGATGGTGCTGCGCATGATTCCGAAAGACAAACCAGAGCCGTCACCCGCCGCTAGGGCGATGGTGGAGCTGACGGCACCCGAACGAGCAACAGGCGCCACAAGAGGAGACAGTGCGCCGTTTTCCATCGCGGTCATGCAAGCGGGCGTTTATTCAAACGTCGCGGCCGCCAAACGGGCGGCGGAACCGATCCGAGCGGCGGGCGCGCCGGCTGTTGTGGTCGGGCAAAAACCGGCCGCTATTTATATCGCCGTCGGCACCGATAAGGAAACGTTGCGGGCGATCAACAACAACTATCGCGAAGCGGTGTCGAGCACGTACGTCAAAGAGCTGGTGTTTTCTGCGGATGCAAACACGCGCCGTTTAGAGGTTGTCCAAAAGGGGGAGGCTCTGTACAAACAGATGGCGTCCGTCTCCGCCGCTTTGCTTAGCGGCCGGAATGTCAGCGAGGATGATTGGCAGGCGTTGCAAACTGCGTATGATGCGTTCGAAAAAAGCAAAATGGATGACGGCAAAACAGCCACGGACTATATCGAAGCGCTGAAACAGGCGTATGTCGCTCTTGCCGCGTACAAAGAGCAACGCGATGAAGCGCTGTTGGTCAAGGCTCAGCAACAGTTGCTCGAGGCGCTTGCCGCTTATATCGAATGGGTGCCGCTAGGGAGCTAGAGGCCCCGTTTTTTTCTGTGGCTGTACCGAAAAAATACCGTCCGATGCAACTATCGAATTTCTCCTCTCCATGCCCCGTCTTTATCACCTGACAACGCGAAGGCTGGTGAAAAAACGCTGTCACACACCAATCATCGCATTTTCATTCAGAAAAGAAGGCTGTTTCTAAGAGGTTTTTCTAGTTGAGAAATAGGTGGAAGCAGCAGTATTTTGCACGAAATCACCGGCCTCCGAGAGAGAACATTGCCTTTCCCTGCAAAATTTGCTACGATACAAGTGAATCTTCCGAACCGAAACGAAGAAAGGAGAGTGCCCCATGCCTCCTCGGTTCGTACTTGCCTCCCGCTCCCCGCGCCGCAGGCAACTCCTCGAGCTGGCCGGCTGGCCGTTTGACGTCCAAGAAAGCCATGCCGATGAGACGATCCCTCCCGGAACGCCCCCTGACGAAGCCGTTCAACTTCTTGCTCGCCGAAAAGCGGAAGCGGTACGGAAGACTGCTCCTAGGGCGTATGTGCTCGGCGCTGATACGCTCGTTGTGTGTGACGGCCGTTTTTTAGGAAAGCCGCGCACGGCCGAAGAAGCGTTTCATATGCTGCGCCAATTGTCCGGGCGGACGCATGACGTATGGACCGGCGTCGCCATCGCCACCCCGGGCGGGGACATGGTCTCGTTTGCCGAAAAAACGGCGGTGACATTTTGGGAGCTGGAGGACGAGGACATCGCCGCCTACATTGCGACCGGAGAGCCGATGGACAAGGCGGGGGCGTATGGCATCCAAGGCCGCGCCGCCCTGTTTGTCAAACGAATCGAAGGCGATTATTTGACCGTCGTGGGCTTGCCGTTGTCGCGCACGGTCCGGGAACTGCGCCGGCTCGGCTGGCCGCCTCCCGAGGTGTAAACGGCCAGCCGCGCTGCGGTCGGCTGCTCCGGCGGCCCATGGTGGACAACGCGCGTCACAGCAAAGGAGTGGCCGCCTTCGTGGATGCATGACGGACAAAACGCGTCACGAAAAGGGCGCCTTCGTGGGTCGATGGCGGACAAAACGCGTCATGAAAAGGCCGCTTTCGTGGGCCGATGGCGGACAACGCGCGCCACGAAAAGCTTCTCCCCGCTCGTCGGGGAGCTTGACTATCATTAAAAAGGGGAGATACGATGGCATGGATGATCCGCGATGTGCCGAAAGCCAGTCGCCCGCGTGAACGGCTGCTGTCTTTCGGACCGGAAAGCTTATCCGATCATGAACTGTTAGCGATTTTGCTGCGCACAGGGACGAAGGATGAATCGGTCGTGCAGCTCGCCCAGCGCCTCCTGCGCCATTTCGAAGGGTTGCGTTTGCTCAAGGACGCGACAGCTGAAGAAATGACCAACATCAAAGGGATTGGCCCGACGAAAGCGGCGCAAATTTTGGCGGCGTTGGAGCTCGGGCGCCGCATCCATCAGCCAGGATACGCTGAACGTTATGTCATCCGCTGCCCGGAAGATGGAGCGAAGTATGTGATGGAAGACATGCGTTTTTTATCGCAGGAACATTTTGTTGCTATTTACCTCAACACGAAAAACCAAGTCATCTATCGCAAAACGGTGTTCATCGGCAGTTTAAACGCCTCCATCGTCCATCCGCGCGAAGTGTTTAAAGAGGCGATCAAGCGTTCCGCCGCCTCGGTCATTTGCGTGCACAACCACCCTTCCGGCGATCCGACGCCAAGCCGCGAAGACATCGATGTTACGAAACGGCTCGCGGAGTGCGGCCGCATCATCGGCATCGAGCTCCTCGATCATCTCATCATCGGCGATCAAAAATTCATCAGTTTAAAAGAAAAAGGATATGTCTAGCGGTTCTCATTTTTTGTCGAATCAGGTATAATATCAACTATGAGTTTTTCCCGAATCGGTTCGGGCGGTGTTGTACAAGTTATAAATGACTGACATCCGACCTATTTTTTCAATGAATAAGGATGCATTTCGTTTCGGAAAGGAAGATCGATGATATGTTTGGAATTGGAACGAAAGACCTTGGGATTGATTTAGGAACAGCGAACACGCTTGTTTATGTTAAAGGAAAAGGCATTGTTCTGCGCGAGCCGTCGGTTGTCGCCATTCAGCGCGACACGAAGCAAATCGTCGCCGTCGGCAATGAGGCGAAAAACATGATCGGGCGCACGCCGGGCAACATCGTGGCCCTTCGCCCGATGAAAGACGGCGTTATCGCCGATTATGAGACGACGGCGACAATGATGAAATACTATATTCGCAAAGCGATCAAAACGAAAGGACTGTTCGCAAGCAAGCCTTATGTCATGGTATGTGTGCCGTACGGCATCACCGCGGTGGAAGAGCGGGCGGTCATCGATGCGACCCGCCAAGCGGGAGCGCGCGATGCGTATACGATTGAAGAGCCGTTCGCCGCGGCCATCGGCGCCAACTTGCCGGTGTGGGAGCCAACCGGGAGCATGGTGGTCGATATCGGCGGCGGCACGACCGAAGTGGCGGTCATTTCGCTCGGCGGCATCGTGACGAGCCAGTCGATCCGCATCGCCGGCGATGAAATGGATGAGGCGATCATTCAGTACATTCGCAAAACGTACAATTTGATGATCGGTGAGCGGACTGCTGAAGCGATTAAAATGGAAATCGGTTCGGCTGGAAATCCGGAAGGCATTGGCAAAATGGAAATTCGCGGCCGCGACTTATTGACCGGGCTGCCGAAAACGATTGAGATCAGCGCCGAAGAAGTCGCCGAAGCGCTGCGCGACACCGTGTATGCGATCGTTGACTCGGTGAAAAACACGCTCGAAAAAACACCGCCGGAGCTGGCCGCTGACATTATGGATCGCGGCATCGTGCTGACGGGCGGCGGGGCTTTGTTGCGCAATTTGGACAAAGTCATCAGCAAAGAAACGGACATGCCGGTCATTGTGGCCGAAAATCCGCTCGATTGCGTAGCGATCGGCACCGGCAAGGCGCTCGACCACATCGACTTGTTTAAAAACAAGGCGAGAGACCATCGCTGACGGCAAGAAGGTGCTCATCTATGCCACAGTTTTTCGGAAATAAGCGCCTCGTTTTTTTGCTTGTCAGCATCGTCATCCTTGTCATGTTGATCGGCTTTTCGCTGCGCAGCCGTGAGCAGCTCACATGGCCGGAACAATTCGTCAAAGACGCGGTTGGCTTTGTCCAGCTTCTGTTCGGGAAGCCTGCACAGCTTGTGGCGGGCTTCCTTGAAAATGTCAACGATCTTCGCCATACATACGAGGAAAACGAGTTGCTGAAAGCGAGACTGGAGGAATATGCGGCGCTGGAGACGGAAGTCGAGGAGCTGCGTCAGGAAAACGGGCGGCTGCGCGCCTTGCTTGATAAAAAAGAAAGCTTGCGCGACTTTGTTCCGATTCAGGCGACGGTGATCGGACGCAATCCGGATCGGTGGCGAGAGACGATCATCGTGAACAAAGGAGCGCAGCACGGGGTGAAAAAAGATATGGCGGTCATTACCCCGGCCGGACTCGTCGGCAAGGTGCAGCACGCCTCGCAGTTTACCTCAACCGTGCAGCTGTTAAGCGCGCTTGACCAAAACAACCGCATTTCCGCCTATGTCCAAGGCAAGGAAAACGTGTTTGGCTTGATCGAAGGCTATGACGAGAAACGGCGCGAGCTGCTGCTTGGCGAAATTCCGATCGACGCCAAAGTGGAAAAAAAACAAAAAGTGTTGACGTCCGGACTCGGCGGCGTGTTTCCCAAAGGGCTGCCGATCGGCGAAGTAACGGAAATCAAACCAGGCCAGTACGGCTTGACGAAAATCGTCTATGTCAAACCGTTTGCCAATTTGTATGACATTGATGATGTCATCATTGTCAAGCGGACGATCGATGCGGCACTGCAAGAAGAGGAGGAAGCAAAATGAACAAGTGGCAGCTCCCTTTCCTTGCGGTGTTCTGTTTTGTCAGTGAAAGTATCGCCGTTGATGTCTGGCCGAAAGGGGACTGGTACATCCACTATTTTTTTGTTCCTCGGTTTTTTCTTATTTTCCTTGTGCTTACCGCGATGCATTTCGGCGGGACTCGGGCGATGGGATACGGGTTCATCTTCGGGTTTTTGTATGACTGCGTTTATACGGAGCTGCTCGGCGTTTACGCGTTTGCCTATACGCTCCTTGCGTATTTGGCGGGCAAAGCAACGAAATGGCTTCAACCTAACTGGCTCGTGTCGTTTTTGCTGTCGCTGCTCGCCATCGCGCTGCTTGACAGCTATGTGTACGGCATTCAGCTGCTGATCGGGCGGACGGACTGGCCGTTTGCTGTGTTCTGGGAGCGCCGTCTATGGCCGACGCTGCTGTTGAACACCGCCTTTCTGCTCATCGGTTTACCCGTGTTGGAACGGTGGCTGGCCAAAATTCGCCGGCTGGAGCAAGGGGAATAAAAAGAGGAAAAACGGTCCGGCTTGTAGAATTATTCGTTGGGGTGAACGTTGTGGCAAAACAGAAGCAGCAGTACGTGACGATGAAAGGAACGAAAGATGGGCTGACGCTGCATCTGGACGACCGCTGCTCGTACGAGGATTTATTGAAAGAAATCGAGGAGCGGCTCGTCAACCAAGCCGGCGGGATCGCGTCCAACAGCCCGCTTGTCTCCGTTCATCTGAACATGGGGAATCGCTATTTGACGCCTGAGCAGGAGGAGGAGGTGCGCGCGCTCATTCGCCGTTCCAAAAATTTGGTCGTCGAGTCGATCGAAAGCAATGTCGTGTCAAAAGCGGAAGCGAAGGAATGGCTGCGGAAGGCGGAGATTGTGACCGTTTCGCGCATCGTCCGCTCCGGGCAAGTTCTCCACGTTGAGGGGGATTTGCTGCTGATCGGTGACGTGAACCCTGGCGGAATGGTCATCGCCGGGGGCAATATTTTCATTCTCGGCGCCTTGCGCGGCATCGCCCACGCCGGCTATGGCGGAAACAAGGAGGCGGTCATCGCCGCTTCCGTGATGAAGCCGATGCAGCTTGGCATCGGCGATGTCATGAATCGGGCTCCCGATTATAAAACGGACGAAAGAAAC
This sequence comes from Geobacillus sp. FSL W8-0026, assembly GCF_037966255.1. Taxonomy (NCBI): domain Bacteria; kingdom Bacillati; phylum Bacillota; class Bacilli; order Caryophanales; family Anoxybacillaceae; genus Geobacillus; species Geobacillus sp. FSL W8-0026. The sequence continues at coordinate 1,029,026 of NZ_CP150194.1, forward strand.
GAAATGGAATGCGCTTATATCAATGAACAAAATCAAATTGTTGTCGACCGCCTGCAGCTGCTCATGCATTTGCGGCCGAATTTGACGCGCTTAGAAAGGAGAGTATGACCGTGGGAGAAGCGATCGTCATCACTTCCGGAAAGGGCGGCGTCGGCAAGACGACGACGACCGCGAATCTTGGGACGGCTCTTGCCATTCTCGGCAAGCGAGTGTGTCTGGTGGACACCGATATCGGGCTGCGCAATCTCGATGTCGTGCTTGGGCTTGAGAACCGCATCATTTATGACCTCGTCGACGTCGTCGAAGGACGCTGCACAGTGCAAAAAGCGCTAGTGAAGGACAAGCGGTTCGATAACCACTTGTATTTGCTGCCGGCGGCGCAAACGAGCGACAAATCAGCGGTCACCCCTGAGCAGATGAAGGAGCTCGTTGAACAGCTCAAGCAGGAGTACGACTATGTGCTGATCGACTGCCCGGCCGGCATTGAACAAGGCTACCGCAACGCTGTCGCCGGCGCCGATGAGGCGATCGTCGTTACGACTCCGGAAGTGTCGGCGGTCCGCGATGCCGACCGCATCATCGGGCTGCTCGAAGCTGAGGAGCATGTCAAACCGCCGCGCCTTATCATCAACCGCATTCGCAGCCACATGGTCAAAAACGGCGATATGCTCGATGTCGATGAAATCGTCATGCATCTGTCGATCGAACTGCTCGGCATTATCGCCGACGATGAAAACGTGATCAAGGCGTCCAACCGCGGCGAGCCGATCGTCCTTGACCCGAACAGCAAAGCGTCGATCGCCTACCGCAACATCGCCCGCCGCATTCTCGGCGAGTCGGTGCCGCTGCCGCCGCTGGAGGAAGAAGAAAAAGGACTGTTTTCCAAGATTCGCAAAATATTTAGCCTGAAATAGGGGAAACACCGGGCAATTCCAACGGGAGTTTGCCCTTTTTCTTTTGCCTCGCGGCGGAGCGGGCCGCTTTCGGTCTCGTTCAACCAAAATGCTTGTTCATATTCCAACAGGTTGTCTCATACATTTAGTACAAACGCCGTGAGAAAGGTGGAGGGGGGACGTATGGACCGACGCGTTCGGGAAATGAGAAAGCGGATCGAGAGGCGGCGGAAAGAACGCCAGTATGGGGCGAGGGGGCGAAAGGAGCCGGAATGGGACATAGCCGATGAGGAGCGGTACGGGCTGCCGGTCGTGACGTATGATCGCTACTCGTTTGAATCCGAGGGGCGGCCGATATTTCAGAAAGAGCGGTTTTTGCTGAAAACGCTCATCGCCGCCTCACTCGTGCTCGTGACGGCGATTTTGTTCAAGCATCCGTCCGCTGCGCTGGAGCCGGCGCGCCAGTTTGTCACGCGAACGATGGAGAAGGAGTTTCAGTTTGCCGCTGTTTCGTCGTGGTATGAAAAGACGTTTGGCGAGCCGCTCGCCTTTTTTGCGCCGAAACAGGAAACGAAGACGAAGGCGCCGCCCTCGTACGCCGTTCCGGCGTCCGGCCGCGTGCTGGAGAGCTTCGCGAAAAATGGCCAAGGAGTGATGATCGAAACGGAGCGACAGGCGAAAGTCGAAGCGATGAAAGAGGGGATTGTGACCTTTGCCGGCGTGAAAGAATCGACCGGAAAAACGGTCATTATTCAGCACGCCGATGGCAGTGAGACATGGTATGGGCATTTGGGCGCCATTGCTGTCAAATTGTACGATTTCGTGGAAACGGGACAGAAGGTCGGCACAGCCGGGGCAAGCAAGACCGATGGACAGAAAGGGCTGTTTTACTTTGCCATTAAGCAAGGCGATCAATTTATCGATCCGATCCAGGTGATTTCCTTTGAATAAGTATATCGAGCTGCTTGGCAAGCTGCACGTTCATCCGCTTTTCTGGCTGATCGCCGGCATGGCGGTGTTGACCGCTCATTTTAAGCAGCTTTGTCTTCTATTTTTCATCGTTCTCGTTCATGAGCTCGGCCATGCGGCGGCGGCGGTGTTTTTCTCGTGGCGGGTGAAGCGGATTTTGCTGCTGCCGTTCGGCGGGGTGGCGGAAGTGGAAGAACACGGGAACCGGCCGTTCCGCGAAGAGTGGATCGTCACGCTCGCCGGCCCGGCCCAGCATCTGTGGCTCATAGCGGCGGCGTTTTTTTTATGGAAGGCCGGCTGGATAGCCGATGAAGGATGGGAGTTGTTTTTCCGCTACAATCTGGCCGTGCTTGGCCTGAACTTGCTGCCGATTTGGCCGCTCGATGGCGGAAAGTTGTTGTTTTTGCTGTTGGCTTACTTCCGTCCGTTCAGCGCCGCCCATCGCCACATGGTGGCCGTCTCCGCTGTCTTGTTGGCCGTTTTTGCCGTTCTGCTGTTCGTCGTTGCGCCCCGCCAGCTTGATTTGTGGACCATCGCCGCCTTTTTGGCGCATGCCATCTGGCAGGAGCAAAAGCAGCATCCTTACGTCGTCATGCGTTTTTTGCTGGAGCGGTATTATGGAAAAAAAGGCGACTACGCAAGGCTGCGGACGATCACGGCTCCCGCCGATGAACGCATTTCGCACGTGTTGCACCGCTTTTATCGCGGCCAAAAGCACGCCATCGTCGTCGTCCGCAACGGCCGTGAGCGGACGACGCTGGATGAGAATGAGCTGCTGCACGCGTTTTTCTCCGAAAAACAGACCGATGCCCCGCTTGGCGCTCTCATTTATTCATAGCCGAAGCCGCCTGCTAGCTAGGGTGAAAAAGATCACGGTTGACGGACAGCGGTTTCTGTGCTACCATAAATAACGTTGTAGACATTTTGCCCCATCGTCAACGGGCAAAAGAGGGCGGCTGTCGCAAAAAGACGCACCCGCACTACAACCGCTCAGCGCGGGTCGTGAAGCGTTCCGGCACGGAACCGCCTTGACGCTGGCGAGTCTGAGTCGATGAAGGAGGTGCGAGGCATGTACGCAATCATTGAAACTGGCGGCAAACAATTGAAAGTCGAAGAAGGCCAAGAAGTTTACATCGAAAAATTGGATGCAAATGAAGGCGATACGGTGACGTTTGACAAAGTGCTGTTCATCGGCGGGGAAACGGTGAAAATCGGCAACCCGACGGTCGAAGGCGCAACGGTCACGGCGAAAGTGCAAAAGCACGGCCGACAAAAGAAAATCATCGTCTTCAAATATAAAGCGAAAAAGAACTATCGCCGCAAACAAGGCCACCGTCAGCCGTACACGAAAGTCGTCATCGAGAAAATTAACGCGTAACATGATTCGCGTCACGATTGAACGGGAAGCGGACGGCCGCATTCGCGCGTTCACGATGGACGGGCACGCCGAGTTTGCCGAACGCGGCCAAGATATCGTTTGCGCTGGCGCTTCGGCCGTTTCGTTCGGCACGATCAACGCCATCGAGGCGCTTGTTGGCGTAAGCCCGCACGTTTCCCTCGGCCAAGACGGCGGCTATCTTCGCTGTGAGCTTCCGAAGCTGGAAGAAGCAGCGGCGGCAGAGAAAGTGCAGTTATTGTTGGAAGCGATGGTCGTCTCGCTAAAGACGATCGAACGCGACTACGGGAAGTTCATCCGCGTGACATCTATCTAGCAGGAGGTGACTGCCATGCTGCGACTCGATTTGCAATTTTTTGCCTCGAAAAAAGGGGTCGGTTCGACGAAAAACGGCCGCGACTCGATCGCGAAACGCCTTGGCGCCAAGCGCGCTGACGGCCAATTCGTCACAGGCGGCTCGATTTTGTACCGCCAGCGCGGAACAAAAGTCCATCCGGGCTTGAACGTCGGCCGCGGCGGTGATGATACGCTGTACGCCAAAATCGACGGCATCGTCCGCTTCGAGCGGCTCGGCCGCGACCGCAAACGCGTCAGCGTCTATCCGGTCAGCCAAGAAGCGTAAGCAAGGCGAAAAAACTCTAACCGTTCGGTTAGGGTTTTTTCTTTTTGAAGCGAAAAAGCGCTCCCGCTCGATGTCAAAAAATGTTATAGTAAAAATACTGAGGTTCATCACCACAACGTGTACTTGACAAATGAGACTTCTTTTCGTGTCACCATGTATGAAAATGGTCGGTTTACTGTTTTTTCTTTACAGAAGGAAGTATGGGATGTTTGGAAACAGTCAAGTACAGCTCTTAGTAAAGAGCCAGTACCGATTCCTTTGCGGGGAGTGCTGGAACTTCGCGCCGGCTAAGGAGCGCGGGATAGATAGGGGAGCGTCGGATGGAGAAGCGATGGACTGTCATTGAAGTGTTGCGCCACGCCCGGCATGACTGGCTGAATAAAATTCAGCTCATTCAAGGGCATTTGGCGCTCAATAAGGTAGAGAGGGTCAAAGAAATCATTGAGGGCATTGTCGTTGAGATGCAGCAAGAGGCGCGGCTGACGAATTTGAAGGCCGAGCGCTTCGCGGAGCTGATCATGACGTACAATTGGGAGCCGCGCCCCGTTTCGCTCGAGTATGAGATTACGGGCGGCGAAGCCGATTTGTCGCCGTATGACGAGCGGTTGAGCGAATGGTGCGAGGCGTTTCTGCGCTTGCTTGAAGCCCAAGCTGATGCGGAAACGGAAAACCATGTATGCGTGTCGGTCGACTTGTCTGACGGGCGGACGGCTTTGTTTGTTGACTACCGCGGTACATGGCGGGACGGCGAAGCGATTCGCGCTTGGCTGGAACGTTGCGAGCCGGCGCCGCCGCTGCGGCTTGTGGCGTTTGCCATCGAGCCGGGGGAACTGACCGTGGAGCTGGAACTGATGTCCAGCTGGTGACATTTGAAAAGGGCGCTGCATCGCGCCATGAAAGTGGCTTGGGCGCGGCTATTGACAGCATGAAGCGGACGTTGTATACAATAATACATATTAGGGATACGCAAATGTTTGCGATGATGGAAGCGAAGCGGAGGAACAACGATGTTTGTCGATCAGGTGAAAATTTATGTGAAAGGCGGGGACGGCGGCAACGGCATGGTCGCGTTCCGCCGGGAAAAATACGTCCCGAAAGGCGGGCCGGCCGGCGGGGACGGCGGCAAAGGCGGCGATGTCGTATTGGTCGTTGATGAAGGGCTGCGCACGCTGATGGACTTCCGCTACCAGCGCCATTTTAAAGCGCCGCGCGGTGAGAACGGCATGTCGAAAAATCAGCACGGGAAAAATGCCGAAGACTTGCTCGTCAAAGTGCCGCCCGGCACGGTCGTCATCGACGCCGATACGAACGAAGTGCTTGCCGATTTGACCGAAGCGGGGCAGCGGTTTGTCGTGGCCAAAGGCGGGCGCGGTGGACGCGGCAACACCCGGTTTGCCACCGCCGCCAACCCGGCGCCGGAAATCGCGGAAAACGGCGAACCGGGCGAGGAGCGGAACGTCATTTTGGAATTAAAGCTGCTCGCCGATGTCGGGCTTGTCGGGTTTCCAAGCGTCGGCAAATCGACGCTGCTGTCGGTCGTCTCGGCGGCTCGGCCGAAAATCGCCGAGTATCATTTTACGACGCTCGCCCCGAATTTGGGCGTCGTCGAAACGGAAGACGGCCGCAGCTTTGTCATGGCCGATCTGCCCGGCTTGATCGAAGGCGCTCATCAAGGGGTCGGCTTAGGGCATCAGTTTTTGCGCCATATTGAGCGGACGCGCGTCATCGTTCACGTCATCGACATGGCGGCGGTCGAAGGGCGCGACCCGTACGATGACTACCTCGTCATCAATGAGGAGCTCAGGCAATACAACTTGCGCTTGACCGAGCGGCCGCAAATCGTCGCCGCCAACAAAATGGACATGCCGAACGCTGAAGAAAACTTGCGCCGTTTCAGAGAAAAAGTCGGCGCGGCGGTGCCGGTGTTTCCGATTTCTGCGGCGACAAGGCAAGGGGTGCGCGAGCTGCTGTTTGCCGTCGCCGACTTGCTGGAGGCGACGCCGGAATTTCCGCTGCATGAAACGAACGAGCCGGCCGTGCAGCGGGTCGTGTATAAATATGAAAAGGAAGAGGCGCCGTTTGTCATCACTCGTGACAGCGATGGGGCGTTTCGTTTGTCAGGCGAGAAAATCGAAAAGCTGTTTAAGATGACTGATTTTTCCCGCGAAGAATCGGTGCGCCGCTTCGCCCGTCAACTGCGGGCCATGGGTGTCGATGACGCGCTGCGCGAGCGCGGGGCGAAAGACGGAGACACCGTCCGCTTGCTCGATTACGAGTTCGAGTTCGTCGACGACTGGGATGAACGGTAAAAGCGGGGGAACGTGCGGTGGAGAAAAAGTTTTATTTAGTGCGCGAAGACGTTCTGCCGGAAGCGATGAAAAAAGTCGTGCAAGCCAAACAGCTGCTCGAGCGAAAAAAAGCCGCCTCGGTCGCCGAGGCGGCGCAGCTTGTGAACATCAGCCGCGGCGTCTTTTACAAATACCGCGACGCCATTTTTCCGTTTCAAGCCGTGACGAAAGAAAACATTGTCACCCTGTTCTTTCATTTGGAAGATCGCTCTGGGACGCTTTCCCAATTGCTTGGCGTCGTAGCGGCTGCCGGCTGCAACGTGCTGACGATCCACCAGACAATCCCGTTGCAAGGGCGGGCGAACGTGACGCTCTCCGTCAGCACGAACGAGATGAACGAGGAGATCGATGAACTGCTGGCGAAATTGCGGCAGCTTGAATTTGTCGAAAAAGTGGAAATTGTCGGTTCGGGAGTGTATTAAGGCAAAGGGAGAGGCAAATGGAGATGAAAATTGGCTATTTAGGACCGAAAGCGACATTTACGGAAGCGGCGGCGGCCGCGCTTTTTCCGTCATCGCCGCGGGCGCCGTATGATACGATTCCTGACTGCATCGACGCCGCGGCGGCCGGAGAAATTGAAGCGGCCGTTGTGCCGCTGGAAAACGCGTTGGAAGGGTCGGTCAATTTAACGCTCGACTATTTAATTCATGAACAGCCGTTGCCGATTATCGGCGAGGTCGTCGTGCCGATCGAGCAGCATTTGCTCGTTCACCCGTATTACGCCCCGCATTGGCGCGAAGTGAAAGAAGTGTATTCCCATCCGCACGCCATGGCGCAATGCCGCAAGTTTTTGCATACGGTGCTCAAAGAGGCGAAGCACGTGCACGTCACCTCGACGAGCGCGGCGGCGAGATGGGTGAGCGAGCACCCGCACTTGCCGGCGGCGGCGATCGCCAACCGGCTGGCGGCGGATGAATACGGTCTTGTCATCGCCCAAGAAAACATTCATGATTACGATTCCAATCATACGCGCTTTATCGTTGTCAGCCGGCGCAATGAACCGCTTTCGCTCCGGTCGCCGCTTTACGCCGGCGACAAGACGACCATCGTCGTCATGCTCCCGAAAGACCAGCCCGGCGCTCTTCATCAAGTATTGTCGGCGTTCGCCTGGCGGCGGCTCAATTTGACGAAAATCGAATCGCGCCCGGCGAAAACCGGGCTTGGCAACTATTTTTTTATCATTGACATCGATGCGCCGAAGGATGACGTTCTCATCCCGGGAGCGATGGCGGAAATCGAAGCGCTCGGTTGCACCGTGCAGCTGTTGGGCAGCTATCCGTATTACTTCGTTGGATAAAGGAGCAAAAGGGTGTCCTCGTTCGCGATGGGGACACCCGTTTTGTCGCTTTACGCTTCAATGAGAAAGCCAGCCTGTTTTAAGGCGCGGCAGGCGGCATCAAGCTTTTCGGTCGCATCGGCTTCGATCGTATGCAAATGCGTTCCATCGGTCAGTTGGAGCAAATAGGCCGATTTGGTCGCGTTAATTTTGGCGATGAATTGATCGACCTCGAAGCGGTTGCTGACCATGATGGACGCCGTCAAATCGCCGTACACCGGATGCTCGATTTTGACGTCCTTGACAGTCACTCCGCAATCGACAAGGAGGTATAGCTCTTCTTTCGTCTGTTCTGGCGTATGGAAGCAGGCGATCGTTCGCGTATACGTTTTGGCCGGCGCCGCCGGTTTTAAATACAAATAGCCTTGACTTGTGGCGATAATCGGCTCATTGCGCGCTTTAAGCAAGGAAATGTCTTGAACGATCACCTGACGGCTGACGTTGGTTTTGGCCGCCAATTCCGCCCCGGTGAGCGGCGTTGTGCTCTCTTTGAGCCATTGCAAAATAAGTTGGCGCCGCGCTTCCCCGAAAACTTTCTTCTCCTCTTTCACCCTTGGTTCGCCCCCTTTCCTGCTGAGACTAGCCGTTCCAAGACGGAAACGAAGCGGTCAATGTCCGCTTCCGTTGTGGCGGTGCCGAAGGAAACGCGAATGAACTGCCTTGCTTCTTCCGGTGTTTTTCCGACGGCTATCATCGTCCGCGATGGCGCTTGCAATCCTACTTGGCAGGCGCTGCCGGTCGAAATGGCAATCCCGGCGCGATTGCATTCCAACATGACGAACTGGCCTTCCAAGCCGTTGACCGATAACCCGACGATATGGGCGAGCCGAGCGTCACGATGGCCTTCGACCGCCACCGGCAGCCGTTTGGCGGCGATGGCGTCCAGAAGGCGGCTCCGCAGCTGTTCGAAACGGAGTTGCTCGCTTTCCATCCGCTCATAAAGGCGTTTCGCCGCTGTCAGGAACGCGGCGATGCCCGGCACATTGACCGTTCCCGGACGAAACCCTGATTCGTGCGTCGCCCCTGGGAAGACGGGCTTCCAGTGGCGGCGCGGGTCGATGTAGACAGCGCCGACGCCTTTGGGGCCGTACACTTTATGCGCGGAAATCGAGAGGCTGTCGATCGCCATCGCTTTGACATCTAGCTGTATTTTAGCAAAAGTTTGCACACAGTCGCTATGAAAAAGGACGCCGCGCGCCCGCAGGAGACGGCCGATGTCAGCGAGCGGCTGGATCGTGCCGATTTCCGAGTTGGCGTGCTGGATGGAAGCGAGGATGGTCTCTGGCGTCACGGCCCGCTCCAAATCGGTGAGGCGAATGCGCCCATAGCGGTCCACTGGCAAGTACGTCACCTTGTATCCTTCCGCTTCCAACTGCTTGAATAAATGGTGCAGCGAGGCGTGTTCGATCTCGGTCGTAATCAAATGGGTTCCCTTCCTGCGGTGGGCGGCGATGAGCGAACGGACGGCCAGCACATTCGCTTCCGTCCCGCCGCTAGTAAAGTACACCCCTTCCGCCTCGCCGTTGATCATAAGGGCGAGCTCGCGCCGGCATAACGTGAGCAGCTTCCTTGCGGTAGTGCCGACATCGTGGAGGCTGCTTTCATTGCCAAAATAAACGGTTGCCGCTTCCACATAAGCGGCGACGGCTTCCTTGCACATCGGCGTCGTTGCGGCATAATCCAAATAAATCATCGTTCTCCCGCCTTTTCTTTTTTGAACAAATATCTTGCCATTAGTTTAAATATGTGTAAATATAGATGTCAAGACAGTTAAAAAGAAAGGGGGCTGCAAGGTGAAAGAAGCCGGCATAATCATCGTTGGCAGCGGATTGGCGGCTTTAACCGCAGCCTACGGTTTACAACGGCAAAGAAATGTGACCATTTTCACAAAAAAAGGGCTGACCGACAGCAATTCATGGCGGGCGCAAGGGGGAGTGGCGGCGGCGCTGGCGGAAGCGGATGACTGGCACGCCCATCTCCGCGATACGATGGCGGCTGGCCGCTTTCATAATGATGAACGCATGGTCGAGCTCCTTGTCCGCGAGGGGCCGCAGCGGCTGCAAGCTTGGATCAGCGCCGGGCTGGAGTTTGACCGCGATGAATCTGGCCGGCTTTGTTTCGGTCTAGAGGGTGGGCATAGCCGCCGTCGCATTTTGCACGCCGGCGGCGATCGAACCGGGCGGGCGCTCGTGGAGTTTTTGCGGCGGCAAGTGGACGCGCGGATCGCAGAAGGTGAACAAGTCATTGACTTGGTGATCGAAAACGGCCGCTGCGTCGGCGTGAAAACAAAGCGAAGCGACGGTGTCGTTTCCGCTTGGGCGGCGGAAGCGGTCATTGTGGCGACCGGCGGCTGCGCCGGGTTGTACGCGTTGACGTCGAACGCTCCGACCGCGGTCGGGGACGGCATCGCGATGGCGTATCGGGCCGGCGCCGCGGTCGCGGACATGGAGTTCGTCCAGTTTCATCCGACGATGCTGGCGGTCGATGGAAAAGCGGTCGGGCTCATTTCTGAAGCGGTGCGCGGCGAAGGAGCGGTGCTGGAAACGGAAGATGGGCGCCGGCTGATGGAGGGCGTTCATCCGCTTGGCGATTTAGCCCCGCGCGATGTCGTCGCCCGCGCCATTGCGGCCGAGCTCGATCGGGGCGGCCGCGTGGTGCTGAACATTGCTGCTGTTTCCAATTTCCGCCGCCGCTTTCCGACGATTGCCGCGCTGTGCGATGCTCATGGCGTCCGCCTTGAAGACGGCCGTCTGCCGGTCGTTCCGGGCGCCCATTTTTTGATGGGCGGTATCGTGGTCAATGAGTGGGGACAGACGACGGTGCCGGGCTTGTACGCTGTTGGGGAAGCCGCCTGCACCGGCGTGCATGGCGCCAACCGTCTAGCGAGCAACTCGCTGTTGGAAGCGATCGTCTTTGGCAATCGGGTGGCGCAGGCCATCCGGCGCGGCATTGCTTGGCCTGAAGCGATGCGCCAAGCGGTGCGGCGGCCCGACTGCCGGCGTCCGTTTGCCCCGTCGCTACCGGAGCGGACGCGCCTTTGCGAGCGGCTGTCGACAGAGGTTGGCATCGTTCGCGATGGCGAGCGGCTGCGCGCCGCCGTAGGCTGGTTGGAACAGTTTTCGTTGTCCGATTGGTTAGATGGCGACATCGAACCGTTGACGGCCGAGCAGATTGAAACAGGGTATATGCTGATTGCCGGCTGGCTTGTGGCCTCATCCGCGCTGCGCCGCCGGGAAAGTCGCGGCATCCATTACCGGAGCGATGTGCCGTACGAAGACCGTGCTTGGCAGGGGCGGCGCCTCGTGCGGACCCGTGAGGAATGGGCGTGGCAAGCGGCCGGACGGTAGGCGAAAAAAGACAACGAAGGAAGGATGAACGATGAACCGATTGAAACTCGAACAGCTGCTGCGGCACTTTTTTCTTGAGGATATGGGCGATGGCGATTTGACGAGCGATCTTCTCTTTCCAGCCCATGAACGGGCCGCCGGCGTGTTTACAGCGAAAGCGGCCGGCGTGTTGGCCGGGGTTGACATCATTTCTGCCGGTTATCGGCTGCTCGATCCGCAAATTGACGTATCGGTGATCAAAAGAGACGGTGAACGGGTTTCCGCCGGCGAACCGATCGCCTCAGTTGCTGGACCGGTGCGGTCGCTGTTATCCGGGGAGCGGGTCATTTTAAATCTGCTCCAGCGCCTAAGCGGCATCGCGACGGTGACGCGGCAGGCGGTCGATCGCCTCGGGGATAGCCGCACCCGCATTTGTGACACAAGAAAAACAACGCCGGGGCTGCGCATGCTGGAAAAATACGCGGTCACTTGCGGCGGCGGCTACAACCACCGTTTCGGCTTGTATGACGGCGTGATGATTAAAGACAATCATATCGCGTTTTATGGGTCGATTGCCGCCGCGGTGAAAACGGTGCGGGAGCGGCTTGGCCATATGGTGAAAATCGAAGTGGAAACGGAGACGGAAGCGGAAGTGCTTGAGGCGGTCGCAGCGGGGGCGGATGTGATCATGTTTGACAATCGAACGCCTGAGGAAGTGAAAACGTTTGTTCCGCTCGTGCCAAAGCCGATCGTCACCGAAGCGTCCGGCGGCATTACACTCGCCAACGTCGCGGCGTATGGCGCAACCGGAGTCGATTATATTTCCCTCGGTTTTTTGACCCACTCCGCCGCGGCGCTCGATATTAGTTTTTCTTTGCAATAATGGGGGGAGAATGGATGAACGTACTTGAACAGTTGAAACGTATGGATGAAATGCCAAAAAAATACAAAATGATGGAAAAGGATGAGCTGGAAGCGCGCGCTCGCGCCGTCAAAGAACGTCTTGGTCGGCGCTTGTTCATTCCGGGCCATCATTATCAAAAAGATGAAGTGATTCAATTCGCCGATGCCACCGGTGATTCGCTTCAGCTTGCAAGGCTCGCGGCGAAAAACAGCGAGGCCGATTACATCGTGTTTTGCGGCGTCCATTTCATGGCGGAAACGGCCGATATGTTAACGAGCGCGGCGCAGGCGGTCATTTTGCCGGATTTGCGCGCCGGCTGTTCCATGGCCGACATGGCCGATCTGTTTCAAGTCGAGCGGGCTTGGGCAGCGCTAAACGAGCGCTTGGGCGAAACGATCGTTCCGCTTGTATACGTCAACTCGACGGCGGCCATTAAAGCGTTTGTCGGCCGGCATGGCGGGGCGACCGTCACCTCATCGAACGCCAAACGCATGATGGAGTGGGCGTTTTCCCAAAAAGAGAGGGTTTTCTTTTTGCCTGATCAACATTTGGGAAGAAATACGGCGTATGCGCTCGGAATCGGCCTAGATGAGATGGCGGTCTGGGACCCGCACGAAGAGACGCTGCAATGCACCGGCGCGCTTGAGCGCGTGAAGGTCATTCTTTGGAAAGGACATTGCTCGGTTCATGAAAATTTCACGGTCGAGCAAATCGCGTTCATTCGCCGCACGAAGCCGGACATGAAAATCATCGTTCACCCGGAGTGCCGCTTTGAAGTCGTTCAGCAGGCCGATGATGCCGGCTCCACGAAATACATTATTGACACGATCCGGAACGCTCCACCCGGAAGCCAATGGGCGATCGGCACGGAAATGAACTTGGTCAACCGGTTGAAACAAGAGCATCCGGACAAGGAAATCGTTTCCCTCAACCCCTATATGTGCCCGTGTTTGACGATGAACCGCATCGACTTGCCGCATTTCGTGTGGGCGCTCGAATCGCTCGAACAAGGAACGATCGTCAACCGGATCACCGTTCCTGAACATGTCGCTTTTGAGGCGAAAACAGCGCTGCAGCGGATGCTGGCGCTTGCCTAGGGGGCTGGTGAAAATCACCAGCTTCATTCGACTTGTCGGAAATTACAAGAAATAAAATGATGGTGTTGCAAGTTTTTTCAATTCGATAAACAATGTTGGATAGCAGTATTTCCCCTTAAATCACCGGCCTTCTAGAAGGTCGGTGAAAAACGGTTGTTTCTTTTGAGCAATGGGGGATCGTTTGAAAGGTAATCCTAATGCGACAAGGCTTTTCGATTTGAGAAACGGTCTTGATCAGCGGCTTGCCCCCTTAAATCACCGGTCTCCTAGAAGGCTGGTGATTTCGTGCAAAATATGCTGATTCGATCTCTTTTCAATTAGAGAAATTTTGGGAGATTTTTACAATAAGGCAACAGAAACAGCTGGTACGTTTATAGCAACGGGAGGGGCCCAGTCCGTTTGCGACGACGTACGAGGCATGGGGCGCGAAAATCAGCAAGAAAGAGGTGCCCGTCCGATTGCGACGAAGCATCTTTCGCTTTCCCTAGCTGAACGGGAGCTTTTCCGTTCGGCTAGGGATTTTTTTATCATAAATCGTTCATTCCGCTCATACATTGTGTTGAAAGACACTAGCCGGAAACAAGCAATGGTTCGAGCGAGCACCGACAGTCTCGGTTTAGGAGGGGAACGGAGTGAAAATCCATATTGTTCAGAAGGGAGACACCCTTTGGAAAATCGCTCAAAAATATGGAGTCGATTTTGAACAATTGAAAAAAATAAATGGCCACCTAAGCGATCCGAATCTCATCATGCCTGGCATGAAAATCAAAGTGCCAACGGCCGGCGTTCCGGTCAAAAAAGGGGCGAAGACGACGGCGTCGCCCAAAAAAATCGAGGTGAAAGAACACCCGTACACCGAAGCGAAACCGTTTGTTTCCATTGACCTTGAAGCGGAATTCGGCTCGGCCCCCAACGCCGCTATTGGAGAAGCGCCAGCCGCCAATCAAACGCCGGCCGCAGCGAACCCGACAAACAACATGTCAGTGGCGCCGAAACCGGCTAATGAAATGCCGACTGCACCAAAAGCGGCAAACGAAACGCCAGCTCCGGCGAAAGCGGCGAACAACACGCCGGCCGCGCCAAAAATGGCGAACAACACGCCGGCCGCGCCAAAAATGGTGAACGAACTGCCGACCGCGCCAAAAATGGCGAACGAACTGCCGACTGCCCCGAAAGCGGCGAACAACACGCCGGCCGCCCCGGTTGACAAAGCAAAACAAGCGGCCAACGAAGCGAACGCCGGAGCGAAAACAGGATCCAGCATGCCGATCGGCCAAGCACCGAATGCGAAGGCAAATCAAGCGGCGGCCGCTCCCGTTAATGAGCTCCCCAACGTTCCGGTGAACGAAGCGCCCGCGGCTGTCAACGAAGCGCCGGCGCCGAAGCAAGCGGACAAAGCGGCCAATCCCGCCGCGGCGGAACCGGTCGAGGAGAAAAAAGAAACAGCGAAAGCCGAGGCAAAAGCCTCTACGCCTCCGCTCGTGCACACCATTCCTCCGGTGACGCCGCCGCCTCCTCTTTCGTTTGCCCAGTCTTGGGCTGCGGCGCCCCCACTCCCGCCGAAGCCGAGCAACATTTTGCCGGACGTCATGAAAGAGGAGAACGGCGAGAGCCCGAACGAATGGAAGGCGGAAGAAAGCGATGAGGCGCCGCCGCTGCCCCATCTTCCTAACGCTCCGTTCGTTCCGCCGACGTTTGGAGCGAATCAAGGATACGTGTCGACAGTTCCGGTCTGGCCGGGAGCGGGATATTACACCCCGCCGCTGCCGACAGCGCCGCCTATTCCACATTCATCACCGGCCGCTGCCGACAGCCCGGAAAGCAGTTCGGCGCCGTTTCCTGGAATTCAAGAAAGCAGCGATGAATCGGCAGCTCTGCCGCCGGTCGGGCACGGCGCCCCTCCATTCCCCTCGCCGATCGGCGCCGGTTACGTTCATCCTGCCCCGATGGCGCCCGTTTATGGCGCACCGGCAACGTACGCGCCGCCGTCCGGCTATCCGCCATTGGGCTATATGCCCATTTATGCGCCGGCACCGTATTACGGAGGATACATTCCGTCCGCTCCGCATGGGTATGCGCTGCCGCCAACTGCGCCTGTGCTTCAGTGGCCTGGAGGTGGTTACCCGGCCAACCCGCCTGGATCGGCGCCGCCGTTTTGGCCTGCGGAGGCTGGCCCGCGTTTGTTTGGCGAGCCGCCGGATGAGGAGAGCGAACATGGCGATAACGAATAACGGAATGGAAAGAGACGCTGCCCGCCGTCTCTTTTTTCTTCTTGAGCGCCGCTTCCGTCTTGACATTCAGCAGGCGGTGGCATTGAAACCGCACGTGATCGCCATCGCCGCCCGGCAAGGGACGTGGGTGGCCAAAGCGTATCGTTCGTTTGCGGCCGCTTGGCGGCAAGCATGGCTGCTTTCGGCTTTGCGGCGCGCCGGGTTTTTGGCCGCTCCTGCTCTCGCGCCGATCGGCTGCGGAGGCGTGGTGGAAGCGGGCGGGAGCTATTGGCTGCTGATGGAGTACGTAAAGGACGGGCGCCCGCTTTCGCTCGCCGATGGACGCGCTGCCGCCGCCGGCCTCTCTCTTTTGCGGCGCTACCATGCGGCGACTGCGCTCATTGTTCGGACGGAGCGAGCGGCCGGCGCCCTGCCGCGCCTGCATCTGTATGAAAAATGGCGCCGCCGCTATGATGAGTTTTGCCGCCACTTGCCGCTCATTGAAACCATCATGGAAAAGGAAGACATTTTGTTTGTGCAGCGCTGGGCGCGCGATTGTTTGGCAACGTGCGCCGAGCATGCCGCTGAGTTGGCGGCAGAGCCGGTGGCGATCATTCACGGCGATGTCGCTCCGCATAATTTTTTGTGTTCTGCCGGCCATTTATGGCTCATTGACTATGATGCCGCCGCCATGGCTTCGCCCGGGCTGGATTATTGGCAATATGCCAACCGCTTGTTGCCGCACATCGGCTGGTCGTACTCAGCGCTCGCTCGTTTCGCTCCGCTCCGCCAATGGCTGGAAAAGCGCTGGTTTTTGCATGCCCTCCTTTTCCCGGCTGACATCTTTCGGGAGTGGCGGCCGGCCGTCGAACGCCGTCGCCGCTTGGCGATCGACAGGGAAAAGCGGGAGCGGTTTGTCCGCCGCCTGTGCGCTATGCTAAAATAAAACATGAGAAATGAAATCGATGGAAAAGGGGTCGAAGGTGAATGCAAGAAACGATTGACAAGCTTGTGCAATGGCTGCGGGAACAAGTCGCGGCGGCCGGTCTGAACGGGGCGGTCGTCGGCATCAGCGGCGGCATTGACTCGGCGGTCGTCGCCCATTTGATTCGGCGAGCCTTTCCGGACGATTCGCTCGGCTTGATCATGCCGTGCAAAAGCCATCCAAAAGACATGGAAGATGCGCTGAAAGTGGTGGAAAGCTGCGGAATTCGCCATTTGGTCATCGATTTGACCGAGGCGCATAAGGCGCTGTTCGGCGCCGTGGAAGCCGAACTGAAAGCCCGCGGGGAGTGGAATGAGGAGAAAGCGCGCCTCGGCGATGCGAACACGAGGGCGCGCCTGCGCATGACGACGTTGTACGCGGTCGCCAACAACTACGGTTATCTTGTCGTCGGCACGGACAACGCCGCCGAATGGCATACCGGCTACTTCACGAAATACGGGGATGGCGGGGTCGATTTAGTGCCGCTCATTCATTTCACCAAATGCGAAGTGCGAGAAATGGCTCGCGTGCTCGGCGTTCCCGAAGAAATCATCACAAAAGCACCGAGCGCCGGATTATGGGAAGGACAGACGGACGAAAGCGAGATGGGCACGACATATGAAATGATTGACAAATATTTGAAAGGAGAAGACATCCCAGAGCGGGACCGGAACATTATTGAACAGCTGCACGAACGTTCGCATCATAAACGGCAGCTCGCTATAGCGCCGCCGAAGTTTTAACGTCATTTCCGACAGACGTGTCCCATCTTAAAGAATGGGCAGGGCAAAGCCCAAAGAGTAGATGGGATGAATGGCGGCTGGCGGGAACGGACAGCGATAACGCATAGGCCGCCCATGATGGAAGAAACAGCGCTTTTCACGGAACGGGCCGCCATAACGCCTGCTCAAGATGCCGTTCGTTGATGGTCCGCCAATGTTCCGGTTGGCGGAAACTGACAGCGATAACGCCTCCCCTTTTTCCACAAGCTAAACGTAAGGCTGGTTTGTGGCCAGCCCGGGGCTTAGGAAACCAAGGGGGGTTTTCCATTGAGACAAGCGGTCAAATGGCTCGCTGCGCTGTCAGCGGCCGGCTTGCTCGCTTCATGCGCCAATGATCAGGAAGGAAATGAAGGCGCACAACGCTACAACGACAGCGCAAGGCCAATCGGCTATTACTCGACGGAACGGAGCGATGATTTCCGCTACGGCCGCTATGGCACGAACGCGCTCAACTATGACAACCGGTATCTATGGACGCGGCGCGGGCCGGCGACCGACTATTTGACGGATGGCGGCCGTCTTGGCGGACCGGCGGCGACCCGCTTTGACACGGGCGTGCCGGCTCTTCCGCCCGATGTCGATTTTGGCGATGGCGATTACAATTACCACGGGCATTTGCACTCGCTAAACGTCGACCCGCATCCGTCCTACTATCGAACGTATGACGGCCGCTTGGCCGAACAGCTCTCTCGCCGGGCCGCGGCGGTCAGCGGGGTGAAGGATGCTCGCGCGGTGGTGTACGGCGGCCAAGCATTGATCGCGATCACGACCGCCGACCGCCATCCGGAGCGCGTTGAACAGCGCGTCGCCCAAGCGGTTGCTCCGCATGCCGGCGGCAAGCGGGTGCGCGTCACGTCCAACCCAAGCATGTACCATCGCGTTCGTTCGATCGACAACACGATGCGCCACGGCGGTGCGGTGAACCGAGAGGAAATTGACCGCGACTTGCGCACCATTTTTATCGGCGATACGATTCAAGAACGGCCGGAAAATACGCGATAGTGCGAACGAGACGGGCAAGCTGAACGATCGAGAGGGTGTCCCAAAAGACTGGGACACCCTCTCTCATCGCTATATAGAAGCACTAGCTGCTTCCCTGCCACACGAGTTGGGTCTTTCTTGAGAAGGCCGATGAACAACCGCTGCTTCCCTTCATCAATGGGGAAACGCCTGAAAATTAGGATCCATGCAACAAGGTTTTTCTAGTTGAGAAATGAGATGGCAAAGCCGTATCCACGAGTAAATCACCGGCTTCTGAGGGGAGATCGCCTTTTGGGTCAGCTCCTTTTTGGCGCGGCTGTCCGCCTCCAGCCGGTGCAGCGCCGCTTTCCGCTGTGGGGTGCTAGGCCCGTCTGTCGGGCGCAACCATCCGCTTCAGACCGGTGCAGAGGCTAACGCTGGGGGCCGCGCGGGCGAGGACGGAACTCGGCTGGCGCTAGGGGAAATGGGATGTTGGACTTTTTGATAGTGTTGAGTAAACGATTGGTGGATGACGTTCACAAGGACTGCGAATATTTGTTTGCGACGTTTGCCGAGACCACCAAATGAAGCGCTCGACAACATTGATGGGAGCGATAAGCTCAAGAAATCGTCCATTTGCCAAAAAACGAGGCCTTCGTCACGGGCCGCCCACGCCATTCAAGGGTGTGACTGGCATTTCTCTCACAGCGATCATCAATGGGTCTGGGGGCATTCGCTTGTTTGGCAGATGGTGTATACCCGTCTCTATGATAAGGTGGCGGGAAGAAGCAAAATCGACCTAGCGATCGAGAGGCTTTCCTCGCTCAAGGGGAAGCGGGCTCAGCCGGTGTATGTGCTCATGGATTCATGGTATCCGTCCCAAGCGCTCATCGAAGCCTGCCTGAAACAAGGATTCCATGTCATCGCTATGCTCAAGACGAACCGGATTCTCTATCCGAAAGGCATCGCCCGCCGTCCAAGCAAAGGAGTTCGCCCGCTATATCGAGCCCAACGACACCCGCCTCGTCACGGTGGGGAACGAGCGTGATCGTGTCTACCGCTACGAAGGCGCGCTCAACGGTCTTGATGACGCGGTGGTACTGCTGGCTTGGAAGGCGGATGAACCGATGACGCCAGATCATCTCCATGTCGTCTTCGACACCGACCGGGAGCTAGGCGATGAAGAGATCTTGCGTTACGATGCCGAGCGCTGGACGATCGAATGCGTTTTCCAGCAGGCCAAAGACCAGCTAAAGCTTGATGGGTACCGCGTTCGCCACGTTCGGGCGGTGAAACGGTATGGGGGCGTGGTGCTGTTCGCCTGCGTATACAGCATCGCGGAATCTCAACCAGACCTCTCTTCCGGCCTAGAGCTTCTTCGGTCTCGGAAAGGGCACAGCGTCGTCGAGTTCATCGATGACGCCGCAAAGCAAGAGATTCCCATTGATGTGATCAAAAAACAGCTCCATGTCGCCTAAGGGGTCCCTGTTTGTCTCTTAGGGCATGGAAATGACTGTAGTGAAAAATGCTCATCTACAGTAAGAAAATTTAATATCTGCACTACAAAGGAATACCGCTTCAACAACTTACCCTCTTAATAAAAAATATATTCAAATTTCTCCTTATATTGTTAAACTATTTATTTAAAAAAACCGATAATAATAATGAATACTATTTTAGGAGGGAGGTATGAAATGAATTCATTTTTTAGAAAATCAGGTAAGGTATTGTTGCTGGTTTTCACTCTAATTTTCACTTTGGTGACGATTGGAGTGCAGAAAAGCTATGCGAATGAATTACTTAGAACCAAGCCAAACATGAATTCTATCATTGAACTCCAAAAAAGTCTGGAGTTTACCGAAGAATCATTAGCGGTAGACATTGATAAAGCGAAAATAGAAACAGAAATAAAAATCAACGAAGATGAAGCTATAAAAATCGAAAGCGATAATAAATTCAAACCTCAATCCCAATATGGTGTAGGTGGATTAATCTTAAATACGCAGGATTCCTTAACAGAAGAGGACCCGATGGATTTATTTTTCTTTAGTCCGACTTCCGATAAAATTTTAGTTTCTAGGATATTATCTGGGAACGAAGATTATATATTGCAACTTTATGTTGTAGATTATGAAAATGGACTAGCGTATCCAACGGAATTTACCACTTCACCGGGAAAACTAATGCTAATCAATATACCGGCAGGTGATTATGCTTTAGGTGTGTTATCAAAAGGAACTTTGGGAGCTTCATACACCATTCAAATGAATGCTTCCAATCCTGCTAATTTTGATGAAGCCTTATATATTTCACAAGATCTTACAAAATTCGTTGCAAAATATAGTGATGGTTCTTTGTATTCAAACGGCCAATATGTGTTGAATGTAAATGGAATTAACAACGAACATCTTAATTGGGAAAGAAAATATTATTTTTCATACAATGGGGGATATTCACAAAGAACACATTCCCTATCGGATATAAAAATATCTTCCATTTCAAGCCCGATTTCTTACTCTTCCAATTATGCAAGTTCTGATTTTGCAATTATGGTATATCTAGATGTGGGGACGCTTTTCACATACCATGAATCGCAATATCAATCTGGTCCAACCCTATACTACTACAGTTCATTTGTCGATACTTTAGGTAAAAATACACCACGTAGACTGGAATCTGACGATTTTAACTATGGCGATCACATCTTAATCGTCGATTTAACAACCGGGAAATCAATCGACTTCTTCAGTGTGTTGAATTTTTACTATGCAAGTGGTGTAGAACCATTACCTTCTATTGATTATTTAGAATAGGAGGGGATGACCCCCATGAAAATTGATCTTGGATATATCGGAGCGATGGTCGCTCGAAATGATGCCAGAATGCCATCCATATATGAAATCAAAAATCCATTAGCTGGAAAGCAAGTAGAAGTCATCAGAAATGGAGAGGCTTATAAAATCACCCTTTCGGATGAAATCAAACAGGTTCAAGGTCTGATGAGCATGACGGTAGAAGAGTTTTTTTTAAAAGATATTAACATACAAAACGCAGACCCTTCCGATATTTTTTCTTATCGGCCACAGGATCAATGGCTCGTTTTCAGTCAATATTTACATGAGTCCAAATACTTTGATTCACTAAGCGATGAAGAATTGAAGAAAGTGGAATCCATCTTACAACATATTACGGATGGAATGGATAGTTTAGCTAAATATGTAGGGATTAACCTTTTTGGAATAAAGAAGCAACAGCTTAACTCTTATGAAGCACATCTTGAACTTGCTTCTTCGACAGCTGCGCTTCAACACTTCAGTGATACGTTTTTAAGTGGCGACGTAAAAGCTGGATTTGATCAACTGATTCAAGATTATGTTCGTCACAATACGAAAAAATTGATGGATTATCAATCCGTAGAGGAAAGATTCTATGCAGCACGAGCCAAAATCAAACCGCTGAATGCTCCTCTGACATACGAACAATCACGTCATTTATCTATGACAAACAAACTAGGAAAAACCATTTATACACACGAAGAAATTGAATCGGTAATCAAAAATTATCAAGAAATGTTTAAGGACATTAAAAACGAAGAAGATTTGTCCTCTGTGCTATTAAAAGCGAAAGAACAACTTCTTGCATTTGTAACGAAAGGTATCTCACCAAAGGATGCGGATTACCAATTGGCAAAAGATTTTGTTACACAGCGTTCCGATGACACATTTAAACGAATCGAGAATTACTGGAAAATGATATGGCAAGGAAAACAAGAGTTACATACTGTAGATGAGTAAATTGGCTAACATAAATTTACAACCAAATAAAAAAAGAGATATGAACCCAACTCCTTGAGAAAAATAGATGTGCTCAAACCCATTCACACAAGGAGGTTCATGTCTTAGGAATCGATGAACACATCATCAAGGAATCCCACAAGTTTTTCATGACGCTGGGATTGGCGCTTGATTTCTCGAAGCCGGTCATCAAGCATCTGGTTCATCTTGTCGACGCCTTGTACCAAGGGATGTTCGGGGACATTGACGGATGTCCGGTACTGGAGTTTTCACCCGAATCATCGAACGACACTGAGCCACTTTTTCACGAAAAGCCCTTGGAACGAGGAAAAACGGCTTGAGAAGCTTCAAGAATGGATCCTTCGCCAGATCGAACGCCTGGCCAAACGGACGAATCAACCCCTGTTCCTTTCGATGGATGATCCCATTTGCCAAAAAACGAGGCCTTCGTCACGGGCCGCCCACGCCATTCAAGGGTGTGACTGGCATTTCTCTCACAGCGATCATCAATGGGTCTGGGGGCATTCGCTTGTTTGGCTGATGGTGCATACTTTCTCGCAAGCGTTTCCGTTCGCCTTTCGTCTGTATGACAAGACGGCGGGAAGAAGCAAAATCGACCTAGCGATCGAGATGCTTTCCTCGCTCAAGGGGAAGCGGGCTCAGCCGGTGTATGTGCTCATGGATTCGTGGTATCCGTCCCAAGCGCTCATCGAAGCCTGCCTGAAACAAGGATTCCATGTCATCGCCATGCTCAAGACGAACCGGATTCTCTATCCGAAAGGCATCGCCATTCAAGCGAAGGAGTTTGCCCGCTATATCGAGCCCAACGACACCCGCCTCGTCACGGTGGGGAACGAGCGTTACCGCGTGTATCGCTACGAGGGAGCGATCCATGGCCTCGATGACGCGGTGATGCGGCTGGCTTGGAAGGCGGATGAACCGATGACGCCGGATTATCTCCATGTCGCCTAAGGGGTCCCTGTTTGTCTCTTAGGGCATGGAAATGACTGTAATGAAAAATGCTCATCTACAGTCAAATTCTATAAACTGCGCGCGCAAATTTCATTTTATTTTTAGAGGAGGGCATAAAAAATGAGAAAGAAATTTTTTACTCCTATAGCTAGAGGATGGGGGCCAATGGCTATTGGAGCTGTTTTTTTCGTGCGTGCTTCCAGCTCTTGAATGCGACCTCTGAGTCGTTCATTTTCTTTGCTTAAGTGCTTGTTTTTCTGACGCAACTGTTCGTTTTCTTGGATGACTGATGAATGAACTGGTTTTGTTGTTGGATTTTGCCCATGAGGCTCTCCATTGTCAATACAGCTTGTTGTACCGTCCACATGCGATTCACCTCCGTCTATGAGTATTCACATCATAGACAAGAAATACAAACACTATTCAACTCACTTGATCATGTGCTGAATAGTTATCAAACATAAGTACCTTATTTCACGGTGCTTCTGTTTGCTTTATAAGGGAGAGATGAGCTGCTATGAAAAATGGATATTTTGTCAGCGAGTTAAAAAGGGCGTTTTTTTCACGAAACATGCTCATTAGTCAACTGCTCATATTCGCCTGCATATTTATAGGATCTTTTGAGTTTTTGTTTCATGAGTACCCAGGTGTAAACGCCATTTATTTATTTATGTACTCGTATAGTGAGGGAACGTCAGCTATATTAAGTTTATTGTTTCCCGTGTTAGTTTCTTTACCATTTGCTGCTTCTTATGTAACAGATGTTCGTACGGGGTTCATCCACTATATATCTTATCGAATGAGCCGGAAAAAATATTTGTTGATTCGCCTGCTGGTAAACGGACTAGCAAGTGGCTATGTGATGGCATCGAGTCTGCTTGTCTCATTTGTCATCTTTTTACTGATCAAAAAATTTGATGTGTCGGTTGTAGATACTCTAAATATAACGGTTTTGCGCCGAGTATACGAGCACTCACCGGTTTTATTTGTTTTGATCATGATTTTGAATAGTTTTGTTTGCGGGGTTGTTTTTTCAACCTTAGCCCTTGGTATATCGACATTAATTCGTAATCATTATTTAACCATTGTTTTTCCTTTTGCTTTTTATATCATTTCTGGAACGTTGTTAGCTCAAATCAACAAATTCTTGAATGCCGCTATGTTATTCGATTTGGAGTATGATTCTAATTTGAAGATTTCATACGTCGCACTTTACGATTTGATATTGTTGGGCATAGGAGTCGCATTATTTTTTATAGGAGCTGTCAAACATGCGGAGTCGTTTGAACATTAGCATTAGATGGCTTACTATTCTTTATAGTAGGAAGTTTGTTTATACGATTCTTTTGCTTCTCATGATCAGTAGTCTATTTCGTTTTTATTCTTTTTTGATGTACAAAGAGGAAAAAAATGTTTTTGATTTATTATTATTTTCATTGAATGATTTTTTTCATGTCTTCTTTCTTTTATCACTCATTTATTTAATTGGTATCTTCCCTTTCACCGCTTTTCGTTCGTTTGATCACTATGCAATGATTAAGTTGGGGAGCCGTGCGAAATGGTTTTACACTTCTGTGATCAGTATGGGCATCGCAACGTTATTGTTTGTTTTAGCGTCGGCTTTTATTTGCATTCTTGAATCATTATTGACATTGAAATTTGAAAACAGGTGGAGTGAGTATGGGGAGGCCGTATATCATTTCTTTTTACAATATAACAATATAAAGCCATTGACCTTAGTATTATTTAGTTTGCTCTTCCTTTATCTATTTCTTCTCACGTTGGGAATTACTTTTTTTGTTGCCACCTTGATCGTCCAAAATAATATCATTGGCTTTATCATCGCACTAGGTTTTAATGGGATGAGTATGGTTGTATATTTAAGTAAAATCGCTTTCTTTTACCGGTTTACCTTTGTTTATCATGTTTTATTAGGAAAAATGGATGGCTCAGTTTATAGTCACGTCATCGAGTCGATCATGTATTGGGGAACCATTTTGGCCCTATTACTTTGTATAGGAATGGTAAGGGGAAAACAGATGGATTTTCATCGGAGGCGATCATGAAATATTTACGTCTTTTAAAGTACTTTCTTCGCACTTTGTTGTATAAGAGAAATATGCTCATCATTCTTTTAACTTTTGTAGCTTTTCATTTTGTTTCATTCAATTTTTATAATTTACAAAATGCCAGTGCTGTCTCTATTTTAATCATATTTTACTATGGACCTTCTTATTTTCATTTCGATTTGTTCAGATGGTTGTTGCATCAAACTCCCATCTACATTTTCAGTGGTAATTTTTTGAATAAACAACTAAATGAAAACAATCTTTGGATACTTCCAAGAGTAGGTAATTTTTCTTTATGGCTAAATGGGGTGATTTCGGCTAATTTTCTATTTATCGTTATTTACTATTCAATAGGTTACTTCATTTCAATCCTATTATCATATGTGACAAATGGCGAAAAAAGCATACGTGCTGGTTTAAATGGTAGTTCTTTGTTGAAAACTTACCCTCCCTTAAAACTAATGTTCATTCAATTTGTTTTACTGATTTTGTTGACTTTTTTCGTTGTGTTAATTAGCCATGTCGTGTCAATATTGGCTAACAACGCAATAGTAGGTTTTAGCGTTTCGATTATGTTTATTTTCATATCGGTAGGTTTCCTCCAAAGTTCGCCATATGTAAATAAATGGCTGCCGTTTTCGCAGGGCGTTCTTGTCCGAAGAAACCTAGAGTTTTATTCGTTTGCTTGGTCATTGACGTACTATTTCTTCGCTATTTTTATAGCGATCCTACTCTTTCACTATATATGCTATAAGCGTATTGACAGTCTATTACATAATAAGAATACACTGTAAGGTGGGGATACGATGAAAAGCCACAATGACAGTGCAGTAAAAATTGAACATCTTAATAAAGAGATAAAGGGCCATACGATTTTAAACGATATTCATTTAGAAGTTGGCAGGGGGAAAGTTTGTGGAATCGTAGGGAGGAACGGATCGGGAAAAACGATGTTGTTTAAAGTGATCGCTGGACTCATAAGACCTACCTCAGGCGTTGTTGAAATATTTGGTGAACCGATAACCTCAGGTAAATTTCCTAAAAACATAGGGTTGTTGTTAGATAAAAACGGTTTGCTTCCTCATTATTCAGCTCTTGAGAATTTGAAACTATTGGCTTCCATTAATCAGCTGATTTCGTTGGAAGAAATCAAAAGAACTTTGGAAATGGTAGGATTAGATCCCGAAGATAAAAGACCCACCAAATATTATTCTTTAGGAATGAAGCAGCGACTGGGGATAGCGCAAGCGATTATGGAAAAACCAAATCTTCTTATTTTACTGTAGATGAGCAAATTTGCTAACATAAATTGACAGCTAAACAAAAAAGGAGACATGAACCCAGCTCCTTGAGTAAAATAGATGTGCTCAAACTACCCGCAAGGAGGTTCATGTCTCATGAATAGATTAGCACATCATCAAGGAATCCACAAGTTTTTCATGACGCTGGGATTGGCGCTTTATTTCTCGAAACCGGTCATCAAGCATCTCGTTCATATTGTGGATGCCTTGACTACCAAGGGATTTTCGGGAACATTGACCGATGTCCATCACTGGAGTTTTCATCCCAATCATCGAACCACGCTCAGCCATTTTTTCACGAAAAGCCCTTGGGATGAAGAGACGTTGCTTCGCAAACTCCAGCAATGGATCCTTCATCGCATCCAGCGAATCGCCAAACAGGAGAATCAACCCCTTTTTGTTTCGATTGATGATACGATTTGCCAAAAAACGAAGCCTTCGTCACGGGCTGCCCGCGCCATTCAAGGGTGTGATTGGCACTACTCGCACAAAGATCATCAATCCGTTTGGGGGCATTCGCTCGTTTGGCTGATGGTGCATACTTTCTCGCAAGCGTTCCCGTTCGCCTTTCGTCTGTATGACAAGACGGCGGGAAGAAGCAAGATCGACCTAGCGATCGAGATGCTTTCCTCGCTCAAGGGGAAACGGGCTCAGCCGGTGTATGTGCTCATGGATTCGTGGTATCCGTCCCAAGCGCTCATCGAAGCCTGCCTGAAACAAGGATTCCATGTCATCGCCATGCTCAAGACGAACCGGATTCTCTATCCGAAAGGTATCGCCATCCAAGCGAAGAAGTTCGCCCGCTATATCGAGCCCAACGACACCCGCCTCGTCACGGTGGGGAAGGAGCGTTACCGCGTGTATCGCTACGAGGGAGCGATCCATGGCCTCGATGACGCGGTGGTGCTGCTGGCTTGGAAGGCGGATGAACCGATGACGCCAGATCATCTCCATGTCGTCTTGAGCACCGACCGGGAGCTAGGCGATGAAGAGATCTTGCGTTATTATGCCCAGCGCTGGACGATCGAATGCTTTTTCCGGCAGGCCAAAGACCAGCTGAAGCTCGATGGGTACCGTGTTCGTCACATTCGGGCGGTGAAACGGTATTGGGCCGTGGTGCTGTTCGCCTGCGTATACAGCATCGCCGAATCTCAGCAAGACCTCTCTTCCGGCCTGGAGCTTCTTCGGTCTCGGAAAGGGCACAGCGTCGTCGAGTTCATCTACGATGCCGCGAAGCAAGATATTCCCATTGATGTGATCAAAAAACAGCTCCATGTCGCCTAAGGGGTCCCCTGTTTGTCTCTTAGGGCATGGAAATTATTGTAATGAAAAATGCTCATCTACAGTTATTTTAGATGAGCCGATGAATGGATTAGATGAGGAAGGCGTAGCGGACATAAGAAATTTAATCCAAAATTTAAAAAGGCAAAATGTAACGATTCTCTTATCAAGTCATAACTCTGAAGATATCAATCTTCTTTGCGATGAGGTTTATCAAATGGATAAGGGACGATTGCGCGCTTGGCATCGTTTCAAACAATCGTGAGTCGGGATTCACGCTGTATAAAAGTAGGGGCTGACCTAAAAAGCAATGGGGGGAGCGGGTGAAAGGCGATACGGAGTTTTTCTATTTGAGAAACGAGGTTGGTAAGCGGTCTGCTCCCTTCAATCACCAGTCTCCTAGATATGATATTGCCTTTCCCGTAAAAAAATGAATAAGCGTTCGTTCGCTGATTGCCGTGAAAGCTTCCAAGATGAAGAACTTCTCGCGCTGGGCTCGGCTGACATTTTCCTTGTTTTCTGGTATAGTAAGTATCGGAACATTCCGTTGTGATGAGAGGAGAAGCTATCGATGGCTGGACATTCGAAGTGGAAAAATATCCAACGGCGGAAAAATGCCCAAGATGCCAAGCGGGGCAAACTGTTTATGAAATTGGCCAAAGAAATTTACGTGGCCGCTAAAAACGGTGGGGGCGATCCAGCAGCCAATCCGAGCCTGCGCCTTGTGATCGAAAAGGCGAAGGCCGCCAACATGCCGAGCGAAAACATTGAACGGGCGATTAAAAAAGCGACCGGAAACCAAGAGCATACTCACTATGAAGAAATTCGCTACGAAGGGTATGGGCCGGGCGGCGTTGCCGTCATGGTCGTCTGCCTTACCGATAACAAGAACCGCACCGCCGCCAACGTGCGTGCCGCCTTTTCCAAAAACGGCGGGAACTTGGGGGAAACGGGCTGCGTTTCGTATTTGTTTGAACGCAAAGGCTTGCTCGTGATCGACCGCGGGGAGCACGATGTAGACGAAGACGAGCTGCTGCTGCTGGCGATTGAAGCAGGGGCCGAAGAGATGGAAACGACGGACGAGTCGTTTGAAGTCTATACGGCGCCCGAGTCGTTTGAGGCAGTGAAAGAACAGCTCGAACAGCAAGGATTCACGTTTGCGAGCGCCGAAATCACGATGATCCCGCAAACGTACACCGCCTTATCCGGCGATGAATTGAAAAAAATGCTGAAGCTGATCGATACGCTTGAAGACGATGACGATGTGCAAGACATATACCATAATTTGGATGAATCGGTGCTTGATGAAGCGTAACTCCGTCGGTGAAGAGGCCGGCGGATTTTTTTGTCCGTGTGGCATACACCCAAAAAGGATGAAACATAATAACGGGGAATAAGGAGGTGCTACGCTGGTGGAAGGAAATGTGACTTCGTTAACGAGTGCAGAAATTTCTAATCTTTGGAGCACGTATGTCCATGACAGCATTGTCGCTTGTTTGTTGACGCATTTTGCCGAAACGGTGACCGATGATGAAATTCGTCCGCTCCTTGATGAAATGTTGAACGTTGCCAACGGGCATTTGCGCGCCATTGAGCAGCTGTTTGCCGCCGAAGGCATCGCCAAGCCGGTCGGCTATCCGGTTGAGAAGCATGTTTATTCCGGCGCCCCGAAACTGTTTAGCGACATCTTCTACTTAGAGTACATGTATTATATGACGAAATTTGGCCTCGCTGCGCACAGCGGAGCAATCGCTTTATCGTCACGCCAAGATATCGCCGATTTGTTCCGCGCGTTTTTAAATGAAGCCGTGACGTTCAACGACCGCACCCGTCATGTTCTTTTGGAAAAAGGAGTGTACATTCGCCCGCCGTATATCGTGTATCCGAAACAGGCCGAGTTTATTGAAAAGCAGCGCTTTTTGACGGGCTGGTTCGGCCCGCGCCGCCCGCTGCTTGCCATTGAGGTGGCGCACTTGTTTACGACAGCGCGCAACAACGAACTCGGCAAAGCGACGCTGACCGGATTTGC
The DNA here is from genome assembly GCF_037966255.1 of Geobacillus sp. FSL W8-0026. Taxonomy (NCBI): domain Bacteria; kingdom Bacillati; phylum Bacillota; class Bacilli; order Caryophanales; family Anoxybacillaceae; genus Geobacillus; species Geobacillus sp. FSL W8-0026. The sequence goes on from NZ_CP150194.1 coordinate 1,058,300, forward strand.
CCAAGTGGCTGTTGACCCGGAAATCCGCAACTTTTTCCTGCGCGGAGTGCGCGTCTGTTCCGATATTATGAACACCGTTCATGACGTGTTGCGGGAAAGCAACGTGCCGGCGGTTATGTCTCCGGATGTGACGGTCACCGATTCCACGAAGCCGCCGTTTTCCGATCAGCTGATGATGGCGGTGATTAACGCGCTGTCCGCCATTGGCACGGCCGAATACGGAGCGGCGATGGCGGTGAGCTTAAGGCGCGATATTATCGCTTTGTATGCCAGCTTGATCGCCAAAGCGGGCGCGTTCACAGAAGATGGAGCCAACATGATGATCGAGCGCCGCTGGCTCGAATACCCGCCCCACTTTTTGGACCGCCAGCAGCTCGCTTTGCAAAAAAGCTGAGCGCGGCAGGAATAAAATGGATCCTGTCGGCGAAACTAATGATGCAAACGAATCATCATCTGGGAAGAGAGGAACAGGCGATGCGAGTTCTTTCCATCCTGCTGTTGACCGTCGCTCTTGTGCTGCCGGGCCAGCGGGCGTCCTCCGCCCCTGTCAGCATGACGATCGTCTTGCAGCAGCACTATTTGGACGGGGAAATCAGCGAGGAGAAAAAGACGGAGACGGTTGATTCATTGACGAACATCTGGAAAAAGTACCGCGATTGGCAGCTGGTTGATCTCGATGACCGGACGATCGTGTTTCGGAAAACGGTCAACGACATTTCTCCGCTCTTGAAAGCGAACGGCTATTTTGGCATCACTGACGATGGCACGTTATCCATTTTCAATGGCAGGCCGGGGCGGTCCAGCCCGATTATTCAGTCGTTTTTTCAGATTGATGTGAAAAAACTCGAAAGCCGCCAGCAGGAAAGGTTGCGGCAAGGAATTCGCGTCCTCTCCAAAGAACGGTATGAACAAGTGATTGAGCTGTATCGCCATTTTGCGGTTGCCCAATAAAGCGCTTCCCCCTCTCCCATCTTTGGCGCGCCATAGTTTTCCCTCAAGAGGATGGGGTTTGCGCCCGCTTTGTTTTCCCATTGTGCATCGATCCCGCCGTGCGAATAAGCATTGCGGGATTTCCTTTTGTCATCCGGTTGCCGCTGTTCCCTTTTGCGATCCTCTGTCGTATGATACAATGGAAAAGCAAGAGAAGGGGAGGAGCATCGCCTTGATCGAGTTTATCCGCGGGTATATCGATTATGTCTGTCCCGAGTATATCGTCATTGACCATCAGGGCATTGGCTATGAGGTGTTTACGCCGAACCCATTTGCTTTTCAGGAAAGCCGCGACAAGCTGGTGACGGTTTATACATACGAATACGTTCGCGAAGATGTGCGCGCCCTATACGGCTTTCTAACGCGCGAGGAACGCCGGTTGTTCGCCAAGCTTTTGCAAGTGTCGGGCATCGGTCCGAAGGGCGGTCTCGCCATTTTGGCGGCCGGGCGCCCGGACGAGGTGGTGCGGGCGATTGAAGAGGAAAATGAAGCCTTTTTGTGCAAGTTTCCGGGGGTCGGAAAAAAGACGGCCCGACAAATGATTTTGGATCTGAAAGGAAAGCTGGGGACGTTCCCGGCGTCTTCGGCCGCGCGCGCCTCTGCGTTGCGCTCCGAGGCGCTTGCCGAGGCGGTGGCCGCACTGAAGACGCTCGGCTATGCGGAGCGGGAAATTGAAAAGATCGTTCCAGCGCTCGGCCTTGAGCAGCTGTCGACAGAGGAGTACGTGAAACGAGCGTTGGCTATGTTGTTGAAATGAGTGCGGCAGCTGCCTCCAAAGGCGCTCTTGTTTGGGTGGAACGAAGCGCGACAGCGAGGCGGATGATCGAAAGGGAGGGATGACCGGTGGACGAACGGCTCGTATCCGGCGCGGTGTTAGGAGGGGAAGCAGCGTTCGAGCCGAGCCTGCGGCCGCAGTCGTTGCAGGAGTACATCGGCCAAAATCAAGTCAAGGAAAATTTAAAAGTGTTTATTGAGGCGGCCAAGCTGCGTCAGGAGACGCTTGACCATGTGTTGCTGTATGGGCCGCCGGGGCTTGGAAAAACGACGCTCGCTGCCGTGATCGCCAACGAAATGGGGGTTAAGCTGCGGGCGACGTCGGGGCCGGCGCTCGAGCGGCCTGGCGATTTGGCGGCGCTGCTCGCTTCCCTTGAGCCGGGTGATGTGTTGTTTATTGATGAAATTCACCGCTTGCCGCGCCCGGTAGAAGAAGTGCTCTATCCGGCCATGGAAGATTATTGCCTCGATATTACGATCGGCAAAGGGCCGGATGCGCGTTCGCTTCGCCTTGACTTGCCCCCGTTTACGCTCGTCGGGGCGACCACAAGGGCGGGGGCGCTATCGGCTCCGCTGCGCGACCGGTTTGGCGTCATCAGCCGCTTGGAATATTACCGCGTCGATGAGCTCGTGCAAATCGTTGAGCGAACGGCGGCGCTTTTGCATATGGCTGTCGCCCGTGAAGCCGCGTTTGAGCTCGCTCGCCGGGCGCGCGGCACGCCGCGCATCGCCAATCGCTTGCTTCGCCGCGTCCGCGATTTCGCCCAAGTGCGCGGGGAGGCGGAAATTTCGCTTCCGTTGGCCGTTGAAGCGCTTGAGCGGCTGCAAGTCGACCGGCTCGGGCTCGATCACATTGACCATAAGCTGTTGACGGCCATGATTGAAAAATTCGCCGGCGGTCCGGTTGGCCTCGAGACGATCGCCGCGGTGATTGGCGAAGAAGCGCAAACGATCGAAGAAGTGTATGAGCCGTATTTGCTGCAAATCGGCCTCTTGCAGCGGACGCCGCGCGGACGTGTGGTGACGCCGGCCGCCTACGCCCACTTAGGAATGGAGGTTCCGAAGCAGTGAACAGCTTGCCGAAGTTGATTATGACAATTGGCGCCGTGCTGATCATTGTCGGATTTGTTATGCAGTTTATCAAACTCGGCCGTTTGCCGGGGGATATTGTCATTCGCAAAGGGAATATGACGTTTTATTTTCCGATCGTGACGTCCTTATTGCTCAGTGTGGTGCTGTCGTTGCTTTTTTATGTGCTCGGACGATTTCGCTGAAGGAAGGGGAACATCATGAAAGTCGAGCTGTTTGATTTTCATTTGCCGGAAGAATTGATCGCGCAAACGCCGCTTCCAGATCGGGCGGCGTCGAGGCTGATGGTGCTTGATAAACGCACCGGCGCCATCCGTCATGAAACGTTTCGCAACATGATTTCGTACTTGAATCCGGGCGATTGTCTCGTCTTAAATGATACGCGCGTCATGCCGGCGCGTCTTTATGGGGAAAAAGCGGAAACGGGCGGAACGGTTGAAGTGCTGCTCTTAAAGCAGCTTGATGGCGACCGCTGGGAAACGCTCGTCAAGCCGGGCAAACGGGTCAAACCGGGAACGAAGCTCACTTTTGGCGGCGGAAAACTGGAGGCGGTTTGCCTCGATACGCTCGAACACGGAGGACGGGTGCTCGAGTTTTCATATGACGGCTTGTTTTATGAAGTGCTGGCGGAGCTCGGTGAAATGCCGCTGCCGCCCTATATTAAAGAAAAGCTTGACGATCCGGAGCGGTATCAGACGGTTTACGCCCGCGAAATCGGCTCGGCGGCGGCGCCGACCGCCGGCTTGCATTTTACCGAAGAGCTGCTTGATGCCATTCGCGAAAAAGGGGTGCAAATCGTCTTCATTACGCTTCATGTCGGCCTTGGCACGTTCCGGCCGGTGCAAGTGGACGACGTCGAAAAGCACGATATGCACGCCGAGTTTTACCAAATGAGCGAAGAAACAGCGGAGACGTTAAACCGCGTTCGGGAGCAGGGCGGCCGCATCATCGCCGTCGGCACGACGTCGACACGGACGCTCGAGACGATCGCCGGCAGGCACGCCGGCCGGTTTGTCGCGGAAAGCGGCTGGACCGACATTTTCATCTATCCGGGCTACGAGTTCAAAGGTATCGATGGGCTGGTGACGAACTTCCATCTGCCGAAATCGACGCTCATCATGCTCGTGAGCGCGCTCGCTGGGCGCGAACATATTTTGCACGCGTATGAAGTCGCGGTCCAAGAGCGGTACCGCTTTTTCAGCTTCGGCGATGCGATGCTCATCATTTGAGAAAGGAGAGCCACACGTTGACGACACCGATCCGCTTTGAACTGATCAAAACGTGCCGGCAGACGGGTGCACGCCTTGGCATGCTCCACACGCCGCACGGCTCGTTTGAAACGCCGATGTTTATGCCGGTCGGCACGCTGGCGACGGTTAAGACGCTGGCGCCGGAAGAGCTGAAGGAAATGGGAGCCGGCGTCATTTTAAGCAACACGTATCATCTTTGGCTGCGGCCGGGGCATGACATTGTGGCGGAAGCGGGCGGCCTCCACGCCTTTATGAACTGGGACCGCGGCATTTTGACGGACTCCGGCGGGTTCCAAGTGTTTAGTTTGAGTGAATTTCGCCGCATCGAAGAAGAGGGCGTCTATTTCCGCAACCATTTAAACGGCGACAAGCTGTTTTTATCGCCGGAAAAAGCGATGGAAATTCAAAATGCCTTAGGCGCTGACATCATCATGGCGTTTGACGAATGCCCGCCGTATCCGACGACATACGAGTATATGAAACAGTCGGTCGAACGGACGAGCCGTTGGGCGGAACGCTGCCTAAAGGCGCATCGCCGCCCGAACGAGCAAGGGCTGTTTGGCATCGTCCAAGGCGGTGAATATGAGGACTTGCGCCGGCAAAGCGCCCGCGATTTAGTGTCGCTCGATTTCCCTGGTTATGCGGTCGGCGGACTGTCGGTCGGCGAGCCGAAAGAGATCATGAATCGGGTGCTCGAGTTTACGACGCCGCTTCTGCCGGCGGACAAGCCTCGTTATTTAATGGGCGTCGGTTCACCCGATTCGCTCATCGACGGGGCGATCCGCGGCATCGATATGTTTGACTGCGTGCTGCCGACGCGCATCGGCCGCAACGGCACCGTGATGACGAGCGAAGGGCGGGTGGTGATCAAAAACGCCCAGTACGCCCGTGATTTCTCGCCGCTCGATCCGAACTGCGATTGCTACACGTGCCGGAACTATACGCGCGCGTACATCCGCCACCTTATCAAATGTGATGAAACATTTGGGATTCGCCTCACGTCTTACCATAACGTCTATTTTTTGATAAAATTGATGGAGCAGGTGAGACAAGCGATCCGCGAAGATCGGCTCGCCGATTTCCGCGAGGAATTTTTCGAACGCTACGGCTTCAATAAGCCGAATGCAAAAAACTTTTAGCCATCGGAAAGGAGGGAAACGGAATGAACGCAGCGATTGCCAATTTGTTGACGATCGTGCTGTTTCTTGTGATTTTCTACTTTTTGCTCATTCGCCCGCAGCAAAAACGGCAGCGCGCCATCCAGCAAATGCAGGCGAGTTTGAAAAAAGGCGATAAAATCGTTACGATTGGCGGCTTGCACGGCATCATCGACTCGGTCGATGAGGATAAAATCATCGTTCGCGCCGGCGACGGCACGCGGCTCACGTTTGACCGCACCGCGGTTCGGGAAGTCGTGGCGGAAAACAAGGCGTAAAAAAAGCCCCCTCCGTGCCGCCCTGCCATGAACACAGCGGCTGCTTCCACCGAAAGCAGCCGCTGTTTTTCGTTCACGCCCGCTCGCGGCGTGACGGTGACAAGTTGACGCCGACGATGCCGCCGAGAGCGGAGGCGACAAGGAAAGCGAGATGATACAGCCATTGTTCGCCGGTAAACGGTTTGTCGATGCCGAGGAACTGAAACAAAAAGACGATCGACGTAAAGCCTACGCTGGTCAGCCCGCCGGCGAGCCATCCTTTTTCTTGGCTTTTTCCCCCGGCGACGACGCCGCCGAGAAACATCGAGATCATCGAGGCGGCAAAAACGAGCCATGTCAGCGAGGATTCATGAATGTCGGTCCATTTAAGCAGCAGCGAAACGACAAAACTGATCAATGCCGCCAAAACGAAAATCGTGGCGATCCCATATACGAGCGCGCTGCCAAGCCGCGACAACCGCAACCCCTCCTTGGACAAAACGGTTTTACCACAATATATTCGCGGCCGGACATGTTTAGACGTTTATTTTCGTTTTGTTTTTCCCGCCAGCCATCCAAGACCCGGAAGGTAGATGAGCTCTTCGCGCCGGATGAGCTGAAAGGCGATCAGGAAGCCGCTATACAACAAGATGGTCGCGGCCATGGCCAGCAGCGTCCAAAACGACGGCGGCACCGAGGCGGGCGGATGATAGAAGAGCAGCCCGCCGGCAGCGCCGGCAGCGATGATGGCGATGCCGGCCTTTACATAGTCACGGGCGTCCACCACGAACGATGTCGCTTTGGCGACGGCGGCAAAATGAAGAAGGGTGACGAGCACCGTGCTCACCGAGGTGGCGAGCGCCGCTCCCATAATCCCTAAAGACGGCCGCGACGCCAAGACGAAGATGCACGCCAATTTCACCGCCGCCCCGATGAGGCTGTTCGTCATTGCCACATTGGCTAAATCAAGCCCTTGCAGCACCGCTTGGAGCGGGCCTTGGAAATAATAAAACAGGAAAAACGGCGCCATCACTTGAATAAAAATGGCTGCTTCGCCTGTTCCGTACATCCATCGCATGAGCGGCTCGGCAAAAAGGTAAAGAACGACCGCCGACAGTCCGCCGGTGACGAGCGACAGGCGCATCGCTTGGGCGATCCGATATTGGACGAGCAGCGGTTTGTTTTGGGCCACCGCTTCGCTAATAGCCGGAACGAGCGCGGTGGCGAGCGCATAGGTGATGAACGACGGCAAGGTGAGCAACGGCAAGGCATAGCCGACGAGCTGGCCGTATTGCTTGGTGGCGGCGGAGGCGGCGATGCCGGCGAGCGCCAAACTGTTGGCAACGACGATCGGTTCAAAAAACCAAGAAAGCGAGCCGATCAAGCGGCCGCCGGTTGTCGGCAGGGCGATCCGCATCAGGCGGATGAACGTGTCTTTGCCGGCATGAATGGAATGAAAAAACTTCGTCCGCAGGCGGATCGATTTTTTCAGCTGAAACAGGAACAATAAATACAATAAGGCTGCCAGTTCGCCGAGGACAGAAGCCGCCATGGCGCCGGCGGCAGCGTATTCAACGCCGTACGGCAACAGCGGTTTCGTGCATAAGGCGATCAAGCTGATGCGGACGATTTGTTCAATCAGGAGCGAGTAAGCGTACGGCTTCATTTGTTGGCGCCCTTGGAAATAGCCGCGCAGCACCGATGAAATAGCGACGATCGGCACGATCGGGGCGACGGCTAGGAGCGGATAATAGATGCGCGGGTCGGTGAACATCGTCCGCGAAAGCCACGGCGTTGCGGCAAGGAGCGCCGGCAGGAATAGGAGGCTCAGCACTCCGGTCGTCGCGAGCGAGACGACGAGAATTTTTTTGACCCGTTGCCGGTCGCCGGTCGCTTCCGCCTCGGCGATGAGCTTGGAGATGGCTACCGGCAGGCCCATTTGCGTCACCGTAATCGCCAACACAAGCGTCGGCACCGCCATCATGTACAGCCCGACTCCCTCGTCGCCAATCATCCGGGCGACGACGATTCGGTTCATGAAACCGAGCATTTTGGTGATCAAGCCGGCAATGATTAAAATCATAGTTCCTTGTAAAAATTTGGACATGTTTTCCCCCTGCCTTCTCAAATGCCTTTCTCTTTTATACAATATATGCAAGGCCTATGGCCAAGCATGACAAGGCTGATCGGCGACAATCACCGAGGGGGGATGGGAGATGGAGGAAAAACAACGGTGGCGGGAACAGCTCCTGCCGGCGCTCGAGTGCAAATATGAGGAGTTCCGGCTGCTCGGCTACAAGCACGTCACCATCGATGGGCTGTGGGAATGTTTATGGACGCGGAAATGGAAGGGCGAATTGGCAGATCAGAAGCTGCACGAGCTTGTCAGCGATATTTTGTCGCTTTCGCCGGGGGAGTATATGGCGTTTGTAACGAGGCAGTCCTATCAGCAGGCGGCGGGTGGCGATGAGTTGGAGCGCGTTCTGAAAGAGCTGTTATGAGCGGAGGTGGCCGCCTTTTGACCGGCGCTATACCCGGGGCGCCGTCGGTAAGGGCTGAACGTTGACAGCTCCTGCCGGCTGATTCATAATGAAAAGCGGAATCGATGTTGTGTGGATCGTGGCCGCCAGCTTCCGGGCGTGAAGACGAATCGAAGGAGGATGTTGAATGATTAAACGCAGCCGCATCGTCGCCTTTTTTCTGCTCCTGCTTTTGCTTGCTGGGGTGATGGGGCCGACGACGCAAGGAATTTTACATAACATTAAGCTAGGGCTGGATTTGCAAGGCGGTTTCGAAGTGCTCTATGAGGTGAAGCCAGCGAAAAAAGGCGATAAAATCGATCACGAAACATTGCAAAGCACGGTCAGCGCCCTGAACAAACGGATCAACGTCCTTGGCGTCAGCGAGCCGCGCGTGGACATTGAAGGGAATAACCGCATTCGCGTTCAGCTCGCCGGGGTGAAAGACCAAAATGAGGCGCGCGAAATTTTGTCCACGCAAGCGAAATTGACGTTCCGCGACGTCAATGACAACGTGTTGATGGACGGGAGCGACCTCGTCCAAGGCGGGGCGAAGCTGTCGTTTGACGAAAACGGCCGGCCGAGCGTCGCACTGAAATTGAAAGACGCCGACAAATTCCGGCAAGTGACGGAAAAAGTATACAAAATGGGGCCGCCCAACAACATTTTAGTCATTTGGCTTGATTTTAAAGAAGGGGTCGATTCTTACCGGAAAGAAGCGGGCAAAGCCGATCCGAAATTCATTTCCGCCGCGTCGGTCGATCAAGTGTTCAATCAAACCGATGTGTCGATCGTCGGCAATTTCACGGTGAAAGAAGCCCAACAGCTCGCCGACTTGCTTAATGCCGGGGCGCTGCCGGTCGAACTGCATGAAATTTACTCGACCTCCGTCGGCGCTCAGTTCGGAAAAAACGCCCTACAAAAAACGGTCATAGCCGGCATCATCGGCGTCGCGGCGATTTTTTTGTTCATGATTTGGTTTTACCGGCTTCCAGGGCTCATCGCTGTGATCACGCTGTCGGTGTACATTTATTTGATTTTGCTGCTGTTTGACTGGATGAACGGCGTTATGACGCTGCCGGGGATCGCCGCTCTCATTTTAGGGGTCGGGATGGCCGTTGACGCCAACATTATTACGTACGAGCGGATCAAGGAGGAGCTGAAGCTCGGCAAGTCGATGCTGTCAGCGTTTCGCGCCGGCAACCGCGGGTCGTTTGCGACCATTTTTGACGCCAACATTACGACGATCATCGCCGGCGCCGTCCTGTTCATTTACGGGACAAGCTCGGTCAAAGGATTTGCAACGATGCTTATCATCAGCATTGTCGCCAGCTTTGTCACCGCTGTTTACGGCACGCGGCTGCTGCTTGGGCTGTTGGTGTCAAGCCGCTGGCTCGATCGAAAGCCCGAGTGGTTTGGCGTGAAAAAGTCGGACATCTTAAACATCGCCGAGGTCAACGACGAAACGGAAGTGCCGACGAAATTCGACCGGTGGGATTTTGTCAAATATAGCAAAACCTTTTTCATTTTTTCCGGAGCTTTGACGATTGCCGGCGTCATTTCCCTTTTTGCTCTCGGGTTGAATCTCGGCATTGATTTCACAAGCGGTACGCGCATTGAGGTGACGAGCAACCAGCCGCTGGATGCGAAAGAGCTAGGCGACTATTTTGAGCGGCTTGGCCACAAGCCGGAGGATGTCGTGCTGTCCGGGACGGACGGAAAAACGGGCGTCGTCCGTTTAATCGGGGTGCTCGACAAAAAAGAAATTGCGACAATCAAAAACGAGCTCAACAAGACGTACGGCCACGAGCCGAATATCAGCACAGTTTCGCCGGTCGTCGGCAAGCAGTTGGCGCGCAACGCGCTCATTGCCGTGCTCATCTCGTCGATTGGCATCATTCTGTATGTGACGATCCGCTTCGAATGGCGGATGGCCTTAGCCGCCATCATCGCTTTGTTGCACGATGCGTTTTTCATCATCACCGTGTTCAGTTTGACGCGGCTTGAGGTCGATTTGACGTTTATCGCCGCGGTATTGACGATTATCGGCTATTCCATCAATGATACGATCGTCACCTTTGACCGCATCCGTGACTTGATGAAAAAACGGAAAGTAAAAACGGTTGACGATTTGAAACATATCGTTAACCGCGCCCTGCAGCAAACGTTTACCCGCTCGATCAACACGGTTTTGACGGTGTTGCTGACCGTTGTGGCGCTGCTGCTGTTCGGCAGTGAGGCGATTCGCAATTTTAACCTCGCTTTGCTTGTCGGGCTCGTGTGCGGCGTCTACTCTTCGCTTTGCATCGCTTCGCAGCTGTGGCTTGTTTGGAAAGGGAGCGCCCTCAAGAAAGGCAAAGGGGCGAGCAAAGCGGCTCCGGAAGCCGAGCCTCATCTGTAATGACTGCGCCGAAAAAAGCGACCGCGCTTTTTTCGGCGTTTTTTTGTCGCCAGAGGCGGAAAATGGGCAGACTAAAGCAAGAGGATTTCTACAACGTGAATCCAGCGCCCAACCGCGCCGGCGGAACATCGACAGACGAGAGCAAGAGGCGCCGGCCATGATGGTGGAACAGGGGGGACGATGACAACGAAAGGAAAAAGATGGGGGACTGGGTTGCGCAGGGGAGGGATTTTTTGATCCGAATTGATGAAAACAAGAGGCAAAGATGGGAGGTGTGTCCGTGGAACACGAACAGCGATTCAACAAAGCGAAAACGGCAGCGATGGTCGGCATCGTCGGCAATTTGATCCTCGCGGCCGTCAAGGCGGCGGCCGGCTTGTGGAGCCAAAGTCAAGCGCTGATCGCTGATGCTGCTCATTCGGCTTCCGATGTTGCTGGGTCGTTCGCCGTTTGGGTCGGGTTGCGGGCGGCGGCGCGTCCGCCGGATGAGGACCATCCATACGGACACGGAAAGGCCGAATCGATCGCCGCCATTATCGTGGCCGTGCTTCTTTTCCTCGTTGGACTGGAGATCGGGCGCTCTGCCTTCCTGTCGTTTTTCGCCCCCTTGGCGCCGCCGGGGATGGCGGCCGTCTACGTCCTGCTGGTGTCGATCGTCGCCAAAGAGGCGATGTTCCGTTACAAGTATCGGCTTGGGAAAACGTTAAACAGCGAAGCGTTGATCGTCAATGCGTATGAGCACCGCTCCGACGTGTTTTCTTCGCTGGCGGCGCTTTTCGGCGTCGGCGCCGCGATTGCCGGCGGGAGGTGGGGCATTGACTGGCTCGTGTATGCCGATCCATTGGCCGGACTGTTCGTCGCCTTGCTCGTATTGAAAATGGCTTGGGATCTCGGACGTCAATCGATTCATACGGCCATTGATCATGTGCTCCATGAAGAGGAGACCGCCGACTTGCGCGCGGCGGTGTTGTCTGTCCCTGATGTGCGGCAAATCAATGAGCTGTACGCGCGCGAGCATGGCCATGATGTGATCGTTGATTTAAAAATTGCCGTTGATCCGCAGCTGACCGTGGAAGAGGGGCACCGGATCGGAAAAAAAGTGAAAGAAAAACTGCTGACGTTTCCGCGCATCCGCAACGTGCTCGTTCATATCAATCCGTACGACCCGGAAAAAAAGTCGTAATGTCGTTGCCTGCTCTTTTCTCCTTTTTGTATAATAGGGAGAGTTGAGGTGGGGGACATGTTACAAGCGAAAACGCGTTGGGAGGTGGAGCGTCCCGACGAGCAGGCGGTGAGGCGCTTGGCGGAGGAAGCCGGCATCGAACCGCTGCTGGCGCGGCTTCTCGTTCGTCGCGGCGTGCGGACAGCAGCGGAAGCGGAGGCGTTTCTCCGTCCCGTTGGGCAGCCGTTTCACGATCCGTTCTTGCTCCATGGGATGGAGCGTGCCGTTCGCCGCCTAGAAAGAGCAATTCACCATGGTGAACGCGTGCTCGTCTATGGCGACTATGATGCGGACGGTGTTTGCAGCACATCGGTGATGGTGAGCGCTCTTCAAGAGGCAGGAGCAGCGGTGGAATTTTACATTCCCAACCGCTTTACCGAAGGATACGGCCCGAACTTGGCGGCGTTTCGCGCGGCAAAGGAGCGCGGCGTGTCCGTCATTGTGACAGTTGACAACGGAATTGCGGCGCTGAAGGAAGTGGCCGCCGCCCGCGAGTGGGGGCTTGATGTGATCGTGACCGATCACCACGAGCCAGGGCCCTCGCTCCCGGAAGCGTATGCGATCATTCACCCGAAGCATCCCGGAAGTACATATCCGTTCCATAGTTTGGCCGGCGTCGGCGTCGCGTTCAAGGTAGCCCATGCGCTGCTCGGACGGGTGCCGCGCCATTTGCTTGATTTGGTGGCCATCGGCACGATTGCTGATTTAGTGCCGCTTGTCGGGGAGAACCGGCTCTTGGCTGCGCAAGGACTGGCGGTATTGCGCGAGACAACCCGCATCGGTTTGCGCGCGCTGTTTCAGCAATGCCGCATCCAACCATCCCAGATCGATGAACAGACGGTCGGCTTCGCCATCGCGCCGCGTTTGAACGCGGTCGGGCGTCTGGGCGGCGCCGATCCGGCGGTGGCGCTGTTAATGACCGATGATGAAGACGAGGCCATGCAGCTGGCGGCGGAAATGGACGAGCGGAATCGCGAGCGCCAGCAGCTCGTCGCGCAAATCGCCGATGAGGCGGCAGACATCGTGCGCCGCCAATATCCGCCGGAGCAGCATCGCGTTTTGGTCGTGGCTGGCGAAGGCTGGAATCCCGGAGTGGTCGGCATCGTCGCTTCCAAGCTCGTCGAACAGTTTTACCGGCCGGCGGTGGTGCTCTCCATTGACCGCAACAAAGGCATCGCCAAAGGTTCGGCGCGCAGCATCCACGGATTTGACTTGTTTGCCAGTCTCTCCAAATGCCGCGATATGTTGCCGCATTTTGGCGGCCACCCGATGGCGGCGGGGATGACCTTGGCGTTGGACGACGTCGAGCGGTTGCGGCAGCGGCTGAACGCGATCGCGGCGGAGACGTTGGTCGAGGACGATTTTATCCCGCCGACGTTCATCGATGCGGTTTGCTCGGTCGAAGAGCTGACGCTGTCGGCCGCCCGCAGTTTCGAGCGGCTCGCCCCATTCGGTGTCGGCAATCCGCGACCGCTTTTGCTCATTGAAGAAGCCGCGGTGGAAACGATGCGGCGCGTCGGGGCGAACGGCGCCCATATGAAGGCGGTCTTTTCGCAACAGCAGGCGGCGATTGATGTCATCGGTTTCGGCCTCGGTCCCTTGTGCGAGGAGATCGCTCCGGGGACGTGCGTCTCGGCCGTGGGAGAGCTGTTGGTGAACGAGTGGAACGGGATGGCGAAGCCGCAGTTGTCGCTATGCGACGTGTCGGTCAACCGCTGGCAGCTGTTTGATGCCCGCGGCTGCCGGGACGTTCATTCGCTTCTTGAGCGGCTGCCAGAGGAGAAGCGGCTGCTGGTGGCCTTTCGGCGCCAGACGGAAACCCGCCCTGACTTGGCGCCGTTTTGCCGGGAGCTTCATTTCGTCATGACAGAGAAAGAGGCGGAGGCTTTGCCGATTGACGGCCGCTATGTCGTGCTGCTTGATTTGCCGCCGCGGCTTGATTTGTTGGGGGCGCTTTTAGGCGACGGGCAGCCGGCGCGCATTTATGCCGTGTTCGCGCAGCCGGAAGGGCAATTTTTCCGCACGTTTCCGACGCGCGACCATTTCAAGTGGTTTTATGCCTTTTTGCATAAGCATCGTTCGTTCCCGCTCGCCGAACGCGGCGGCGAATTGGCGCGCGCCCGCGGCTGGACGACAGAAACGGTCCATTTTATGGCCGAAGTCTTTTTGGAGCTGGGGTTTGTGCGCGAGCAAAACGGCGTTATCACGCTCGTTCGCCAGCCTGTAAAGCGCGATCTCACCGAATCCTCGGCGTACCGTCGGCGCCGGGACGAGCTGGAGGCGGAACATCAGTTATTATACTCCACTTACGAGCAGCTGAAACGCTGTTTGACGGAAATGATTCGTTCGCAAACGAATGAGGAGGCAAGCGCATCATGGATTTAAAACAATATATTACGATCGTTCCCGATTTTCCGAAACCGGGCATTTTGTTTAAAGACATTACGACGCTGATGGACAATGGGCCGGCGTACAAATACGCGACCGACCAAATCGTCCAATACGCACGTGAAAAGCAAATTGATATCGTCGTTGGGCCGGAAGCGCGCGGTTTTATCATCGGCTGTCCGGTCGCTTATGCGCTTGGCGTCGGATTTGCGCCGGTGCGCAAGGAAGGGAAGCTGCCGCGCGAAGTCATCCGCGTCGAGTATGGTCTCGAGTATGGAACCGATGTGCTGACGATGCATAAAGACGCGATCAAACCGGGACAGCGCGTGTTGATCACCGACGACTTGCTGGCGACAGGCGGGACGATGCGCGCGACGATCGAGCTCGTGGAACAGCTTGGCGGAGTGGTCGCCGGGTTGGCGTTTTTGATTGAGCTGACGGAGCTTGGCGGGCGACAAAAACTAGAAGGCTACGACATTTTGACGCTCATGCAGTTTTAGCGATTGATGGGGCCAGCCGAGCGGTTAGGCGCTCCCATCATCGCGCTTGCGGCGGGACGAAGAACGCGGAAAGTCCGGGGAGCGAAGCGGCGGAAAGCGGGGCGCAAGCAGCGCGAGGCCGCACAGTCGACATCGTTCGCATCTTCGGATATAATAGAGAAAAAAGGGGGGCACTCGCACGAGTGCTCTTTCTTATTAACCGTAACGTGGTGGGGGCAATGGATGTCCAGTGTTGGCAGTCTGAATTTTATTCAAAAGGTGATTCAACCCTATGGCCAATGAACAAGTGTTGACAGCGGAGCAAGTGTTTGAACGAGCGGGCTGTTATTTATCCGAACAAGATGTCGCCTTTTTAAAAAAGGCGTATGTATTTGCGAAGCACGCCCATCGCGACCAATTTCGGAAATCCGGCGAACCGTACATCATCCATCCGATTCAAGTCGCCGGCATTTTGGCGGACTTGAAAATGGACGCGACAACGATCGCCGCCGGGTTTTTGCACGATGTCATTGAAGACACCGAGGCGACGAAAGAAGACCTTGAGCGCGAGTTCGGCGCCGAGGTGGCGATGCTCGTTGACGGCGTGACGAAACTTGGCAAAATCAAATATAAGTCGCAAGAAGAGCAGCAGGCGGAAAACCATCGGAAAATGTTTTTGGCGATGGCCCAAGACATTCGGGTGATTTTGATCAAGCTCGCCGACCGCTTGCACAACATGCGGACGTTGAAGCATTTGCCAGCGGAAAAACAGCGGCGCATCGCCAATGAGACGCTCGAAATTTTCGCCCCGCTAGCGCATCGGCTCGGCATTTCAAAAATCAAATGGGAGCTTGAGGATACCGCGCTTCGCTATTTAAATCCGCAGCAGTATTACCGCATCGTCAATTTGATGAAGAAAAAGCGGGCCGAACGCGAGCAATATTTGGAGGAAGTCATCCAAGAAGTGCGGGAACGGCTGAACGAAGTGCACATTCCGTGCGAAATTTCCGGACGTCCGAAGCATATTTACAGCATCTACCGAAAAATGGTGATGCAAAACAAACAGTTTAACGAAATTTACGATTTGCTGGCTGTGCGCATTATCGTCAACAGCATCAAAGACTGCTATGCGGTCCTTGGCATCATCCATACGTGCTGGAAGCCGATGCCCGGACGCTTCAAAGACTACATCGCCATGCCGAAGCCGAACATGTACCAATCGCTCCATACGACGGTCATCGGTCCGAAAGGCGAGCCGCTTGAAGTGCAAATCCGCACGTTTGAAATGCACCAAATCGCCGAATTCGGGATTGCCGCTCACTGGGCGTACAAAGAAGGGAAGACGATCAAGCCGAATTCGTTTGAGGAGAAGCTTTCTTGGTTCCGGGAAATTTTAGAGTGGCAAAACGACGCCAGCAACGCCGAGGAATTTATGGAATCGCTCAAGATGGATCTGTTTTCCGACATGGTGTTCGTTTTCACGCCAAAGGGCGACGTCATCGAGCTGCCGGCCGGCTCGGTGCCGATCGATTTCGCTTACCGCATCCATTCGGAAATCGGCAACAAAACGATCGGCGCGAAAGTGAACGGCAAAATGGTGCCGCTCGATTACAAGCTGCAGACGGGTGACATCGTTGAAATTTTAACGTCGAAACATTCGTACGGACCGAGCCAAGACTGGCTGAAGCTGGCGAAAACGTCGCAGGCGCGCAACAAAATCCGCCAGTTTTTCAAAAAGCAGCGGCGCGAGGAAAATATTGAAAAAGGCAAAGAGATGGTCGAAAAGGAAGTGCGCGGCCTCGGCTTTGAGCCGAAAGAGGTAATGACGGCCGACAATATGAAGCGCGTCGCCGAGAAGTTCAACTTCTCAAACGAAGACGATATGTACGCGGCGGTCGGCTATCATGGGATCACGGCGGCGCAAATCGCCCACCGGCTGACGGAAAAATGGCGGAAGCAGCGCGATCTCGAGGAACAGCAGCGCAAGTTGGCCGAGGCGTTTTCCGAGGCGAAGCTGCCGGCCGGAAAAAAACGCGACTGCGGCATTCGCGTCCAAGGCGTCGACAATTTGCTCATTCGTCTGTCGCGCTGCTGCAATCCAGTGCCGGGCGATGAAATCATCGGCTTTATCACCCGCGGGCGCGGCATTTCCGTCCACCGCGCCGATTGCCCGAACGTCAAGACGGAAGAAGCGGCCGACCGGCTCATCACCGTCGAATGGGAAAGCGGAGCCGGCGGCGAGCGCGAGTACAACGTCGATATCGAAATCACCGGCTTTGACCGCCGCGGGCTGCTCAATGAAGTGCTGCAGGCGGTGAACGAGACGCGCACCGATATTTCTGCCGTTTCGGGCCGCTCGGATCATCGGCACAAAATCGCGACGATCCATATGACGATCGCCATTCACAACTTGGGCCACTTGCAAAAAGTCGTGGAGCGGATCAAGCAAATTCCCGACATTTATTCCGTCCAGCGCTTGATGAACAACTAGCGGCGGCGAAAAGGAGGAGAAGAAGTGAGAGCGGTCATCCAGCGAGCCAAAGAAGCCAACGTCACCGTCGATGGGCGGGTCGTTGGCGCCATCAAGGCAGGGCTTGTCGTGCTGCTTGGCGTCACGCACGGCGATACCGAGGCCGATGCGGCCTATTTGGCCGAGAAAATCGCCCATTTGCGCATTTTCGAAGACGAGGAAGGAAAAATGAACCGCTCGCTGCTTGATGTCGGCGGCGCCGTGTTGTCCGTGTCGCAGTTCACCCTTTATGGCGACTGTCGAAAAGGACGGCGTCCGAATTTTATGGCGGCGGCCAAGCCCGACCATGCTTTGCCGCTGTATGAAGCGTTCAACGCCTTTCTGCGCGAAAAAGGCGTCCATGTCGAAACAGGGATGTTCGGCGCCATGATGGGCGTGTCGCTCATCAACGACGGGCCGGTCACCTTGATCATCGACAGCGGTGAGAAACCGGGAAACGAATAATCGTTTTCCGGTTTCTTTTTTATTTTTCACAAGAAATGGGAATGATGAAAACAGGTTGATCCGAACGGAAAGGAGGGGGGCGATGCGGCAAACGAAGCGAGGGGAGCAGGCCCACCGAACGAGCGATGTGCTTTCGGCCGATTTTCATGAGTGGGTGCGGCTTGACGACCAGTGTAGTGCGTTTGAGCTGTCGTCCGAGCTTGGCGTCGCAGGCAAAGAGGTGCAAATGCTAAAAAAGCAGCGGTTTCGCCCGTGACAGCAGACGGAGCGGCAAGGCCCGTAAAGAGCTGGCGACGTTCGTTCCGTCTGCCGTAACGGACATTTCCGAATGCATATGTATTGACAAAGTAAGGGTCTCTATATGATAATAAATATCGGTTTAAAATTATTATAAATTAACAGTCACAGGAGGTAGATGAAGCAATGTCTTTAGTTGGGAAAAAAGTACAACCGTTCCGCGCTCAAGCGTATCACAACGGGGAGTTCATCGAGGTGACAGAACAAGACTTCATGGGCAAATGGAGCATCGTCTGCTTTTATCCGGCCGACTTTACGTTCGTTTGCCCGACGGAGCTCGAGGATTTGCAAGACCATTATGCGACATTCAAAGAATTGGGAGTAGAGGTGTACTCGGTGTCGACCGACACGCACTTTACTCACAAAGCATGGCATGACACCTCGCCGGCCATCAGCAAAATCGAATACATCATGATTGGCGATCCTTCGCACCAGCTGTCGCGCATGTTTGATGTGCTTGACGAAGAGCAAGGGTTGGCGCAACGCGGCACGTTCCTCATCGACCCGGACGGCGTCATTCAAGCGGTGGAAATCAACGCCGACGGCATCGGCCGCAAAGCGAGCACGCTGATTGATAAAATTAAAGCCGCCCAATATGTGCGCAACCATCCAGGTGAAGTTTGCCCGGCGAAATGGCAAGAGGGCGGTGAAACGCTGAAACCGAGCCTTGACCTTGTCGGCAAAATTTAAGGAGGCTTTTGACCATGCTCGATGCGGACATCAAGGCACAACTCGCTCAGTATTTGCAATTGCTTGAAAATGACATTGTCTTGACGGTTAGCGCGGGAGACGACAACGTTTCCCGCGATATGCTTGCTTTAGTCGATGAGTTGACGGCCATGTCGCCGAAAATCAAAGTGAAAAAAGCAAAGCTTGAACGCACGCCGAGCTTCAGCGTCAACCGGGTTGGCGAAAACACCGGCATCACGTTCGCCGGCGTCCCGCTCGGTCATGAGTTTACCTCGCTGGTGCTGGCCCTGCTTCAAGCGAGCGGCCGGCCGCCGAAAGTGAGCGAAGACGTCGTGCGCCGCATTCAACAAATCCGGGGCAAGCACCATTTTGAAACGTACGTGAGCTTAACGTGCCATAACTGCCCGGACGTTGTTCAAGCGCTCAACATCATGAGCGTCCTGAATCCCGACATTTCCCATACGATGATCGACGGGGCGGCGTTTAAGGACGAAGTGGAACAAAAAGGCATTATGGCCGTGCCGACCGTCTTTTTAAACGGTGAGATGTTTGCCAGCGGCCGCATGTCGATTGAAGACATTCTCGCCAAACTAGGAAGCGAGGCGGACGCCGCGTCGTTTGCCGATAAAGAGCCGTTTGACGTGCTCGTCGTCGGCGGCGGCCCGGCGGGGGCGACAGCTGCCATTTATGCGGCGCGCAAAGGCATTCGCACCGGCATCGTGGCGGATCGCTTTGGCGGGCAAATTTTGGATACGCTCGGCATCGAAAACTTCATCAGCGTCAAATATACGGAAGGGCCGAAGCTCGCGGCCAGCATCGAAGAGCATGTCAAACAGTACGATGTCGATATCATGATCCAGCGCGCCAAACGGCTTGCGAAAAAAGACTTGATTGAAGTGGAGTTGGAAAACGGCGCCGTTCTGAAAAGCAAAACGGTCATCATTTCCACCGGCGCCCGCTGGCGCAACCTTGGCGTGCCGGGCGAGGAAGAGTTCAAAAACAAAGGCGTCGCCTACTGCCCGCATTGCGACGGCCCGCTGTTTGAAGGCAAGCACGTGGCGGTCATCGGCGGCGGGAACTCCGGCGTGGAAGCGGCCATTGACTTGGCCGGCATCGCCAGCCACGTAACGCTGTTGGAGTTCGCTCCCGAACTGAAAGCGGACGCCGTTTTGCAAGACCGGCTGTACAGCTTGCCAAATGTGACGGTGATCAAAAACGCGCAAACGAAGGAAATCACTGGCACGGATAAGGTGAACGGTTTGACGTACGTCGACCGGGCGACAGGGGAAGAACACCATATCGAACTGCAAGGCGTGTTCGTGCAAATCGGCCTCGTGCCGAATACAGAGTGGCTGGAAGGAACGGTGGAACGGAACCGCTTCGGCGAAATCATCGTCGACAAGCGCGGCGCGACCAACGTCGAAGGCGTCTTTGCCGCAGGCGACTGCACGGACAGCGCCTACAAGCAAATCATTATTTCGATGGGCTCCGGAGCGACGGCGGCGTTAAGCGCGTTCGATTATTTGATTCGCCATTAAGGCGACCACGGCGTCCCGCCAAGGCGGGGCGCCTTCTTTTGCATCAACGGCCGGCCAAGCGGCGGGACGCTTTTTTTCAAGGCGGCTTGACAAACGGTCCGCTTTCTCCGTAATATAAAATTACGATTCAGATGGGCGATAGTGAACAACCGATGATGGAGAGAAGTAGGTAAGACCCACATGGCCAGAGAGGAAACGCCTTGGGCTGGAAGCGTTTCTCCATGATGGCTTAGCGAAAGACACTCCGTAGGTTTCCCTTTGAACGCGCGTGGCGTCAGTAAAAGGGAACGCGCGCCTGGCGTTAGCGGCGACAAGCGGAAGCTGAATGGCTTCAATTAGGGTGGCACCGCGGGAATGACGCTCTCGTCCCTATCAAGGGGATCAGGGCGTTTTTATTTTGAGCAAAAGGAGGATCCGCATGGCGTTTCAAATTCCAAGAGGAACGCAAGATATTTTGCCGGGAGACAGCGAAAAATGGCAGTACGTGGAGCAAGTCGCCCGCGAACTATGTTCCCGGTACGGATATCGGGAAATTCGGACGCCGATTTTCGAACATACTGAACTGTTTTTACGCGGCGTCGGCGATACGACCGATATCGTCCAAAAAGAGATGTATACGTTTGAGGACAAGGGAGGGCGTGCGCTCACGCTCCGCCCGGAAGGCACGGCGCCGGTCGTGCGGGCGTTCGTCGAGCATAAGCTGTACGGCAGCCCGAACCAGCCGCTGAAACTGTATTACAGCGGGCCGATGTTCCGCTACGAGCGGCCGGAAGCCGGGCGGTTCCGCCAATTCGTCCAGTTTGGCGTCGAAGCGCTTGGCAGCGGCGATCCGGCCATGGATGCCGAGGTCATGGCGCTGGCGATGCACATTTACGAAGCGCTTGGCTTAAAACGGATCCGGCTTGTCATCAACAGCTTGGGCGACCTCGACAGCCGCCGGGCACATCGCGAGGCGCTCGTGCGCCATTTTTCGGGGCGCATCGATGAACTGTGCGCCGATTGTCAGGCGCGGCTCGAGACGAATCCGCTCCGCATTCTCGACTGCAAAAAAGACCGCGATCATGAACTGATGGCGACGGCGCCGTCGATTTTGGATTACTTGAATGATGAATCACGCGCGTATTTTGAGAAGGTGAAACATTATTTGGCCATGCTTGGCCTTCCGTTTGTCATCGATGCGCGGTTGGTGCGCGGGCTTGACTATTACAACCATACGACATTTGAAATTATGAGCGAAGCGGAAGGGTTTGGCGCAGCCGCGACGCTGTGTGGCGGAGGGCGCTACAATGGGCTTGTCGAGGAAATCGGCGGGCCGGAAATGCCGGGGATCGGTTTTGCGCTAAGCATCGAACGGCTGCTCGCAGCGCTGGAGGCGGAGGGGGTGGAGCTTCCGACCGGCGAAGGGATCGATTGCTATGTGGCTGCGCTCGGCGAACGGGCGAAAGAGGAAGCGGTCCGCCTCGTCTATCAATTGCGCCGCGCCGGTTTGCGCGTCGATCAAGACTATGTCGGCCGAAAACTGAAGGCGCAGCTGAAAGCAGCCGACCGCCTCAAAGCGGCGTTTGTCGTCATGATTGGCGATGAAGAGCTCGACAAACAAATCGCGACCGTCAAGGAGATGGCGAGCGGCGAACAAACGAACGTGCCGTTCGGCGAACTGGCTTCATTTTTCACAGAACGGACGAGGAGAGAGGGGGAGTAAACGAATGAAACGGACATATTATTGCGGTGAAGTGCCGGAAACGGCGGTCGGTGAGCGCGTCGTGCTCAAAGGCTGGGTGCAAAAGCGCCGCGACTTAGGCGGGCTCATTTTCATCGATTTGCGCGACCGGACCGGCATCGTGCAAATCGTCGCCAGCCCGGATGTGTCGGCTGAAGCGCTGGCGGCCGCTGAGCGCGTGCGGAGCGAATATGTGCTGAGCGTGGAAGGGACGGTCGTCGCCCGCGCGCCGGAGACGGTCAACCCGAACATCGCGACCGGCCGCATCGAAGTGCAGGCGGAGCGCATCGACATTATCAATGAAGCGAAAACGCCGCCGTTTGCGATCACGGATGACACCGACGCGGCGGAAGACGTGCGTTTAAAATATCGCTACTTGGATTTGCGCCGCCCGGTCATGTTTCGAACGCTGGAGCTCCGGCATAAGGTCACGAAAGCGGTGCGCGACTTTTTGGACAGCGAGCGCTTTTTGGAAGTGGAGACGCCGATGTTGACGAAAAGCACGCCGGAAGGGGCGCGCGACTATTTAGTGCCGAGCCGCGTCCATCCAGGCGAATTTTACGCCTTGCCGCAGTCGCCGCAAATTTTTAAGCAGCTGCTGATGGTCGGCGGGTTTGAGCGCTACTATCAAATCGCGCGCTGCTTCCGCGACGAAGACTTGCGCGCCGACCGCCAGCCGGAGTTTACGCAGATTGACATCGAAATGTCGTTTATCGATCAAGAAGACATCATCGATGTCACCGAACGGATGATGGCGGCGGTCGTCAAAGCGGCGAAAGGAACCGACATTCCGCGCCCGTTTCCGCGCATCACGTATGATGAGGCGATGAACCGCTATGGCTCGGACAAGCCGGATATACGCTTTGGCCTCGAGCTCGTCGACGTATCGGACATCGTCCGCGATTCCGCGTTTCAAGTGTTTGCCCGCGCGGTCAAAGAGGGAGGGCAAGTGAAGGCGATCAACGCCAAAGGCGCGGCGCCCCGCTATTCGCGCAAGGAGATCGACGCGTTGGGCGAGTTTGTCGGCCGCTATGGAGCGAAAGGGCTGGCGTGGCTGAAAGCGGAAGGCGATGAGCTGAAAGGGCCGATCGCCAAGTTTTTCACCGAGGGAGAACAGGCTGCGCTTCGCCAAACGCTGGCGGTCGAAGACGGGGATTTGCTGTTGTTTGTCGCCGACCAAAAGGCGGTCGTGGCCGCGGCCCTCGGCGCGCTGCGGCTTCGGCTCGGCAAGGAGCTCGGCTTGATCGACGAAACGAAGCTCGCGTTTTTGTGGGTGACGGACTGGCCGCTGTTGGAATATGACGAAGAGGAAGGCCGCTATTACGCCGCCCACCATCCGTTTACGATGCCGGCACGCGACGACATTCCGCTGCTTGAAACCAACCCGGGCGCGGTTCGGGCGCAGGCGTATGACCTCGTCTTAAATGGCTATGAGCTTGGCGGTGGCTCGCTCCGCATCTTTGAGCGGGACGTGCAAGAAAAAATGTTCCGCGCCTTAGGGTTCAGCGAAGAAGAAGCGCGCCGTCAGTTCGGCTTCTTGCTTGAGGCGTTTGAGTACGGCACCCCGCCGCACGGCGGCATCGCGCTTGGCCTTGACCGGCTTGTGATGTTGCTTGCTGGGCGCACGAATTTGCGCGATACGATCGCCTTCCCGAAAACGGCGAGCGCCGGCTGCCTGCTCACGGAAGCGCCGAGCCCGGTCAGCGAAAAACAGCTGGACGAGCTGCATTTGGCGGTCGTGCTGCCTGACCAAGAATAGCTCGCCGAGAAAACATCAGCCGGCAAGGAAACATGAGCGGCAGGTGTTCACAAACACAAAAAAATATGATAAAATATAAGCAATCAACCACCCGTCCTAATGTGTTCGTCGCATCACCGATCGTTTTGACCGAACAGTCAATATCCGGGAGTCCGGGGTTTCCAAGCGGCGTGCACGCCCCTTCGTCACAGGGGAAGCGCAAACCTTGGAACAGGGCACCCACCTATGGGAGAGCGGGTTCAAAACGAAGGCAGCGACGGCACGATTGGGACTAGTGTACAGAAGAGCGATAAACACGATGGTGGGGCTGACTCAAACGTCCGCTTTTTGGCGGGCTCTCGGGTCAGCCTCGTTTGTTTTGCCAGCAAAAGACCCATTGCCACACAAGCGGGCTTCATGTACGATAAAAAACGGTGTATCACTCAATTTTTGCGCACATGGAGAGGAGAACGATGCTGCATCAATTTTCCCGCAATGAGTTAGCCATTGGCCCTGAGGGGCTGGAAAAATTAAAAAACGCCACCGTCGCCGTCCTTGGCATCGGCGGCGTCGGGTCGTTCGCCGTCGAGGCGCTCGCCCGTTCCGGAATCGGCCGCTTGGTGCTTGTTGATCGCGATAACGTCGATATCACCAACATCAACCGGCAAATCCATGCGTTGCTCTCGACCATTGGCCGTCCGAAAGTCGAGCTGATGAAAGAGCGCATCGCCGACATCAACCCGGCGTGCGAGGTCATCGCGCTGCAAATGTTTTATACGGAAGAGACGTATGAGCAGTTTTTTGCCTATGATCTCGATTTTGTCATCGATGCCTCCGACACGATTGTGTATAAAGTACATTTGATGAAACAATGCCTCAAGCGCGGCATTCCGATCATCTCCAGCATGGGGGCGGCGAACAAAATGGATCCGACCCGCTTTCGCATCGCCGATATTTCCAAGACACACACCGATCCGATCGCGAAAGTCATCCGCGCCAAACTGCGCAAAGAAGGGATTCGCCGCGGCATTCCGGTCGTCTTTTCTGACGAGAAGCCGGTGAAAATCCGCGAAGATATCCGCCAAGTTGTCGGCAATGACGCTTCACCGATCCGCAAGGCGAAAATGCCGCCGTCATCGAACGCTTTTGTGCCGTCCGTTGCCGGGCTCATCATGGCATCATATGTCATTCAGGAATTGTTGAAGGAAATTCCGATTGCCCGCGTCGGTGAGTGACGAGCCGGTCGCTGGACCAAGCGAGCGAGGCTCGCCGGTAGGAAGCCGGTCGCCTGTCGTCAAGCTAGGATGGTGTCGCGGAAGCGGGAAACGAACAAACACGGCGTTTGCTCGCTTTGCCATGTCGATGACCGGTACACCCGTCTATATTGCGACGAAAAAAGAGCTGACCGAAAAGGCGATCTCCCCTCAAGAAAGACAGAGCCTATCGTGTGGCGGGAAAACGGTTAGTGCTTATATAGCGATAAGACAAAAGGTCGTCTGCCTTTAAGATCGGCACAACCGATCGTGCGGCAGAAGCAGTTGGGGCTTATATAGCGATGAAAGAGGGTGTCCCGATCCTTTTGGGACACCCTCTTTGGCTAGTTACGAATGGGCGGCTCGTTCGTTTTGTTCTCTCGCTTCGGCCAAAAGCCATTGCGCGAACGGAAGGCGATCGCCTTCTTCGGCGGCGAGTTGGCGAGCGCGGGCCATAATTTTGACAAGCGCCTCGTAATCTTCTTGAACCGTCGTTTGTCGTGCTTCAAGGCGTTCAATTTTTTGCGCCAGCTGCTCATTGCGCGCCCGCCATTCGGCGTGCTCCCGCTTCAGCCGTTCGTTTTCCTGCTCCGCCGTTTCAAGCTGTTTGGCATCGTGTCGCAGCGCCTGCAAAAAAGAAATGCACTGATCGAGCGTCAGAGGGGCAGCCGGGAGAAAGGGGGATGACCCTTCCGCCTCTTGGCTGCTGCCTGCGGAAGGAAACGGGAACGGATCTTGTTCCTTCTGCCATTTTTTCATCATTTCCAACGCCCGTTTTCGCTCTTTTCGTTGCTTCTTCGCCTGTTCGATGGCCTCGAGATGTCGTTTCCGCACCTCGGCATTCCAGCGGAAGCCGCATGCCGCCGCAGTTCGGTGCAACTTTTTTCCGACGTCTGCAAAGGCCGCGAGTTGTGTTTTTCCCTCCCGTATGTATTGAAGCACCGTTTCGGCCAATAGCACGTCTTCTTCATGCGACCATGCATCTTGTCTCGTTTTCATGCTGTCCACCCCACAAATGTAATGTTGATATGATCCTAGTTTTTCCGTTCTTGTTTCACTTTAAACTTCTCCCTTTGGCACGGGGACAATGGGCGATGCCAAACAAAAGAGAAACTAG
Organism: Geobacillus sp. FSL W8-0026; assembly: GCF_037966255.1. Classification (NCBI taxonomy): domain Bacteria; kingdom Bacillati; phylum Bacillota; class Bacilli; order Caryophanales; family Anoxybacillaceae; genus Geobacillus; species Geobacillus sp. FSL W8-0026. Next base: position 1,084,153 of record NZ_CP150194.1, read on the forward strand.
CGGTTCCGCCTTTCGACCTCAATCAATCAATCAAGGTCAGCACTCAATCAAAACTTAGTTTGAACCGTAGCGGTCCGCCTTTTGACACCGCACGGTTGTATTCGGGTGGACCGGCGCTGTACAATGAAACGAGGAGGGGAACGACATGCGGAACAGGTCAGAGCCACTCGCGCTGCGGATGCGACCGCGCACGATCGACGACATCGTCGGACAAGCGCATGTGATTGGGCCGGAGACGCCGTTGTACAAAATGGTAAAAAAAGGATATGTTCCTTCGCTATTGTTGTATGGGGAACCCGGGACGGGAAAAACCTCGCTCGCCTACGCCATCGCTCGCACGGCTGGGCGGGAGCTGGTCGCCATCAACGCGACCTCAGCCGGGAAAAAGGAGATTGAAGAGGCGGCCGAAGCGGCGCGCTGGTCCGGCAATGTCGTTTTGTTTATCGATGAAATTCACCGTTTGAACAAGGCGCAGCAGGATGTGCTGCTTCCACACCTTGAATCCGGGCTGATCACGTTAATCGGGGCGACGACCGAAAACCCGTTTCACGAGGTGAATCCGGCGATCCGTAGCCGGTGCGGACAAATTCAGCGATTAAAGCGGCTTGAGCCGGCCGACTTGCTTATCGTTTTAAAGCGGGCGCTTACCGATTCGGTGCGCGGGCTCGGAGCGCAGCCCGTCAAGATCGATGAGGCGCTGTTATGGCGAATTGCGGAAGCCGCGGGCGGCGATGCGCGCGCGGCGCTTTCGCTTCTTGAAGCGGCCGTGGCGGCGGCCGATGAACGCGATGACGGTTTGTATGTGGATGAGGCGATCGTTGCTTCGTGCACGGCCAATCGCGGCTTCACTCATGACAAATACGGCGACCATTACTATTCGCTGTTGTCGGCATTCCAAAAAAGCGTGCGCGGCAGCGATGTGGACGCTGCTCTCCATTATTTAGCGCGCCTGCTCGAAGGCGGGGATTTGGCCGCGGTCTGTCGCCGGCTGCTCGTCATCGCCTATGAAGACATCGGGCTTGCGAACCCGTTGATGGGGGTGAAAGTGCAGGCAGCTGTGGCGGCGGCGGAGCGGATCGGACTGCCGGAGGCGCGCATTCCGCTCGCGACCGTGACGATCGAGCTTTGCCTAAGCCCGAAATCCAACAGCGCCTACAAGGCGTTGGACGCGGCGCTCGCCGACGTGCGCGCCGGAAAGGTTGGCGAGATTCCCGACCATTTAAAAGACGCCCATTATCAAGGGGCAGCCGTGCTCGGACATGGCCAAGGCTATTTATATCCGCATGATTACCCGAACGGTTGGGTGGCGCAATCGTATTTGCCGGCAACGCTTGCCGGCGTCCGCTATTATGAGCCGAAAGAGCACGGCGACGAGAAACATTATGCGAAAGTGTACCGGCGACTGGAGCAATTGAAGCGGGAAAGCGCGATTGGGCCGTGAACGGAGCGCGTCATTTATGGTATAATAACACCGGCGATTGACTGGATAGGGAGGCGCATGTGCGATGGTCCATCCTTCGGTCCCATGGCTGCGATGGAGCATTTATTTTGCCGGTTTGCTCGTCATGTCATTCGGCATTGTGCTGACGATGAAAGCCGATGTTGGCTGTGCGCCATGGGATGTCCTTCATATTGGTTTAGAGCGAACATTTGGCCTGACGGTCGGGACGTGGTCGATCATCGTTGGGATGGTGGTGCTTGCGGCTTCGGCGCTGCTTGTCAAGCGGAGACCGCAGCTTGGCGCCTTCCTCAATATGATCACTGTCGGCGTTTTGATTGACGTGTGGATGATGATCCCACCGCTGAAAACGCCGCCACAACTGCTTGAACAATATGCGATGCTGCTAGTCGGCATCGTCGTGTCCGGCTACGGCATGGGGCTATATATTTCCGCCGACGTCGGCGCCGGTCCGCGCGACAGTTTGATGCTCGCCTTGACCGAGTTGACCGGATGGAACGTGGCATACATTCGCGTGATGATGGAAGCGCTCGTGTTGCTTGTCGGCTGGCTGCTTGGCGGTCCGGTGTCGTTTGGCACGTTTCTTTTTTGCGTCACAATCGGTTCGGTCGCCGGTTTGGCGCTGCCGCAATGCCGGAAAATGGCCGACCGCTTGTTGGGAGCCGCCAACGTTCGGGCGCAAGGGTTAAGTCGTTAGGGGGGATATGATGAAGATTTCAACCAAAGGCCGTTACGGATTGACGATTATGATTGAACTGGCGAAAAAGTACGGCGACCGTCCGATTTCGCTCCGCTCGATCGCCAAGGCGAACAATTTGTCCGAGCACTACTTGGAGCAACTAGTGACGCCGTTGCGCAACGCCGGGCTTGTCAAAAGCATCCGCGGGGCGTACGGCGGTTACGTATTGGCCGAGCATCCGGCCAAAATTACGGCCGGTGATATTTTGCGCGTGCTTGAGGGCCCGCTCACCCCGGTCGAGGAACTCGAAGAGGAGGAGCCGGCGAAGCGCGAGCTGTGGATCCGCATCCGCGATGCGGTCGAGGAAGTGCTCGACAGCACGACGCTTGAAGATTTAGCGGAGTATAGCGATGGGGATGAAGGGGCATACATGTTTTATATTTAACCATTGATCAAGCGGTCGCATGTCATCAACCACGAGCGGATGACATGGACGTGTTTTTACTATTTACACCTTCATGGCCAAGCCTCGCCGTTTGCCGCAGCGGGCGGTTCCCCCAACGGGCGGAATCCGCTCGGGCAAGGGACGGCCGCTGTGGGCGGAAGAGGTTCGGGCGACAAGAAAGGAGAATGACCGTTGGAACGGATTTACTTGGATCATGCCGCGACGTCTCCCATTCATCCAGATGTGGCGGCTGGCATGATTCAGTCGATGACCGAACAGTTCGGCAATCCGTCAAGCATCCATTATTTTGGCCGGCAGAGCCGCCGGGCGTTGGACGAAGCGAGATCAGCCATCGCCCGCAGCCTCGGGGCGAAAGAGACGGAAATCGTGTTTACAAGCGGCGGGACGGAAGCGGATAACTTTGCGCTCATCGGAACGGCGATGGCCAACCGTGAGCGAGGCCGCCATCTCATTACGACCGCTATTGAGCATCACGCTGTTTTGCGCGCTTGCGAACATTTACAAAAGCAAGGATTCGATGTGACGTACTTGCCGGTCGATGAACACGGGCGCGTGTCGGTCGAGGACGTGAAAGCCGCGCTCCGTGATGACACGATTCTCGTTTCGATCATGTTCGCCAACAACGAAGTCGGCACGATTCAGCCGATCCGTGAAATCGGCGCCCTGCTTCGCGACCACCCGGCGTATTTTCATACCGATGCCGTGCAGGCGTACGGGCTGATCCCGATCGATGTGAATGAGTACGGCATCGATTTGTTGTCGCTTTCGAGCCATAAAATCAACGGTCCGAAAGGCAGCGGCGCCTTGTATGTTCGCGGGACGGTCCGCATCACACCGCTTCTTTTCGGCGGCGAGCAGGAGCGGAAACGGCGCGCCGGCACAGAGAACGTCCCGGGCATTATCGGCTTGGCACGGGCGGTGGAAATCGCCGAGCGGACGAGGGAAGAGAAGCGGAAGCAATACGCGGCTTGGCGCGAAGCGATGTTGACGATTTTTCGTTCCTCCGGCCTTGATTTCATCGTCAACGGCAGCGAAGACGGCCTGCCGCATATTTTCAATGTTGCTTTCCCGGGAACGAACGTCGAATCGCTGCTCGTCAATTTGGATTTGGCGGGCATCGCCGCGTCCAGCGGGTCAGCGTGCACGGCGGGGTCGATCGATCCGTCCCACGTGCTTGTTGCCATGTGCGGAAACGAGTCGGAGCGCATCCGCTCGTCCGTGCGTTTTAGCTTCGGACTCGGCAATACAACGGAGCAAATTGAGCGGGCGGCGGAAGAAACGGTGAAAATTGTGAAGCGGCTCACAAAACGCTGAAGAGGGGGTGAAGCGCATGAACAAAGCGCCGCATGAAACGCGCGTTGTCGTCGGCATGTCCGGCGGGGTCGACTCGTCAGTCGCCGCGCTATTATTAAAAGAACAAGGATATGATGTGATCGGCATTTTTATGAAAAACTGGGATGACACCGATGAAAACGGCGTTTGCACGGCGACTGAGGATTACGAAGACGTTGTGCGCGTCTGCAACCAAATCGGCATCCCGTACTATGCAGTCAACTTTGAAAAGCAATATTGGGACAAAGTGTTTACGTATTTTTTGAACGAATACAAAGCGGGGCGCACCCCGAACCCGGATGTGATGTGCAATAAGGAGATTAAATTCAAAGCGTTTTTGGAACACGCCATGTCGATCGGCGCCGATTACGTCGCCACCGGCCATTACGCCCGCGTCGAGTTTCGCGATGGCGAATATAAAATGCTCCGTGGAGCTGACCCGAACAAAGACCAAACGTATTTTTTGAACCAGCTCGGCCAAGCCCAACTGTCAAACGTGATGTTTCCGATCGGCCACTTGCACAAAGCGGACGTGCGCCGGATCGCGAAAGAAGCCGGGCTGGCTACCGCTGGGAAAAAAGACAGCACCGGCATTTGTTTTATCGGCGAACGTGATTTCAAAGAATTTTTGAGCCATTATTTGCCGGCCCAGCCGGGAGTGATGAAAACGCTCGACGGCGAAGTGAAAGGGCGGCATGACGGGGTGATGTATTACACGATCGGCCAGCGCCACGGCCTTGGTATTGGCGGCAGCGGCGAACCGTGGTTTGTCGTCGGCAAAAATGTGCGCGAAAACGTGCTGTATGTCGCCCAAGGATTTGAAAACGACTATTTGTATTCGACCTCGCTAAAAGCGGTCGATGTCAACTGGGTGTCTGACCGCAAGCCGGAAGCGCCGTTCCGCTGCACGGCGAAGTTCCGCTATCGTCAGCCCGATGTCGGCGTGACGGTTCACCCGCTTTCAGACGGCAAGGCGGAAGTCGTGTTTGATGCGCCGGCGCGGGCGGTGACGCCGGGGCAGGCGGTCGTGTTCTACAACGGCGAGGAGTGCCTTGGCGGCGGCACGATCGATGAAGTGTTCCGCAACGGTGAAAAGCTTTGGTATGTCGGCTGACCGCTAAGCTGCCGCACCGGCGGTGAAAGCCCTAACCCGGCTTGGGGTTGGGGTGTTTTTGCAATTGCTCGAAAAAAACGAACGTATGTGCTAAACTATAGTCAGGAGGGATGAGCGGTGGCGGATTGGAATGAACAAGGGCTTGCGCATTTGCGCGCCGGGGAGTACGAAGAAGCGCTCCGCTGCTTTTCCAAAGCGGTGGACGATCGCCCGGACGACCCGACCGGCTACATCAACGTCGGCACCGTGCTGGCCGCCGCCGGCGAAGAGGAGAAAGCGCTCGCTTTCTTCCAGCAGGCGCTTTGTCGCGATGAACGGGCCGCGGCCGCTTACTATGGCATCGGCACGCTCCACTATCAGCGCGGGCGGTTTGCCGAGGCGAAAGACATGTTTGAACGGGCCCTCGGGCTGGGGCTCGATGACGCCGACACGCATTTTATGCTCGGCATGTCGCTATGGCGGCTCGAGATGCCGCGGCTCGCTCTTCCGTATTTGCAGCGGGCCGCCGAATTGAACGAAGGGGATGCCGAAGCGTTCTTTCAGCTCGGCCTTTGTTTGGCGGCGCTCGACTATGTTGACGAGGCGAAGCGTTGCTTTGAAAAAACGTTGGCGCTAAAGCCGCACCATGCCGACGCCTGCTACAATTTAGGGGTCATTTATGCGAACAAGGACGAGCCGGCTGCCGCCCGCGATTGGTTCGCCGCCGCGTTGGAGGCGAAGCCAGACCACGTGCTGGCGGGGTATGGAAAGAAAATGATGGAAAAGCGGCTTTCGCCGTAAAGGCAGGGGATCGCTGTTGCAAGAGCAGCAAACGCTGGCCATTGAGGGGTGCACCTTTATTAAAGGAACGTGCATATCCGTCATTTTCCATAACGAAGAAACGCTTTACACCGTTGTCCGCATTCGCGTTGAGGAAACGAACGAAGCGCCGGTTGAAGAGGAAGTGATCGTCACCGGCCATTTCCCGCGGATCAGCGAGGGAGACGTTTATGTGTTTTATGGTCAATTCCGCCATCATCCGCGCTTTGGCCGCCAGTATGCGGCGAGCCAGTTCCGCAAACAGCTTCCCAACACGAAAGAAGGAATCATTCAGTATTTATCAAGCGGTTTGTTTAAAGGGATCGGCAAAAAAACGGCTGCGGCCATCGCCGAAGCGCTCGGCGAGCAGGCGATTGCCGTGATTTTGCGCGATCCAGCGGCGCTCGAGCGCATTCCGAAACTGTCCAAACAAAAGGCCAAGCAGCTGTATGAAACGCTCCGCGCCCACGAAGGGCTTGAGCAGACGATGATCACCCTCGCTCAGCTCGGCTTCGGCCCCCAGCTGGCCATGAAAATTTACCAAGCGTACGGCGAGGAAGCGATCGAAATCATCCAAGCCAATCCGTACCAGCTCGTCGAAGACATTGAGGGGATCGGGTTCGGTCGCGCCGATGAGCTTGGGCGGCAGCTCGGCATTTCCGGAAGCCACCCGGCTCGGCTGCGCGCCGCTTCCTTGTTTGTCCTCGAGCAAGTTTGCCTGCAGGAAGGGCATGTGTACATGGCCGAGGAAGAGCTGGTCGGCCGCATTGCTGAACTGCTGGATGGCCGGCCGAGCGGGGCGGTCGACGGACAAGCCATTCAACGGACGCTGCTGATGTTGAGTGAAGAAGGAAAACTGGTCGTTGAGCAAGGCCGTTGTTATCTCCCGTCGCTTTACTTTGCCGAAAAAGGCATCGTTTCCAACGTCAAGCGGCTGCTCCGGCAAACGGCGGTGCCGTTTGCGGAATCGGAGTTTTTGCTGGCGCTCGGGGCGCTTGAAGAGCGGCTTGGCATGCAGTACGCGCCCCAGCAAAAAGAGGCGATTCAGCGGGCGCTTTCCTCCCCGTTGTTCATTTTAACCGGCGGTCCGGGCACGGGAAAAACAACGGTCATCAAAGGGATTGTCGAGCTGTTCGCCGCTCTTAACGGCTTATCGTTAGATCCGGCCCGCTACCAGCAAGGTGAGCCGTTCCCGGTCGTGCTCGCCGCTCCGACCGGACGGGCGGCCAAGCGGATGAGCGAGGCGACTGGCCTGCCGGCGGCGACGATTCATCGGCTGCTCGGTTGGAACGGAGTGGAAGGGTTCAGCCGCGATGAACATGAACCGCTTGCCGGCAAGCTGCTTGTCATCGATGAAATGTCGATGGTCGACACATGGCTGGCTAATCAGCTGTTCAAAGCGGTGCCAAACGGCATGCAAGTCGTGCTGGTCGGCGATGAAGACCAGCTGCCATCCGTCGGGCCCGGCCAAGTGCTGAAAGATTTGCTCGAGTCCGGCGTCGTTCCTTCGGTGCGGCTGACAGATGTGTACCGTCAGGCGGAAGGATCGTCGATCATCGAGCTCGCTCATGAGGTAAAGCGCGGCGCCGTGCCGCCCGATTTGACTGCGCCAAAGGCGGATCGCTCGTTCATTCGCTGCCGCGCCGGCCAAGTCGTGGATGTCGTCCGGCAAATCGCGGACAATGCGCGAAAAAAAGGCTTTTCGGTCAAAGATATTCAAGTGCTCGCCCCGATGTACCGAGGCCCGGCCGGCATTGATCGGCTCAACAAAGCGCTTCAAGAGCTCTTCAATCCGCCATCCGCCGGGAAGCGGGAACTGGCGGCCGGCGAGGTGGTGTACCGCGTCGGCGACAAGGTGCTTCAGCTCGTCAATCAGCCGGAAGACAACGTGTTTAACGGCGATATCGGCGAAGTCGTTGCCATTTTTTACGCGAAAGAGAACACCGACAAGCAAGACTTGCTCGTTGTCTCGTTTGACGGCGTGGAAGTGACCTACACCCGGCAAGAGCTGTCGCAAATCACCCATGCGTACTGCTGCTCTGTGCATAAAGCGCAAGGAAGCGAATTCCCTATCGTCATTTTGCCCGTCGTGAAAAGCTACTATCGGATGTTGAAGCGGAACTTGCTGTATACGGCGGTGACGAGAAGCAAACAATTTTTGATTTTATGCGGCGAAGAGGAAGCGTTTCGGGCCGGCGTCGCCAAGCAGAGCGACGGGGCGCGGCGGACGGCGCTGGCGGAAAAACTGACGGCGGCGATGGCGCCGGTTGTCGAGGTCGAACTGCCGCTTGAGGATGCGAACGTCGGAATGGAAAACGTTACGCCGTATGACTTTATGAGCGATGAGTCAAGCTAAAGGTGGCTGGAAAGGTGGGAGAGCGATGCGAACGTTTTCCGACATGAAAGGTCTTCCCATTTACGAACAAGCGACAGGGAAAAACGTCGGAACGATCGCGGATGTTTGGTTTACCAGCCACGGCACGGTGCAAGGGTTTGTTGCCGAACAGCGCGGCTTGTTTGGCCGCCGCCGCTATTTGCCGCTTGCGGCCGTGCGAGCGCTGCAAAACGATCGAATGCTCATCGACGACGCGCGAAGTTTCCAGCCCTTGCCTTCCTCTGACAGCGGCCACTCTCTTTACGGTGAACGAGGCATCGCCGGCAACATGGTTGTCGCCGCCGACGGGACGACGATCGGATTGTTAGATGACGTATATTTCGACGGGCAATGGGGCAGAATTGATGGATACGAGATCAGTGAGGGATTTTTTTCCGATTTGACAGAAGGAAAGAAGCGAATGCCGCTTGCCCCGTTCACGGCGAAAGAAGGGGTTGTGATGGTGGACACAACAAAGTAAGGAGAGTGGCTGTCGGTGCTCATTTGCCCGAACTGCAAACGGAAAAATTTAGGAAAAATCGGCGTCAACCAATATTATTGCTGGGATTGTTTCATCGAGCTTTCCGTCTCGAAAGGAGTCATCCATGTCCATCAAGTGGAGGAGGACGGGACGTTAAGCTCTCTTGATGATTTGTTCGACGATTATGAGCGCACGATTCAACTTTAGGGGGGACAGTCATGAACCGGACGATGACATCGCTGTTGGCTGTCGGGTTGGGTGTCGCCGCGTATCAGTTGGCCCAGCGCAACAACTGGATGAACGGGCGCACGATGCGAAAAATGCGCCGCCGCTTGATGCAGGCGATCCGCTGACGGCGTTGCCGCCCTCGCCTTGCGCGGGGGCGGTGCTTTGTGATTGTCAAATAGTGCCAAAGCGCTAAAGGCATATTCCCGCCCGCATCCCCTACACTAAACGGTAGGAGGTGTGGTGATGGGGGAGCAACAATGGCAGTCGTTCTTCCGCATCGGCAAATGGCTGTTGGTGACGGCGATCGTCTATTTAATCGTCCGGATGAAAAGCGTTTGGTGGCCGGTGATCGATTTTGTCGCCACGGTGTTGACGCCGTTTTTGCTGGCGGCGTTTATCACGTATTTGCTGCACCCGCTCGTTGAATATCTTCATGGCAAAGGGGTGCCGCGGGCGCTTGCCATTTTGCTCATTTATTTGCTGTTTTTTGGCTCGGTCGGCTACGGCTTGTACCGCGGCATTCCGGTTTTGATCGCCCAGCTGCGCGCGTTGGACGAACAGCTGCCCTCGCTGATGAATACATATCGCCAATGGGTGCGCCACATTCACGATGAAACATCGACATGGCCGATGGAAGTGCATACGCGGGTGGAAACGATGCTCGCTGAGCTGGAGCGGGCGGCCGCCTCGGCGGTCGAGATGGCGATTCGCGCCATGAAATCGCTGATCAGCTCGGCGGCGACGTTCGTGCTGATCCCGTTTATTGTGTTTTACATGCTCAAGGACGTTGAGGTGCTGAAAAAAGCCGTTTGGTATTTGACGCCAAAGCGGTGGCGCGAACCGGGGCTGGCGTTTTTACAAGACGTTGACGAGTCGCTCGGCGGTTACATCCGCGGCCAGCTCTTTGTCTGCGCGGCGATCGGTTCGGCCGCGGCGCTCGGATTGTGGCTTGCCGGCATGGACTATCCGCTTTTGCTTGGGCTCATCATCGGGATGACGAATATCATCCCGTATTTCGGGCCGCTGATCGGCGCCATTCCGGCCGCCATTTTAGCGGCGACCGTATCGCTCAAAATGGTCTTGGTGGTGCTGGTCATCATTTTCGCTTTGCAGTTTTTAGAAGGCAACGTGTTGTCGCCGCTGATCGTCGGCAAAAGCGTGCACATGCATCCGCTTGTCATTATGCTCGCGCTGTTTGCCGGCGGTGAGCTCGCCGGCGTGCTCGGCCTCATCCTCGCCGTTCCGACGGCGGCGGTGCTGAAAGTGGCCATCGTCCACTGGAAGGAGCGCTATGCCTTGCATTGACAAACGAGCGGTGCTTGTCTATAATTTTTCAATGTAAAAGCGAATACATAACGCGATGACGGATCGAGTATGTTGCAGTCCATCTTAACGCGCGGGCTCGCGCACAGAGAGGAATTTCCGCGGCTGAAAGAAATTCCAGATGAAGGGCAACAGAAGGCTAATCCGGAGCGCAGGCAAAACCTGACGCAAGGCTGCGTTACGGCCAAAGAGGTGATGGGCGTTTTTCGCCCATAAACAGGGTGGTACCGCGAGCACAACTCTCGTCCCTGCAGGGGATGGGAGTTTTTTTATATAAAAAGGCGAAAGGGGAGGATCATCATGAAAAAGCTGACATCTGCCGAAGTGCGGCGCATGTTTTTGCAGTTTTTCCAAGAAAAAGGCCACGCGGTTGAACCGAGCGCCTCGCTTATTCCGGTCGACGACCCATCGCTGTTATGGATCAACAGCGGCGTCGCGACGCTGAAAAAATACTTTGACGGCCGCATCATCCCGGACAACCCGCGCATTTGCAATGCGCAAAAATCGATCCGCACCAACGACATCGAAAACGTCGGGAAAACGGCGCGCCACCATACGTTTTTTGAAATGCTCGGCAACTTTTCGATCGGTGATTACTTCAAGCGGGAAGCGATCCACTGGGCGTGGGAGTTTTTAACGAGCGAAAAGTGGATTGGCTTTGATCCGGAACGGCTGTCCGTCACCGTCCATCCGGAGGACGAGGAAGCGTACAACATTTGGCATAACGAAATCGGACTGCCGGAAGAACGGATCATCCGTCTCGAAGGAAACTTCTGGGACATCGGCGAAGGCCCGAGCGGTCCGAACACGGAAATTTTTTACGACCGCGGCGAGGCGTTCGGCAACGATCCGAACGATCCGGAGCTGTACCCGGGCGGGGAAAACGACCGCTATTTGGAAGTATGGAACTTAGTGTTTTCCCAGTTCAACCATAACCCGGACGGCACGTACACGCCGCTGCCGAAGAAAAACATCGATACCGGCATGGGGTTGGAGCGGATGTGCTCGATTTTGCAGGACGTGCCGACGAACTTTGAAACCGACTTGTTCTTGCCGATCATCCGCGCTACCGAACGAATCGCCGGCGAGCGGTATGGCGACGATCCGGACAAAGACGTCGCCTTTAAGGTGATCGCCGACCATATTCGCGCCGTGACGTTTGCGATTGGCGACGGGGCGCTGCCGTCGAACGAAGGGCGCGGCTATGTATTGCGCCGCTTGCTCCGCCGCGCGGTGCGCTACGCGAAACAAATCGGCATTGACCGCCCGTTTATGTACGAGCTCGTGCCGGTTGTCGGCGAAATTATGCACGACTACTATCCGGAAGTGAAAGAAAAAGCCGATTTTATCGCTCGCGTCATCCGCACGGAAGAAGAGCGGTTCCACGAAACGCTTCATGAGGGGCTCGCCATCTTGGCGGAAGTGATCGAAAAGGCGAAAGCGCAAGGAAGCACCGTCCTTCCGGGGGAAGAGGCGTTTCGCTTGTATGATACGTACGGCTTCCCGCTCGAGCTGACGGAAGAGTACGCCGCCGAGGCAGGCATGACGGTCGATCACGCCGGTTTTGAGCGCGAGATGGAGCGCCAGCGCGAACGGGCCCGCGCCGCTCGCCAAGACGTCGATTCGATGCAAGTGCAAGGCGGCGTGCTCGGCGATTTGAAAGACGAAAGCCGGTTTGTCGGCTACGATGAGCTTGTTGCCTCGTCGACGGTCCTCGCCATCGTTAAAGACGGACGGCTTGTCGAGAAAGTGAAAGCCGGTGAAGAGGCGCAGATCATCGTCGATGTGACGCCGTTTTACGCCGAAAGCGGCGGTCAAGTCGCCGACCAAGGCGTATTTGAAAGCGAGACCGGGAGAGCGGTCGTCAAAGATGTGCAAAAAGCGCCGAACGGCCAGCACCTTCACTCGATTGTCGTCGAGCGCGGCGCGGTAAAAAAAGGAGCCCGCTATACGGCGCGCGTTGATGAGGCGAAGCGGGCGCGCATCGTGAAAAACCATACGGCGACCCATTTGCTCCATCAGGCGCTCAAAGACGTGCTCGGCCGCCATGTCAACCAAGCGGGGTCGCTCGTCGCTCCGGATCGGCTGCGCTTTGACTTCACCCATTTTGGCCAAGTGAAGCCGGACGAGCTCGAGCGCATCGAGGCGATCGTCAATGAACAAATTTGGAAGAGTACCCCAGTTGACATTTTCTATAAACCGCTTGAGGAAGCGAAAGCGATGGGCGCGATGGCGCTGTTTGGCGAAAAATACGGCGACATTGTCCGCGTCGTCAAGGTCGGCGACTACAGCCTCGAGCTGTGCGGCGGCTGCCATGTGCCGAATACAGCGGCCATCGGGCTGTTTAAAATCGTCTCTGAATCCGGCATCGGCGCCGGCACGCGCCGGATTGAAGCGGTGACCGGAGAGGCGGCGTACCGTTTGATGAACGAACAGCTCGCCATTTTGCAAGAGGCGGCGCAAAAATTGAAAACAAGCCCGAAAGAATTGAATGCCCGTCTTGACGGACTGTTTGCCGAACTGAAAGAGCTCGAGCGCGAAAACGAATCGCTTGCCGCTCGCCTTGCCCGTATGGAAGCGGAGCACCTCGCCCGCCAAGTCAAAGACGTCGGCGGCGTGCCGGTGCTGGCGGCGAAAGTGCAGGCGAACGACATGAACCAATTGCGGGCGATGGCCGACGATTTGAAGCAAAAACTCGGCACGGCAATCATCGTGTTGGCGGCGGTGCAAGGCGGCAAAGTCCAATTGATCGCTGCGGTGACCGATGACTTAGTGAAAAAAGGATATCACGCCGGCAAGCTCGTCAAAGAAGTGGCTTCCCGCTGCGGCGGCGGGGGTGGCGGACGCCCGGATATGGCGCAGGCCGGAGGAAAGGACGCGGACAAAGTCGGGGCAGCGCTTGATTACGTCGAAACGTGGGTCAAATCCATTTCCTAAATGGCGCGGATCGTGTACAATGGATGTAAGATGGAGGAATGGCCCGAATCAAGAGCGAGGTGGAGACGGTGAGCTCGTTTGATCAAACGATGCAGTTTCATTTTCCGGAAGAGCCGGCTGAAACGAACGTTCGCGAAGTGCTGCTGACGGTGTATGAGGCTTTGCAAGAAAAAGGCTACAACCCGATCAACCAAATTGTCGGCTACTTGTTGTCCGGCGATCCGGCTTACATCCCGCGCCATAACGACGCGCGCGCCCTCATCCGCAAAATCGAGCGCGACGAATTAATCGAGGAATTGGTGAAATTCTATTTACAGGGGCAACGAAAGGACTGACCGATGCGAACGTTAGGATTGGATCTCGGCACGAAAACGCTCGGCGTGGCGATCAGCGACGAGCTTGGCTGGACGGCTCAAGCCTTGGAGACGATCGCCATCGACGAAGAGCGCGGCGACTACGGCTTAAAGCGGCTGCGCGCCATCATCGCCGAATATGGCGTCGATGCGATCGTTGTCGGCTGGCCGAAAAACATGAACGGCACGCTCGGACCGCGCGCCGAAGCGAGCGAGCGGTTCGCCGCCAAGCTGCGCGAGGAGTTTTCTTTGCCGGTCGTGCTTTGGGACGAACGGCTGTCGACGATGGCCGCCGAACGGATGCTGATCGCTGCCGATGTGAGCCGGAAAAAACGGCGGAAAGTGATCGACAAAATGGCGGCGGCTGTCATTTTGCAATCGTACTTGGATAGGAAACGATGAAGGGGAGGCCAATCACAATGGAACATGGAGACCGCCATATTACCGTTGTCGACGAACAAGGCAACGAACAGCTCTGTGAAATTTTGTTTACGTTTGAATCCGACGATTTCGGGAAATCGTACGTGTTTTACTATCCGGTCAGCAAGGAAGCGGAAGATGAAAACGGCGAAACGGAAGTGCACGTGTCGGCGTTTATCCCTGCTGACGAAAATCAAGAAGGGGAACTGCTTCCGATTGAAACGGAAGAAGAGTGGGATATGATCGAAGAAGTGTGGAACACGTTTTGTGCTGAACAAGAAGATGAAGAGGAATGATCCGAAGCGGCTGCCTAAAGGCGGCCGCTTTTTTGTCGGAAAAAAGGGCGAGAGATGCAAAAACTTGTAGTATAATATGACCGATGGACGGGAAAGGAGGTGCGCTATGGGGGAAAAGCATTGGACAGGGAACGAGGGGCGGCGTGGGCGAAAACGGATGTTGATCGCAGGCAGCGTTTTGCTGGCGCTGGTTGTGTTGATCAGTGCCGGCAGCTTTCTATATATTCGCTTGGCGCTCAAACCGGTCGATCCTCATGATCACACTCCGGTTCATGTCTCGATTCCTGTCGGTTCATCGGCGACAGAAATCGCAGAGCGGCTCGAACAAAAACGGCTCATTCGAAGCGCTAGCGTGTTTCGGCTTTATGTCCGTTGGAAACGCGAGTCCGGGTTTCAAGCCGGAGAGTACGAACTGACGCGGGCCATGCCGATGACGCGCATCATAGCGCTGCTGCAAACGGGGAAATCGTTGAAAGTCGGCTTGAAATTGACGATCCCCGAAGGGTCGCAGCTTGTACAGATTGCCGATCTCATCGCCGCGCGAACGGGATACAAAAAAGAAGACGTCATGAAGCAGCTGAACGACCGCGCGTACATCGAGCAGTTAATGAAAAAGTATCCGCGTGTCATAACGAAAGACGTATTCCATCCGAACGTTCGTTATCCGCTGGAAGGTTATTTATTTCCAGCCACCTATGTATTCGCTGACAAAAAACCGCCGCTTTCTGAGATCATTGAAACGATGGTCGCCAAAACGGCAGCGGTGCTTGCTTCGTACGAAGAGGAAAGAGGGGAACGGAAGCTGTCGCCGCACCAGCTGCTGACGCTTTCCTCTCTGATCGAAGAGGAGGCGACAGAAAAAGCCGACCGCAAAAAAATCGCCAGCGTCTTTTACAATCGGCTGCGCCTAGGCATGCCGCTGCAAACCGATCCGACGGTTTTATACGCGCTTGGCAAACATAAAGCGCGCGTGTTTTACAACGATTTAAAAGTTGATTCGCCATACAATACGTACCTTCATAAAGGGCTGCCGCCAGGGCCGATCGCCAACGCGGGCGCAATGTCGATTGAAGCGGCGCTTGAGCCGGCGCAAACCGATTATTTGTATTTTTTAGCCACCCCCACAGGCGATGTCATTTTCACGAAAACGCTGGCCGAGCACAACCGGGAAAAGGCGAAGCATATTGGGAAACGATAGCGCAAAACGGAAGTTGCTGGCGGGTTAGGCGAAACGGTTTCGCTTTTCCGCCGAGTTATGGTAAGATAAAGAAAGTTGAACAGGGAGCGATAAGGGTCCGGTAGCGGCTCTTATTTGGAACGGATGGGCGCAGCACCTCGGGCCGCCGCTTGGCCCGGGGCGGGCGCTTTTCCGCTTGTTGATGGCAAGGAGCACAAGCCCGGCGATCGCTGCTTTATTTTCGCGACGGGGCGGGCGCTTTTCCGCTTGTTGATGGCAAGGAGGGTTCCGTTTGCTGACTGATGAGGTCGTTTCGTACTTGCAGCGGCTGCGGCCGGCGTTGGATGCGGATGTGGAACAGATCGAGCGCGAAGCCCGCGAACAGCGGGTGCCGATCATGGATTCGGTGAGCATCGAAACGATGTTGTTCGTGCTCAAGCTCGCGAAGCCGCGCCGCATTTTAGAAATCGGCACGGCGATCGGCTATTCGGCGATCCGGATGGCAAAAGTGCTGCCGGAGGCGCACATTGTAACGATAGAAAAAGACCGGGAGCGGTATGAGCGCGCCCGTTTTTATATGGAAAAGACCGATTGCGCCCAGCGAATTGAAGCGGTGTGGGGCGACGCCTTGGCGGTGACGGAGAAGGTGGCGTCGGCCGCGCCGTTTGACGCGTTGGTGATCGATGCCGCCAAAGGGCAATATGAGCGCTTCTTTACGCTCTATGAGCCGTTTCTCGCTGAAGGCGGCCTCGTCATTACCGACAACGTGCTGTTTAAAGGGCTTGTCGCCGCTGAAACGCCCGGGGGCAATAAGCGGCTTTGGAATCTCGCCCAAAAAATTCGCCGCTATAATGAGTGGTTGATGGCCCGGGGCGATTATGACACCGTCATCATTCCGGTCGGCGATGGGCTCGCGATATCGAAAAAAATGAGGTGAACGAGAAAATGAAAAAACCGGAATTGCTCGTCACGCCGACGAGCGTTTCCCATATTGATGAACTGGCGGAAGCCGGGGCGGACGCCATCATCATCGGTGAGCAGCGCTATGGCTTGCGGCTCGCCGGCGAGTTTTCCCGTTCGGATGTGGCCGCGGCTGTTGAAACGGCCCACCGGCGCGGCATGAACGTGTATGTGGCGATGAACGCCCTTTTTCATAACGACAAAGTGGACGAGCTTGCCGACTACGTGGCGTTTTTAGCTGAAGTCGGCGCCGATGCCATCGTCTTCGGCGATCCCGCGGTGCTTTTGACCGTCCGAGAAACGGCGCCTCACATGAAGCTTCACTGGAGTACGGAGACGACAGCGACGAACTGGTATGCGTGCAACTACTGGGGGCGAAAAGGGGCGAAACGCGCCGTCTTGGCGCGCGAGCTGAACATGGACGCCATTTTGGAAATCAAAGCCCATGCTGAAGTGGAAATTGAAGTGCAAGTGCACGGCATGACGTGCATGTACCAGTCGAAGCGTTCGCTGATTGGCAACTATTTTGCCTATCAAGGAAAAGTGATGGAAATCGAACGGAAAAAGTACGAAAAAGGGATGTTCCTGTACGACAAAGAGCGCGACTATAAATACCCGATTTTTGAAGACGAAAACGGCACGCACATTATGAGCCCGAACGATCTTTGCATCATTGACGAACTGGGCGATATGGTGGAAGCCGGCATCGACAGCTTCAAAATCGACGGCGTTCTGCACACCGCGGACTACATTACGGAAGTGACGAAGCTGTACCGCCGCGCCATCGACTTATGTACGGAAGACCGCGAGCGCTACGAGCGGGAAAAAGAGGAGCTGCTGGCGGCCGTTGAAGCGCTTCAGCCGCCGCACCGCCGCATCGACACCGGATTTTTCTTCAAGGAAACCATTTATTGAGAAAAGGAGGGACACGTCATGCTTGTAAAAAATGACCGCATCTCCGAGATCGTTGACGGCAAGCGCGTCATCGTGAAAAAGCCGGAGCTGCTGGCGCCGGCCGGCAACTTGGAAAAGCTGAAAATCGCCGTCCACTACGGGGCGGACGCCGTCTTTATCGGCGGTCAAGAGTACAGCTTGCGCGCCAACGCCGACAACTTTACGATCGAGGAGATTCGCGAAGGGGTGGAATTTGCCAACCGGTACGGGGCGAAGGTGTACGTCACCGCCAACATTTACGCCCATAATGAAAACATTCCCGGCCTTGACGACTATTTGCGGGCGTTAGAGGAGGCCGGCGTTTCCGGCATCATCGTCGCCGATCCGCTCATTATCGAAACGGCGCGCCGGGTGGCGCCGAGGCTTGAAGTGCATGTAAGCACCCAGCAGTCGCTCACCAACTGGAAAGCGGTCCAATTTTGGAAAGAGGAAGGGCTCGAGCGGGTCGTGCTCGCTCGCGAAGTGAGCGCCGAAGAAATTCGCCAAATCAAAGAGAACGTCGATATTGAAATTGAGGCGTTCATCCATGGAGCGATGTGTTCCGCCTATTCCGGCCGCTGCGTGTTGAGCAACCATATGACGGCGCGCGACTCCAACCGCGGCGGGTGCTGCCAGTCGTGCCGCTGGGATTACGATTTATACCAGCTGTCTGACGGCCGGGAAATCCCGCTGTTTTCCGAAGGCGACGCCCCGTTCGCCATGAGCGCGAAAGATTTGAACTTGATCCGCGCCATTCCGGCGATGATTGAACTTGGCGTCGACAGCTTGAAAATTGAAGGGCGGATGAAGTCGATCCATTACGTGGCGACAGTCGTCAGCGTCTATCGGAAAGTGATCGACGCGTACTGCGCCGATCCCGACCATTTCACGATTCGCGACGAGTGGGTGCGCGAGCTCGACAAATGCGCCAACCGCGAGACGGCGCCGTCGTTTTTTGCCGGCTTTCCCGACCATACGAACCATATGTATGGCACCCACAGCCGAAAACCGACGCACGAGTTCGCCGGCTTAGTGCTTGATTACGACCCGGAGACGGGCATCGCCACCATCCAGCAGCGCAACCATTTCCGGCCCGGCGACGAGGTCGAATTTTTCGGCCCGGAAATCGACAACTTTACCCAAGTGATTGAAACGATTTGGGATGAAGAGGGCAACGAACTCGATGCGGCGCGCCATCCGCTGCAAATCGTCAAGATGAAAGTGAAACGGCCACTCTTCCCGTACAACATGATGAGAAAGGAGAATTAAGATGGGGAAGAAGCCCGTTGTCATCGGCGTCGCCGGCGGTTCCGGCTCCGGGAAGACGAGCGTCGCCAGGGCGATTTATGATCATTTCGGCGACCGTTCGATCCTTGTCTTGGAGCAAGATTTTTATTACAAAGACCAAAGCCATCTCCCATTTGAAGAGCGGCTGAAGACGAACTACGACCATCCGCTGGCGTTTGACAACGACTTGTTGATTGAACATATTCATAAGCTGCTTTGCTACGAGCCGATCGACAAGCCGGTGTATGACTATACGCTTCACACCCGCTCCCGTGAGGTCATCCGCGTGGAGCCGAAAGAGGTCATCATCGTCGAAGGCATTCTTGTGCTAGAAGATGAGCGGCTTCGCGACTTAATGGATATTAAAGTGTACGTCGACACCGATCCGGACATCCGCATCATCCGCCGCCTCCTTCGCGATGTGAAAGAGCGCGGCCGCACGTTTGACTCGGTGATCGAACAATATTTGTCCGTCGTGCGGCCGATGCACAACCAGTTTGTCGAACCGACGAAGCGTTATGCCGATGTCATCATTCCGGAAGGCGGGCACAACACCGTCGCCATCGATTTAATGGTCGCAAAAATTCGCACGGTTCTTGAACAAAAAGCGTTTTTATAATAACATAACAGAGACAAAACAATATAGTATATAACAAGTAAGCGTACGAACAGCGATTTTTCTGTTCGTACGCTTTACATAATGCACAATATATAGAGGAGTGAGATGAATGGCGAACGAAAAGCAGTACCCGATGACGAAAGAGGGAAAAGAGAAACTGGAACAAGAGCTGGAGTATTTAAAAACGGTCAAGCGCAAAGAAGTGGTCGAACGCATTAAGATTGCGCGTGGGTTCGGGGATCTGTCGGAAAATTCAGAGTACGACGCAGCGAAAGACGAGCAGGCGTTTGTTGAGTCGCGCATTCAAATGCTTGAAAACATGATTCGCAACGCCGTCATTATCGAAGAAGATACGGAAAACCCGGATGTGGTCTCGCTTGGCAAATCAGTGACGTTTATCGAACTTCCGGACGGAGAAGAGGAGACGTACACGATCGTTGGTAGCGCGGAAGCGGATCCGTTCGAAGGGAAAATTTCCAACGACTCGCCGATCGCGAAGTCGCTTCTTGGTCGCCGCGTCGGCGATGAAGTGACGGTACAGACGCCGGGCGGGGAAATGATGGTGAAAATCGTCGCCGTCAACTAAGCGCGCTATGTTCGACCCGCAAAGCGGCCGCAGCGCGGAAAAATCGCCGTCCTAGGCACGTTTCAAATGAAAACACCTCGTCGAAACTGTTGATGAGGTGTTTTCTTTATGTGGAAGAAAAGGGCTATTGTCATGCTTGTCTTGATCGAAGCGGCGCTGTTTTTCATCGTGGGGCGGCTCGCGCAAATTCAGTTGATTGACACCGAATCGTTCGCGAATCATAATTTAATCGCCGAAAGCGTCGCCCAGCGCACACAGGAATTGGTCATCGATGACGGGCGCGGTTCATTTGTGGACCGAAACGGCAAGCCGCTGACGAAACGATCCGTACCGTCGCTTGTCTTATTTCCGTTTTTGAAGATGAGGCCATGGCCGATCGAACAAGTCGCCCGCGTGACCGGCGTTTCCGAAGAAGAAATCCGTCGCCAGCTCGAGCGGGCGGACGGCCCGTTCGTCTTAGAGAAAAACGGCGAACCTCTCGCCTTAAGCGCTGAACAAATGAGGCAAATGAACCGCTTGCGCATCCCGGGCGTCTTTGCCGTCCATAAACAATATCCGCTCGAGACGCTGTACGCTCCGCATTTGCTCGGCTTTACGCGGCCGGACCGCGAGCTGTTGCGCCAACGCTATCCGAAACGGCCGCTTCCGCCTGGGACGGAAGTCGGCATTCAAGGGTTGCAGAAGGCGTTTGACGAATTTTTGCTCGCCGACGCCGAGACGAAATTGCTGTATCACGTCGATGCGGAAGGGCGGCCGCTGTTCGGGCTCGATGTCAAGTACAGCGATCCGAGCAATTCGTTTTACCCGGTCACGGTAAAAACGACGCTAGACCGCGACGTGCAGCGCGAGATGGAGCAGATCGTCGACCGATTCGGATTGAAAAAAGGCGGCCTCGTCTTGCTTGACGTTGACACTAACAGCGTAGTGGCCATGGTCAGCCGCCCGAATATGGATCCGCGTGATCCGTACAAAAACGGCGGGGCGGAAAACCAAATGGTGCTGCCGCACATCCCCGGCTCTGTTTTTAAAACCGTCATCGCCGCCGCGGCGCTTGACGAGGGAATCGCTTCGCCGACGACCACGTTTGATTGCCGCAAAACGATTGCTGGCGAGGAAGACCGGGAGCACGACTACGGGACGCTCGATCTGACGGACAGCTTTGCCGTCAGCTGCAACAATGCCTTCGCCACGCTCGGCAAAGAGCTGATCCGGCATGATCCCGGCGCGTTGGAAACGTATGCCGAAAAACTGGGGCTGTATCCGACGGCCGGCTGGGAAGGGCCGGTTTACCATGAAGAACATTTCCGCCAGTTTCCCGAGGAACGGAAAGGAACGATTTGGCACGATGCACGCGACAAGCGGGTGCCGCTGGCGGTTGCGCAAACGGCGATCGGGCAAAAAGATGTGCGCGTTTCGCCGCTTGGGGTTGCCAACATGATGGCGACGATCGCCCGTGGCGGCAAGGCGTGGAAAGTGCGGGCCGTCGATCAAGTGCTGTACAAAAACGGAGCCCCGCTGTTCTCGTTTTCCGCCGAGCCGGCGACCGGGCTGGAACCGATTACCCCGGCAACGGTTCGGCAGCTGCAGCAGCTTTTGCGCGGCGTCGTTACGAATCAGAAAGGCACCGGCCGCCGTTTTCAGACGCTGCCGTATCCAGTTGCCGGCAAATCAGGAACAGCGGAGACAGGAAAAAGGGAAGGGGACGTCGAACTGATCAATAAATGGTTTGCCGGCTATTTTCCCGCCGACCGTCCGAAATACGCCCTCGCCGTTGTCGAACTGGACGTCCCGAGCGGGCGCGCGGCGACCAACGAAGTGTTTGCCGCCGCGGTTGAAGCGCTTTACGCCCATGACCGCGCGCAAAAGGAAAACGAATAACGAATCGATGTAGAGAGCGAATTTGGTTGACATCTACAGCGAGGAAAGGAGAGGGGAACATGGCGCAAACGGAAACGCGCTTTGCCGCCCGTGCCAAACGGCGCAAAATGAACCGTTGGCTCAACGGGGCGATTGCGGTGGTGTTGCTGCTGATTGTGATGGTCGCTTGGAATTTGCTTTTTGGCGGAAAAGCGGATCAGCAAGCGGCCGGCAAAACGAAGCGGACGGAAGTGGAAACGGGCGCGGCGGTTGTCTCGAACGAAGAAAAAAAGCCCGCAGCGGGAAGCGACACCGCTGGTGGGGAAACCGAGGAGACCGCCGAAACGAAGGAAGAGGAATCCACCAAGGTGACGGAAACCCCGGGACCTCCGGGGTCAAATATCGAAAAAGAGATCGTCAATCCGGCTTGGCAGCCCGTCGGCACGACGCAATCCGAGCCTCATAAAACCGTGTTTGACGAAAACTCGGTCGATTGGAAAGAAATGCTTGATGCCGTCAGCTATGCGACCGGCATCGCGCCGGAGGAGATGATCGTTTGGTTCATTGGCAACAATGGGCCGAACAAAGCGGTGGCGACGATCTCGACGAAGGGGCAAACCGCTCACTACAGAGTGTATATCGAATGGGTAACCAATGAAGGCTGGAAACCGACAAAGGTGCAAAAATTAAAGCAAAGGCCGTCATAATGCCGGCGAACGCGCGGCATGGATGGCGGCGGGAGCAAAAAGCAGGTGCCCAACCGCCGTCTGGGCACCTGTTATTTTTTCGCTTTAAAATGGACGACGGCGCTGTAAAACCGTTTTCCGTTCTCCATCACATGCATTTGATGGGCAACGTGATGGACGGAAAGCAGCAGCGCTTTATTATGCTCAATTTGTTCGTTAATCTTTTTCTCGAGCGTCCGCAAATCATCCGCCTCAAAAAATTCAATTTTGTCCTCGATCAGATCAAGGGAAATGTTGACCATCGCGCTCCCTCCTTTCCATTGCCAGTGTAGCAAATTTTCCCGCCGTCATCCACCGGGTGCCGGGGAACAATACGAATGATCAATCGGCATGATCGTTGAACAAAGAAAAAACTTATGCTACATTGAGAACAGGACCGCGCAAAAGACATACTATATTTATAGGAATTATAAACTTTTATGGAGCGTGACCGTATGGGTAGAGAATTTCTTGATTTATTCGAACAATGGGCTGAGTCGTACGACCAATCGGTGGAAGGCCATGATGAACAATATCGCGATGTGTTTGCCGGCTACGGCCGCATTTTGGACGCGGTCGCCGACAAAGCGGGCCAAGTAGTGCTCGAATTTGGCGTCGGCACCGGCAATTTGACGAAAAAGCTGCTCGAACGCGGCAAAACGGTGTACGGCATTGAGCCGTCAGCGCCGATGCGCAAAAAAGCGTTGGAAAAACTCGGCGGTCGGGCCGTCATTATGGACGGCGACTTTTTGCGTTTTCCGCTGCCGTCGGAGCCGATCGACACGGTGGCGAGCACGTATGCTTTTCATCATTTGACCGATGCGGAAAAAGGAGAGGCCATCGCCAAATATAGCCAACTGCTCCGCCCTGGTGGTAAAATAGTGTTTGCCGACACAGCGTTTCGTGATAAAGACGCGTTCCGCCGAGCGGTTGAAGCGGCGCGGGCGCGCGGGTTCCACGATTTGGCCGACGATCTGGAGCGCGAATATTATACGACGCTCGACGTATTGGCCGCGCTGTTTGCCACCCACGGCTTTTCCGCTTCCTTTACCCAGCAAAACGCGTTCGTCTGGCTGATGGAGGCGGTAAAACAAATCGACTGAGAAAGAGGGAGAACGATGAAAGCAGCGATTATTGGAGCAATGGAAGAAGAAGTAGCGATGCTGCGCGCGCGCATGGAAGGACGCGAGGATACAGCCATCGCCGGATGCGAATTTTCCGCTGGGCGCCTTAACG
This sequence comes from Geobacillus sp. FSL W8-0026, assembly GCF_037966255.1. NCBI lineage: Bacteria > Bacillati > Bacillota > Bacilli > Caryophanales > Anoxybacillaceae > Geobacillus > Geobacillus sp. FSL W8-0026. The sequence continues at coordinate 1,107,793 of NZ_CP150194.1, forward strand.
GAGTGGAGGCGGTGTTGTTGAAGTCCGGCATCGGCAAAGTGAATGCCGCCATGGGGACGACGCTGTTGCTTGACCGTTTCCGTCCCGATGTCGTCATCAACACCGGCTCCGCCGGAGGATTTTTGCCGTCATTGCGCGTCGGTGATCTCGTCATTTCGGAAGAGGTCGTGCACCATGACGTGGATGTGACCGCCTTTGGCTATGCGTATGGGCAAGTGCCCGGCTTGCCGGCGCGCTACCGGGCCGATGAGACGCTTGTTGAGGCGGCGAAACAAGCGGCAACCCAGCTTAAAGGCCTCCAAGCGGCCGTTGGCTTGATCGCCACCGGCGATTCGTTTATGAGCGATCCGAAGCGCGTCGAGTTTGTGCGCAGCCAGTTCCCGGAACTGTGCGCCGTTGAGATGGAGGCGGCGGCGATCGCCCAAGTGTGCGTGCAGTTTGGTGTGCCGTTTGTCGTGATCCGGGCGCTTTCCGACATCGCCGGTCAGGAATCGGACGTATCGTTTGAACAGTTTTTGGAGACGGCGGCGAAACACTCGGCTGAGCTTGTTTTATCGATGCTTTCCATTCTCAGCGCGAGAAGTTAAACGAGTGGAAGGAAACGGAGTGACACCGATGCAGGTAGCCAAAAGCATTCATGAATTGATCGGGCGCACACCGCTAGTGGAAATTACGCGCTTTCCGCTGCCGGAAGGCGTCCGCTTGTTTGCCAAGCTCGAGTACTTCAATCCGGGCGGAAGCATCAAAGACCGGCTCGGGCAGGAATTGTTACGCGAAGCGTTCGAATCAGGGAAGCTGAAAGAAGGCGGCACGATCATCGAGCCGACGGCTGGCAACACCGGCATCGGCTTGGCGCTGGCCGCGATCGACAAAAACATCAACGTCATCTTTTGTGTTCCAGAAAAATTTAGCATCGAAAAGCAGCTGCTGATGAAAGCGCTCGGGGCGCAAATTGTCCATACGCCGACCGAGGAAGGAATGGAAGGGGCGATCCGCAAAGCGGAAGAGCTCGCCCGCACGATTCCCGGCGCGTATTGCCCGCAGCAGTTTCGCAATCCGGCCAACCCCCGGACATACTACAAGACGCTCGGGCCGGAGCTGTGGGACGATTTGGACGGCCAGATTGACGTCTTTGTCGCCGGCGCCGGTTCCGGCGGCACGTTTATGGGAACGGCGACGTTTTTAAAAGAAAAAAACCCGGCCATTAAAACGGTGATCGTCGAACCGGAGGGCTCGATTTTAGGCGGCGGCGAACCGGGTCCGCATCGGACGGAGGGGATCGGCATGGAATTTTTGCCGCCGTTTCTGGATCCGGCGTATTTTGACGCCATCTACACGATCGCGGACGATGACGCGTTCCGTCGCGTGAGCGAACTAGCCAGACAGGAAGGGCTTTTGGTCGGCAGCTCGTCCGGCGCCGCCTTTCACGCCGCCTTGCTTGAGGCCGAGAAGGCGAAGCCGGGAACGAACATCGTCGTCATTTTCCCCGATAGCAGCGAGCGGTATTTAAGCAAAAACATTTACGAAGGTGGAGGATCGTGATGAGACGAAAAACGCTGCTCATCCATGGCGGCATTCTAGGTGACCCGCATACCGGAGCGGTGTCGGTGCCGATTTATCAAGTGAGCACGTACAAGCAGGAAGAGATCGGGAAGCATAAAGGATTCGAATATTCGCGCACCGGCAATCCGACGCGCGCGGCGCTTGAGAAACTGATTGCTGAGCTTGAAGGCGGCGTGGCCGGCTTTGCTTTCGCTTCCGGGATGGCGGCGATTACCGCCGTCATGATGTTGTTTGACAGCGGCGACCATATCGTGATCACCGATGACGTTTACGGCGGCACGTATCGGGTGATGGCGAACGTATTCAACCGGTTCGGACTTGATGCGACGTTTGTCGACACGAGCGATGTCGCCAACATCGAGGCGCACATCCGCCCGAATACGAAAGCCATTTACGTGGAAACGCCGACCAATCCGTTGTTAAAAATTACCGACTTGCAAGCGGCGGCCGCCATCGCCCGTGAGCATGGGCTGTTATTGATCGTCGATAACACGTTTTCGACACCGTATTTCCAAACGCCGCTTGAACTGGGCGCCGATATCGTCATTCATAGCGCGACGAAATATTTAGGCGGCCATAGCGATGTCGTCGCCGGCTTGGCGGTCGTCCGCACCGCCGAGCTCGCCGAGCGGCTTCATTACGTGCAAAATTCGACCGGCGGCATCCTTGGACCGCAAGATTCGTGGCTGCTTATGCGCGGGATCAAAACGCTCGGCGTGCGGATGGAAGAGCACGAACAAAACGCGCGGGCGATTGCGGCCTTTTTGGCCGAACATCCGGCGGTGGCGCGCGTGTATTACCCCGGGCTTCCGGAGCATCCGAACCATGAGTTGGCGAAAACACAAATGCGCGGGTTCGGCGGCATGATTTCCTTTGACGTCGGCAGCTTGGAGCGAGCGGAAACCGTCCTGTCGCGCGTTCGCTTCTTTACGCTCGCCGAAAGTTTAGGAGCGGTCGAAAGCTTAATTTCATTGCCGGCGAAAATGACTCACGCCTCGATTCCGAAAGAGCGGCGCGAACAGCTTGGCATTACCGACGGGCTCATCCGCCTGTCGATCGGATTGGAAGACGTCAACGATTTGCTTGACGATTTGGCGCAAGCGCTTGGCTGAAATTGCCGCTCCCCCTTTTTCGCCCGTTATGGTACAGTGAGGGCGAGAGGAGGAATCGGCAGTGACTGAACGACAACGGAACGAGCTGCGTGCGAAAGCGGGCGATTTCACGATGTACAGCTTAGTTTTGTTCGCGCTTGGCGCGTTTCTCTATTTAGGTACGATCATCCCGGGCGCGCTGGCGGCGGCGGACAAACCGTTCGCTTTGCTGGCTGTCGCCGGCTGTTTGGCCGCGGCATTGTATTGCTCGCGCCGCGCCGCCCGCTATCGCCATCAGCTCGAGGAACAAGACAATCCGTTTGAATCGTGAAAGGACTTGTTCAAAAGCCCGTCTACCGGGATCCGCGGCGGAAGCGTAAAGCGCGGAGAGGGGGCGGAAAGTTCCATGGGCAGCGCGATCTGCTCTCCATCTAGGGATGGAAATCCATGCTAGTTCATCATTTTCACAGAAATGTTTTTCCATCCACCCGGGGATGGAAATTCGCGCCAGTCCGGCATTTTCACAAAAAGCCGAACAACTTCGTCATTGAGAGACGAACCGAAAGCAGGGATGTTGTCTTATTTTTCAATAGAATGGTTTACAACGGAACTGATTTTGGATATAATTACCTTCGTAACGTCATTTCCGAAGGGAGGTCGAAGACGATGATCATGACGATGTGGACGACACCGCTCGATGCTTGCCAACTAAAGGCTATTCGACCTTCCGCTGACCGGGAATGACGCACCATGACCAAGAACAACAGCCATCGGGCCGCAGAAGGAGAGTAGTCTCGCTTTCTGCGGTTTTTTGCTTGGCAAGGCCGCAGAGGCGTTTTCCTTCTGCGGCTTTTTGTTTCGAAAGGGGGGAGGAAGATGACGATCCATTTGTTTTTTGTGACGATCACGATCGAGCGGAAGGCCCCGCGGCGGCGCAACATCGAACAAGAGCGGTTGCGGCGTGCCGCCGAAGAGGAGCTGCTTGACCGCAAATGTTCTGTCCATCACCGGCTGTTTTAAAAACGACAGAGGAAAGGGGAGATAATTCATGCTGATGGCACGAGGATGGTTGATGATGTGGCTTGAGCGGACGGGCGATTCGACTTGACTCGGCGAGGAGGGACGCGCATGCTGCGTGTGCTGTTGTTGACGGTCGAATTTCACCAATTGTTCAAACTGTGGCGCAAGCGTTCCTCGTTTCCTTTGGTAAAATAAAAACAAACGAGTCAAGGAGGGAACGGGGATGTTCACCATCGTCATGGCAGTGGTGATTACAGTGTCCATCGCGCTCGTCATCGCTGCGGAAGTGAGCGTCGAGGCGGAGGCTTAAGCGGACGGTTGGTTCGTTCAGCGCCTAGAGCGGTGTTCCACGAGTGCCGGCTTGTTTTAAGAGCCGGCGCTATTTTTTTGTCCAGACACGGACAACGTCGCTCCCGCATATACATCATCATAGACGGTTTCCGTCAATGACAGCAGGCAGGGGTGAGAGCATGTCCGGCATTGTTTCGGTGTTTGCGTTTTTGCTGAAAGAGCTGACGTTTCTTGTTTCGTATATTAAAAACAATGCATTTCCCCAGCCGTTAAGCGCTAAAGAAGAGGAAAACTATTTGGCACTGATGGCGAAAGGCGACGAACAAGCTCGCAACCGGCTCATCGAACATAACTTGCGCCTTGTCGCCCATATTGTGAAAAAGTTTGAAAATACCGGTGAAGAAGTGGATGATTTGATTTCGATTGGCACGATCGGCCTCATTAAAGCCATTGAGAGCTATTCGCCGGGAAAAGGGACGAAACTGGCAACGTACGCTGCCCGCTGCATCGAAAATGAAATCCTTATGCACTTGCGCTCGTTGAAAAAAACGCGCAAAGATGTCTCGCTGCATGAACCGATCGGCCAGGACAAGGAAGGAAACGAAATCAGCCTGCTTGATATTTTAAAGTCCGAAGGCCAAGATATTGCCGACGAAATTCAGCTGAACATGGAGATCGAACAGGTGAAAAAATATATCGAGGTGCTCGATGAGCGCGAAAAAGAAGTGATCATCAGCCGGTTTGGCCTCGGCCGCCAGCGCGAGAAAACGCAGCGGGAAATCGCCAAAGAGCTCGGCATCTCAAGAAGCTACGTTTCGCGCATCGAAAAGCGGGCCTTGATGAAAATGTTTCATGAGTTTTACCGTCAGGAAAAAGAAAAGCGACGGACATAGAGGGCTGGATATGGCTTTACCATTTCCTTTTTCAATTAGAAAAACCTTGTTACATCGTTCCCGATTTTCACACGTTCCCCACTGATAAGGGGAATCATCGGTTTTTCCCCAGCCGGATCGAGGGAAGCGCTGTTTCGTTCGGCAGCGCTTTTTTTATTTTAAGAAAATTATAAAATAACAATGAACCTTGGAGTAAAGCGAATTCATTCAATGATATTGACATTTTTTATTTTTAATAGTAAAATAATTTTGTCGCTTTTTGTCTAATTTTGTCTAAAGGAGGCGAAACAGATCGTGAAAAAAATCGGGTTGGCATGGCAGATTTTTATCGGCCTGATTCTCGGGATTGTCGTAGGGGCTCTGTTTTACGGAAACCCGAAAGTCGCGGTGTATTTGCAGCCAATTGGAGACATTTTTCTCCGTTTAATTAAGATGATCGTCATTCCGATCGTCGTGTCAAGCTTAATCGTCGGCGTCGCCAATGTCGGTGACGTGAAAAAACTCGGGAAGCTCGGTGTCAAAACGATCATTTACTTTGAAATCATCACGACGATCGCTATTGTTGTTGGGCTTTTAGCGGCGAATATTTTCCAGCCGGGCACCGGCGTCAATATGAAGTCGCTCGAGAAAACGGATATTCAGTCGTACATTGATACGACGAACGAAGTGCAGCACCATTCGATGGCGGAAACGTTTGTCAACATTGTGCCGAAAAACGTGTTTGAGGCGCTGTCAACAGGGAATATGCTGCCGATTATTTTCTTCTCCGTGATGTTTGGTTTGGGAGTGGCGGCGATCGGGGAAAAAGGGCAGCCGGTGCTACGCTTTTTCCAAGGCACCGCGGAAGCGATGTTTTATGTGACGAACCAAATCATGAAATTCGCGCCGTTTGGTGTGTTTGCTCTCATTGGGATGACGGTGTCCAAATTTGGTGTCGCGTCGCTGCAGCCGCTCAGCAAGCTTGTCATTCTCGTCTATGCAGTGATGGCGTTTTTCGTCGTTGTCGTGCTCGGCATCACCGCGAAATTGGTAGGAATCAATATTTTCCATATCATAAAAATTTTAAAAGACGAACTCGTGTTGGCGTACAGCACGTCCAGTTCGGAAACGGTATTGCCAAAAATCATGGAAAAAATGGAGAAGTTCGGCTGTCCGAAAGCGGTCACATCGTTTGTCATTCCAACCGGCTATTCCTTTAACCTTGATGGATCAACGCTGTATCAGGCGCTGGCGGCGATTTTTATCGCCCAGCTGTATGGCATCGATATGCCGCTGTCCCAGCAAATTTCGCTAGTGCTCGTGTTGATGGTGACGTCAAAAGGCATCGCTGGCGTTCCGGGCGTTTCGTTCGTCGTCTTATTGGCGACGCTCGGCACGGTCGGCATTCCGGTTGAAGGATTGGCGTTTATCGCTGGCATCGACCGCATTTTGGACATGGCGCGCACGGCCGTCAATGTCGTAGGCAACTCGCTGGCGGCAGTGGTCATGTCGAAATGGGAAGGGCAGTATGACGAAGAGAAAGGGAAACGATACATGGCGGAGCTACAGAAGCAAAGCGCTTAACCGAAAAGCGGCTGACGAGGCAGCCGCTTTTTCTTTTGATCGCTAGCCATGTGTAGTATAATAAAATAGATTGGAAGGCTCGGAAAACCGCATCCACGAGTCAATCACCGGCCCCCTAGATGGGGAAAACAACGCCATATCAAATTATGAGCCAAAAAAATATCGGCGCGCTTCCGGTTGAGATGGGGAAAACAACGCCATATCCCGTCTTTGGACAAATCGGGGTGGTGACACGAAAAGCGGACAATGCCATGTGAAGCAATACAGCCACTTCATAGCAAGGAGGGACAACGGTGCACGAAGCCATTCAATCGCTGTTTTCATTTTTGGTCGGTTTAGGCTATGCCGGTATCGCTCTGGCCTTGATGGTCGAGGTGATTCCTAGCGAGATCGTGCTCGCTTATGCCGGCTATTTGGTGGCTCGGGGCGAGATCACCTTTGCCGGGGCGGTGGCGGCTGGAACCTTCGGCGGCGCGGTGGCGCAGCTGTTTTTATATTGGATGGGGGTTTACGGCGGCAGGCCGTTTTTAGACCGATACGGGAAATATATTGGCATTCAGAAAAAACATTTGGATGTGGCAGAACGTTGGTTTGCGAAATTCGGCCCTGGCGTCATTTTCAGCGCCCGCTTCATACCGGTCGTCCGCCATGCGATTTCCATCCCCGCTGGCATCGCCCGAATGAAGTGGCTGCCGTTTCTCATTTACACGGTGCTGGCCATCGTTCCATGGTCCATCTTGTTTATTTGGCTCGGGGAGCAGCTGGGCCGCCGCTGGCGGCAGATTGATGAAATGGCGGCCCCGTACGTTCAGCCGGCGATCGCAGCGGCAGCGGTGGCAACAGTGATTTACATCGTTTGGAAATGGCGGCGCCGCGCTGCCGAATAAAAACCGAGCGCGTCAAATAGTTGCTCGTTTTGTATGCGGTCCGCTATAGTTATACATGAGCCCATCGCGTGGCTCAAATTTGATAAAAAATGAGGGAAGAACGTGAAACGTTGGCTTTTGATCGTGCTGCTGCTCGCTGTGGGGATATGGCTTGTGCCATACAGCGTACCGCTTCTGTTGGCGCTCGCTACGGCGCTGTTGCTCGAGCCGTCCATCCGCCGCTTGCAACAAACGTATCGGCTGAAGCGCGTTCATGCCGTTACGGCCATTTTTTCGCTGTTTATCGTCATCGTCGGTGTTTTGCTTTATGTCCTCATTGTCATTTTTGTCGAGCAGGTGATGGCGCTCTCGCAAAAGCTGCCTGCCTTCCTCAGCGAAGCGACGAAAGTGTTGGATCGTCTCATTCAAACATGGCAGTCGTATTCGAGCTCGATTCCGCGTGAAATCATTGAATCGTTAGAGCGCGGCGTCAATACGGTGCAACAAATGTTGCTGTCGTTTGCGAGCAGTTTGACGCAGTCGCTCGTTCATTATATTGCCGCAGTACCTGCGTTTTTGATTCATTTTTTGGTGTATATCGTCGCTTTGTTTCTCATTTGCCTCGATTTGCCGCGGCTGAAGCAAGGGGTGCGCCGCCATTTATCGGAGCGCACGGAACAGCGGCTGGGAATGATCGTCACCCAGCTCAGCAAAGCGGCGGTCGGTTTTATCAAAGCGCAGTTTCTGCTCAGCGTCATCACGTTTTTCCTCGCCTTGGCCGGCTTGGTGGTGCTAGGGATTGATTACGCCGCCCTTATGGCGCTCGTCATTGTGATTGTCGATATTTTGCCGATTTTGGGAACCGGGTCGGTATTGGTGCCGTGGGGGATCATCAGCATAGCGAACGGGGATAAAGCGCTCGGCATCGGTCTGATCGTGTTGTTTGTCGTCATTACGGTGGTGCGGCGGATCATCGAGCCAAAAGTGTTTTCGACCAATTTGGGCATTTCCCCGCTTGCGGCGTTAGTCAGCGTTTATCTCGGCTTTCAGCTGCTCGGCTTCATCGGGCTGTTTGTTGGGCCGGTCGTTGTCATTTTGGTCGAGGCGCTTGCCAAAGCTGGGGTTATTCGATGGACGATCAAACTTTGAGGAACGAAAAACGGGGTTGGCAACGGATCGTCTCAGCAACGGGGGCGGGAACGGCCGCCAAAAAAACGAGGGTGTCCAAGAAAGCGGGACACCCTCGTTCCTGTGTCAAGCGCTGTGCGCCTGCGATCTCGGTTTGCGCCACAGCGGGCGATTTGGGGCTGACCTCGAGGCCGGCGAAAAGGACGATGTCATAAAGCGGCCGCCTCTTGTGTGTCGAGAAAAGCAGCATTGGTAAAGGTCGTGAACTGCTCCCACTTAGCTTTGCTTGAAGTGGGAGACTTCTTTTCGGAATGATGTCAAATGGCAAAAGCGAGATGAGCCTTGCCGGTCAGCGAGCGGATGCCGATGACGGAGAAGTGTCAGAGCGCGGCAAAATCAAAATTTCCACGCGCCGGTTTTTCATCCGCCCGGCGGCCGTCGCGTTGGAAGCGATCGGTTTGTATTCGCCGTACCCTTTCGCGCTGAAGCGGCGCGGGTCCAACTGTTTGTTTTCGAGCAGCACTTTCATGAAGTTCACGGCGCGCATCACGCTCAGCTCCCAGTTGGAAGCGAATTGGGCGTTGTGGATCGGCACGTTGTCCGTGTGACCGCTGATAATGATATCGCGCGGCGGGTTCATGACGAGCAGCTTGGAGATTTCTGCCGCCAAACGCCGATCTTTAATGCGCACATCGGCGCTGCCGGAGTCAAACAAAATGTCGTCTAAGATCGTGATGGCGAGTCCTTCATCGTCCAGTGATGTCTGCAGCTTTCCCCCGAGTTCGTTTTGGCGGATGTAGGCATCGATTTTCGCTTTGATTTCCGCCAGTTCTTCTTTTTCCTGTCCGCTGACCGAACGCGAAGGGGAGGATGGTCGCTCTTGCCCTTTTTCATTTTGGTCGGGCGGTGCGATCGGCTGCACAGGGCTCTGAAAGTCGAGCACCCCGGTTCCGCCGGCGAAGGCGGTGTTGAACGAGCGAGCGATTTCCTGAAATTTTTTCTGATCGATTTGGCTGCTGGCGAACAAAACGATGAACAAGGCAAGCAGCAACGTCAACAAATCTGCGTACGGAATAAGCCATGATTCATTGATATGTTCCTCATGGCCGCCCTTTTTTTTCTTGTTAGCCATTGACGGCTTCCCCTTCGTTTTGCGGTTCGATCAAGTGCTCCCGTTCGCTCTCCGACAAATACGAAGCGAGCTTTTGTTCGATCGTCCGCGGGGCTTGTCCTTCCAAAATGGACAACACGCCCTCAATCATGATGTAGCGCACCTTCGCCTCTTCTTTCGATTTTCGCCGCAGCTTATTGGCAAACGGATGCCAAAGAACATAACCGGTAAAAATCCCGAGCATTGTCGCCACGAACGCCGCGCTGATGGCATGGCCCAGCTCGGCGATATTTTCTAAGTTGCCGAGCGCAGCGATCAAACCGATAACGGCGCCAAGCACTCCGAGCGTCGGCGCATACGTGCCCGCTTGGGTGAAAATAGCGGCGTTCGCTTCGTGGCGCTCTTCCATCGCCGCAACTTCTTCTGTCATGACGTCGCGGATGAATTCTTGCGTTTGGCCGTCAATCGCCATGCTGAGCCCGTTGCGCAAAAACGGGTCATCAACATCATCCAATTTGGCCTCAAGCGCCAGCAGCCCTTCGCGGCGGGCGATGTTGGCCCACTCGACAAAAAGCGGGATCAATTGCTCCACCGTCGGCGTGGACGATTCAGTAAAAATAATTTTCAATAGCTTCGGCACTTTTTTAATTTCGCGCGTTGGGAAGGCGATGGTAACGGCAGCGGCCGTTCCGACAAGAATGATGAGAATGGCGGCCGGATTGATTAACACAGCCGGCGACACACCCTTAAAATACATTCCTAATCCAATGCCGATGATCCCAAGAATGAGACCGATGATCGATGTTTTGTCCAACTGGATCCCCCCGTTTTTTCTCCAACGATCTATGCTATGGGCGTTTGATGAAGAAACCATATTTATCATATACTGAATAGAGAAGGTTGAAAAGGGAAAATGGTGTGACTTTGGGCATAAAAAAAGCCGCCCAGTCGATAGGCCATCGGCAAGGGGCAGCCATGACATGGTCAGATTTTTTTCAACTTAAACGTTCCAACCATTAAAAATGATAACATGAGCGCCAAAAACATGAACGACTGCGGCGGAACGTACGGGATGGCCAAATAGCCGAGCGTCATCAGCACACCGGCGGCTGTGATCGGCAGTCCGGAGAAATAGCCGTTGTTTTCCGTGATGTTAAAGCGGGCGAGCCGGAAGGCCCCGCAGGCGACATACAAAATCGTGAACACCGCCCCAGGCGCGCCGAATTCATGGAACAATCCTTGATACATCAATAAGGCTGGCGCGACGCCGAACGAAATGATGTCGCTCATCGAGTCGAGCTGTTTGCCGAGCTCGGATTCGATGTTCAGCCGGCGGGCGACCGCGCCGTCAAAACGGTCGACAAAGGCGGCCAAAAAAATGAGAAGCACGCTCATATGCAACTGACCTTTGAGCGTGGCGAGCACGGAAAAGCCGCCAAGCGATAAGTTCGTCAACGTCAAAATATTGGCCACGTTGGCTTTCAACTTTTTTAGCGTATAATCCAAATAATCCGATAAGAACAATTCTCCCCACTCCTTTTCCAGCCAAAAGCGCCAAAAGAAAATTCTACTACCATTATACTCGTTTTGACGGTAATATGGAAGGTAGTAACGACCTAGCAACGTTGTGTAACTGGAGGGAATCTGTTTGCGAAAATGGCTGTATCGTTTGTTCATTGAATTGACCAATCATTGGCTTTCTTCCAAGCTGCTTGCTTTGTTTGCCAAATCGCGCTTGAGTGCGCTGTTGATTCCATCCTATGCAAAAGTTTATCATATTAACCAAGAAGAGATGGAAAAAAGTTTAAAAAATTATAAGACGCTGCAGCAGCTGTTCATCCGCCGGCTGAAGGCGGGAACGAGGCCCATCGACGCCGATGAGCGGGCCGTGGTCAGCCCCGTGGACGCCGTGATTGAAGCGATGGGAATCATCGAACAACCGTGGGAAATGACCGTGAAAGGAAAACGGTATTCCATCGCGGAAATGCTCGGCGGTGAAGAAGCGGCGCAGCCGTACGTGAACGGGTTCTTTTTTATTCTGTATTTGAGCCCGAGCCATTATCACCGCATTCACAGCCCAATATCTGGCGTGATCGAAAAACAGTGGACGCTTGGCCGCAAGTCGTATCCGGTCAACCGGCTTGGCTTAAAATATGGAAGGCGGCCGCTCGAAAAAAATTACCGTCTTATTACGGAAGTCAAGGCTGATGGCAAGCGCTTGGCGATCGTGAAAATCGGCGCCATGTTTGTCAACAGCATCGAATTGACACATGAGGGCGACCAATTGATCAAAGGCGAAGAAATGGCGTACTTTTCGTTTGGGTCAACGGTCGTTTTGCTGTTTGAGCGCGGCAGCTTTACTCCTGATCCGAACGTTGCGGCGCCGATGCCGATCAAAGTCGGTGAACGGCTCGGCTACTGGTGCCAACAGCCGGATGGAAAGGGAAACGAAGGCTAGCGCGGCCGCCGGAACCTGTCTACCCTTTAGAGGGACGGTGATGGAGTGTAAAATGCTACTGATCCGACCTCACCGGCCTTCTAGGGAAAAACAAAAAAAGCCCGAAGGCCTTCAGTTAGGATGACAACTTGATTTTATGAGTCAACGACCGGCGCTGAATTTCCTTTTCGATGAGCTCGATGAATTCGGGGCTTAAATTGAGTTCTTTCGCCTTGAAGTACGACTCGATGAGCAATTCATCGGACAGATGCTTCATCGGGAAGCCTCCTTTTTTGATGGAATATAACGAGCCATCCATACATATACTGGTAGGTTACTTTCACTGTACCACGATTTGCAAAAGAGAACAACCGTTCTGTTATCCACAGACATCCGTGGATAACGTGTGGAAAAGGTGTTTATAACCTAGCTAGGGCCTTGTCACTAGCATGTGTATAATGTGGGCAACAGTTATCCACAATCTGCAGGGGCGCAAAATTTGTCGAAAATTTTTTCGCTTGGCCAGTTCAACTGATGACTGGCAAACTTTGTTTTGAAACGAAAGGGAAAATCGGCTATGATGGGAAAAGCAGAGCGAAAGGCAGGTGGACGATATGCTTCATTACTTTTTGCCTAGCCAGTTTGTCAAGCGGGTGATCGATATTGCTCCTGATGAGCTGAAGGAAAAAGGGGTGAAAGGGATCATCACCGACTTGGACAATACGCTCGTTGAATGGGATCGGCCGAGCGCCACCCCGGAGCTGGCCGCTTGGTTTGATGCCATGAAGCAAGCGGGCATTAAGGTCGTCATCGTATCCAATAATAATAAACGACGTGTCCAGTCGTTTGCCGAGCCGCTCGGCATTCCGTTCATTTTCGAAGCGCGCAAACCGTTGACGCGCGCGTTTTTACGGGCGCTGCACATGATGGGGCTGAACAAGGAGGAGGTCGTCGTCATCGGCGATCAGCTGTTGACCGATGTGCTCGGTGGTAATCGCCTTGGCTTGAACACGATTTTAGTCGTCCCAGTTTCGGAAACGGACGGTTGGTGGACGCGGTTCAATCGAAAAATGGAACGGAGAATTTTAAACACCATGCGGAAAAAAGGGATGATTTACTGGGAGGAATGATCGTGGAGCCACAACTGCGTTGCATCGGCTGCGGGGCCGCCATTCAGGTGGAAGATCCAAAAAAAGCGGGCTACGCCCCGAAAAGCGTGCTTGAAAAAGAGGCGGAAGAAATCGTTTGCCAACGTTGCTTTCGTCTGAAACATTATAATGAGGTGCAAGACGTGCCGCTTGATGACAGCGACTTTGTCAACATGCTGCACCGCATCGGGGAATCGAAGGCACTTGTCGTGTACATCGTCGACATTTTTGATTTCAACGGCAGCTGGATTCCGGGATTGCCGCGGTTTGCCGCTGACAATCCGATTTTGCTTGTCGGCAATAAGGCCGATTTATTGCCGCGTTCGGTTAACTATTTGAAACTGGTGCAATGGATGCGGCGGATGGCGGAAGAGCTCGGGCTGCGCCCGGTCGATGTCTGCCTCGTCAGCGCGGCGAAAGGGATCGGCATGGGGAAGGTAATGGAGGCGATGGAGCGCTTTCGCAAGGGCGGCGATGTCTATGTGGTCGGCTGCACGAATGTCGGCAAATCGACGTTCATCAACCGGGTGATCGAAGAAGCGACGGGCAAAGGAAATGTCATTACAACATCGTATTTCCCGGGAACGACGCTGGATATGATTGAGATTCCGCTTGAAGGCGGCTCATCGCTGTATGATACACCCGGGATCATCAACCATCATCAGATGGCGCATTTCGTGGATGCGCGCGATTTGAAAATCATCACACCAAAGCGGGAAATCCATCCGCGCGTGTACCAGCTCAATGAAGGGCAGACGCTCTTTTTCGGCGGTTTGGCCCGCCTCGATTACGTCAAAGGTGGGCGCCGCTCGTTCGTCTGCTATATGGCCAACGAGCTGACGATCCACCGGACGAAGCGGGAAAAGGCGGATTCCTTGTACGCCAGCCAGCTCGGCCAGTTGCTATCGCCGCCAAACAAGCGATACGCCGCCGACTTTCCGCCGCTTGTGCCCCGGACGCTGTCGGTGAAAGAGCGGAAGACGGATATTGTCTTTTCCGGGCTCGGCTGGGTGACGTGCAACGACCCCGGCGCTCAACTCGTCGTTTATGCGCCGAAAGGAGTCGACGTGTTGATTCGCCAGTCGCTGATTTGAGAGAAGCGGGAGGGGGAGAACGATGGAACACGTATACGGGCTGCTCGGTTTTCCGGTCGAGCATTCGCTGTCGCCGCTCATGCACAACGATGCGTTTGCCTGTCTGGGCATTCCGGCGCGCTATCATTTGTTTCCCGTCAAACCGGGGCAAGTCGGCGCGGCCATCGCCGGCGTGCGGGCGCTTGGCATCGCCGGGGTGAACGTGACGATTCCGCATAAAATGGCGGTCATGCCGTTTTTGGATGAAATCGATGACCACGCGCGCCGCATCGGGGCGGTCAACACGATCGTCAACCGGGACGGCCGGCTCGTCGGCTACAATACGGACGGGCCTGGTTATGTCCGCGCCTTGGAAGAGGAACTCGACGTTTCGTTTGCCGGAAAGCGGATTTTAGTGATCGGCGCGGGCGGCGGAGCGCGCGGCATTTATTTTTCGCTGCTTTCGACCGCGGCCGCGCGCATTGATATGGCCAACCGGACGCTCGAGAAAGCGGCGCAGCTTGTGGGGGAAGGGAAGGACGACCGCTCCGCTTTTTTCCCGCTCGCCGAGGCTGAAAAACGGCTGGCTGAATATGATATCGTGATCAATACAACGGCGGCCGGCATGCATCCGCAAGAGGAAGAACAGCCGCTTTCGCTCGAGCGGCTGCGGCCGGGAACGATCGTTTCCGACATCATTTACAACCCGTTGGAAACGAAGTGGTTAAAAGAAGCGCAAGCGCGCGGCGCCCGCACGCAAAACGGTGTTGGCATGCTCGTCTATCAAGGGGCGCTGGCGTTTGAAAAATGGACCGGCCAATGGCCGGATGTCAAGCGCATGAAACAGCTTGTCATCGAAGCGTTGAGGAGGTAACATATGTTAACTGGGAAACAAAAACGGTTTTTGCGCGCCCAAGCCCATCATTTGAAACCGATTTTTCAAGTCGGCAAAGGCGGGGTGACGGAAGCGATGACCGAACAAATCGCTGCCGCGCTCGAAGCGCGTGAACTGCTGAAAGTCAGCGTCTTGCAAAACTGTGAGGACGACCGCGACACCGTCGCCGAACAGCTAGCGGCGGGAACGGGGGCAGAAATCGTGCAAGTGATCGGCAACACGATCGTCTTGTATAAAGAGTCAACCGAACATAAGCGCATCGTCTTGCCTGAGTAACCGCCGGCATGGTTGAGGCGGGCGCATCAAGCGGTTGCCACGATGGGTTCACTTGTTTGATGGCAGAGGGCGGGATCGAGGCGGGCGCTTCGTTTCTCGCTAAGCGTTCCGGGCGGGGTGAGCCTGATTGGTCGTCCGCCTTTAGCAAGCAACATCCTAGGACACAGAGCGGCGGGAGGAAGGAAGATGAGGAAAATTGGGATTTTGGGCGGCACGTTCGATCCCCCCCATTGCGGGCATTTACTGATGGCCGATGAAGTGCTGGATGCTTTAGAGCTGTCACAAATTTGGTTTTTGCCCAACCGCATTCCTCCCCATAAGCAGCATGAGCAAGTGACAAGAAGTGAAGACCGGCTGCGCATGCTCGAGCTGGCGATCGCCGGACATCCGCGCTTTCGCATTGAAACGATCGAGCTTGAACGCGAAGGGCCGTCGTATACGTACGATACGCTCCGCCAGCTCACCGCGGCGCACCCAGACGATAAATTTTATTTTATCATCGGCGCCGATATGGTCGAATATTTGCCGAATTGGCACCGCATCGATGAGCTCGTCCAATTGGTGACGTTCGTCGGCGTCAAGCGGCCGGGATTTTCGCTAAAAACGCCGTATCCGGTCATCGAAGTGGAAGCGCCGCAGTTTGCCGTCTCGTCCTCGCTCATCCGCGAGCGAGTGCGGCGCGGGCAGACGATCCGCTACCTCGTGCCGGAAGCAGTAAGACTTTATATTGAGGAGAAGGGACTATATGGAACGGGAACAAGCGTTGCAAATCGTGAAACAGCAGCTGACCGAGACGCGCTACGAGCACACGCTTGGCGTTGTCGCGACCGCCGTTAAGCTCGCTAAACAATACGGCGCTGACGCGAAAAAGGCGGAACTGGCTGCGATTTTCCACGACTATGCGAAATTCCGCCCCGTCGAGGAAATGAAACAAATCATTTTGGCGCAAAATATGCCCAACGATTTGCTTGCGTATAACAGTGAATTATGGCATGCGCCCGTTGGCGCGTATTTGGTGCAGGCAGAAGTCGGCCTTGACGACCCGGAAGTGCTCGATGCCATCCGTTACCACACGTCTGGCCGCGCCGGCATGACGTTGCTGGAAAAAATTATTTATTTGGCCGACTACATTGAACCAGGGCGGCGCTTCCCGGGCGTCGATGACGTGCGGCGCTTGGCGGAAGAAGATCTTAACCGGGCGCTTTGGCAGGCGGTGAAAAACACGATCGCCTTTTTGCTTGAGAAGCGCCAGCTCATCTATCCGGACACGATTCACGCATACAATTCGCTCTTGCGCGAGGTGAAGGGGGAATGAAGCCGGTGAATGAACAAGAAGCATTGCAGCTTGTCGTCCGCGCCGCGGATGACAAAAAAGCGGAAAACATTGTTGTCTTAAATATGAAAGGCATTTCGCTTGTGGCTGATTATTTTGTCATCTGCCATGGCAATTCGGACAAACAAGTGCAGGCGATCGCCCACGAAATTCAAGACCAAGCCGAGGAACACGGTCTGGCGGTCAAACGGATCGAAGGATTTCACGAGGCAAAATGGGTGCTTGTTGATTTGGGGGATATCGTCGCTCACGTGTTTGCGAAAGAGGAGCGTGACTATTACGGCCTTGAGCGGCTTTGGGGGGACGCCCCGACGGAAGACGTCGCGGCCGTGTTGCAGCCATGACGTACGGACGGTTTGCCGATTGGTATGATGTGCTGATGGCTGACGCGCCGTACGGCGAGTGGCAGTCGTTTGTCGAGCGCTCCTTCGACCGCTACGCCCGACGGCCGGGGCGGCGGGTCATCGATATCGGCTGCGGGACAGGAGAGCTGGCCATCCGTCTTGCGAAGGACGGGTGGCAAGTCGCGGGTGTTGATTTGTCCGCGCAGATGCTCTCCATCGCCCAAGAGAAAGCGGAGGCAGCTGGCGTTCATGTGCCGCTGTTTGAACAAAACATGGCCGAACTCGACGGGTTTTCAGACCTTGACGGCGCGCTGGTGTTTTGCGACGCCCTCAATTACCTCATGAATGAGGAGGACGTCCAAACCACCTTCGCCGCCGTTTCCCGCGCCCTTGGCGCCGGCGGCTTGCTTTTGTTTGACGTCCATTCCGTTTATAAAATGGACGTTTTGTTTCGTGACGCCGTGTTTGCTGACCAAGGAGAGGACATCAGCTACATATGGACGTGCCATCCGCTCGATTGGCCGCACAGCGTCGGGCATGAACTGACGTTTTTCGTCCGCCGCGGCGATCGGTACGAACGTTTCGACGAATGGCATGAGCAGCGCACGTTCGAGCAAGCCGTTTACGAACAGTGGCTCGATGCCGCCGGCTTCGAGGTGCTTGAAGTGACCGCCGATTTCACCGATGCCCCGCCGACCGAGACGGCCGAGCGGCTGTTTTTCGTCGCGCGGAAGCGGTGAGGCACATGGTCTGCATGTAGAGAGAACGTGCCGCTCGTTCCCCTGTTATCAGCAAAAAACGGAATCACAAGTTCCCATTCTCCATTGATACCACGCATTGGCGAGATGTTCGCCATCCCTATGGATGGCTAAGATCTCGTCATTTTTTGCTGTTCACCCCCGCACTCGATAGATTGGACGCTGCTGAAACGTCAAAACAACATGTTTTTTCAGACCACCGTCCTCGTTGATATAGCATTTATTCAATTAATATATTTTTGGTATTTAATAAAAAAAATAGAAAATTACCCTTTCTTTCGTTTGGTTGTTGTGATATACTAGTTTCGAATCGGCCGGCCGTCAATTTTACTATTTTGAAAAAATCAGAGAATGACGGCTATGTCCCTAGCGGGGCGGTGATTTCGTACGAAATCGTGCCGTTCCATCTGTTTCTCAGTTAGAGAGCGAAATCAGTCTTCTTTTTTGGAAAAATGCGGTTCATTTGCTCTAGCCGTTTACCGGCCTCTTAGGAATAGGGTTCCCTTTATTGGCTGGTGCTAATATATTGCGGCGACTCAACTAGGTACTTTCGTGTTATGAGAGAAGGTGTCCCATTGATTTTTTCTTCGATCAAAAATCAGATCAAAGCCCATCCTATTACCACTTTTTTTATTGTATTAGGGTTGTCGTTGTCGGTGTTGATGATTTCGGTGGGGATTTCTAGCATGAATTATTCAAAGCTCCTTGAGCAAGAACAAGAACATTATCAGCCGCGGCACGCCGTCAGCGTAGGCATCACCTTTGCCGAAGAGCCGAATTGGCAGCGGGTGTTAGGATTATTTAAAAATATCCATGCCCAAACGGGGGTGATTTTGGAAGAGGTGACATTGTCACATGGCGATGCGATGATGGCGGTTACGCCAGAATATTGGACAAAAAAAGTGGTCGAGCGCTTTCCGCTAGTGGAAGGGCGATATTTTACCATCAACGAAATACAAGAAGGAAAAAAAGTGGCGCTTGTTGGAAAAGATAGAATGAAAGATGTTCGCGTTGAAGGCAGTGATCGATATTTGACAATGGGACATGACCGGTACAAGGTCATCGGAATCATTGGGGTCAAAGGAAAACGAACGAGGGTGATCGATTACCAAGTGGTTATTCCAATGACCTCTCTTCCTGTTGCTGCAATCAATAAACTGACCAGTGCGAAGCAGCTACATTTCACTATTCATAATCCAGTGAAGGATCCGTATGAGGATGAAAAAATGATTCGGCAGAATATGGAACGGTTGTTTCCTGCCGCACAAATGGATGTTTCTCCTTATACGAGTAACATCATGCTTCATGTTGATTTCGGCGAACAGCTCGCGTTGATGATCATGATCTATTTGTTAGCTATTGTCAATGCCGTTAACCTTACTTCATATTGGATTCAAGAAAGAACGTATGAAATTGGGATCAAAAAGGCATTTGGCTATAGCAATTATGATATTGTCTTCATGCTCTTTTGTGAGATGTGTCTCATTTCCGCTGTCTCTGTTTTGATCGGCTTTGCGTTGCAGCTGCTATGTAACCGCATGATTGAACAATGGATCGACTATCCGATTCATCTCTCCATCACTCATCTGTCGACAGCAGTTGTGTTTGTGGTGCTTTCAGCTGCACTCACAATCATTATTCCAGCAATGAAAGCGATTCGAGTACAACCTGTTGATGTGATGAATCGAAGATAAGGCGGTAGAACCATGAGATATGCGACGATAACGTTTTCATCCATCCGAAAGCGAAAACGATCGATGTTGTTGATGGCCCTTCAGCTTGTCGTCTCATTTTGGATGATAAACCATGCGCTCATTACGTTAGACACGCTCCACTATCAAGAAAAACAGCTTTTTTCTGTTTCTAACATGGATGAATATAAAACAGTGAAGTTGACGATGCCCGACGGAGACGATTCACAGTGGTTTGCCGAGCGGTTTCAGCAATTGGAAACATACATAAAAAGGTTGCCAGAGGTTGAAGGATACGGATCGTTCAACACGACAAGCATCGCGCCTGAAGATTTTGCTAGGAAGCAGGCATACGAGCAGCGCAATCGACAATTGTATGCCGGGACAAGAAGAGAAGAGGAGACGGAAAGTTCAAGCATCATTTATTTCGACTATGATATATACCGACTGTTCACCAAATTTCGTGTTAGCAAGGGAAGGACGTTAGAAAAAGCAGATTTTCAAAAAGAAAACAACGATGTGATTCCCGTTTTGGTCGGATACGATTACCGCGATGTTTTTCGCATTGGCGATCGTTTTAAAGCGGAAGCCGGCGCCGGGGAAAGCACCATGAAAGTGACGTATGAAGTGGTCGGGATTTTGGAAAAGGGAAGCCGGTGGCTGTCAGGGAATGATTATTTGATCAACCGTGCGGACAACTTGGATCATTTTTTTGTTGCTCCGTTTTTTCCCGAGCAAAGAGAGGGACGGCCGATCAGCGTGGCAGTACGGTTGCACAATACATTCCTTCAGCTTCGTTCGGAAAAGCAATTGCAAGCTGTAAGCGCAGCCCTCAGAAAGAAAGGAAATGAATTAGGAATTTCTCCTGTGTTGCGAACAGTCAGGCAAGATGTCGATGCTTATCAAGCAAATACCGGCAAAAGCTATGACTATGCTTTAGCCATAGGGGTATTTTTCCTTGTGGTGACCTTGATCGGTGTGATTTCTGTCACCATTTCAGCGATTCGGGCGCGCAAATATGAATTGGGTGTCATGATGGTAACAGGGGCTAGCAAGCGAGATATTTCGGTTATGGTGATCGTGGAACTGTTTTTCTTAGTAGGGATTTCGGCGGTCATCGGTGTGATTGTCAACTATTGGACTGAAGTCAACCATGATTTTTTCGGTGACAACATTCGGTTAGAGGCCTTTACATGGTCGTTGTATGGGAAAGTGGCGATTATCGCCATCGCCATTATTCTGCTCTCCGCCCTGATTCCATTATGGAACATTAAAAACCTAGAATTAAGAGAGTTAGTGGAAGGGAGGGAGTAACAATGGCTCTGATTGAACTGGAAAACATTTATAAAACCTATGGGGAAGACGAGTATACTACCGTCGCGTTAAAAGGCGTCGATTTAACGGTGGACAATGGCGAATTCATTTCGATCATGGGGCCTTCCGGATCAGGCAAATCCACGCTGTTAAATATTATTGGTTGTATGGACGTGCCGACGCAAGGAGTATACCGTCTTGATGGAGTGAACGTAACTACACTGCGCGATAAAGAGCTGAGCCGGATTCGAAACCAAAAAATCAGTTTTGTTTTTCAACACTTTGCGCTCATGCATCATTTCACCGTGTTTGAAAACGTCGCTCTCCCCCTATGGAAGCGGGAGCTAAGCAAAAAGGAGATAAAAGAAAAAGTCGATCATTATTTAGAGAAACTAGGCATTGCCCATTTAAAAAAGAAAAATGTTTCGAAGCTGTCAGGAGGGCAAAAGCAGCGCGTGGCTATTGCGCGAGCAATGGTGGCAGAAACCGATATCGTGCTTGCCGATGAACCAACTGGTGCTTTGGATCAAGAAAATGGCGCAAGATTGATGGAACTTTTTTGCCAAATGAACGAAGAAGGGAAATGCATTATTGTCATTACCCACGATGAAAAAGTGGCTTCGTATACGAAGCGAATCGTTCGAATTGTCGATGGACAAATTCACTCAGACACGAAAGGGGAAAGACAATGAGCAAAAGAGGAATTTGGTCTGTCATCGCGGTGGTTGTCATAGCGATGATCCTTGGTGGAGGATATTATGTTTTTTTCTACAAGCAAAATTTTGAATCATCCGCTGAAGGGACTTTTCTTCCAGAAGAGTACGAAGAACAATATTCGGTCTTTAAAACTACCATCGATGTGAATAAAACGAAATTTGATCAACTGCTGATCGAACAACGCATCGATTTGCGGGGAGGAAGTCTGAAGTACGAATTATACAACCCTAACGGCCAATTGATTGAGAAAGGAGAAGTAAAGGCGGGTGCTCCTTTTGAAAAAACACTGAAGGTGAAACCGATCAAAGGAGAATGGATGGCCAAGTACTACATTAATAAGGAAACCGATGGACATTACGTTTTGAAAATGAAAAGCAGCTAAACTTTCGTGATGGCTAGCGTCCACCGATCGTGCTTATGAAGGGAATGGAGACGGTGCGGTTAACTGTTTGATGTTTGCCCCTGTCAAGCTGATTGGCGGGCGCTTTTTTTATGCATATGGATAAAAAAGAAGAAATACATGGCCGCGTAGCCAATGTCATTGGAACGCCCAGCAATAAAAAATATTGGTTCATCACCACAATGTGTGTACTTGACAGACGGTGCACTTCTCTGAACAGGTGTAGGCAAAAAATGATTGGTTTCCCGTTCTTTCGTGGATGCATAAGTAAGATGTGGGATGAAAAAATCAAGTACAACTTTTGGTGAAGAGCCAAAATATTAGAAGTTTAGAAGGAAAATGACGATATTGGTCGAACTATACAAGCGGATACTTAGAAAATCGACGGAATTAATTGGGGGCTTTTTTATCAATTTTTTCATTAAAAAAATTGTGGAAAATACGGATGTTTTTTCTTATCCATTTTGATACAGTAAGGGTGAGTCGGCCGGCTTACTATGAAAATAAAGGGGAAAGAAGGATGACAAGAGGAAAAAAATTGAACAAATTCTCTTTAATAGTCTCATCTTTAGGTCTATCCTTGTTAATAGGTGCGAGCGTTCTAGCAGCATCTTCTATTGCCAGAATTGACTCTTCACATTTAGATGCTTCTGGCTCAAGTATTTCTGTCGGTGATGGAGTTCTGAATGAGGTTACGTACCAAAATAACAGTCATATTGACTTCTATGCTATAGTGTCGCGTGAAGTTATAGGATTTGATCCAGAAGTGTTTAATCGAAGAGTCTACGATTATGAAGAAGGCTCCGTATATAATTTAAAAGTAACTAATGGAAAGTATTATCCGCGCTCGAAATGGGCTGGCGAAAGCGGAGCGGCTTATGCGAATGGTTTAACATATATCGAAAATCAGTAGATGATAATGGGAAAGTAATATAAAGGTAATGTCAACCTTGTATTGCTTTCCTCATCTGATCGTTAAGAATGAGGTGTACTATATGAAGGTTTTCAATTCTATGAACGTCATGTGGATCCTTTTTCGGAGAAATCCGCTTTTTTGGATTTTGCTAGTTTGTTTTCTTGTGTATGTGTACTGCGGTTTTCATTTTTATTCTACGGGATATAACTTTTCTCCTGGGGAAGCATTAGTAAGGATGAGTTTTGCAGTACAAGGGGGAATGCTTGCTTTTTTATTTTTTGGGGTTTTATTGATTAGACTGGAAGAAAATAATCATTTGCACGATATATTTTCATCGATCCCAAATGCAATTTTTTCTAAGTTTATGGGGAAATTGCTCTTTTTTTTAATCCTTGTGTTATTGGTTTGTTTATTTGTATTTTCCATCTATGTCTTTTTGTTTTTGCCAAAGGGTATATCTTTTCTTTCTTTCTATTATGATGCGTTTCTTTATATTGTCCTATACTGGGGGATTTCCTTCTTTTTATCCGTGCTAATAGGAGCTTTGTTGGCATCTTGGTTTAAGGGAAAAATCATTTACCCTCTTATTCTTTTCGTTTGGGTGTTAATGGGGCCAGCAAATTCTTATTTTTTTGGTACAGCCGTATCCAAAACGATGTTCTCTGCTTTTCTTGCGTGGATCAATCTTGGAGAACCAAACCCTTATGCGTTATTTAACGATTTATATGGATTTGAACTTTCTCTTTACCATTGGATGAAACGATTATTTATGTTGCTATGTATCAGTTTTCTTTTTCTTTTCACCCATTTTTTAAGAAAACGAGGCAATATAGAAAAACGGTTTTCTATGTATGTTGCGGTATGTATAGGAAGTATAGGAGTTTTGATTTATTACTTTACTTTAGACAGACAAATCTATATTAGCAATTCTCTACTGGCAGGAACAAGGGAACATGTCGATGAAACGTACTATCGGGCTTTGTCTCATGAGAATTCTGTACAGCATCAAGTGATTGCGATTTCAAAGTATAATGTCCATATGAAGGTAAAACGGTTAGTAGAGATCGATGCCGCTATTACAATAGTGAACAATCAAAAACATCCGTTAGACTATATATCCTTGTCCTTGTACCATGGATTTAAGGTGATAGACGTTTCGAACAGCCATAAAAAATTGTCATTCCAGCAAAAAAACGATCTTTTAAACATTGAGCTGCCAAGCGAATTGCCACCTAAGCAAAGTTGTCAGCTTTCCATTTCTTATCAAGGATTGAGTTCGCCGTTGTTCTTCGCTAATTCACGCGCAGTATATTTGCCGTATTATTTTCCATGGCTGCCATCGAGCAATGTAGAACCTGCTTTTCAATATACGAAAATGGGGCTGATTAGAAATAATCATCAGTGGAACAATGATGCCGAAATTACATTAACTTATGACGGTCCTACTCCTTTATATACGAATATAAAAAAGGTTGGAAGTAAGAAATGGCATGGAAGATCTTCATTTGGATTATCGGTAGTGGTTGGTAAGATAGCGGAGATGAATAGGAAGAACGATGGCACGCGATTTGTGCAACCGATGACTTGGGAGAAGAATATGTACCAATATCCTGAATTTAAAGAGCGCACTAGTCATGTTATGGAAACCATTTCACGCAACTTTCATATTTCATATGAAGGGTTTCCAAAATTGGTTGTTTTTGTCCCCATTCTTTCGATTAATGATTTCGTTGCTGAGGAGTACATATGGTTTGCCTCCGATCATTTTATTTATGGGACATCATTGCAGTATCAGGCAACGATTCTTCCGCAAGATGAGGCCAGTTATACGTATATGCTCGTTCCTGCTCTTACTTGGAAATACAAAGGGATTCCGATAAAAGATATGGAGTATCTCCATTTATTCGATTCCGTTTATGCTTACGTCTATAATCAACAATACGGTATTCCAGATGACGGCAGTTTTTTGCCTCGTATGGACGCGATAAAATCGGAAAAGGATCAAATTAAAAGCAGTATCGTCCAGTGGATAAAGAGGGAAGAAAACGTGGAAATGAAAAATCGCTTTTGCCAAAAGTGGTTCCAGCTTATTGAAAGTGGAAGCCAGGATTGGAACGAATTAAAGGAGCTTATAGAGCAATATATCGTCATCAAGGAGGATTTATAAGTGTCTGTACTAGAAATTCGAAATGTGAAAAAACGGTATAAAAACAAGGTTGTATTAAATAATATTTCATTGAATATCAAGGGAACTTATGGTTTGCTCGGTCCTAACGGGGCTGGAAAAACAACCTTAATGAAGATCATAGCAACTTTGCTTCCTTTGGAAGAAGGGGCAATTACTTTCGACGATATTTCATGGGAAAACCCTCAAAAAGTGAAACCGTTAATTGGCTATTTGCCGCAGTATTTTTCCGCTTATAAAACGATGAAGGTTTATGAAGTGCTTGATCATTTTGCTGTTTTAAAAGGAATTATTAATAAAGAACGCCGAATATCGGAGCTTGATGCAGTGCTGGAAAATGTGAATCTTTATGAACAAAGAAACGAAAAAATGAAGGATTTGTCAGGTGGAATGATCAGAAGAGTTGGGATTGCCCAAGCTTTATTGGGCAATCCGAAAATTGTGATTGTAGATGAACCTACTGCTGGATTGGACATTCAAGAAAGGGTAAGGTTTCGCAATTTGCTTCGGAAAATCTCCGTCAACCGAACTATTATTATTTCTTCCCATATTGTCGAGGATTTAGAAACAACATGCGATTATGTTGCTATGATGAATAAGGGGACAATTCTGTTGGAAGGATCAAGACAGGAAGTGTTGAAAATAGTAGACGGACTCGTGTGGGAAAAAGACGTTAATTCACGCGACTTAGAGCAAATTCCCGAATCGAAAATTATTTCGGTGAAAGAAGCAGGGGATCGCTATATTATTAGAATGTTATCGCAGGAAAGCATAAAAGAGGCGAGACGTGTTCATCCGACATTGGAAGATGCTTACCTTTATATGATGAAGGGGGATAACCATTGAAAAAGATAAATTTTGTTTTTGAAATAAAATCAATGGGCTGGTCATTTTTTCTCCCTCTTATTGTCTTTCTGTTGTTAATGTACCAATTGGCTACATATCAAGGTTCTTCTTTATATATTTATAATACGATTGAATTTCTTGTTGCTCCTCTTGCGTGCTGGTGGATCATTCACTTATATGATGAATATTTTGAGGGAGGATTACATGAACTTCTTCCCAGCTATCCATTATCGAGGTGGTATCATGGGATATACCGTGTATTGCCGTTTATACTCATGTATTTATTGCTGTTGATAGGAAGTTTATGGATGGTGCATTCTGTAGTGGAAAATCAAGATTATGCCCCATTGCTTGTTTATATTGGAACACTAAGCTTGCTATTTGCGACAGTCGGTTTTTTGTTAGTTGCGATTTTTCGGAATGTCATGGTGTCGATCGTTATGATTGCTACTTATGTAGTAACGGAGTATTTAACGAATGGAGAAGTAATGCCATGGTATCATGCGATGGCTTTTGTCTCAAGCCCTTTTTCCTTTCGTGACGTAATGTCAAAAGCGATAGTCAATGGGGGGCTCGCTGGCTTCTTTTTATTATTGGGCCAGACCGTGCTGTCGATGGTTTTGACTAAACGATGAATGATATACATAAATGGGCGTATTAAGCCAAAAGATTCTTAAGCGTGAAAGTTGTTATAGCGGCGACATGCTATATACATGCTCATTGAAAAATGAACGGCTTCTTCTGCAACGAGCTTTCTCCCCGAGGGCTCAGCTTGTAGGTTGAGTCACAGGATCGTTGGAACAAAAGGATGCAGCGCTTATGGTGTGCAGGATAACGGAGAGGTTAACTCTTTATGTTGTATGTATATATAATAAGTTGAAATTCTGTTTTACATCCCGCTGATTACTCTTATATCGGCTTGTACTTAGATGAAACCCGCAACGAAAAATCGGAAATTTTTTATTGCAACTTATATAGTTGCACCCAGCCAAAAGGCTGGGTGAGGATTGAAACTTTGGTAAAAAGGTGCGTGCAACAGGAAACGGTTCTGTCGCGAACAAATGAACTGACAAATGGCCGCTAGTCTTAAGTGGAAATGTGAGGGGAGATTTTTTGTCGGATTAAAGAAGGAATTGTCTGTTTGTTGTCGAATGCGTTTTTATGACGAGAACTGTTGCCTCACCTTCTCCACGTCTTCTCGAAACTTCTCATGCGTTTTGGCCAGCACTTCTTCAAAAACGCCGTCGAGCCGCCGCTCGAGGACGGCGATGCCTTCCCCGGTGATTCCGCCTTTGACGCATACTTTTTCCTGCAAAGTTTGAAGCGTATACAAGTCCCGCCTCAGCAATTCCCCGAGGCCGATGATCATGTCGGTTGCCAGCATCGTTGCTTGCTCGGTCGAGATGGCGGTCTTCGCTGCTGCGGCTTCGATAAAGCGCCGCAGCAAATAGCTAAAAAACGCCGGGCCGCAGCTTGCGATGTCCGATGCGACGCGGGTGATGGCCTCATCGATGGAAACGGGCGAAGCGATGCGCCGAAAAAGAGCGTCGATCGTTTGCCGACAGGCGGCCGAACAGCGAGACCCGAAGGTGACAAGGATGCTGCCGGAGAGCGCGCGATTGGCGATGCTCGGAATGGCGCGCACCACTTGACAAGGAACGGCCGCTTCTAGCTGCTCGACGCTGATCGGACTGGTGATTGACACAAGGCAATGCTCCCTTGTCCAGTGCGGAGCCAGCTGTTGCAGCAGCGGATGGATGTCAAACGGTTTGACGCATAACATGACGATGCCGCATCGTTGGACGACTTCAGCCGCATCGGCAGCCACTGTGATGCCGGGGTGCGCCCGTTGTATCGCGAACGCTTTCGCAAGCGTACGGTTCGTGATGACGAGTTGATCCGCTTGAACGGCGCCGGAGTCGAGGAACGCTTCGATTAAGATGGTGCCCATATTCCCCGTGCCGATGACGCCGATGTTCATGTGTGGTCCCCCCTCCCGGTTGAGTTGACCGGAACTCTCTTTTCGATATGTATGACACCAGCGCTTCGTTTATGACTTTTTCCAAGGAAAGGATGGCGATGATGTGGGAGAACGTGTGGAAATTTGTGCGGGAGCTTGGGAAAAATCATTGGAAATGGGGAGCAGTTTTGTTGGTGGCTGCGGCTGCAGGGATGTGGGTGGTCCGTCATCCAGCGGATGAGCAGCCAACCGTGTCCTTGCCGGCTGCGGCTGAAACAGATGCCGCTCGTTCCGAAACCCAAACGGACGAAGCGCGCAAAACCGCTGTGGTCGATGTCAAAGGGGCGGTTGTGAAACCCGGGGTGTACGAGGTGGCGGCGGATGCCCGCGTCCGTGATGTCATCGCCTTAGCCGGCGGACTGACGGATGAGGCGGATGAAACGAAAGTCAATCTGGCGGCCAAAGTGCGCGATGAGATGATGATTTACGTGCCGGCCAAAGGCGAAGCGGCACCGAACCCGGTTGAGGCGGCTCCTGAAGCCGAGAGAAAAAACGGTCCGCAAGTGGCGATCAATACGGCGACCGAAGAGGAGCTGATGCAGCTGCCCGGCATCGGGCTGGCAAAGGCGAAAGCGATCATCGCTTATCGCGAAGAACACGGGCCGTTTCAGCGTCCAGAAGATTTGTTGAATGTGGCTGGAATTGGGGAAAAAACGTTGGAGAAATTGAAACCGTATTTGCTTGTCCCGTAAACGGTGCGGCACGTAGGCTAAGCTCACGGTTGCCGCCGGCGCCCGGCAAGGGGAAGGCTGCTTCACTTTCCGCGTTGGCGGGGTGAGGCGGAAACCGCCTGAATGATCGTCGGCATCGAACGGTTTCCCTTTCGGTGTTGGTGGGGTGAGGCGGAAACCGCTCGAATAATTGGCGGCATCGGACGGCTTTACTTTCGGCGTTGGTGGGGTGAGGAGGAAACCGCCTGAATGATCGTCGGCATCGGACGGTTTCCCTTTCGGCGTTGACGGGGTGGGGTTCGGCAAGTAGACTAAAACTATGAATAGGAGCGGAGGGACAACGAATGGAACGGATTACGTGGGATCAATATTTTATGGCGCAAAGCCATCTGCTGGCGCTGCGCAGCACGTGCACGCGGTTGGCGGTGGGGGCGACGATTGTGCGCGACAAGCGCATTATCGCCGGCGGATATAACGGTTCGATCGCCGGCGGCGCGCATTGCATCGATGAAGGGTGCTACGTCATTGACGGCCATTGTGTGCGGACGATTCACGCGGAAATGAATGCGATTTTGCAATGCGCCAAGTTTGGCGTCCCGACCGAGGGGGCGGAGATGTACGTCACCCACTTTCCGTGCCTGCAGTGCTGCAAAGCCATCATTCAAAGCGGCATTCGCGCCGTCTATTACGCCCAAGACTACAAAAACCATCCGTATGCTTTGGAACTGTTTGCCCAAGCTGGCGTCCGGCTCGTGCAAGTGCCGCTGAAGACCGATGTGTTCGCGTTGCTTTCCGGCGGTGAAGGCGAAGCATGAGAGGGCAAACCGTCTATCTCGCCGCGGCGGCGCTCTTGGCCGTGGCGGCCGCCTCACCGTCCCCCACAGCATGGTGTTTCCTCATCGTTTATCTCCTTCTTCTTTTCATCCGCCGGCCGCCTGTTTTTCTT
The DNA here is from genome assembly GCF_037966255.1 of Geobacillus sp. FSL W8-0026. Classification (NCBI taxonomy): domain Bacteria; kingdom Bacillati; phylum Bacillota; class Bacilli; order Caryophanales; family Anoxybacillaceae; genus Geobacillus; species Geobacillus sp. FSL W8-0026. The sequence goes on from NZ_CP150194.1 coordinate 1,137,289, forward strand.
CCCGCTTTTTTGACGGCTCTCTTCTTTTTTGCATATTTCCTGATCGTGGACCATGACAATGAAACGTCTTTGTCCGGCGGGCGCCGCACGTTGAACGTCCGTTTTACTGCGCCGCCCGCTTTTGACGGTGACCGGATGCAAGGATTGGTGGAGATCAACGGCGAGCGCGTGCAGCTTCGTTATGTGATGAGGACGAGGGCGGAAAAGGAAGCGCTGCAGGCCTACTTGACACCCGGCACGGTTTGCCGCATCTTGGGCACGCTTGAGCGGCCGCAGTCGGCGAGCAATCCGTACGCGTTTGACTACCGCCGGTATTTGCGTTTTCAGCGCGTTCATTGGCTGTTTCTTCCTGAGTCTGTCGATCGTTCCGTTTGTGCGCGCGCCCGTCCGACCGTCGCTGAACGGCTTCTTTCCTTGCGCGAGGCGGGCGTCCGCCGCATCGAAGCCCATCTTCCACCGGAAGCCGCCGGCATTGCGGCCGCCCTCATTTATGGCGAGCGCCGCCAGCTCGATGAAGAGGTGCTTGCTGGTTACCAGCAGCTCGGGCTGATTCATTTGCTGGCCATTTCCGGCGGTCATGTCACCTTGCTCGTCAGCGCGGCGTTCGCCCTTGCCATCCGGTTTATGACGCGCGAGGTGGCCGTGCTTGCCCTATTGGTCTTGCTTCCGGTGTACGCCGTGCTCGCCGGCGCCTCGCCGTCCGTGCTGCGCGCTTGTGCGACGGGGATGATCGTGCTCGCCGTCGCCTGGAAAAAAGGAGCGATTCACCCGCTTGATGCGTTAAGCTGGACGGCGCTCGTGCTGTTGGTTTTCGATCCGTACATGGTGTGGGATGTCGGTTTCCAGCTGTCGTTTGTCGTCACGTTCGCCCTTCTTGTTCATTTTCCAGCGCTGTCTGCTGTTCGTTCGCTGGGCGGGCGGCTGCTGCAAACCGCTCTTGTCGCCCAACTGGCGGCGCTGCCGCTCTTGCTTTATCACTTTTACGAAATTTCTGTTTGGAGTGTCGTTCTTAACGTCTTGTTTGTTCCTCTGTATTCATGGATCCTCTTGCCGCTGGCTTTGCTCGTGGCTGCTGTTCCGTTCGCTCCGTTCGTTTGGCTGTTTTGCCGCCTCGTTGTCTTCACCAATGCCATCGTTCGGTTCTTTTCCACCGATCATGGCCTGACGCTTGTGCTCGGCCGCCCGAGTCCATGGGGTTTGGCCTTGTGTGTCGCCGCAGTGGTCGCGGCGTTTCTCCTTTGGGAGCGCGGCCGGCTGCAAAGGGGATTGGCGGCGGTGGCGGCGGCGCTGGCCGTGCAGTTTGCCGCTCCGTATATGAATGCGAACGGGGAAGTGACCGTACTGGACGTCGGGCAGGGGGACTGTACGGTGATTGAACTTCCCGGTCGAAAAGCGGTCTATTTGCTTGACACGGGCGGAACGTTAGACATCGCGCGCGAGCCGTGGCGGAAGCGGGCGCGTCCGTTTTCCGTCGGCCGCGATGTGGTCGTGCCGTTTTTAAAGGCCAAAGGAATTCGAACGATCGACAAGCTGATTCTCACTCATGACGACGCCGACCATATCGGCGCGGCTCCCGATGTGCTGCGGGCCGTGCGGGTCAAAGAAATCGTGACGAGCCCACACGCGTTGCCGACCGTTCGTCAGATGGCGCGTCCGTTTTCGGTGCCGGTTGCGGCTGCCTCACGCGGGCAGCGATGGCAAGAGGGCGGAGCGGCCTTTGCGATTTTGCATCCGGAAGCGGGAAACCGTGAAGACAATAACGGTTCGCTTGTTTTGTTCGCCCGCCTTGGCGGCTTGACGTGGCTGTTTGCCGCTGACATTGAGAAGGAAGCGGAGCAAGATCTCGTCCGCGCTTACCCACACTTGCGCGCCGATGTGTTAAAAGTCGCCCATCACGGCAGCGCCACGTCGACGACCGAGCCGTTTTTGCGGACGGTAAAGCCGCGGGTGGCGCTGATTTCGGTCGGTCGTCACAACCGTTACGGCCATCCAGCTCGGGAGGTGCTTGTCCGGCTCAAGCAACAGGGAGCGATCATCTGGAGGACGGATCAAAACGGGGCCATTCGGTATGTATACAGCGAAAAAAGTGGAACCTTTCAACCGATGAAGCCATAAAATGAAGTGCGCAACGGGAAAGCGAACCGCATCCGGCGGTCGCCGATAGAGAAAAAAAGGATTGCTGGAGAAAGCAATCCCTTTACCGGCCGAAAAATTCGATCAGCGTCGCGATGATGAACATGGTCGCGAAAAAGCCAAACGATACGATGAATCCAACGGCGGAATCGACAGCATCATTCCGCTGGCTTTGCACTTCCTTTTCGAAGACGTTCATCGCTTTTTCCCTCCTCTTTGCAATCATTATTTAGTATAGACGAAAACGCGGAAAAAATCTACCATCGCCCGCCCCGTTTCCTTCCTTGACAACAGTTGTCACAAATACTTTCCAACGCCCGGGAAAACATAAAAATAACCCGCTGGACGATAAGGTCCTAGGACTTATCAGCCGGCGTTTATATAAAGGGGAACCGGTTTTTTCCGACCGCCGGTTCCCTTGTAAAATGGCGAAAAACGGTGTATCTTTCTAGCAGGGAATCCTGCGATAGAATGGAGAAGGGAACATGTTGGAACGCGTATGGGGAAACATTGAAAAACGACGGTTTTCTCCCCTTTATTTATTATATGGCAGCGAGCCGTTTTTATTAACAGAAACGTATGAGCGGATCGTGAAGGCGGCGCTTGATGAAGGGGAGCGAGAGTGGAACTTCGCCGTGTATGACTGCGAGGAAACGCCGGTCGAGATGGCGCTCGAGGAGGCGGAAACGGTGCCGTTTTTCGGCGAGCGTCGCGTGGTCGTCGTGAAGCATCCGTATTTTTTTACGTCGGAAAAAGAGAAGGAGATCGAGCATAATTTGGCGAAGCTGGAGGCGTACGTCAACGCGCCGGCTCCGTTTTCGATCGTTATCTTTTTTGCCCCGTACGACAAGCTCGATGAGCGAAAAAAAATCACCAAGCTTGCCAAAGAGCGCTGCGAAGTCGTCGTTGCTTCCTCGCTGGGCGAGGCGGAACTGCGCGCTTGGGTGCGGCGGCGCATCGAGAGCGAAGGCCCGTCGATCAGCGAAGAGGCCATCGATGTCCTTTTGCGGCGGGCGGGGACGCAGCTTTCCGTGCTGGCGAACGAAACGGAAAAGTTGGCGCTGTTCGCCGGACCGGGCGGGGTGGTGGAAGCTGCCGCGGTGGAGCGGCTCGTCGCCCGCGCGCCGGAGGAGAACGTGTTTGTTCTCGTCGAGCAGGTGGCGAAGCGCGATATTCCCGGCGCCTTGCGGACGCTTGTCGATTTGCTTGGCCATCAAGAGGAGCCGATCAAAATGTTGGCGCTGCTCGCTTCCCATTTCCGCTTGCTGTCGCAAGTGAAATGGCTCGCGCAAACGGGGTATGGGCAGACGCAAATCGCCTCCGCGCTTAACGTTCATCCGTTTCGCGTCAAGCTCGCCCTTGCTCAAGCGGCGCGGTTTTCCGAGCAAGAGCTTGTCGAAGCGATCAATGATCTGGCCGATGTCGATCATCAGGTGAAAAGCGGGGCGATGGATCGCCGGCTGGCGCTCGAGCTTTTGCTGATGCGATGGGGCGCCCGGCCGGAAGAGGAACGCAGCCGGCGATGAGAGCGGGCGAGAGCGTTATAAAAAAACGACCTGGCGCCAGGTCGTTTTTCATTAGGAAGCTTGGATGCTGTTTAATTTTTTCGCTAAGCGCGATTTTTGCCGGCTGGCGGCGTTTTTATGGATAAGGCCTTTGCTTGCGGCTTTGTCTAATTTTTTCGACGCGATAATGAACGCTTCGCGCGCTTTTTCCACGTCTTTCAGTTCGACGAGCGCCTCAAACTTTTTAATGGCGGTGCGCATCGCCGATTTCATCGAAGCGTTGTGTGCGCGGCGTTTTTCGCTCGTTTTTGCCCGTTTGATTGCCGATTTGATGTTAGCCACATCCATTCACCTCCGTTACGATGCGAATTTTTGCTGTGAACAGCAGGAAGAACAAATGTTATTCTATCAAACGCCTGTTGATTATGCAAGAGTGTGCAAGCAAAAATCCTTTACGAAATGTGAATGACGTTGCCTCATTGCGGTGACAATAAAAGAAAACGGCATGAGGAGGAACGCCATGGAACAGCCGCTCGATTTACGTCCGTATTCCGTGCGCACCGATTTGGCCATTGAAGCGCATGAGATTGCTGTGGAGGAGCGCCTGCAGCAAAAAAAAGAAAGCGGGGCCCCGATCGAAGGGGTCATCATCCGCGACCAAGAGATCGATGGCATCAAACTGTCACATGTGCATGTCACCGAGCAAGGAGCGGCTTCAATCGGAAAAAAGCCGGGCCATTATGTGACGATTGAAGCGCAAGGAATCCGCGAGCAAAACAAAGAGCTGCAGCAAAGCGTGCAGCGCGTATTCTCCGAGCAGCTCAGCGCCTTTTTGAAGCGGCTTCGCATTCCGGATGAGGCCAGCTGCCTGATCGTTGGGCTTGGCAACCAAAACGTCACCCCCGATGCGCTCGGGCCGCTGACGGTGGAAAACGTGCTGGTGACCCGCCATTTGTTCCAGTTGCAGCCGGAAAGCGTCGCCGAAGGGTTCCGGCCGGTCAGCGCCCTCGCCCCGGGAGTGATGGGGACAACGGGGATTGAAACGAGCGATATCATCGACGGGGTCGTCCAAAAAACGAAGCCGGATTTTGTCATTGTCATTGACGCCTTGGCCGCCCGTTCGATTGAGCGCGTCAACGCAACGATTCAAATTTCCGACACCGGCATTCATCCTGGTTCCGGAGTCGGCAACAAGCGCAAAGAGCTGAGCCGCGAGACGCTCGGCATCCCGGTCATTTCGATCGGCGTCCCGACCGTTGTCGATGCCGTCTCGATCACAAGCGACACGATTGACTTTATTTTGAAACATTTCGGCCGCGAAATGCGCCAAGGTCAGCGGCCTTCAAGCGCTCTCGCCCCGGCCGGCTGGACGTTCGGGCGCAAAAAGAAGCTGACGGAACAAGATATGCCGTCGCCGCAAGAACGGTCGACGTTTCTCGGCATGGTTGGCACGCTCGGCGATGAGGAAAAGCGGCGCTTGATTTATGAAGTGCTCGCCCCGCTCGGCCATAATTTGATGGTGACGCCAAAGGAAGTCGATTCGTTTATCAGCGATATGGCGAACGTATTGGCCGGCGGTTTGAACAGAGCGCTGCATCGGCAAGTGAATCAAGACAACGTCGGTTCTTACACGCAGTAGGAAAAAGCGGTTCTATCTTTCCCTGCTTGGCCATAGGTTAAAGTGAGGAGACAAGCCGGGAAAGGGTGGAAGTATGAAACGATGGCGCCCGCCACATGTGATGATCGCTGTTCCAGGAGCTAGCTTAAAAAAGTTGTTGATGCTCGTCGTTGTAGGATGCATGATGATGGTGATGCTCATCGGGGCGCTCACGTCGCTGCGGCCGGAATATCGTCCGTCATCCTCGTCCATTAACGATATGGCGGCCCATTTTCCACAAGAGGCGTTCGTCCGCTTGTTTGCGTTGGAAAACGGGTATTTTGCCCAACTGCTGCCGAAAGAGCGGCAGCGGACAAACTATTCGTCGCTGCTGTTTCGCCTAGCGACGAGCATCAATCCTGATGATCCGCGCAGTTTGCTAGGCAGCGAGCTGCCGGGCTTTGCACTGTATGACAGCAAAATTTTAATCGCCGGCGAAGGGACGGATTATACGAACATTCCGTATGAATCGGCGCCTCCGCTTGAGGTGATGCTGGCGGAACGGCAGGCATCGGTCGAAGAGCTTGAACAAGCCGAGCAGACGGAGGATGAAAAGCCGTTGCCGCCGCCAAGGCAGACGACTGAGGGCAGAAAAGTCGTTTACATTTATCACACTCATACGCGCGAGTCGTATTTGCCGGCTTTAAAAGGGGTGACCGACCCGAATTTGGCGTTTCACCGGAGCGTCAATGTCACGAAAGTCGGCGAGAAACTGATGGAAGAGTTGGAGAAGCGGGGCATCGGCGCGCAAGTGAACAAAACCGACATCGAAGCGGAGCTGCTGAAAAAAGGGATGAACTACAGCCAAGCCTATGACATGTCGCGGCAAACGGTCGTCGCGGCGATGAAACAAAACCGCGATTTGCAATATTTGATCGACATTCACCGCGATGCCCACCGGCGCAACTATACGACGACGACGATCAACGGCGCTACGTATGCCCGGGTGGCGTTTATTGTCGGCGGCGAGAACGCCGAATATGAGAAAAATTTGCAGCTGGCTACGGAATTGCACCATTTGATGCAAAAGAAATATCCGGGGCTGAGCCGCGGGGTGATCAAGAAGCAAGGGGCTGGCACCGATGGCAAATTCAATCAAGATTTATCGGGCAACGCGATATTGATTGAAATCGGTGGCGTTGACAATACGTTTGCCGAACTGTTCCGCTCGGCTGCTGCGTTTGCCGATGTGTTTAGCGAGTATTATTGGCAGGCCGAGAAAGTTCAAGCGCCGACCCCGCCCGAGAAAAAGTAAAGGGGTGTTGCTATGGCGAAATGGCTGATTCAATTTGGATTGATGCTGTTTCTATTGTTTTTTGGCGTGCTGTTTGGCATGCAGCAGGCGCACAACGGAATGGAGCGGATGCGCGGCTACGCGGATCCAGCATTTCCGTCCGTCGTTGAAATGAAGCGAAACGACAGCGGAGAGGTGGAGGCGGCGGTGTTTGGTGAGACCGTCACCGCGGCCGATTGGCAAAAAAAGCAGGAAACGATGCGCGAGTTGACATCGTTCAACGTTTTTTCCGAGCTTGGTCGTCGACTCGCTGACGCCGCCACCGCGCTCATGAACACGCTTCTTTCCCTCATCGGCCGGGTATTGGAGTAACTCGGCCGGTTGGTTGTATCATCCGTCAAGGCATTCGCTCAAGCTTGGCGGATTTTTTGTTGCCGTCACGGCGATGAGGCCTCATTTCCGGTGCGCCGCTGATCGGCGTGATGGCCCAAACGGAGAACGAAGCAAAAAAGCAAGGCTAGGGAGAAAGCATCTCAAGCGGTCCGCGCAGTTCACCATTGAATCTTCTTGACGCTGTTGCTATAATCAAAGCTAGTGCAGTTTTGCGAAGAAGCAGGAGTGAGAGACAATGAACCGGGAAGAACGGTTGAAGCGGCAAGAACGGATTCGCAATTTTTCGATTATCGCCCATATCGACCACGGAAAATCGACGCTGGCCGACCGCATTTTAGAGAAAACCGGCGCGCTGTCAGAGCGCGAACTGCGCGAGCAGACGCTCGATATGATGGATCTTGAGCGCGAACGCGGCATCACGATTAAATTGAACGCGGTGCAGTTGACATACAAAGCGAAAAATGGCGAAGAGTATATTTTCCATTTGATCGACACGCCGGGCCACGTCGATTTTACGTACGAAGTATCGCGCAGTTTGGCTGCTTGTGAAGGGGCGATTTTAGTCGTCGATGCGGCGCAAGGCATCGAAGCGCAGACGCTCGCCAACGTGTACTTGGCGATTGACAATAATTTGGAGATTTTGCCTGTGATCAATAAAATCGATTTGCCAAGCGCCGAACCGGAGCGGGTGCGCCAAGAAATTGAGGATGTGATCGGCCTTGACGCCTCTGATGCCGTGCTTGCGTCGGCCAAAGTCGGCATCGGCATCGAGGAGATTTTAGAAAAGATCGTCGCGAAAATTCCGGCTCCTTCGGGCGATCCGGATGCGCCGCTGAAGGCGCTCATCTTTGATTCGCTTTATGACCCGTATCGCGGCGTCGTCGCTTACGTCCGCATCGTTGACGGAACGGTGAAGCCAGGCCAGCGCATCAAAATGATGTCGACCGGCAAAGAATTTGAAGTGACGGAAGTCGGCGTGTTCACCCCGAAGCAAAAAGTTGTCAACGAATTGACGGTCGGTGATGTCGGCTATTTGACCGCCTCCATTAAAAACGTGAAAGACACGCGCGTCGGGGATACGATCACCGATGCCGAACGGCCGGCGGCCGAGCCGCTCCCCGGCTACCGGAAGCTCAACCCGATGGTGTTTTGCGGCATGTACCCGATCGATACGGCGCGCTACAACGATTTGCGCGAGGCGCTTGAGAAGCTGCAGCTCAACGATGCGGCGCTCCAGTTTGAGCCGGAGACGTCGCAGGCGCTTGGGTTTGGCTTCCGCTGCGGATTTCTCGGCTTGCTTCATATGGAAATCATCCAAGAGCGGCTCGAGCGCGAATTTCATATCGATTTGATCACGACCGCGCCGAGCGTCGTTTACAAGGTGCATTTGACCGATGGAACCGAAGTTAACGTCGACAACCCGACGAACATGCCCGATCCGCAAAAAATCGACCGCATTGAAGAGCCGTACGTGAAAGCGACGATCATGGTGCCGAACGACTACGTGGGGCCGGTCATGGAGCTGTGTCAAGGGAAGCGGGGCACGTTTGTCGATATGCAATATTTGGATGAAAAGCGCGTCATGCTCATTTACGATATTCCGCTTTCTGAAATTGTCTACGACTTTTTCGATGCCTTAAAATCGAACACGAAAGGGTACGCGTCGTTCGACTATGAGTTGATCGGCTATCGGCCGTCCAACCTCGTCAAGATGGATATTTTGCTTAACGGCGAAAAAATCGATGCGTTGTCGTTTATCGTCCATCGCGATTCCGCCTATGAGCGCGGCAAAGTGATCGTGGAAAAGCTGAAAGATTTGATTCCGCGCCAGCAGTTTGAAGTGCCGGTGCAAGCGGCGATCGGCAACAAAATCATCGCCCGTTCGACGATCAAGGCGCTGCGCAAAAACGTGCTCGCCAAATGTTACGGGGGCGACGTATCGCGGAAGCGGAAGCTGCTTGAGAAACAAAAAGAAGGAAAGAAGCGGATGAAACAAATCGGATCGGTCGAAGTGCCGCAGGAAGCGTTTATGGCCGTTTTGAAAATCGATGACCAGAAAAAATAAGCGGACAAGGCTGTCTCCTTGGGGGATAGCCTTGTTTCGTTCGCGCTGTTGGAAAGGAGGAGCACGATTGGCCATTTCCGCCTATTTTCACATCCCTTTTTGTGCCCATATTTGTCATTATTGCGACTTTAACAAAGTGTTCGCCGCCGGCCAACCGATCGACGATTACTTGCGGGCGATGGACAAGGAAATGGCGTGGACGGCCGCTGAGTTTGGCCGCCGGCTCCAAACGCTGTTTATCGGCGGCGGCACGCCGACGGTGCTTGAACCGGCGCAGCTCGGCCGCCTGTTTGAAAGCATTCACCGCCATTTTCAGTTTGACCGATCAACAGCCGAGTTCACCGTCGAAGCGAATCCGGACGGATTGACGAGCGAAAAGCTCGCCATTTTGCGCGCTGCCGGCGTCAATCGCCTCAGCATCGGAGTGCAGACGTTTGATCCCGAGCTGCTTTGTGCCATCGGCCGGACGCATCGGCGTGAAGATGTCGTTCGGGCGGTGGAGATGGCACGAGAAGCTGGGTTTGTCAATATTAGCGTCGATTTGATGTACGGATTGCCGGGACAAACGTTGGCGCTGTTTTTGGCCGACCTCGAGGCAGCGCTGTCGCTCGAAGTCGCTCATCTGTCCGTCTATTCTTTGATGGTTGAACCGAAAACGATGTTTTACAACGAGTGGCGGAAGGGGCGCCTTCGCCTTCCCGGCGAAGAAGCGGAAGCGGAAATGTACGAAGCGGCCATGGATCGCCTGCCGGCCGGCGGCTACCGGCAATACGAAATCAGCAACTATGCTTTGCCGGGGCGGGAAAGCCGGCACAACTTGACCTACTGGAACAACGAGGAGTACTACGGCATCGGCGCCGGGGCGCACAGCTATATCGACGGTGTGCGGCGTGAGAACATCGGCCCGGTTCGGCATTACATCGCCGCCATCGAGCGCGGCGAATGGCCGCATCGCGCTGTGCGCCGCCTCACCGTCCGCGAACAGATGGAAGAGGAACTTTTTTTAGGGCTGCGCAAGACGGAAGGGGTATCCAAGGCCCGCTTCCGGCAAAAGTTTGGGTGCGAGATGGACGATGTGTTTGGTGCCGCGATTCGCCGCGAGCTCGCATGCGGACGTCTTGAGGAGACGAACGGTCACCTCCGCCTGACCAAGCGCGGCCGCTTGCTCGGCAATGAGGTGTTCGCCGCGTTCCTCGGCGAGATGTAAACATTGACATTTGCTCGCTGATTTGCTACCCTAATAGTAGATTTAGCACTCAAATTGTTTGAGTGCTAACAGAGGTGAGACACTTGCTAACGGACCGCCAACTGTTGATTTTGCAGGTGATTATCGACGATTTCATTCGTTCAGGGCAGCCTGTCGGTTCGCGGACGTTATCGAAAAAGCATCAGATTGCGTTCAGCTCAGCGACGATCCGCAATGAGATGGCGGATTTGGAAGAGCTTGGTTACATCGAAAAAACGCACGTTTCGTCCGGCCGCGTGCCGTCGGAAAAAGGATACCGATACTATGTCGACCATCTGCTGCCGCCGCAGCGGCTGACGCGGGCGGACTTGCAAAAAATCCGCTCCGTGTTCGCTGAGCGCATCTGCGAGCTAGAGAAATTGATGCAAAAGTCGGCACAGATTTTGTCCGATTTGACGAATTATACATCGATCGCTCTTGGCCCGGCGTTTAAAGAAAGCAAGCTGAAGCGGATGCAAATCGTCCCGCTCAATGAACAGACGGCGGTGGCCATCATCGTGACGGACACCGGCCATGTCGAAAACCGGGTCGTGACGATTCCGTCATCCATGGATGCGGGCGATCTCGAAAAAATGATCAACATTTTCAACGAGCGCTTAAACGGCGTCCCGCTCGTCGATTTGAAAGAGAAAATGGAGACGGAAGTGGCCGACGTCCTGCGCCGGCACATCCGCAACTACGACAGCGTGCTGAACACGCTCGTTGAGACGATCGATGTTCCCGAAGACGAAAAAGTGTTTTTCGCCGGCAAGGCGAACATGCTCAACCAGCCGGAGTTCAGCGACATTCAAAAAGTGCGCCCGCTTCTGAACATCATTGAGCAAGAAAAAGACATTTACCGTCTGCTCCGCAAGCAAAACCAAAAAGGGGTGCGGGTGTCGATCGGACACGAAAACGAGCTGCGCGGCATGGAAAACTGCAGTTTGATTACGGCGACGTACACGGTCGGCGATGAGCCGCTTGGAGCGATTGCGATTTTAGGGCCGACGCGCATGGAATATTCGCGCGTCATCACGGTCTTAAACCGCGTCGCCTCCGATTTGTCGGCCGCGCTGACGAAATGGTATCAAAGCCAATAAGAATGGCCATATTGGATAACGGATGGATCGCGCATCCATCCTTTCCTTGTGGCCATTGATACATAAACAAGGAAGGGCCCGGGGGGACGGCAAACGGTTGATCAAGACGCTAGGAGCGACCATCGAGAGACGGATTCGCTTTTGCCTAACATCCGGCAAGGGGCCCGGGCAGGGAGGTGAAAATCGATGGAACAAGGAGAAAAACAAGCCATGGAACAAGCTACATACGCTGAACCGGAGCGGGAGAGAGCGGGTGAGGAAGAATCCGCCGCGCCGCTTGGCGGAGAATCGAACGCTGCTTTGCATGAGGAAGAAAGCGAACAAGCCGATCGGGAGGAAGCGGCGGAACCGATGGAAACGGCGCCAACAGCCGAAGAGCTGGCAGCGGCCAAGGCGCAGATCGCTGAATTGGAAGCGAAATTGGCCGAGATGGAAAACCGGTATCTCCGCCTGTACGCCGATTTCGAAAACTTCCGCCGTCGGACGCGCCAAGAGATGGAAGCGGCGGAAAAATACCGCGCGCAAAGTTTGGCCAATGATTTGCTTCCGGTTCTCGACAACTTTGAACGCGCCTTGAACATTGAGGCGGACAGCGAACAGGCGAAGTCGATTTTGCAAGGGATGGAAATGGTGTACCGGTCGCTTGTCGATGCCTTGAAGAAAGAAGGGGTTGAGGCGATCGAGGCGGTCGGCAAGCCGTTCGATCCCCATTGGCATCAAGCGGTCATGCAAGCGGAAGCCGAGGGGTATGAGCCGAACACGGTCGTGGAAGAGCTGCAAAAAGGCTACCGGCTGAAAGACCGCGTGCTGCGCCCCGCCATGGTCAAAGTGAGTCAGTAAACGGAAACGGAGGGTGATAGGCGATGAGCAAAATTATCGGTATCGACTTAGGAACGACGAACTCTTGCGTCGCCGTGTTGGAAGGCGGCGAAGCGAAAGTCATTCCGAACCCGGAAGGAAACCGCACGACCCCATCGGTCGTGGCGTTTAAAAACGGCGAGCGCCTCGTCGGCGAAGTCGCCAAACGGCAAGCGATCACGAACCCGAACACGATCATCTCGATCAAGCGCCATATGGGCACCGATTACAAAGTCGAAATTGAAGGAAAGCAATATACACCGCAAGAAATTTCAGCGATCATTTTGCAATACTTGAAATCGTACGCCGAAGACTATTTAGGTGAGCCGGTGACGCGCGCCGTCATCACCGTGCCGGCCTATTTCAACGATGCCCAACGCCAAGCGACGAAAGACGCTGGCCGCATCGCCGGCTTGCAAGTCGAACGCATCATCAACGAGCCGACGGCGGCGGCGCTCGCTTACGGTTTAGATAAAGAAGAAGACCAAACGATTCTCGTCTACGACTTGGGCGGCGGGACGTTTGACGTCTCGATTTTGGAGCTTGGCGACGGCGTGTTTGAAGTGAAGGCGACCGCCGGCGACAACCATTTGGGCGGCGACGACTTTGACCAAGTGATCATCGATTATTTGGTCAATCAGTTCAAGCAAGAGCACGGCATCGATTTGTCCAAAGACAAAATGGCGCTCCAGCGCTTAAAAGATGCGGCGGAAAAAGCGAAAAAAGAGCTGTCCGGCGTGACGCAGACGCAAATTTCGCTGCCGTTTATCAGCGCGAACGAAAACGGCCCGCTCCATCTTGAGACGACGCTCACCCGCGCCAAGTTTGAAGAATTGTCGGCCCACCTCGTCGAGCGGACGATGGGACCGGTCCGCCAAGCGTTGCAAGACGCCGGTTTGACGCCAGCCGACATCGACAAAATCATTTTGGTCGGCGGTTCGACGCGCATTCCGGCCGTGCAAGAAGCGATCAAGCGCGAACTCGGCAAAGAGCCGCACAAAGGCGTCAACCCGGATGAAGTCGTGGCGATCGGCGCGGCGATCCAAGGCGGCGTCATCGCCGGCGAGGTCAAAGATGTCGTCCTGCTTGACGTCACCCCGCTGTCGCTCGGCATTGAAACGATGGGCGGCGTGTTTACGAAATTGATCGAGCGGAATACGACGATTCCGACGAGCAAATCGCAAGTGTTTACAACCGCGGCCGACAACCAGACGACCGTTGACATTCACGTCTTGCAAGGGGAGCGTCCGATGGCGGCCGACAACAAAACGCTGGGCCGCTTCCAGCTGACCGGCATCCCGCCGGCGCCGCGCGGCGTGCCGCAAATTGAAGTCACGTTCGATATCGACGCCAACGGCATCGTTCACGTGCGCGCCAAAGATTTAGGAACGAACAAAGAGCAATCGATTACGATCAAATCGTCGTCCGGTTTGTCGGAAGAGGAAATTCAGCGCATGATTAAAGAAGCGGAAGAAAACGCCGAAGCCGACCGGAAGCGGAAAGAAGCGGCCGAGCTGCGCAACGAGGCCGACCAGCTCCTTTTCATGACTGACAAAACGTTAAAAGAAGTCGAAGGAAAAGTGAGCGCCGATGACATCAAGAAAGCCGAAGCGGCGAAGGAAGCGTTGAAGGCGGCGCTCGAGAAAAACGATCTCGATGACATTCGCAAGAAAAAAGAAGCGCTGCAAGAAGCGGTGCAGCAGCTGTCGATCAAACTGTATGAGCAGGCGGCGAAACAGGCGCAAACGGGCGCGGCCAACCAAGACAACGTCGTGGATGCGGAGTTTAAAGAAGTCAATGACGATAAATAAGGGAAAAAGAAAAAGTCAAAGTCAGGCCTGCCTTGGCTTTGACTTTTTTTCTAGCATTCACATATTGCCATAAAGCAAAGGAAAATGATAAAATAACCTTTATGTGAATGAATCGGGAGTGGATGATCAACGATGGCGAAGCGCGACTATTACGAGATTCTCGGCGTCAGCAAAAACGCGACGAAAGACGAGATCAAAAAAGCGTACCGGAAGCTTTCGAAACAGTATCATCCAGACATTAACAAAGCGCCGGACGCCGCCGAGAAGTTCAAGGAGATCAAAGAGGCGTACGAAGTGCTGAGCGATGATGAAAAGCGGGCCCGCTACGACCAATTCGGGCATGTCGATCCGAACGAAACGTTTGGCGGCGGATTTCAAGGCGGCTTTGATTTCGGCGGTTTTAGCGGCTTTGGCGGCTTTGAAGATATTTTTGAGACGTTTTTCGGCGCCGGTCCGCGCCGGCGGGCGAGCGGGCCGCGCCGGCGGGCGAGCGGGCCGCGCAAAGGAGCCGACCTCGAATATATGATGACGCTCACGTTTGAGGAAGCGGCGTTCGGAAAAGAAACGGAAATCGAAGTTCCCCGAGAAGAGGAGTGCGACACGTGCCGCGGCAGCGGGGCAAAACCGGGCACAAGCCCGCAATCGTGCCCGCACTGCCACGGCAGCGGGCAAGTGACAAGCGAACAAGCAACGCCGTTTGGCCGCATCGTCAACCGCCGGACGTGCCCGGTCTGCGCCGGCACGGGCCGCTACATTCCGGAAAAATGCCCAACGTGCGGGGGCACGGGGCGCGTGAAACGGCGGAAAAAAATTCACGTCAAAATTCCGGCCGGTGTCGACGACGGACAGCAGCTGCGCGTCGCCGGTCAAGGGGAACCGGGGATCAACGGCGGGCCGCCGGGGGATTTGTACATCGTCTTCCATGTCGAACCGCATGAGTTTTTTAAGCGCGACGGCGACGATATTTATTGCGAGGTGCCGCTGTCGTTCGCCCAAGCGGCGCTTGGCGATGAAATGGAAGTGCCGACGCTTCATGGCCCCGTTAAGCTGAAAATCCCAGCCGGCACGCAAACGGGCACGCGCTTTCGCTTGAAGGGAAAAGGGGTGCCGAACGTGCGCGGCTACGGCCAAGGCGACCAGCACGTCATCGTCCGCGTTGTGACGCCGACGCGGTTGACGGAAAAGCAAAAACAGCTGTTGCGCGAGTTTGATCGGCTCGGTGGAGAGACGATGCATGACGGGCCGCATACCCGTTTTTTTGAAAAAGTCAAAAAGGCGTTCAAAGGAGAAGCGTAAGCGCGATGAAATGGTCAGAAATCAGCATCCATACGACGCACGAAGCGGTCGAAGCGATTTCGAACATTTTGCATGAAGCCGGCGCCGGCGGCGTGGTCATTGAGGACTCGTACGACCTTGTCAAAGACCGCGACGATTGGTACGGAGAGATCGTCGAGCTCAATCCCGACGATTATCCGGAAGAAGGGGTCATCATTAAGGCATATTTGCCGGTCAACAGCTTTCTTGGCGAAACGGTGGAACAAATTAAGCAGGCGATTAACAATTTATGGCTATACGATATTGACCTTGGCAAAAATAAAATTACGTTGAGCGAAGTGAATGAGGAAGAATGGGCGACGGCGTGGAAAAAGCATTACCACCCGGTCAAAGTATCGGAAAAGTTTACGGTCGTGCCAACGTGGGAGACGTATGAACCGGCTTCCGACGACGAGCTGATCATCGAAATGGACCCGGGCATGGCGTTTGGCACCGGCACGCACCCGACGACGGTCATGTGCCTGCAGGCGCTTGAAAAATACGTGCGCCCTGGCGACGAGGTCATTGATGTTGGCACCGGCTCCGGCATTTTAAGCATCGCCGCGGCGATGCTCGGCGCCCGGTCGGTGCGGGCGCTCGATTTGGATCCGGTGGCGGTCGACAGCGCGCGGCTGAACGTGAAGCTCAATAAGGTGCAGCATATCGTAACGGTCTCACAAAACAATTTGCTTGACCATATCGAGGAACCGGCTGACGTGATCGTCGCCAACATTTTGGCGGAAATCATTTTGCGCTTTGCCGGCGACGCCTACCGGCTGTTGAAGCCGGGCGGCCGCTTGATCGTCTCGGGCATCATTCAGGCGAAAAAACAAGAGGTCCAAAACGAATTGCTCGCTTTAGGATTTGCGATCGCCGATACGAAGGTGATGGAAGATTGGGTGGCGTTGGTCGCCGCGAAACCGTAAGCAAACAGGAGGCGGCCTTCGACGAAACCGTTTTGTTGCGATCGTTGTTTCACGAAACCGTAAGCAAAGAAGGGATGTCGGTTGCAGCGCTATTTCGTTTCCGAACAGGCACGGCGCGGGGAAATCGTCGCGATCAGCGGCGATGACGCCCATCATATCGCTCGCGTCATGCGCATGAAACCGGGCGCGGCGATTGCCTGCGTGTTTCCGGACGGGCGCACGGCGGTTTGCCAAATTGAACAAATTGCCAATGAGCAAGTGCAAGCCCGTATTGTACAATGGAAAGAGGAGCGGCGTGAACTGCCGGTGCGCATTTATATCGCGCAAGGGCTGCCGAAAGGGGACAAATGGGAGCTTGTCATCCAAAAAGGGACGGAGCTCGGGGCGGCCGGTTTTTTGCCGTTTGCTGCCGCTCGTTCGCTCGTCAAATGGGAGGACAAAAAAGCGGAGAAAAAGGTGGAGCGGTGGAAAAAAATCGCCAAAGAGGCGGCTGAACAGGCCGAGCGAACCGTGGTGCCGGACGTGCGGGCGCCGCTTTCGTTGGCCGAGCTCGTTGCGTTTGGCGAAACGGTTGACGTTCGGCTGTTCGCTTATGAGGAGGAAGCGCGCCGAGGGCGGCACGCTTCGCTCCCGGCCCTTTTGACCGACCTAGCGCCCGGAGGCTCGCTTTTGGCCGTCTTTGGGCCGGAGGGAGGATTCAGCGCGGAAGAAGCGGAACGACTCGAACAGCACGGCTTTTTGCCGTGCAGCCTCGGGCCGCGCATTTTGCGGACGGAGACGGCGCCACTTTATTTGCTTGCCGCTGCTTCCTATGAGTGGGAGCTGCGAAGGTAGCCTGCGGATAAGCGATCCGCGGACGACCGAAATCCCCCCTGCGACCGAGCGGGGGAATAGAGTGAGGTGAATGCGATGCCAACAGTGGCTTTTCATACATTGGGCTGCAAAGTCAATCACTATGAAACGGAAGCGATCTGGCAGCTGTTTAAACAGGCCGGCTACGAACGGAAAGAGTTTGAAAGCCGCGCCGATGTTTATGTGATCAATACGTGCACGGTGACGAACACCGGCGACAAAAAAAGCCGTCAAGTCATCCGCCGCGCGGTGCGCCGCAATCCGGACGCCGTCGTTTGCGTGACCGGCTGCTACGCGCAAACATCGCCGGCTGAGGTGATGGCCATTCCGGGTGTTGATATTGTCATCGGCACGCAAGACCGCCATAAAATGTTAGAGTACATTGAGCAGTTTCAGCGCGAACGGCAGCCGATCAATGCCGTCCATAATATCATGAAAACGCGCGTCTTTGAGGAGATGGATGTGCCGGAATTCACCGACCGGACGCGGGCGTCGCTGAAAATCCAAGAAGGGTGCAACAACTTTTGCACGTTTTGCATCATTCCATGGGCGCGCGGCTTAATGCGCTCGCGCGACCCGCAGGAGATCATCCGTCAGGCGCGCCAGCTCGTCGCCGCCGGCTACAAAGAAATCGTGCTGACCGGCATTCACACCGGCGGTTATGGCACCGATCTGAAAGACTATAATTTTGCCGCCTTGTTGCGCGATTTGGACGAGCAAGTGCCGGGGCTGAAGCGGCTCCGCATTTCATCCATCGAGGCGAGCCAGCTGACCGATGAAGTCATCGAAGTTTTGCGGCGGTCGGACAAAATCGTCCGCCACTTGCACATCCCGCTCCAATCGGGGTCGAATACGGTGCTGAAGCGGATGCGCCGCAAATATACGGTGGAATTTTACGCCGAGCGGCTCACCCGGCTGCGCGACGTGTTTCCGGAACTGGCGGTGACCTCAGATGTCATCGTCGGCTTCCCTGGTGAAACGGAAGAGGAATTTATGGAGACGTACAACTTTATTCGCGAGCAGCGGTTTTCCGAGCTTCACGTTTTCCCGTATTCGAAGCGGACCGGCACGCCGGCGGCGCGCATGCCGGATCAAATTGATGAAGAGACGAAGCACGACCGCGTCCGCCGCTTGATCGCCCTTTCCGACCAGCTGGCGAAAGAATACGCCTCGCAGTTTGAAGGGCAAGTGCTTGAAGTCATCCCGGAAGAGCGCGACAAAGAAGAGCCGCACTTGTACGTTGGTTACACCGATAATTACTTGAAAGTCCGTTTTCCAGCGTCCGACGAGCTGATTGGCGAACTGGTGAAAGTGAAGATCACCAAAGCCGGCTACCCGTATAACGAAGGCGAGTTTGTCCGCGTTGTGCCGGATGAGGCCGTCCGATCGGTAAAATTAAGTTCCTAATCCCAATGGCCGATTTAGGCTAAGCGCGTCCGCCTCATACTTCCCAGCCTTTAGGCTGGGTTTTTGTTTTCGGTGAAAATAGCGAACTGACATGGATTTTCATCCTTGGGTGGAGGGCGGATCGTGCTGCTCATGGAACTTCTCTGCGAAAATCCCGTCAGCAAGCGGTCACTTTCATCCTTGGGTCGCTGTTACATCGCTCCCCATGAAAATGCCGAACTGACGCGGATTTTCATCCCCGGGTGAAGGGCGGATCGCCGTCCATGGATCTTTCCGTAAAAATCCCGTGCCCGCAGGCGGTGATGTTCATCTCTGAGCGGAGGGCGGACCGCTGCCCATGGATCTTTTTCCGTCCATTTCTCTCGAGCAGGCTAACAAGCTCGCCGGAAGATGAAATGGGAGACGATACGGATGGCGGCTAGTTTTTATGGTAACGACATGGTATGATGGTAGACGTCAGACCTTTCATTTTTTGCAGTAGCAGGAGAAAGGAGCGATGTTCCATGACAGAGAATATGGCCAAAATGATCGATCATACGCTGCTCAAGCCAGAGGCGACGGAAGAACAAATCATTCAACTATGCCGCGAAGCGAAACAATACGGCTTCGCCTCCGTCTGTGTCAACCCGGCGTGGGTGAAAGCGGCGGCGCGCGAGCTTTCCGGCACCGATGTCCGCGTTTGCACCGTCATCGGTTTTCCGCTGGGGGCGACAACGCCGGAAACAAAGGCGTTTGAAACGAATAACGCCATCGAAAACGGCGCCGGCGAGGTGGATATGGTGATCAACATCGGCGCGTTAAAAAGCGGCGATGATGAGCTTGTTGAGCGCGACATTCGCGCTGTCGTCGAGGCGGCGGCCGGAAAAGCGCTGGTGAAAGTGATTATCGAAACGGCTTTGCTGACCGATGAAGAAAAAGTGCGCGCCTGCCAATTGGCGGTGAAGGCGGGGGCCGATTACGTGAAAACGTCGACCGGATTCTCCGGCGGCGGCGCGACGGTCGAGGACGTGGCGCTCATGCGGCGGACGGTCGGTGACAAAGCGGGCGTCAAAGCGTCCGGCGGCGTGCGCGATCGGGAAACGGCCGAAGCGATGATCGCAGCCGGGGCGACGCGCATCGGGACGAGCTCCGGGGTGGCGATTGTCCGCGGGCAAACGGGCGGCGCCGGCTATTAAGCTCGACGGCCGCCTAGCGCTTCGTTCGAAGGAAACATCGCCGCCGTCCACCGATGTCTTCCACTAAGCTCAGCGGCTGCCGTGCAAACGGATCATGGCCCGCTCAATGGCGCCGACAAACGGCAACGCGGCGACGGAACAAACAACGTTAAACACGACGCTGACATGGGCGAGCTGCACGTCCGGGGCCGGGCTGAGCAAAGCGGCGAAGCGGGCGAGCGGAGCGGTGAAAAAGGCAAACACGGCGACGCCGGCGACGTTCAGCCACAGATGGGTGTAGGCGGTCAGCCGCGCCTCCTTGCCGGCCCCGATCGACGCCAGCAGGCCGGTGATGCACGTCCCGATGTTCGCGCCAAGCAAAATGGCAATGGCAGCTGGCAGCGTCAACAATTGTTCGTTTACAAACCCCATGGCGATGCCGATCGTCGCTGCACTGGAATGGACGAGCGCGGTCAAGGCGATGCCGACAAGCAAACCGGCGGCCGTCGAGCGGTTCGTCTCCTGAAGCCAGACGTTGACAAACGGATAGGCGGCCAGCGGCCTCGCCAAGCTTGAAAAACCGTCCATGGCAAACAGCAAGACGGCCAGACCGGCGACCGCCATGCCGATGCCGTAAAGGAACCGACGGCGGCCGAGAAAAACGAGCAGCGCGCCCCCCAAAAGAAGCGGAATGGCGCCCTCGCCGAGATCGAGCGTCATCAGCTCCGTCGTGAGCGTCGAACCGATGTTGCTGCCTAAGATGATGCCGATGGACTGCCGGAACGATAAGTAGCCGGTGGCGACCAAGCCGACGGTCATCACCATCACGGCCGAACTACTTTGCACAAGCGCGGTTGTCGCCAAGCCGGTGAGAAACGATTGCCAAGGTTTGGCCGTAAAGCGCATCAGCCATTCGTTCATTCGGTCGCCGGACAACGTGTAAAGCCCCGCCCGCATCATCAACATGCCGAGAAGAAAAATAGCGGTGTAAACGGCCAACAGCACAAAGAGTGAACCCATCGGCGCTCTCTCCCTTCATCCTATATGTATGGGCCTTGTCCGTCGGCAATGACCGCTTTTTCGGAAGACGAACGCCGCGCGCTTTTTGTATTGACCTTTTCGATCGGCATGTATTATAATTGACAAGTACAATATGCAATGGTTGGTGTTCGGAGGGAGGGAAGCAGGATGTCCAAAACGATCGTGCGCAAAAACGAGTCGATCGATGACGCTCTTCGTCGCTTTAAGCGTGCCGTTTCGAAAACAGGCACTTTGCAAGAAGTGAGAAAGCGTGAATTTTACGAAAAGCCAAGCGTCAGACGGAAGAAAAAATCTGAAGCGGCGAGAAAGCGCAAGCACTAAGAGCACGCATTAAAGAGGGTGTATAGTCGGTGAGTCTTCTCGATCGTTTGAATAACGATATGAAGCAGGCGATGAAAAGCAAGGAGAAAGAAAAGCTGTCCGTTCTCCGCATGCTGAAGGCGGCGCTGCAAAACGAAGCGATCAAGCTCGGCAAAAGCGCGCTGTCCGAGGACGAAGAGCTGACGGTTCTTTCCCGTGAACTGAAGCAGCGTAAAGACTCCCTCCACGAATTTGAAAACGCTGGCCGTTCAGATCTAGTCGAAAAGGCAAAAACCGAAATTGAAATCGTTCAGTCGTATATGCCGAAGCCGCTGACGGAAGAGGAGCTCCGCGAACTGATCGCAGAGACGATCAAAGAAGTCGGCGCTTCTTCGAAAGCGGATATGGGAAAAGTGATGAGCGCGATCATGCCGAAGGTGAAAGGGAAAGCAGATGGTTCGCTCGTCAATCAACTCGTGCGACAACAGTTGTCATAATGGGCGATGGGCCTTGCCGGACAGGCGGGCCCATCGTTTTTGAAAAGCGGTGCTAGAACCCCCTTTTGTCTCATACATATGAGATGAAAGGGGGTTCTTTTTTGATGGTGAAAAGGTGGCGCCAGCAGGTGAAGCGGTGGATGGCGGAAACGCTCGAGCTTCCCGCCGACATTATGATGGATTTGCCTCGCATTACGATGATTGGCCAAATCCATATTTACATTGAAAACCACCGCGGGCTGCTCGCCTTCAGCGATAAAGAGCTCCGCTTGTTGCTGCGAAACGGCCAGCTTATTGTCCGCGGCGAACAATTTGTCATTAAAACGATATTGCCGGAGGAAATTTTGTTGGAAGGAAAAATTAACCAAGTAACGTATATCGATAAATAGCGAGGAGGAACGGGGATGAAGAACGAATGGGTCGACACGCTTGCCGGCAGCGTGCGGGTCAAAGTGAGAGGAAAAGGGATCGAACGATTGATCAACGCCTGCGTCCGCCAAGGGATGGCTGTTTGGAACGTGAAAAAGCATAGCGCGGATACCGTGACGTTCTTCATTAGGCTCAGCGATGTAAAACAGCTGCGCCATATCGCCCGGAAAAGCGGATGCAAACTCTCGTTTGTCGGCCGAACCGGCTTGCCGTTTTTTTGGCGCCGGGTTTGGCGAAACAGCGGGTTTTGGCTTGGCCTGCTCGTTTTTCTAGCGGGGGTGTTTTTGCTGTCGAACGTCGTGTGGAACATCGACATCGAGGGGGCGACGCCGGAGACCGAGCATCAAATCATCCGCGAGCTGAAGCGGATGGGAGTGGAGCGCGGCGCATTCCAATTTTTGCTCGACGACCCGGAAACGCTACAAAAAAAGTTGACGGAACGAATTCGCGACATTACGTGGGTCGGGGTGGAATGGAAAGGGACATCGCTTCATTTTCAAGTGGTGGAAAAGGAAATTCCCGAACCGAAACAACCGCTTCCGCCGCGCCATTTGGTCGCGAAAAAAGAGGCGGTGGTGGTGGACTTATTCGTTGAAGAAGGACAACCGCTCGTTTCCGTCAACGATTACGTGCAAAAAGGGCAGCTGCTCGTCTCGGGCATCATCGGCGCCGAAGGGCGAACGAAATTTGTGCCGGCTAACGGGAAGGTGTTTGGCGAAACATGGTACAAGTCTACCGTTGTCCTGCCGCTGGAGACGACGTTTCATGTGTTGACGGGAAAAGCGATGGCGCGCCATTATATCGGGATCGGCCGACTGTCCATCCCGGTCTGGGGATGGGAGAAGCCGCCGTTTTCCCATATGGTTGTTGAAAGAGAAAAGCGGCCGTTTCGCTTTTGGAAATGGGACTTGCCTTTTTATTATGAACGTGTCATCATCCGCGAGGCGGAAGCGGTGAAGCGGAGCTACACGTGGGAAGAAGCGTTCGCGGAAGCAAGGCGCATCGCCCGCCGCGAACTGCGGGCCAAACTGCCGGAGGAGGCGGCCATCCGCGGCGAAAAAGTTTTGCATCAGGAGAAAGAGAATGGTAAAGTAAGGGTAGAATTGCATTATGAAGTCATTGAAAACATTGCTGTACCACAACCCATTGTTCAAGGAGATTGAGAATGTCAGAGCAGTTCGTTACGATCAGCCAACACGTGCGAAATCAACAGGAAGCGGCTGCGCTCTTTGGCGTCCATGATGCCCACTTGAAACGGATGGAAGAAGAGCTTGGCGTCTCCATTGTGACGCGCGGGGAAACGGTCAACGTTTCCGGCCCGCCCCAGCAAGTCCAGCTTGTCGATGAGCTTTTGCGCCATTTGCTCATCGTCATTCGCAAAGGGGTGGCGGTCGGGGAGCGCGATGTGATGTATGCGATCCAGCTGGCGAAAAAGGGGGCGCTTGACGGCCTCGTTCAGCTGTATGACCAAGAGATCGTGAAAAACGCCAAAGGAAAGCCGATCCGCGTCAAAACATTGGGGCAGCGCTATTATGTGGCTGCGATCGAACAGCACGATTTGACGTTCGGCATCGGCCCGGCTGGCACCGGGAAAACGTATTTGGCGGTCGTTATGGCCGTCAAGGCGCTGAAAGCCGGAAGCGTCAAGCGCATCATCCTCACCCGCCCGGCGGTCGAGGCGGGAGAAAGCCTTGGCTTTTTGCCCGGCGATTTGAAAGAGAAAGTCGATCCGTATTTGCGGCCGCTCTATGATGCGTTGCATGATGTGCTCGGCGTTGAGCAGACGCAGCGGCTCATTGAGCGAGGGACGATCGAAATCGCCCCGCTCGCCTACATGCGCGGGAGAACGTTGGACGATGCCTTCGTCATTCTAGATGAGGCGCAAAACACCACGCCGGCGCAAATGAAAATGTTTCTGACCCGGCTTGGCTTCGGATCGAAAATGGTGATTACAGGCGATATTTCCCAAGTCGACTTGCCGCGGGGAGTCGAATCAGGCCTCTCCGTCGCCAAGCGCCTTCTGGCTTCGATCAGCGGCATCGCCTTCGTATTTTTAGAACAGTCGGATGTCGTCCGCCATCCGCTCGTTGCCAAAATCATTGACGCTTATGGCGAGGCCGGCTTATAAAAAACTGCGCAACGGGCGGCCGCGCCTTTTTGAAAAGCGAGGGGAAAACCGGTGGGAAGGCTTCGTTTTTTTCTTGAGCGGACAAAAACGGTCCGTTTCGTCCGCTTCTGTCTGTTTTTGTTTTTGGCCGTTCTGTTGTTTGCTGTTTTGTACTGGCAAGTCAAGCCGCGCCAATATGAACTGCGCCTGTTTGACGTCGCCAAGGAAACGATTCGCTCCCCGGTGACGGTGGAAGATAAAGAGGCGACCGCCCAGCTGAAGGAAGAGGCGGCGGCGAAAGTAGCGGATGTTTACACGTTGAAAAAAGAATACGCTGAAAACCGGGTCGACCTTCTTTCCTCGCTGTTTGCGGCGATTGAGAGCGTGCAAAAGGAGGCCGAATCGGACCGCGCGGCGGGCGGGATGGCGGCCAAACTCGAGGAGCGGTTGCCGCCGGAATGGTTCGCCTATTTGTCGGCAGAGGAATGGCAGCGCCTGCTCAGCGCCGCGCCTTCAGAGCTGAAGACGGCGAAGGAGGCGGCGCTCACCGCCGTTCATGCGGCCATGAGCGAACGCATTTCACAAAACGATTTGGAGGCCGCCCGCGAACAGGCG
The DNA here is from genome assembly GCF_037966255.1 of Geobacillus sp. FSL W8-0026. NCBI lineage: Bacteria > Bacillati > Bacillota > Bacilli > Caryophanales > Anoxybacillaceae > Geobacillus > Geobacillus sp. FSL W8-0026. Next base: position 1,161,912 of record NZ_CP150194.1, read on the forward strand.
GCCAACGAGATTGAATACGCCGCTCTGCCGCCGGCGCTTCGCGAACCGGTTGCCAAGCTTTGCCGGCGAGCGGTGATCCCGAACGTCGTCTACGATCGGACGGCGACCGAGGAGAAACGGCGTCAGGCGATGGATGAAGTGAAGCCGGTGAAAATTTTGCAAGGACAAGTGATCGTGGAAGAAGGGCAATTCATTACAAGCGATATTTATCGGCGGCTTGAGCTCGTCGGCTTGCTTGAAAGCGACCGTCCATCCTTTACGGCCGCCGGGTTGGGAATGTTTGTGCTCCTCTTGCTCGCCCCGCTCATGTACTATTTTCGCCACGAGCCGACGAATGAGAAGCTGTCGCTTTATACCGCCGTTTTGACGGGGATGATGGCGGCGATGGTTTTGATTCGCCTGTTGCCTTCCGGAAGCGCCGTCCCGGTCGGCTATTTGGTGCCGGCGGCGTTCGGCCCGATGTTGGTGCGCCTTTTGCTTGGCGAGCGGCTTTCGGTCATGACGGCCATCATCGGGGCGGTGTGCGGGAGCTTGCTGTTCAACGAAGAAATGGGAGCTGCCGGAACGATGTCCGTATCGTTGGCCGTGTATTTGCTCGCCGGCGGTTTGGCCGGAACGTTTGGCCTGCCGAAGGAGCTGGCGAAGGCGAACATTTGGCGGACCGGGGTGCTGGTCGCTTTCGTTCAAACGGTTTCGCTTTTATCGCTCCTGCTTTTGAAAAACGGCCGTTATTCGCTGACGGAAATCGGTTTGATGGCGCTGATGGCCGCGGCCTCAAGCGTGTTTTCCGTCATTTTGACGATCGGCCTTCTGCCGGTGCTGGAGGCGGCGTTCGGCATTTTGTCGCCGCTGCGGCTCATCGAGCTGTCGAACCCGAACCATCCGCTTTTGCGCAAATTGCTTACCGAAGCGCCGGGGACGTATCACCATAGCATCATGGTCGCCAATCTGGCCGAAGCGGCGTGCGAGGCGATCGGCGCCAACGGCCTGCTGGCGCGCGTCGCCTGCTACTACCATGACATCGGCAAGACGAAGCGGCCTCGGTATTTCATCGAAAATCAAATGGGCGGCAATCCACATGATCATTTGTCGCCGCAGCTGAGCAAAAATATTATTATCGCCCACGTCGCCGACGGCGTCGCCTTGCTCCGCAGGCACCGACTGCCAAAGGAAATCATCGACATCGCCGAACAGCATCACGGCACAACGCTGCTGAAATACTTTTACCATAAGGCGTGCGAGCAGAGCGAATGGGTTTCGGAAGCAGAGTTTCGTTATCCCGGACCGAAGCCGCAGACGAAAGAGGCGGCGGTCATCAACATCGCCGACAGCGTCGAAGCCGCGGTCCGTTCGCTCGCCAACCCATCGCCGGAAAAAATCGAGAAGGTGGTGCGCTCGATCATTGCTGACCGTCTGCAAGACAATCAGTTGAACGAATGCGACATCACCCTCAAAGAGTTGGAGCTTGTCGCCCGTTCGCTTTGCGAGACGCTAAACGGTGTGTTCCACTCGCGCATTGAATATCCGGAAGTACAGAAAGAAAAGGTGAAACATGCATGACGATTCACATTGATTTTATTGACGAAACGAATGAAATGACCCGCGAGCAGCTTGAGACGATCGAGCGGCTGCTCGCGGAGGCCGCCGCCGTGGAAAACGTGCCGGACGGGGCCGAAGTGTGCGTTTCATTCGTCGACAACGAGCGCATTCGCGTCATGAACCGCGATTACCGGGGAAAAGATGCGCCAACCGACGTGCTCTCGTTCGCCTTGGAAGAGGAAGGGGAAGGGGAGATTGGCATCACCGGCGCCGATTTGCCGCTGGCGCTTGGCGACATCGTCATTTCAGTGCCGAGGGCAAAGGAGCAGGCGGCCGAATACGGCCATTCGCTCATGCGTGAGCTCGGATTTTTGGCTGTCCACGGCTTTTTGCATCTGCTTGGCTATGATCATGAAACAGAAGAAGAGGAGCGCGTCATGTTTGCCAAGCAAGAAGAGATATTGACGCGGCTTGGATTGACGAGATAGCCATGCGCTTGCGGCGGGAGCGGGATCGTTTCGCGTGGGCGTGGGCGGGAATGAAGGTGGCGGTCAAAGAGGAGGCCCATCTGCGCTTCCACTTAGCGGCCGCCGTTGCCGCCTGTATTGCCGGTTGGGCCGTCGGATTGTCGCGCTGGGAATGGGTCGTGCTCGTGTTGGCGGCGGGCGCGGTCATCACGTTGGAGCTGGTCAATACGGCCATTGAACGCGTTGTTGATTTGGCGACGGACAAGTTCCATCCGCTCGCCAAAGCAGCGAAAGACATCGCCGCGGCCGCGGTGCTAGTCGCGTCCGGGTTCGCTGTCGTCATCGCGGTGCTCTTGTTTTGGCCGCATCTTCGTTGAGCGAAGGAAAGAGAAAATTCTAATTTTTCTGTTACATTTTGATTTCAAATGATGAAATTCAAACGTGTTTTTTGTAAAATAAAAGAAAGCAGCGTGGATTGCCCGCAGGAAAGGAAGAGTCACCCGTGAACATCGAATCGCTTATTGCTGAAGCGAAACAAGCGCGCGAACTCGCTTATGTCCCTTACTCCAAATTCAAAGTCGGCGCCGCGCTCTTGACCGAAAGCGGCGCCGTCTACCGCGGCTGCAATATTGAAAATGCCGCTTACAGCTTGTGCAACTGCGCCGAGCGAACGGCGCTGTTCAAAGCGTATTCGGAAGGGGAACGGGAATTTGTGGCGTTGGCGGTCATTGCCGACGCGCCCCGCCCAGTGCCGCCGTGCGGCGCCTGCCGCCAAGTGATCGCCGAACTTTGCCCGAGTGGGATGAACGTCATTTTAGCGAACTTAAAAGGCGATGTAAAAATTGTAACGGTCAGCGAATTGCTGCCGGAAGCTTTTGCAGCGGAGGATATGCATGAATAAAGAAGGATACAAATCAGGATTCGTCGCGATCATCGGAAGACCAAACGTAGGCAAATCGACGTTTTTAAACCGCGTCATCGGGCAAAAAATCGCCATTATGAGCGATAAGCCGCAGACGACGCGCAACAAAATCCAAGGCATTTACACGGATGATGACGCGCAAATCATCTTTATCGACACTCCTGGGGTGCACAAGCCGAAGCATAAACTCGGCGATTTTATGATGAAAGTGGCGCTCAACGCGCTGCGCGAGGTCGATGTCATCCTGTTCATGGTCAACGCCGAGGAAGGGTTTGGCCGCGGGGAGGCGTTCATTATCGAGCGCCTAAAGGAAGTCGACACCCCGGTGTTTTTAGTCATCAACAAAATCGACCGCGTCCATCCGGATGAATTGCTGCCGCTCATTGAGCAGTACCGCGGGTTGTACCCGTTTGCAGAAATTGTGCCGATTTCCGCGCTCGAAGGAAACAATGTCGAACGCTTGATTGAACAGATTAAACAGCGGCTGCCGGAAGGTCCGCAATATTATCCGCCCGATCAAATTACCGACCACCCCGAACAGTTTATCATCGCTGAGCTCATTCGCGAGAAAGCGCTTCATTTGACGCGCGAGGAGGTTCCGCATTCGATCGCCGTCGTCATCGAACGGATCGAGCGGCGCGAGGAGACGGGCGTGGTCTACATTGGCGCCGTCATCATTGTGGAGCGCGATTCGCAAAAGGGCATTATCATCGGCAAACAAGGCCGCATGCTGAAAGAAATCGGGCAGCGGGCGCGCGCCGACATTGAAGCGCTGCTTGGGTCGAGAGTGTTTTTGGAGCTGTGGGTGAAAGTGCAGAAAGACTGGCGCAACCGGCTGGCGCAGCTGCGTGACTTTGGATTTCGCGAAGAGGAGTATTGACGCTAGAAAAATTTACGCGACATAAACCGTTTTGGCCCGAGCCACCCTATAAACACAAGGCCAATACGCCATGCCTGCAGGCGGAAAGAGGTGTCATTCCATGCTTGAGTTTACGTGGAAGCTGTTTAGCCAAACAGGCAATATCGATACGTACCTTTTGTTTAAAGAACTAGAGCGGGAGCAAAAGCTGTACGGCGAAGAACAACATGCCGAACAGGAAGAAATCGATCAGCCGATCTCATAGCATCGTCATGGATGGAAGCGGTGGTGATGAGATGTACGAAACGTGCGAAGCGATCGTCATGCGGACGGTCGACTACGGGGAAACGAACAAAATTGTGACCTTGTTTACGCGAGAATGGGGAAAGGTGGCTGCCATGGCAAGGGGCGCAAAAAAGCCAAGCAGCCGCCTTTCTGCTGTAACGCAGCCGCTCTGTTACGGGCGCTACGTCGTGCGCCGCAGCCGCGGGGTCGGCGTTCTCCAGCAAGGGGAGCTGATCGATTCGATGCGGATGTTGCGCGAGGATTTGTTTGCCGCGGCATATGCCGCCTACCTTGTCGAGCTCACCGATAAAGGGACGGAAGAGCAAAAGAGCAACCCGCACTTGTTTGCCTTGCTGCTGCAGACGTTGCGCTATATGAGCGAAGGGCGCGATGCCGAGATTTTAACCTTCATTTATGAGATGAAGATGCTCTCCGTGCTTGGCGTGCCGCCGCTGCTCGACCGCTGCGCCCGCTGCGGGGCGACCGTCGGGCGCTTTTCCTTCTCGATCAAGGAGGCGGGCTTTCTTTGCCATCGCTGTGAAGCGGCGGATCCGCACCGGTTGCCGCTGTCTCCCGCTTCAGTCCGGCTGCTGCGCCTCTTTTCCCGCTTTGACCTCAGCCGACTGGGTGCCGTTTCCGTTAAAGCAAGCACAAGAGCGGAGCTGAAAGCGGTCTTGTCTGCCTATTACGAGGAGTATACGGGCCTCACGCTCAAAACGAAGCGTTTTTTGGCGCAGATCGACGAGCTGCGGGACAAGCTTGGCCCGAGCGGCGGGCAGGGGGAGCCATTTTCCTTGTAAACGGTTCGTGTAGTATAATATAAATGAGAATGATAGCGTGTGGGACCTTTGGGCAAGGTGGTGAGCGACGATCGAACTGAATAAACGCCAAGAGCAAATTTTGCAAATTGTCAAAGATTACGGGCCGATCACCGGCGAGAGCATTGCCGAAAAGCTGAATTTAACCCGGGCGACGCTGCGGCCGGATTTGGCCATTTTAACGATGGCCGGCTACTTGGAAGCCCGTCCGCGCGTCGGCTATTTTTACACAGGAAAAACAGGCACACAGCTGTTTGCCGATAAAATCAAAAAGATGAAGGTCGAAGACTATCAGTCGATTCCGGTCGTCGTCAATGAAAACGTCAGCGTCTACGACGCGATCGTCACAATGTTTCTCGAAGATGTCGGCACCTTGTTCGTCGTCGATGACGAGTCGCTTCTTGCCGGGGTGTTGTCGCGAAAAGATTTGTTGCGGGCAAGCCTCGGCAAGCAAGAACTGACGGCCATCCCTGTCAATATTATTATGACGCGGATGCCGAATATCGCCGTCTGTTACAAAGATGACTCGCTCATCGATGTAGCCGAACAGCTGATTGAAAAGCAAATCGATGCCATGCCGGTCGTGCGCAAGACGGAAAAGGGATATGAAGTGATCGGCCGCATTACAAAAACGAACATGACGAAAGCATTTGTCTCATTAGCCAAAGATGATGTGTGACGGAAAAAAGGAGGAGAACCATGAACCAGCGCCTCGTTTACGTCGTATCCGACTCCGGCGGGGAAACGGCCGAGCTTGTCGTCAAAGCGGCGGCGAGCCAGTTTTACGCCTCTTCCATCCAAGTGAAGCGCGTGCCGTATGTCGAGGATAAAACGACGCTCGCGGAAGTTGTCGCCTTGGCGAAAATGAACCGCGCCATTATCGCGTTTACGCTCGTCGTTCCGGAGATGCGCGAATTTTTGCTCGCCGAAGCGGCGCGCGAAGGGGTCGTCGCCTACGATATCATCGGTCCGCTCATTGAAAAGATGAGCGGTTTGTTCGGGTTGACGCCTAGGTACGAGCCGGGCCAGGTGCGCGTGCTTGATGAAGATTACTTCAAAAAAATCGAGGCGATCGAATTTGCGGTCAAATACGATGACGGCCGCGATCCGCGCGGCATTTTGCGCGCCGACATTGTGCTCATCGGCGTGTCGCGCACATCGAAAACGCCGCTGTCGCAATATTTGGCCCACAAGCGGCTGAAAGTGGCGAACGTGCCGATCGTTCCAGAGGTCGAGCCGCCGGAGCAGCTGTTTCAAGTCGGGGCGGACAAATGTTTCGGCTTGAAAATCAGCCCGGACAAACTGCTGTCCATCCGCCGCGAGCGGCTGAAATCGCTCGGTTTGAACGACCAAGCCATTTATGCGAACATGGACCGGATTAAAGAAGAGCTCGCCTATTTTGATGAGGTCGTGAAAAAAATCGGTTGCGATGTCATTGATGTGACGAACAAAGCAGTAGAGGAAACGGCAAGCATCATTCTAAAAACGTTCAAGCGTTAACAGCTCGCCATCCGCACGATTTCCTGTCGGTGATCGTGCGTTTTTTTATGGCATCTTTTCAACGCTTGTATTATAATAAAAAATTGCGAGAAAAAATGGCTCGTCGAGGTTTAGAGCGAGGATGAGACGAGTAAACTATTGATAGCTGTTTGTCAAGGGAAACCGACAAAAGATTTTCGACAAAGTTGTCGATGGTTCGCCAAAAAAAGCAGGATTTTTTGACGGGGGTGTAGAATAGTAGGGGGGAAGCCGACCCTTGTTCGCCTCCGGCTGTCCGGTGTCCCAAAAACGAAAAGAAAAAAGGGCTCTTCACCAAAAGTTGCACTTGGTTTTTCCATTACACATCTTGCTTATGCATCCACGAAAGAACAGGAAACCAATCATGTTTTGCTTACACCTGTTCGAAAAGTGCACCATCTGTCAAGTACACGTTGTGGTGATGAACCGAAAAAAGTGAAATTTTCTTTTTCTTGCTGAAATATAATATATCGAGTACATCGTTGGGCTGCGCCGCTGCCGTCGGCGCGCCCTTGGCAGTCTAGGGCGGTCGGCCGGGCTCATTCACTTGGCGGGCAAGGGGCGAACCTAGGGGGCTGGTGATTTGGTGCAAAATACTACTGATTCCATACATTTCTCAGTTAGAGAAACCTTGCAGAATCAGTTTTCTTTTCGGTGAAAATGCCGAACTGACGCAGGATTTTCATCCCCGGGTGGAGGGCAGATCACGCTATCCATGGACTTTTTCTGAATGAAAATGCTGCTGATCGGTGTGTGACATCGGTTTTTCACCGGCCTTCCAGAGATGTTGAAAAAATTTGTCGAAACAAAAAGGGAAATCGGCTTGCCGCCGAGAATAAATACGATGCGAGGTTGTTCGTATGGGACATCGCATTCCCGAAGAGACGATTGAGGCCATTCGCCGAGGTGTTGATATCGTGGATGTCATCGGCGAGTACGTGCAGTTAAAAAAGCAAGGTCGCAACTATTTTGGCTTATGCCCGTTTCACGGGGAGAAGACGCCGTCGTTTTCCGTTTCCCCGGAAAAACAAATTTTCCACTGCTTCGGTTGCGGGGCAGGCGGAAACGTCTTTACGTTTTTAATGGACATCGAGGGCCTTTCGTTTGTGGAAGCGGCGAAACGGCTTGCCGTCAAGGCTGGTGTTGATTTGTCCTCCTATGATGAGAACGTTGGCGAAGGGGCGGACGGCCCGGCTAGCGAAGCGAAGGCGATGATGGAAGCACACGCGCTGTTGAAGCGCTTTTACCATCATTTGCTTGTCCATACAAAAGAAGGACAAGCCGCGCTCGACGCTTTACAAGCGCGCGGATGGACGATGGACACGATCGAGCGGTTTGAGATCGGCTATGCGCCCGATGTGCCTGACGCAGCCGCCAAGCTGCTCGAAAGCCGCGCTTTTTCGCTCGTATTGATGGAAAAGGCGGGCCTGTTGCTGAAACGAGAAGACGGGCGGTATGTCGACCGTTTCCGGAATCGGGTGATGTTTCCGATTCATGACCATCGGGGCGCAACGGTCGGGTTTTCCGGCCGCTCGCTTGGAGAAGGGCAGCCAAAGTACATCAATAGCCCGGAAACGCCGATTTTCCGCAAAGGGACGCTTTTCTATTTCTTTCACGAGGCGCGTGTGCCGATTCGAAAGCGCCAAGAAGCGCTGCTTGTGGAAGGGTTTGCCGATGTCATTTCCGCCGTGCAGGCGGGCGTTGATTACGTGGTGGCGGCGATGGGAACGTCGCTCACCGAGGAGCAGGCTCGCCTGTTGCGCCGCCATGCGGAGACGGTCACGATTTGCTATGACGGCGACCGCGCTGGAATGGACGCGGCTTGGCGGGCCGCCGAACAGCTGAGCGCGCTCGGCTGCCAAATCAAGGTGGCCTCGCTTCCGGATGGGCTTGATCCGGATGAATATATACGCGTTTACGGCGCGGACCGCTTCGTTGGCGAAATCGCCGCCGCAAGGCCGCTGATGGCGTTTAAACTGGAGCGGCTGCGGCACGGCAAAAACTTGCAGGAAGAAGGCGATCGGCTCCGTTATATCGAGGAGGCGCTCCGGGAAATCAGCAAGCTGTCAAGCCCGGTCGAAAAAGATTATTACGTGCGCCAGCTCGCGGAGGAGTTTTCGTTGTCGCTGTCTGCGCTTTACGAGCAGCTCTCCCACCATAAGCGCGAGCAGCCTAAGCCGCCGGAAGCCGACGCTGGCCGGACGGAGGCGCGGCCGGCGCTGGCGAAAAAACTGCTGCCCGCCTTTCAAAACGCCGAGCGTCTGCTGCTTGCCCATATGATGCGGAGCCGCGACGTGGCGCTCATCGTGCAAGAGCAGGTCGGCGGACGGTTTAATCTCGAGGAGCATCAAGCGCTGGCCGCTTACATTTACGCCTTTTACGAGGAAGGGCACGAGGCCGACCCAAGCGCCATTTTGTCCCGGCTGCCGGGCGAATTGCGGCCGCTCGCAAGCGAACTGTCGCTTTTGCCGGTGGCCGATGAGGTTTCGGAGCGCGAGCTTGCCGATTGCATTCGGCATGTGTTGAATCGCCCGAAATGGTTAATGCTAAAGGAAAAAGAGCAAGAACAAACGGAAGCGGAGCGAAGAAAAGATTTTTTGACAGCCGCCCGCATCGCCAAAGAAATGATTGAAATGAAAAAAATGTTATCTTCTTCATAACATGTGGTATGAGTTTTTAAAGGAGGTAATGAAATGGCTGAAAAACCAGCCCAATCCAAACAGGCTGAAGCTGCCGGCGAATCGCTCGAGCAAGTCAAAGAGCAGCTCGCTGAGCTGGGGAAAAAGCGGGGCATTCTCACCTACGAGGAGATTGCTGAGCGGCTGTCCGGATTCGATTTGGACTCCGACCAGATGGACGAATATTATGAATACCTTGCTGACCAAGGCATTGAAGTCATCAGCGAATCTGGGTTGGAGGCGGACCCGGATCTTGACGAGCTGGAGAAAGAGGAGGAGTTTGATTTAAACGATTTGTCCGTTCCCCCTGGCGTCAAAATCAACGACCCGGTGCGCATGTATTTAAAAGAAATCGGCCGCGTTCCCCTTTTGTCAGCCGAAGAGGAAATCGAGCTGGCCAAGCGGATCGAGCAAGGCGATGAGGAAGCGAAGCGCCGGTTGACAGAAGCCAACCTCCGCCTTGTCGTCAGCATCGCCAAACGGTATGTCGGCCGCGGTATGCTCTTTCTCGATCTGATCCAAGAAGGGAACATGGGCTTAATCAAGGCGGTCGAAAAGTTTGACTACCGAAAAGGCTATAAATTCAGCACGTACGCGACTTGGTGGATCCGGCAAGCCATCACGAGGGCGATCGCCGATCAGGCGCGAACGATCCGCATCCCCGTTCATATGGTGGAAACGATCAATAAATTGATTCGCGTCCAACGGCAGCTGCTGCAAGATCTCGGCCGCGAACCAACGCCGGAAGAAATCGCCGAAGAAATGGATTTGACGCCGGAGAAAGTGCGGGAAATTTTAAAAATCGCCCAAGAGCCCGTGTCGCTGGAAACGCCGATCGGTGAAGAGGACGACTCGCATCTTGGCGACTTCATCGAAGACCAAGACGCCACCTCGCCCTCGGAACACGCCGCTTACGAGCTGTTAAAAGAGCAGCTGGAAGATGTGCTCGACACGTTGACCGACCGCGAGGAAAACGTGCTCCGTCTCCGCTTTGGTCTTGACGACGGAAGGACGCGAACGCTCGAAGAAGTCGGCAAAGTGTTCGGTGTGACGCGCGAGCGTATCCGGCAAATCGAAGCGAAAGCGTTGCGCAAGCTGCGTCATCCAAGCCGCAGCAAACGGTTGAAAGACTTTTTGGAATGACCGGTTTTTTCGATAGTTTACTTCTTCATGAAGTAAACTATTTTTTTCTCTCATGTTTAAGAAAGGTGAGCGACCGATGAATCGGCAACGACGGGAAATCATTATCCGAGAAATTGAATATTGGAAACGCTCGCGGCTTTTGCCGGAACAGTATTGCGATTACTTGCTGGCGCTCTACACCGAAGGCGGCGTTCGCCCGCGCGGTCGCCAATGGCGCAGCTCGCTCGCCGTCGCTCTTTGTCTTCTCCTTCCAGCTGCTGCTCTTGTCATTTATTTTACTGAATTGTCATTCGTTTTGCAAACGCTCCTTTTTGCCCTTTTTTTGGCGATCTGTCTTTTTCTCGGTTGGCGATGGCGGCGCGAGCGTCTGCTGTTCCATGTTCCGCTCATCGCCGGCGCTTGGCTGCTGCTCGTTGCGTCCGTTGCCGGGAGCGAACGGTATTTTCCCGGGCAAGGGGGAATGCTGGCGGCTGTTGTGCTTGGAAACTGCGCGCTCTGGCTGGGGGTCGGGCGGTTGTTTCGCATCCCTTATCTGTCGGTTGCCGCCGCGCTTGGCGCGCTGCTTGTCGTCGTGATCGCTTGGTGGCGCTGAATGTGGGCCGTTTTCCTTTTCAAAACTTAGGGCTTTTCCTTGTCCCGCATTTACAGTAAAATAAAATTGTTTGCAGCGCTTTTCATCATACATATAGGGAGGGAAAAAGATGAACCGCAATCCGCTCATCCCGTTTTTCATCATCATGGCGTTCGGGATTGTGCTGACGTTCGTCTTGTCGTTTAAAGGGCTAGGCGATGCAAAGGAGATGGCGAAAGAGAAAAAAGGCGGCGAAAAAACAGAGCAAACGGCTGAATTCAATCCGGAGCAGTTTTTCAAACAAACGTGCGCCGGCTGTCACGGGCAAAACTATGAAGGTGGTGTAGGGCCGTCCTTAAAAGGAGTCGGCGGCCGGTTGTCGACCGATCAGATTAAAGCGGTTTTGCAAAATGGACGCGGCCAGATGCCGCCAGGACTTGTGCCACCTGAACATATCGATGCCATGGCCAAATGGCTGTCCGGCCTGAAATAATGGCGATTGCATCCCTTTGCTTTTGGCAAAGGGATCTTTGCTTTGTACAATAAAAGCACAAGGAATGGAAGGGAGGGAAACGCAGCCCGCCATCGCGGAAAGATGGTGGAGAGCCGGTTGCATCGAAAGCCATGAATGAATATCGTCTATCCAAACGGCTGGAAACGGTCGCTTCCTTCATTCCAAGGGGGGCGGTGCTTGCCGATATTGGTTCGGATCATGCCTATTTGCCTTGCTACGCTTGTTTGCACGGCTATGCGACCAAGGCCGTTGCCGGCGAGGTGGCGGATGGGCCGCTGCGCTCAGCCCGGCAGCAGGTGGAAACGTGCGGCCTTTCTGACCGGATTTCGGTGCGCAAGGGCGACGGTCTTTCGGTCATTGCTCCCCGCGAAGTCGATTGCATTACGATCGCCGGCATGGGCGGAGCGTTGATCGCTCGCATTTTGTCCGACGGAAAAGAAAAGCTTTCCGGCGTGAAGCGGCTTATTTTGCAGCCGAACGTCGGCGCTGAACGAGTTCGCCGCTGGCTGCTCGAACATGATTGGGAGTTGATCGCCGAGCGCATTTTGGAAGAGGACGGGCACATTTATGAAGTGTTGGTCGCTGAACGCGGCGAGGCCGAGCGGCCATACCGCCATTTGGAAGCCGAACTGCTGCTCGGGCCATTTTTGCTTCGGGAAAACAATGACGTGTTTCGGGAAAAATGGCAACAGGAGCTTCGCCATTGGAAGCAAATCGCCGCTGATTTGGCGGCCAACGGGCAAAGCGAAGCAGCGGCAAGGAAACGGCGCGAACTGGAGCGAAAAATTCGTTTGGTCGAGGAGGTGCTGCCATGAGTCGTGTTCCGTACGGCTACGAAATCGTTCAGCTCATCGAGCAGCTGGCCCCGAAACAGCTGGCGATGAAGGACGATCCGATCGGCTTGCAAATCGGCACGCTCAACAAGCCGGTCAAAAAAGTGATGGTTGCCTTGGATGTGCTCGAAGAAGTCGTGGCTGAAGCCGCGAACGAGCAGGTCGATTTAATCATTGCCCATCATCCGCCGCTTTATCGCCCGCTCAAGCGGCTGCTGACCGATGACGGGCATGGGCGGATGATCGCCGCCTGTCTCAACCATGATATTGCCGTGTACGCTGCCCATACGAATTTGGACGTGGCCGCTGGCGGCGTGAACGATTGGCTCGCCGAGGCGCTCGGTCTCCACCATCCGACCGTGTTGGTGCCGACCTATATCGAGCCGCTCAAAAAACTCGTCGTGTACGTGCCGGTGACGCACGCTGAAGCGGTGCGCAAGGCGATAGGCGATGCCGGCGCCGGCCATATCGGCCGTTACAGCCATTGCACATTCAACAGCCGCGGCATCGGGACGTTTTTGCCGGAGGAAGGGGCTCAGCCGTTTATTGGGGCGCAAGGGCGGCTTGAGGAAGTCGAAGAAGTGCGCATCGAAACGATTGTGCCGGCTGCGTTGGAACGGGAAGTGGTACAGGCGATGCTGGCCGTTCACCCGTACGAGGAAGTCGCGTACGATCTTTACCCGCTTGACAATGAAGGCCGTCGCTTTGGGCTTGGCCGCATCGGCCGCCTGCCGCAGCCGATGACGCTGCGCGCATTGGCTGAGCGGGTAAAGACGGTGTTTTCGGTTCCGGCGGTGCGCGTTGTCGGCCGGCTTGACGATGTCGTGCAAACGGTCGCAGTGCTCGGCGGGGATGGGAATAAGTTTGTTGCCGCCGCCGCATCGGCCGGGGCGGACGTATACGTGACAGGGGACGTATATTACCACACCGCCCATGACGCCCAAGCGCTCGGCCTTCGCCTCATTGATCCCGGACATCATATCGAAAACATCATGAAAGAAGGTGTAGCTCGATACTTGACCGCCGAGCTCGCCAAACGTCAATGGGACGTGGAAGTGTTCGCTTCTCGCGTTCACACCGATCCGTTTCAGTTCGTATGAACGGCCGATAAAAAGGCTGTCTTGGACGCGCGGTTTTCTCGCTTGTCCAAGGCAGCCTTTTCAAACAGCGGTTACTGTTCTTTTTTTGTTTTCACTTTCGGCAAGATTTTTTGCAGCGGCACTTTCCGTTCCCGTTTCCATGTCGATGGGTCGTTCGGGTCAAACTGCTCCAAAAAGTCGATCACTTCTTTCGTAATCGGCGTCGGAGTGGAAGCGCCGGCGGTGACGGCGACTTTTTTCGCCGTTTTAATCCAGTCGATGTCGATCTCGGTCACATCGGCGACGCGATACGCTTTCGTGCCGGCGATTTCTTCCGACACTTGGGCAAGGCGGTTCGAGTTGTTGCTGCGCGGATCGCCGACAACGATCGTCACATCGGCTTCTTTGGCCTGTTCGGCGACCGCTTCTTGCCGGAGTTGGGTCGCGAGACAAATTTCTTTATGCATTTCCACATGAGGATATTTCTCTTTCACTTTCGCCATGATGTCGGCGACGTCCCATTGGCTCATCGTCGTTTGGTTCGTCACCATCAGGCGTTCGTTGGCAAGCGACAGCCGTTCGACATCTTCGACCGTTTCAACGAGATGGATGCGTTTCGGGTTGATGCCGACCGCCCCCTCCGGCTCCGGATGCCCTTTTTTGCCGATATAGATGATATCGTAGCCGTCGGCGAGCTTTTGTTCGATAAGCTGATGGGTTTTCGTCACATCCGGGCAGGTGGCGTCAATCGTGACGAGCCCTTTTTCCAGCGCTCGTTTTTTTACTTCCGGCGACACGCCATGGGCTGTGAAAATGACCGTGCCGTGGTCGATTTTTTCTAAAATTTCCAATCGATTTTCCCCATCTAGCGTGATGATCCCTTCTTCGGCAAACGCGTCTGTGACGTGTTTATTGTGAACGATCATGCCAAGAATATAAATCGGACGCGGCAATGACGCATCCAGCGCCGCGTTGCGGGCGATGACCATGGCGTCGACGACTCCGTAACAATACCCGCGCGGGGTAATTTTAATCACTTCCATTGCATTCCCTCCCTGCCGCCGGTCATGCGGCGGTTGTTCATCTTCATTATATCGGAGGGCGGGAAGGAAGACAAAGAATAACCGCCCCATGGTGCCGACCTTGGGGCGGATCGAGGTTAGATATTCGATTTTGGCATCAAGGTCGGAAGCGGCCTGCTTCTTTGATTTGCCACTTTTCTAGGAGGGCGGTGATTTAGTACAAAATACTGCAATTCCATCTATTTATCAGTTAGAAAAGCCTAGCGAAATCAGCCTTCTTTTTTGGCGATATGTCGCTGATTTGCTCGTGGCAGCCGTTTTTCATCGGCCCTCTAGGAGGACGGCGATTTCGTGTCAACTTCTGCTGATTCCATTCGTTTCTCAATTAGAGAAGCCTAGCGGAATCAACTTTCTTTTCTGAATGAACATGCCGTCGATCGGGGTGTGGCAGCGGTTTTTCACCCCCCTTCTAGGTTCGCTATCCAATGTTGGCGCCGAGGGGGTTCCCCGTTTGCGATGGTTCAGCTGAAAATGGATCAGTTTAGATATACAATTTTGGTGTCGAGGGCCGCGGCGCGGTTGATGGCGGCCGTTTTTGCGGCTCATCGTCCGCCGCCTTGGGGACGGGGCGCTTTTTTTGTTTCGCTGCCGCCGGTTTTGGCGCGCTGTCTTTTGTCGCGCTCTCCGTCTTGGCCTCGCTTTCGTCTTCAGCGGCCGGCTTCAGCTCCCGAAAAATGCGGATCATGGCCGGAAGATTGCGGATGAGCGGACCGTATTGCTGGACCATCGGCATCACGTTTTGGGCGATGCCGAGCATTTTTTGCACGTTGTTCAACATGCCGATCAATCCGCCGCCCGTGTTGGTCGCTGCCGCTGTAGGGGCGGTGCCTGGCAGCGTTGGCAGCCCCCACAAAGACGAAGAAACAGTCGGCGTCTGTGCGCGCGAAAAGAGGCGGGTCAATAGGTTGCCGGGGCCGTTCGGGCGAAGCGGCGCCGCTGGCATCCGGGTGAAAGGGAACGGCGGCCCGCCGGCAAACGGGGACGGCATTACCGGGGGGCGTCCGTATCTCATGGCTGTCATGTCGGTCTCCTCCTTTCAATCTCAATCGTGCGGATGAACAAATGTCCTCGTTCTAACCTATGCGCGCGGGAAAGGAAAGGTTTTTCGTTGACTACCCCTTGAGTTGCGGCCGGCGGCAGACATTCGCTATAATGGTGAAGCGAACAAAGGGCGTACGCAAAGAAGGGAGTGATGTGAAATGGCCGAGACACTATTTTCCCGTTTCCCGTTTCAGCCGTTTCTGATCGAAGCGATCAACGCGCTTCGCTTTTATCAGCCGACGGAAATTCAAGAGCGCGTGATTCCCAAGGTATTGCGCGGCGAAAGCATGGTCGGACAGTCGCAAACCGGAACGGGGAAAACGCACGCCTATTTATTGCCGATCATAGAGAAGATCGACCCGAAGCGCGCCGAGGTGCAAGCGGTGATCACCGCACCGACCCGCGAGCTGGCGACGCAAATTTACCACGAAACGCTGAAAATAACAAAGTTTTGTCCAAAAGATCGCATGATTGTCGTCCGCTGTCTCATCGGGGGGACGGATAAACAAAAAGCGCTCGAAAAGCTTCATGTGCCTCCGCATATCGTCATCGGTACGCCGGGCCGCATCAACGATTTTATTCGCGAACAGGCGCTTGATGTGCACACCGCTCGCATCCTTGTGGTCGACGAGGCGGATTTGATGCTCGATCTCGGGTTTCTCGTCGACGTCGATCAAATTGCCGCGCGGATGCCGAAAGAGCTGCAAATGCTCGTCTTTTCGGCGACGATCCCGGAAAAGCTGCGACCGTTTTTGAAAAAATATATGGAAAATCCAACCTTTGTCCATGTCGCTCCGAAGCAGGTTGCCAACGAGCAGATCGAACACGTGCTCATTCCGCTGCGCGGACGGGACAAGGTAACGCTTCTTTATGACGTATTGGTCAGCTCCAATCCGTATTTGGCCATCGTGTTTGCCAATACGCGAAAGATGGCGGATGACATCGCCGACCGTCTCGCGGAACAAGGGCTGAAAGTAGGCGTCCTCCATGGGGATTTGACGCCGCGCGAACGGAAAAAGATGATGAGCCAAATCCGTGACTTAGCGTTTCAGTACGTCGTCGCCACCGACCTAGCAGCGCGCGGCATTGATATCGAAGGCGTCAGCCACGTCATCAATTATGAGCTGCCGGAGGACTTGTCGTTTTATATCCATCGAGCTGGGCGGACGGCGCGCGCCGGTTATAGCGGGGTGGCGATGACGATTTATGAGCCGTCCGATCAAGACGCCATCGCCCGGTTGGAAAAAATGGGTATCGCCTTTGTCCATCGCGATCTCGTGCGCGGGGAGTGGAAGGAGCTGCCCCCATGGAATCGGCGGAGCAAGCGGGCGGACGAAAAGCGCGATGAGCTGGCGCTGCTTGTTGACAAGATGAAAAAAGCGAAGCGAGTCAAGCCCGGCTATAAGAAAAAGCTGCGCGCCGAGCTAGAGAAGAAAAGGAAGCGGTTGGGGCGCTTCAAACAGTCATAGCCGGCGCGGACAGAAAAGGGAGAGAATGACAAATGGTAAAAATCGGATCACACGTGTCCATGAGCGGAAAAAAAATGTTGCTTGCCGCCAGTGAGGAGGCGGCATCGTATGGCGCGAACACGTTTATGATTTACACCGGAGCGCCGCAAAACACAAGGCGCAAAGCGATTGAAGAGCTCAATATCGAAGCCGGGCGCGCGCACATGAAAGCGCACGGCATTGAGGACATTGTCGTCCATGCTCCGTATATTATCAACATTGGCAATACGGTCAATGCCGATACGTTTGCGCTCGGTGTTGAGTTTTTGCGCGCCGAGATCGAGCGGACGGAAGCCATCGGCGCAAAACAGCTCGTCCTCCATCCGGGCGCCCACGTCGGCGCTGGCGTGGAAGCCGGGCTTCGGCAAATCATCCGCGGGCTGAACGAAGTGTTGACGCGCGAGCAGACGGTGGAGATCGCCCTTGAAACGATGGCCGGCAAAGGGTCGGAATGCGGGCGCACGTTTGAGGAGCTCGCTTATATTATTGACGGCGTCACGCACAATGACAAACTGTCTGTCTGCTTTGACACGTGCCATACGCATGACGCCGGCTACGACATCGTCAACGATTTCGACGGCGTTCTGGCTGAGTTTGATCGGATCATCGGACTGGAGCGGCTCAAAGTGCTGCACATCAATGACAGCAAAAACCCGCGCGGAAGCCAAAAAGACCGCCACGAAAACATCGGTTTTGGCTACATCGGGTTTGCCGCGCTCAACTACATCGTCCATCATCCGCAGCTTTCCTCGATTCCGAAAATTTTAGAGACGCCTTACGTCGGCGAAGATAAAACCAACAAAAAGCCACCGTACAAGCATGAAATCGCCATGCTGCGCACACAGGCATTCGATGCCCAGCTTCTTGAAAAAATCATGGCTGAAGGGCAATAAAAAAGGGCGTTTCGCCCTTTTTTACTTTTTTTTCATAAATTGCAAAAATAGTTCGTTCGCTTTCCTAGCGATCTCGGGTGACGTAATTTTGGCCAACTCGCGCACCCACTTTTTCCGTTCTTGCGGGTCAAAGACGTTAATGTCATTCGTGCGGGCGAGATCGAGAATGGTTTGCGCTTGTTTGATCGTAATCGCCAAACCGTAACGATGGCTGTAGGCAACGAGCTCCTCAGGAGTGATCGTTTTCAGCTTTTGCCTGACAAGTTGGTGATACACATTCATCGCAGCCGCCTCCTTGCTTCTGCTCCCATCATATGACGTGAATGGAAAAGACGTGTATGGTATAATAAAAAAGGTTCTTCTTCAGCGCCGGTGCCTTGAAGGCTGGTGAAAAACCGCTGCTTCGCTTCATCAATGGGAGAGCGAGTGAAAAACAGGACCGATGCAGCAAGATGTTTCGAATTGAGAAATGACATGGTAAAGCCGCATCGACGAGTCCATCACCAGCCTCCTAGCAAACGGGAAGGGAAGCCCGACGTCCTCAAGCGTTTGACGATGCGCACAGCCCGGGTCATTTACACAGAACAGAAAGGATGGGAGAGAAGTTTGGGAGTCAAACAACATAAAAAAGAACCGTTCGGCCACGTGATGTATCGGGTGCTGATGATCGCTATCGGCGCCTCTTTGGCGGCGTTTGCCATTGAGCGGCTGCTCGTTCCGAACAAAATGATTGATGGCGGCATTATCGGTGTCTCGCTGATTTTGGATTATGTCATTCCGGACGAATGGCGGCTGCTGAATTTCGCCACGCTTGTCATCCTCTTGAACGCCCCGTTTATGTATTTCGGCTACAAGCAAATCGGCAAAACGTTCATGTTATCGACCATTTTGGGCGTCTTTGTTCTCGGCGCCACGGAACGGCTGTTTCATCATTTTTCCCCGCTGACGACCGAGCCGATTTTGGCGACCGTGTTCGGCGGTTTGGCGCTCGGGCTTGGCGTCGGGCTCGTCATCCGCCACGGAGGATCACTCGATGGAACGGAAATTTTGGGCATCCTCTTGACGAAAAAGATCCCGTTTTCTGTCGGCGAATTCGTCATGTTTGTCAATGTGTTTATTTTCGGGTGGGCGGCGTTTGTGCTCGGGATTGAATCGGCGATGTATTCGGTGATGACGTATTACATCGCTTCGAAAACGATCGATGCGGTGATCGAAGGGCTTGATGAAACAAGGGCGGCTTTTATTGTCACCGACTATTATGAAGAAATTTCCGACGCCATTTTGCATCGCTTGGGTCGCGGGACGACGAAGCTGATCGGCAAAGGTGGCTATACGGACGAGCAAAAAGAGATTATTTACGCGGTCGTGACTCGGCTCGAGGTAAGCAAGCTAAAGGCGATTGTCAATGAAATCGATCCCAACGCCTTCATCACCATTATGGCGACGCATGAAGTGCGCGGCGCTCGTTTCAAATCGGCGATTCATTGAGTTTACAAACGCGGCGCGATCGTCTATACTGGCCCATAGGGGAAAATCGTAATGATTCTGAATTGCTGAGGGAGACCAGTTATGGAACAACGGCCTGTTGTGCAAGTAGAAGATGTATCGTTTCGCTATGAAAAAGAAGACGTGCTAGAGCACATCGATTTGTCCGTGCAAAAAGGAGCGTTTTTGGGGCTCGTAGGGCCGAACGGTTCGGGGAAATCAACGCTGTTGAAATGTGTGCTCGGTTTGTTAAAGCCGACCAGCGGACGCATTTTCTTGTTCGGCGAGCCGGTCGAGTCGTTTCGGGCGTGGCAGCGGATCGGGTTTGTATCGCAAAAAGCGAACAGCTTTAACCGCGGGTTTCCGGCAACGGTGGAAGAGGTCGTGACGAGCGGATTGGCGGCGAAGCGCGGCTTGTTCCGGGCGTTGCGGCGCGAGGACTACCGGGCGGCCGAAGCGGCGCTTGCAGCGGTTGGCCTAGCGGGCTTGGCGAAGCGCAATATCGGTGAGCTGTCTGGCGGCCAGCAGCAGCGAGTCTTTATTGCCCGGGCGCTGGCGAGCGAACCGGAGTTGCTCATTTTGGATGAGCCGACCGTCGGGGTCGATGCGCGCCATGTGCAAGAGTTTTATGAGCTGCTTGGCGATTTGAACCGCCGCGGCTTAACGCTCATATTAGTGACGCATGACATCGGAACGATCACTGACCGCGTGACCCATATCGCCTGCTTGAACAAGCGCCTTTATTTTCATGGAAATACGGAAGAGTTTGCGCAGCTCGGCGATGAGGCGATTTCCCGGTTTTACGGCCATTCGCTTCGCGTTCTTTGCCACGGGCATTAACGAGAGCGGCGAAACACGGAACAGCGGTCCAGAGCCGTTCGCCCCTTTTGAATAGCAACGCTTCAAAAAACGGAATCGTTTGTTTCCACGCGGGCCCTTGGCAGGAAATGATGACGATGGAGGAATGACGGGTGTGGGAAGCCATTTGGCACTATGAGTTTTTACGCAATGCGTTTTTTGCCGGCGTTTTGCTCGGGTTTGCCGCGCCGCTGCTTGGCGTGTTTATTGTCGTGCGGCGGTTATCACTAATTGCGGATGCGTTGAGCCATGTGACGCTCGCCGGCATCGCCGCGGGGCTGTTGCTTGGAAAAACGGCAACGGCTGCGGCCGGTTGGAATCCTCTTTACATCGGAATGAGCTTTTCGGTGCTCGGCTCGTTGTTTATTGAGAAACTGCGAACCGTCTACCGTCATTATGAAGAGCTCGCCATTCCGATCATTTTATCGGCGGGCATCGGCCTTGGCGTCATATTGATTTCCATCGCCAACGGGTTTACCACCGATTTGTTTTCATATTTATTTGGCAGCGTTAGCGCTGTCAGTCGAACGGACGTGTGGACCGTGCTGGCGGTGGCGCTCGCCGTGGCGTTGGTGATTGCGGTGTTTTATAAGGAGCTGTTTCTTCTTTCGTTTGATGAAGAGTATGCCCGCGTTTCCGGCGTGCGCGTCAAGCTCATCCACTTTTTGTTTATTTTGTTGGTGGCGCTTGTCATCGCGGCGTCCATGCGCATTGTCGGCGTCCTTCTCATTTCTTCGCTGATGACGCTGCCGGTCGCGGCGAGCATCCGCGTGGCGAAAAGTTTCCGCCAAGCCATCGCTTTTTCCGTGCTGTTTGGCGAGCTGGCGGTCATCGCTGGGCTTTGGGCGGCGTATGAGCTCGACTGGGCGCCAGGCGGGACGATTGTCATGACGGCGGTCGTTCTGTTGCTTCTCGTTTTGGGCTGGAAAAGGAGGCGGCGTTGATGAACGTCAACGAAGCGCTGCAATTCATGAAAGAAAAAGGGTTCAAATATACGGAAAAACGGCGACAAATGCTCGAGCTGCTTGCCGAAAGCGACAAATATGTAACGGCGAAAGACGTGCTTGAAGCGCTTCGCCCACTTTATCCGGGCTTGAGCATGGATACGGTCTACCGCAATTTGGCGCTCTTTGCTTGGCTTGGCCTTTTGGAAATGACGGAGCTGTCCGGGGAAAAGCATTTCCGCTTTGCCTGCGACGCTCATCGCCATCATCACCACTTCATTTGCACTCGCTGCGGCAAGACGAAGGAAATTGACGCCTGCCCGATGGATCGGCTGGCTATCGAACTCGATGGGTATGAAATCGCTGATCATAAATTCGAAATTTACGGAACGTGCCCGCAGTGTCAACAACGGGGCTGACCCAAAAGGTTGTCTGCCTTCAAAATAGGCACAAAGTATGGCAGAAGCAGTCAGCACGTAGATAGCAACGAAAGAGGGTATCCCGATCCTTTTGGGACACCCTCTTGTTTTATGGGGAAGGAGAAAGGCGCCGCTCGATTTCGCGCTTCGCTTGGAGCCAGTTGCGGACGCGGATGACGTTTTCCGGAAGCGGTCCTTGGTTGTAAGGGGTGTCAAACAAAATGACCGGGATGCCGCATTGTTCGGCGATGGCGCAAGCGTTGTCGTAGTTGTCTTCGAAAAAGGCGGCGAGCTGGTAACGGCGGACGGCGTCAAGTTTATCGTGCGAGCCGAGCAGTTCAATATGATGGTAATGAACGCCATGCCGCTGGAACCAGCGCTCGGTAAGCTTGTGCAAATGACGGCCGCGCGCGCTGATGTAGTACAGTTCATACCGGTCTTTCCAGCTGTCGATCACTTCGAGGGCGTAGCGAGCGAGCGGAGCCCGCTCATAAATGTCTGCCTCGTTTTCTTCAAGCCAACGGTCCATTTCCTCGTCCGTCACCCCATACAGCGGAGCTAAATGATATTGAGTAATATCGGTGAAGGCCAGCGGCTTGCCAAACGCCTCATTTAAATAAGGAATGAAGGTAGTTGGGCATGTCACAGTGCCGTCGATGTCAAGACCGAGCCGTTGTTTCATCGCTATATCCCCCTTTTAGAAAATATTCACAACGATAAAATGGCGCCGCTTTCCCATACTAAGAATGCTCCTTACTTTAGGAAAGCGAGGGAAGCATATGGCAGATGATCGCGAGCGCACGTATAATGGAAACTACGTGCAATCGATTGGAAAAGAAGAACCTGAACGCCCGTTCATGGAAGAAACCGCTGCTGAAATGGCCGAGCCGATTCGCCGCCGCGATGAGCGGGACGAAGAGCGCGCCGATGGCACCGGGCTTGGATGGCTCGCCTTGGCGTTGTCCATCATCGCTTTGTTTATTTGGCCCATTTTGTTGGGAGCGGCCGGCATCATTGTCGGTTTTATCGCGCGCCGGCGCGGAGCGGAAACGCTCGGAGCGTGGGCGATCGGGATCGGCGTCATCGCGATTCTCGTCCGCCTGTTTATTATGCCGTTTTACTCGTAAAAAAAGCAAGGGTGTCCCCGTCCAAGGGACGCCCTTTTTCGCGTTGGTCTATCGGCCGCGCTTCGGCTACTCTAGGAGGCCGGTGATTTCGTGTAAAATGTTGCTGATTCCACCCATTTCTCAATTAGAGAAACTTTGCAGAATCAGCTTTCTTTTTTGAATGAAAATGCCGTTGATTGGTATGCGACAGCGGTTTTTCACCGGCCTTCTAGGCGGGTGGTGCTGAAAGGGATGGGTTGCTTCACCGCCTTGTTTCTCAAATGGAGAACCTTTGTGGCACGGGCTTCTCGTTTCACGTCATCCGCCGTGGGCTAGGGGCGGTTGCTGTTTTTCACCAGCCTTCTAGGAGGCTGGTGATTTGATCGTGGACACGGCTTTAACCGTGTCATTTCTCAATTCGACACGCCTTGTTGCCACTCATAAGGGGACCGACCTTCTGGGAGTCCGATGATTACTCAGCGATACCGCTTTGCCATCTAGAAAAACCTTGTCGCATCGCTCCTGTTTTTCAATCATAAGGGAAGCGAACGTCGTTCACCGGCCTTCTAGACCGCCGCCTTTCAGCGCAGCTGCTTTTTCCTTTTGTTTTGCAAAATATTCCTCGGCCAGTTTGTCGACTTCTTTTTTCAGCTCTTCGACCATCTGCTCTTCCGGCACTTTGCGGACGATTTTGCCGTGGCGGAACAGCAGCCCTTCGCCGCGGGCGCCAGCGATGCCGATGTCGGCTTCGCGCGCTTCGCCCGGCCCGTTGACGGCGCAGCCGAGCACGGCGACTTTGATCGGCGCCTTGATTTTGGCGATATAATCCTCGATTTCATTGGCGATGCTGATCAAGTCGATCTCGATCCGCCCGCACGTCGGGCAGGAAATGAGCGTCGCGGCATTGGAAGCGAGCCCGAACGTTTTTAAAATTTCGCGCGCCACTTTCACCTCTTCAACCGGGTCGGCGCTTAAGGAAACGCGGATCGTATTGCCGATGCCTTTGCTTAAAATGGCCCCGAGCCCGACCGCGCTTTTAATCGTGCCGGAAAAGAGCGTCCCGGCTTCGGTAATGCCGACGTGAAGTGGATAATCAAACGTGCGCGCCGCTTTTTCATACGCTTCAATGGCGAGACGGACATCGGACGCTTTTAACGAAACGATAATATCGTGAAAATCGAGCTCCTCCAAAATGCGGATATGGTACAAGGCGCTCTCGACCATGCCGTCGGCGGTCGGATAGCCGTATTTCTCTAAAATGCGTTTCTCAAGCGACCCGGCGTTGACACCGATGCGGATCGGCACGCCGCGCTCTTTGGCGGCTTTGACGACCGCTTCCACCTTCTCGCGCCGCCCGATGTTGCCCGGGTTGATGCGAATTTTGTCAACGCCTCCCTCGATCGCCTTTAACGCCAATTTATAGTCAAAGTGGATGTCGGCGACAAGCGGAATGTTGATGCGCTTTTTGATTTCAGGGATCGCCGCGGCCGCCCGCTCATCGGGACAGGCGACGCGGACGACTTGGCAGCCGGCTTCCTCGAGCCGATGGATTTGCGCCACCGTCGCGTCGACATCGTGCGTTTTCGTTGTCGTCATGCTTTGGATGATGACTTCGTTGCTGCCGCCGATCGTCAGCGGACCGACGCGGACCGGCCGCGTTTTTGAACGATGGATGATTTCACCCACGGGAATCGCTCCTTTAACATTCAAGTCGCTTTCTGCCTTATTGTATCAGTGTCGTCGCCCGTTTGACAAGCGATCTGCCGTTCAGCGGTAGATCGGCACTTTATACGTTTTCCCGATCTGTAGCGTTTGGGCGCGCTCGCCGGGATTCAGCCGCTCAAAGTCGCGGATCAGCTGTTCGAGCGGCACGGGAATCGGGCCGTTTCGTTCTTGTTCGACGATGGACAATAGTGTGTCACCGGGGCGAACGGTGACCGTTCGGTACGGAATTTTGACCGGCTTCGGTTGGACGGTTGCCGCCGTTGTTTGAGCCGGGACTGGGAAGGTTCCGATGGAAAGATCCCGGTAAACGATATAACTGGCCAACGACAGGATAAGAACGAGGATGAGTTTTTTCATGGCGCTTCCTCCGCTTGGGCGTATCCGTTGTTATCATTTGTATGCTTGTCCAAAGAAAATATGCTTTTTTGGTGCATCGGTCTGCTGCTGGCACGGGCTCCTTTACACAAACTTAACGATCGCTTTATAAGAGACTAACAATGCCACGCTACAATCAACTTGTACGCGGGACGTACGAAAACAAAACGGGGGGATTTCTGAATGTGGAGTAAACGAGTGAAATTCGGATTGGCTGCCTTGCTGATGACCGGCGCGCTGGCCGGCTGCGGGCAAACGGACAACAACAACAGCAGCAGCGCCGGCAGCAATGAAGGGGGCGCCAAAAAAGAGGAAACGTACTCCGGTACGATCAGCTTAGCGGGATCCACCGCGCTTCAGCCGCTGGCCGAAGAAGCGGCGAACGCGTTTATGGAAAAATATCCGGACGTGTCGATCACCGTTCAAGGCGGCGGCAGCGGCACGGGCGTGAACCAAGTGGCAGCCGGTGCTGTACAAATCGGCAACTCGGATGTGCCGGCGGCGGAAAAACTCGACGACAAATCGAAAGCGTCAGAACTCATTGACCATAAAGTGGCGGGCATCGCCTTTGCCATTGTGGTCAACGACGATGTGAAAATCGATAATTTAACAACGGAACAAATTCAAGGGATTTTCAGTGGCAAGATCAAAAACTGGAAAGAAGTCGGCGGATCGGATGAAGCTATTCACGTGATCAACCGCCCGGCATCATCGGGAACGCGGGCGACGTTTGAGAAAACGGTCATGAAAGACGTAAAAATCAACGATGCGATCGGCACGGTGCAAGATTCTAACGGAGCGGTCGAGCAGGCGATCAGTTCAACGCCGGGCGCTGTCAGCTATGTAGCGATGTCGTATTTAATCGGGGAAAAGAAAAACTTGAAGACGGTCAAGATTAACGGCGCAGAACCGACAGTGGAGAACATTCGCACGGAAAAATATCCGTTTTGGTCGTATGAATACATGATTACCAAAGGGGAAGCGAAGGATGAAGTGCGAGCGTTTATCGATTTTGTCAAGAGTGAGGAATTTGCGTCGACTGTAAAACAGATGGGCTATATTCCGATGACGGAATTGGAGTAAAGAAAGGCGAGGCCGGCTCCTTGGGCCGGCCTTTGCCCATGGAGGGGAGACACTATGCAGCCAACGTATGCAAAACGGCGACATCGCCGGCTTGAAGAATGGATGGGACGAACGTTCGCCGGCATCTGCGGCTGGCTGATCGTTTTGATTACGGTGACGATGATCGTCTTTTTAGCGGCAAAAGGGATTCAGTCCTTTACAGACAGCGGTTTGTCACTTTCTGATATGTTGCTTTCGGCGCACTGGGACCCGAACGGCACGCCGCCAAAATATGGAGCGCTCATTTTTATCGTCGGCTCGATGCTCGTTTCGCTTGGCGCTTTGTTGGTCAGTGCGCCGCTCGCGTTGGCGTTGGCGATTTTTATGAATTTCATCGCGCCGAAATGGCTCGTCTCGCTGCTCAAACCGGTGCTGGAGCTGCTTGTCGGCATTCCGTCGGTGGTGTACGGTTGGCTGGGGGTGACGCTGCTCGTTCCGCTCGTGCGCGAGTGGTTCGGAGGCTCCGGCTTTAGCCTGCTGGCCGGCATCATCGTGCTAGGCATGATGATTTTGCCAACCATTACTAGCATTGCCGCCGACGCCTTGGCCAATGTTCCGAAAGCCTATATGGAGGCGTCGTACGGGCTTGGCTCCACGCGCTGGCAGGCGATTTCCCGCGTCATCGTCCCGGCGGCGAAAACTGGGATTGCCACCGGCGTCGTTCTCGGCTTGGCGCGGGCGTTTGGTGAGGCGCTGGCTGTGCAGATGGTGATCGGCAATACGATGAGGCTGCCTTCAGGGCTTGACAGCCCGACAGCGACGTTAACGAGCATATTGACGATGGATATGGCCAATACGATCAACGGGACACCATGGAACAACGCGCTATGGACATTGGCGTTCCTGTTGCTCTTGATTTCGTTTTTCTTCATTGCTGTGATCCGGTTGGTCGGCCAAAGAAAGGAGCGATAAGATGACAGCGCGCATGATTGATAAAGTATGGACGGGCATTTTCTATGCGGTAGCTGCCGCCGTCATCGGCCTGCTCGTTTTCTTTTTCGCGGTCGTGTTGTCAAAAGGAGCGGGGTTTTGGCAGCCTGAGTTTCTGTTCGGGCGGCCGAGCAATACGCAAGCAGGCGGCGGCATCGGCCCCCAGTTGATCAATTCGTTTTATTTGCTGGGAGTGGCGTTGTTTTTGTCGGTTCCACTGTCGTTAGGAGCGGGAGTGTACTTGGCGGAATACGCCAAACAGGGGCGGATCGTCGGGATGATTCGCCTTTGTTTGGAGGCGATGGCCTCGCTGCCGTCGATTGTTGTCGGGCTGTTCGGACTGTTGGCGTTTGTCACCTTGACGGGCTGGGGCTATACGCTGCTTGGCGGGGCGCTGGCTGTCACGATCATCAATTTGCCTGGATTGACGCGCATTTGCGAAACAGCGATTTTGGATGTGCCGGCCAGCATTCGCGAGGGCAGTCTAGCCCTTGGTGCAACGCGCTGGCAGACGTTGGTTAAGGCCGTGCTTCCCGCTGCCATTCCGCAAATGGTCACCGGCGTGATTTTGGCGGCGGGGCGCATTTTCGGCGAAGCGGCGGTGTTCATCTATACCGCCGGGTTGACGACGCCGATGTTGCGGTGGGATGCCGATTGGAGCAGTTCGGCCCACCCGCTGAACGTGTTTCGGCCGGCCGAGACGCTGACCGTGCATATTTGGAAATTGAATTCGGAAGGCATTGTCCCGGACGCGAAGCTAATCGCGGCCAAATCGGCGGCGGTGTTGATGGTAGCGGTTCTGTTGTTCAATTTGGCCGCCCGGCTCACCTCTTCTTTGCTTGCCCGCCATTTTTCAGGAAGTCGGCGCGCGCGCCGTGGACCCATGAAAAGAAACAAAGCGGCGTAAACATAAAAAGCTGTCCTGCATTTGACAGGCAGCTTTTTTTATCTCTCTCGTTTCGTTGATGGCACTTCTTTGACGGCCAAAAAGAGGACGATAAAGGAAACGAGCCAATGGATTAGCGCTCCGTAGGGGACGGCCGTTTGCAGCGATTCCATGATGGTAAAAAAGACGGTTGACAGCGTAATGGCATAGGCCGACATCACCCAAGTGTGACGGTAGCGGAGCGTTTTGGCAAGCATGCCGGAAAACAGCAAGCCGAACAAGGCGAGCAGGCACACGCTGATGAATTTCCCCGCGCAGGCGAGCACATAAACAATGAGCGCCAAAAGCGGGACGAGAACCGGGAGTAGCGATTGCAAATCGCTAATAAACGCGCGCACGTCTTGATCGGTGATTCGAACATCCGGAAACGCCGCGTAGCTGTAATGCTGAGCCTGATGGCCGACAACGAGCACCGCCTCATGTCGCAACAGCGCGACGGCGTTAGGGAATCGTTCTACCTCATCAGGGATCACGCTGCCAGTGCTGTCAAAGATGATGACAAAGCCGTCTTGGTCAAGCTGAATCGGCTGAGCGGCCGGTGAGGACAGCTCTCCGTTTTCAATCGTGAAAGAGGGAAGGCTTTGATGAAGCAGAGCGCTTGCTGTCCGCACCCCCTCCGTTAACGATAAGACCCCGTAGAAAAGCGTCGGCAGCACCGAGAAAAAAGTGAGCAAAAACAGATAACCGATCGTTTTGCCGATGCCTTGGAAACGGAAACGAGCGATATCTTTTGGCGAATATAAGCTTTTCCATAGCTGGGCAAATACATTCATCATCGACACACCTCTCTTTTCCTCCCTTTCCATTGTAGCGAGGAAAGGGGAGGAATTCAACTTTGGAACGAAACAAGCGGGATATTCCCGCTTTAGTCGGAAGGGAGATAAAACGTGTCAAGCAAGGTGCGCCAATGTGACACGCGATCATTCAGCGCGTCGGCTTCGGAGCGAATGGCTGCCATGGCATGGTGCTGACCGTCCGTAAAATTCGAAATTTGCTCCATGGATGAAGCGATTTGCTGGGCTACGGTAGCAATCTCGGTAATATGTTCCCGCATGTCGCTCATTTGCCGTTCGATGGCGGCGAATGTTTCAGAAATTTGCCGCGTATGCGCCGATGAATGGGAGACCATCGTCGTGATTTCTTGAAAGGCTTGTCGGCTTTCCGTGAACGTTTTTTTCGTTTCATCGAGTTGTTGGGCGCTTTCTTTCATGGATTGCACCGCGGCCTCGATTTGGCTTTGCACATCTTGGACAATCGCCTGAATTTGCGCCAACACGAGGACGAGCAAATCGATTGAAACAATGTGCCAACTTTGGTAAGCTAGTCTCAAACGGACGTCGTCTTGTCCGTCTACATAAACCGTAAAAGGAGGAGATTGTATGCCATTTGAACTGCCAGCATTGCCGTATCCGTACGATGCGCTTGAGCCGCACATTGACAAAGAAACGATGAACATTCACCACACGAAGCACCATAACACGTACGTCACCAACTTGAATGCGGCGTTGGAAGGGCATGCCGATTTGCAAAACAAATCGCTCGAAGAACTGCTCAGCAATTTGGAAGCCCTTCCGGAAAGCATCCGCACCGCGGTGCGCAACAACGGCGGCGGCCATGCGAACCACTCGCTCTTCTGGACGATTTTGTCGCCAAACGGCGGCGGCGAGCCGACGGGTGAGCTGGCTGAAGCCATCAACAAAAAATTCGGCAGCTTTGCCGCGTTTAAAGACGAGTTTTCGAAAGCAGCGGCCGGCCGTTTTGGCTCGGGCTGGGCGTGGCTTGTCGTGAACAACGGCGAGCTGGAAATTACGAGCACGCCGAACCAAGACTCGCCGATCATGGAAGGCAAAACGCCGATTCTCGGCTTGGACGTTTGGGAGCATGCGTACTACTTGAAATACCAAAACCGCCGTCCGGAATACATCGCCGCTTTCTGGAACGTCGTCAACTGGGACGAAGTGGCGAAACGGTACAGCGAAGCAAAAGCGAAGTAATCAACGAAGCGGGGCGAAACAAAACGCCCCGCTTTTTCATGGTTGGCACGACCCTCGGCGGTCGCCGGTTTCGCATGGGCGCGAACGGCCCGGGAACCGGCGGCCGTTTTCTTTGTTGCGGGTGCATAGCGGCAGCGGAAATGGCCACACTACCGGATAGACGAAAAGGGGAGTTTTATGATGTCATTGTTCGAAAAATTGCTGGGTCAAGAACGGGTCGACCGTGATTTGCTGCTGCTTCTTTGCATCGGCGGGTTTTATGCGCTTGCTGTCTCGCTGTCCAATACGTTTGTCAACATTTATTTATGGAAACAGACCGGCGATTTCCGCGACTTGGCGCTGTATAATTTGGCGGTCGTCACGATGCAGCCACTGACGTTTCTATTCGCCGGCCGGCTGGCGAAACAAATCGATCGCATTCTCATCCTGCGGCTTGGGGTGTCGTGTTTGGCCGTTTTTTTTGTCACGGTGTTGTTCGTCGGCCCGAAAGCGCATCAATATTTGCTCGTTCTCGGCGCGCTGTTGGGGGTTGGTTATGGCTTTTATTGGCTGGCGTTTAACGTGTTGACGTTTGAAATTACGGAACCAGAAACGCGCGACTTTTTTAACGGCTTTTTCGGAGTGCTCACCTCGTCAGCTGGCATGATCGGACCGATTGTCGCCGGCTATGTGATTTCATCGCTCACCGGCCAAAAAGGGTATACGCTCGTTTTTTCGCTGTCGCTTGGCTTGTTTCTTGTCGCCGTGCTGCTCAGCTTCTTTCTCAAGCACCGTACAGCGGCGGGAAAATATTTGTTTCTTCGCATTGTAAAGGAACGAACCCAAAATGAGAATTGGCGGTTGATTACAAACGCCCATTTTTTTCAAGGGCTGCGTGAAGGGTCGTTTGTGTTTGTCATCTCCGTGCTGGTGTATGTCACCTCAAACAGTGAATGGGCGCTCGGCAAGTACGGGCTTGTCAATTCCTTTACATCGTTTGTCGCCTACTATGCCGTTTCCCGGCTAATGAAGCAGGAATATCGGATGAAAGCCATTTTATTGGGCGGACTGTTGCTCTATGCGGCCATCTTTCTCATTGTCTTTCAGCCGTCTTACCCTCGTTTGATCATTTACGCCGTGACGATCGCCATCGCTTATCCGATTTTGCTCGTTCCCTACTCGTCGTTAACATTTGATGTGATCGGGAGAAGCTGGAAATCGGCAGAGGCGCGCGTGGAGTATATCGTCGTCCGTGAACTGTTTTTAAACGCCGGACGGGTAGTGTCGATTTTAGCCTTTTTGACGGCGGTGGCTTTGTTTGGCGAAAAGAACGGAATTCGTGCGCTTATGTTCGTATGCGGGGCTGGACATCTCGTGATTTACTGGTTTGTCCGCCGCATTCGTTTCACCGATGGCCAACCGGAGCGGGACCGGCCGGAGCCGCTCTTGTTTCGGACGAAGCTGGCCGATGAGCGCGGCGGCTCATCGGTGTAAAACGTTGTCCATGTTTTTCCCTAGCCACGCCTGCTTTTTTCTTTTACAATAGGGAAGAGGAGAAAGGAGGACCGGGGAATGAAACGGAAGAAGCGGGCGCAAGTGCCGATTCGGTTAAACGTTTTATTTTTCTTTGTCTTTTTATTGTTTTCGGCGCTGATTTTGCGCCTCGGCGTCGTGCAGATTGTGTACGGGGAGGACTACCGCCGCGAAGTGGAACGAACGCAGGATGAAGTGGTCAGCACGCCGGTGCCGCGCGGCAAAATTTACGACCGGTTCGGCCAAGTGATCGTCGACAATACGCCACAAAAGGCGATAACGTACACGCGCTCGAAAACGACCCAGCCGGAAGAAATTTTGGCGGTGGCCAGAAAACTCGCCCGCTATATCGACATTCCGGACGCCGAAAAAAAGGTGACCGAGCGCGACATGAAAGATTATTGGATTTTGACTCATCCCAAAGAAGCGAAACAGAAAGTGAATGAACAAGAACGGAAAAAACTTGCTGACCAAGGATGGACGCAAAAAGAGATCGACAAAAAGGTGTACGAATGGACGCTTGAGCGCATCACCAAGCAGGACTTGGCACAAATCTCTAAATCCGAACTTGAAGTGATCGCCATTATGCATGAGATGCAGAGCGGCTACGCGCTGACGCCGCAGACGGTGAAAAGCAAAGGAGTGACCGATCGCGAATACGCGGTCGTCAGCGAGCATTTAAGCGAGCTGCCCGGCGTCAACACGACGGTGGATTGGGATCGGAAATACGTCTATGATAAAACGTTCCGCTCCGTGCTCGGGAGCGTGACGGAAGAAGACGAAGGTGTCCCGCGCGAGCGGCTTGACTATTTTTTGGCGCGCGATTACAGCCGCAATGACCGCGTCGGCAAAAGCTATTTGGAGATGCAGTATGAAGAAGTGCTGCACGGCAAAAAGGCAAAAGTGAAAAACGTTGTTGACAAATCGGGCAATGTCATCTCGGTTGAGCAAGTGTATCCAGGCGAGCGCGGCAAAGACCTCGTGTTAACCATTGATGCCGAGCTCCAGCAAAAGGTTGAGCAAATCATTCAACAAGAGATTCTGGCGACGAAGCGCAAAGGCCGATCGCCGCTCTTGGACCGGGCGTTTGTCGTCATGATGAACCCGAAGACGGGCGAAGTGTTGGCGATGGCCGGCAAGCTTCTTCAAGACGGCAAATTTGTCGACTTTGCCATCGGCAACATCACGTCCGCCTATGCGATGGGATCGGCGGTGAAAGGGGCGACCGTTCTCACCGGCTTTCAAACCGGGGTGCTTCATCCGAATACGTATACGTATATCAAGGATGAGCCGCTGTATATTAAAGGAACCCCGGTAAAAAAATCATGGAAGACGATGGGGACGATCAACGAGCTGACGGCGCTCAAGCAGTCATCGAACGTCTATATGTTCAAAACAGCGATCGCCATCGGGGGCGGTGTGTATCGTCCGCACGCGCCGCTTCGCATCAATCCAGAGGCATTTACGACGATTCGCCACTATTTCAGCCAATTCGGCCTTGGCGTGAAAACGGGCATCGATTTGCCGAACGAACTTAGCGGCTTCCAAGGACAAAGCACGCGCGGCGGATTTTTGCTTGACTTAGCCATCGGCCAGTACGATATGTATACGCCGATGCAGCTGGCGCAATACGTCTCGACGATCGCCAACGGCGGCTATCGAATGAAGCCGCAGCTTGTCAAAGAAATTCGTGAGCCGTCGGCTGACGGAAAAAAACTTGGCCGAATCATGAAACGGTTTGAACCGGTTGTGCTAAACCGGATTGATATGAAGACGGAATACATCAAGCGGGTGCAAGAAGGATTCCGCCGTGTGATGCAAGAGCCGGGCGGAACGGCGTATTCGTATTTCGCCAACGCCCCGTACAAGCCGGCTGGCAAAACCGGGACGGCCGAAGCGTTTTATGACGGCCCGATCCAAAGCCGGCGCCAAGCTTCGACGTACAATTTGACGCTCGTCGGCTATGCCCCGTATAACAATCCAGAAGTATCGTTTGCGGTTGTCGTCCCGTGGGCGACGCAAGGGAATAGCGACGGCATTAACAACCGCATCGGCCGCCGCATTTTGGATGCTTACTTTGAACTGAAAATGAAACGGACGGCCGCTCAGCCGGACGAGGCGACCGGCACGGTGCAACCGTAAAGCGAACGGG
Source organism: Geobacillus sp. FSL W8-0026 (assembly GCF_037966255.1). NCBI lineage: Bacteria > Bacillati > Bacillota > Bacilli > Caryophanales > Anoxybacillaceae > Geobacillus > Geobacillus sp. FSL W8-0026. The sequence goes on from NZ_CP150194.1 coordinate 1,195,230, forward strand.
AAGGCGCGGCGTCGTTCGTTTCAAGGAAACCAACACCGGCGGGAAACAAGAGGGACAAGGGACGGGAGAGGGGGCTCCATTGAGCGAGCCCCTTTCTTTCTGCCATCCGGTCGCGCCCGTCTTGACGGTAGAGTCACCTGATCGTCCGCTTTTCGTGTCGAACGTTTACAAAAACTTAACCTACCGTCCATACGCTCTTTATATTGCTCCTGTACACTCATCGATAGGATGGAACAATCGTGTGCGCTAACAACAACGGCGAAGCGAGAGTGTGTGATCAGTCCGTTCGTCGCTGATGGTGCTTTTGCTCGTACGATGAACGATGGGAAGCGGAAGATAGGTCTGCGAGAACGGCGAAAATCGAACAAGGAGTGACCCCCATGAGTGTAGTGACGGTCATCGAACCGCGCAAACAGGCGGTTCGGGCTGCTGACGCGGCGAAAAAAACGGTCGTATATGAAACCGGGCGATTGAACGTATGGTACGGCGCCCATCAGGCCTTGAAACAAATCGATCTTTCATTTTATGAACGGGAGATCACGGCGCTAATCGGTCCGTCTGGATGCGGCAAGTCTACCTATATTAAAACGTTGAACCGCATGATTGAACTTGTGCCCAACGCGAAAATTGAAGGGGACGTCATCTACCGGGGCCGTTCGGTTTTTGATCGCTCGTATCCGGTTGAACAGTTGCGGGCGCAAGTCGGCATGGTCTTTCAGAAGCCGAATCCGTTTCCTAAGTCCATTTATGACAATATTGCCTATGGTCCGCGCATTCACGGCATCCGCGATCGGCGTCGGCTCGATGAAATCGTTGAAAAAAGCTTGCGCCAAGCCGCGCTTTGGGAGGAAGTCAAAGACCGGCTCCATGAAAACGCCCTCGGCTTGTCGGGCGGCCAACAGCAGCGGCTCTGCATCGCCCGCTGTTTGGCGGTCGAACCGGACGTCATTTTAATGGATGAGCCGACGTCGGCGCTCGATCCGGTCTCGACTGCGAAAATTGAGGAATTGATGAACGAACTGAAAACCAACTACAGCATTATTATTGTGACCCATAATATGCAGCAGGCGGCTCGCATTTCCGATCGCACGGCATTTTTCCTCAACGGCGAAGTCATTGAGTGCGGCGAGACAGCGACCTTGTTTTCCCGCCCTGCCGATCCGCGGACAGCGGATTATATTGCCGGCCGCTTCGGCTGAAAAAAACGTCTATCGGCCAAAACAGGCGAAACGATGTGGCGCATGTGGTCATCGCCGTGATCGGGAAGGCCGGAGTCGGTGTGGCGCCGGTTTTTCCTTGCAGTCACCGCTCTGGTAAGGGAGGGCGTGATCGCGCCGCCGCAAACGAAAGAGGCTGGTTCCGAAACGCGCTCAAGTTTCGGACCAGCCCTTTGTTGTCTTCGTGACGGTGCTGATGAAAGACGCCGATTTTTACGGTCCGGCAATCAAGCGGCTGATCGCCGCATAATCCATATCGCTGCGCACGGTGTAGGTGCCGGGGCGGATCGAGCGCGCCAGCCCCCGTTGTTGCAAATAGTCGTTAAACGAGCGGGCGCTATCAATGACGCCCGCCGCTTCAAGTTTTTTGGCAAAAGATTCTGGGGTGTCGCCTTTCTCAATGACGAGGCGGTACACATAAACGGTTTGCCCTGATGGCTTCGGCGTTGGAGTGGCCGCCACTTTTCGCCCGGTGCGCCGCAGCTGGTCATACTCGTCTTTGGCGATGGCGATCAGCCCATGCTGCTTGAGAAACGCCTTGACTTCCTGCTCTGTGGGCGGCGTTGGGGGCGACAAATAGTAGGCGGCGCCGATGAGCGATGCCGAGGCGAGCAAGCCAAGGGCAAACGAGCGCATCGTTCGCTTTCTCATCGCTGCAGCCTCCTTACCGCCCGCTCTACCTCAGAAACGGTTAAGCCGGTTTGCGCGGCGATGTCTTCGAGCGGAAACCCTTGTTTATGCAAAAGCAAAATACGGCGATCGGTCGGCGACAGCGCTCCGCCGCGGCGGGGCGAAGCCGGACGCCGGCGCTCGGGGATGAGCAGCTCTTCCTCGATGATTTGCAGCCGCTTTTTGATTTGGTACGTTTCTTGGGCGAGTGAAACGGTCAGCTGGTCGATTTGTTCTTCGAGCGGTTTTAATTCGTCTTTGGCAAAAACCGAAATGATGAGCAAAACCATGGATAAGGCCGCCAAAGCGACGATTGCGTATTCTACCATCGTCCATCCCTCCCTTTTCACTATATCATATCGCTCCTTGTTTGTGGCTGGTCTTGTTGAAAAAGATGAAATTTAGAGGTGGAAATCGTCGCGGAAAAATGCTATCATAGAAAGGTCTGATTATATAAAGCACGTTTGGAGGGAAAAAAGATGCGCGTGAACATTACATTGGCATGCACCGAATGCGGCGAACGCAATTACATTTCGTCCAAAAATAAACGCAATAATCCGGAGCGTCTGGAACTGAAAAAATATTGCCCGCGGGATCGCAAAGTAACGTTGCACCGTGAAACGAAGTAAGCAGTGGGAAGGTCATTCCTGCTGCTTTTTCTGTTAGGAGGGAAAGCGATGATCGATAAGCAGCACTTGCGCCGCTTGATGCTCGGCCGGCTTCGGCAGCTTCCGCTCGAGGAAAAACGGGCTTATGACCGGCGGATTGCCGCCTATTTGTACGAGTGGCCGCCATGGCAGCGGGCGCGGACGTTGGCTTTGACCGTAGCTAGAGGAACGGAAGTGGCCACGGCGCCGATCATCGAGCGGGCATGGCAGGAAGGGAAAACGGTTGCCGTACCAAAATGCGACCCGCTGACAAAAACGATGACGTTTCGGCGCCTTGCGTCGTTTGCCCAGCTCGAGAAGGCGTATGCTGGATTGCTCGAGCCGATCGAGGAACAAACCACGGCGATCGACCGCGATGAGCTTGACCTCATCCTCGTTCCGGGGGTATGTTTCACGAAAACCGGCTACCGGATCGGTTATGGGGGCGGGTATTACGACCGGTATTTGCCGGGGGTGGCGGCGGTGACCGCGGCGTTGGCTTATTCGTTTCAAATTTTGGACCGTATTCCGGTTGAAGCGCATGATGTGCCGGTGACGGCGATCATTACTGAACAAGGAGTTATGTCGTGTGAGCAATGAAGGCCGGTGGTATGCGTTAGTGGCGGCTGTAGCCGCCGGCGCTGGCTGGACAATGATGCGGTCAATGCCTTGTCGGTCGCCGGCGCGGTGCTCGCCGCCACGTTTGTGCTCGTGCGCTGCTAGGGTTGTTTCATAATTCGAGAGAAAAAGGGAAAAAGAATAACGAACAGCTCATATGATGAAGGGGGAACAACAATGCACAAATGGTCGTACTCGCTGCTGGCCGTTGCCGCTGGGTGGCTTGCTTACCGTTACCGCTACCGGATGGTCAATTGGGCGCTCGGCATTCCGCCACTGCGAAAGCAGGTGGTTCGTTGGGCGCTTCAGATTCCAACGGTGCGTAGGGCGGTTGTGTCGCAAATGATGCGCCCGTGAGGCAGCGATGAAACGGAAGCGATTTTTCATTATGGTAGAAATCAGCGGCCATCCGAGCAGCGGGTACATGTCCGCGACTCGTGGAAGCTGGATGTAGAGGGCGGGCTTGGCGCCGGCTGGGAGGTTGTGTATTTTTGGTCCCGGCAACCGGCTCCCGCCGGCTCGTCTGTCCCGTTCACGGTCGGCGAGCTGGCTGCCTGCTGCTCAATGGGCTTGGCCTCGTCGGAGAAAGGGAGAGGGGAACGTGATCGGAACGATGGATGTATTGTTTTGGCAGCTCGTTCATCTTTTGCTTCGTGATGGCTACCGCATCGCGCACCTGTCTGAACGCGGCGATGAAATATGGCTCGAATCAGGGCATTGGCGGCGGCCGACGCTTGTCCGCCTCGTGCGTGCCGATTTCGACTGGAGCCGGTCGCTGCGGCTCGATATCGAATACACATGGCAATTGATCCGGCAAATGAACGGGCGGAAAATCGGCAAAGGGGGCCGCGTCGTCAATGTATATGTGATGGCGTATCCGCCGGTGGATGATTGGGAATTTCTTGTTTCCAAGCCGTTGCCGCTTCCCGGCGCTGCCGATGGTGGGTTTGAAACGCTTTTGATTCATAGCGGCAACGCGGATGAGATGCTGCTGCGCCTTGGCGATCTCATCGGCGTTTCGCTTCGCCCGCAACCGCTTGCTGAAGAAGCTGATCCGTTTGCCGTCGCCGAACGTCTCAAACATGAGGTGCTGACGGAATGGCGCCGCCAGCGGGAGGAAGAGCGGCGCCTCTTTGACTATGGCAAGCCGGTGTTCACGAAGCTGCTGATCATCGTGCAAGTCGCCATGTTTCTCGTTCTCGAATGGAGCGGGGGCAGCACGAATCCGGATGTATTGATTCACTACGGCGCCAAGTTCAACCCGCTCATTGAGGCGGGAGAATGGTGGCGATTTTTGACGCCGATGGTTTTGCATATTGGATTGCTGCATTTGTTGACCAATACGTTCGCCTTGTACTATTTAGGGATGACGGTCGAACGGTTGTATGGCTCGCTTCGCTTTTTGGTCATTTATATCACAGCCGGCTTTTTTGGCACGCTGGCCAGTTTTTTGTTTACGCCGTCGTTGTCCGCTGGGGCGTCTGGCGCCATTTTTGGGCTGTTTGGAGCGCTTCTTTATTTTGGCACGGTGTATCGGCATTTGTTTTTCCGGACGATGGGAATGAACGTCGTCAGCTTAATTGTCATCAACTTGCTCTTTGGCTTGCTTGTCCCCGGCATCGACAACGCCGGCCATATCGGTGGGCTCATCGGCGGTTTTTTGGCGGCTGGCGCTGTCCATTTGCCGAAACACGCCGCTTGGGGGCGGCAGTTTCGAGCGTTGGCTGCCGCCGTGCTGTTGGCCGCGGCTGGCTTATGGGTCGGGTTTCGTTAAGCCGCTTGGATGAGCATAATTTTATCGCCGTTTTGCGCCTCGAACAGGACGAGAATTTGCCGGTAATCTTTGCGGATCAAAATGAGCGGCATCGTGCTGCCGAGCGGTGAGAGGATGGAACCATCCTCTTTTTTTATGCCGAGAATGTACGATTTGTACAGCCCTTCCCATAGCCGGCCGATCATCGCCTCCGTTTTTGCAGGCGGCAGGCCGGGAAGCGGCTGCTCCGTGTAGGCGACCAGTTCCGGCAAATAAAGGGCGTAATAGTCGTCCTTCGCCAAGGAAAAATGGGCGAGCAACTCGTCCGCTTTGTGACGCAAAAACTCGTTCACTGCCTTGTTTAAGACGCGTTGCCACTCGCGTTCAGCCGCTGTTTTCGGCCGCCGGAACGAGGTGAGCGGGCGGTACGGTGAATCGATGACATACAAGTAGGCGCTTGACATGGCTTGGCTGCTTGTGATGTCGCTGTTTTTATGGAGCTCGGCGTGGTGGAATGAGACGGCTTGGAACAGCCGGCTGTCCTGCGTCCGCACCGTTTTTTCCATGTCGAGCGCCGCGGTATCCGTTTGCCACTTTGACAATACATCCGCTAGGCGGCCGTCGACAAACAACAAGGAAACGTCCTGCCGCAAATAGGCCGGGCGGTTGAGAATGGACATTGTTGCCCAGCGCAGCGCATAGCGGCCGCTCTGTTTTTTTTCGTTGAGCGTCAAAGAGGTTTTCGCTTCAGTGAACACGGCTTCACGGTCGAGCGGGAAAAATTTGATCGTCTCCGCCGTGCGGCTTCTCTCCCAAACGGAAGAGAGGAAAGCGGCGGCCCCGATCAAGATCACAAGCGCCATGGCGATCGTCGTCCGTCTGTTCATGGCCTCCTCCTAGAATCGGACAAGATTTCCACCAATATATGCATGAATCAGCACATTTATGTATGAAATTCCTTTGCAGCACGCCGAGGAATACCGGAACAAACCGATCGTCGGCGCGTATTTGCGGCTTGTCCGCTTTTTGGCTGTCTGGGCATCGGTGTTTTTGCTGCCGCGTTGGTATTTGTTCATGACGGGGCTGCTGCCGGAGCCGCTGCCGTTTTTAGGCAAGGCGAAATTAGGCGACATCCCGGTTTTTGCCCAGCTTCTTATGATTGAGATCGGGATCGATATGCTGCTCGCCGATGCCGCTGAAAAACCGGCGGCCGGCCATTCTTCACCCGCGCGATCCCGACCGGTGACGCAGGCGTTTTGAACAGCGCCTGCGTCCTTTTTTGTCTTGACGGCGGCCGATGTTTGCCGCTACATTAAAAGGGGAAAAAGGAGTCGAACGAGCGATGAAAACGGTATATGACGTACAACAGCTCCTGAAACAGTTTGGCACGATCATTTATGTCGGCGATCGACTCGCCGATTTAGAGTTGATGGAAGAGGAAGTGAAAGAGCTGTACGAATCGCAGCTGATCGATGTCAAACAACTGCAGGCCGCGCTGTTCGTTTTGCGGCATGAAGCGCAGCTCGAGCGGGAAAAACGAATGAAAAAAGGATGAGGCAACAATGGAACAATGGTTGGCAGGCATTGACCTTGGCGGCACGACCATCAAAATGGCGTTCGTCACGCTGGACGGCGACATTGTGCACAAGTGGGAAATTCCGACGAACAAGGCGGAGCGCGGCGCCCACATCGTCGCCGATATCGTCCGTTCGCTTCGCGAGAGACAGGATCAAGCCGGCGGTGGGAACGGACGGCTTTTGGCCATCGGCATCGGCGCGCCCGGACCGGTGGAAGAGAAAAGCGGAATGCTGTATGAAACGGTTAACTTAGGATGGACGAATTATCCGTTAAAACAAGAGCTCGAAGCGGCGACTGGCTTGCCGGTGGCGGTCGATAACGACGCCAACATCGCTGCGCTTGGGGAAATGTGGAAAGGAGCCGGCGGCGGCGCCCGCCATTTGTTATTTGTGACACTGGGAACCGGTGTCGGCGGCGGCGTCATCGCCAACGGGGCTATCGTGCGCGGGACGAACGGCGCCGGTGGAGAGATCGGCCACATGACGATGATTCCGGAGGGCGGCGCGCCTTGCAATTGCGGCAAAACCGGCTGTCTGGAAACGATCGCATCGGCGACGGGCATCGTGCGAATCGCCAGCGAAAAATTGGCCGTTGCCGAGCGGCCAAGCGTCCTGCACGGCGGAGATATCTCGGCCAAGGCGGTGTTTGATGCCGCCAAAGCGGGTGATCCGCTCGCCGTTGAGGTCGTTGACGAAGTGATGCGCTACCTTGGCTTGGCGTTGGCGAACGCGGCTGACGTCGTCAACCCGCAGAAAATCGTGATCGGCGGCGGCGTTTCGCGGGCGGGTGACATTCTCGTTGAGCGCGTGGCCCACCACTTTCGCCGATTTGCTTTCCCGCGCGTCGCCGCCGGAGCGGAGGTCGTTTTGGCGACGCTCGGCAATGACGCCGGCGTCATTGGTGGCGCTTGGCTGGCGAAAACGCTGATCGAGGGATAAACATGGCAACAGCTGGCTCACGGCCGGCTGTTGTTTTCATTTTTTGGCTCCCACCGACATATGCTGGAAATAAAGGAGTCGGAAGGGGAGACGGGGCATGCGCCTAGAAGCATGGTATGGCGACACATTTGAGCAATACGGCCGCTGGTTTTCGGTGCCGACTGAGCTGATCGTTGACGCCAATCCGCACATCAAGAAGCAGGGACTTCAGCCAGGGCAGACGATCGAAATCCCGGGCTATCGGACAATGGAGAAGTGGGACGCGCTCGCCCGCTGCTTGTCGCTGCCTGTTGAGGCGCTGCAACGGCTGCCGGGAGCGATGGCGGTCATCAATGGGGCAGCGCCGCTGCCGGAGCGAATATCGACCCGGGTCGTCCAGTGCATCCGTCCCTACGATTTTGCCGCCTTGACCGAAGATATCGACGCGCTCGTTGGCCATTATCCGTTTGTGCGCCGGCGAACGATCGGCCATAGTGTATTGGGGTTGCCGTTGGTGGAGCTGCAGATCGGCCGCGGTCCGGTGCGCGTGCATGTAAACGGATCATTTCACGCCAATGAATGGATTACATCCGCGGTGGTGATGGCGCTTATCGATGAGTACGTGCGGGCGCTTGTTCACGATGGTGAGCTTGCCGGCCGCCGCGCGCTTGACTATTATCATAAGATCACGCTTTCAGTCGTGCCGATGGTCAACCCGGACGGGGTCAACCTCGTCTTGAACGGTCCGCCGGCCGAGGAACCGCATCGGAGTGAGACCGTCCGCATCAACGGGGGGACGTTGGATTTTTCGCAATGGAAAGCGAATATCCGCGGCGTCGACTTAAATAACCAATTTCCCGCCAACTGGGAAATTGAGCAGGCGCGCAAACTGCCAAAAGCGCCGGCGCCTCGCGATTTTCCCGGGTTTGCCCCGCTGACTGAGCCGGAAGCGAAAGCGATGGCGGCGCTGACGGAAGCAGAAGATTTTTGGATGGTGGTGGCGTTTCATACCCAAGGGAAGGAGATTTACTGGGGATATGAAGGGCTCGAGCCGCCGGAAGCGGAAGCGACCGTGAAGGAGATGGCGGCCGCGAGCGGCTATCAAGCGGTTCGCTACATTGACAGCCATGCCGGTTATCGCGATTGGTTCATTCAAACGCGGCGGCGGCGCGGCTATACGGTGGAACTCGGCGAGGGAACCAACCCGCTGCCGCTGTCGCAATTTGACGAGATTTACCGCGACAGCCTCGGACTGTTTAGCGCGCTGCTTCAAATGGCATAAAAAACGCAAGAGGCGATCCGGGCCTCTTGCGTTTCAGTGCATCCCTGTCGGAATTCCGTGATGGACGATCGTTTTGTACGTAAACCAACCGAATACAGCGATAGTCGCAAGGCTAAACAACAATCCAAGTACATTTTTTTCGCGCAATGTGCGGAATAATCCATAAATAGCCAAAAGCGTTACAAGCGCGAAAATAATGACCGTACCCATCTGTTTCCCCCCTTATGGCACAGTATGTACAAACGCTTTTCTTCTCCATTATTGTAGCCTTTTTTCCTTCGTTTGTCGAGGTCCATTCCCCTTTATTTTTTCCTTTGCTTGGGCGGAAAAAACGAGTAAAATAAAGCTAAAACATGCATACCATCGCTCCAATCAAGCCCGATGGATCAACAAGGTGAACCATTATTGAAATTGGACATTCATTCATGCGAAACGAGGAGGGGACGACGATGAAGTGGACGCGCATTCCTGTCGGCCCGATTCAGGCGAATGCGTATCTTTTGACGGCGGAAGACGGTTCGTGCGTCATTGTGGATCCGGGAGCGGAAGGGGCGGCGCTCGTTCGGCACATCGAAGCAAGACAGCTCACTCCGCTGGCGGTTTTGCTGACGCATGCCCATTTTGACCATATCGGCGGCATCCCGGACGTGCTCGCTCGTTGGGAGATTCCCGTCTATGTGCACAAAAATGAAACGGAATGGCTGCCCGATCCAGCGTTGAACGGCTCCCTTTATTTCGGGAGCTCGATCGCGGTCCGCTGCGCGCCGATCAGCTTGCAAGGGCCGCTGCCGCTAACGATCGGTCCGTTTGCCTTTGACGTCCGCGAAACGCCCGGCCATTCGCCAGGCAGTGTTTCGTACTATTGCCCGGCGGCGCAAATCGTTTTTTCCGGCGATGCGCTGTTTGCCGGGAGCATTGGTCGCACCGATTTGCCGGGCGGCGATCATCATCAGCTGCTCAAAAGCATCCATAATCAATTGCTGACGCTGCCGGAGGAGACGGTCGTTTTGTCGGGGCACGGGCCTGAGACGACGATTGGCGCGGAAATGGATACGAATCCGTTTTTGCACGGTTTTTCATGACCGCATCCAGCGATTCTCCCGGCTCGCGGAAAAGCGGGAGCGTGTTCGTCGGCGCGTTGCCGCCGGCTGCCGGCGTGCTTCCCTCCCCTCATTCGTTCGGGGCTGGCGGTGGAAAGAGGCGACCGTCGGTGGAAACTAGCGGCCGCCTTGCTCCTCAAGACAAAAAACCCTTCCCGGCTGCGCCAAGAAGGGTTTTGGGGGATGTTCTACCCACAATTATGGGAGGGGATATCAATAAGCTGCTACTATAAACGATATACCATTGTTTTTACGATGTCAATAGGGAAAACAGCAACCGAAAAGGAAGGAAAAGGAAATGAATGAGCTGTATAAGGAAATTGCCGCGGCGCCTCATGGGCGCGTTTCGTATGCGGATTATATGGAGTTGGCTCTTTATGACGAACGGTTTGGCTACTACATGCGCGAGCGGACGAAAATCGGCAGGGAGGGCGATTTTTTGACGAACAGCTCGTTTGCGTCCGTGTTCGGGGAGGCGATCGCTTCGTTTTTGCTGCGGCTTGTCGAGAAAGGGGGACTGCCGCCAGCCGTTTGTGAATGGGGGGGAGGCGATGGGCGGTTGGCCTTGGCCATTTTGCAAGCATGGAAACGAAAAAGTCCAGCTACATACAAAGACCTTTCGTACACGATCATCGACCGAAGCCCGTTCCATCGCCGGCGACAGCAGGAAACGTTGCAGCCGCTTTCGGACCGCGTGCGGCAATACCGCGATATGGCCGGCTGGCTCGACGCGTGTGGGCCGTTTTCCGGCATCGTGTTTTGCAATGAGTTTTTCGATGCGTTTCCTGTCCGGGTCATTGAAAAGCGGAACGGGGTTTTGTACGAGTGTTTCGTCGCCGCCCGTGACGGTCGACTTGTCGAGGAAACGGTGCCGCTCGACGATGCGGCGATCATCGAGGACTTGCAGGAGCGCGGCTTCTCCTTGGCTGAAGGCCAGCGCTTTGAAGTGCCGCTCGCGTTGAAACAGTTTTGGGCGGAAGTCGGCCCGCGCTTTCGCCGCGCGGCCATGGTGGCCATCGATTACGGATGGACGGATGAACAGCTTCGCGCTCCGGCCCGGCGGGGAGGGAGCTTGCGCGGTTATGTTCGGCACCGGTTGGTCCCCGATCCGCTCCGCCATCCCGGGGAGATGGATTTGACGTCCCACGTGCATTGGGATGCGCTCCGCTTATACGCTCGGAAGGCCGGTTGGGAAGAAGTGGCATTCGTCCGCCAAGATCGGTTTTTAGTAGCGGTCGGGTTGTTGGACGAATGGGGCCGTTCGGAAGGGGCCGGGTTGTTTTCGTCGTCGACTCGGCGGCATCGGGTGATGCGCTCGCTGATCGCCGATGACGGAATCAGCCGCTTTTTCGATGTGCTCATGATGCAGAAAGGCATCAAGCTGCCCAGCTCAGAACTTTGGGCGGCTCCGGAGTTTCTCGCTTGACAAGAGCATGGGGAGGCGGATCGGCAGAACGGGGGCTGGATCGATCGCTATCAAACGAAAAATCGGAACTTCTTTATTGCAACTTCTATAGAAGCCGGTTCTTGCCTAACTCATTCTTCTCCAAAGGCGCCTTTGTAAAGGCGCTTTTATGTCCTCAGCCATTTCAGCGGTTTTTTCATCATCGTTTTCCTCGTTTCCGGAAAGCACAGCGGTATTTTTTTCAGTAAAAAATCCCCGTGGTAGCGGACCGATTCAGTTCTGTCCGCTAGCAGGGGGATTCCGCTCACATCGCCTGTCGCGTTTTTATTCGCCCATGCCGGGCACCATCATAAAGGTCGTCCAATACGTAAACGCGGCGAAGAAAATCGTCAAATACGCGCCGAAAATGTAAATGTACATTCTCTCGGTCAGTTTTAAAAAGCCGAGGAACAAGAAAAATATCGTTTGGCCAAAAAACAGGAGCGATGTCGTATGCATGTGGCCAAGGTAAAACATGACGGCGAAAATGCCGGTCCAAAAGGCAAGCACGCGGAACATGCGGTCCATTCGGTCTCCCTCCTTTGCTAGACAATCCCACCTTACTTATTATAATGTACAATGATTCGGAATGTAAATAACGCGTTCCGGCGCCGGCGCAAAAATTGCTGTTCGCCGCCCGGCGCGGGTGGAACGAAGCAGGCTGCTACGGGCGGATGGTGAGACGATAACAGCAGCAGCGGCTACCTTTCATCATGTTTTCCGTTTCAATGAGGCGGGCATTGGCAAACAGCGCCTCAGCCATTCCCTCAAGAAAGGCGTGGTGCATGCCGCAAACCGTCTCTGGCTGTTTTTCGGCGATTTCTTTGAACGGGCAGTTGCAAAACTCGAAAGACATGGCTGTGTCCTTGACTTCACGGCGGGCTCGAGGGAGAAATCCGGCCGCTTCTGTCAGAAGGCGAATCTTTTCTTCCGAACGGAGCGCCGCGATAGTGTCGCTATGCGCTACGCGGTTGGCGATGTACTCGCGTCCGAACTCTTTTCCTGCTTCCCGCAGAACTTTCTGTCCGCTTGGCCCAAGCCCCACCAGCGTTTGAACGGCGATGTGGGCGAGGAGCTGGTAATCGCGGAACGGAAAACATAAGCTGATCACTTCATCCGACAGCCGATACCATCGGCTGGGCCGTCCTCCTTTTCCCGTTTTTTGCGTGTTTGAGACGACGAGGTTCACATCTTCCAGTTTTGTTAAGTGAAGACGAGCGACGTTCGGATGAATGCGAAATTGATCGGCGATTTCTTGCACCGAGACGTCGCGCCGGATGGTGGCCATATATTCGTAAATATGAAACCTCGTCGGGTCAGAGAGCACGCTTGTAATTTTCAGCGTTGATTCCAACGGCGATCCCTCCTAAATAAAGCATTGATACAGTTATGATAATGAAATGGTCCAAGGCGCAAAATGATTTTTGTCACGGTTTGGAGCCGGCCAAGGAAATGTCAAAAAACGTTCACAAAAAATTTTTCATTCTTAGCAGGAAAACGGTTGATTCTTGTCGAAATAAACGACATCCGAATCGAAAGGAGGAATGGTGCACTGGAGCCGATTGAACAGATCGCTAGCCGTCTCCTTGCTGAGGCCGTGCGGCGCCGCGCTTCAGACCTCCATCTTGTCCCGCGCCGCTACGATGTCGTCGTTCGCCTCCGCCTTGACGGTAGGCTGACGGAGATTGGCACGCTGACAAAGGAGACAGCGGAACGGATCATCGTTCACTTTAAGTTTTTGGCCGGTATGGATATCGGGGAGCGACGCCGGCCGCAAAGCGGCGCCATGGAAGTGAATGAACAGGGGGAAACGGTGTATTTGCGCTTATCCACGCTCCCGACCCTCTACGATGAAAGCCTCGTCATCCGCCTGCTGCCGCAGCGTTTTTCGCTGCCGCTTCGCGAACTTTCCTTATTTTCGCATTCCACCGCGCGATTGATTTCTTTGATGCAGCAACCGCAAGGACTCGTCTTGCTGACCGGGCCGACCGGCTCCGGAAAAACGACGACGCTGTACACTCTCCTTGATTGGTGCCAAGCCAACAGACAACGCAATGTGATTACCCTTGAAGATCCTGTCGAAAAACGAAACGACCGGTTTTTGCAAGTGCAAATCAATGAAAAAGCGGGCATGACGTACGCGTCAGGGTTGAAAGCGGCGCTGCGCCACGATCCTGACGTGTTGATGGTCGGCGAGATCCGCGATCAAGATACGGCGGTGATCGCCGTCCGTTCCGCCCTGAGCGGCCATTTCGTCGTGTCCACGATGCACGCCGCCGATGCGGTCGGCGCCGTTTATCGGCTGCGCGAGTTTGGCGTTTCGCCTCGGGATTTGGCTGAGACGCTGCTTGCCGTTTCTGCCCAGCGCCTCGTTGAGCTCCGCTGTCCGTTGTGCGGCGACGCCTGCCACCTGTCATGCCGCCGCCTTGGGCGCCGGCGGCGAACCGCGATCCATGAACTGCTCTACGGCGCCGCATTGGGTGAGGTGATCGATTCGCTCACTAGCGAAAGCCGAAAACGCCGCCCCGCTTACCTCACGCTGGCCCGCCTTGTCCGTAAAGGGATGGCTCTCGGCTACTTGCCGTCACATACGCTGGAACTTGTCGGAGGGGATGAACGATGAGAAAAACAGCATGGCCGCCGGCCGAGCAGGCGTTGTTTTTCACTCGGCTTGGCCGGCTGCTCGAGCGGGGGTATCCGCTCGCACGAGCGCTTGAGTTTTTGGCCATTCAGTCTTCAGCGCCGCGCCGTTTGGAGCTGGAGCGTTGTTTGCAGCGGCTGCGCGATGGCTTGCCGCTGTCCGCCGCCATGGAGGCGCTGTCCGTTGATCGCCTCGCCGTCAGCCTGCTCACGTTCGCCGAGCGGAATGGCGATTTGCCGCGCGGCCTGATGGAAGCGGGGGAAATGCTGGCCCAGAAGGCGCGCTTCCAAGAGCAGCTGCGCCGCCTCACCCGCTATCCGCTTTTCCTCTTTCTCCTGCTGCTGGTCATGCTTGCGATCGTTGAATGGTGGTTGCTGCCGCAGTTCGAGCAGGCGGCCGCCTCGTTTTCCGCTCAACGCGGGCATACCGCTCAGCTGCTGGACGTGATCGCCCACTTCCCCGCCGCACTAGCCGCTATCGCCTTGTTGGCAGCGCTCGCCGCTCTCATTTCCGCCGTTTACCTTCGCCGCTGGCCATTATCTCGTCAACTCCACTGGATGCTGCGCATACCATGGTTCGCCTCCTTTCTGAAAATGTTCCTGACCCAACTTGTGGCGCGTCAACTCGGGCGTTTGCTGCAAGCGGGGTTGTCTGTTTACGATGCGCTTGATGCGTTCAGCGAGCCGTCGTCCCCCTCGTTTTTGCAGATGGAAGGGCAGCGCATGCGCGACGGGCTGAGGCAAGGGCGGCCGCTTGATGAGCTGATCGGCGCCGCCCGCTGCTATGAGCCTGAGCTGGCGCTGGTCATCCGCCACGGCCAATCGAGCGGCGAGTTGGGGAAAGAGCTCGAGCATTACAGCGAATTTTTGCTGCAGATGATGGAACGGCGAATGGAATCGGCGTTGAAACGGGTGCAGCCTTTGCTGTTGGCGGTCGTCGGCTCAATGATTATCGGCTTGTATTTGGCGATTTTGCTGCCGATGTTTTCGATGTTGAGTGAATGGTGACGAGGTGCGCGATGAAGCGACACGATGTTCCCGCGTCTGGCGGCTGCTGGGCACGGGCGCCGCCATCCCCCTCTTTCTCCTAAAAAAACGGGTTTTGTTCCGTCTCCTGTCCGTTCTTCTCAAAAGAATCCGTCCGTTGCTATATTCCAAATGAGGCGAGGAGGAGGAATCATGAAAGAAAAGGGATTCACCTTAATTGAAATGCTAATTGTCATGGCGGTGATTTCTGTCCTGCTCTTGATTGCCATTCCGAACATGACCAAACATAATAGCATGATCCAGTCGAAAGGATGTGAGGCGTTTTTGAACACCGTGCAAGCGCAAGTGAAGGCGTATGAAATGGAGTATCACCGCGTTCCGACCGTGCAGGAGCTGGTCGCTGCCCGTTATATTAAGTCCGACCGTTGTCCAAACGGACATGCCGTGCAAATCAGTGCGGATGGTGCTGTGAGTGAGAGCGGCTCGTAACGGCGGCTTCACGCTGCTGGAAATGTTGATTGTGCTGACGGTCGTTTTGCTGCTGACGGGGTTGGCTGTTCCCGCGCTTGGCGGCGTCGTGCGCGAGCAAAACGAGATCCATATGCTCGCCGTGCTGCGCACCGATTTGTATAGCGCGCAGCAATACGCCTTAGCCCATCGGATGAAGGTCGCGGTCTTTTTTACGGAACGCGGCGCGGAGTACAAGGTGATCGAGGCAGCCAGCGGGCGGCAGGTCGCCGCCCGTTCTCTCCCGTCTCCATGGCGGTTTCAGCTAGTGACGCTGCGCAATCCGCTTGTCTTTACCGGCAACGGCAACATTGAAAGAGGAGGGACGGTTTGGGTGCAAGGAGTGAAGCAGAGCTATAAGCTGACGTTTTTGCTCGGGAAAGGACGATTTTATGTGCAAAAAATGTAGCAAAGGCTTTTTGCTCGTGGAATCGCTGCTGGCGTTGTCGCTGCTTGGGCTGACCGCCGCCGGGTTTCTGCCGCTTCTTTTGCAGATCGCCGCCGAACGGCGCAATCTAGTTCTCGAAGAGCAGGCGGATCAGCTATTGACGGTCGCGATGTATGAACAGCCGCTTGTCGGGGAAGCGGTCGTGGTGGACGGACGAACGACGTTTCGGTTGCAAGGACGGGAGGAAGGAGAGAGAACGTGGCGCGTATGCGTGCGCTGGAACGATTACGTCGGCCGCGAGCGGGAGCGCTGCGGCTACAGCAAACGGTAGGAACGAGCGGGTTTACGTTGATCGAAGCGCTGGTTTCACTGCTGGTGGCGATCATGATCACCGCCGCTGTTCCGCTGCTTTTGTCCGCCCGCGTGCTAGGAACGGCGGCGATTGACGGGTTTTCGCCGCTTGAGTGGCGCTTGTTTTTGCAGCAGCTGCGGATCGAGATGAATGAAACAGAGCGCTGGTCGGCCGATGGGGACGTCTTCTATTTGCAAAAGTGGAGCGGTGAGACAGTCCGTTTTTTGCTCATGACGCGGCGGGCGGAATTGATTCGCCAGGTGGACGGTGCCGGCTATGAAACGGCGCTTCGCCATGTGCGCGCCGTCTCTTATCGCGCCGGTGCCCGCGGCTTGTTCGTGACGGTGGTCGCTGACGATGGAACGGTTTGGGAGGCGTTTGTCGCCCGCGCGTTTTAGCGAGAAAGGCGACATTGGTCGTGAAAAAAACGTAGCGGCAAAAGAGGGGAGAAGATGGAACGGCAGGCAGGTGTCATTTTTCCGTTCATCGCCGTGGTGGCGATGCTGTTTTCGTGTGCTGTGGCGAACGCCTTGCTTCTGTATGAAGCGGAGCGGCAGGCGGCTGAGGCGGCCCGGCAGGCGGCAGAAGCGGAGGAATTGGTGCAGATGGCGGTCGTTGATGTCAAAGTGCAGATCGCGGCAGCGTCGTTGTCGACGGCCGGTCAAGAAGGGGAATGGGCTTATCCGCGCGGCGTCGTTGCCTATCGCTGGGAAAGGAAAGACAAAACGAGCGTTCGGGTCGTGTTATCGATCCGCTCAACATCCGGGCTTCAGCGCGCGGTGACGTTCACCGTCGTGCTGCCGGCGCTCGATATTACGGAGTGGAGGGAGGGGAACGGTTAAAAAAGGAAGAAGGAGGGAAAACTGAAGTGGGAGGGATTCGATGGCTGTGAACGATTACGTCAAGTTTGTCACCCAACAGTTTGTCGCTTACATGGATATGCCGAAAGAGGAGCGAAGGAAGCGACGGCAATCGCGGAAACAAGAGCGCCCCCCGCTCTCGTACCATTTGTTTGGCATGGTTCCGTTTTCGCTCCGTCTCTTATTTCGCCGCCGTGCGCGGTGAAAGTCCGCCGGCTGACTGCCGGCGGACTGATTTTGGTTGGGCGAGTCGTGCCGTTTCGCTCCGCTCGGGGCGGGAAGCGTCTTTCCATGTTGCGGAGCCGCAGGAGAGCGTTGTCGGTTCGGTCGTTCGCGAGATGGAGGGGCCTTTCCGCGTTGCGGAGCCGCGCCGTTTTTTACGGTTGGCGGGGCAGCAAGTAAAACAAGCCGCCGTTGACGATGGAAACGATGATGCGCGGCTTGTATTGTTTTTCGAGCGCCTCTTTTTCAATATAGTAGCATTCCGGTTTTTCCTCACAGTCTTTGTAAAATTCATCGAGCAACGCCAAATCGTCAGCCCAGCGCCGGCGCGCTTCCTCCGCCCATGTGTGGTCGTCCGCACCGATGCGGCTCTCGATATATTGTTCAAGGCGACCGATGCCGCTTCGAGGTTTAATGAGCGGAGAAATCGTGAAACAATAATCGGGAATTTTCGCCGTCAGCCGCCGCTCACGCAGCCGTTCGTGAAACGACTCGACGATCGTTCCGCTGATGAGATGGATGCCAAGCGAAACGATCTCATCTTTTTTTCGGTCGCATTCATACGAAATCACCACGTTCATGCCAAGCCATGGATGAAGGGCGGCGTTTCCGTTTAAGGGCGCGTTTGGCTCCTCATACAGGCGGATGAAGCTGCCGCGTTTTTGCGCCGAGCGAAACAGCTGATGCAAGCGGGGCGCGCCGAAATGGAGGCGTTCTCCTTTCAGTTTGTCTGTTCGTTCATTGGCGCGGGTGATGAGCGTGAGCTGCATCGGCTGCGGGACGCCGCCCGTCCGTTCGATGTAATGCCAATAAAACGGTCGATTCATCAGCTCCTTGTCCATTTCCGTCGTCAGTTGAACGGTGAGGTAATCATCATTGGCTTCTAGGAGCGCGCAGCCATTGGCTGTAAAGTAACGTTCCACAAAGCGGCGGATTTCATGTTGCTGCATGGCGTTGTCCTCCTTCTCTTCGCAGCTGTTCTGCCAGTTCGATCATCGCTATAATGTTTTCCATTTTAATTTTCATTTCCCCTTCGCTCCGTGAGTGGACGATCGCGTCTTCCAAGTAATGTTCAAGGTTAGTGAGGTTCATCTTCGCCAAAATGTCGTCCAGCTCGCCGACGACCCGCTCAAATAAGCGGATTTTTTCATACAGAAGCGTTAAAATATGCTCTTCGACCGTCTGTTTGACGGCAAAATTGTAAATGTAAACGTCATCCGTCTGACCGAGGCGGTGGACGCGGCCGATTCGCTGCTCAAGGCGCATCGGGTTCCACGGCAAGTCGTAGTTGATGACATGGCGGCAAAATTGCAAGTTGATGCCCTCGCCGCCCGCCTCGGTGGCGATGAACACTTGGGCGTGGTGTTTAAACAGTTCCTGCATCCAGTCTTTTTTGCCGCGCCGGAAGCCGCCGCGAAACGGGACGGACGAGATGCCGTGCTGCTTTAAAAACCATTGCAAATACAGCTGTGTCGCCCGGTATTCGGTGAAAATAATGACTTTGTCATTGATCGAGCGGATGAGCTCAAGCGCTTTTTCCGCTTTGGAGTTCGTCGTGACGGCGTTGATTTTTTCCAAAACGCGCTCAAGCGGTTCTGGAACTGCTTCGCCGCATTTGTCGATCATGTTTTTGATCGTGAGAAACAACGCCTCGCGGCTGCTGCACGCCTCGCGAAGCAGCGTGATGAGCGAAAACGATCCGGCGAACGACGCATGACGGAGCGCTTTTACCGCCTCATACAGCTCGCGCTCTTCATCGGTAAACTCGATCAGCACCGGCTCGACGTGGCGCTTTGACCATTCGATCGGCGTGTCGGCGCGGCGGTTGCGGATCATCACTTTGTTGACGAGCGCTTTTAAATGGTCGTTCGCTTGCACCGCCCGCGTTTTGCCGTATGTGTTCGCAAACTGTTCGGCGCTGCCTAAATGGCCGGGCTTCAGGAGCGAGACAAGGTTGAAAATTTCTTCGATCCGGTTTTGGATCGGTGTGGCCGTCAGCAGCAAGCAAAACTTCTTTTTTAAATTTTGCACAAACTCGTAGTTTTTCGTTTTGTTGTTTTTCAGTTTGTGCGCCTCGTCAATGATGATCATATCGTATGGCTGCTCATAGATGATGTCGCGGTGCGGCGGCTTTTTCGCCGTATCGATCGAGGATACGACGATGTCGCACTGCTCCCAGACGTAGCTTTTTTTCTGCTGGACGGCTGGAATGAAAAACTTTTCGTTCAGCTCTCTTACCCATTGCGAAACAAGGGAGGCGGGAACGAGAATGAGCGCTTTTTTGACAAGACCGCGAATCATATACTCTTTCAAGATGAGCCCGGCTTCGATCGTTTTGCCGAGCCCGACTTCATCGGCCAAAATCGCCTTGCCGTTCATTTCCTCGACGACGCGGCGCGCCACTTCAAGCTGGTGCGGCAGAATCGTTACATGCGGCAAATGTTTCGGCGCCTGCAAGCCGTCAAATTCCGGAACGATCAAATGATGGGCAGCTTCCAGCGCCAGTTCGTACATTTCCCAGCTCGCCCACGGTCCGTCCTTTTCCACGCGCTCGAGAAATTCCTCCTTCCATGTCTGATCCATTTCCAAATCGATATTCATGGCGATTCCCTTCCCTCATGACGAATGTTTATCAGTCAAAGAGATAGTATGTTAAATAAAAAAGAGAACATTTTGGACTTCAATTCCTAATAAAGTTCGATCATTTCCTATTGCCCTCGGGCTGTCGTTAATGGTAGTATAAATTTAGAACATTCACATGACTTGTTGCTGAGGGCGTTTGTTAGTATGCCCGTTTTGGAAAAAAATATCGCGTAGCGGATGACGGCAAGGGGAGAGACTACGGAATGTAGCGCCGAAGGAGCAAGCGGAAACGCGAATCTCTCAGGCAAAAAGACTCTTGCTTGACGCAGCTCTGGAGAGCGCCTGCGTTCGCGCAGGCCACCCAAGAGGAAACCGATCGGCCCCGCGGACCGGAAACGGACGCGCCAGCCGGCCGGCGGGAAACTTTCAGGTGCCAGGACAGAGCCCCCTTTGATCGAAAGGGTGGAGTCTGTCTTTTTTTTCTGCGATCGACGACAAGGAGGGAATGAGATGCTGAAGCGCACGCCGCTTTTTCCGGCGTATGCCCGCTATGGCGCCAAAACGATTGAATTCGGCGGCTGGGAAATGCCGGTGCAGTTTTCCAGCATTAAAGAAGAGCATGAAGCCGTACGGACGCGCGCTGGGCTGTTTGACGTGTCGCATATGGGGGAAATCGCCGTCCGCGGCCGCGGAAGCCTCGCGTTTTTGCAAAAGCTGATGACGAACGACGTCGCCAAACTGCGGCCCGGCCGGGTGCAATATGCGCTTATGTGCTACGAGGACGGCGGCACGGTCGATGATTTGCTCATCTATCAAAAAGGGGAAGACGACTATTTATTGGTTGTCAACGCCGCCAATACCGAAAACGACTTTGCTTGGCTAAGCGAGCATGCCGAGGGGGACGTCGAGCTTGAGGATGTATCGGCGGAGACGGCCCAGCTGGCTTTGCAAGGGCCGGCGGCCGAACGCGTGCTGCAAACGTTGACCGATTTCGACTTGACGGCGCTGCGGCCGTTTTCATTCGCTGACGGCGTCGAAGTTGCGGGCGTGAAGGCGCTCGTTTCGCGCACCGGCTATACCGGCGAGGACGGGTTTGAACTGTACTGCCGCGCCGAAGACGCCGCCGCGCTATGGGAGGCGATCCTCGACGCTGGAGCTCGTGACGGCGTTCTTCCATGCGGATTGGGCGCGCGCGATACGCTCCGGTTTGAAGCGTGTTTGCCGCTTTACGGTCAAGAGCTGTCCGCCGCGATTTCACCAATTGAAGCCGGGCTCGGCTTTGCCGTCAAGACGGAAAAAGAGCCGCCGTTTATCGGCCAAGCGGTATTGAAACGGCAAAAAGAGGAAGGGCCGCCGCGCCGGCTCGTCGGCATTGAAATGATCGACAGAGGCATTCCGCGCCACGGATACGTTGTCTTTGCCGACGGCGAAGAGGTCGGGTTCGTCACGACCGGCACGCAGTCACCAACCTTGAAGAAAAACATCGGCTTGGCCTTGGTGAAAGCGGAGGTGGCCGCCATCGGCCAGGAGGTGGAGGTGGACATCCGCGGCAAGCGGCTGAAAGCGAACATCGTGCCGATTCCGTTTTACAGGCGGGCTAAGTGACGATTCCAAAGCGACAAGGAAAGGGGAAAACGCAGTGCTCCATCGTTATTTGCCGATGACGGAAGAAGACAAACAGGAGATGCTGAAGACGATCGGCGTTGCCTCGATTGATGAGTTGTTTGCTGATATTCCGGAACAAGTTCGCTTCCGCGGCAAGCTGAAGGTGAAACCGGCCAAATCGGAGCCGGAGCTGTGGAAAGAGCTTGCAGCCTTGGCGGAAAAAAACGCCAACATCAAACAATATGTTTCCTTTTTAGGAGCCGGGGTGTACGACCATTCCATTCCGGCTGTCGTCGACCATGTCCTGTCGCGCTCTGAATTTTATACGGCGTATACGCCGTATCAACCGGAAATTTCCCAAGGCGAGCTGCAGGCGATTTTTGAGTTTCAGACGATGGTGTGCGAGCTGACGGGCATGGATGTTGCCAACTCGTCGATGTATGACGGCGGCACGGCGCTTGCCGAAGCGGTGCTGCTAGGCGCCGCGCATACGAAGCGCAAAAAAGTGCTCATCTCCACCGCCGTTCATCCGCAGTATCGAGAAGTTGTGCGCACGTATGCGAAAGGTCAGAAGCTTGAGGTGAAAGAAATTCCGTATGACGGCGGCATCACCGACCTTAAGGCGCTTGAAGCGGAAATGGGGGATGATGTGGCGTGCGTTGTCGTCCAATATCCGAACTTTTTTGGTCAAATCGAGCCGCTGAAAGCGATCGAGCCGCTCGTTCATGAAAAGAAAAGTGTATTCGTTGTCGCCAGCAACCCATTGGCGCTTGGCGTGCTGACGCCGCCAGGAGCGTTTGGCGCCGACATCGTCGTCGGGGACATGCAGCCGTTTGGCATTCCGACGCAGTTTGGCGGTCCGCATTGCGGCTATTTCGCCGTCAAAGCGCCGCTCATGCGAAAAATTCCAGGGCGGCTCGTCGGGCAGACGACCGATGAGGACGGGCGCCGCGGGTTTGTCTTGACGCTTCAAGCGCGCGAGCAGCACATCCGCCGCGATAAGGCGACATCGAACATTTGCTCCAACCAAGCGTTAAACGCCTTGGCCGCTTCCGTAGCGCTCTCGGCGTTCGGCAAGCGGGGCGTGAAAGAAATGGCGGTGATGAATATGCAAAAGGCGCATTACGCGAAACGCGAGCTTGAAAAACGCGGGTTGTCGTCGCCGTTTGCCGGCCCGTTTTTCAACGAGTTCGTCGTCCGGCTCGGTCAGCCGGTTTCTGATGTGAACGATCGCCTGCTCGAAAAAGGGATCATCGGCGGCTATGACCTCGGCCGCGACTATCCAGAACTTTCCGGCCATATGCTGATTGCGGTGACGGAAGTGCGGACAAAAGAAGAAATCGATCGGTTTGTCAATGAATTGGGGGATGGCCATGCGTAATGATCAACCGCTCATTTTCGAACGAAGCAAGCCGGGGCGCATCGCCTACAGCCTACCGGCGCTTGACGTGCCGGCTGTCGATGTCAGCGAGCTCGTGCCGGCCGACTACTTGCGCACCGAAGAGCCAGAGCTGCCGGAAGTGTCGGAGCTTGACTTAATGCGCCACTACACGGCGCTGTCGAGACGAAACCACGGCGTTGATTCCGGCTTTTACCCGCTCGGGTCGTGCACGATGAAATACAATCCGAAAATCAACGAAAACGTCGCCCGCCTCGCCGGGTTTGCCCACATTCATCCGCTTCAGCCGGAAAAGACGGTGCAAGGGGCGCTTGAGTTGATGTATGATTTACAAGAGCATTTAAAAGAAATCACCGGCATGGATGCCGTCACCTTGCAGCCGGCGGCCGGCGCCCACGGCGAGTGGACCGGGCTGATGATGATCCGTGCTTACCATGAAGCAAACGGCGACTTCAACCGGACGAAAGTGATTGTCCCGGATTCAGCGCACGGCACGAACCCGGCGTCAGCGACGGTCGCCGGTTTTGAGACGGTGACGGTCCAATCGACGGCCGACGGACTTGTCGATTTAGAAGACTTAAAGCGCGTCGTCGGTCCGGATACAGCGGCGCTTATGCTCACGAATCCGAATACGCTCGGGCTGTTTGAAGAGCAGATCGTCGAAATGGCTGAAATCGTCCACGCAGCCGGCGGCAAGCTGTATTATGACGGCGCGAATTTAAACGCGATTCTTGGCAAGGCGCGCCCGGGGGACATGGGCTTTGACGTCGTTCATTTGAACTTGCATAAAACGTTCACCGGCCCGCATGGCGGCGGAGGCCCAGGCTCCGGCCCGGTCGGGGTGAAAGCGGACCTCATTCCGTTTTTGCCGAAGCCGGTCATCGAAAAAGGAGAAAACGGCTATGATCTCGATGACGACCGCCCGCAGTCGATCGGCCGCGTCAAGCCGTTTTACGGCAATTTCGGCATCAACGTCCGGGCGTACACGTACATCCGCTCGATGGGGCCGGACGGCTTAACGGCGGTGAGCGAGTACGCTGTGTTAAACGCCAACTATATGATGCGGAGGCTTGCCGACTATTACGATTTGCCGTATGACCGCCATTGCAAGCACGAGTTCGTCCTGTCGGGACGCCGGCAAAAGAAACTCGGCGTCAGAACGCTCGATATTGCCAAGCGGCTGCTTGATTTCGGCTTCCATCCGCCGACGATTTACTTCCCGCTCATCGTCGAAGAGTGCATGATGATTGAGCCGACGGAGACAGAGTCAAAAGAGACGCTCGACGCGTTTATTGACGCCATGATCCAAATTGCCAAAGAGGCGGAGGAAAATCCGGAAATCGTTCAAGAAGCCCCGCATACGACTGTGGTCAAGCGATTGGATGAAACGACCGCGGCCCGCAAGCCGATTTTGCGCTATCAAAAACCAAAACATAGCGACAACTGACGTTTGATTATTGATGAGTGCTCGCTCCCCAACGGAGCGGGCCGTTTTGTTCGCTGGCGTTGACAGAACAAGAGAGTTAGTTTAATATATAAACTAATGGTTAGAAATGAACAAAGGGGGAGAGGAACATGCGGTATCGGCAGTTGGGGAACACTGATCTGCGGGTCAGTGAGCTCAGCTTTGGCACATGGGCGCTCGACGGCTTGAATGAAAAAGCGGATGGCCAAGAAGCCCACACGGCAGGAATCGACGGATGCAGCACAGCCATAGTGAAGCGCCTCTGCCCTTTCGCAAGACATATCCGATCAATCCAATGAAAAGGGTGACAGAGACGTGAGGACAGGAAACATTACGCTCGTCAAAAAAATGAATAAACAGCTCGTTTTGAAATTGATTCGCGAAAAGCATCCGATTTCGCGCGCCGACATTGCGAAAACGACCGGTTTAAACAAAGCGACCGTTTCCGCGCTTGTGGATGAACTGATCGCCGAGCATTTCGTTCATGAAAGCGGCATCGGCGAGTCAACGGGCGGGCGCCGGCCGCTCATGCTTCGCTTTAACGCCGATGCCGGTTCGCTAGTTGGCATTGAGCTTGGCGTCAACTATTTGTACGCCGTGCTGACGAACTTAAACGCGGAAATCATTTGGGAGCAGCGCCGTTCGTTTCGTCCGACGGAGGGGCAGGAAGCGATCGTCGGTGAGATGGCCGAGCTCATTGAAGCGGCGATCCGCCGGGCGCCCGCGACGCCGTATGGGGTGATGGGCATCGGCATCGGCGTGCCGGGCGTGGTTCACACCGAAAGCGGGACGGTCGTTTTTGCGCCCAACTTGCGCTGGGGAGATGTCGCCCTCGCTTCGGCGTTGCAAAAACGGTGGCCGCACCATCCGATTATCGTCGAAAACGAGGCGAAGCTGGCGGCGCTTGGAGAAAAATGGTTTGGCGCTGGCAAAGAGTTTGCCCATTTTGTTTACATCAGCGCCGGCATCGGCATCGGCGCCGGCGTCGTTTTGCAGCACCAACTGTATCGCGGGGTAAACGGGCTGGCTGGCGAAATTGGCCATCATACGATCGATTTAAACGGAATCCGCTGCAGCTGCGGCAACATCGGCTGCTGGGAGATGTACGCTTCTGAAAAATATATTGAGCGGCGGCTAGCCGAGCAAGGGCGTTCCGAATGGCTCGGCGACCGTTTTTCTGTCGCGGCGATGGCGCTGGCCGCCGAGAGCGACGAGCAGCTGGCGCGCATTTTGGAGGAAGCGGGCCGCTATCTTGGCATCGGATTGCTGCAGACGGTGTATGCCTACAACCCGGAAGCGGTCATCATCGGCGGTTCGCTCGCCCAAGCCGGGGAGCACGTGCTTGACCCGGCGCGCCAAGAAGTGAAGCGGCGCATTCTTGTGAAAAAAGAAAGCGAGCCGTATATCATTCCGTCGGAGTTGAAGGAAAAAAGCTGCGCGATTGGCGCTGCCGCTTCCGTATTAGAGGCGGTCGTCCTGCCGCCGGAATTTGAGCCGGCGCTTCCGGCACCGCAGGCAAAGCAAGGCTGATTCCCCCGCTTTTTCCGCACCGAAAGCGAGGGGCGGCCTTGAAGGCCGGCGGAAAGGGAAACGAACGAAAAGGGGCTCGTCGCTTTCGAGCCCCTTTGGTTGTCGACGGGCGGCTACGCCTTTTTCTTTACTTTCCCCGTCCATGTTTTGAATCCGCCCTTTAAATGATACAAATGGCGGTATCCTTTTCGATACAGCATTTGCGCGGCCCGCCCGCTGCGCAGCCCGTTTTGGCAGTACAAATAAATCGGCTGATCTTTGCGCAGTTCTTTCATGCGCATGCGCAGCTGCGTGAGCGGAATGTTGCGCGCTCCTAAAATATGTCCAGCCGCAAATTCGTCCGGCTCGCGGACATCGACGAGTTGCGCTTTTCGGTAGCCGGCGCGGAATTCTTCTTCGGTCAACGCTTTGACGATTCTCCGCTGCCATAAATAGGTGATGAGCGAATATACGATGATCGCCCCGAGAATGATGAGCAGCGCTTTCACGCCTCACGCCTCCTTTCCCTTCGTCCACTATTCCTATTATATAGAGTCGCCCGTAGAAAGCAAAGTCTTTTCGTGATGCCATTTTTCTTTCCTTGACTGACGTTGTTTGCTAAACTAGTAGGGGCGGCCCAACGCCTCTTTCTCAAGAACGCAAGGGGCCGGAAGCAAGGAATGACAGAGAAGGTGGAACGATGGCAAAAGAAGTATGGCGCTTTATTGATTCAGGCGATTGTCCTCCGGCGTTTAATATGGCGCTGGATGAAGCGCTTTTGGATTGGCACAGCCAAGGAAAAATTCCGCCGACGGTTCGTTTTTACGGCTGGAATCCGCCAACCTTGTCGATCGGCTATTTTCAAAAAGTCGAAAAAGAGATCGACTTAGAGGCGGTGAAACGGCACGGCCTCGGTTTTGTCCGCCGTCCGACCGGCGGGCGCGGCGTTTTGCATGACAAGGAACTGACCTACAGCGTCATCGTCTCGGAATCGCATCCGGCGATGCCGCCGACTGTGACGGAGGCGTATCGCGTCATTTCCCAAGGCATTTTGGAAGGGTTTCGTTTCCTTGGGCTCGATGCGTATTTTGCCGTGCCGAAAACGGAAGAAGAAAAAGCGGATTTGCGCAGCCCGCGTTCCGCTGTTTGCTTTGACGCGCCGTCATGGTACGAGCTGGTCGTCGAGGGGCGAAAAATCGCCGGCAGCGCGCAAACGCGGCAAAAGGGCGTCATTTTGCAGCACGGATCGATCTTGCTTGATCTCGACGAAGAACTGCTGTTCAGTTTGTTTAAATACCCGAACGAGCGGGTGAAAGAGCGGCTGCAGCGCGATTTTAAAAAGAAGGCGGTTGCCATCAACGAACTGACGAGCCGGACGGTGACGATGGAAGAAGCGAAGGCAGCGTTTTACAAAGGATTTGAAAAAGGATTGAATATCGTGCTAGAGCCGTATACGCTGACGGCCGAAGAGCGCGAATATGTGGAAACGTTGGCGCGAACGAAATATGAAAGCGATGAATGGAACTTCAAGCGCTGAGCAGCGGTGTGGTCAATCGTTCGTTTTCCGGCAAAAATGGCGGCACTCCCCTGTTTTTCGCCGTGGTTAGCTTTTTTTGCTTGACAAAAACGACATGATTTGTTCTCTTCACAATATATAGTATGATTTTCGTAAAAAATCATACTATATATTGTTTTTTTCTGTTCGATATGGTAAGGTAGAGAAGACAGGGCAACGTTGGCAAAAACATGAGAAACTATAGAAAAGAGGAGAGATAGGAGAATGACGGTGGCGTCATCCGAAAAAATGAAGATCGATATCGACAAACTGAACGAGGACATCCGCCTATTTCCGCAAGTGCATCCGATTACGCCCGATATGCACATCACCCATAAAGGCGTATCCCGTTTGGTGATGCTTGACCGGTATTCGTTCAAGGACACGGAGAAATTGACGCTCGCGCCGGGCGATTTTGTCGTGTTGACGATCAAGGAAGATCCGAAGTTTCCTGCCCGCGGCCTCGGGTTTATCGTTGACGTTGATTGGGAGACGAAAAAAGCGCGCGTGCTGATTGAGGACGAATACCGGCACGTGCTCGAAGGCGAAGAAGCGGAGACCGGCATTGTCGTTCGGTCGCTCGACATTATCGACAAGCCGCTCGAGATTTTCTATGAGCAAATCGCCAAGCGGAACGCAACCGGGCTCGCGGCTGTGGAGAAAACGGAAGAAAAGCGCCACGAGTGGTTCGAAAAGTTTTATCAAGAGCTCTCGAGCATGAACTTTGTGCCGGCCGGCCGCGTGTTGTACGGCGCAGGGTCGGGCAAGGAAGTGACGTATTTCAACTGCTATGTGATGCCGTTTGTCAAAGACTCGCGCGAAGGCATTTCCGAGCATCGGAAGCAGGTGATGGAAATCATGAGCCGCGGCGGCGGCGTCGGGACGAACGGCTCGACATTGCGGCCGCGCCATACGCTCGCGCGCGGGGTAAACGGCAAATCGTCCGGGTCGGTCTCGTGGTTGGATGACATTGCCAAACTGACCCACCTTGTCGAGCAAGGTGGCTCCCGCCGCGGCGCCCAAATGATCATGCTTGCCGACTGGCACCCGGACATTATCGAATTCATCGTCTCAAAAATGCAAAACCCGCGCATTTTGCGCTACCTGCTTGAAAATATGGAAGACGAAGGCATCAAAAAAGCGGCGCGCGACAAGCTGAAATTCACGCCGCTCACCGACCGGGAGCGGGCGATGTACGAAGCGATCGTCCGCTATAAGAACGCACCGGACTACGGAGGCTTCACGGAGGAAATCATTAAAGACGCGGAAGAAAAACTGCGCACCGGCGGTACATATACAGTGCACAACCCTGACTTTTTGACCGGTGCGAACATTTCCGTCTGCTTGACGAAAGAGTTCATGGAGGCGGTCGAAAACGACGAAGAATATGCGCTTCGCTTCCCGGATGTGGAAACTTATTCCGAAGAGGAAATGCGCATTTATAACGAAAAATGGCATGAAGTCGGCGATGTGCGCGAATGGGAGAAAATGGGCTACCGCGTTCGCGTCTACCGAAAAATCCGCGCCCGCGAACTGTGGAAGCTGATCAACATTTGCGCGACGTATTCGGCCGAGCCGGGCATTTTCTTCATCGACAACGCCAATGAAATGACGAACGCCCGCGCGTACGGGCAAAAAGTCGTGGCGACCAACCCGTGCGGGGAACAACCTCTCGCACCATATTCTGTCTGCAACTTGGCCGCGATCAACTTAGCGAACATGGTGGACAAAGAACGAAAGGTCGTTGACTACGAAAAACTGAAACGCACGGTTGAAATCGGAGTGCGGATGCAAGACAACGTCATCGACGCGACGCCGTACTTCCTTGAGGAAAACAAAAAGCAAGCGCTCGGCGAGCGCCGCATCGGCCTTGGCGTCATGGGGCTGGCTGACTTGCTCATTTACTGCGAAAAAGCGTACGGTTCTGAGGAAGGAAATCAACTGGTGGACGAGCTGTTCCGCACGATCGCCACGACCGCGTACCGGGCGTCGATCGAGCTGGCGAAAGAAAAAGGCAGCTTCCCGTTTTTGGTCGGCGAAACGGAGGAAGAGACGCGCAAGCTGCGCGAAGCGTTCATCAACACCGGCTACATGAAACGGATGCCGGAAGACATTCGCCAAGATATTTTGAAATACGGCATTCGCAACTCGCATTTGCTGACGGTGGCGCCGACAGGATCGACGGGAACGATGGTCGGCGTCTCGACCGGCCTGGAGCCGTACTTCTCGTTCTCGTACTACCGGAGCGGACGCTTGGGCAAATTTATCGAAGTGAAAGCGGACATCGTCCAAGAATATTTGGACAAACATCCAGAAGCCGACCCGACCCACTTGCCGCCTTGGTTTGTAACGGCGATGGACTTGCCGCCGGAAGCGCACGCCGACGTGCAGTGCATCATCCAACGTTGGGTCGACTCGAGCTTGTCAAAAACAGTCAACGCGCCAAAAGGCTACACCGTTGAGCAAGTGCAAAAAGTGTACGAGCGTCTATGGCGCGGCGGTGCGAAAGGCGGCACCGTCTATGTCGACGGCAGCCGCGATACGCAAGTGTTGACGTTAAAGGCAGAGGAAAATCAGATCGAAGAGCAGCTTGAACTGCTCCCCGAAGAGGGGGAAGAACACGAAGCGAAACGCCCTGTCGTGCTCGTTGATACGATTCAAGACGTGCGCGCCACCGATGTGACGATCGGCTCGGAAATCGGCAACATTTGCCCGATTTGCCGCGAAGGGACGGTCGAAGAGATCGGCGGTTGCAACACGTGCACGAACTGCGGCGCTCAGCTGAAGTGCGGGTTGTAATGGGAAAGGATGGGATGAACGAAAGAGGGTGTCCCAAAAGTGTTCGCATAGCGTTCGCTTTTCGGACACCCTCCTTTTTTTCGCAAAAAAAAATAAGAAAACCGTTCCTCTTTTGGTATAATAAAGTCACCATAACCCTACCAAGAAAGGACGGTTTTCTTATGTACATTTATTATAACCGAGATCAACTCATTTTGCCAATGGATCTTGAAATTTTCATTCCGGAACATCATCTTTGCCGGATCGTGGATCTGGCAGTGGAAAAAATGGATCCGGCTCTGCTCGTTTCCCTCTATCCTGGTGGAGGCCGCCCAGCCTATCATCCGAAAATGATGTTGAAAGTCATCCTGTATGCCTACGCCAATCGGATCTACTCCTCTCGCCAAATCGCCAAGCAGTTGAAAGAAAACATTTACTTTATGTGGCTCTCCGGCCATCAAACACCGGATTTCCGCACGATCAACCGATTTCGCTCGGAACGGATGAAGGACGTCATTTACGAAACGTTTTTCTCCATTGTTGATCTTCTGCGTCAAGAAGGGCTCGTCAAACTAGAGGATTACTTTCTGGATGGAACGAAAATCGAGGCCAATGCCAACAAATACACGTTCGTTTGGCGCAAATCAACGGAAAAGTACGATCAGAAGCTGGAGGAGAAATTCCGGCAAATCGTTGCCTCGATCGAACAGGTGGCGAAAGAAGATGAAGAGGCGGAACAAGAAGGGGATTTTCAAGAAAAACTGGAAGCTTCACCGATTACGTCCGAAAAGATCGAAGCCGTCATCGAACAAGTGGAAGAACGCCTAAAGAAAGAGCCGAAGAATCGCACGTTAAAGAAAGCAAAACGGCAATTGGAGCAAGATCTTCTCCCCCGTAAGAAGAAGTATGAAGAATACAAAGAAGTGTTGGGCGAACGGAACAGCTTTTCGAAAACGGATCCGGATGCGACATTCATGCGAATGAAAGACGACCATATGAAAAACGGCCAGCTCAAACCGGGATATAATGTGCAGATTGGGACAGAGAACCAATTCATCACTGGATTTAGCGTGCATCAACGGGCGGGGGATGCCGGATGTTTCATTCCGCATTTGGAGCAATTGGCCGCCTATGGACGCCCAATGCCCAAACGGGCCATTGCGGATTCCGCCTATGGGAGTGAGGAGAACTACACGTACTGCGAGAAAAAGAAGATCGTCGCCCTGATCAAGTACAACACGCTGGACCGGGAACAAACGAAAGCGTGGGCGAAAGAGACCGGCCGAATCGAGAACATGACGTATGATGAGGAGCTGGATGAGTGGATTTGCGCCAAAGGGGAACGGTTGGTGTTTGTGTATGAACGGAAGGAAACGACCGACAATGGGTACGTTACCGTCAAACGGACGTATCGTTGTACGGCATGTGCCGGATGCCCGTTTCAAACGGCATGCGCCAAAGGCAAAGACACGAAAACCATCCGCGTTTCTTTGAAGAATCAACAACAACGGCAGGAGATTCGGGAACGGCTGTCCACGGAAGAAGGGGCGGCGACATATCGAAGACGGCAAATCGAAAACGAGCCGGTGTTTGGGCAAATCAAGCATAACCAGCAATTCCAGCGCTTTTTGTTAAGGGGGCTCCCAAAAATTACCGTGGAATGGGGGCTTATTTGTGCTGCCCACAATTTGAGAAAGTGGGCGGCCACTGTCCACCCAATAAAAAGAAAAAGGGAGAACATACGGGGATAAGAAGAAGCAGATCCTTTGAGAAAGTAAAAAATAGACAAATAATGTAAAAACAAAAGCAGGAGGCTGTCCTCAAAAGGTCGTTTTACCGACCTTTTGGGACAGCCTCTTTTTTTACATAAAGGGGAAAAACGAAAATATAGTGATAAAAGGGAAACGAAAAGGGGGAGCGCTATGATTGTTCATGTCGTCCAACGCGGGGAATCGCTTTGGCAGTTGGCTCAGCGTTACCGCGTTCCGCTTGAGCGGATTGTCGCCGCCAACGAACTGAGCGACCCGAACCGGCTCGCCATCGGGCAGGCGGTGGTCATTCCGGTGCCGTATCGCTATCATACCGTCCGTGCCGGGGAAACGGTATGGCAGATCGCCCGCGCCTATGGAGTGACGGTCGAAGCCATCGGGCAGACGAACCGGCTCGCCAACCCGGCGTTTATTTATCCGGGCACGCCGTTGGTGATTCCGGCTCGCATTCATACGGTGCGCGCTGGAGAAACGTTAGGGCAAATGGCCGCCGCCTATCAAGTCAGCGTCCAGCAAATCATCGAGTTCAACCCCATCGCCGATCCGAATGCCATCGCTCCCGGACAGCGGCTCATCATCCCGCCGGCGAAACCGCTCATCGAGGTGAACGCATTTACGGTGGATCAAGGGGAGAAAGGGGCGGAGCAAGTGCGCGAAGTCGGCCGCCATTTGACGTATGCTGCCCCGTTCGCCTATACGATCCGCGCCGACGGCGGCCTGAATGCCGTCAACGATGTGGCGATCATTCAGGCGGCTTATGCCGCCCGTGTCGTGCCGATGATGACGGTCACCAACTTTACGTATCAGGATCCAGGTTCAAAATTGGCGCAGACGATCTTGACCGATGCCACGCTGCAAACAAGATTGCTTGAGAACGTCATTCAAGTGATGCGGGCGAAAGGATACCGGGCGCTGAACGTCGATTTTGAAAATGTCTACCCGTCCGACCGCGAGCGGTATAACGCGTTTTTGCGGCGGGCGGCGGCTCGGCTTCACGCGGAAGGATATTGGTTATCGACATCGCTCGCTCCCAAAATCAGCGCGGAACAAAAAGGGTTGCTGTATGAAGCGCACGACTATCCGGCCCACGGGCGCATTGCCGATTTCGTCGTGCTCATGACCTATGAATGGGGCTATCGGTTCGGGCCGCCGCAAGCCATTTCGCCGGTGAACCAAATTCGGCGCGTGCTCGATTATGCGGTGACCGTGATTCCGCGGGAGAAAATCATGATGGGGTTTCAAATTTACGCCCGCGACTGGGTGCTGCCGCACGTGCCAGGGCAAGAGGCGGAAACGTTCAGTCCGAAAGAGGCGCTCGAGCGCGCCATTCGCTACGGAGCGTCGATCCAATACGATGTGGCGGCGGCTTCGCCGTTTTACCGCTACACGGACGAACAAGGCCGCCAGCACGAAGTATGGTTTGAAGACGCCCGCAGCGCGTTGGCGAAATTTGACTTGGTGAAAGAATACGGATTGCGCGGGATCAGTTACTGGGTGCTCGGGTATCCGTATCCGGAAAACTGGGTGCTGTTGGAAGACCACTTCCGCATTCGGAAACGGGGATAAGCTGGACGGCTGGAGCGTATGCGCCGATCATCGGGCATGCGCGTTTATTTTGGTTGTTGGCGTTCGAGCTGCTTTTTTAGTTGATCGATTTCGAAATCGTGCTGACGGATTTTATGCTTCAAATAGTCAATCGCCATGACGCATGTCGCCAACCAAATCTCAGATGAGAAAAAGCAAGTGTTGCTTGAGCAGATTCACGAAATCGGCCGTCAGCGGGATTGGTTCCATGTGTATAACAACATGTGGGATCGGAAATTGCATCTGGATGGCATGATTGGCAGCCGAGAATACCAGCAAATCGTGGCGGAAACCGATGGGCATGGTCGTTGGTTTCGGTGGGAGATGAACAGCTCAAATTAGGGGCAATGAGCCTTCCATGAAAAATGATGCCAAGCAAAAGAAGTACGCGATTTCCCTCCATCCTTGAACCATACTAACATCGAATATGAAAACTTGGAGGGAAACGAATGAAACCGTTTGTGCCCAAACTTGTGTATTTCGAGCCGGAGGCGTTGTCGTATCCGCTCGGGAAGGAACTGTATGAGAAATTTACGCACATGGGCATCGAAATTCGCGAGACGACGTCGCATAACCAAGTGCGCGGCATTCCGGGGGAGACGGAGCTGGCGCGGTATCGAAACGCGAAAGCGACGCTCGTTGTCGGCGTGCGGCGGACGCTGAAATTCGACTCCTCAAAGCCGTCGGCGGAGTACGCGCTGCCGCTGGCGACCGGGTGCATGGGCCATTGTCATTATTGCTATTTGCAGACGACATTAGGAAGCAAGCCATACATCCGCGTGTATGTCAACTTGGACGACATTTTCGCCCAGGCGCAAACGTATATTGACGAGCGCGCGCCCGAGATTACGCGCTTTGAGGCGGCGTGCACGTCGGACATCGTCGGCATCGACCATTTGACCCATTCGCTCAAAAAAGCGATTGAGTTTATCGGCGCGACCGACTACGGGCGGCTCCGGTTTGTGACGAAGTACGAGCATGTCGACCATTTGCTTGATGCGAAGCATAACGGCAAGACGCGGTTTCGCTTCAGCGTCAACTCCCGCTATGTCATCCGCCATTTTGAGCCGGGAACGTCGTCGTTTGACGCGCGGCTTGCGGCGGCGCGCAAAGTGGCCGGCGCCGGCTATAAGCTCGGCTTTGTCGTCGCGCCGATTTACCGGCATGACGGTTGGCAGGAAGGGTATTACGAATTGTTTCAGGAGCTCGCCCGGCAATTGGAAGGGGTCGACTTGTCGGATTTGACGTTTGAGCTCATCCAGCATCGGTTTACCAAGCCGGCCAAGCGGGTCATCGAGCAGCGTTACCCAAACACCAAGCTCGATTTGGACGAATCGAAGCGCAAGTATAAATGGGGGCGGCACGGCATCGGCAAATATGTGTACGTTGACGAGGAAGCGCAGGAGCTGGAGGAAACGATTCGCTCGTATATCGCTCGCTTTTTTCCGGCCGCTCAAGTGCAGTATTTTACGTAATGTCCTCTTCATGGTATAATGGGATTGATTGCTATTTTTTGACCTGCCGGGAACGCTAGCGGTGTGTATGGGCTGGGGAAGGATGGCAGGCGAATGTGGCAGGAGGGGACATGCGTTGCCGACACCAAGCATGGAAGACTATATCGAACAAATTTATTTATTGATCGAAGAGAAGGGCTATGCCCGCGTTTCTGACATCGCTGAGGCGTTGTCCGTTCATCCCTCCTCAGTGACGAAAATGGTGCAAAAGCTCGATAAAGACGAGTATTTGGTGTATGAAAAATACCGTGGGTTGGTATTGACGCCAAAGGGCAGAAAAATCGGGCAGCGGCTCGTTTATCGCCATGAGCTGCTTGAGCAGTTTCTCCGTTTGATCGGCGTCAACGAAGAGAACATTTATCGCGATGTGGAAGGGATTGAACATCATTTAAGCTGGAACGCCATTGACCGGATCGGCGATTTGGTGCAGTATTTTCAAGAAGACGAACGCCGCATTCAAGCGCTTCGCGATGTCCAAGCGCGCAATGAACAAGGAGAGTAAGCGGAAGGCTTGCTCTTTTTTGTTCGCCGTACTAAGCGCCCTTGTTTGGTCTTACATATGTATAAACGGCCAAAAAAAGGGGGCGCGGCGATGGACATTGATCTCGTTTTTTCCGGCGGCGGAGTCAAAGGATTTGCGCTGCTTGGAGCGTATGAAGCGATTGAGGAAAAAGGACTGCGCTGGAAGCGGCTCGCCGGCACGAGTGCGGGGGCGTTGCTTTCGGCGCTGCTGGCAGCGGGCTACAGCGCCCGAGACATCGCTCGACTGCTTGAGGAGCTGGAGCTGGAGCAGTTTTTGGATGCGCGTCCGCAGTGGATTCCGTTCCCGCTTTGGAAATGGGTGCGCCTTTACTGGCGTCTCGGCTTGTATCAAGGAAAGGCGTTTGAGCAGTGGCTGGAGGCTGCGCTTGCCGCCCGCGGCGTGCGGACGTTTCAAGATGTGTCGGCCGGCAGCTTGTCGATTGTCGCGTCCGATGTCACCAATGGACGCATCGTCGTCATGCCGGACGATTTGCATCGATACGGCATTGATGCCAAAACGTTTTCCATCGCCAAAGCGGTGCGGATGAGCATCAGCATTCCGTATTTCTTCGAGCCGGTCCGGTTAAACGGGCGGGACGGTCTGGCGCTCATCGTTGACGGCGGGGTGCTAAGCAATTTTCCGCTCTTTTTGTTCGATGAGGAAAAGAAAATGAAAAAACGCCCAGTGCTGGGCGTTCAGTTGAGCCCCAAGCCCGGGGAGCGGCCAAAGCGGACGATCAGCAACGCCCTCGATTTATATGAGGCGCTGTTTGCGGCGATGAAAGAGGCGCACGATGCGCGCTACATCTCGCGCCGCCACGAAAAAAATATCGTCTTTTTGCCGGTGGACAACGTCATGGCCACCGAATTTTCGATTGACCCAACAGCGCGCCGCCGTTTGATCGATTACGGACGCGAGCGGACGCGGCAGTTTTTGCGCCAATGGGCGTATTAAATCGGAGTGCGGTCACCACCGTTTGTCGCTGGCGCGAATCGAATGGGCGAAGAGACAAAAAAAGAATCAAGCTAAAATGAAGCTCGATTCTTTTTTTTGCCTTTTTTGCCCTCAATGACGGTCAGATGCGGAATGGCCGTCCGCTTTTTGAGCGGCCGCTTCAGCTTTGCCGGCTTTGTCTGTTTGCGCCCGGGGCGGGGATGGAGCTTTTTCGATTGCCGCACCGCCTTTCCGTACGACCATCGATCGCTGTCGGTGCGGCGTTGATAGACGAATCGATAGAAGAGGAAAATGGCGGCCACAAACAGGGCGACAAACAGCAGCTGGCGGAACAGCACCGTCGGATGGGCAAAAAGTGTATAGAGAATGCCAACCGTCCCAAGCATGATGGTAACCCCAACAAGCGGATGAATGGTTCGGCGCCGCAATGAGTCCACCCCCTTTTGAACGATTACTGCACCGCTTGTTTCTTTTCCGTTTCGGCTTCCAGATCGAGAAGACGCTGAAATGAGGCGATGGCCACTTCCACCTGGTCATCGTCCGGTTCTTTGGTCGTCAGCCGCTGCAGCCACAAGCCGGGGTAGCCAAGCCAGCGCAGCAGCGGAATGTCTCTCAATTTATTTGTAAACTGCAGCACTTCAAACGAAACGCCAAGCACGACCGGAATTAAGGCGAGGCGGTTGAGAACCCGCAGCCAAAGCGGCTCGGTCGGCACAAATAAGTAGAGGAACAAGCCGACGACAACCGTAAATAAAATGAAGCTGCTGCCGCATCGGTAGTGAAGGCGGGAAGCGCGCTGGACGTGTTCCACCGTCAGCGGCCATCCCGCTTCAAACGCGTTGATGACCTTATGTTCGGCGCCGTGGTATTGGAACACGCGGCGAACAAGCGGTGTGAGCGAAAGAAAGAAAATATAGCCAAGCAATAAGGCGAGTTTAAAAATCCCTTCAAGCAAAATTTGGCCCGTCTTGCCCGGAACGAGCGGCTGTAAGAAGGCGGCGGCAAGCGCCGGAACGAGCGTAAACACCGTTTTGGCGAACAAAAAGGAGAGCACCCCGATGACGGCGGCGCCAACGATGAGCGTCAGTCTGGAGCTGTTTTCGCCTTCTGTCCGCCCCTCCTCCGAACCGGCTTCATACCGTTCGCTGGCGAACTGCAAATGTTTCGCCCCGTTCGCGCTCGCTTCCACGATGGCGACGATGCCGCGGACGAACGGAATTTTTTTAAGCAAAGCCAATGTCGGATGGACGCGCCGCGGCAAAGTGAAATAGTCAATCGTTCCATCCGGACGGCGAACGGCGGTGACCGAATGGGTTCGGCCGGCAAACATGACTCCTTCCACTACCGCCTGCCCGCCGTACAGCGGTTTCTCCACTCGTTTCATTTGATCAACACCAACCTATTTTTATGTTTATTATTTTATTCTACAAGAAACGTCCGGAAACCTCTAGGTTGATGTTACTGTTATGATTTCCAAAAAAACCATCATTTACACAAGCATGATCATTTTTTCGTTTCATTCATGGGGGAGAAGGCGGCCGGTCATACTAACACGTAAGGAGGTGCAGTATGATGGCGCAACAAAACGGAACACTCGAGCAGGAGAAAACGGAACGGCCGATGACGCTCGTACAGAAAACGATCATCATTGGGTTTGTCGGCGGAGTATTTTGGAGCTTGATCGGTTATTTGGCGTACTTTTTCAATTTTAGCGACATTAGTCCGAACATGATTCTCATCCCGTGGGTCGCTGGCGACTGGAAGTATGGAAAAGCCGGAAACTACGCGGCGGTCGTGTTGATCGGCATCCTTTCGATCGGGGCGGCGCTTTTGTATTATGCGCTGCTTCGCAACGTGCGCGGCATGTGGGCGGGGATGGTCTACGGCGCCGGGTTATGGGCGGTGGTGTTTTATTTGTTTCATCCGCTCTTTTTCCATGTTCAGCCCGTTGCTAAGCTCGACGCCAATACGGTGATCACGACGCTCTGTTTATACATTTTATACGGGGTGTTCGTCGGCTACTCGATTTCTTTTGAAGCGCAAGAAATGAACCAGCCGTCGGCAAGCGAGGGAAAAGAGGCGGCAAAAGAAGGGAGTTGATTTTCTTGCCCGCGCAACGGATAGATGACGGGATCGTCCTCAGTATGGTAAAATAAAGAAGGTTTTTATTGTTTTGGCATCGTTCCCGTTCGGGACGCCCTCGGCCTCTTCGGCAGGCACGGGGAAGCCAAATACGCGGGAAGAGGGGAATGCGGGATGGAAAAGCTAGAAAAGCTGCGAAAACTTCTACAAGAGCACGGGATCGATGGGCTGTTGGTCACAAACGGCTACAACCGCCGCTATTTGACCGGGTTCACCGGCACGGCCGGCGTCGCGCTCGTCAGCTGTGACGGGGCGGTGTTGATTACCGATTTTCGTTACGTCGAACAAGCGACAAAACAGGCTGATGGCTTTGAAGTTGTCGAACATAGCGGGCCGATCGTGAAGGAAATCGTCCATCAAGTCAAGCGGCTCGGCATCAACCGGCTCGGTTTTGAGCAGGAAGACGTCACGTACGCGGCGCATCAGACGTATCAGGAGGCGATTGGCGCCGAGCTCGTTCCGACATCTTCGCTGGTGGAAAAATTGCGCTTGATTAAGTCGGAGGCAGAGATTAAGATAGTAAAGGAAGCAGCCGCCATCGCCGATGCGGCGTTTGCTCATATTTTGTCATTCATCCGTCCGGGCGTTACGGAAATCGAAGTGGCGAATGAGCTGGAGTTTTTTATGCGCAAGCAAGGGGCGTCTTCGTCCTCTTTTGATACGATCGTCGCCTCCGGCTATCGCTCAGCGTTGCCGCACGGGGTGGCGTCAGAGAAGACGATTGAGCGCGGTGAGCTCGTGACGCTTGATTTCGGGGCTTATTACAAAGGGTATTGTTCCGATCTCACGCGGACGGTGGCCGTCGGCGACATCAGCGCCGAGCTCCGGACGATTTATGAAGTCGTCCTTGAGGCGCAGCGGCGCGGCATGGCTGGCCTGAAAGCCGGCATAACCGGCAAGGAGGCCGATGCTTTGACGCGCGACTATATTCGTGAAAAAGGGTATGGCGATTATTTCGGCCATTCGACCGGCCATGGCATCGGCCTTGAAATTCACGAAGGGCCGACGCTTTCCTTCCGTTCCGACGCTGTGCTTGAGCCGGGCATGATCGTCACCGTCGAGCCGGGCATTTATATTCCGGGGCTTGGCGGGGTGCGGATCGAAGACGATACCGTCATCACCGCCGACGGGAACGAAGCGCTCACCCATTCGCCGAAAGAGCTCATCATTTTATAACGGATTGTGTGAGGAGGATTTGGGCCAATGATTTCAGTCAACGATTTTCGCACAGGGCTGACGATTGAAGTGGACGGCGAAATTTGGCGCGTTCTTGAGTTCCAGCATGTCAAGCCGGGCAAGGGAGCGGCGTTCGTCCGTTCGAAGCTGCGCAATTTGCGGACCGGCGCCATTCAAGAGCGGACGTTCCGCGCCGGCGAAAAAGTGAACCGGGCGCAGATTGACACGCGCAAAATGCAATATTTGTACGCCAACGGCGACCAGCACGTCTTTATGGATATGGAAACGTACGAACAAATCGAGCTGCCGGCGAAACAAATCGAACATGAGCTGAAGTTTTTGAAAGAAAATATGGAAGTGTTCATCATGATGTATCAAGGTGAAACGATCGGCGTCGAGCTGCCGAACACCGTTGAGCTGAAAGTGGTGGAAACGGAGCCTGGCATCAAAGGCGACACCGCTTCGGGCGGTTCGAAACCGGCGAAGCTCGAGACCGGCCTCGTCGTTCAAGTTCCGTTTTTTGTGAATGAAGGCGACACGCTCATCATCAACACGGCTGACGGTACCTACGTGTCGCGGGCGTAAGCGGCGGGCGGCGCAGGGGCTGCTCGAAAAGGCGATCTCCCCTCAAGAAAGACACAGCATATCGTGTGGCAGGGAAGCGGTTAGTGCCTAGATAGCGATGAGAGAGGGGGTCCCAGTCCTTTTCGGCCCCCCCTTCAAGATAGCAATATTCGATGTGACAGAAGCAGTCAGCACGTATAGACAGCAACGTAAAGAAGGGGTTCCGATCGCCCCCTTCAACATAGCGGCATTCCATGCGACAAAAGCAGTCAGCACGTATAGTCGGCAACGAAAGAGGGGGTCCCGATCCGTTTCGGGTCCCTTCTTTCATTTTGGGAGCGGTAAACGACCGCTTTTTTCACCGGCCTTTTGGGGCCGCTTTTTTTATGCGCTGGTCGAGCGACAAAATCTTCTTCTGAACCGGCTTGTTTTTGCATACGTTTGTACTAACCGATTCCATTAGGAGGGAAACATGAAACAATGGCTGCGGTCGATCGACCCGTCCGTGCTGTCGATGGCTGGCATCCGGATGGTGTCGGCGCTGATTGAGCTGAGTGCAGCGCTGTTGATGCTCGTTTTCAACGACGTCAAAAAGGCGTTGGCTGTGAACGCCGCCCTCGCTGTTGTCGGTCCGACGATGATGATTGTCACGATGGCGATCGGGCTGCTTTCGCTAGCGGACGAGCTTTCGTTTTCCCGGCTCGGATTCGTTGCCCTCGGAGTGGCGCTCATTTTGTTTGCGATTTACAAGTAAGGCATCAATAAGTTCGTGAGCGGCAAGCGGCGATGCGCCGATTCGTTTACGATTGACAAGTAAGGCATAAATGCCCCGCTCTGCCCATACATATGAACTAGTCCACATGAAAAGGGGGAGGGCTATGGAAGCGGTATGGGGAATGTTGCCGAAACCGATCGCTGCGCTGCTGCAAGAATCGCTTGTCGGGCCTCATGAGGTGGAAGAAATCCGCATCCGCATCTCCCGACCGCTTGAGGTGATTGCGCGCGGCAAAGCCCGTTTGCTGCCGTATGAGGTGACGAAAGAGGACGGGGTGCATTTGCTCAACAAATTGAGCCATTATTCCATGTATGCGGTTGAAGAAGAGCTCAAGCGTGGATTTATCACGATTGAGGGGGGGCACCGCGTCGGCCTGGCTGGCAAAGTGATCACCGAAGGCGGAAAAGTGAAAGCCATTCGCGATGTCTCCTCTTTTAACATTCGCATCGCTAAAGAACAAGTCGGCATTGCCGAACCGCTTCTTCCCTATGTGTATGACGGCCGCCGCTTTCGGCACACGATGATCATCGGTTCGCCGCAAACCGGGAAAACAACGCTCTTGCGCGATGCGGCCCGCTTGATCAGCAGCGGAACGAACCGGATGGCGGCGCAAAAGGTGGCGATTGTCGATGAACGATCGGAAATTGCCGGCTGTGTCAAAGGCGTTCCGCAATTTTCGTTCGGTCCGCGCCTCGATGTGTTGGACGCTTGTCCGAAGGCGGAAGGAATGATGATGATGATCCGCTCGATGAGCCCGGATGTCATCATTGTTGATGAAATCGGGCGCGAAGAGGAC
Organism: Geobacillus sp. FSL W8-0026; assembly: GCF_037966255.1. NCBI lineage: Bacteria > Bacillati > Bacillota > Bacilli > Caryophanales > Anoxybacillaceae > Geobacillus > Geobacillus sp. FSL W8-0026. The sequence continues at coordinate 1,237,102 of NZ_CP150194.1, forward strand.
AGCGAGGCGGTGCTGGAGGCGGCGAACGCCGGCGTTTCGGTATGGACGACGGTGCACGGCCGCAGCCTCAAAGATGTCTGGCAGCGCCCCACCCTGCGGGCAGTGATGGAACAAAAGGTGTTTGAACGGTTTGTGGAGCTGACGAGCGTCCCTCGCCCCGGTTCCATCCGGCGCATTCTCGATGCCGACGGGTCGATATTGTATGAACGGGCGGTGGCGAGCCGATGAAATGGGTTGGGGCTTTATTGATCCTCGCCGCCTCGACATGGTTGGGGACGGCCGCTTCCCGTCTGCTGCATGAGCGGCCGCGCCAACTTCGCCAATTGAAGGCGGCGCTGCGGGTGTTGGAAGCCGAGGTGATGTACGGCCATACCCCATTGGCTGACGCGGCCGGCCGCCTCGCCCGGCAGACGGCCGCCCCTTTTTCCGAACTGTTTGCACGGTTTGCCGCTTCATTGAACGCCGGGGAAACAAGCGCGGCCATGGCGTGGGAAAAAAGTTTGCGCGCCGTATGGGAAAAAACTGCGCTGACGCAGGGGGAGTTTGAAGTCATGCTGCAATTTGGGGCTACGCTTGGCCAGTACGATCGCCTCACCCAGCAAAAGCAAATCGCGTTGGCGCTTGCCCATCTTGAACGCGAGGAAGCGGAAGCGGTCGATCATGAGGCGCGCTACGCCAAGATGGCGAAAAGTTTAGGCGTGCTAGCCGGGCTGCTGCTCGTCATTTTACTCATGTAGACAGGAGGCGGAAACAATGGGCATCGACGTCGATCTCATTTTAAAAATCGCTGGCGTCGGCATCGTCATCGCGTTTTTGCACACGGTGCTCGATCAGATGGGGCGGAAAGAATACGCCCAATGGGTGACGCTGCTCGGCTTCATTTACATCTTGTTTATGGTCGCCTCGATTGTGAGCGATTTATTCCAAAAAATTAAAGATGTCTTTTTGTTCCGCGGGTAGGGGGGATCGGCCATTGACATTTTGCAAATTGTCGGTTTCGGGTTGATCGCCACGTTTTTAGCGGTGCTGTTGCAGGAGCAAAAATCGAATCTCGCGTTTTTGCTGACGGTGTTTGTCGGTTGCACCATTTTTTTGCTGCTTGTGGACCAAATCAGCCGCATTTTGACGATGCTGCGGGAAATGGCCGAGGGCGCCCACATTCAAATGGTGTACTTAGAGACGATGTTGAAAATCATCGGCATCGCCTACATCGCTGAGTTTGCCGCCCAAATTTCCAAAGACGCCGGTCAAGGGGCGATCGCCGCCAAAATTGAGCTTGGCGGAAAAATCGTCATTTTGGCGCTCGCCGTGCCGATTTTGACCGCCATTATCGAAGCGGTCATCAGCCTGATTCCGGCGGCGCGATAAGGGGGGGGCGGGGTGAAACGAATCACGGTTCTGATTGACAGGTGTTTCCCACGACGGCGTGGCACCGTCAATGACAGGGTGAAACGAATCACGGTTCTGATGGCTGTGCTAGTGGGGTTCTTTTTTTCCCCGTTGATCGTACAAGCCGCAAGCGGCGAGTCGTCCATCAGCGAACAGCTCGCCCGCCTGGATGTGAGCGAGATCCGCCGCTATTGGGAAACGATCGTTCACGAGTACGGTGGTTTTTTGCCGGAAAGCGAAAAAGGCCCGCTCGCCGATTTTATAAGCGGCGAGCGGCAATGGTCGCCCGCTGAGTGGCTGAAGGCGCTTGCTAGCTACTTGTTTTACGAGCTCCAAGTCAACGGCAAGCTGCTTGGCACGCTCATTTTGCTCACGGTGTTCAGCACGGTGCTCCAATCGCTGCAAAACGCGTTCGCCCAACAGGAAGTGAGCAAAATCGCCCAAGCGGTCATCTATATGGTGCTGCTGCTGATCGCTTTAAACAGCTTCCGGCTCGCAGCGGACTATGCGCTCGAAGCGGTGCGCACGATGAGCCATTTCATCATCGCTTTGGTGCCGCTGCTGCTCGCCCTGCTCGCTTCTTCGGGCGGCGTGGTATCGGCGGCGTTTTTTCACCCGCTCATTTTATTTTTGATGACGACGACGGGGACGGTCGTCGAATATGTCACCTTGCCATTGTTGCTGCTGGCGGCGCTTTTAGGGGTTGTCAGCACGCTCAGCGACCGGTACAAGGCGACCCAGCTCGCCAATTTGCTGAACAAGGTGGCGATCGGGCTGCTCGGCGTCATTTTGACCGTGTTTCTTGGCGTCATGTCCGTGCGCGGCGCGACGGCTGCGGTGGCGGATGGCGTCGCGTTAAGGGCGGCGAAATTCGTCACTGGCAACTTCATTCCGGTCGTCGGCAAATTGTTCACAGACGCCGCCGATACGGTCGTCGCCGCCTCGATGCTGTTGAAAAACGCTGTCGGATTGGTCGGAGTGGCGATTTTATTGATGATCGCCGTGTTTCCCGCCGTGAAAATTTTCGCCATCGTCGTCGTTTATCAGCTGTCGGCGGCGCTTTTACAGCCGCTTGGCGGCGGGCCGGTCTTGTCGTGCCTAAACATCATCGGCAAAAGCATCGCCTACGTGCTGGCGGCGCTGCTCATCGTATCGCTCATGTTTTTCCTCAGTCTCACGGTCATGATCATGGCTGGGAACATTACGATGATGGTCCGCTAGGAGGAGCCGTATGCCATTTGTCATTGAGTGGGTCACCAACATTATTTTGTTTTTGCTGTTTGCGGTGGTCATCGATTTTTTGCTGCCGTCCGGAACGATGCAAAAATATGTCAAAATGGCCATCGGGCTGCTGTTGTTGCTAGTGATGCTTACTCCGGTGTTGCGGCTGGCCTCGGTTGCGCCGGAACAGCTTGTCGCTTCGGCGCTGGCCCGCTTTTCCGGCGAGCAAACGGGGGAAGATGCCATAAAAAATGAAATCGAGCGGCAGAAAAAAGAAATACAAGCCTCGCAACGCGCATATATTTTAGAACAAATGGCTGTCCAGCTCGAAAACGACGTAAACGAGGAGTTGATGAAAAAGTATGGGTTGAAAGCCGACGTCAACGTTTCCGCTGAGCCAACAAGCGAAACTTGGCGCATGCCGGATGACATCCGGACGATTTCTGTCGTCCTTTCAAAGCAGCGGCCGGCCGGGACGGTGGAACCGGTCACGATCGACACGACAAAGCCGCCGGATTGGTCGGCGGGCGACGCCGCGCTGGCTGAGGAGGTGCGCTCGTTTCTCGCCGGACGCTGGGAAGTGGATGAACATAAAATTGATGTGCAATTCAGGGGGAGGGAATAGGGGGGATGCTGCCGTTTTTAAAGCGCCTCATTTCTTCACCGGCGAAGGACGAAGACGGGGGAGGGGGGCCGAAAAAGTCACCGTTTTCTTACATGGTCTTGCTGTTGCTGGCTGGCATCGTTTTTATGGCGGCGAGCCACTGGACGAACAGAGGGGGGGACGAGGCGACCCGCCCTTCCGCCATCAAGCCGTCTTCCTCGGCGGAGCCGGCGTTTCTAGCGAGCAAAGAGACGAAAGAAAAAGTGATTGCTGCCTATGAGGAACAGTACGAGAAAGAGTTAAAAGCGGCGCTTGAGTCGATCGAAGGGGTCGATGACGTCACTGTCGTCGTCAACATCGATTCGACGGACCTCAAGCTGTTTGAGAAAAAGCGTTCCACAGAGCGGCAGACGACTGAGGAAAGCGATAAGGAAGGCGGAAAGCGGACGATTGAAAATCAGTCGACCAATGAAGAAGTGATCATCATTCGCAATGGCGAGGAGGAAACCCCGCTCGTTGTCGCCACAAAAAAGCCGGACATCCGCGGCGTGCTCGTTGTCGCCAAAGGAGCGGACAATTTGCAAATTAAAAAATGGATCGTCGAGGCGGTGACGCGCGTCTTAAACGTTCCGAGCTACCGCGTCGCTGTCTTGCCGAAAAAATGATGGGTAAGGGGAGGAGACCGGAATGTTGAAAAAGCAAACCGTTTGGCTGCTGACAATGTTGAGCTTGGTCGTTGTGCTGTCGGTCTATTATGTGACCGCGCCGAAAAACATGAACAACAGCCCGGCGTTCACTGCTGGCGAAAAAACAAAGAACACCGACGAGCCGAGCGTGGCGGTTGAGGAGACACAAAAGCCATCGGCCGCGAAAGAGACGGGCGATGACTTATTTACGGCGCTGCGCATGAAAATCGAGGATGAGCGGAGCCGCTTGCGCGATGAGTTGAACGCCATCGTCGCCTCAGCGAACGCCACAGCCGAGCAAAAGAACGAAGCGCTTAATAAAATTGAAAAGCTGCAGGCGCTCTCCGAAAAAGAAGCGACATTGGAAACGCTCATCAAATCGAAAGGCGGCTATGAAGACGTGCTCGTGCGCGCCGATGACAGCCAAGTGCGCGTGACGATCAAAGCGAAACAAAGCTCAGCGAAATCAGCGAACGAAATCATCCATATGGTGAAAAAGGAAATGCCCGATGCCGAATACGTGACGGTCGAGTTCCAGCCGGCCGGGTGAACGCGCTGCTCTTTCTGGGCGGCTTCTTTTTTTTTGTAAAAGTCTTTCGTTTTCCTGACGGTTGTGTATATAATCGTTATGAATATGTTTGAATGCCTTTGCGGGGCAGGCTTCTTGACACTTGAAGAAAGGTGTGAGGAACGATGAAAATCCAAGAGATCCGCGAATTGATCCGCTTAATTGACCAATCTTCGATCGATGAATTTGTATACGAACAAGGTGAAACGAAAGTACATATGAAAAAAGCGGCGGCCGCGGTCGCCGTCACGCCGGCGGTTGTCTCGGCGCCCGCCGCCCAGCCCGCTCCCGCTGTGACGGTGTCGGCTCCCGCTGCCCCAGCGCCCGCCGCTATGCCTGTTCAGGCGGCTGCTGAAGCGCCGGCAACCGAGGCCGATCAGCCGGCCGTTTCGGCGGCGAAGCAGGCGAAAGAAGGAGCTTTTCATCAAATCACTTCGCCGATGGTCGGCACGTTCTACGCCGCCCCAGCGCCGGACAAGCCGCCGTATGTCAAGCCGGGCGACAAAGTGAAAAAAGATACGGTGGTGTGCATTATCGAAGCGATGAAGCTGTTTAACGAAATTGAGGCGGAAGTCGAAGGCGAGATTGTCGAGGTGCTCGTGCAAAACGGCCAGCTTGTCGAATACGGCCAGCCGCTGTTTTTAGTCAAGCCTGAGTAAGGAGAGAGAGCGATGATCAAAAAAGTATTAGTGGCGAATCGCGGGGAAATCGCTGTTCGCATCATTCGCGCTTGCCGCGAGCTCGGCATTGAGACGGTCGCCGTCTTCTCGCAAGCCGACCGCGACGCTTTGCACGTGCAGCTCGCCGATGAAGCCTACTGCATCGGACCGACCGCGTCGAAAGACAGCTATTTGAATTTCACCAACATCATGAGCGTTGCCACGCTCACGGGTTGCGACGCCATTCATCCGGGCTACGGATTTTTGGCGGAAAACGAAGCGTTCGCCGAGCTGTGCCGCGAGTGCCACGTGACGTTCATCGGCCCGAGCCCGGAAGCCATCGCCAAAATGGGCATAAAAGATATTGCCCGCGAAACGATGCGCGAAGCCGGCGTGCCGATTGTGCCCGGATCGCGCGGAGTCATTGAAACTCTCGATGAGGCGCAGGCGATCGCCCAAGAGATCGGCTATCCGGTCATCATCAAAGCGACGGCCGGCGGCGGCGGGAAAGGGATTCGCGTCGCCCGCAACGAAGAGGAACTCATCAAAGGCATCAACATCACCCAGCAGGAAGCGGCGACGGCGTTCGGCAACCCCGGCGTCTATATTGAGAAATATATCGAAGATTTCCGCCATGTGGAAATTCAAGTGCTCGCCGATTCGTACGGGAACACGATCCACCTCGGTGAGCGCGACTGCTCGATTCAGCGCCGGCTGCAAAAACTCGTCGAAGAAGCGCCGTCGCCAGCGCTTGATGACGAGATGCGCCAAAAAATGGGCGAGGCGGCCGTCAAGGCGGCGAAAGCGGTCAACTACACCGGCGCCGGCACGGTCGAGTTCATTTACGACCATCGCCACCGACAATTTTACTTCATGGAGATGAATACGCGCATTCAAGTCGAGCATCCGGTCACCGAACTGATCACCGGCGTCGATTTGGTGAAGGAACAAATTCGCATCGCCGCGGGCGAAAAGCTGTCGATCACCCAAGATGACGTTACGTTCAACGGCTGGGCGATCGAATGCCGCATCAATGCGGAAAATCCAGCGAAAAACTTTATGCCATCGCCGGGGAAAATCGCCATGTACTTGCCGCCCGGCGGACCGGGCGTGCGCGTCGATTCCGCCGCTTATCCCGGTTATGCGATCCCGCCGTATTACGATTCGATGATCGCCAAGCTGATCGTCCACGCGCCGACGCGCGCGGAAGCGATCGCCCGCATGAGACGCGCGCTTTCGGAGTTTGTCATCGAAGGCATTCATACGACGATTCCGTTCCACATAAAATTAATGGAACATGAAAAGTTTCAAAGCGGCGAGTTTAATACGAAGTTTTTGGAGTTATATGATATTATGAAGGCAGAATAGGAGGTGCCTTATGTCGGAGCATATTTTTGAGACAGAACAAACGTATCCGGCGCTCGGCAAGGTGGAAATCGCCCCGGAAGTGATCGAGGTGATTGCCGGCATTGCCGCGTCGGAAGTGGAGGGCATCGCGCAAATGCGCGGCAATTTTGCCGCCGGCGTCGCCGAGCGGTTTGGAAAGAAACATCACGGCAAAGGAGTCAAAGTCGACCTGCGCGATGACGGCGTCATCATCGATCTGTATTGCCTCGTCCAGTTCGGTGCCTCCATTCCGAACGTGGCGAAAAAGGTGCAGGAAAACGTGCGCCAAGCGCTTTGGAACATGACGGGCCTCGAGGCGAACGAGGTGAACGTTCATATCGTCGGCATCCAGTTTGAAGCCGGCAAGCAGGAACCGGATGCGGTCGAACAATGAGAGCCAGGCGGCTGCCGAAAGAAGCAGCCGCCTTTTGTTTTTTTCGTCAAAGTTTGTTATTGTAATGAACGAGGCTGTGGCGCGGCCGGCGGACAGGCGAACGACCGATCGAAAAAAGGTGGTTTTTCCCGAAAAATATGATATCATTTCAATATAAATGTTCGTGTTTGTAAGGAGGGATGGCTATGAAGCGGCACGAAGCGCGCGAGAAGGCGCTGCAGGCGCTGTTCCAAATCGATGTCGGCCGCATTGCCCCGGAAGAGGCGCTGGCCAACGTCATTGGCGAAGAAGAAGTCGACCCGTTTTTGCGCCGGCTGGTCATGGGCGTTGTCGAGCATCGAGAAGAGATCGACGAGCTGCTGCGCGCCAATTTGGAAAAGTGGACGCTTGAGCGGGTGGCGAACGTGGATCGCGCCATTTTGCGCATGGCGACGTACGAAATGAAATACGTCGATGAAGTGCCGGTGAGCGTCAGCTTGGACGAAGCGGTGGAGCTGGCGAAAAAATTCGGCGACGGAAAATCGGGAAGTTTTGTCAACGGTGTGCTTTCCAAAGTGAAAGCAGCGCTGCAAACATGATAGCGGCCGCTTGGGCGGAAGAAGACGGAATGATGGACGAGGAGAGGAGAAGGGAGACCATGACAGCACAAATCATTAGCGGAACGGAAATGGCGAAGACGATTCGCGCCGCGCTGGCGGAGGAGGTGGCGCAGCTGAAAGCGGCCGGCGTCGAGCCGGGGTTGGCGGTCGTTTTGGTCGGCGATGATCCGGCGTCACATTCCTATGTGAAAGGAAAACAAAAAGCGTGTGCCGAAGTCGGTATTCGTTCTTTTCTTTATTCGTTTCCGAAAACGGTCGATGAAGAGACGCTGTTGGCGCAAATTCGCGCCTTGAACGCCGATTCGGCGGTGCACGGCATTTTGGTGCAGCTGCCGCTCCCGGAGCATATTCGCGAATGGTCGGTCATTGAAACGATCGCCCCGGAAAAAGATGTCGACGGGTTTCACCCGATCAACGTCGGAAAAATGATGATCGGCCAGCGCGCGTTTCTTCCTTGCACGCCGCATGGCGTTGTCGCGATGGTGAAGTCCGCTGGCATTGACATCGTTGGCAAACATGTCGTCGTCATCGGCCGAAGCAACATCGTCGGCAAACCGGTTGGCCAGCTGTTTTTGCGCGAACACGCCACGGTGACGTACACTCATTCCAAAACAAACGATCTAGCGGCCATCACCCGCCAAGCTGATATTTTAATCGTCGCCGCCGGCAAGGCCCGCCTCATCGGCCCAGAGCACGTCAAGCCCGGGGCGGTCGTCATTGATGTCGGCGTCAACCGGCTTGAAAATGGCAAACTGTGCGGCGACGTTGATTTTGAGGCGGTGAAAGAAGTGGCCGGCTATATTACGCCGGTGCCGGGCGGAGTAGGACCGATGACGATCACGATGCTTTTGCACAATACGATCGAAGCGGCCCGAGAGCTGGCTGCAAAGTGAGGGCAAGGATCCGTGGAAGTCAAATATGTCACGGTCGGGGCATTGACGAAGTACATCAAACGCAAGTTCGATGTCGATCCGCATTTGCGCGACTTATGGGTAAAAGGCGAGATTTCCAACTTTAAGCAGCATTCGCGCGGCCATATGTATTTTACGTTGAAAGACAGCCAAGGGCGCATTGCCGCCGTCATGTTTGCCGGCTACAACCAGCATTTACCGTTTCGTCCTGAAGACGGGATGAACGTGCTCGCGCGCGGGGAAATTTCTGTCTACGAACCGAACGGCAACTATCAGCTGTATGTCAAAGAAATGCAGCCGGAAGGCGTTGGCAGCTTGTATTTGGCCTATGAACAGCTGAAGCAGCGGCTCGAGGCGGAAGGGCTGTTTGCGTCGGCCCATAAAAAGCCGCTTCCCGCCTTTCCGCGCTGCATCGGCGTTGTCACGTCGCCGACCGGAGCGGCGGTGCGCGATATCATGACCACCATCCGCCGGCGCTATCCGTTGGCGAAAGTGATTTTATTTCCGGCGCTCGTCCAGGGGGAAGGGGCCGCCTCCTCGATTGCCCGCGCCATTGAGCGGGCCAACGAGCTCGGCGCGGTCGACGTCTTGATCGTCGGCCGCGGCGGCGGATCGATTGAAGAGTTATGGGCGTTCAATGAAGAAATGGTCGCGCGCGCCATTTTCGCTTCCCGGGTGCCGATCATTTCAGCGGTCGGCCATGAGACCGATTTTACGATCGCTGATTTTGTCGCCGATTTGCGCGCGCCGACGCCGACTGCCGCCGCCGAACTGGCGGTGCCGCACGTCGGTGAGTTGGCGGAGCGGCTCGCGGAGCGGAAATGGCGGCTCATCCGCGCCATGAAGGAACGGCTCGCCGCCGGCCGAGAACGGCTTGATCGTCTGCAAGCGTCGTACGCGTTTCGCTACCCGAAACGGTTGTACGAGCAAAAGGAGCAGCAGTTCGATGCCTTGCTTGAGCGGCTTCACCGTCAGCGCCGATCGTATGTCGACGAGAAGCATCGACAGCTGCGCGAGCTTGGCTTGCGGTTATGGCGCCATCATCCGGCGGCGGAGCTTGAACGGGTAAAAGAGCGGCAAATCGCGGCCGCCACCGCGTTGAAAAAAGCGATGCGGTCGGCGTTAGAGCGCCATGCGTTCCGCTTTCGCTCCCATCTCGCCCGGCTCGAGGCGCTCAGCCCGCTTCGCGTCATGGAACGCGGCTATAGTTTGGTGTACAATGAGCGAGGGGAGCTTGTCAAACGGCTCAGCCAGCTTGCCGTCGGCGAACGTCTGTCAGTTCGAGTTCAAGATGGACGGGTGAACTGCCAAGTCATGGGAGTGGAGGAGAAACGCGATGAGTGAAGAAAAAGAGCTGACGTTTGAAGAAGCGATGAAACAGCTTGAAGCGATCGTGGAAAAACTCGAAGAAGGAAATGTGCCGCTAGAGGAGGCCATCGCCTTTTTTCAAGAAGGAATGAAACTGTCGAAACTATGCCACGACAAACTGCAGCAGGTGGAAAACAAGCTCGAGTATTTGCTGCGCGAAGACGGCGAGCTCGTGCCTTTTTCGCCGGAGGAGGAGTAACGGGTGGAGCAGCGAGAGATTGAACAGTTTTTAAACGGGCAAAAACGGGCGGTTGAGGAGACGCTTTCCCGCTATATGGCGCGCCTCCGCGGGCCGGAGACGCTCAGGCGGGCGATGGCGTACTCGCTCGAGGCCGGAGGCAAACGCATTCGTCCGCTTTTATTGTTGGCGACCGTGCAGGCGCTTGGCAAAGATCCCGCCCTTGGTCTGCCGGTTGCCGCGGCGGTGGAAATGATTCATACGTATTCGCTCATTCACGACGACTTGCCAAGCATGGACAATGATGATTTGCGGCGCGGCAAACCGACGAATCATAAAGTGTTTGGCGAGGCGATGGCGATTTTGGCTGGCGATGCGCTGCTGACGTACGCCTTTCAGCTGATCGCCGAAATCGATGACGATCGCATTTCCCCTCCCGTCCGCCTCCAGCTCATCGAACAGCTCGCGCAAGCGGCGGGCCCGGAAGGCATGGTGGCCGGACAGGTCGCCGATATGGAAGGAGAAGGAAAAACGCTTTCGCTTGCAGAACTGGAGTATATCCACCGGCATAAAACCGGGAAAATGCTGCAATACAGCGTGCGTGCCGGAGCGCTCATCGGCGGCGCCAGCACCGAGCAGCAGCGCGAGCTTGAGGCTTTTGCCGACCACTTAGGCCTCGCGTTTCAAATTCGCGATGATATTCTCGACATTGAAGGGGCCGAGGAAAAAATTGGAAAACGAGTCGGCAGCGACCGCGACAACAACAAGGCGACGTATCCGGCTCTTCTCACGCTCGCCGGCGCGAAACAAACGCTGCGGGTTCACATCGAAGAAGCGCAGCGCCATTTGCGACAAGCGAAGGTGAATGGCGCCGCGCTCGCCTACATTTGCGAGCTTGTCGCAGCGCGCGACCATTGACATAGGGCGGCGGCCTTTCCTGTTCGATCAGGGCGAGGCGGCCGCTTTGTTTGTTGTTGGCGATGATAACAGCATAGCTTGACGGAAACGGCGGCGTTTGGCGGCCAAAGTCGATTTTTCGCGCCTGATTATGTATAATAATACTACCTGTATCATAGAAGAACCGGGCCGAAAAACGACGAAACGAAAGCGAGTGATCTTGGTTGGACGTAACAAAAATTGACCATCCGCGCGTCGTGAAAACGATGTCCATCTCCGAACTGAAACAATTGAGCGCCGACATCCGGCGGTTTTTAATTGAAAAGCTGTCGAAAACCGGCGGGCATATCGGTCCGAATTTAGGCGTCGTGGAGTTGACGATCGCCCTCCATCGGGAGTTTGACAGCCCGAAGGACAAGCTCATTTGGGATGTCGGCCATCAGTCATACGTGCATAAAATTTTGACCGGGCGCGCTGCCGAGTTTGATACGCTCCGGCAATACAAAGGGCTGTCCGGGTTTCCGAAGCGAAGTGAAAGCGAGCACGACGTCTGGGAAACAGGCCATAGCTCGACATCGCTGTCAGCGGCGATGGGAATGGCCATCGCCCGCGACTTAAAAGGAACCAATGAATACATCGTCCCGATTATCGGCGACGGGGCGCTCACCGGCGGCATGGCGCTGGAGGCGCTCAACCATATCGGCCATGAAAAAACGGATATGATCGTCATTTTAAACGATAATGAAATGTCGATCGCCCCGAACGTCGGGGCGCTGCATAACGTTCTTGGCCGGCTGCGCACCGCCGGCAAATACCAATGGGTGAAAGATGAGCTCGAGCTGCTGCTCAAGCGCATCCCGGCGGTGGGCGGCAAGCTGGCAGCGACGGCCGAACGGCTGAAAGACAGCTTGAAATATTTGCTCGTTTCCGGTGTTTTTTTTGAAGAGCTCGGGTTCACGTATTTGGGGCCGGTCGACGGTCACGATTTTGAAGACTTGCTCGAGAATTTGCGCTATGCAAAAAAAATGAAGGGCCCGGTGCTCGTGCATGTGATCACAAAGAAAGGGAAAGGCTACAGCCCGGCGGAAAATGACAAAATCGGAACGTGGCACGGAACGGGGCCATACAAAATCGAAACCGGCACGTTTGTCAAAACGAAGGAAGCCGGCCCGTCTTGGAGCGCGTTGGTCAGCGAAACGGTGCGCCGGCTCGCTCGCACTGATCCGCGCATTGTCGCCATTACCCCGGCCATGCCGGTCGGCTCGAAGTTGGAAGGGTTTGCAAGCGAGTTTCCGGAGCGGATGTTTGATGTCGGCATTGCCGAACAGCACGCGACGACGCTGGCGGCCGGGCTGGCGACGCAAGGGATGAAGCCGTTTTTGGCCATTTATTCAACGTTTTTGCAGCGCGCGTACGACCAAGTCGTTCACGACGTCTGTCGGCAAAACGTAAACGTCTTTTTCGCCATCGACCGGGCCGGATTGGTCGGCGCTGACGGCGAAACGCACCAAGGGGTATTTGATATCGCGTTTTTGCGCCATGTGCCGAACTTAGTGTTGATGATGCCAAAAGACGAAAACGAAGGTCAGCACATGGTGTATACGGCTATCCGCTATGACGGCGGGCCGATCGCCATGCGGTTCCCGCGCGGCAACGGACTTGGCGTGCCGCTTGACGAGGAGCTGAAAGAAATTCCGATCGGGACGTGGGAAGTGTTGCGCGACGGTCATGACGCGGCGATTTTGACGTTTGGCACGACGGTTTCAATGGCGCTCGAGGCCGCCGAGGAGCTGGCGAAAGACGGAATGTCTGTCAAGGTGGTGAACGCTCGTTTTATCAAACCGATGGATGAGACGATGCTTCACGATCTGCTTGAGCGTCGCCTGCCGATTTTAACGGTCGAAGAGGCGGTGCTGCAAGGCGGGTTTGGCAGTGCGGTCTTGGAGTTTGCCCATGATCATGGCTATCACGGAGCGGTCATCGAGCGGATGGGGATTCCCGACCGCTTTATCGAGCACGGCAGCGTTGGCGAGCTGCTCCGGGAAATCGGGCTGACGGCGGCTCATATCGTCGACCGGATCAAAACGATGGCGCCAAGAAAACAGAAAAGGGCTTGAAGACGATGAAGGAAAGAAAAGAACGAATCGATGTGCTGCTCGTGGAACGAGGATTGGCGGAAACGCGGGAAAAAGCGAAGCGGGCGGTCATGGCCGGGCTCGTCTATGCGAACGGCGTCCGGCTCGAAAAACCGGGGGAAAAAGTGCCGGCCGACATCCCGCTCGAGGTGAAGGGCAATCCGCTCCCGTATGTCAGCCGCGGCGGTTTGAAACTGGAAAAGGCGCTGCGCGACTTTCAAATCGATATCGAAAACAAAATCGTTCTCGATATCGGGGCGTCAACGGGAGGGTTTACCGACTGCGCCTTGCAGCATGGGGCGAGGCTGTCGTATGCCGTGGACGTCGGCTACAACCAGCTCGCTTGGAAGCTGCGCCAAGACGAGCGCGTTGTCGTGATGGAGCGGACCAACTTTCGTTACGTGACGCCCGACTTGTTTACAAAGGGGCTGCCGGAAGTGGCCGTCATTGATGTATCATTTATTTCGCTTCGCCTCATTTTGCCGGTTGTCAAAACGGTACTCGTGCCCGGCGGCGATGTCGTCGCCCTTGTCAAACCCCAGTTTGAAGCCGGCAAGGAGCACGTCGGCAAAAAAGGCATCGTCCGCGACCCCCGCATTCATCAAGACGTGTTGGAATCGCTCGTTCGCTTTGCTTGCCAGCAAGGATTTGCCGTCGTTCATCTGTCGTATTCGCCGATCACCGGTGGTGACGGCAACATTGAGTTTTTGCTACACGCCGTCTATCCCGGTGAAGACCGAGAGGGAGAAAACCGCCTGGCAGCGCCGATCGCGGATGTGGTGAGCGAGGCGCACGCCTGTTTGCGCGCTGGAGAGGTGCAGGGAAGCGGCCAGTAGACGGGCTACAAAACCGGTTTCATCGCGGAAAGAGCAGGAGGTGGCCGAATGTGAACAAAGGACAAAGGCATATTAAAATTCGCGAAATCATTATGAACAACGACATCGAGACGCAGGACGAACTCGTTGACCGGCTGAGGGAAGCCGGCTTTCGCGTGACGCAAGCAACCGTCTCGCGCGATATTAAAGAGATGCAGCTTGTCAAGGTGCCGATGGCCAACGGACGCTACAAATACAGCCTGCCGTCTGACCAGCGCTTCAATCCGCTGCAAAAGCTGAAGCGGGCGCTTGTCGATGTGTTTGTCAAGCTCGATGGGGCGGGCAATTTGCTCGTTTTGCGAACGCTGCCGGGCAACGCCCATGCCATCGGCGTCCTGCTCGATCATTTGGATTGGAACGAAATCGTCGGAACGATTTGCGGTGACGATACGTGCCTCATTATTTGCCGGACGTCGAAAGACGCGAACAAAGTATCCCGCCAGCTGCTTTCCATGCTCTAAAAGGTTGGTGAAAAACCGCTGTTTGCCTTGGTCGATGATGGAACGCGTGAACATAGAAGCTGATGCAGCCAGTTTTTCTACTGGAGAAACGATTCCAAGAAGCGGTTGCGTGAGTCAATCACCGGCCCCCTAAAAAGCCGTTGATGAGACGAATGTTCGAAGCGATCGGTTCACCGATTCGAACATATGTGCTATAATGGGTAGGGAGAACGGATCGGACAGGCAAGGAGTGATGGAATGCTCGCGGAACTGTCGATTAAAAATTTTGCCATTATCGAGTCGCTCTCGCTGTCGTTCGACAAAGGACTGACCGTGTTGACCGGGGAAACCGGAGCGGGCAAATCGATCATCATCGATGCGATTCATCTGCTGATCGGCGGCCGCGGTTCCGCCGAATTCGTCCGCTTCGGCGCGGAAAAGGCAGAGATCGAAGGGCTGTTTTTGCTTGACGATGACCGCCATCCGTGCTGCCAAACATGCGCCGATGCCGGCATTGATGTGAGCGACGGAATGGTGGTGCTGCGTCGCGACATCTTAGCCAATGGAAAAAGCGTCTGCCGCATCAACGGCAAACTGGTGACGACGGCGACCTTGCGCGAAATCGGGGCGACGTTGGTGGACATCCACGGTCAGCACGAACATCAAGAGCTGATGGACCCGGCGCGCCATCTGCCGCTGCTCGACGAATTTGGCGGCGCTGAAACGGCGGCGGCGCTCGCCGCTTACCGCGCTGTATATGAGCGGTACGAAACATTGGTGAAAAAAATCAAAAAACTGAGTGAAAACGAACAGCAGATGGCGCATCGTCTCGATTTGCTGACGTTTCAGCTGCGCGAAATCGAGCAGGCGGCGCTCGAACCGGGCGAAGACGAACGGCTGATGGAAGAGAAAGTGCGCATCGCCAACTTCCAAAAAATTTACACGGCGATCCAGCGAAGCTATGAAGCGCTAGCCGGCGAGGGGCGCGGTCTCGATTCGATCGGGGAAGCGATGCGCCAGCTCGCCGATGTCGCCGCCATGGACGCCGCCCTCAAAGAGGCGCACGATGCGACCGCGAACAGCTACTATTTGCTCGAAGAGGTCCTGTACAAGCTGCGCGATCAGCTCGAGGAGCTCGAGTATGACCCGCTGCGGCTCGATGCCATTGAAAGCCGCCTCGCCGACATTCAACAACTGAAGCGGAAATACGGGGCGACGATCGCCGACATTTTGCAATATGCCGAGACGATCGCCGAAGAAATCGAAGCGATCGAAAACCGCGAAACGCATGTGCACGAGCTCGAGCGGCAGCTGGCTGTGATAACCGATGAATTGCTCGCCGAGGCGAAGCGGCTGACCAACGTGCGGCAGGCGCACGCCCGGCAGTTATGCGAGCGCATTCACCAAGAGCTGAAAGACTTGTATATGGACAAAACGAAGTTTGACATCGTTTTTGCGAAGCGGGAAGGCCCGCTTGACGCCCCGCTGGTCGACGGCGTGCCGGTCAAGTTTCACGAAGACGGCGTCGACGTTGTCGAGTTTTACCTTTCCACGAACGTCGGCGAACCGCTGAAACCGCTCGCGAAAGTGGCTTCCGGCGGCGAGCTGTCGCGCATCATGCTCGCCCTAAAAACGATTTTTTCCAAGCATCAAGGCGTCACATCGATCATTTTCGATGAAGTCGATACCGGGGTGAGCGGCCGCGTCGCCCAAGCGATGGCAGAAAAAATTTACCGCATCGCCAACCAGTCGCAAGTGCTGTGCATTTCGCACTTGCCTCAAGTCGCGGCGATGGCCGACACCCATTTGCTGATCGCCAAGGAAACGGACGGGGAGCGGACGAAAACGGTCGTGAGAAAGCTGGATGAAGAAGAAAAAGTGAAAGAGATCGGCCGCATGATTTCCGGCGTGGAGATGACGGAATTGACGAAACGGCACGCCAAAGAGCTGCTCGAATTGGCGGCGAAAATGAAACAATAAGCCGCCCGGCGAGGAGGGGAATTCACGTTGAAATGCCCGGTCAAGGGCGAAAAACAAAGAAAGGCCCGGCTTTTGGTTGTTTGATGCGGGCCGGCTTTGGACGTGCGAGCTGCCCGGATGCACCATCCATTCCGGGCAGCTTTTTTATGTCGGCGGCGATTATATTTTCCCCCGTTCAGGCAAAATTAAAACTGTAACCGTTTTTGCATGGTGTAGGCGGGAGCGAGGAGAGTGAACGACATTGAAGAAAGAGATGGCGCGAACAATCGCAGGAGTGCTGCTCCTTGGCATCATAACGGCCATCGGGTTGTCCAAGCCGATGAAGGAATATGGGCAAATCCCGAAACAGCTTGTTCTGTTTGAAGGTGATGCGGTCAAATGGAACACCGCCTCCCTTCCAGCGCAAGCGGCCGTGAATGTACAAAACGCTCCCGAAACGCTCGAAGTCGAGCAGAAAAACGGTTCATTGGCAGTCAAGGCGAAACGGCGCGGACAAGGAACAATGGTGCTTGAAGTCGCCGGGATGCCGATTAAGCAAGTGGATGTCAAGGTGCTGCCGACGCTCAAAGTCATTCCCGGCGGGCAATCGATCGGCGTCAAGCTCAATACGGTCGGCGTCCTTGTCGTCGGCTACCATCTTGTTGAAACCGACCATGGAAAACAATCGCCGGGCGAAGCGGCCGGCATCCAAGTCGGCGACATCATTACCGGCATCAATGGCCAAAAAATTGAAAACATGAGCGACCTCTCCCCTTTCATTGAGGAAGCCGGAAAAACAGGAAAACCGCTTCATCTGCAAATCCTGCGCGATCAGCACGCCATGACGGCGAAGCTCGTTCCGCTGAAAGACAAACACGATGGTGTCTACCGCATCGGCCTCTATATCCGCGATTCAGCCGCCGGCATCGGAACGATGACGTTTTATGATCCGAAGTCGAAAACGTACGGGGCGCTTGGCCACGTCATTTCCGATATGGACACGAAAAAGCCGATCGTTGTCCAAAATGGGCAAATCATGCGCTCGACCGTCACCTCGATTGAAAAAGGAACGAGCGGGAATCCCGGTGAAAAATTGGCCCGCTTTGCCGACGGGGAGAAAGTGATCGGCACCATCACCGTCAACAGCCCATTCGGCATTTTCGGCAAACTGACGAAACCGCTGCCGGATGGCCCGATCACCAAGCCGATTCCTGTCGCTTTGGCCAGTCAAGTGAAGGAAGGGCCAGCGAAAATGCTGACGGTGGTCGAAAACGACAAAGTCGAACAGTTTGACGTGGAAATTGTCAGCACCATTCCGCAGAAATTTCCGGCGACCAAAGGCCTCGTGATTCGCGTCACTGACCCGCGTTTGTTGAAGAAAACAGGGGGAATCGTCCAAGGGATGAGCGGCAGCCCGATCATCCAAGACGGCAAACTTGTCGGCGCCGTCACGCACGTGTTCGTCAATGACCCGACATCCGGCTACGGCGTCCATATCGAATGGATGCTTCAGCAGGCGGGAATCGATCTATATGGCAACCAAAAGAAAGCGAGCTGACGATCGTCGGCTCGCTTTTTGTCGCGGCTTGCCCAACCGCCCGGCTGTGCGAAGGACAAGCGAAAAAAAGAAAAAACGAGCAAAAATATGGCCATTTTTGCATAGATATTTGGTGAAACATCCGTTAGAATGGAGGTGGGATCACGATTTTTCGACAAACGTCTTTTTTCGAAAAACGAACATTGTCTAATCGACCCGTTTTTTGTTATAATTTTATTTTCAAAAAAATAAAAGGATTTTCCGCTGTTGTTGTCGAATGTACGTTAACGGAATGCTACATAGCAACAAAATGCGGGGGAGGACGATTCATTTGAGCATTAAAGTGTGCATTGCCGACGATAACCGGGAACTGGTGACATTGCTTGATGAATATATTTCCAGTCAACCGGACATGGAAGTGATTGGAACGGCATACAACGGCCAAGAATGCTTGCGCATGCTGGAGGAAAAACGGCCTGACATGTTGCTTCTCGACATCATTATGCCGCATTTGGACGGGTTGGCGGTGCTCGAGAAAATTCGCACCCATTTCGAACATCAGCCGAACGTGATTATGCTGACGGCGTTCGGGCAAGAGGACGTCACGAAAAAGGCGGTGGAACTTGGCGCCTCCTATTTCATTTTAAAGCCATTTGATATGGAAAACTTAGTCCATCATATCCGGCAAATTCACGGCAAAACGACGCCGATCGTCAAAAAGCCGCTGTCAGCGTACCAAACGCGCGACAATAAGCCGAAAAACTTGGACGCGAGCATTACGAGCATCATTCATGAAATCGGCGTTCCGGCCCATATTAAAGGCTATTTGTATTTGCGTGAAGCGATCGCGATGGTGTATCACGATATCGAACTGCTCGGCTCCATTACGAAAGTGTTGTATCCGGACATCGCCAAAAAATACAATACGACCGCCAGCCGCGTTGAACGCGCCATCCGTCACGCGATTGAAGTCGCTTGGAGCCGCGGCAACCTCGAATCGATTTCCTCGCTCTTTGGCTATACGGTGAGCGTTTCGAAAGCCAAGCCGACCAACTCGGAATTCATCGCCATGGTGGCCGATAAGCTGCGGCTTGAGCATAAGGCGTCGTGAGCAGCAGAAATCAGCTGAGGTTGGATTGACGGGCGGACAAAAGCGCTATTGTCAGCTTCTCGCGGCACCTGTTGAGCGCTGGCGCCGTGAGGCAACGTTTGTTGACGGATAAACTGATCGCTATCAACGAACGAGAGAGGCTGTCCCAAAAGGTCGGTAAAACGACCTTTTGAGGACAGCCTCCTGCTTTTGTTTTTACATTATTTGTCTATTTTTTACTTTCTCAAAGGATCTGCTTCTTCTTATCCCCGTATGTTCTCCCTTTTTCTTTTTATTGGGTGGACGGTGGCCGCCCACTTTCTCAAATTGTGGGCAGCACAAATAAGCCCCCATTCCACGGTAATTTTTGGGAGCCCCCTTAACAAAAAGCGCTGGAATTGCTGGTTATGCTTGATTTGCCCAAACACCGGCTCGTTTTCGATTTGCCGTCTTCGATATGTCGCCGCCCCTTCTTCCGTGGACAGCCGTTCCCGAATCTCCTGCCGTTGTTGTTGATTCTTCAAAGAAACGCGGATGGTTTTCGTGTCTTTGCCTTTGGCGCATGCCGTTTGAAACGGGCATCCGGCACATGCCGTACAACGATACGTCCGTTTGACGGTAACGTACCCATTGTCGGTCGTTTCCTTCCGTTCATACACAAACACCAACCGTTCCCCTTTGGCGCAAATCCACTCATCCAGCTCCTCATCATACGTCATGTTCTCGATTCGGCCGGTCTCTTTCGCCCACGCTTTCGTTTGTTCCCGGTCCAGCGTGTTGTACTTGATCAGGGCGACGATCTTCTTTTTCTCGCAGTACGTGTAGTTCTCCTCACTCCCATAGGCGGAATCCGCAATGGCCCGTTTGGGCATTGGGCGTCCATAGGCGGCCAATTGCTCCAAATGCGGAATGAAACATCCGGCATCCCCCGCCCGTTGATGCACGCTAAATCCAGTGATGAATTGGTTCTCTGTCCCAATCTGCACATTATATCCCGGTTTGAGCTGGCCGTTTTTCATATGGTCGTCTTTCATTCGCATGAATGTCGCATCCGGATCCGTTTTCGAAAAGCTGTTCCGTTCGCCCAACACTTCTTTGTATTCTTCATACTTCTTCTTACGGGGGAGAAGATCTTGCTCCAATTGCCGTTTTGCTTTCTTTAACGTGCGATTCTTCGGCTCTTTCTTTAGGCGTTCTTCCACTTGTTCGATGACGGCTTCGATCTTTTCGGACGTAATCGGTGAAGCTTCCAGTTTTTCTTGAAAATCCCCTTCTTGTTCCGCCTCTTCATCTTCTTTCGCCACCTGTTCGATCGAGGCAACGATTTGCCGGAATTTCTCCTCCAGCTTCTGATCGTACTTTTCCGTTGATTTGCGCCAAACGAACGTGTATTTGTTGGCATTGGCCTCGATTTTCGTTCCATCCAGAAAGTAATCCTCTAGTTTGACGAGCCCTTCTTGACGCAGAAGATCAACAATGGAGAAAAACGTTTCGTAAATGACGTCCTTCATCCGTTCCGAGCGAAATCGGTTGATCGTGCGGAAATCCGGTGTTTGATGGCCGGAGAGCCACATAAAGTAAATGTTTTCTTTCAACTGCTTGGCGATTTGGCGAGAGGAGTAGATCCGATTGGCGTAGGCATACAGGATGACTTTCAACATCATTTTCGGATGATAGGCTGGGCGGCCTCCACCAGGATAGAGGGAAACGAGCAGAGCCGGATCCATTTTTTCCACTGCCAGATCCACGATCCGGCAAAGATGATGTTCCGGAATGAAAATTTCAAGATCCATTGGCAAAATGAGTTGATCTCGGTTATAATAAATGTACATAAGAAAACCGTCCTTTCTTGGTAGGGTTATGGTGACTTTATTATACCAAAAGAGGAACGGTTTTCTTATTTTTTTTTGCGAAAAAAAGGAGGGTGTCCGAAAAGCGAACGCTATGCGAACACTTTTGGGACACCCTCTTCATTCGGTTTATTTGCCATTTAAGGGCCGGTCCAACTGTCTACGTTTTTGGTTCTTCAAGACTTGAACGATAAATACAGCAACTGCATCTTTAAGCAACAAGGTGAAGGATTGGTGAAAAACAACGGCCGACGAGTAGGAAATCACAACAAATCAAAAGACGGCATGACCAAGATTTTCTATTTAAGAAACGAGATTGGGAAGCGACCTGTCCCCCTACATCACCAGCCTCCCAGAACCCGGGCCGTTTGTCTGCTTGATGAGGACGACGCTATTCGTTTCAGGTAATTTTATCGAGATGATTTAGCGGAATGGAATTTCTAAGGACAAATCTTCTCCAACTGGTTGTAGCTGTTCATCAAAAGCAGCATGGATATAGCATTTCACCATTCTCACTCGTTCCAAGTCTCCGTGAACAGGCAGGGCGATTTTTCCTTTCTTGACCGTATGACCTAAAAAATCACCGCTGACATTTTGTGAATACAACAACGCGTCCTCGATCTGCTCTCCGGTATTCAAAGCGAAAATTCCTTGAGCAGGATGCCAGCTGATTTTTGCCGATGATGTATTTTCAACAACCACATCGAGCACAACCGCTTTAATGGGCGGTAAATATGGATCGTATTTGTATGCTGGATCGACTGTGACCTTATTGATCGTGATTTTCATTGGACCAGACGCGCCCATGACGTTCACGGTATATGACTTCGCTTGACTAGGGTGAGGATTGAAATCTTTTGAAGTCACTTGATAACGGTTTGTTTTTTTCTCATACGTGACTTTTCCACCAAAAAGACCAACGATGCTATACAGTGGGACGTAAGGTTGGTTGTTGATGATCCGAACATCGATTTTTTGCTGTTTGTTGTTGAACAATAGCGTAAGCTTAGGTGCGGCAATGGCGCCTAGGCCAAAAGAAAAAAGAATAGCAAAAATAATGTAACTATTCAGCCGTTACATAGAAAAAGTTTACGAACTCTGGTTGATTCTCGCTCCCCTTGTCTATACTAGTACCATCCAAGACAAGGGAGGTGAACATGATGGCAAACGTTGTTTTTGATTTCCAACAAGCGGTCTTTACACTCGAAAGCATGGTCGCAAAAATCGAGTATCAAGCACAAATGATGAAAAAACTCATTCGAGAAAACGAGCAACTACGTCAAGAAAACCAACAATTGAAAGCACGTATCGCAGAGTTAGAAGCCCGTACAAAAAAAAACAGTACCAACAGCCATTTACCGCCGTCCTCTGACCGGTTTGTGGCGAAATCTCCTTCTCGCCAAACGTCGGGGAAACAGCCGGGCGGGCAGCCGGGACACCAAGGAACGACGCTCCGCCAAGTACCGAATCCTGACCATCGAGTCATTCACCGCGTGACCCAATGCGAAGGATGTGGTCACTCTTTAGAACATGTCGCTCCGCTTCAAGTAGACATTCGCCAAGTGTTCGACCTCCCAATGGTTCGAATGGAAGTGACTCAACACGAACGGGAAGTAAAGGGTTGTCCGGAATGTCATCTTGTCCAGCAGGCAGAGTTTCCTTTTTATGTCACGAATCATGTCCAGTACGGGCCCGTCCTCACTTCCCTTGTTTTATACTGGAACCATGCACAGTTGATCCCGTGCGAGCGTGTCACCGAGATGGTCAAAGCGTTAGTGAACCATTCGATGAGTGCAGGCACGGTCGTGAACATGACGAGACGATGGCTCCCTGTGTTAGAAGCAGTGACCGAAGAGATCGAAACGGCGTTGCTCGCGTCCAAGACGTTACACGTCGATGAAACAAGTCTGCGTGTGAACGGGAAGAACCAATGGGTGCACGTGGCTTCCACTGCCAAGGCCACCCGATACGGACTGCATCGTTCTCGTGGCAAGCAAGCGACGGACGACATCGGGATCTTGCCGAGGTACAAAGGAACGATGGTGCATGATGCGTATTCGGTGTACCCGATGTACAGAGAGGCGAGCCATGCGCTTTGCCATGCCCATCATCTCCGGGAGCTTCGGGCATATACCGAACTGTACGGCCATTCATGGTCGAAAGAGATGGCCGAAGCGTTGTTGGAGATGAAACAGGCGGTGGAGAACGCGGGCGGGGCTCTACCGGAAGAGGAAGTCCGGTATTGGGAAGCCGTGTACGACGAGCGTCTAGCGAATGGTCGCCGAGAACTCGATGAACGTTGCCAACAAGGCAAGCATGACGGCGTCCGCAACGCGCAACATTTCATCCAGCGCCTAGAAAAGCGCAAACAAGAAGCGCTTCTCTTCCTGCGAAAGAAAGAAGTGCCGTTTGACAACAACCAAGCTGAGCGCGATTTGCGGATGGTGAAAGTCAAACAAAAAATTTCCGGAACGTTTCGTCAGGAAGACGATGCCAAGGCTTTCTGTATCATTCGTAGCGTCATTTCTACCCTGCAAAAACACGGAAAGCCGGTGTGGGAATCGTTGCAAAAACTTCTAAGTGGGGAGTCTCTTCAAACGCTTCTCCATTCCTCCTAGGGCGTTTTCGATACCGGAAATGCCCTATTGGTGCTGGATTCTGAAAATCTCGCTAGTATTGGGCTGAATGGATACAAAATAATAAGCGCGGACAGTCCCATCTTCTTTTTCATCAAGGCAACATCCTCCTTTTCCTTTGTTTATAAAAGCATTCGCTGGTGGTCTGCAAATTTCCTGCATAAAACGATTTTTTTTTACACAATTTATTTGGTCTAAAAAGAATGAAACGGATACGTAGAAAAAGATGCTTGTTCTAAGCTGTATGTGCATGATACGCTAATGATGATCGTCAAAATTGCTTTTGTATCGCTTGTTTTTGTTCACGAGTCGAGCGGTCAACATGGAGGAAAGGGAGACGGAGATGACTATGATTTTTGCCCATCGGGGAGCGGCAGGCACACACCCGGAAAATACGATGGTGGCGTTTATCGAGGCGGCAAACGTGGGAGCGGACGGCATTGAACTCGATGTGCAGCTCACCAAGGACGGCGAAGTGGTCGTCATTCACGATGAAACGGTCGACCGAACGACGGACGGAAGCGGCTGGGTGAAAGACATGACGTACCGCGAACTGCGGGCGCTGAACGCGGCGGCGACATGGCGGGGGCGGTATGGTCATTGCCCCATTCCTCATTTGGAAGAAGTGTTGGCGTGGTTGGCGCCCACTCCGCTGGCCGTCAACATCGAGTTGAAAAACAGCTTGATCGCTTACGAAAAGCTCGAGCAAAAAACGATTGCCCTCGTGCGCCGCTACGGGCTTGAGAAGCGGACGATTTTGTCATCGTTCAACCATAACAGCATGCGCCTTTGTCGAGAGCTGGCTCCCGACATGGAGACGGCGCTTTTGTCGATCGACCCGCTCCATGATCCATGGACGTATGTGCGAGTCATGAAAGCGGATGGCTTGCATCCTCATTATCGAACCGTCACGGCGAAATGGGCGGCGGAAGCGCGGCAGCGTGGGGTGGCGGTGCGCCCGTTTACGGTGAATAAGCGAAACGCGATGAAAACGATGTTTTCCTATGGCGTTGACGCCATCTTCACCGACTACCCGCAACAGGCGAAGCAATGGAAAGAGGAAACGCCTTGACTCGATGCGCGCGGCCATCCGGGCGGCCATTTGCAAAGCAGCAAGCAAAGCGACGGAGGGAGGAAACGCCTTGACCGAAGAGGTAAGGCGTTTTTTTTGCCTCTCTCAACGAGTGTTGCGGCGGCGCTGGAAACGCGTCTGCACTTTGTTCCGCTTTCGGTCATGATGCAATACAAATCCGCCGATAAACGCCAGTCCGGCGGCAAACAGCAAAAATCCTGCGAAAAATTGCAGACATAAAAGCGCGAACGGCGGATCGCTGATGCCGAACAACGCATCGCGCATCCATTTAATGCCAAGCGCCGCGCCAAGGCCAGGAATGACTAAAATCAACAGCGCCATGATTCGCTCCATCGCGATCGCATTCCTTTCCGACAAAATGGACTTTATCGATTATCATAACGGTTATCCCCGATTTGTCAAGGAAAGAGGAAATCAAGTATGATAAAAGTGTCTGCAAAAATTGACATATAGCGAAGTGTGGTGGAGCGAATGAAGAACGTTGTGATCGTCGGGGCCGATGCGCGCGGAACATCGCTGCTGAAGCTGCTTCATGAAGCGTCGGGGTT
The DNA here is from genome assembly GCF_037966255.1 of Geobacillus sp. FSL W8-0026. Classification (NCBI taxonomy): domain Bacteria; kingdom Bacillati; phylum Bacillota; class Bacilli; order Caryophanales; family Anoxybacillaceae; genus Geobacillus; species Geobacillus sp. FSL W8-0026. Next base: position 1,262,125 of record NZ_CP150194.1, read on the forward strand.
TGAGGTGAAGGCGGTCGTCGATGTCGATGAAAACGCTCCGGGGCTGCAGCTGGCGAAAAAGTGGGGCATCGCCGCGGCCAGCGACTGGCGGCCGTGGTTGAGAGAGCCGCTCGATTTGATTATTGAAACAACGGGCAGAGCCGAGGTGCTTGAGGAGATTCGTGACTTGGCGCCAAACGGGGTGAACATCGTCCCAAGCGCCGTTGCCCGCATGATGGCGGAGTTGGTCGAAGAGAAAGAAGCGTTGATCGCCAAGCTGAAAAGCGAAGCAGCCCGGCGCGCCCTCATCTTTCATTCGTCCCATGACGGCATGATCGTTGTCGATGAATATGGGTACGTCACCGATATGAACGAAAGCGCCGCGGAGTTGCTCGCGCTTGACAAACAGGAAGCGATTGGCAAGCACATCCTCACCGTTTTGCCGTCGAGCGGGCTGCCGCGTGTTCTGAAAACCCGGCAAACGGAGTTTCACCAAGAAGTCGAGCTTCCCAATGGCAAAAAATTAATCACGACCCGCATGCCGATCATCGATGACAGCGGCCAACTGTTTGGGGCGCTCGCCGTATTGAAAGACGTCACTGAACTTGTCGCCTTAGCTGAGGAAATTACCGATTTAAAGGAAGTTCGGATGATGCTTGAAGCGATCATTCATTCATCGGAAGAAGCGATTTCCGTGGTCGATGAGAACGGAAACGGCATTTTGATCAATCCGGCCTACACGAGGCTTACCGGTTTGAAGGAAGAAGACGTGATCGGCAAGCCGGCGACCGCCGATATTGCCGAGGGCGAAAGCATGCATATGCAAGTATTGAAAACGCGCCGCCCGGTGCGCGGAGCGCGCATGAAAGTCGGCCCCAAAAATCGGGACGTCATCGTCAATGTCGCGCCGATTATCGTCGATGGCGTCTTGAAAGGAAGCGTTGGCGTCATCCATGATGTCTCGGAAATTCAGCGGCTGACGGCGGAGCTCAACCGGGCGCGGCAAATTATCCGCAATCTTGAGGCGAAATATTCGTTTGCCGATATTATCGGCGAGTCGGAAGAAATGAAAGTGGCGATTGAGCAAGCCAAGCTGGCGGCGAAAACGCCGGCAACGATTTTATTGCGCGGGGAATCGGGGACCGGCAAAGAGCTGTTCGCCCACGCCATTCATAACGCCAGCGATCGAAAGTATAACAAGTTTATCCGTGTGAATTGCGCCGCCATTCCGGAAACATTATTAGAAAGCGAATTGTTTGGCTACGAGGAAGGAGCGTTTTCCGGGGCGCGGCGCGGCGGCAAGCGCGGGCTGTTTGAAGAAGCGAACAACGGCAGCATTTTTCTTGACGAAATTGGTGAATTATCAGCGAGCACGCAAGCGAAGCTGCTTCGCGTTTTGCAGGAGCGAGAAATCGTTCGCGTCGGCGGGACGAAGCCGATTCCGATCAACGTCCGCGTCATCGCCGCGACCAACGTCAATCTGGAAAAAGCGATCGCTGCTGGCGCGTTTCGCGAAGATTTATACTATCGGCTCAACCGGATGCCGATTTCCATTCCGCCGCTGCGTGCCCGCAAGGAAGATATTCCGGCGCTTTGCCGACATTTGATCCAGAAACTGAACCAAGATTACGGGCGCAATGTCGAAGGGGTGACGGACGAAGCGATGGCGCAGCTGTTGGCCTATGATTGGCCGGGCAATGTCCGGGAGCTCGAAAATGTGCTTGGCCGGGCGATGATTTTCATGAAATTTCATGAGGTGATGATTGACGTCCTTCATTTGCCGCCGTTGACAACGCCGTCCTCCTCTCCTTCATTCGGCGGCGAAAGCGAAGAAGAATTGCGTCCGCTCGATGAAATGGTGGCGTGCTATGAAGCGCGGCTGCTCGAACAGGCGCTCCGCCGCCATGGCGGCAACAAAACGGCGACTGCCCGAGCGCTTGGCATTTCGGTGCGCAATTTATACTATAAGTTGGAAAAATACGGACTTGACAAAAAAAGCATGCAATAATTTTCATGGTAAGAAAAAAGTTGCACATACCAATGAAGGAAAAATGGTTTGTTTAAAGCGCTTTCATCGTTTTGGTGTTGGCATAGTTTTTGCATAGATTATCGTGCAGCACGATAGGCAAAAAAGGTTGGTGTAGACGATGAAGCTCGAATCGTTAATCGAAGAGGCAAGCCGGCGCCAGAGCCAAACGGTGGCGGTGGCGGCGGCGGAAGATGAAGAAGTGATCGAGGCGGTGGCGATGGCGCTACAACATCGCCTTGGCCGGTTTGTGCTTTACGGAGATCGCGACCGGATTGCCCGATTGTTGAGGGAAAAGGGGTGCGCCCGCTTTCCCGATGTGGAGATCGTTCATGCGAATTCGGTCGGGCAAGCGGCGGAGCTGGCCGTGCGCGCCGTCCATTTGAACGAGGCCGATGCGTTGATGAAAGGGCATGTGCCGACAGCGACACTGCTGAAAGCCGTCTTGAACAAAGAGTACGGGCTGCGCACCGGAAAGGTGTTGTCCCATGTCGCGGTGTTTGACGTGCCGACGTTTGACCGGCTTGTCATCGTCACCGATGCGGCGATGAACATCGCCCCCGATTTGGAACAAAAGGTGCAAATTGTGAACAACGCCGTCATCATCGCGCGTTCCATCGGCATCGAGCGCCCGAAAGTCGCGGCGCTGGCAGCGGTGGAGACGGTCAATCCCGCCATGCCGGCAACGCTTGATGCCGCCGCGCTCGCGATCATGCAAAAGCGGGGGCAAATCGGCGATTGTTTGCTTGACGGGCCGCTTGCGTTAGACAACGCGGTGTCGATGGCGGCAGCGAAACATAAGCGGATTGAAAGCGATGTGGCCGGACAGGCGGACATTTTGCTTGTGCCGGACATTGAATCCGGCAACATGCTGTACAAGTCGCTCGTCTATTTTGCCAAAGCCAACGTCGGCGCCGTCATCGCCGGGGCGAAGGCGCCGATCGTCTTGACATCGCGCGCCGACTCGGCCGAAAGCAAATTGTATTCGCTCGCCCTTGCCATCTGTTCAGCAGCGAAATAAAAAAGAGGGAGGCCATCTGAGATGGAATTGTTCAAATATATGGAAACATACGATTATGAGCAAGTGCTGTTTTGCCAAGATAAAGAGTCAGGGCTGAAAGCGATCATCGCCATTCATGACACGACGCTCGGCCCGGCGCTCGGCGGGACGCGGATGTGGATGTACAATTCGGAAGAAGAAGCGCTTGAAGACGCCTTGCGCCTCGCGCGCGGCATGACGTACAAAAACGCGGCCGCCGGGTTGAACCTTGGCGGCGGCAAGACGGTCATCATCGGCGACCCGCGCAAAGATAAAAACGAGGCGATGTTCCGTGCGTTCGGCCGCTTCATTCAAGGGTTGAACGGCCGCTACATCACGGCGGAAGACGTCGGCACGACCGTCGCCGATATGGACATCATCTATCAAGAAACCGACTATGTCACCGGCATTTCGCCGGAATTCGGCTCATCCGGCAACCCGTCGCCGGCCACCGCTTACGGTGTGTATCGCGGGATGAAAGCGGCGGCGAAAGAAGCGTTCGGCAGCGATTCGCTCGAAGGAAAAGTCGTCGCCGTCCAAGGCGTCGGCAATGTCGCTTACCATCTGTGCCGCCATTTGCATGAAGAAGGAGCGAAACTCATCGTTACCGACATCAACAAGGAAGCGGTGGCGCGCGCGGTCGAGGAATTTGGGGCGAAAGCGGTCGACCCGAACGACATTTACGGTGTGGAGTGCGACATTTTCGCTCCGTGCGCGCTCGGCGGCATTATCAACGACCAAACGATTCCGCAGCTGAAAGCGAAGGTGATCGCTGGCTCGGCGAACAACCAGCTGAAAGAGCCACGTCACGGCGACATCATTCATGAGATGGGGATCGTGTACGCTCCGGATTATGTGATCAACGCCGGCGGTGTCATCAATGTCGCCGATGAGCTGTACGGCTACAACCGCGAGCGGGCGATGAAAAAAATCGAGCAAATTTACGACAACATCGAAAAAGTGTTCGCGATCGCCAAACGCGACAACATTCCAACGTACGTGGCGGCTGACCGGATGGCCGAAGAGCGGATTGAAACGATGCGCAAAGCGCGCAGCCAGTTTTTGCAAAACGGCCATCATATTTTAAGCCGCCGCCGCGCTCGCTGAAGGCGGGAAAGGGGCGGGCTTCCGCCCCGCGGCGGTCAACGGAGGGACAGCAACGATGCAAGAGCAGAAGTTTCGCATTTTAACGATCAATCCAGGTTCGACTTCAACGAAGATCGGCGTTTTTGAAAACGAACGGCCATTGCTGGAAAAAACGATCCGCCATGAGGCGGACGTGCTTCGGCGATATCAAACGATCGCCGACCAGTATGAGTTCCGCAAGCAAACGATTTTGCAAGCGCTCGATGAAGAAGGGATCAATTTATCGAAGTTGAGCGCCGTCTGCGGCCGCGGCGGGCTCCTCCGCCCGATTGAAGGCGGAACGTACCGCGTCAATGAGGCGATGCTTGACGATTTGCGGCGCGGGTATTCCGGCCAGCACGCCTCCAACCTCGGTGGCATTTTGGCGCATGAAATCGCCTCAGCGCTCAACATTCCGGCGTTTATCGTCGACCCGGTCGTCGTCGACGAACTCGAGCCGCTCGCCCGGATCAGCGGGTTTCCGCTCATTGAGCGGCGCAGCATTTTCCACGCGCTCAACCAAAAAGCGGTCGCGCGCCGCGTCGCCCGCCAGCTTGGCAAACGGTATGACGAACTCAACTTGATCGTCGCTCATATGGGCGGTGGGATTACGGTTGGCGCCCACAAGCAAGGAAGGGTAGTGGATGTCAACAACGGCCTTGACGGCGAAGGCCCGTTCAGCCCAGAGCGCGCCGGGACGGTGCCGGCCGGCGATTTGGTCGCTTTATGCTTCTCGGGTGAATACTACCGTGAGGAAGTGATGCGCATGCTCGTCGGCCAAGGCGGGCTTGTCGGCTACCTCGGCACGAACGATGCCGTCAAAGTGGAAGCGATGATCGAAGCAGGAGACGAACGGGCGAAGCTCGTCTATGAGGCGATGGCGTACCAAGTGGCGAAAGAAATCGGGGCGGCAAGCGCCGTGCTTGCCGGCAAAGTCGACGCCATCATTTTGACCGGGGGACTGGCGTACGGCAAATCGTTTGTCGAACAGATCACCCGCCGCGTCCAATGGATCGCCGATGTCATCGTCCATCCGGGCGAAAACGAGCTGCAGGCGTTAGCGGAAGGGGCGCTTCGCGTCTTGCGCGGCGAGGAAAAAGAAAAAACGTATCTCGGTGAAGCGGCTGCGCCGGCTTCGGCCCGGCGCTGAGGCAGCAACGGACAGAAAGGGGAACACGAAATGGCAAACGAATACGATGTCGTCATTCTCGGCGGGGGTACGGGCGGCTATGTAGCGGCGATTCGCGCCTCGCAGCTCGGGTTGAAAACGGCCGTTGTGGAAAAAGGGAAGCTTGGCGGCACATGCCTGCATGCCGGCTGCATTCCGTCCAAAGCGTTGCTTCGCAGTGCGGAAGTGTACGCGCAAACGAAAAACGGTGAGGCGTTTGGCGTCATCGCCGGCGACGTGCGCCTCGATTTCGCCAAAGTGCAGGCGCGCAAGGCAGCGATTGTTGAGCAGCTCCACAAAGGCGTGCAACATTTGATGAAAAAAGGGAAAATCGATGTATACGCCGGCACTGGACGTTTGCTCGGCCCATCCATTTTCTCGCCGCTCGCTGGGACGGTGTCGGTCGAAATGAACGATGGCAGCGAAAACGAAATGCTCGTTCCGAAGTTTGTCGTCATCGCCACCGGTTCGCGTCCGCGCACGCTGCCGGGGCTGGAGCCGGACGGCGAATTCGTGATGACGTCCGATGAAGCGCTGCAAATGGCGACGCTCCCGTCATCCATCTTGATCGTCGGCGGCGGCGTGATCGGCATGGAATGGGCATCGATGCTCAACGATTTCGGCGTGGATGTCACCGTGCTTGAGTATGCCGACCGCATTTTGCCGACCGAAGATGAAGACGTGTCAAAAGAAATGGAAAAACTGCTCCGCCGCCGCGGCGTCCACATCGTTACCGGAGCGAAAGTGCTGCCGGAAACGCTCAAGAAAGGAAACGGCGTCACGATCGAAGCGGAGCATCAAGGCGAGCGGAAAACGTTCGCGGCCGACAAAATGCTCGTTTCCGTCGGGCGGCAGGCGAACATTGAAGGAATCGGCCTCGAAAACACCGAGATTGTCGTCGAGAAGGGGTATATTCAAACGAACGAATTCGGCCAAACGAAAGAATCGCACATTTACGCGATCGGCGATGTCATCGGCGGCTTGCAGCTCGCCCATGTCGCCGCCCATGAAGGGATCGTCGCCATTGAACATTTAGCCGGGCGCAACCCAGCGCCGATTGATTACACGATGGTGCCGCGCTGCATTTACACCCGTCCGGAAGCGGCGGCGGTCGGTTTAACCGAGCAAGAGGCGAAAGCGAAAGGCTATGACGTCAAAGTCGGCAAATTTCCGTTTCAAGCCATTGGCAAGGCGCTAGTGTTCGGTGAGGCGGAAGGGTTTGTCAAATTCGTCGCCGACCGGAACACCGACGACTTGCTTGGCGTCCATATGGTCGGGCCGCACGTGACCGATTTGATTTCCGAAGCCGGGCTCGCCCGCGTGCTCGATGCGGCTCCGTGGGAAGTGGCCCATGCGATCCATCCGCACCCGACGCTGTCAGAGGCCTTGGCGGAAGCGGCGCTGGCCGTCGATGGCCGGGCGATTCACTTTTAACTGTCATTTTTGCGAAGGCTGCGCCGTTGCAAGGATACCGGCTGCGCCCGTTTGCGCTGCACTTTAACTGTCATTTGCGAAGGCGCGTTTTTGCTGGACAGCGGTCAGCGAACCAAGCCAGCGCACGTGAGAGGGGAAAGAAGCAAAAGCACCGCCGCTCACTGCTCGTTCGGCGGACGGGCATCCGTTGCGGAAAAGCTCCCCTCTCCCGTTTGGGTGGGCTGAAAAAGCAAGATTCGCAAGCTCATCGGCGGAACTGGCAAACGATTTTCATTAAGGGAGGTTGTTCCGATGGCGCAAAACCGTCATCAAGCACTCGGATTAAGCGATGACACGGTGTTGGAAATGTATGAAACGATGCTTCTCGCCCGCAAGCTCGATGAACGGATGTGGCTGTTAAACCGCGCCGGGAAAATTCCGTTCGTCATCTCGTGCCAAGGGCAGGAAGCGGCCCAAGTCGGCGCGGCGTTCGCTCTTGACCGGACGAAAGATTACGTCCTGCCGTACTATCGCGATATGGGCGTCGTGTTGACGTTCGGCATGACGCCGACGGAATTGATGCTGGCCGCGTTTGCCAAAGCGGAAGACCCGAACTCCGGCGGCCGGCAAATGCCGGGCCATTTCGGGCAAAAGAAAAACCGGATCGTCACCGGCTCCTCGCCTGTCACAACGCAAGTACCGCACGCCGTTGGCTTTGCCTTGGCGGCGAAAATGGAAAAGAAAGATTTTGTCGCCTTCGTCACGTTCGGCGAAGGATCGTCGAACCAAGGCGATTTCCATGAAGGGGCGAACTTTGCCGGCGTTCACAAGCTTCCGGTCATCTTCATGTGCGAAAACAACAAGTACGCCATTTCCGTGCCGATTTCCAAACAATTGGCGTGCGAAAACGTATCGGACCGCGCCGTTGGCTACGGCATGCCGGGCTATACGGTTGACGGCACCGATCCGCTCGAAGTGTACCGCGTCGTCAAGGAAGCGGCCGACCGCGCCCGCCGCGGCGAAGGGCCGACGCTCATCGAAGCGGTGACATACCGTCTGACGTCGCACTCATCGGACGACGACCACCGCGTCTACCGGACGGAAGAAGAGCTCGCCGAAGCGCGCGCCAAAGACCCGATCGTCTCGTTTGCCAACTATTTAAAAGAAACGGGGGTCTTAACGGATGCGTTGGAAGAAGACATTCAAGCGCGCGTCATGAAACAAGTAAACGAAGCGACCGACTACGCAGAAAAAGCGCCGTACGCCGAGCCGGAACATGCGCTTCGCTACGTGTATGCCGAGGAGTAAGGGGGAATGGACGATGCCTGTGATTTCCTATATTGATGCCGTGACGATGGCGATTCGTGAAGAAATGGAACGCGACCCGCGCGTGTTTGTATTAGGGGAAGACGTCGGCCGGAAAGGCGGGGTGTTCAAAGCGACGCAAGGATTGTACGAGCAGTTCGGCGAAGAGCGCGTCATCGACACGCCGCTCGCCGAATCGGCGATCGTCGGCGTCGGCATCGGCGCGGCGATGTACGGCCTGCGTCCGATTGCTGAAATTCAGTTTGCCGATTTCATCATGCCGGCAGTCAACCAAATTATTTCTGAAGCGGCGCGCATCCGCTACCGCTCGAACAACGACTGGAACTGCCCGATCGTCATCCGCGCTCCGTACGGCGGTGGGGTGCATGGCGCCCTGTACCACTCGCAGTCGGTGGAAGCGATTTTTGCCAATCAGCCGGGGCTGAAAATCGTCATGCCGTCGACGCCGTACGATGTGAAAGGTCTGCTCAAAGCGGCCATTCGCGACGAAGATCCGGTGCTCTTTTTCGAGCATAAACGCGCCTACCGCCTCATTAAAGGGGAAGTGCCGGAGGATGATTATGTACTGCCGATCGGCAAGGCGGACGTCAAGCGTGAAGGCGAGGACATCACCGTCATCACGTACGGGCTGTGCGTCCATTTTGCCTTGCAGGCGGCCGAACGCGTCGCCCAAGACGGCATTTCCGTTCATCTGCTCGATTTGCGCACCGTCTACCCGCTCGATAAAGAAGCGATCATCGAAGCGGCAAGCAAAACCGGAAAAGTGCTGCTCATTACCGAAGACAACAAAGAAGGCAGCGTCATGAGCGAAGTCGCCGCCATTATTGCGGAACATTGCCTGTTTGACCTCGATGCGCCGATTATGCGCCTCGCCGGTCCGGACGTTCCAGCGATGCCGTACGCGCCGACGATGGAAAAGTTCTTTATGGTCAACCCGGAAAAAGTGGAAAAAGCGATGCGTGAACTGGCGGCGTTTTAACAGACGAACGAAAGGCGTCTCCGGCCTTTCGGCAGCGGGAAAGCGCGGGATGTCGGCCAAAGTGCATCCCGCCAAAATGGCCCGAAGCCAACCGTAGGCGGCTGGGGACGTCACGGCAAAGACATTGCAACAGAGATAGGAGGGTATCGATGTGGCCATCGAACAATTGACGATGCCTCAGCTCGGGGAGAGCGTCACCGAAGGCACGATCAGCAAATGGCTCGTTTCCCCGGGCGACAAAGTGAACAAATACGATCCGGTCGCCGAAGTGATCACCGATAAAGTGAGCGCGGAAATTCCGTCGTCGTTTGCCGGCGTCATTCGCGAATTGATCGCCAACGAAGGAGAAACGCTTCCGGTCGGCGCGCCGATTTGCACGATCGAAGTCGAAGGCGAAGTCGCCGCGCCAAGCTCGGAAGCGAAGCCGGCGGACGAAGCGCCGAAAGAAACGTCGAAAGCGGAAGACAACGCGAAGCCACCGGCGCCGAAAAAGGCCGGCCGGGCCAACAACGGCCGTTACTCCCCGGCCGTGCTCCGCTTGGCGCAAGAACACGGCATTGACCTCGAACAAGTCGAAGGCACCGGCCTTGGCGGGCGCGTGACGCGCAAAGATTTGCTGAAGCTGATTGAGTCTGGCCAAATTCCGAAAGCGGGATCGGCACCGGCGGCGGAACAAGCGGCGCCAAAAGCCGAGCCGCGAGCGGAACAGCCGACTCCGGCCGCCGCAACCGTTCAAACGGCTGGAGCGGCCGCACAAACCGCGCCGCCGAAGCCAGCGCCGCCAACGATCGAAGCGGGAGCGGGCGACATCGAAATTCCGGTCACCCCGGTGCGCAAAGCGATCGCCGCCAACATGCTCCGCAGCAAACACGAAGCGCCGCACGCGTGGACGATGGTCGAAGTCGATGTCACCGACCTTGTCGCCTACCGCGATGCGATCAAAGACGAGTTCAAGCGGCGTGAAGGCTTCAATTTGACGTATTTCGCCTTCTTCGTCAAAGCGGTCGCCCAAGCGCTGAAAGAATTCCCGCAGCTGAACTCCGTTTGGGCCGGCGATAAAATCATTCAGCGCAAAGACATCAACATCTCGATCGCCGTCGCGACCGACGATGCGTTGTTCGTTCCCGTCATCAAGCACGCCGACGAAAAAACGATCAAAGGCATCGCCCGCGAAATCGCCGAACTAGCGGCGAAAACGCGCGCCGGCCAACTTCGTCCGGAAGACATGCAAGGCGGCACGTTCACCGTCAACAACACCGGCGCGTTCGGCTCCGTGCAGTCGATGGGCATTATCAACTACCCGCAAGCGGCCATTTTGCAAGTCGAAACGATCGTCAAACGCCCGGTCGTCAAAAACGGCATGATCGCCATCCGCGACATGGTCAACTTATGCTTGTCGCTTGACCACCGCGTCTTGGACGGCCTCATTTGCGGCCGCTTCCTCGCCCGCGTCAAAGCAATTTTGGAAAACATGAACAAAGACAACACACCGATTTATTGACGTTTCCCCCATCGCCATCGGTTGGCGGTGGGGGTTTTGGCATGGCGCGATTTTTATCCTCTCCTGAAGGGAAATTGATCGTTGATGAAAAACAAAATAAAGTTAAGCGCCACCATGAGAAAGGAGAAAAGGATAATTTAGACATATCACTATCCGACATGGAGAAACAGCTAACCGAACAATAATCAATAAAAAAACGAAGGAATAAAGCATCGTTTTGCTTTATTTCTTCGTTTTTACTGTAGATGAGCATTTTTCATTACAGTAATTTCCATTCCCTAAGAGACAAACAGGGGACCCCTTAGGCGACATGGAGCTGTTTTTTGATCACATCAATGGGAATCTCTTGCTTCGCGGCATCGTAGATGAACTCGACGACGCTGTGCCCTTTCCGAGAACGAAGAAGCTCTAGGCCGGAAGAGAGGTCTTGTTGAGATTCCGCGATGCTGTATACACAGGCTAAGAGCACCACTGCCCAATACCGTTTCACCGCTCGAATGTGACGAACACGGTATCCATCGAGCTTCAGCTGGTCTTTGGCCTGCCGGAAAAAGCATTCGATCGTCCAGCGCTGGGCATAGTAACGCAAGATCTCTTCATCGCCTAGCTCCCGGTCGGTGCTCAAGACAACATGGAGATGATCTGGCGTCATCGGTTCATCCGCCTTCCAAGCCAGCAGCACCACCGCATCCTCGAGGCCATGGATCGCTCCCTCGTAGCGATACACGCGGTAACGCTCCTTCCCCACCGTGACGAGGCGGGTGTCGTTGGGCTCGATATAGCGGGCGAACTTCTTCGCTTGAATGGCGATGCCTTTCGGATAGAGAATCCGGTTCGTCTTGAGCATGGCGATGACATGGAATCCTTGTTTCAGGCAGGCTTCGATGAGCGCTTGGGACGGATACCACGAATCCATGAGCACATACACCGGCTGAGCCCGTTTCCCCTTGAGCGAGGAAAGCATCTCGATCGCTAGGTCGATCTTGCTTCTTCCCGCCGTCTTGTCATACAGACGAAAGGCGAACGGAAACGCTTGGGTGAAGGTATGCACCATCAGCCAAACGAGCGAATGCCCCCAAACGGATTGATGATCTTTGTGCGAGTAGTGCCAATCACACCCTTGAATGGCGCGGGCAGCCCGTGACGAAGGCTTCGTTTTTTGGCAAATCGTATCATCAATCGAAACAAAAAGGGGTTGATTCTCCCGTTTGGCTAGGCGTTCGATCTGGCGAAGAATCCATTCTTGAAGCTTCTCAAGCAGTTTTTCCTCGTTCCAAGGGCTTTTCGTGAAAAAATGGCTGAGCGTGGTTCGATGATTGGGATGAAAACTCCAGTACCGGACATCCGTCAATGTCCCCGAAAATCCCTTGGTAGTCAAGGCGTCGACAAGGTAAACGAGATGCTTGATGACCGGTTTCGAGAAATCAAGCGCCAACCCCAACGTCATGAAAAACTTGTGGATTCCTTGATGATGTGCTCATCGATTCATGAGACATGAACCTCCTTGTGGGTAGTTTGAGCACATCTATTTTACTCAAGGGGCTGGGTTCATGTCTCCTTTTTTGTTTAGTTTATGTTAGCGAATTTACTCATCTACAGTAATCGATTCAAATGATTGCTTTTGCGACGAGAATATTTGTTTGTCGAAAAATCAGGGGTATCATTTTTTGGAAGAATGTATATACTATGTATATACATTTTGGGTTGGGGGTGATATAATGAACTCAAAGGAACATTTAGAAAGCAAAATAAACCAAAGTAAAGGAGGGGACTACATGTCTACAGTTGTTGCTCAAAAATGGGGAAACAGTTTGGGCATTCGTATCCCAAAAGATGTTGCTGATAAAATAGGGATTAAACAAGGTTCCGAAATAGAATTAAATGTGATTGGAAATGAAGGTATCATCACATTAAAGCCAAAAAGAACACGGAAGAAATACACACTGGAAGAACTAATATCACAGATTACACCTGAAAATCGACACGAGGAAATTGATTTCGGGATAGAAGGGCGTGAATTGATTTAATGCCAGCAGACGTACCAGAGAGAGGCGATTTCGTTGTTTTAAACTTCAATCCACAAGCTGGTCATGAGCAGGCTGGGAGAAGGAATGCTATTGTTTTATCGCCTAAAGAATTCAATCAAGCAACAGGATTTATAGCTGTTTGTCCGATTACCAATCAAAAGAAGGGTTATCCTTTCGAAGTGGATTTACCAAAAGAAGGAATATCCCTTGATGGCGATGGCTATCCAATAACAGGGGTAGTTTTAACTGATCAAATTAAATCATTGGATTGGAAAGCTCGTAATCTAAAAATTTTAAAGAAGTATAATCCAGAAGATGCACAAATTGAAGAAATAGATAAAATCATTGATGAATGCCTAGCGAAAATAGAAACATATCTGACTTGACATAATCCTTTCTCTTTCAGAAAGGGTTATTTTTTGTACTTTAAAGTTTCTTGATAATTTTTGAGAAGCTAATTTTAGTTGGACAGGTGTCGAAAAACCGAAATTAGTAAGTTGGTCGTTTTTATTTTAATTACGGAAGTTGTGAGTCAAATTGGCATTTTACTTGCTTACTTTTGTCATTAAATCCACAAGAAAAATGAGTCCAGTAAACTGTTCAACATAGCAAAAAACTAGGCCTATCAAGGATTTGATTCTAATCATAAGTATTTATATACATGCTCATTGAAAAATTAACATTTGACTTCTCCTGCAACGAACTTCCTCCCCCATGGCTCAGCCTGCAGGTTGAGCCTACAAGATCTTTGGAGGAAATGATGCAGCGCTTAGGGTGTACAGTACAGGATAACGGAGAGGTTAACTCTTCATGTTGCATGTATATAGAAGCAAATCTTGAAGATACTACGCCTGACTTTAAGGTTCTTGTTGATGGAGTCGAGAAAACTGTTTCAGGTCTAACATATGATGCAACTACAAAATCTCTTAATATTACATTTACAACACCTGTAACTGACCTAAGCAAACCTATCTCACTTGAGGTTCTTTCGGGAAATAACGTTGTAGATACAACTACACCTGCAGTGTGAGTAAAATATTTGTGGGTGACGTTCAGGAAGGATCCCCGACGAGGGTTGCGAACTTTTGTTCGCGACGCTCGTCGGGGCCACCAAGCGAAGCGCGGTAGGAAAAAGCGGATCTCATGCAAAAAGGACTCTCTCCCTGCTATGATAGTGATTGTCCACATCAACCGAAAACAGGAGGGAGAGAGTCCATGAAACATCTTACCACAGAATGGCCTTTATGAAAAGAGCTGGAGGAACCATTGTTGAGAACCCTTCAAAACGTGTTTGCCACCTTGTTGGCGTCCCTTTTGGAGGAAATCGATCAACAACTGGCGGAAGCAAGGGACAAGCGCCGCGATCAGCTGAAAGACAAACGGCCGACCACCCTCCAAACGCTGTTTGGAGAAGTGACGTTTCGACGGAACTACTACTATGATCGGCAGGCAGGGGTGTATACCTTCTTGTTGGATGCCGAACTGGGCTTTGATGGAGCCCAATCGATCCGTCCTTGCCTCGAGGAAACGGCAGTCGAGTTGGCTGTAGAGTGCTCTTCCTACCGCAAAGCAGCCCGCACGTTGGAGGCGATCGTGGGGTATGCGGTCCTCAGCCATGAGGCGATTCGTCAGCTGGTGTTGGCGGCCCCCATCTCGCTGCACCACCCTGTTTCCCAACGGCATGGCCGGGTGCTATTGGTGGAAGCGGATGGACTGTTCATCTCCCGCCAAGGGAAAGGGAAACGGGCGAAAGAGCAGAAAATCTTGGCGGTTCACGAGGGATGGAGACGGAACGGCTCGCAACTGGAGCTCGTGAACCGGCGCCACTACCTCCATGAAGGGGCGGGGGACGTGTGGGAAGGGTTCGAAGCGTGGCTGATGAAGGAATATGCCTATGACCCGTGCCGGGACCTGTTGGTCGTCAACGGCGACGCGGCATCTTGGATTACCGCCTGCCGGGAGTATTTCGGAAAGCGGGCGTGCTTTCAGTTGGATCGGTTCCATGTGGCGCGGGAGCTTCGTCAGTGTCTGTCCGGCCACCCGCGTTGGCGGGAGGTGCGGAAGAAGCTGGCGAAGCAAGACGAGGAAGGACTTTTGGTGGAACTGAACAGCGCCGTCGGTACGTTGGGGGACGAAGCCAAAGAACAGCAGTTGGCCGAAATGATTGGCCGAAATGATCCGCCGGATCGAGTCGATGCCGGGATGCATCCGGGGCGACCGGGAGTGGCTGTCGGCGTAAGGGGTGGAGACGGCCGGCATGCGTCCGATGGGCCACGCCGAGAGTGTGATGAGCCGGTTCGCGTACCGGGTGAAATCCCGCCGCAGCTGGAAGGACCAAGGACTTGGGGCGTTTCTGAAGGCGATGGTGGCCCAAATTGACGGAATCGGGTGGAGAACAGGGCAGTTGGAGGAGGAAGAGCCCCAGAGGGCAGCCTCGGCCCCGCCGAAGCAGGAGCGGATCAAACAGGCCAAACGGAAGGCAGGGCGGTTGTTGGCGGAGGTGATGCGCCAGAACATCCCGTATCTTCAACAGTCATCGGGGACGCCGATCTACCAAGCATTGTCGGCGCTTCGGGATGGTGGGTGGATGTAAAAAAATGGATCGAGTAAAAATCAGCTCAAGAAGAGGGATGAGAGTCCGAAAGCGCTTACGATATCAATTCCTAAAAATGGTCTACCAACGGGTGATTGACAACGCCCGTAGTAGACCGAAAAAATGTTCTCCACAAAGTCTTGACTGACTCTTCAGTTTTTTAGGGGTTGTCGGAATATATAAAAAATGATATAATTATACCAGATATAAGAAAAAACTATATTTTTAAGGAGGTTTGATAAAATGGGTGGAATTAATTGTGATGCCTCTAATGGTAGGATTAGACCAACTAATGGATTTGCAGATTTAATCGCTAAATACACATCAAAACTATTTGCATCTCAGAGGGAATTTAATTTAGCAAATGAATTAATTGAGTTGTCAGTTATTATGGAGACCAAAGACAAAAAGGTCGCTAAAGAACAACCAAATCTTTTTAGAAACCATTTAAGAAAGAGCATTGAAGAAATAGAAAATACCAAAGAAGTTTTACAAGAACTTATAGAGGTTACAAGTGAATTTTACAGTGATCCTATTTTAAAAGCTGGATGGGTAGAGCCGTTTCAGGAACTTGACTATAACGAATGCAAGCAGATCTGGTCAAAAAACAATCTTATCCCCATTGAAGATTCTATTTGGAATGAAGTTGTTGAGCACATGTATAGCGAAGGGCAATTAGGATTTTGGAAGTTACAGATTAACTATTTAGATAAAATTAAAAAATTGTTGCAACAGTTAATTGATTCCTATCGCGATGCAGAAATACTTATCGATAAAGGAACTTTTCAATATGCCATGCGTGATTTGGAAATAAATTCAACTCCATATACTGTTTCCTTAGTTAATTTGTGGTCGAAGTCTATAATTGCACATTCATATATGTGCTTATTATCTTATACTGCATATCCTAGTGTAACGGGTGTTAAATTAGAACCCTCTGACTTCGTAGTAAATGGTATTCCTGTTATAAATAATATGAGTAAATTAGCATAAAAGAAAGAACGAAGGAGGATCTATACCTTAAAATATCACCATGATTATGCAGTCAGATAACTAGGTATAAGATCCTTCCTATTTCATATTCATTTAATCCGGAGGTTGATAGTGACTTGAACTATATGACTTTTTTAAGGTGTGAACAGAGGATAGAATTTCAAGGTTTTTTTACATATAGAATGTTAATCGACGGCAATAAAGTAGGTTTCAGGCCAGCTGCCACTCATATTAATAAACAAAAAGCAAAAGAATCAGTATTAAACGAAGCGTTAGAGATTAAATACAGCAGGGGTGATTGTATAACAAATTTTCAAATCCATTTTGGTGATGCTACTCCATTTCTTAATCGTAATTTGTGGAGTCCCTTATATTGGGAATCTCCTTCAGCTAATGATTTGGAATGGTATTATTCTAAATGTCCCGCAGGATATATAAAAGGAGAGAATCTCAGGAACAGACAAGAAATATATGTTCCAATGCAAATTTCATACTATCCACCAAAAAGAATAAAGAGAGAAAATAAATTAAATTGGGCTACCACGAATGGCCTTTCTTTTGATAAAAATAGTCTAGAATTAGCTTATTTAAAGGGAACAATGGAAATTTGCGAAAGAGACTCTATTATGTGCTGGTGGTATAAAGAGATTGAAGCTGTGGAACTTACAGATTTAAAAATGAATATGAGCTTGAAAGAAATTATTCAAACAATTGAATTCAATAACTATGATATTCATGTCTACCGAATTAACAACGATTTACCGTGCCATAATGTTATGGTGTTAATTTATAGCGAACAATACTTTCCAAAATATGCGTTAGGATCAGCTTCATCTAATAATATATATAAGGCAATTGAGCATGCTATTTACGAAAGTGTTAATACAGCTGTTGGACTCAGGTGGTATAATTTCTATGAACCAGGTAGTTATATAGTTAATAATTCTAATAAAGTTTTTGACAAATTCAAAAGAATAGAAAAGAAGCAATCTGTTAAAAGATTTGAAGAAGAAACTTTTAAAACATTAGATGACTTTATGAATCAAACAAACTACAATTTTTATGGTGTTATTTTAAGTGATAAAGAAGGATATACAACGAGAGTATTATCACCTGAATTACAAAATCTAATTGTTAATTCTTATAGTCCCATTAGTGAAAGACTATTAAAATGTAATAGAAATAGATTAGAAACTACTAAACATCCCTTTCTTTGACTTATATGACTGTAGATGAGTAATTTTTTTAACATAAATTTACAACTAAGTTTGGGCAGTGAAACGGGATGGGGCAGTGGTGCTGTTCGCCTGTGTATCCAGCATGACGCCACAAAGCAAGAGATTCCTATTGATGTGATCAAAACGAGAGCGACCTCATTATAAAAATTTTTTTGAGGTTGTAAATTCATATAATAATTTTCTTGTATTCGCGCCTTTTGGTAATATTCTTTCATTTTTTGTATTTCCTTCTCAGTTAATTTCGAGTTATTATGATAATTAATAAAATTATACATCCTGTGATCTCTCCTAAGGAGGAATTATAATTGATCAAAAAAGTGAAGTTCTCATCAACATTAAATAGTAATGCAATTAATTTAATTTGTGGAGAAACAACATCACAGTTTGGTAAGATGATATTTTCTATTTTTTCAATGTGGACTGCCTATGCAATAACACAAAATCAGTGGTATGTTGGGATAATTGGGACATTACAGTTAATTTCAACGCTAATCAATCCATTGGGTGGTATCTTGGCAGATCGATTCAATAAAAGAGTTCTATTACTATCCATTGATCTATTCAGGTGTATTATTTTACTTTTGTGTTCACTCCTTTTTTATCTAGGATACAATAATTTTTTCATCTTAGCTATAACTGTGTGTCTATTATCGTTAGGTAGCGGCATCTTCGCACCAACATTTGATGCCATCGTTCCTGAATATATCGGTCGAGATCAATTGCTAAAAGTTAACGGGATGATGACAACCTTTTTTCAAGCAGCAACAATAGTTGGTGCATCCGCAGGTGGTGCAATTGTATGGGTTTCTGATTTATATTGGGCGCCTTTACTAAATGCAATAACATTTTTTATCTCTGTTATTTTTATTTTAAGGTTACCTAGAATTGGAAATCAACAGCAATTTTTTACTAAAACGAAAGATCAAAACAACTTTCTGAAGTTGTTTTTGGAAGGTCTCTCTTATATTAGACATAATCAATTTATAATTAATGTTATTCCCGTTGCATTAGTTGTTAATCTTTCATTTTGGACCATCTGGGCATTACTTCCAAAGTGGACTAGTGTTTTTTTTAACAACAATTCTTTCTATTATAGTGCGCTAGAAATCTGTTTATCAATTGGAGCAATTTTGGGAGGAGCTTTACTAGGTATTTTAAATAAAAAGTTTAATAAACTCGGACTTGTTTTTATTATAGGTACAATCTTTCAAGGGATAACGTTAATTATTTTTTCTTTAAGTCATATCTCTATATTATCAATTAGTTTATGGTTTCTTTATGGCTTGTTTAATACGATAGGCTCTAGTGTTTATTTCACAGCATTACAAATGATGGTTCCTCAGAAATTGCTGGGAAGAGTCATGGGAACTATTACGACAATCTTTTCAATCACAAGTCCGTTAGGTGCGATGTTAAGTGGTGTTTTAAACAGTATGATAAGAATTGAATATCTTGTATTTGCCTGTGCTCTATTAATGACATTATCATCGATAGGACTATTGTTGATTAAAGATGTCGTCAGGCTAACAGCAAATGGATTAAAAGATCCGATAACATAATAATTTATTAAAAGACAAATAATGAGAACATTGATAAGCATTGAATGAATCCAAATCCCATCCTAAAACCAATACCAATAAATAAGCACGAATTATATTTGATAAATAAAGTTCATCACTTACTTTTCCTAACGGATAAGGGTCATTCAAAGGAGTGTTGATATGATTTTATTAGAAATCAATCATATAAAACATTATGTAAGAGACCGCTTGTTATTTGATGTGAATAATTTACAAATCCATGATCATGATAAAATCGGATTAATTGGTCCAAATGGATGTGGAAAAACGACTTTATTGAACATAATAGCTGGAAAGATCAATCCAAATAATGGGGAAGTGACTCGGTACGCAAAAATTGAACTGATACCACAGATAAAACAACAAGCGGGTACTACAAAGAGCGGTGGTGAAGTGACAAAGGAATATCTTCAACAAGTTTTATATAGACATCCTTCTTTATTGCTTGCTGATGAACCAACCACAAACCTTGATACAGATCACATTGAATGGTTGGAAAAAATATTAAGCGAATGGAAGGGGGCATTTGTTATTGTTTCTCATGATCGTGATTTTTTAGACTCTCTTTGCACAACCATATGGGAAATAGATGATTGTAAGGTAATCGAGTACATTGGCAATTATACCAATTATAAAGAACAAAAAGAAAAAAAGAAGCTCCATAATCAATTGGAATATAAAAAATATATGGAGAAAAAGAAGCAGTTGGAAAGGGCGATCATCGATCTGAGGCATAGAGCTCAAAGAGCGACAAAGAAGCCAAAAAATATTTCTAATTCAGAAGCGAGAGTCCCCGGTGTAAAAACACACTACGCCAGCATTCAAAAAAAGTTAATGTTAAATATTAAATCGATTCAAAAACGGATTGAACGATTGGAAGCAGTGGAAAAAGAAAAAGAACTTCCTCCCATTAAAATGGAGTTAAAAAGCGCAGAACTTCCTCGCAACAAACCAATTTTACGTGTTGAAGACTTATCTGGTATTGTAGGAGAACGTATTTTATGGAATAAAATAAGCTTTCAAATACGTGTGGGAGATAAGTTGGCGATTATTGGACCAAATGGAAGCGGAAAAACAACTCTAATAAAAAAAATTATAAATAAAGATCCGAACGTCAAATTTTCACCTTCTATAAAAATTGGTTATTTTAGTCAAGATTTAAATATTCTAGATGATAAAAAAACAATACTACAGAACGTTTGGTCCACTTCGAGTCATAACGAGACTTTTATTCGAACTGTCCTTGCTAGAATGCATTTTTTTGGTGAGGATATTTATAAACCCGTTGAAATTCTCAGCGGGGGAGAACGAGTAAAAGCAGCATTGGCGAAGATTATTTTAAGTGATGTTAATATGTTAGTTTTAGATGAACCAACGAATTTCCTTGATGCACAAGCTATTGAAGCTTTGGAAACGCTTCTAACGAATTATGAAGGCAGCGTAATCTTTGCTTCTCATGATCGTAGATTTATTAATAAAGTAGCTACACGAATTTTATCGATACGTAATGGAAAGATTGAATTGTTTAATGGTAATTACAAGGAATATAAAGAACACCAACAAAGAAAAATAACAGAAATAAAGGATCAAGAAAGAAACGAAAGGTTGCTTTTATTAGAAACAAAAATAGCCGAAGTTATTAGCCGTTTAAGTTTAAATCCATCTGAAGAGTTAGAGATGCAATTGGAAAATTTACTCTCTGAAAAAGAAAAACTAATTCAAAAAAACTTTGATTAAACAGTTCTTCAGCAAAAGATGTACTTCAAAGAGAATCATGAAATGAAAAAAATACCAAAATCCTCTTTCTTTGTCAAGTGTAATTTGAAAATCCTTTTGATTTTTTTATTTACAATAAACACCATTTTAAAGCGATTTAAAAGGAGTGTTTTGAATGCAATATATATACTTGCTTATTTTACCGATCTGTAGATGAGCATTTTTCATTACAGTAATTTCCATTCCCTAAGAGACAAACAGGGGACCCCTTAGGCGACATGGAGCTGTTTTTTGATCACATCAATGGGAATATCTTGTTTTGCGGCGTCATCGATGAACTCAACGACGCTGTGTCCTTTCCGAGAACGAAGAAGCTCCAGGCCGGAAGAGAGGTCTTGTTGAGATTCCGCGATGCTGTATACGCAGGCGAACAGCACCACTGCCCAATACCGTTTCACCGCCCGAATGTGACGAACACGGTATCCATCGAGCTTCAGCTGGTCTTTGGCCTGCCGGAAAAAGCATTCGATCGTCCAGCGCTGGGCATAGTAACGCAAGATCTCTTCATCGCCTAGCTCCCGGTCGGTGCTCAAGACAACATGGAGATGATCTGGCGTCATCGGTTCATCCGCCTTCCAAGCCAGCAGCACCACCGCATCCTCGAGGCCATGGATCGCTCCCTCGTAGCGATACACGCGGTAACGCTCCTTCCCCACCGTGACGAGGCGGGTGTCGTTGGGCTCGATATAGCGGGCGAACTTCTTCGCTTGAATGGCGATGCCTTTCGGATAGAGAATCCGGTTCGTCTTGAGCATGGCGATGACATGGAATCCTTGTTTCAGGCAGGCTTCGATGAGCGCTTGGGACGGATACCACGAATCCATGAGCACATACACCGGCTGAGCCCGTTTCCCCTTGAGCGAGGAAAGCATCTCGATCGCTAGGTCGATCTTGCTTCTTCCCGCCGTCTTGTCATACAGACGAAAGGCGAACGGGAACGCTTGCGAGAAAGTATGCACCATCAGCCAAACGAGCGAATGCCCCCAAACGGATTGATGATCTTTGTGCGAGTAGTGCCAATCACACCCTTGAATGGCGCGGGCAGCCCGTGACGAAGGCTTCGTTTTTTGGCAAATCGTATCATCAATCGAAACAAAAAGGGGTTGATTCTCCCGTTTGGCTAGGCGTTCGATCTGGCGAAGAATCCATTCTTGAAGCTTCTCAAGCAGTTTTTCCTCGTTCCAAGGGCTTTTCGTGAAAAAATGGCTGAGCGTGGTTCGATGGTTGGGATGAAAACTCCAGTACCGGACATCCGTCAATGTCCCCGAAAATCCCTTGGTAGTCAAGGCGTCGACAAGGTAAACGAGATGCTTGATGACCGGCTTCGAGAAATAAAGCGCCAATCCCAACGTCATGAAAAACTTGTGGATTCCTTGATGATGTGCTAATCTATTCATGAGACATGAACCTCCTTGTGTGAATGGGTTTGAGCACATCTATTTTACTCAAGGAGTTGGGTTCATGTCTCCTTTTTTGTTTAGTTGTCAATTTATGTTAGCGAATTTGCTCATCTACAGTCTTTTACAAAACTACTTGTTCATCCGATAATTTGTTTCTGTACTTTCTTATATCGGAATTTATCATCCAAAAATTTGAAAATATTAAGAGTATCCCTGCTAAAATCAAGACAGCTCTCAACCCTAATATATCACTCACTAAGCCTCCAACCATTGAACCAAGGGGTATCATTCCCCATGTTATCATCATCATTGCACCACTTATTTCTCCCCTTATATGAGAAGGGAGTATAATTTGTTGAACTGTCATTCTCGCAATACTACCTATACTCCTCGCAGCATAACAGAAAATTATACCTGTTATAAAAACAAATATTCCTGCTTTTCCATAAGAAAATCCCATAAAAAGCAGACCAAAACTCGGTATGATAGGACCAAAAATCATAACTGACAGCACATCAAATTTTTTTATCAATCTTGGGGTAATAAAAGACCCTAATAACGCTCCGATTCCTCCTAAGGACAAAATTATACCAGTTAAAGATTCACTAAGCTTCAAATCCTTAATTAAAAAAATGATAGCAATTGCTCCGGACATTGACATTGAAAAATTAATAGTACTGGTAGTAAGAACTATGGTCTTTAAGATATTGTTTTTTAAGATATATTTTATATTCTTTATTATGTTTAATTTTCTTGTGCGTTCTATTGTTACCTTATTTGGATTTTTAATACCTAACATTAGAATCGAGCTTATTAATAATGCGCATGAAATAAATAACATTGTCAACTCTTCTCCAAAAATCCCTATAATTACTCCACCTAATGCTGGACCTAATAAATTCGCACTCGATCTAGAAAATTGGAGTAAGCTGTTAATTCCTGCCAATTCCTCCTTACTATAAATATCGGGAATCCATGCTGTTAAAGTAGTTTCTATAATTACTATGACTAACCCTACTAAAAAAATTATTAAAAAATAATTTAACTCAGTTAAATTTGAAGATAATGCTAAATATGCAAACATACCAAATAGAAGAGATTTAATAAATAGAAAAGTTACCATCATATATTTTCTATTCCACGAATCGGCTATTAAACCTGCTATATAACCAAATATCAAAAATCCAATTGATGATAAAGAAATAGCAAAACCAATAGATGAGTTATTTAAATTTAATATATTGATACCTAAAATAGGGATTAAAATCATTAATATTTCTGTAGATAGAAGTCTTAATATTTCTGCGATTCCTATTTGAAAATTTTTTGATAAATTTTTCATTGTTAAAAACCTCGTTAAAAAACATCAATTAAGCTATTTTCTACAACTCTGTCCGGATGTATCTTATTGAAGAAATCTTCTATATCTTTCAATATCATTTTTTCATCCACATCATACTCATTTAAAACAGTTTTTGCTATCTCTTCTTTAGAATATCCTTTAAATGCTAAATTAAAGAATAATAGCCCCACATCATCTTCTAAAATATGATATACATCGTTTTCACAATTATGGATCATTCTTATTTCTTCCCAAATTCTATAGTGTCTTGCGATCCAAGTAGGAGAATTTTCTTTTGCCTCTTCCAGTATTTTATATGGTTGTTTCGCTTCTTCTAAATATAATTTTATAGATTCCCTATTAAGCAATGAATCTAAATAGTTGTTGACTTCGTTACTTGTAACCTTTATATTCCATCCTCGAATTTGTTGAGCAATTGGCGCAAACATTGCATCAGCTAAAGAGAAGTCTCCAAATAAAAATTCCCCTGTCCAACCTTTTGCTTTTTTTCGGAATAAAGTATTTTCTAATAATTTTAAAGTCTCTTTTAACTGTTCTAAAGCGTCATTAGGTATTTCTTTTTGATTATTTTTTCTAAATGAGTTAGCATAAGACATTCCACTCATTAATGGTAATAAATCAGCATGAATATGGCTACTAAAAACTCGAATATCACTTCTCTTTACGATATCATCACTCAAAAGGCTAGGATAATCTTTGAAATTTTCTTCCAAATACTCAGATATAGCTAAAACATCACAAATTACAGCACCTGTTTCGGAATCTATCAAAATAGGTACTCTTGGTAAATGCTCTACAATACTATTCTTTATTAACTGTGTATCATCAATGTGCAATAGTTGAGTTATTTGACATCCACAACCAGATGCAGGTTCTTTAGGCAAGTCATAATGGTCCTTATCTTTGATTGGAATTATTCCATTTTCAGTAAATTTAATAGGCCAATCGAGTTCAGCAATAACTTCCCTATAAGGTATTTTTCTCTCTCTTAGAATAATAGATGCTCTCATAGACCAAGAGGAAAATTGTTTATCCCCTATAATTAACGTCAACATAAAATTCAACCTCCCTAAATCATTAAACTGAACATTGCTGCTTTGCAGGTGAAGAAGGTTCAAAAAAGTAAGGTAAATGACATCCACCTCTACAACTATATAACTCACTACACCCCATACATGTATTACGCGGTGTAAGTACCTCGGAAACTTTATTTGTCATTTTATTCCATATGTTTTTTATTCCGTCTGTCGTTACATCACCAAAATATACATTGCTATGAGGACAATGCCTTAACTTACCATTAAAAGATATACTTCCCCAAACCAAACCAGCTTCACAGTGCCCTGATAATTGTCGTTTTCTTAAAGGTAAGGTCGGATCATCAGCACTTAGAGGAGAATCCTCTATTGAAGTGCACATTTTTTGACCACATGGCCAAGCAACTACTAAATCATCATATTGTTTTTGTAATTCATCAATCTGTTTCATTAGTGGTAGCATATTTTCAATGGGCACGCCATATTTATCATCATTTTTCCCGGTTGGTACATACCTCATAACACTAAAATACCTAGCTCCTCTATCATACGCATCTTTCATTACATCAATTGCACTGTTAAAATTCTCTTTTACTAAAGTCAGCTCTACAACAACTTCAATTCCTGTCTTTACAAGAGTTTCAATCGCACTGACTGCTTTCTGATAAGCCATCTTATGTCCAGTCAACAAATTATGTAATATCTTATCGCCATGTAAAGAAATTAAAACAGTGCCCACATTGTATTTTTTAAAACGTTCTGCACGTTCAGGTGTTATAAAATGGCCATTTGTAAACACTACTTGATAAAGCCCTAAACTCCCCCCATATTCAAGAATTTCCTCTATATCAGGATGCAATAAAGTTTCTCCTCCACTATATCGCACTATGAAACAACCGTTTTCATTACATTCATCTAGAATCTTAAAGACTGTTTCTTTTGGAAGATGCTTTTGTGGTAACATTTTTATTTTCTTTTGAATATCCTCATCACTAAGATCAGGATCAATTTTCCATACATTGTAGCAGAATCCGCAATTCCAATTGCATAACGAAGTTACCTCAATTTCAATACGAAGAGGGAATTCTAGTAATTTATTATGTTTTTTTTCAATGTCCCATTCCCATACTTTTTCTTTATATTCACCAATATTTGATATAAATACAAATATATCCTCTATTAACTCCTCTTCTTGAACATCATACTCTTGTAAAATGTAATTTTTGATATAGTTAATATCATGATTTTGACTAATTAAGGATAATATTAACACACCTATGTCTCTATCTACTCTGTGAATGATACCAGTATTACTTTCAAACAACAGTCCTAGATCTTCCCTAAACTTCATTTTTTTTATCTTTTCTATATATGGTATTAAACTTTCTAAGTTTTGGCTCATAATATCCTCCTTTACTATTGCAAATTAAGGGGAGGACAACTAAGTTGACCTCCCCCTATTAAATTAGTTGCACTGTAAAGATGGTCCTTTTGCTGATTTAACAGTTGGACGTTTGTATTCTTTTTTTGCTTTTGCCATTATTCTCCCCTCCTTTAGATTGTATGTATATAAATAAGCGCTTAGCGCTTATTTATATCCTTCTTTACCCCTTGAGTTTTTGTGTATTTAAAAAAGTTATAATATTTTGATTAGATTATAATATATAAATTTATTTAATTCAAGTATATTTTTGGTTCATTATCAAAAGTCGGGAGTGACAAATTTCCCTCCCCGTTTCTAGGAGTCCGGTGATTTATTCGTGGATACGGCTTTGCCATCTCATTTCTTAACTATATAAATTGAAATAAAGGTTTTCTCCCGTTCCACAGCGAATAAAATAAAAGAGAAAATAGGAGAACGGAGAGAAAATACGATGCCAAATCACAAAGACGAGATCGAAAAGTTGTCCACTGCCATGAAAGAAGCGAAAAGTAAACGAGCATATGAACGCTACCAAGCCATTTATCTTCATTTGAAGGGATACAAAAAAGGAGAAATCGCAACGATTATTGGTCGATCCAAGAAAACGATTTATAACTATATCCATGCCTACGCCCAGCGCGGTCTTGATGGCTTGGAGATGAAATACTCACCTGGCTCCCCACGTCGATTGAGTCCTGATGAGGAAAAAGAGCTGGCTTGGATTATTGAACATCAGCTCCCCGTAGATGTGGGATTCGAAGCAAAATATAACTGGACGCTTGCGATCATCGCTGAACTCATTCAACAAAAGTGGGGACCAGCATACACGCCTCGTGGAACAAGCAACATTCTGCATCGGTTAGGGCTAAGCTATACGAAACCCACCTATACACTAGCCAATGCCGATGAAGAGAAACAAAAAGAATTCGTCGAAATCACCTTCCCTGAAGTAAAAAAAACTGTTAGATGGGAACATCGCCCATGTCCTCTTTCAAGATGAATCGATGATTCGTGATGACCAAGCGATTCAAAAAACATGGTTTGTCAAAGGAAAACAACGAATCATTCCGACGTTTGGAAAACATCAAGGGCTGAAGCTGATTGGCACGTTGAACTACGAAACAGGGGATGTATTTTGCATCGAAGAAGAACGCTATGACGCAGAAACATTTCTTCGGTTTCTTCAACTTGTGTTAGAACGCTATCCGACAGGCAAAATGGTAATGATTTTAGATCACGCTCGAATTCACCATGCCAAACTCATTCAGCCTTTTTTAAAAGAACACGAAGATCGGTTAGAGCTCGTCTTTTTGCCACCATACAGTCCGCAATTGAATTTGATTGAAGGGTTATGGAAATGGCTGAAATCAGACGTGATTTACAACGTGTTCTATTCGACTGTGCAAGAAACTAGAAAGAATGTCCAAGCCTTTATTCAGAGAATCAACCAGAAACCAGAACAAACGGTCGATCGTTTGTGTGTTCAGTTGTAAATCTTTAATTCAACTTATATAGAAAAACCTTGTTGCATTGGTCCTGCTTTTCACGCGCTCCCCCATCGATGAAGGGAATTAGCGGTTTTTCACCGGACTTCTAGAAGACTGGTGATTTAATCCTAGATACGGCTTTGCAATGTCACTTCTCAACTAGAAAAACCTTGGTGTATCGACTCTGCTTTTCACATGTTCTCCCATTGATGAAGGGACTCAGCCGTTTTTCACCAGCCTTCTAGGAGACCGGTGATTTAGTGCAAAATACCGCTGAGTTCCACACATTTCTCAAGTAGAGAAACTTTGCAGAATCAGCTTTCTTTTCTGAATGAACATGCCGCTGATTGGTGTGTGCCAGCGGTTTTTGGGGCTGACCCAAAACGGGAATGCGTTTTGGGATCAGCCCCCACTTTTTTGCCTCAAATATAGAAGAATCGCCCTTTTTTCTGGTAGAATAGAGTCACCAAAACCACTACCACCGAAAGAAGGGCGATTCTTTTATGAAACATGATCATGTTTCCTTTAAAGAGTATACCATGGACAGCCTCTCTTTGCCAAGCAACATCGCCGATCTCATTCCGCGGGATAACATGGCCCACGTGGTTCATGAGATGGTTGAACGCATCCCGATGGAGACGTTTCTTCCTTACTACAAAGGAAGGGGGCACCTCCATAGCCATCAAGTGAAGCCTTGGAGCGAGTAGCTCCAAGGCTTCACTCTATATCTTTGGAGGCTGTGACCGTGGGAATATGGAAAGATAGGCATGCCAAATACACCATAGCCATCAAGTTAAGAAAACAGGAATAAATCTATGCCTCATTTGACCATCCTTTTGAAGACTTCATCATGTCTTAGAAAGGGTGGTTTTTTTTGAAGACGTCCTTATCTCTCCAAGAGGAATGGCATTGTTTTTTAGAGGGATTACGAAGCGTGTTATCGTGCGAAGAGCTGGAACAGATGGCCCGAGATCATCGATTTATTCAACGAAAGGGGAAGTTGCGCGCCCATGACTTCGTGGCACTTTGCACATTTCTCCAGGAAGAAGGTGGTCAAAAATCATTGGTGCAGCTCTGCAGTGCTCTAGCTCTTAAGCAAAACACCTCTCTGAGTGCGGAAGGGCTCAATCAACGGTTTAACGAAAAAGCAGTGAGTTTCCTCAAAGCGGTGTTCGAAAAACTGCTGATTCATCAGACGCAGGAGGCCCGTCACGTGTGTCAAAGACATTCGCTGTTTCGCCGGATTCGCATTCTCGATTCCACGTCGTTTCAACTGCCTCCTGAGATCCAAGGGATTTACGAGGGATGTGCGGGGGCTGGGGTGAAAATTCAGTTAGAATATGAATGGCTAGAAGGGAAGTTTCTCCATGTGGACGTTGGGGATGCTCGTCATCATGACGCCGCCTACGGAGCGTCCCTTCGATCGACCATTCAAGAAGGAGACCTTTGTTTGAAAGACTTGGGCTATTTTTCTCTTGAGGGATTGCAAGCGATTCATGATGCCGGAGCCTTTTACATTTCGCGGCTCAAACACAATGTAGGGATTTACCAAAAAGAAGGGGATCCATTTCGAAAATGGGAACCAGAGGATTTCCTTGCGATGCTGCAACCCGGAGAAACCATAGAACTGGAAGATGTGTATGTCAGTGGAAAGAACGTTCATCAACCGCGACTCATTGTGTATCGACTGACCGAAAAACAGGAACAACAGAAGGAAGGACAATGGAAACAGAAGGCCAAACAAAAAGGGGCCGCGTACGTGACGCGACGTCCCCACCCAATATATGTATATATCACCAATATTCCAGCGATTGATACCTCCTTGCATGACATTCATACGCTGTATTCTCTTCGCTGGCAAATTGAGGTGATAGTTAAAACATGGAAATCCCTGTTTCACATTCATCGATTCAAACGGATGAAAGGGACTGGCTTTCAGTGCCACTTGTATGGAACGTTGATTGCCTTATTGATCATCTCTACGGTCATGTTTGCCATGCGGGAATGGCTCTATCGAAAACAGAAAAAGGAATTGAGCGAATAGAAGGCGATGAGTATGATCAAGGAGTGGGGGATGGATTGATTTCAAGCCTTATGGTGTTCTGAGGCGCTAGCTGCCCAGCTCCTTTCTAAACTCTGTAACATAATCGCTCAACACGGAAAAAAATCAAGGCGTTATACAAAAAAGAGCGCTTTAGACATGATCGAGAGTTTGGTCATCATGCCGTTGCCGTAAGAAATTCCCATCTTATACCATAAAAAAACCTTCTATAGGGAAGGGGTATTTGGCCATACCCGTCAAGTTTAGCGGTATAAAATTTTTAAGACGATACTCGTGTTCATCCCCCCAGTGAATGATGGGGATCACATCCATTATTGGGCATGCCAAATAACCCTCGAGAAGAGGGGTGTTTGGAATTTATATCCATATCTAGCTCTACCATATCCCTAATTTCGTTAAGATATCCGATGCCGTTTCTTTCCCTTTCCTTCGATCTTTCTTGGCATGTTTTCGCAACAGGGAAAGGAGAGAGGAAAGGTTGATTTCCGCCATAGGCGAACGTAAAAGCAACCGGTGCCAATACGATTGGAGAAGATCGAGTGCTTTCCGTTCACTGATTTGAATGTCTTCCTTTTGATGCCAATACATCCGAGCGTGAAACAGAAACGTCTGGGTGACCAAAATGGCAATCAACGTCCCGTATAAATGGCATTCGAAACGTTCTTTCTTCATCTTCTTGACTTTCTCCAAATCAAATACAGATTTCCAGGCTTTAAACAACCATTCAATTTGCCAGCGCAGGGAATAGAGCTCATAAACCTGTTGACCATCAAACGACTCTTGTGGTAAATTCGTCAGTAAGATGTGGTATTTCTTTTGTTCGAGGGTTTGGCGTGTCAGCGCCTTCCCTTTTCTTTTTTCCTTTTTTTGCACATACGCCATCCGTTTTTGCCATTCTTCCGCCGTCAGACGGCGGAAAATCAACCGTGGAACATACAAGCGCTCATGGCCGATGTATACGTGTTCCACTTCGATCGCCTCTCCTTCTCCTAATGGATGGCCCATAGACTCCCAATCCCATTCCTTCCACTGGCCATTCTCCTTGATATACACTTTCATATCGGAACGGAGCCGAGTAATAGAATACGCTCCGCGGGCGTCGATCTCGGCCAGGGCGGCAACGGAGAAAAAGCCCAAATCCCGAATACATAGGTCATTCGGTAAAATCGTGTGCTGGACGTGATAGGCAAAACGGGCGTCCGAGTCATTAGCCGATTGAACGCCTAGATGAAGGCAGGTGCCGGATAACAAGTCATATTCAAACTGAATTTTCGCTCCCGGCGAAACGGAACCTTGATCCTCCTCCCCGTAGTCGGCGGGAACCAAAAAACTGGTCGAGTCCAAGATCCGCAAGCGAGTAAAACACGTCCGGTAGGTTTGGATCGTGAACCAAAGCAACGGACGTTGATGCAAGAGAAGAAGGAAAAACACTTCTCGCAAAAACGCCACGGCCCGATCGGTAAAACGCTGATTCAAGCCTTCGCTTGAAAGGGAACAGCCATGCCAGAGCGTCAAGGCCGCACACAACCGCTGAAGCGACTGTTTGGCCAGTGAGCCATCTCCCCATGCACAGAGAGTCAGAAAGGCTTCCGCCGTTAACGAACGCTGCCGCCGGATCAATCCTGTTTTCCGTGCGAGACGGGTTAATTCTTCGGGAGAAAAGAGTTGACGAATGGTTTGAATCCATGCTTGCATTTGTTTTTCCGTGAAAATCCCCACCACTGGGTGAGTGCTGTATACGCTCCTGATCCGTGCGGGTATACTGAAAATGGCCAAAGAAGGCAATAGGAAAGCAGAGGTGCCCGATTTTCGGACATCTCGTATGATCTGGCTGCCTGTTGGCTATACTAGATAAGTTGTGGTTGGCGGAACGACTCTTTGCGGGAGATCATGCAAAAGATGATCACCAACATTCGTCGAGCCGTGGCGATGAGGGCTTTTTTCTTCCCGCATCGGGCCGCCAACGACCAAAATTTTCGGGACAAGGGATGTGTCTTGGATCGAGCTGCTGACCATGCCGCCTCGCATAACGCTGATCGAAGATGGGGATTGCCTTTAGTCGTACGCGTGCTCTTTCGCTTTCCGGCGCTTTCATGGTTGCCGGGGGACAACCCCGTCCATGAAGCCACCCGTTCCGGCGTTTCAAAGACGCTCATGTCGGTTCCCATCTCGGCGATGATGACGGCGGCGGTTTGTTTTTTGATTCCAGGCATGGTCATCAGTAAGTCCACTTCCTCCCGATACGGCTCGAGCAGGCGGTCGATGTGCTGGTCGACTTCTTCGATTAACTGCTCCAATTCCTCCACGTGTTTCCACAAGAGGCGAAGGAGACGGAGCTCGTGTTCGGTCAAGGTGCCCAGCAGCGAATCATACACCGCCTGCTTTTTCGTTTTGAGCCTGCCGCGCAGGCATTGATCCAGCTCGTCCTTGTCCACGTATCCCTTCTCGAGCAGCCGGGCAAGGATGTTTCGTCCGGAAACGCCGAAGAGATCCGAGAGGACGGAGCCCAGTTTGACATTGGAAGACTCCAGCACTTTTTGAATCCGGTTTTTCTCTGAACTCAACTGTCCGACCCACTTTTTGCGGAGGCGGGTAAAATCCCGCAATTCGCGAATATCCGCTGGGGGGACGAAACTTTTTTCAATGAGTCCATGGCGGAGCAGCTTGGCGATCCACTCGGCGTCAGAGACATCGGTTTTTCTTCCCGGGACATTTTTGATCCGCTGCGGATTGGCCAGTGTCAAGTCGACATAGCCCTCGAGGAAGGCAAAGACCGGTTTCCAATACACGCCGGTGGATTCCATGGCGACATGGGTAACGCCATGTTCTTCGAGCCACTCAAGCAGGTCGCCAAGTCCTTTCGAGAACGTGGAGAAGGTTTGAATGTCCTTTTGAATGTGTCCATCTTCTTCCCATAGCGCGCAGGCGACGATGGTTTCGGCATGAACATCCAATCCTGCGCAGCGAGGATAGATGACATCCATGATGAAAATCCTCCTTTTCGATGATCGAGTGCGCAAACAGCGAATCCACGGGAGAAATGCGGCAGTTTTCCGTTCGTCGTCACCTTTCCTCTATCACAGGAAAGGGCGGACAATGGGTGGTGCACCCAGTGGATTCAAACACTTTTCCGTACAGGGTCTAAGCCACCATTAAGCATAACGTCCTGTTGAACTGTTTGCGCCTATTCTTCATTATGGGAAGAAAAGGGGGATTTTCATCCCTGGGTGGAGGGCAAAACGTTGCCCATGGATCTTTTCCGTGAAAATGCCGCACTGGCGCGGATTTTCATCCCCGGGTGGAGGGCAAACCATTGCCCATGGATCTTTTCCATGAAAAAAATCCTTTCTAACGTAGAGTGTTCGTTAGAAAGGATACCATGTTTTTGACGATGCACAAAGACCAAAATTCTTAACTTGATGGGTATGGTCTATGCCCCATTAATTCACCGGCCTTTTAAAGAGTAAAAGTATAACTTTAAAACTCACATTTCGCACCCTCTCGACAAAAATCGGAAGGATTTTTTTATCTTCCTGTCGAATAAAACCTTGAAACACAAGGAAAGCAAAGGAGTTTGCCCATCATGGACGTTCGAATTCAGGCCATTTATGAAAGTTCTTATTTGAATAGAATAAGCACCCTGTTCAAAGATCTTGACCTTCCTCAGCTGATTGATCATCTCGTTCCCGTGGATCCGCAATGCCAAACTCGAGCCAGCGATATCGTCAAGCTAATCGTTCTGGATATCTTGAGCGGCCGGCAAGCGCTCGTTCATTGGGAACAATGGGCGCATGACATCGATTGGCCGAAGCGGATTCGGCCAGGGCTGGAGCCGTCTTGGTTCAACGACGATGCCATCGCGCGTCATTGGGATCGCCTGTATGAGGCGAATATCCATCAAGTCCTTTCGTCTTGCCTCGTGCAGATCGACAAGAAAGAAGGCCTCTCTCTTCGCGTCTTCCACGCCGATACGACGGACAAGACCGTTTACGGCGCGTATGAATCGGTCTCGTCAGAGGCCCTGCAGATCACACATGGCTACAACCGGCACCATCGTTGGCAAAAACCAATCGGTTTCGGGCTGATCGGCAACGAAGACGGCATCCCGTTTTACGGCGATGTGCACGACGGCAACGTGCCGGACAAAACGTGGAATCCTGAGGTGCTCTCCCGTGTCCATGAACAGCTGAAGCAAGCCAAGATCGGAGACGAATGGATTTACGTGGCGGATTCCGCTGCGATGACGAAAGAGACCTTGGCGCAAACGAAGGCCGCCAACGCCTTTTTGATCACGCGGGGTCCTCCGTCGCTTCGGATCGTCAAACAGGCATTGTCGGAGGCCGATTCGCCTCCTATCCCGTGGAACGACCCCTTTACGCTGGCGGAGAAAAACGGTGCCACGTATCGGGTATGGGAAACGGCCTCCACTTATGAAGGCCATCCCGTTCGGCTGATCGTCGTCGAATCGAGCGCGCTCGACCAGCGAAAAGGAAAGACGCTCGACAAAGAGCGGACCAAAGAAGCGGAGCTTCTTCGCGAGGAACAAGCCCGCTGGGAACGCCACCCCTTCTCTTGCCGGGCAGACGCCGAACAAGCCTTGGCCTCCCTCAAGGCGTCCCTTCGTCCCCAGTTTCATCGGGTGGAAGCCGCAATCGAAGAGATCGTACGCCCGAAAAAACGGCGCGGACGACCGAAAAAAGGGGCGGAACCCGAGATGGAGACGCTGTATTTCGTGCGTCTTGGCGCCGAATTCGACCCCAACGCTTGGGAACAGGCGAGACGGAAAGCGTCCCGGTTTGTCCTCATTACGACCGTTCCGAAGGAATGGAAGGGTCAACCGATGGAGGCAAAAGAAATCTTGAAGTTGTATAAAGGCCAAATCTACGTGGAGATGAACTTCTCTTTCTTGAAAGACCCGTTCTTTACGGATGAGATTTACGTCAAAAAACCAGAACGGGTCGCAGTATTGGGTTATTTGTTTCTGTTGGCCTTGGCCATTTACCGCGTCTTCCAGTGCCGGGTGCGTCAGCTCATTACCCCGGAACGCCCATGAAAGGGCGCGGGAGGCCGGAAACTGACCCGACCCACCGGACAGGCAATTTTTCAGTTGTTCCGGTATGTGAACGTCGTCCTACTGGAGCTGCCGGATGGGCACATCCAACGCGCGTTAGGGAAACCGCTCACCCTTGATCAGCGAAGGATCCTGCAGGGATTGGGCATGGATGAGAACATTTACGTGTAACGTCATACGGAACGACTAGAGATGGTAAAAAAAGGATTGCCATTGCTCGTTGTGTTGGTCGAAATGGTATTCTAAAAAACGAAATAAAAAATCCTTTCTTTCTACCCTGTTAGGGTGCGAAATGTGAGTTAAAAAATAAAAAAACCTAAATAAATATTAGGAGGGGAATATATTGGTAAAAAAAAATCTATATTAATGCATTTGAAATGAATTGTGTAGGTCATATCGCTCATGGGCTTTGGAGGCATCCTGAAAATCAGAGGCACCGTTATACAGATTTAAATTATTGGGTAGAACTTGCACAATTATTAGAAAATGGGAAATTCGATGCTTTATTTTTAGCTGATGTAGTTGGGATTTATGATGTCTATAAACAAAGTAGGGATACTGCGGTTCGTGAAGCTGTTCAAATTCCTGTAAATGATCCCTTTATGCTTGTTTCAGCGATGGCCTATGTAACAAAACATCTAGCATTCGCTGTTACATTCTCAACAACCTATGAGCATCCATATGGCCACGCAAGACGTATGTCAACACTGGATCACTTGACAAAAGGTAGAATTGCTTGGAATGTTGTAACTTCGCATCTCCCGAGTGCTGATAAGAACTTTGGTATTAAAAAAATACTTGAACATGATGAGCGTTACGATATGGCAGATGAATATCTAGAAGTGTGTTATAAACTATGGGAAGGGAGTTGGGAGGATAATGCAGTAATTCGAGATATAGACAATAATATATATACTGTTCCGAGCAAAGTACACAAAATAAATCACTCAGGAAAATATTTCGAAGTTCCCGGTCCCCATTTATGCGAACCCTCTCCTCAGCGTACGCCAGTCATTTATCAAGCAGGTATGTCCGAACGGGGACGCGAATTTGCGGCAAAACATGCAGAATGTGTATTCTTAGGTGGAAAAGATGTAGAGACTCTAAAATTTTTTGTCGACGACATAAGAAAAAGAGCCAAAAAGTATGGACGTAATCCAGATCATATTAAAATGTTTGCTGGAATATGTGTAATTGTTGGAAAAACACATGAAGAAGCAATGGAAAAATTAAATTCTTTCCAAAAATATTGGAGCCTAGAAGGGCATTTAGCACATTATGGAGGTGGAACAGGATACGATTTATCTAAATATAGTTCTAATGATTATATAGGTAGCTTATCTGTTGGAGAAATTATTAATAATATGAGTAAACTCGATGGTAAATGGTTTAAATTATCTGTAGGTACTCCAAAAAAAGTTGCTGACGAAATGCAATATTTAGTTGAGGAAGCAGGTATTGATGGATTTAATCTAGTACAATATATATCACCAGGTACTTTTGTTGACTTTATTGAACTAGTAGTTCCTGAATTACAGAAACGAGGTCTATACCGAGTAGATTATGACGAAGGAACCTATAGAGAAAAATTGTTCGGTAAAGGAAATTATCGATTACCGGATGATCATATTGCTGCACGATATCGAAATATTTCTTCAAATGTATAAAAGCTACCCGTGGTGCTAGTTGAGCGCTAGCGCTCAACTAGCACCACGGGTATATATTTACTTATTTTACCGATAATAGGTGTTTTATGGTTTTTAAATTTGGTGAGCTTTTTAAAGAATTTGTACAGAAATGAAAGCACACATAATCAAACAATGATCGGGGCTTTATTAACCTTTCTCTTTGTCTTTCTATATATGTACGGGTTTTTAGGGACACATTAATATTCAATCATCCTCCTGTACTAAAAAGATGGGACCGCCTCCACTTATTGGCTAATGCCGGTGGAAGTGGGGGATTCTTATTTCCTTTGCAAACAAAATACTGTCGATGATCCCTTCTTTCATGCCTTTGTCCTTTGGATCCCGCCTGGCGTTCAAACAATCCGTCTTGTACTCATTGAGCCAACTCTTCCATTCCGTTTCATCCCTTTTGAAGGAACGAAACCATATTTCCCTGTTTTTCTTCTTTTTAACGCTTCCCCCATCGCCATCGGTTGGCGGTGGGGGTTTTTGCATGGCGCGATTTCAAACTTCTTTCACAAATGTGAGGTATAATGAGGGCAGAAACGAACGTGCGGAGGAGAAAAACGAGATGAAACGAGCGAGCGTGTGGATGCTGTTAGGTTGCTTCTTTCTGCTAAGCGGCTGTGCCCATCCGTCGTTTCCCCCGGTGGCTGATTCGCTTTCCGTCGTCATCAGCCTCGATGTCAAAGGGGAAACGGTCACCTTTTTGAACGCGAAACATGGCGGCAAGGTCGCCCGTTGGAACATCAACGAACCGTTTCAAGGCGGGGCGTTGAGCGCGGACGGCCGGACGCTGCTTTTGTACGGGCGGGATCTTGACGGCGTTTACCGGTACGACCTTGCGACTGGGAAGCCGCTCGCCCAGTGGAAAACGGGGAGCGGCATTGTGAGTGCTGCTCCATCCCCGGATGGCCGCACGTGGTTTTTTGGCGACAGCGAACATCACGCGGTGCGCGTTGTGAGCCGGGACGGGGAAGAGATCGCCCGCCTTTCGGTCGGACGCTCTCCGATGACGTTGCTTGTCAATCGCGCTGGAACGAGGTTGTATGTGATCGATTTTCAAGACGAACGGGCGAGGGTCATCGATGTGGACCGCCGCCGCGTCATCCGTTCGTTTGCCGTGCCGAAGTTCGCTTTAGGCGGAGTGGTGCGCGAGAAGCAAGGGGAGCTGTGGGTCGGCGGGCACGGCAGCGGAAGCCGTGTGGAAACGAATATTCATGTTTACTCGCTGCAAGACGGCCGCTTGCTTCGGACGATCGCCGCGCCGGTCATGCCGGTCGATTTTGTTGAAACGGATCGCGGCGTGTTTGTGCTATGCCATGGCTCGAACACGGTTTATCGGGTTTTGCCAAGTGGGAAGCGGCTTGACTCTGTCTCGGTCGGCGCCAACCCGTTTGCCATGGAAGCGGCAGGAGGTCGTTTGTATATCGCGAGCTATGACAGCGATGAAATGATCGTGGTCGATGAAGCGACGCTGCGGCCGCTTGCCCGCTGGAAGACGGGCGACGGCCCGCTGCAGCTGCTCATTCGGGAGGGACGAACATGAGCGAACGAACCGTTTTGATCGTCGATGATGAAGAAGAAATGCGTCTATTGGTCAGCATGTATTTAGAAAACGCCGGCTTTCGCTGCTTGGAAGCGGAAGACGGGGAGGAGGCGCTGGCGCTGCTTTCCCAACATTCGGTCGATGCCGTACTATTGGACATTATGATGCCCAAACAGGACGGATTCGCCGTCTGCGCCCGCATCCGCGAGCAGTCGGACGTGCCGATTTTGTTTTTGACTGCGCTCGGCGAAGAATGGGATAAAGTGAAAGGGTTCAAGCTAGGCGGCGATGATTACATCGTCAAACCGTTCAGCCCGGGAGAGCTCATCGCCCGTCTCGAGGCGGTGCTGCGCCGGGTGCGGCGCGGGCGCGAGAACGATGGGCGGTTGCAGTTTGGCGACCTCGTTATTGACGAAAAAGGACGAACCGTGACCGTTGGCAGCGAACCGGTGAAATTGACGTTGAAAGAGTTTGAGCTGTTGCTGTTTTTGGCGAAACACCGCGGGCAAGCGTTCAGCCGCGATGACTTGCTCGTCCATGTGTGGGGGTATGATTACACCGGAAACGCCCGCACCGTTGACACTCATGTGAAAACATTGCGCATGAAGATGAAAGACGCCGGCCGCCACATCCAAACCGTCTGGGGCATCGGCTACAAATTTGAGGGATGAGAAATGAAACGGCTCCGCTTAGGGCAAAAAGTATGGCTGGCGATCGGCGCCGCGGTCGTGGTGACGCTGGCGTTTTCCTTTGGCCTTTTGAATTATTTTTACCGGACGGTGTACATGAAAGAAGTCGAGCGGACGTTGATCGCGGAAGGGACGAGCCTCGCCCGCGACTATCGGGGCGGGGCGATCGCTCGGGAATACCGCCGGCAAATCGAATGGTATGATGAAAAATCGACGGCCACCATCCTATTGATCGACAACCCGCGCGAACTGAGCGCCTGTTTTCCGTTTCCGGTCCACTATGACGCGTTAGTCAGCGGCCGCGACCGGGAAACGCTGCTAGCCGGGAAGCCGGTTGTCAAAACCGGCTACGAAAAGCGGTTTGGCCGCCGCGTGATGGCGGTCGCCGTTCCGCTTCTTGATGACAAGCGGCTTATGGGAGCGATTTATTTGTATATGCCGCTCGCCGACGTCCAAGCAGCAACGAAACAGGCAGCCGCCGCGTTTTGGCCGTTGGCCGCCGTATTCGCCGCCGCGCTTTTGGTTGTCGGCCGACGGATGGTGCGGCAACTGGTCGAGCCGTTGCAGGCGATGGAACGGGCTGCTGAGCGCATGGCGGAAGGGCGCTACGAAGCGGGCATCCCCGTGCGGAGTGATGATGAAATCGGCCGCTTGGCGAAGGCGTTCAACCAAATGGCCGACGCCATTGCCAAAGAAGACGAGCAAAAGCGCGAGTTTTTAGCGAACGTCTCGCATGAATTGCGCACGCCGCTCAGCTATATGAAAGGGTACAGCGAAGCGCTTCTCGCTGGTTTTGCGAAGACGAAGGAAGAAGAAAAGGCGTATCTTCGCCTCATCCACCGCGAAACGGAACGGATGGAGCGGCTTGTTGGCGATTTGCTCGATTTGGCGCGCCTTGAAGGGCAAAGCGTGCCGCTCGAGCGCGCGCCCGTGGCGTTCGCTCAAGTGATCGAAGATGTCATCGCCATGTACGAACCGATCGCCGCGCAAAAGCGGATCAAACTGTCATGCGATTTGGACTATGACGTCATCGTCAACGGCGACGCCGATCGGCTCGAACAAGTCGTGCGCAACTTGCTTGACAACGCCATCCGCTATACTCCGGAAGGCGGCGCGGTGACGGTGCGGCTTTCCCGCCTGTCGGAAGCAGAAGGAGAACTCGTGATCGAAGACACGGGAAAAGGCATCCCGAAAGACCAGCTCCCGCTTCTTGGCCAGCGCTTTTTCCGCGTCGACCGCGCCCGCACCCGCAAAGAAGGCGGCACCGGCTTAGGGCTGGCCATCGTCAAGCAAATCGTCGCCCTTCATGGCGGCGCCATTCAGTTCGACAGCGACCTCGGCCGCGGAACGACGGTATCTGTCCGCCTGCCGCTCGTTAGGGAAGGGGAAGAAACATACGTTCAAGACAAAGGAACGGATGGTGT
Source organism: Geobacillus sp. FSL W8-0026 (assembly GCF_037966255.1). Classification (NCBI taxonomy): domain Bacteria; kingdom Bacillati; phylum Bacillota; class Bacilli; order Caryophanales; family Anoxybacillaceae; genus Geobacillus; species Geobacillus sp. FSL W8-0026. Next base: position 1,302,081 of record NZ_CP150194.1, read on the forward strand.
ATCATCAATATAAAAATTCGGAGGCAGGTGGAGGAAATGGGTTCAAGGGAAAAGGAACAGGCCCCGATGACCTACAAAGAGTATGCGACATGGCCGGAAGGAAAACGGTGCGAGGTGTTGGACGGGAATATCATCAGCATGGCGCCGTCGCCCACACCGGAACACCAATCGATTTCGCTCCAGCTTTCGATCGAATTCGGAATGTATTTCAGAGGGAAGGATTGTCGCGTGTTGGCCGCCCCGATCGATGTGTACCTTTTTGAAGATCATCGCAAGGGATGGATGGATGAAAACGTCCGAAATTGGGTATGTCCCGATCTTGTGGTCATCTGTGACAAAAACAAAATTCAAAAAAACCGCATTGTCGGTGCTCCAGATTTGGTCATCGAGATCTTGTCTCCCGCTACGGCCAAAATCGACCGGATGGACAAACGGATCGCGTACGAGCGGGCTGGGGTGAAGGAATATTGGATCGTTGACCCGGCGAATCAAGTCGTGGAAGTGTATTTGCGTGAGAAAACAGGGAAGTTCGAACTTCGCGGAGTGTACAGCCGCGATGACACCATTCCCGTTCATGGATGGGAGGATTTGTTCATCGATTTGCGAAACATTTTCGAATGAACAAATGGCCATTGACATCTTCGCTAGGCAGTATGTTGTCTAGAAGGCTAGTGAAAAACCGCTGTCGCACACCAATCGGCGGCATTTTCATTCAAAAAAGAAAGCTGGTTCTGCAAAGTTTCTCTAATTGAGAAATGGATGGAATCAGTAGCATTTTGCACGAAATCACCAGCCTCCTAGAAGGCTGGTGATTTACTCGTGGATACGGATTTACAATGTTATTTCTCAATTAGAAAAACCTTGTTCCATCGGTCCTGCTTTTCGCTCATTCCCCCATTGATGAAGGGAATCCGCCGTTTTTCCCCAGCCTTCTAGAAGCCCGGTGATTTAAAGAAGTATGCCGCTTACCAGCCTCGTTGCTCAAAGTAGAAAAGCCCTGTAGCATCGGTATCGCTTTTCACACGTTCCCTCCCATCGCTCAAGGGAATCAGCCGTTTTTCCCCAGTCCAGCCGATGTCGCATTCATTGGACGGCCCAGCGCAACGAACGCGGCATCGGCGGTTGATGGGGAACGTTCAGGGAACGGCTCTTCGGTTGAGTCATGTGGTCGGAAACAAAAGCGCACCTTCGCGGTTTGGTGCGTAGCTCTCCTTTACCAACAGCCAGGAACAAGGTGTTTTGTTCATTGCCCAAACGCGGCCGATGTACTACAATAAACATAGAACCCGTTTTTTCCCACCAAAGCGCGGCTTCATTCGGTTGGCGTGAGGCGCCATCGGGTGCGGCTCGTTTTCAGGCGAAAAAACGAAAGCGGTTTCTTTTTTGGCAGAAGACGCAAAGGGGGATGGGAAATGAGCGATGTCGCGAAGATGAAGGAAGCGGCGTTTCCGGCTCCGCCGATGGAGGAGTGGGAGCAAGAAGCGGAACGGTCGCTGAAAGGCAGGCCGCTCGAGCGGTTGGTGACGATGACGTACGAAAACATAGCGGTGAAGCCGCTTTATACGCGCCGCGATGTAGAGGCGCTCGGCCCGCTGGAGCAGTATCCGGGTTTTGGTCAGTACGTGCGCGGGGCGCGGCCGGAAGGGTATCGGGGCGAGCCGTGGAAGGTGAGCCAAGAGATTTCGGCGGCAAGCCCGTCCGACTGGAACGAGGCGGTGAAGCATGACTTAGCGCGGGGACAGACAGAAATCCATTTCGCTCTCGGGCGGCTGCCGTTTGCCGTCGAGTCGGTGGAGGATGTGGCCGCAATGTTGGATGGCGTGCCGCTTGACCGCTATTCGCTCCGTGTGGACGCCGGGGCGCGGTCGCTTCTGTTTTTGGCGCTTTTGGCCGCTTATTTCAAGGAACGAGGCGTCTTGCTCTCGAGCGTGCGCGGCGCGATTGGCATGGATCCGCTCGGCGCTTGGGCGGAACAGGGGACGCTCCCGTGTTCGCTTGAGCGGCTGGATGATGAAATGGCGGAAGTGACGAAGTGGGCGATGGAACAAATGCCGGCCGTTCGCACGATTTTCGTGCGCGGCGAGCCGTACCATAACGGCGGGGCGAACGCCGTGCAGGAGCTCGCGTTTTCGTTGGCGGCGGCCGTCGAGTACATCCGCGCTGGGCTGGACCGGGGGTTGACGATTGATGACATCGCGACAAGGATGCAAGTGTCGCTCGCCGTCGGAGCCGACTTTTTCATGGAAATCGCCAAGCTGCGGGCGGCGCGGCGGCTGTTTGCGCAAGTGATCGAAGCGTTTGGCGGCAGCGAATCATCACGGCGCATCGAACTGCATGCGCGCACGTCTCCCTTTACAAAAACGGTGTACGATCCGTATGTGAATATGCTTCGCGCCGGAGCGGAAGCGTTTGCGGCCGTTGTCGGCGGCGCCGATGGCGTGCATGTGTCGCCGTTTGACGAAGCGATCGGGCTCGCTGATGCGTTTTCGCGGCGCATCGCCCGCAACACGCAGCTCATTTTGCTTGAAGAGGCGCATCTCGCCCAAGTCATCGATCCAGCGGGCGGCTCGTATTATGTGGAGACGTTGACGGCAAACCTTGCCGAAGCAGCGTGGAAGCTGTTCCAGCAAGTCGAGGAAAAAGGCGGCATGAAACAAGCGCTTCAAGACGGCTTCGTGCAGTCGGAAGTGGAGGCGATTGCCAAGCGGCGGCTTGAGCGCGTCAAACAGCGGAAAGAAAAAATCGTCGGTGCGAACGTGTACGCCAATTTGGAGGAAACGCCGATCGAAAAGCCGAAGCAAGCCGCAGTGAACATGGTGCTGCCGTTGGATGAACAGCGGGTGGCCGACATTCGCCGCACGCTTGTCGGCGGAAAGTGGATGGAAACGATGATTCGTGCGGCCCGCCGTCGAGCAACCGCTCGGGAAATGGCCGCGGCGCTCGCCGATGGGAACGAGGCGGTGGCCATCGCGCCGATTCGCGCATGGCGTTTGGCTGAGCCGTTTGAGCAGCTGCGGAAGGCGGCCGAGGAGCATGCGGAGCGCACGGGAAGCCGGCTTTCTGTTCACTTGATCAATCTCGGGCCGCTTGTCCGCCATCAGGCGCGCGCCGATTTCATCGCCGGGCTGTTTGCGGCCGGCGGGGTGGCGGCTGAGCGAAGCGACGGCTTTGCCTCGGTCGAGGAAGCGGTCGAATGGGTGCGGAACACGAACGGGACGCATTATATCGTGTGCGGCGCGGATGACGACTACCCGGGGTTCGTTCCGGCGTTGGCCGCGGCGTTCAAGCAAGCCAAGCCGAACGCGAAGCTGTATGTCGCCGGAAAACCGCCGGAAGAGCTCGAGAACACGTACGCGGATGCGGGCGTGGACGGGGCGATCCATCTCGGTTCGAACGCGTACGATGTGATCGTGGCGTTTTTCACGGAAAGAGGGGTGGCGTTGGATGGCGAAGGACGTTGATTTTACCAAGATGACGCTTTCCGCGGCAGCGGCCGATGTGGAAGAAAAACAGTGGAGAGACGCGGTGGAGCGGCGCGTGCAAGCGTCGATCGATGAACTGTTGTTTCAGACGAACGAACACATTGCCGTGAAGCCGCTTTATACAAAAAATGACATCGATGGGCTCGATTTTCTTGATTACTTGCCCGGGCTGCCGCCGTACTTGCGCGGACCGTACCCGACGATGTATGTCGTGCGGCCGTGGACGATCCGCCAATACGCCGGTTTTTCGACGGCGGAGGAAAGCAACGCGTTTTACCGGCGCAACTTGGCGATGGGGCAAAAAGGGCTGTCGGTCGCCTTTGACTTGGCGACGCACCGCGGCTATGACTCCGACCATCCGCGCGTCGTCGGCGACGTCGGCAAAGCAGGGGTCGCCATCGATTCGGTGCTCGATATGAAAATTTTGTTTGACGGCATCCCGCTCGACCAAATGTCGGTGTCGATGACGATGAACGGGGCGGTGCTCCCGATCATGGCGTTTTACATCGTCACCGCCGAAGAGCAAGGAGTGACGCAAGACAAACTGTCGGGCACGATCCAAAACGATATTTTGAAAGAATATATGGTGCGCAACACGTACATTTACCCACCGGAGATGTCGATGCGCATCATCGCCGACATTTTCGCTTATACGGCCAAATACATGCCGAAGTTCAACAGCATCAGCATTTCCGGCTACCATATGCAAGAAGCCGGGGCGCCGGCTGATTTGGAGCTGGCGTATACGCTCGCGGACGGTCTTGAGTACGTGCGCACCGGCTTGAAGGCGGGCATTGACATCGACTCGTTCGCTCCGAGGCTGTCGTTTTTCTGGGCGATCGGCATGAACTACTTTATGGAAGTGGCGAAACTGCGCGCGGCGCGCCTCATGTGGGCGAAAATGATGAAAACGTTCAACCCGAAAAATCCGAAATCGCTCGCGTTACGGACGCATTCACAAACGTCAGGCTGGAGCTTGACCGAGCAAGATCCGTTCAACAACGTCGTGCGCACGCTCATCGAAGCGCACGCGGCGGCGATGGGGCATACGCAGTCGCTCCATACGAACGCGCTCGATGAGGCGATTGCCTTGCCGACCGATTTCTCGGCGCGCATCGCCCGCAATACGCAGCTGTACTTGCAGGAGGAGACGGGCATTTGCCGGACGATCGACCCGTGGGCTGGTTCGTATTACGTCGAGACGTTGACGAGCGAACTGATGAAGCGGGCGTGGGCGCATATTGAAGAAATCGAAAGCTTAGGCGGGATGGCAAAAGCGATCGAAACCGGCATCCCGAAAATGCGCATCGAAGAAGCGGCAGCCCGCCGCCAAGCGCGCATCGATTCAGGGGCGGAAACGATCATTGGCGTGAACAAATACCGTCCGGAAAAAGAAGAGCCGATCGACATTTTGGAAGTGGACAACACCGCCGTGCGAAAGCGGCAAATTGAGCGGCTGAACGAGCTGAAGGCGACGCGCGACAACGAGCAGGTCGAAGCGGCGCTAGAGGCGATTACGAAAGCGGCGGAAACGGGCGAAGGGAACTTGCTTGAGCTCGCCGTTCAAGCCGCGCGCGTCCGCGCCACCCTCGGGGAAATTTCGTATGCGATTGAAAAAGTGGCGAAGCGTCATCGCGCTACCATTCATTCAATTAGTGGTGTATATAGTTCAGAATATAAGGATGAAGATCAACTCGTACGGGTGAAAGCAAAAGTCGAGCAGTTTGCAAAGCGGGAAGGGCGGCGTCCGCGTCTACTGATTGCAAAGATGGGACAGGATGGACATGATCGCGGAGCGAAGGTAGTTGCGACGGCATTTGCTGATTTAGGATTTGACGTCGATATCGGGCCGCTCTTCCAGACGCCGGAAGAAACGGCGCGCCAAGCGGTCGAAAACGATGTGCACGCCGTTGGCATCAGCTCGCTCGCCGGCGGCCATAAAACACTTGTTCCACAGCTCGTTGCAGAACTAAAAAAATATGGTCGCGATGATATAGTCATTGTTGTCGGCGGTGTCATTCCGCCGCAAGACTATGCTTTTTTGTACGAACACGGCGCCGCCGCCATCTTCGGACCAGGAACAGTTATCCCAGTATCGGCGGAAACCGTGCTTGATGAAATTAACGCCCGACTTGGCTATGAGGACGTGAGCGAATGAACGGCGAAGAAAAACGACGGGAACAGACAAGCGCCCAGAGCGCGGCTTCGGATGGGTCGCCGCGCCGCCCGGAATGGGCGGACGGCGAGAGCGCGTCATCCTACGTGCACGCCGAACGCCCGCCGGCGCCAAAGCGGATCGTGAAGCGGAAAGAGCGGTCGGTGGACGAGTACGTCCAAGGGGTGCTCGCCGGCGACCGCACGATGTTGGCGCAGGCGATTACGTTGGTCGAAAGCAATGCGGCTCGTCATATTGATCTTGCCCAGCATGTGCTTCATGCCCTCCTTCCGCACGTCGGCCGCTCGATCCGCATCGGCATCACCGGGGTGCCGGGGGCGGGGAAAAGCACGTTCATTGAAGCGTTCGGGACGTTTTTGTGCGAACAAGGGCACCGGGTCGCCGTCTTGGCCGTCGACCCGACGAGCTCGTTGACCGGCGGCAGCATCCTCGGCGACAAAACGCGGATGGAGACGCTCGCCCGACATCCGCTTGCGTTCATCCGTCCGTCGCCCTCCGGCGGAGCGCTTGGCGGCGTGCACCGGAAAACGCGCGAGACGATGATGCTGTGCGAAGCGGCCGGCTATGACATTATCCTCGTTGAGACGGTCGGCGTCGGCCAAAGCGAGTTTGTCGTCCGCGGGATGGTCGACTTTTTCCTCCTGTTGGCGTTAACCGGCGCCGGCGATGAGCTGCAAGGGATGAAGCGCGGCATCATGGAACTCGTGGACGCCATCGTCATCAACAAGGCCGACGGCGATAATAAAGAAAAAGCGAAAGCGGCGCAAACAGAATACAATCAGTTTCTCCATTACCTGCGCCCGGCCACGCCCGGCTGGGAGACGAAAGCGTACACGTGCTCGGCGCTGCTGGGCGAAGGAATCGCCGACATGTGGCGCGTCATCGAAACGTTCGTCGCGACGACGAAGCGATCCGGCGTCTTTTTCGACCGCCGCCGCCAGCAGCAAAAAGACTGGATGCACGCCATGATTAAAGAATATATCGAAACGCGCTTTTTCGCCGACCCGATCGTGAAAGAAAAGCTCCCAATGCTCGAAAACAGTGTCATTTCCGGCGCCAAGCCGGTCACCGCCGCCGTCAAAGAGCTGATCGAGGCGTATGAGCGGAAGCGGAGCGGCGAACTATGATATGATAAAGGGAAAGCGAAGGAGGTGTCACGATTGTTCCAATTTCAATTTCCGCTCTATAATGACATCGTCGAACAAGCGCGGCGCGAAGCGGTCGAAGCCGGATTTGCAGAGCTGCGCACGCCGGAAGACGTCGATGCCGCGTTTCGCCGTCCGGGCACAACGCTCGTTCTCATCAACTCCGTGTGCGGCTGCGCCGGCGGCATCGCCCGTCCGGCAGCGGCCCACGCCGTCCACTACGACAAGCGTCCCGATCATTTAGTGACCGTCTTTGCCGGCCAAGACAAAGAAGCAACGGCCCGCGCGCGCGAGTATTTTGTCGGCGAGCCGCCGTCCTCGCCGTCGTTCGCTCTGCTAAAAGACGGGAAATTGTGCGCCATGCTCCACCGCCACGACATCGAAGGGCACGAACCGGTGGCGGTCGTGCAAAAGCTGCAGGCGCTGTTTGACGAATATTGTGAGGAAGTGTGAAAGGAAAACCCGAAGCTGGAGAGGGGCTTCGGGTTTTTGCATGACCATTATTGTTTGTGATAATATGTGTTTTAAGGAGATTGGATAAAGGCAAACAGGCAGCGCATATGGTATAATCATTCAGTAAGTTTCTCTTGTGATCAACTTTTTTTCATGGTTCTATCAAAAACTCAAAAAAGGATAATCATTATGGGTTTACATGATGTTAGCCATTGGAAAAAAGATGAGGAACGACAAGCCTCTGGGACAAGAGAGAAGTTCTGGTTGATTAATCCAGATAATAAACGTCGGTATTTATTTAAAATTCCTAAGAGACTGGTGATTTAAGGGGGCAAGCCGCTTATCAAGCCCGTTTTTCAAATAGAAAAGCCTCCTTGCATCAGGATCACCTTTCAAATGCTTCCCCATTGCTCAAAAGAAACAACCGTTTTTCACCAGTCCTCTAAGGAAAATACCGGAGAGGCGTGGGCAGAAGTTGTCGCATCAAAAATCGGTCAACAGATAGGATTAAATATGATGGAGGTCGATTTAGCCGTTTACGATGGAATAGTAGGTGTTTTGTCTGAAAATTTTGTTTTTGATGATGAAGAATTTTATGAAGGCGGCGATTTATTCTTTACAATTGCGGAAGACTTTGATCGCTACAATCTAAAACATTATCATTTTCTTAATATAATAAAGGTGTTGTCTGAATTTCACCTTGAAAAAGAGTTTGTCCAAATTCCTATATTTGACGCATTAATGCAAATCAAGATCGTCACTGTGATAACTGGGGGGGTATTGTTCACCACAATGGTTACAAGCTTGCACCTATATATGATAATGGAACGTCACTAGGGTATCAATTGCAGGAAGAACGTATTCTAAAAATGTTTCAGGACCCGAGAATGTTTGAGGCTTTTACAAATCGAAGTTTTTCTTTAATCGGACTTCCCCATAAAAAGAAGCCTAAATATAAAGAATTGCTAAGTTTTATTTAATAATTATATCCAAAAGAGGCAAAGAAAGTAATTGATCATATCAGTCAGATGAATAAGCAACAAATCATAACCATTTTAGATGGTATTTCGGAAAATGTCATGAGTAAAGTTTACAAAGAATGGGTATTAAAATTATTACAGTATCGAAAAGAATGGCTCGTAAATTGGTATATGGAGATGAAATAAATGGTCCGCCCGTTTGTGCTGTGGTTAATTTGGCAAAATGAATGTACCCGGCAGCGATATCATATTGGAAATTTACTGCATGATGGAGATAAGTACGTATTTTATTACGAACAAAGCAGGAAAAGAAGAGGATTATTCGAAGCATTAGAAAACGGTTATTAGCCTCATTTAGCATTTCGGGATATGGGAAGAAAATATGTTTCTAACAGATTGTTCGGGCCTTTCGAGCGACGTTTGCCTGACCGGCGCCGTCCGGATTTTTTAGAAATTTTGCGGACATACGGTTTGCCGCGTGATTGTACAGATATGGATTTGTTACGGGCTACCGGTGGTAAACTTGCGACAGATTCTTATGAATTTGTAGCGCCTATTTATGTATCGGGAAATCATTTCGATTTTGATTTTTATGTCGCGGGTTGGAGATATTACGAGGGAGATCGAGTGATTCAATATCTTAAAGTGGGGGATGAGGTACATTTTCGATTAGAGCCGGAGAATAGGCAAGATTCTAAAGCAGTAGAAGTGTTAACAAATAAAGGATGCAAGCTAGGATATATTCCTGCTTTCTATAGCGAGTTTATGTTTAACCTTATTCAAAACAACGGGCGTTATATGGCGAGAATTGAATCGATTCATTTTGAGGCTTTTCCTCAGCGCAAAGTAAATATAAGTGTCTACGGCGAGTTCCTTCCGTCTTATCAGACGCAAGATCTCGATATGTTGCATCAAATATCGTTAGAAGTGATTTAGTCTGTTCACTGTTTTCTGAAGTGAGCATGTTTGATTTCAGATGAATGAATATGTCCACGAAATCGAAGCGCTGCTGCAAAACATCAAAGAAGAAGTGATCGATCGTGAGCTACGGAATTAGCCCGACCGTGTTTGCGCGGCTGATGGCGTATTTCACCGGCGAGGAAGATATTCAAAAAGTCATCTTGTTCGGCTCCCGGCACGGCCTGCTACAATTCCGACATTGACTTGTGCATCGATTACATCGGCAAGCAAAAGTGGAAAATCGAAGATGACATTGACGAGATTGTCGGCATTTATTTGTGTGATGTGCTCTTTTTCGACGCGCTGAACGAAGCCATCAAGCGCCAAATCGAGCGCGACGGGAAAACGATTTATGAGAAATCTCCGTCGTGAGCCTAGGCGGCTTGCCCTGCATGAGCGAGCGGCCGTTTTTTTTTGTGTCCGGCGGCCTTAGGGCAAGCGCGCTGTCCGTTTTTCAGTTGCATCGAAAGCGCCGTCATCGGTACAATGAAGTCGGCAACCATTGGCAAAGGAGACGGGCGATGAAAATCGGCTATCGGACGTTGAAAACGGCGGTCGGTACGGCGCTGGCGATCGCCATCGCTCAGTTGATCGGCCTTCACAACTTCGCTTCTGCCGGCATTATCGTCATTTTGTGCGTTCAAGTGACGAAAAAGCGGTCGTTGGAGACCGCGCGGGCCCGTTTGGCGGCGTGCGTTGTCGCGATCGGGTTTGCGGCGTTGTTTTTTGCCGTCTTCGGCTACCATCCGTGGACGATCGGGCTGCTGCTGTTAGTGTTTATTCCGGTGACGGTTCGGCTGAAAGTCAACGAAGGCATTGCGACCAGTTCGGTGATCATTTTGCATTTGTATGCGGCCAAGGAGATCACATGGGAATGGGTCGTCAATGAGCTGCTGCTAGTCGCTGTCGGCATCGGGGTGGCGCTCATCGTCAACATGTACATGCCGAGCGCTGAGAAGCAGCTCAAAGAGTACCAGCGCATTGTCGAAGATTTGTTTCGCATCATTTTAAAAGAAATCGTGCGCTATTTGCGCACGAATGAGCTCGATTGGGACGGGAAGGAGTTGCCGCTTGCCGCGGAGATGCTTGAGCGGGCGAAAACGCTCGCGATGCGCCACGCCGACAACCAGCTATGGCGGAACGAAGACGAGTACGTCCGCTACTTCCGGATGCGCGAGCGGCAGCTGGAAATCATCGAGCATATGCTTCCGCTGGTGACGTCGCTGACGTACACGGTTGAGCAACGGATGATGATCGCTGATTTTATCGATGAACTAAGCGATGCCATTCACCCGGGAAATACAGCTGATCGGTTTTTGCGGCGTCTTTCGGCGATGCGCGAGGAATTTAAGGAAATGCCGCTGCCAACGACGCGCGAACAGTTTGAGGAGCGGGCGGCGCTGTTTCATTTGGTGCGCGAATTGGAGCGATATTTGCTGATTAAAAGTGAGTTCCGTCCGAAAAATGAACCGGAAAAACGGCGGTGGCCGTCGCTTGGTTGACCGAAAGGCGGCGCATACCCCCGCCTTTGTTGGCACACACTAAAGCCAAACGCCGCAAAGGGTGACTGATATGCGTAGATCGTTGCTGGTAGGTTTGTTGCTTGCTGTGCTGGTGGGGACGCCGTTTCGGACGGGGGCGGAGACGAAGCCGCTTGTGATCGTGAACAAAGCGATCAACAAACTTGCGCTCGTCCGCCACGGCCGGATTGAGGCCGTTTATCCGGTGGCGACGGGGGTGAATGCTGAACTGACGCCGGAAGGGCTGTTTACCGTCACGGTGAAGGCGGAAAACCCGTATTATCGGAAAAAAGGCATCCCGGGCGGAGCGCCGAACAATCCGCTTGGCACGAGATGGATCGGCTTTAACGCGCGCGGGACGGACGGGCGCATTTACGGCGTTCATGGAACAAACAACCCGGCCACGATCGGCGGCTACGTTTCGCAAGGGTGCGTGCGCATGCACAATCGCGATGTCGAGCATTTGTACGAACGAGTGCCGATCGGCGCCCGCGTGCTCATTCTCCGCAGCCATGAGCCGTTTTCCGCCATTGCGAAACGATACGGCGCGGTTCGATGAACACCGCAAGCTCCCTTGGTTTGGAGCTTGCGGTGTTTGGCGTCTAAGCGCAAAGAGTGCTCCCACCCTCGGGGAAAAGGCTGGGGCGTTTCCGTTTCTTTTCGTTCCGAAGGCGACTTTCGTCGGCGCCACGAAACACCTGCGCCCTAGCTGTTTCAACAGGTAGTGATGAAGCTAAAACCACATGCTGATGCCGGCAAGGAGCGTCGTCAGCAGCATGCAAGCGAGCATCAAATAGACAATAAATTTTTGCGTTTTGCGCGACAACGGTCCGTCCTCCTTCCGTCCGCTGTTCTACGTTTATTGTAACGGCAAACGGCAGGGCGGACAAGAAAAAACAAAAAGCAGGATTTTTCGCCGAAACGGCGAATAGTAAGACGTTGGCCTGATCATTTTGCCGCAAAGGGGATGACGACCATGCGTGTGAAAAAAGTCGACCATATCGGCATCGCTGTCCGTTCGATTGAGAAAGCGCTTCCGTTTTATACGGAGGTGCTCGGCCTGCCGTTTCTCGGCATCGAGGAAGTCGAGTCGGAGCAGGTGAAAGTGGCGTTTTTGCAGGCTGGAGAGGCGAAACTGGAGCTGCTTGAGCCGCTGTCGCCAGAGAGCGCGGTGGCGACATTTATCGAAAAGCGCGGTGAAGGGATCCACCATGTGGCGCTTGGCGTCGAGGACATCACCGAGCGCATCCGCGAGTTGAAGGAGCACGGCATCCGCATGATTCAAGATGCGCCGAAACGCGGCGCCGGCGGGGCGCTCGTCGCCTTCATGCATCCGAAATCGACCGGCGGCGTGTTGTATGAACTTTGCGAGCGAACGAACCAAACGGAGGGACACCGATGAGCGACATGTACGACAAAATCAACGAACTGTATGACCGCCGCCGCGAGATTGAACTGGGCGGCGGCGACGCGAAAATCGAACAGCAGCACGCGAAAGGGAAGCTGACTGCCCGCGAGCGGATTGACTTGCTTTTGGACGAAGGAACGTTTGCCGAACTCAATCCGTTCATCGAGCACCGTTGCACCGATTTTGGCCTTGGGGAAAAAAAGGGGCCGGGCGATGGGGTCGTCACCGGCTACGGGAAAATCAACGGCCGCACGGTGTTTGTCTTTTCGCAAGATTTCACCGTTTTCGGCGGGGCGCTTGGGGAAATGCACGCGAAAAAAATTGCCAACATCATGGATTTGGCGGCAAAAACCGGGGCGCCGGTCATCGGTTTGAACGATTCGGGCGGCGCCCGCATTCAAGAAGGGGTCTTGTCGCTGGACGGGTACGGGCACATTTTTTACCGCAACGCCATTTACTCCGGGGTCATCCCGCAAATTTCCGTCATCATGGGGCCGTGCGCCGGTGGAGCCGTCTATTCGCCGGCCATCACCGATTTTGTGTTCATGGTCGAAAAAACGAGCCAAATGTTCATCACTGGCCCGAAAGTGATTGAAGCGGTGACCGGGGAGAAAATCAGCGCCGAAGATTTAGGCGGCGCCCGCGTGCACAACACGATCAGCGGCAACGCCCACTTTGCGGCGGCGAATGAAGAGGAGGCGCTCGCCGAAGTGCGGCGGCTGCTTGGCTATTTGCCGTCAAACAATCACGAAAAGCCGCCGTTTGGCCCGATTCCGGACGGGGACGATTACCGGCCCGACTTGGCCGATGTCGTGCCGATTGACGCCGTCCGCCCGTACGATGTGCGCCACGTGATCGCCCATGTCGTTGATGACGGATCGTTTATGGAAGTGCAAAAAGGTTTTGCGAAAAACATCGTGATCGGCTTTGCCCGCATTAAAGGCGAAGTGGTGGGGCTTGTGTGCAACCAGCCGAAATTTATGGCTGGCGGCCTTGACATCGATTCGTCCGACAAGGCGGCGCGCTTCATCCGTTTTTGCGATTCGTTCAACATCCCGATCATTACGTTTGAGGACGTCACCGGCTTTTTCCCGGGCGTCAAGCAGGAGCACGGCGGCATCATCCGCCATGGGGCGAAAATTTTGTACGCCTACTCGGAAGCGACGGTGCCGAAAATCACCGTTATTTTGCGGAAAGCGTACGGCGGCGCCTACGTCGCTTTAAACAGCAAATCGATCGGCGCCGATGTCGTCTATGCGTGGCCGAACGCCGAAGTGGCCGTCATGGGGCCGCAAGGGGCGGCGAACATCATTTTCGCGAGCGAGATTGAAAACAGCCCGAATCCGGAAGAAACGCGGGCGCAAAAAATTGCCGAATACCGCGAGAAATTCGCCAACCCGTACGTCGCCGCCAAATACGGGATGATCGATGACGTCATCGACCCGCGCGACACGAGAATCAAGCTCATCCAAGCGCTCGAGATGCTTCGCCATAAGCATGAAGAGCGGCCGAAGAAAAAGCATGGCAACATTCCGCTGTAAAAACGGGGTCAAACGGCCCCGTTTTGTCGGTTGGTCTCTATTTTGGCAAACCGATTCGCGTCCATCAAGCTCTTTCCGTTGCCTGTCTGTCAGCCATTGAAACGTGCGCTAAAACTTTTCCAACGCGTCTGTCAGCACCTTGTCTGCCGATCGTTCCGCTGTCCGGTTGGCGTTGAGTGGAAACTTTCGGTATACTTGAGGTGGAATACATAAACAGGAGGAAGAAAGTTTATGGTCAATGAACAGCGTCTTGTCGACGAGTTTTTGGGGCTCGTGCAAATCGATTCAGAAACGAAGCATGAAGGTGAGATCGCCAAGGTGCTGAAACAAAAGTTTGCAGCGCTCGGCCTCGAGGTGATCGAAGACGATGCGGCCGCGAAAACAGGGCATGGCGCCGGCAACTTGATTTGCACGCTCGCGGCGACGAAAGACGGGGTCGACCCGATTTACTTCACCTCCCATATGGATACGGTCGTGCCGGGCAAAGGGGTAAAACCGTCGATTCGCGATGGCTATGTCGTCACCGACGGGACGACGATTTTAGGCGCCGATGACAAAGCCGGCTTGGCGGCGATGTTGGAGGCGATTCGGGTGTTGAAAGAGCAGCACATCCCCCACGGCTTGATTCAATTCGTCATCACGGTCGGGGAAGAGTCAGGGCTCGTCGGGGCGAAGGCGCTCGATCCATCGCTGCTCAAAGCGAAATACGGCTATGCGTTGGACAGCGACGGCAAAGTCGGCAACATCGTCGTCGCCGCGCCGACGCAGGCGAAGCTGAAAGTCGTCGTGCACGGCAAAACCGCCCATGCCGGTGTGGCTCCCGAGCGCGGGGTGTCCGCCATTACGATCGCGGCCAAAGCGATCGCGAAAATGCCGCTCGGCCGCATCGATGAGGAGACGACGGCGAACATCGGCCGCTTTGAGGGCGGCACGCAAACGAACATCGTCTGCGATCGCGTCGATATTTTAGCGGAAGCCCGCTCGCTCGTTCCGGAAAAAATGGAAGCCCAAGTGGCGAAGATGAAAGCGGCGTTTGAAACGGTTGCTGCGGAAATGGGCGGCCGCGCCGAGGTCGAGGTCGACGTGATGTACCCGGGCTTCAAATTCAGCGACGGCGATCATGTCGTCGAGGTCGCCAAACGGGCGGCGGCGAACATCGGCCGGCCGTGCGAGCTGCAGCGAAGCGGCGGCGGCAGCGACGCCAACGTCATTGCCGGCTTCGGCATTCCAACGGTCAACCTCGCTGTCGGCTATGAAGAAATCCATACGACGAACGAGCGGATGCCGATTGAGGAGTTGGTCAAACTGACGGAAATGGTCGTCGCCATCATTAAAGAAGTCGCCAATGCCGAGTGAGCATCCCGAAGACGGATGCCCTTTTTTCTTCGGGCGCCGAAATCCGCTGAACATTCAGCGAGAATCGGCCGATAAAAAAAGCAGACACGATGTCAATCATTGAGAGAGGTGGCGGGGGAATGGACAAATATGTGGTCTTTCGTGTCGAGCGGGAACAATACGCCGTTTCGATCGCGTATGTCGTCTCCATTGAAAAAATGACGGCGCCGACCGCGGTGCCGCATATGCCGGACTATATGGCGGGCGTCGTGCGCATCCGCGGCGAGCTCGTGCCGGTGCTTGATATGCGCAAGCTCCTGTACGGGCGGGCCATCGAAGAAACGGACCAGACGCGCCTTGTCGTCGCCGCGGTTGATGGTTTGTCAGTGGCGCTGATCGTCGATGAGGCGAAGGAAATCGCTGATATTGAGCCTGAGGCGATTCAGCCGCTTCAATTGATGTCCGCGGAACGGACGCCGTATCTTGTCGGGATGGCGACGCTTCCGGATCGATTGTTGACGGTGCTCGATCCGCGCGTGTTGTTCAACCATTTGGAAGAAGCGGAAGAGATCCGAGAACAAATCGCTGCTGTTCAATCGGATGAAGTGGTATAGAAGGTTGGTGAAAAACCGCTAATTCCCTTCATCAATGAGGGCAGGACCGCTGCAACAAAGTTTTTCTCGTTGAAAAATGAGATGGCAACGCCGCATCTACGAGTCAATCACCGGTCTCATAGGTGTTTGCCTATACCGTTTTGTTTTCCGCGCATATCCTAACCATGGAAACGAACTTCACCCGATGAAGAGGAGGCGCATTCCATGGTTCGACCGTTCGGCCCGTATATGGACGGCTTTTATCCGCCGTACTATGGCGGCTACGGCCACTATCCGTATGGCTACCACCATCATCATTGGCACGGGGGATATGACGGCTACCCCCATTTCCCATACGGGATGCCTTATGGCCATTACCCGTTTTCGCCGTATGGGTTCCCGCATTACGGGGGGTATTGAGCACGAGGGGCATTCAGCCCCTCCCTCGATGAGAGGGAAGGGGGTAGCCCGGATTAGCGAGCAAACAAACGTCCATGGCCGGCCAGTTCATCCGTTGATGTTGGGCGGTCTTTTTGAGATTCCATAGGACGGTGTAGAGCCGTTCTGCCAATGTCCGCGGGCGGCGTTTCCCAAACAGCCCCGATTGCATGCGGGGCAAGGCTGCTCTTTCTGATTGGCTGGGTGCAATGCGATTGGATTTTTAGCAACTTCCGCGCTTTCGCCCCCATTCTCACGGCTGATCAGCCTTTTTGCGCGCGCATCCATAAATCGATTTAGAAAACTTGCAGCCGATCCGTAAACTATGATATGTTCTTTGATGAACAATCAAAACAGAAAGGGACGTTGAAAGATGGCAAAACAGCAAATCGGCGTCATCGGACTGGCGGTCATGGGGAAAAACTTGGCGCTCAACATCGAAAGCAAAGGCTATTCGGTGGCGGTCTACAACCGTTCGCGCGAAAAAACGGATGAGTTTTTGCAAGAAGCGAAAGGAACAAACATTGTCGGTACATACAGCATCGAAGAATTCGTCAATGCCTTGGAAAAACCGCGGAAAATTTTGCTGATGGTGAAAGCGGGAGCGCCGACGGACACGACGATCGAACAGCTGAAGCCGCATCTGGAAAAAGGCGATATTTTAATCGACGGCGGCAACACGTATTTTAAGGATACGCAGCGCCGCAACAAAGAGCTCGCTGAACTCGGCATTCACTTTATCGGCACGGGTGTGTCCGGCGGTGAGGAAGGGGCGCTGAAAGGCCCGTCGATCATGCCAGGGGGACAAAAAGAAGCGCATGAGCTCGTGCGCCCGATTTTTGAAGCCATCGCCGCCAAAGTTGACGGCGAGCCGTGCACGACGTACATCGGCCCGGACGGCGCCGGCCATTACGTGAAAATGGTGCATAACGGCATCGAATACGGCGACATGCAGCTGATCGCCGAAGCGTACTTCCTGCTCAAACATGTGCTCGGCATGGACGCCGCTGAGCTGCACGAAGTGTTCGCTGACTGGAACAAAGGCGAATTGAACAGCTACTTAATCGAAATCACCGCTGACATTTTCACAAAAATCGATGAGGAGACGGGCAAGCCGTTGGTTGATGTCATTTTGGACAAAGCCGGGCAAAAAGGAACGGGCAAATGGACGAGCCAAAACGCGCTCGATTTAGGCGTGCCGCTGCCGATCATCACCGAGTCGGTATTTTCCCGCTTCATCTCGGCGATGAAAGACGAGCGCGTCAAAGCAAGCAAAGTGCTGGCAGGCCCGGCGGTGAAGCCGTTTGAAGGCGACCGCGCCCACTTCATCGAAGCGGTGCGCCGCGCGCTTTATATGAGCAAAATTTGCTCGTACGCCCAAGGGTTTGCGCAAATGAAGGCGGCGTCTGAGGAATACAACTGGAACTTGCGCTACGGCGACATCGCCATGATTTTCCGCGGCGGCTGCATCATCCGCGCGCAATTTTTGCAAAAAATTAAAGAGGCGTACGACCGCGATCCGGCGCTGCCGAACTTGCTCTTGGATCCGTACTTCAAAAATATCGTCGAAAGCTATCAAGACGCGCTCCGCGAAATCGTCGCCACCGCGGCGATGCGCGGCATTCCGGCGCCAGGATTCGCCAGCGCCCTCGCCTACTATGACAGCTACCGCACGGCGGTGCTCCCGGCCAATTTAATTCAAGCGCAGCGCGACTACTTCGGCGCCCACACGTACGAACGCGTTGATAAGGAAGGCGTTTTCCATACAGAATGGCTGAAGTAAGCAAAAAACCCTTAGAGCCGCATGAGGTTCTAAGGGTTTTTTGCGCTTGGTGAAACTTCGTCAACCGTTGCCATCGCATGGAAGTCGCCCGACATGATCGCCCGACGGACCTTTCTGTTCACGCTGGGCATCTGATTACGCGCGGCGATAAATGGCATCGCCGACAATAATCGTGATTAAAGAGATCAGCATCGTCAATTTGACCGCTTTGTAGTCTAAAAAGCGCAGCACTTGTTCTTCAAACATGTAGATGAAAAAGAATATGACCATCAGCACGGCGAGAAATAAGATAAATCGTTTTTTTCGATTCATGAACATAGATTCTCCTTCTATCAGAATGTATCCAATACATTGCCTGTCGTTTTGATCATATCATCAGAAATGTATACTCGCTTCAGATTTGTTCGCTTACTGTCGCTATAAACAAAATGATACGCATCGTATATATACTGATCATAATATTCACTGTAATAGCGTATGATTTTCACTGTTGTCCAGTATGGTTTTAGATTAATATATTCCCCTGCTAATGTACAAATCGAAGCAATAGTTGTTGCTGCTCCAGGGCCAAAGGTATACCCAGCTGCTGTAGCGATAGCAGTTAATCCTGTCTTTAATACACTGCTTACAAATTTAGCTGTATCGTTGTCAAAAGCATAATATCTAGTTCCAATCACAGTTCCATCGCCTGGATTAGGGATCACTTGGGGTATCACTTGGTTGTTATTTGAGGCGAAAAATGGTGAAGAATGTAGTAACTCTGAATCAATCATTTGCTCTGCGATCCTTATTTTCTCTGATGTACCCATGTTGTTTACGGAATCAATAATTATTTCAACTCCATTATATGTAATTTGATATGCATTGCTTTTTCTGGTCAAGCTATCCCTATTCTCTCGTGTTTCTGCCTCTGCTATCGAAAAACCAAATGACATAATGAGGAAACTGATAACAAGAACAGAAGATAATAGTTTCTTCATAATAAAAACCTCCTTCACGAATGATCTATCAATTGACCTTCTTATTCCTTTCAGTCAACAAAAGAAGATTCTTCTTACAAAAAAGGTTGTTGGACAAATTCCCAATTATATACATGCTCATTGAAAAATGAACATTTGGCTTCTCCTGCAACAAGCTTCCTCTCCCATGGCTCAGCTTGCAGGTTGAGCCACAGGATCTTTGGAGGAAATGTGCAGCGCTTAGGGTGTGCAGGATAACAGAGAGGTGAACTCTTCATGTTGCATGTATATAGTTTAACGATATTACATGTCAATTACAGGTTATGGTGATGAACTAATATCATCAAACAAATACCTCCTTATCCTAATGAATATATTTATAGGCTCTTCACCAAAAGTTATACTTGATTTTTCCATCACACATCTTACTTATGCATTCACGAAAGAACAGAAAACAAATTATTTTTTTTTGCATACACCTATTCAGAGAAGTGCACCGTCTGTCAAGTACACGTTGTGGTGAAGAACCATTTATAACTAATTTTACCGAAAATTTTTCAAAAGAACAAGAGCCTTTATTCCCATTTTTCAACCTGTAGATAGGCAAATTCGATACATTGGCAACCAAAAAAAGAGACATGAACCGGACTTCACGGGTGGAATTGATGTCCACCGCCTGTCGACAAGGTCCATGACTCATGGATCGATGAGCCGATGATCAAGGAAAAGGACAGCGTGATCCTTTCCTCCCCGGCCTTCTAGAAGGCCGGGGAATGAATGGGGCATAGACTCCCCTCATGTCGAATTTTGGAGACCATTCTCCCCGCCATTTGGCGCCAAAGGACGGGAGGACGAGCAGGACTTCCTGCTCCAAATTCCATTTTTGCGCACGCCAAAGAGCCGGTCTCCCCTCGGTTTTTTCGAAACCGGCACAATCGCTTCAGATTTTGCACGACGGCGGTCAACAGCGCCTGTTCTTCCATGGCGTAAAGGCCTCGGCTTCGGGCCCGGTCCAGCCCATGACATTCCTTCCCTTCGGCAAACACATGCTCACAACGCGTGCGAAGGGCTTGAATGGATCGATCACCGCCCTGTTGCTGAATGAGCCTCGCTTGATTGCGAATCTGAACTTCCCGGACGTTCGCCTGGCGTTGTGCTTCCTGAGCGGGATCCTTCGCCCGGCGCTTCCAGGTTGGAATTTCTTCCATCTCCTTGCGGCGCAGCGATACGAGCGGCGTGATGCCTTGGACGAAGAGCTCTTTCAAATCCTCCGTGGTGCCATACGCTTTGTCTGCGGACAAGGTTCGAATCGTGATCGACGGGTGGCGAAACCGAATGGAAGCCAGCTGCTCCAAACTCGTCTCTCGTTCCGCCGTTCCGGTGGCGAGGCTGGCCCGTCGGGACAAAATCACGCGCGACTGGACGTCGATGACGTCGTGCACCAGATACCGAGGATACGCTTCCTGTCCTTTGCCTTTCTTGTACAACCGGGCATCCGGATCCGTCACGCTTCGATGGGTTTGGTTGGAAAACGTAGTTCCACGGAAGTTTCCTCGTTCTTCGGCATGGACGCGTTCCCCTGATGGGGGAGACGGAGAGGGCGGATCGTCATCGGGATCCCGATCCGCCTCTGGGGACTCGGCCTATTCATCTTCCCGGGCGGTGCGGGCGAGGTAGTCCTCCAACGGTTCCACCGGAGCGAGCTTGACTTCCCGCAAGCGGTGGATCGAAGCATTCGCCCGCACTTGAGTGCCATCGGCCGCCGCATGTACATCCGGCGAGACCAGTCCCGCTGCGATGCACGGATCCACCACGTAGGTCATCAGCCGATCAAAGATTCCGTGTTGGCGCCAGCGCTTCCGTGTTTTGACGAGCGTCGTTCGATCCGGCAGTGTGGGGTGATGAGGATCTGGATGGAGTACGGATTCAACGTCGAGACCGCAAAACCACAAGTATCCGGCATGCACGGGGAGGATCTCATACAACTCCCGCTCGGAGTGGTCGAACAAATACGATAGCAGCATCAGGCGAAGCAGCCGTTCCGGATCCGCCGCCGGGCGACCCGTTTTTTCCGTATACAGGGGAGCCACCCAATCGTGAATGACGGAAACGTCAACTGCTTCGTTGATTTGGCGCAGGATATGATGAGGGGGAACCCGTTCCTCCATGTCGATGACTTGAAACAGACGAGGCTGAGTCGAAGGATGTTTGGGGGCTTTCATGATCTGCTCACGCTCCATTCAAAGCTTCTTCTTCCTTTTTTCGACATAAGCCCCCTACATCCCTGCCTTGGCGTGTACTTTTTCACCGGCCCTCTAGGAGACCGGGGATTTACTAGCGCAACCGCTTCCCAGAATCGTTTCTGAAGTAGAAAAACTGCTTGTATCAGCTTCTATGTTATCGATCAAGGCAAACATCGATTTTCCCCAGCCTTCGAGGAGGCTGGGGATGAAACCGTGCATACCGCTTCCTAGCATTATTTCTCAAATAGAAAAACCTTGCAACACTGCACACATTGATTCATCGATCAACGGAAACCGCTGTTTTTCCCAGCATTCTAGGTGCTACATTCTGCCCGAGACCCGTTCTAAGCTCATAGCGCCTCACGAAGCAGCTGTTTGTCATAACGTACAGCCAACATGCCAAACAGCGAATAGCAGACTGTGTAAATCGCCATCACCGTCAACATCGGTGTCCACAGTTCGGTGCCGAAAAAGAACCAGCCGGAACGGACGGCAAAGTAGCTGTGAGACAATCCAAGAAGCAACGGAACCCCAAAGTAGAACAGCTGTTTCTGTCGGATGCCCGTGAAAAAGTCGTTTTCGGTGAATCCGAGTTTGCGCAAAATGGTGTAATTCGGCCGCTCTTCTTCGCCGGCGCCCATTTGCTTAAAGTAAAGAATACAGCCGGAGGTGACCAAAAAGGCGAGCCCTAAAAAGGTGACAACAAACATGATCAATCCGAATGTCTGTTTTTGATAGCGGCTCATGATCAGGCGCGAATCGGCGATGGAGGAAAACTTCATGCGTTGAAACAGCTGATCAGCCCGCTCGATATTTGTTTCGTCAGTCAGGTGAATTCCGATATGCACCTTTTTCATTTGTGGATCGGTTTCTTTTTGCAAACGAGCAAACATTGTTTGATCGACAACGACGGTGGGCATGCCGTGCGTAAAATGGTAGTTGACGTAATAGTCTTTTTTCATCCCAAGGTAATGAAGCGGGACCATGCGGCCGTTTGCTTTTAAGCGAATCGTTCCCGTTTCTTTAAACGGCAAGAATTGACGGAGGATGTCCTGATATCCCGTCAGCACTGCTTCCCCGGGCTTGACATCGATGCGGCCTGTACTTGTGTCGCTGATCACCGATAGCGCTGCGGCGGACGGCTGAAACTGGAGCCGGCTTTGATCAGCGATGTCTAAAATCATTGAAATATCAGTCGGTGCTTCAATGACATCGATCATCGTTTCTCGATAGCGAATATCATGAGATCGCAGCGCCGCCGTAAAACGGGCGGCATCTTTTTTGTCTGTGAACGCAAAGTCGGCGGCAACGTAGTTTTGCGCGGCCTGTTCGGCGGAATAGTAGGAAATATAGCTTAACGAAATCAACCCGATCGCGATGGCCGACACGGTCGTGATGATGGTGAGCAGCAAGGCATTCGATTTGATGCGAAACATAAGCGATGACATGGAAAGCACGTCGTCGATCGACAAATAACCGCCTTTCCGCTTCCGCCATAGGTGGAAGAGAAAGCTGATCGTTCCTTTAAAAAACAAGTAGGTGCCGATGATGACCGCGCCTAAAATGAACGCCATGGCCATGAATAAGCCTTGAACGCTTTTCCAGTCGCTGCTAAACAATTTCATCGATACCCCATAGCCGCTGCCGATGAGGACGATCCCCGCCATTCCCACGACCATGTTCCATACGGATACATGTTTTGCTTCGGTTGTCGATGTCGTTCGGAACAAGGAGACAATCGTCTGTTTTTTGAGAAACAAGCGGTTCATCCCCATCATGAACACATTGATCACACTAAACACAATCAACGTTTGCACCAATGCTCGGCCCGAAAAAGAAAGAGACGCCTTGACTGGAATATCGATGATTTTAAACAAAATCATCATCAACAGCTTGGAAGCGGCAAATCCCATCGATATGCCGATGATTAGCGTGCCGTAATAAAGGATGGCGTTTTCGGCTGCCAGCATCAAAAAGATGTTTCGTTTCGTCATGCCGATCAACTGCAAAAGAGCGATCTCATGGCCGCGCCGTTGGATAAACAAGGTATTGGCGTACAAAAGAAAGATGGCGACAATCACAATAAGAAGCACCGCGCCCGTGCGGACGGCCGCCGCCCCTTTCACTCCCCCTTTGATGGCATCAAGGGATGGGTCGTACTGCAATGTCACGAACGCGAAATACAAGGCGGAAGCAAACATCAAAGCAAATACGTACAAATAATAATGTTGAATGTTTTGTTTCAAATTGCGGAAAACGAGTTGCTTCATGCTCATGACCGAACACCACCTAGCACGCCTTGTGTTTGCATAATGGCTTGGAAAAACTGCTGCTGCGTTTCGGTTCCTTTATACAGTTGCGTATACAATTGTCCGTCTTTGATAAAAATGACACGGCTTGAGAAACTGGCCGCGACCGGATCATGGGTGACC
Organism: Geobacillus sp. FSL W8-0026; assembly: GCF_037966255.1. Classification (NCBI taxonomy): domain Bacteria; kingdom Bacillati; phylum Bacillota; class Bacilli; order Caryophanales; family Anoxybacillaceae; genus Geobacillus; species Geobacillus sp. FSL W8-0026. Next base: position 1,325,529 of record NZ_CP150194.1, read on the forward strand.
ATGATGATCGTCGTCTTCCGTTGTTGATTCAGTTTTCGCAGCTTGTGCAATAAATCGGAAGCCGATTTCGAATCGAGTGCGCCGGTCGGCTCATCGGCAAAAATGATGCTCGGCTCATGAATGAACGCCCGCGCCGCGGCCGCGCGCTGTTTTTGCCCCCCAGAAATTTCGCTTGGATAGTGGTTTTGGATGTCAATAATGCCAAGTTCAGACGCCAATTCGGCAAATTTCTTTTCCGCTTCTCGCTTGGGCGTTTTCGTAATCGATAAAGGCAAAAGGACATTTTCCTTCACCGTCAGCGTGTCAAGCAAATGATACTCTTGAAAAATGAATCCGACATGGCGCTTGCGAAATTCCGCCAGCTCCCGGTCTTTCATGGCGACGATGTTGTTTCCTTCGATGAAAATCGCGCCCTCGCTCACCCGATCGATGGAGGAAAGGACGTTGAGCAGTGTCGTCTTCCCTGATCCCGACGGGCCCATGATCGCGAGAAACTCTCCTTTCTCCACGCGCAAATCAATGCCTTTGAGCACTTCTTGTTGATTTTTCTTTGTTCCGTAAATTTTGCGGATGTTGGTTGCTTCGAGTATCATCATTTCTGTTTTCCTCCTTCGTTTCTATCATAAACAAAACGGTTCTTTTTCTCCTTTGTTTGCTCGAACAAAACAAGACAGCATGTGACAGTTTTGTCACATGCCGTGCATTCGGATCAGGTCGTTTTCTTGGGGAAATACGATCGTAAAGACCGTCCCGCGCCCCGGTGAAGATTCGACGTGAAAGTCAAGCTGAAGCGGTTGGGCGGCTTTTTTCGCCAAATACAGCCCCATCCCCGTCGCCGTTTCGTTTTGGTGTTCAGCGGTGGAGGTGAAGCCCTTGTCAAAAATGCGCGGCAAGTCCTTCGGATCAATGCCGCGGCCGAAATCTTGAATCTGCAAGTGGATATAGCCGTTTTCTAGAAAACTTTTCACGATAATGTCGCAAGACTCGCTATATTTCACCGCGTTCGTCACGATTTGCCGGATGATAAACGAAAGCCATTTGGCATCGCTGAGCACCGAGCGGACGTTCAATTGCAGATCAAAGCCGATGCCTTTTTGCATGCACCATGGCTGCAACGGTTTGATTTCATTGATGAGAAGCGGCTTGAGTTCGACGTGTTCGATGTATAAATCGTTTTCCATGTGAGGGAGCCGCCGCTGATGGAGCTGCTGATCGAGCAGCAAATGAATGCGCAGCCATTCGTATAGGAGCGATGATTTGGCGTTTTCCTCCTCGACTCGTTCGATCATGAGCCGCATGGCCGTCAGCGGCGTTTTCATTTCGTGAATCCATGTCAGCAGTTCATCTCTCTCTTGTTCCAACGCTGTTCGGCAGACGGTCAGTTTCTGTTTCCATTCGTCCATTTGGCTGGCCATGGCGCGCTCAACGATGCGTTCAAACGGACTGGCCGCCTGCAGGCTGGAAGCGGGGTCTAAGGCAAGATGGCACGTTTGCAGCCGCTGATAAAATGCCGTTTCCTTTTTCCACCGGATGATGACAAAGACGGCAAAGAGGATGGATGTTAAAAAGACGATATAAAGAGCGGAGGAAAAGGGAATCGTCGGATCAAGATAAGCGACAAACAGAATGAACAGCTCGAGGAACAAAAAGAAGGCAAGCCAGCTTTTTCGTTCCATCAAGTAGTCTTTGATCATGAGCCGATCCCCTCTTCCTTTGCCATATACCCTTGTCCCACTTTCGTTTCGATGAAACGGCCCAAGCCCAGTTCGACAAGCTTTTTCCGCAGCCGGTTGACATTGACGGTCAGCGTGTTGTCGCTGATAAACCGTTCGTCCTCCCACAGCTGTTCGATCAGTTCTGTCCGCGTTACAATCGTGTTTTTCTTGTTCAACAGATGTTTTAAAATCAACAGTTCGTTTTTCGTCAGCTCCACCGTTCCTTGTTCATTGGTGACCGTGCTTTTGGCATAGTCGATGGTGGCGCCGCACCACGTTTGCAGGTGGATGGGGCCTGTATTGTAATCGTACACGCGCCGGAGCAGCGCCTGGATTTTCGCGATCAGCACGTCAAAATGAAACGGCTTTTGGATGTAATCATCTGCCCCAAGCTGCATGGACATGACCATGTCGGTCGGATGGTCGCGCGACGATAAAAACAAGATCGGGACGTTCGAATGCGCGCGGATTTGGCGGCACCAGTGAAATCCATCAAATTTCGGCAGCTGGATGTCAATGATGACAAGGTGTGGCTGGCAGTGCGAAAATTCTTCCATCACCCGGCTGAAATCACGGATGCCGCAAACGTTGTATGACCATTGTTCGAGACGTTGTTTGATTTCTTGAAACAACGTGGCGTCGTCTTCAATGAGTAAAATGTTCAACCTCGTGTCCCCCTACTCTTTTCCGCTCGATATGGCGTGTTGTTCTGTTTTCCATTATATCTGTTTTTTGGTTGTTTAGGGAGAAGGGGGACGATGAGATGGAAGAGATGGGTGGGAATCAAAATTGAAAGGATGTAGGAAAAAGGCATATTATAGAGAGAATGTGATAAAATATTAGGTACAAATAAGTTGCAAAGGAAAGGGGGCAACTACCATGAATAGTAGGACGGGAGAGGAACCCACAGTGCCTTTTTCGGAATTTCTCGAAGAGCTACGTCGAGAGTTACGTTTTCAGCAAAATGGGGGAACTAGTTATCGAAAACAAACGGCACAATTATCATTACAAGTTGCCCAGAAAGCAGGATGTATAGATCCGTTTTTTAATAGAGAAAGTGCCAAGCGGACAGTTTCTCAATTGCTTCCTGACCTCGATCTTTTTCGTATCGAAGACATTGCTAAGATGTTGAATGTCATTGCAAGGGAACTCTATATGAATGCTACCCTTTCCGATGAAGTTAGAGATTATATACACCAAAAACGTCAACATCGCAAGCCTCTCTTAAAAGAACGGCATTTTCTTGGTTTTAAATCTAAGTTGCAATAAAGAATTTACTGGCTCATCACCACAACATGTACTTGACAGACGGTACACTTCTCTGAACAAGTGTTTGCAAAAATAATTTGTTTCCCGTTCTTTCTTGGTTGCATAAGTAAGGTACGTGATGAAAAAATCAAGTACAACTTTTGGTGAAGAGCCAATTTACTTCCCAATCCCCTTTTTATGTATTTAAAACCATTATATACAATATGCGACTGAGAAGTGTAAAACACAATTTCAAATAGTTATAGGAGTACTACTTATTTTGCTGGGCAGGCAAGGGGATGTCCTAAAGGGGAGCATCCCTATTTTATCACCTGCCATGTTTTGGCCGATCTTGCCCCTTTTCCTGTCTTGTTCTGACAAAAGGTCATTATGTCATCATGGCGCCTGAGCATAAGGCGCACGATTATTGTTTGTTTACACGTGGAGGGATTTGTCATGCCATCACAACGAAAATCGATCATCCCCGACGGCTTTTTATGGGGCGGGGCGGTGACGTCGTTCCAGACGGAAGGGGCGTGGAACGAAGGCGGCAAAGGGCTGTCGATCGTCGATGCGCGCCCGATTCCGGAAGGCCATTCCGATTGGAAAGTGGCGGTTGACTTTTACCATCGCTACAAAGAAGACATCGCTTTGTTCAAGGAGCTCGGCTTTACTGCCTACCGGACGAGCATCGCTTGGACGCGCATTTTTCCGGATGGGGAAGGGGAGCCGAATGAAGCGGGCTTGGCGTTTTATGATGCCGTGTTTGATGAATTGAGGGCGAACGGCATCGAACCGGTCATTACGCTGTACCATTTTGATTTGCCGCTGGCGTTGGCGAAGAAATACAACGGCTTTGCCTCGCGGAAGGTCGTCGATTTGTTTGAGCGGTACGCGCGCACCGTGTTTGCGCGCTACCGTGGGAAAGTGAACTATTGGCTGACGTTCAACGAACAAAACTTAGTGCTCGAACAACCGCATTTATGGGGGGCGATCTGCCCGGATGATGAAGACCCGGAAGCGTTTGCCTACCGCGTCTGCCATCACGTCTTTCTCGCCCACGCCAAGGCGGTGAAGGCGCTGCGCGAGATCGCTCCGGAGGCGAAGATCGGCGGGATGGCGACGTATTTGACAACGTATCCGGCGACATGCCGGCCGGAAGACGCTTTGGCGAACGTGCAGACGAAAGAGCTGTTCATTGATTTCTTCTTTGACGTGTTCGCCCGCGGCGTTTATCCGCGCTATGTGACGAATCGGCTGGAGAAAAAGGGGATCCGCTTGCCGCTTGAGGCAGGCGATGAGGAATTGCTGCGCACGCAGACGGTCGATTTTTTGTCATTTAGCTACTATCAAAGCCAAATCGTCCGCCATCAGGAACACGATGAGCGGATCATCAAAGGGCTTGCGCCGAATCCCCACTTGCCGAAGACGAAATGGGGCTGGGCGATCGATCCGATCGGCTTGCGCCTTGCGTTAAAAGACGTGTACGCCCGCTACCAGATGCCCATTTTCATCACCGAAAACGGCATCGGGCTTGAGGAGGAGCTGAACGAAAACGGCACGGTCGACGATGACGAGCGGATCGACTATATGCGCCGCCATATTGAACAAATGAAACTGGCGATCGAAGAAGGGGTCGAGGTGATCGGCTATTTGATGTGGGGAGCGACCGACTTGTTAAGCTCGCAAGGCGAGATGCGCAAGCGCTACGGCGTCATTTTCGTCAACCGCGATGATCAAAACTTGCGCGATTTGAAACGTTATAAGAAAAAAAGCTTCTACTGGTTCCAGCGCGTCATTCGCACGAATGGGGAGGAACTGTAAAACAGGAACGAGTTTCGGAAAAGGGCGGGGAAGCCCCCGCCTTTTTACCAGTCCTTAGGGCGACCCTGGCGAATGTTCAATCGTTTAAAATGTTTGTCCCAAGTAACGACATCTTCTGGGGGATTCGCTTTTGCATGAGCGGCGATATACGCGTCAATGAAATCGACCTTTTTCTCGCCGTAATCTCGAAGCGCCTGTTGCACAACATCTTTTTCCTCTGTTTCGATCCCGATCCCGTTGGTAAACTTTAATAAGGCGGCGGAAATGTCGGACGGCGATGCTTGATAGACGGAGGCCAGCACCCAGCAACATTCTGCGACGACGAGCGGATTAAGGCGCAAAATCAATTCTCCTGCTTCTACTTTCTGCAACATGTCCTCAACTTCTTCCGCAAGCTCTTGGGGATGGCCGGTCATGATTCGAATCACGACATTTGTGTCGATCCACAGCTTGCGAGCCACTTAGTTTTCCTCCTCGTCTTTCAATTCTTTTGCTCCTATCGTACGATATACTTCATCTCGGATTTCCTCAACGGGGCGGAACGGCTGATTGGTTTTGAGAATGCCGATTAATTGTGACAAGCGATATTTCTTCGTGACTTCCACTTTTATTTCTCCATCTTGGTTGACGATAAACGTCAGATCATCGCCTTCGGTGAGGCCTAATGTTTTCCGGATTTCAGCAGGAATGACCACTTGCCCTCGGCTGGACAGCTTGCTTGTCGCTTTCATGACGACCGGCGATGGTTGATCCGAAACATTCATTTTCTCCATTGGTGCGTTTCGCTCCTTCTTTTCAATACTTACTTTTATTATATGTCTTATTTGCATGTTTGATCAATCATTGAAAATCATATTATTTTCGGTGTAGTAAGAAGTTGTGTGAGGGACAACAACAATGATAAGAATGTATGTTCATGCGTGGAAGAGGGGGGCTTCTCGGTTTGGAATGATAAAAAAGCCGGTCCCATCAAGGGACCAGCTGTTTTTACAGCTCACGGTCAAACAGCAAGACGCGCGCCGGGGCGGCGTCGGTGCCGACGAGTTTGAGCGGGGCGGCGACCATGAAATAGCGGCCTTCGGGGACTTCTTTTAGCCGCAGCCCTTCGATGACGATGACGCCGGCCGAAAACAATGTTTTATGGGTCGGATGGCCTTCTTGCGCCCGCTCGATGCCGAGCGCGTCGATGCCGACACCGCGGATTGATTTGGCGGCCAAATAGCGGGCCGCGTCTTCGGCGACGAAAATAAACTCGAAATTGAACGCATCCTCAAACGAATTTTTCGTTTTAAACAGAACGAAGTCGCCTTCCTGAATGTCGAGATGAGCGATGTCGTCTTTCGTAATCCGGTCGTTGACATGCGTCAAATCAAACAGTTTGCACGGGCCGACGAGGCGGTCAAGCGGAATCGTTTCAAATGTCGCGCCGCCTTCGACCATATGAAGGGGTGCGTCAATGTGCGTGCCGGTGTGCACGTCCATGTCAATGCGTGATTCAGTCACATAGCCGTTCGTCACCGTCGTGCGCTTCGGCTGTTTTTCCGGTTTGTTTTTGTAAACCGGCATGCCTTCGTAAATCGGGGCGGTGACATCATACATCTTCATCGTTCCTTCACTCCTTTGCTTCAACGACGGCGGGCCAGCGGTCGAAAACCAGCATGCCTGTCAGGGACTGGCGTTGTTGGGCGACGGCTGAGCCCGCTCTTTGTTTTGCCCGTGATCGTCCAGACGAACGGTGATGAAAACGGATCGCCTGACAACGTCTCGCCGAAGGGAAACGGCTGTGGATCGCCGGCCTTCTAGAAAGCCGGCGGTCACCGGTGCGTGCCGCTTCATTTCGTTGTTTCCCATTTTTGCGGCTCGGTTTGCGCGCCAGAAGGTGTGAGCGGAGGGGCGAGCGCTAGTTTGCCCCCGCCTTTTCGGAACGCGGGTGGCTGATCGGCCACCAATGGAAGCCGTCTTTTTGCAGTAGTTCATCGGCCGCTTTCGGCCCCATCGAACCGGCTTCATAGTTCGGGAAATCGGCCGCTTTTGTGTTGGCCCACACGTCAGAAATCGGGTCGATAAATTGCCATGACGCCGCCACTTCATCCCAGTGGGTGAAGTTCGTCGCATCGCCGCGCATGCAGTCGTACAGCAGCTTTTCGTACGCTTCCGGCGTGTTGATGCCGTCGATGCAGTTGTTGCAGTAATCGAGTTGAAACGGGGCGGTCGTCGTCGTTGACTCCCCGGTTTTTTTGCCGTTTAAGTGAAGGGTGATTCCTTCATCCGGCTGGATGTGAATAACGAGCAAGTTCGGGGCGATCGTTTCGTTTGTCCGGTAGTATAAGTTCATCGGTACATCTTTGAATTGGACGACGATTTTCGTTGACTTTTCCGCCATTCGCTTGCCGGTGCGGATGTAAAACGGCACCCCGGCCCAGCGGAAGTTGTCGATCAGGAGCTTCCCGGCGACAAACGTTTCCGTGTTTGAGTCCGGATCGACGTTCGGCTCTTCGCGGTACGCCGGCACGGCCTTGCCGTGGATCATCCCCCGCTCGTATTGGCCGCGCACGAAATAGCGGTCGACGTCATCGTGGGAAATCGGGCGCAAGGCGCGCAACACTTTCACTTTTTCGTGGCGGATGTCATCGGTCGTTAATTTGATCGGCGGCTCCATCGCCAAAAGCGCGACCATTTGCAGCATATGGTTTTGCACCATGTCGCGCAGCGCCCCGGAATGGTCGTAGTAGCGGCCGCGATCTTCCACGCCGAGCGTTTCGCTCGATGTAATTTGAATGTTGGCGATGAACCGGTTGTTCCAGAGCGGCTCGAAAATGGCGTTCGAGAAGCGGATGACCTCGATGTTTTGCACCATTTCTTTGCCGAGGTAATGGTCGATCCGGTAAATTTCCCGTTCGGAAAAGACGCGGCGAATCTCATCATTCAGCTTTTCGGCGCTCGCCAAGTCATGCCCGAACGGTTTTTCGATGACGAGCCGTTTAAAGCCGCGCGTTTCCGTCAATCCTTCCGACTGCAAGCGGGAAGTGACGGTGCCGAAAAATTCCGGCGCCATCGCCAAGTAAAAAATGCGGTTGCCTTCGGTCGCATATGTGTCATCGAGCTGTTCGAGGAGCGACTTTAAGCGTTGGTACGACTCGGCTTCCGTCACATCGAACGGGTGGTAATAGAAATGGGAGATGAATCGCTCGTCCGCGAGCGGTTGCTGAAACGCTGTTTCAACCGAGTCGCGCACATCGTTTCGGAACTCGTCGACCGACAACGGGCGGCGCGCGACGCCAACGACAGCGAATCGCTCGTTCAAATGCCCTTTTTCATACAGGCGGTAAAGAGACGGAAACAGCTTCCGTTTCGCCAAATCTCCCGTCGCTCCGAAAATGACGATGATCGATTTCGGGTTCATATTGTCCACCGTATGTACCTCGCTTTTGCCAAATTGACGTCTTCAATGAAACCATTGTAGAGGTTTGCCGGACAGAACGCAAATACTTTGTTGCGTTCCGAGGGCAGAGACCTTTGCCGGATAGGGCGCAAGGATTTGATTGCGTTCCGACGGCAGAGACGTTGGCCGGACGAAACGCTAAGGTTTGGTTGTGTTCCGGCGACAGAGACTTTTGCCGGATAGGGCGCAAGGATTTAATTGCGCTCCGGCGGGCGGAGACGTTGGCCGGACGAAACGCTAAGGTTTGGTTGTGTTCCGGCGACAGAGACTTTTGCCGGATAGGGCGCAAGGATTTGATTGCGTTCCGACGGCAGAGATGTTGGCCGGACGAAACGCTAAAATTTGAGCTAGGCACGCCCATTCATAAAGCCGGGCGGTGCTGAGCCGGCGGTGGTAGAGCGCAAAAGGAAGTTGAAAAGCCGTTCCGACATTGGTACGCTAACAACAGGCAACGTTGAGCGAGAACAAGGAGGGACGCCTGTTGGAACTGTTGTTTTTAGGCACCGGTGCCGGCGTGCCGGCGAAAGAGCGCAACGTCTCATCCGTCGCCTTGCAGCTGCTCGACGAACGGGGGGCGACATGGCTGTTTGATTGTGGCGAGGCGACGCAGCATCAAATTTTGCATACCGCCATTCGTCCGCGCCGCATCGAGCATATTTTGATTACGCACTTGCATGGCGACCATCTATTCGGCTTGCCGGGGCTGCTTGGCAGCCGTTCGTTCCAAAGCGGTGAGACGCCGCTCACTGTGTTTGGTCCGCGCGGTCTGCGCGCGTTTGTCGAAACGGCGCTCGCTGTCAGCGGAACGAAGCTTCGTTATGAACTGAACATTGCCGAGATCGAGGAAGGCGTTATTTTTGATGATGAAACGTTTCAAGTGATCGCCAAACGGCTCGATCACGGCATGCCGTCTTATGGCTTCCGCGTTGTCGAAAAAGACTTGCCCGGCCCGCTCTTGGTTGACCGGCTGCGAGCGCTCGGCGTCCGCCCCGGCCCGATTTATCAACAGATTAAGCAAGGAAAAACGGTCGTGCTCGAGGACGGTACCGTGCTTGACGGGCGCGAGTTTGTCGGCCCGCCGCAAAAAGGGCGAATCGTCACCGTGCTAGGCGACACCCGCTTTTGCGAAGCGGCGATTGAGCTCGCCCGCGATGCCGATGTCGTCGTCCATGAGGCGACGTTTGCCGCGGCGGAGCAGCAGCTAGCCCATGACTATTTTCATTCTACGACCATCGATGCGGCCGAGGTGGCGAGGCGGGCGCGGGCGAAACGGCTCATTTTAACCCATATCAGCTCCCGCTACCAAGGTGCGGCGGCGCAGCAGCTCGTCGCCGAGGCGCGCCGCGTATTTCCGAACACGGAGCTTGCGGCTGATTTCGCTTCGTTTTCGATCCCGCGCGGTTAAAACCGCCAGCCGCGCTCGTATTGCACCGGCGCTTCGATGCTCACTCCGAGCTCCCTCGCCGCGGCGTACGGCCAATACGGGTTGCGCAGCAGCTCGCGCCCTAAAAAGACGAGATCGGCGCGGCCGTTGCGCAGCACTTCTTCCGCCTGCCAGCCGGAGGTGATCAAGCCGACGGCGCCGGTCGGGATGTTTGCTTCGCGGCGGATCAGTTCGGCAAACGGCACTTGGTAGCCGGGATAAACGTCGATGCGCGCCGGCACGACGGCGCCGGAGCTGACATCGATGAGGTCGACGCCTTGTTCTTTCATGCGTTTGGCGTACGGAACGTAGTCGCTGGCTGTCAGCCCGTCCGGATGGTAGTCGGACGCTGAGATGCGCACAAACAGCGGGCCGTCCCACACTTCGCGGACCGCCTCGATCACTTCGCCCAAGAAACGGTAGCGGTTTTCCGGCGAACCGCCGTATTCGTCTTGGCGGCGATTGGCGAGCGGCGATAAAAATTCGTTGATCAAGTAGCCATGAGCGGCATGGATTTCGATAACGTCAAAGCCAGCTTCCTTCGCCCGCCGCGCGCCGTTTTGGAACGCTTGCACCGTCTCTTCGATGTCCGTTTTGGTCATTTCTTTCGGTGTGCGCGACGATTCTTGGAACGGAATGGCGGACGGGGCGATGATCTCTCCCGGCACTTCCGCTTTTCGGCCGGCGTGGGCAAGCTGGATGCCGATGGCGGCTCCCTGCTCTTTCACAAGCCCGACGAGTTCGCGAAGTCCGGCGATATGGTCATCGCTCCAAATGCCTAAGTCGCGTTCAGAAATGCGGCCTTGCGGCGTCACGCTGGTCGCTTCGACGATGATGAGGCCGACTTGGCCGACGGCGCGCGCCGGGTAATGGATTTTATGCCATGTGCGCACCGTGCCGTCTTTTGTCTCGCATGAATACATGCACATCGGCGACATGACGATTCGGTTTTTCAGTGTCAGCCCGCCGATCGTATACGGCGAAAACAGCATCGTGTTCATGACAAGCAGCTCCTTTCTATGCCACTGAATGGTTCATGACTGATGATAGCATGCCGCTTGTCAAAAACAAAATGAAACGGATTGATGCCCTGTTCGAATTAAGTGGAAAAGAGCGGTGCCCTGGGGCTATCGTGTTTACGCTTCGGCGATGGCGGCGAGCAGAGCGCTGCCGAGCTCCTCGGAGCGGGCCGTCGCCCGGCGGATGCAAGCGATGACCGCCTCCTGAAATCGGTACTGCTCAAGCACGCCAATGCCGGCTTCAGTCGTGCCGCCCGGGCTCGTCACTTCGCGGCGCAGGACGGACGGATGTTTGTCGGACGCTTTGAGCATTTCAGCCGCGCCGATGATCGTTTGCAAAATGAGCGGTTTCGCCACTTCAGGCTCAAGGCCGATGTCGGCCGCCGCTCTTTCCATCGCTTCGACCAAGTAGTACACATACGCCGGACCGCTTCCGGACAGGCCGGTGACCGCGTGCAAGTCGCGTTCCGGCACTACAGCGACGATGCCGACCGTTTCAAACAGTTGTTTGGCCACCTCAAGATGTTCTTTCGCGGCGAAGCGGCCGCCGGCGATCGCGGTCGCCGATAAGCCGACGGCGGCCGATGTGTTCGGCATCGCGCGCACGACAGGGATGTCGCGTCCGGCGAGCCGTTCGATCGTTTCGGTCGTGACGCCGGCCAGCAGCGAAAGGATGAGCGGGGTGGCGCCAAGGGCGGGGGTGATGGTGTGCATCGCTTCGACGACGTCTTTTGGTTTCATTGCTAAAACGATGATGTCCGCCTGTTCGGCAGCTTCACGGGCGTTTGGGGCCACCCGCACTCCGTAGCGGCGCGCCAGTTCCTCGAGACGGGCGCGGTTTTGCCGATTGGCAACGATGACGTCAGTTGGGCGGCAAAAAGCTTTCGTCATGCCGGCGATGAGCGCTTCTGCCATCGAACCGGCGCCGATCAGCGCAATCGTCTGTCCGTTGTTCATCTTTTCACTCCTCCTTCGCTTGCGGGTGTCGGGGCAAAAGAAAAAGGTTTTCCGTCCTTGCAAAAGGACGGAAAACCTTCGTTTCCGCGGTACCACCTTTTTTGGCCTAGCTTGGTCCAAACGCCAAACAGGCCCGACTCTGTCCCGATAACGCTGGGAATGCGTTTAGGTTGGCCTAACAGCTCCTAGGGTAGGTTCAACCGCAAAGAGGGCAGCAAAGCCTTCCAGCCGCGGGCTTCGCTCTCTGGTGCCGTTTGCGGTTTACTGGCCCTGTTCATCGCCAGTTTGGCCGTATCGGTGATGTTATTTGTCATTATGCCGCGGGACAAGGCTGGTTGTCAAGAGAGAAGCGTGAATTTTTTGGCCATTTTCGATGCGCGGCAGAAAAAGGAATGACAAACGTATGAAATCGTTGTAAACTGTAAAATAACAAGATTTGTGAATCATCATTCAGTCTGGTTCAATGTCTGAACGGATCGCTACCGAACTGAAGGGAAAGAAGGGAATGCGATGAACGAGGAACGAGTGCATCGGATCACGGTGCCGACGCCGTTTCCGGTCGGCGATGTGCATATGTACGTGATCGCTGGCGATCGGCTGACGTTAGTGGATGCCGGAGTGAAAACGGAAGAAGCGTGGCAGCGATTTGTCCATCGTCTCGCTGAGATCGGCTACCGACCGGAAGAGATCGAGCAAATCGTGATCACCCATCACCATCCAGACCATGTCGGGCTGCTGGATTACTTTCCGCACGCCCCGATCATCGGCCATCCGAAAGCCGACCCGTTTTTGCGCCGGGAGCGGGCGTTTATGGAGCGGTACGTCCGCTTTTTTGAAGGCTTTTTCACCGAATGCGGCGTCGATCGTCGCTTGTTTAGCCGGCTGTCCAAAGAAGGCGGATCGCTTCGCTACGCGAGCCGGCGGGCTGTTGATATCGCCGTGACCGACGGGGATGCGGTTCCCGGTTTGCCGCGGTGGCGCGTGATCGAAACGCCGGGCCATGCGCAAAGCCATATCGTTCTCTATCGCGAGGAGGATGGTTTGTTGATCGGCGGCGACCATTTGCTCGTCCATATTTCCCCGAATCCGATGATGGAGCCGCCGGCGGAAGGGGAGACGGAGCGGCCGAAGCCGTTGCTGCAATACAACGAGTCGCTTGAGAAAATGCTGAATTACGACATCGTTCGTTCGTTAAACGGCCATGGCGATGATGCGACCGACATCCGAAGCCTTGTTCGCGAGCGGTTGACGAAGCAGCGCCAGCGCGCCGAGCGAGTGCTCGACATGGTGAAGGAACGCCCGCAAACGGTGTTTGACGTGTGCCAAAAGCTGTTCCCATCGGTTTACGAACGGCAGTTGATGCTGACGATGTCGGAGACGATCGGCCAGCTTGATTATCTCGAGGCGAACGGATACGTGACGAAAAAACAGGAAGCCGGCCGTTACGTCTATGAAGCGGCGGGGGTGTCGGTATGCGGTTGAAGGGTCGTCATGTCGTCATTACTGGAGCGTCGGGAGGAATCGGCGAGCACATTGCTGATGAAGCGGCGCGCCAAGGGGCGCTTCCGGTGCTGTTGGCGCGCAGTGAAGGAAAGCTGAAAGAAATCAGCGCGCGGATTGAGGCACAGACCGGCATTCGTCCGCGCTATGCGCGGCTGGATGTCGGCGACCGGGAAATGGTTGAGGCCGTTTTTTCCCGGTTGATGGCGGAGTTGGAAACGGTTGATGTGTTGGTCAATAACGCGGGGTTTGGCGTCTTTCGCTATGTCGAGGACATCGACTTGGCGGAAATGGAGCGAATGTTTGCCGTCAACGTCTTCGGCCTCATCGCCTGCACGAAGGCGGTGTATCCGCACATGAAAGAGCGCAAGAGCGGCCATATTATCAACATCGCCTCGCAGGCGGGAAAAATCGCCACGCCCAAATCAAGCGTCTACTCTGCGACGAAACACGCGGTTCTCGGTTTTACGGACAGCCTCCGCCTCGAGGCGGCGCGCTTCGGCATTTTTGTCACCGCCGTCAACCCCGGGCCGGTGGAGACGAACTTTTTTTCCGCGGCCGATGAATCGGGAGAGTATGTGCGCAACGTCTCGCGTTGGATGTTACGGCCGGAGGCGGTGGCGAAGCGCGTCGTTGCCGCGATGATGACGCCGACGCGCGAGGTGAATATGCCGCGTTGGATGGACTTCGGCAGCCGGTTGTACCGGCTCGCTCCGGGGCTTGTCGAAACGGTAGCGAAGCGGGCGTTTTTCCAAAAGTAAACGGCTGGCCTCGTGTGGGCCAGCCGTTTCATTTCTGTGACTTTGCTTTGCCCTTTTGCCATTGGATTTTCCTCCTTTTCGTTTTGACAGTCTTGCATGCCAACGGGTAGAATAGTAAAGAAACAAACGGAAAAAGGAGCAACGATGAGCGTGAACATCACGTTTACTGATGCAGCAAAACAAACGCTTACCCCTATTGTAGCCAAATCGGGGCGGCAGTTAAAGCTCAACTATGACACCGACGGCTGCGGCTGTTTGGTCGATGGCGTGCCGGCGCTATGGCTCGTTGACAAGGCGGATGAAGACGATGTCGTCGTCGAGACGAATTTCGTGCCGGTGCTCGTGGAACGGCCGCGCCTCATCTTTTTTGATGAGGAGATGACGATTGACATCAAGCCAGGGACGACCGTTTTTCAGCTCAAAAGCCCAAGGCAAATCTTGAACGGCCATATGCCGCTTGTCGAGGTGACAGCCGGCCATGAACGGTAAGCTCGAGCAGCTCGCAAAGGTGGCGAAGCAAAAAACATGGGTGTCGTTCACCCATGAAAACGACCCGTACAGCCTGCTTCATTGGTCGGTCGCCGGTCCGTACCAAGACAAAAAGGACGTGTGGCTTTTGCAAAATGAGATGACGTTTGAAACGAGAGAGTTTGCGACGCTTGATGACGCGATCGCTTGGCTCGGCGAGCATATGCCGCACATTACCGAGGTGTTGTAAAAACCGTAACCGGGCCGGTTACGGTTTTTCTATGATCTTTCTTATTGCGGGCTGTTTTGCCGCTTTGTTGGGTGGATCGCTTTTTCCAGCTCTTCTTTGCCGATGACCGGTTTGACCGTATCGGCGGACGGTTTTCCTTTTTGAGCGCGGTTTTTCGTCATTGGTCATCTCTCCTTTTCCATGTCGTTTCGTTGTATTGTTTGACAAACAAGCGGCTGTTATGCAAGGGGGTGAGCATCGTGAAAACAGAGGCGGGGCGGAGAAAAGAGCGAGAGCAGTCGACGATGACGCTCGCTGACCGGCTTGGCGCCGACATCGAAGCGAAGCTGCTTGCGAAAAAGAGGGCGCTTGCTGAGGAACAACAGCGGCAGCGGGCGGCGGAAGAAGCGCGGCGCCGCGAGGAAGCGCGCCGGCGCGACGAGCGAAAGTCGTTTGCTGAGCTGCTTGAAGAAAGCGAGCTTGACTGGCGCAAGTTTAAATAATAAGGAGGGCACGATGGATGCTGTTTACGTTGCGGACGCGCCGTCCGCTGGAAGCCGCCCAGCTCTCGGCTATGGCCCAATCGGTCGGCTACTTGCTGTCGGCGGCCGGCCCGCTGCTGTTTGGGGCGCTGTATGATGCAGCCGGTCATTTTCTCCCACCCCTCGTTTTATTGCTAGCCGTTTGCGCGGTCATGATCGTGTTTGGCTTGGGGGCGGCAAGGGACAAGTATGTAGATGATGAGGTGGCCTGATGAACAGGGAAACAGGATGAAAAAAGAGCCCGCAAGCGGCCATGTTGGCGCTGTGGGCTCCTTTTTTCATCGGTGCATGTCATAGATCGAGCGCTTCGTTACTTGTTTTAACCATTCGTATTCGTCAGCGTCAAGCGGCGGGGCGGAAGCGGCGGCGATGTTTTCCTCAAGCTGCTCGAGCCGGCTCGCCCCCGGAATGGCGGCGGCAACGACCGAGTCATGCAGGCAAAATTGCAGCGCGGTCACGGTCAAGGAACGGCGGCCGGCCGTTTTTTCTTTCAGCTTCGGGATGAGCGCCTGCAAGTCTTCGTATGAATAATCGAGGTAGCCGTGTTCTTTCACGGCGCGGCTCGCTTGCTCGAGCCGGCGGTTGGTGAGCAAGCCTTTAGCGACCGGGCCGCGGGCGATAACGCTGATGTTATGTTCGCGCAAGAGCGGAAACCACTCTTCCGGACGGCGGTCGAGCAAGCTGTATTGCATCATAACGCTGACGATGTTCGAGCGCTTCACGTATTCGCGGATGACGTTCGGGCGGATCGAGGAGATGCCGTACCAGCGGATGACGCCTTCTCGCTTCAGCTCTTCGAACGCTTCGATCGTTTCGTCGATCGGGTCGTCGATCGTGCCGCCATGGAGCTGGTATAAATCAATGTAGTCCGTTTGCAGGCGGCGCAGGCTGTCTTTGACCGCTTGTTTGATATAGGCTTTTGACGGATCCCAATCCCAACCGCTTCCGTCCGCGCGCCAACGGTTGCCGACCTTGGTGGCGATGATCACTTGGTCGCGTTTTCCTTTCACCGCTTTGCCGACCAATTCCTCGTTTAAGCCGCGGTCGTATAAATCGGCTGTATCCAAGTAGTTGATGCCGCGCTCTAATGCTTCATGAATGAGATAGATGGCATGGTGTTCATCCGTGCCGAGCGACATGCAGCCGAGCCCAATTTCACTGACGTATAAGTCGGATGTGCCGATGCGGCGCTTTTTCACTTTGCCAGCCTCCTTTGTACATGGATGATACGTTCATTGTACAACGGAGGCGAAAAAATGGCCAACTTTGTAGTACAATGGAAAAGAGTCCACCAATCGATAGGGGAGAATGAAGAGATGGAAAAGTTGTATGAAAAAACGGTCCGCAAAGAGAAACTGTTCAGCGGCCGCATCATTGACTTGTATATCGAGGAAGTCGAGCTGCCAAACGGGAAAATGAGCCGGCGCGAGGTGATCAAACACCCGGGGGCGGTGGCGGTGCTGCCGCTGTTGCCGAACGGGAACATCGTTCTTGTCCGCCAGTACCGAAAAGCGCTCGAGCGCGCATTGGTCGAGATTCCGGCGGGCAAGCTAGAACATGGGGAAGAGCCGCTCGCTTCCGCACGCCGCGAGCTTGAAGAAGAAACCGGCTACCGGGCCCGTTCGCTGCGCCATCTCATTTCGTTTTATACGTCGCCCGGTTTTGCCGATGAGCTCATCCATTTGTACGTTGCGGAAGGGCTCGAAAAAGTCGAAGATGGCGCCGGATTGGATGAAGATGAGTTCGTCGAACTGCTGGAAGTGACATTGGAGGAGGCGCTTGCGATGCTTGAACGACGCGACATTTACGATGCGAAAACGGCGTACGCCTTGCAATATTTGCAGCTGCGCCGCGCGCTAGGGGAGCAAAATGGCGAATAACAAAAACGAGGGCGGCCTCGGCCGTTATTACGCCGATTTACATATCCACATCGGCCGCACCGCCTCCGGCCGCCCGGTGAAAATTACGGGGGCGCGGACGTTGACGTTGGCCAACATCTTGCGTGAGGCGGCTGAGGTGAAAGGGATCGACATCATCGGCGTCATTGACAGCCATGTGCCCGACGTGCTGGGCGAGCTGGAGCAGGCGATGGAGAAGCACGGGTGGCGCGAACATGAGGAAGGCGGCGTCAGCGCCGGAAAGGTGACGCTTTTGTTGGGCAGCGAAATCGAAGTATATGACGGACATTGCCATGGACCGATCCACGTCCTCGTTTTTTTGCCGACCGTTCAGGCGATGCGCGCGTTTTCCCGCTGGCTTGGCCAACGGGTGAAGAACATATCGCTCAGTTCGCAGCGCATTTACGCCTCCGGCCGCGAGCTGCAAGCTGCCGCGAAAGAGCACGGCGGCTGGTTCATTCCTGCGCACGCGTTCACCCCGTTTAAAAGCTTGTACGGAAAAGGGGTCCAACACAGCTTGACAGAAGTGTTTGACCCGGATCGGATCGATGCCATTGAGCTTGGGTTAAGCGCCGATACGGCGATGGCGGACCAAATCGCCGAATTGCACCGTTATCCGTATTTGACGAACTCTGATGCCCATTCGTTGCGAAAAATCGCCCGCGAATATGAGCAAGTGCGGCTTGCCGCCCCGACGTTTGCGGAGTTGGAAAAAGCGCTCCGCGGTGAAGACGGGCGTACGATCATCGCCAATTACGGCTTGAATCCAAAGCTTGGCAAATATCACCGAACGGTGTGCGAACGCTGCCTTGCGCCGGTCTCGCCTGAGGCTGAGCGCTGTCCGGCGTGCGGCCACCACCGCTTTGTTAAGGGGGTATTCGACCGGCTGGCGGAGTTGAAAACGGCGGAGCACGGACCGAAGCGGCCGCCGTATATTTATCAAGTGCCGCTTGAATTTATCCCCGGTCTTGGCCCGAAGGCGTATGAAAAGCTGCTCGCCCGCTTTGGCACCGAAATGAGCGTGCTGCATGAGGCGGCGGAAGAAGCGCTGGCCGAGACGGTCGGGGAAAAGCTCGCTCGGCTGATCGTGCTCGCCCGCAGCGGGGCGCTCGCCATCGAAGCCGGTGGCGGCGGAAAATATGGAAAAGTGCAGGAGAGCTGAGCGCGAAGAAAGCGTTGGCGGCGAAAGGTAGGCAAACATGCGGCCGTTTGCCGAGCGCAGGCGGAACGATGGGGATGGAAAGCGGGATGTCCGGCGCGGCGGCGGTCCCGCTTTTTCGAAAAACAGTCATATCCAAGGCGGATGGACATACAATCTACTAAGAGACAAAGTAGGAGGACGAAGCACGATGAGAACCCATCCGCTGAAATCGGCTGCCGCTGTTCATTTGCGCGAACACGCTTCGCTGTACGTATTTGTGATCGTCCTATTTTTAATGGGCGTCATTTTTGGCGCCATTGTCGTCAACAGCCTCAGTTTCAGCCAAAAACAAGACTTGTACTATTATTTGACGCAATTTTTTGGACAAGTATCGAAAGACAATTTGGCGAGCGCTCACGACATGTTCCGCCAAAGCTATATGCATAACGTCAAATACATCGCCTTGATGTGGGTGCTCGGCATTTCCGTCATTGGCTTGCCTATTATTTTCGTCCTGCTGTTTTTAAAAGGAGTCGTCGTTGGCTTTACCGTCGGGTTTTTAGTGAGCCAAATGAGCTGGAAAGGCTTTTTGTTGTCGTTTGTTTCCATCATGCCGCAAAATGTTGTCGTCATTCCGCTGATGATCGTCATGGGGGTAGTTTCGATCTCCTTTTCTTTGCAAATGGTGCGTCATCAGTTTATGAAACGTCCGCATGGACCGGTCTTTCCGCTTGTGATGCGCTACGCGGCGGCGATGGCGCTGACCGCTGTCGGGCTGCTCGTTTCTTCGGCGATCGAGGCGTATGTTTCGCCTTCGCTGATGAAGCAGACGGTCAAATGGGTGGTAAATATAATATTAATTATTATATAATAATCGTTATTATTCTCTTGTAATAGTGATTTTACTTTGCCCCTTTCCTCGCATCTCTGCTATAATGGAGGGTGAATGGCGAGGGAGGAATGAAATGATGGAAGAACGCGTGGAACGAATTAAAAAGCAGCTGCATTCGGCTGGCTATAAGCTGACACCGCAGCGGGAAGCGACGGTAAGAGTCCTGCTCGAACATGAAGAAGACCATTTAAGCGCTGAAGACGTCTACCTCCTCGTAAAAGAAAAATCCCCGGAAATCGGACTGGCGACGGTTTATCGGACACTGGAGCTGTTGAACGAGCTGAGAATTGTCGACAAAATCAACTTCGGGGATGGGGTATCGCGCTACGACCTCCGCAAAGAAGGAGCGGCCCATTTCCATCACCATCTCATTTGCCTTGAGTGCGGGTCGGTGGCGGAAATTCAGGAAGATTTGCTTGAGGACGTCGAAGCCATCGTCGAGAGGGAGTGGAAGTTCAAAATTAAAGATCACCGCTTGACGTTTCATGGCATTTGCCACCGCTGCCAACAAAAACATCAGGAAGAAGAAAAATAAAAAACCTTTTCCGATGGGAAAGGTTTTTTGCGTATAAATAAGGAAGTCAATGGCATATCCTCATACTAGCAAATGGCCAAGCTGCCAGTAAGGAGGATGCCATGAAAACCGTTTGGCAAATGGTGAAAGTGTTTCTTTTGTTTACGGGATGCACCATTTTATTTTATTATAGTCTTGTATGGTTTCACCGTGAATATGAATACTATCACCGGTACGATGAGCCCGAGGGGGCGGCGGTCAAGGTGTCGGCGGTCGAACAGGCGCCCCCGACTTGGCTTGACCGGCTGTTATTTTTTTACCGCGATGGGGAGTAGAGAGCGTTGGAACACGAACTGAGCGATTTTTTGCACTATTTGATGGTGGAGCGGAATTTGGCGCACAATACGATCGTTTCATACGAGAGGGATTTGAAAAAATACGCGCGTTATTTGCGGCAGGTGGAGCAGCTTCAGGCGTGGGGCGAAGTCGAGCGCCTTCATATTCTCCATTTTTTAAAGTTTTTAAGCGAACAAGGGCAATCGGCAAGGACGATCGCCCGCCATCTGGCGTCGATCCGTTCGTTCCATCAGTTTTTGCTAAGGGAGAAAATCGCGGCGCAAGACCCGACCGTCCATATTGAAACGCCGCAGTTTGAACGGACGCTGCCGAAAGTGCTGTCGGTCGAGGAAGTGGAAGCCCTGCTGGCCGCGCCGCAAACCGATACGCCGTTTGGGCTGCGCGACAAGGCGATGCTCGAGCTGTTGTATGCGACCGGCATGCGCGTCAGCGAGTTGGTGCAGCTCAACCTCGGCGACGTCCATTTGACGATGGGGTTTGTCCGCTGTTATGGAAAAGGGCGGAAAGAGCGGATCGTTCCGATCGGGCGCATGGCGATTGAAGCGCTTACCCACTATTTGGAGCGAGGGCGCCCGCAGTTGGTCAATCCGCGCCGACGGGCAACGGAGGCGCTGTTTTTGAATCATTACGGTCAACGCTTGACACGGCAAGGGTTTTGGAAAATTTTAAAGCGCCTCGCGAAAGAAGCCGGCATTGAAAAAGAATTGACGCCGCATACGCTTCGCCATTCGTTTGCGACGCATCTGCTTGAAAACGGGGCCGATTTGCGCGCTGTCCAAGAGCTGCTCGGCCATGCTGATATTTCGACAACGCAAATGTATACGCACGTGACGAAAACGCGTTTGAAAGACGTATACAAGCAGTATCACCCGCGCGCCTAGAAGGTTGGGAAAGACGGCTGATTCCCTTCATCGATGAAAGAATAAGCGAATGGAAGGATCGGTGCACGAAGGTTTTTCGAGTTGAGAATTGACATGGCAAATTCGTATTCAAGATTTGATCATCGGCTCCCTAGGAGACTGTTGATTCAATCGTTCATACCGCTTCCTGCCATCGTTTCTCAGATAGAAAAACTTTGCAACACTGCACACTTTTCCTCATCGACCAAAGGGAAACACTGTTTTTCACCGCTCTTCTAGGCCGTGATCAAATCTGTTGGAGCTTGATGGTTGTCCTTGTTGTCAGACTTCTGACCAATAGTAAGGCTGACTTGTTTTTGGGATGTGGTGGGTACAATAGAACAAAGAGAATCACCATTTTCGACTGGAGACGGGAGGAATGAGTATGATTACAATGTACCGGCGCGTCTTTTTGATTGTCATGGATTCGGTCGGCATCGGCGAGGCGCCGGATGCCGAAAAATACAACGACAAAGGGGCGGACACGCTCGGCCATATCGCCGAGCATCGCGGCGGTCTTCATTTGCCCAATATGGCGAAGCTCGGCTTAAGCCATATTCGTGAGATCAAAGGGGTGCCGAAAGTCGATCAGCCGCTGGCCTACTATACGAAAATGAAAGAAGCGTCGGCCGGCAAAGATACGATGACCGGCCATTGGGAGCTGATGGGGCTTCGCATCGACAAGCCGTTTCGCGTGTTTCCGAACGGATTTCCGGATGAATTGATCGCCGAGCTTGAGCGGCGCACCGGTCGGAAAGTGATCGGCAACAAGCCGGCGAGCGGAACAGCGATCATCGAAGAACTCGGTGAGGAGCATATGAAAACTGGGGCCATCATCGTCTATACGTCCGCCGACTCCGTTTTGCAAATCGCCGCCCACGAACAAGTCGTGCCGCTTGAAGAATTGTACCGCGTTTGTGAAATCGCGCGCGAGCTGACACGCGATGAGCCGTACATGGTCGGGCGCGTCATCGCCCGGCCGTTCATCGGTGTACCCGGCCGTTTTGAGCGAACGGCCAATCGACACGACTATGCGCTCAAACCGTTCGGCCGCACGGTGATGAATGAGCTGAAAGACGCGGGGTATGATGTCATTGCCATTGGGAAGATCGCCGATATTTACGACAATGAAGGAGTGACGCAGTCGTTGCGGACCGCGTCGAATATGGACGGCATGGATAAGCTTGTGGACACGCTCGGCAGCGATTTTACCGGGTTGAGTTTCGTCAATCTCGTCGATTTTGACGCCAAGTACGGCCATCGCCGCGATCCACAAGGATACGGCGATGCGCTCGAAGAGTTCGACGCCCGGCTTAACGATGTGCTGCCGCGTTTGAAAGAAGACGACTTGCTGATCATCACGGCCGATCATGGCAACGACCCGGTGCATCACGGAACGGACCATACGCGCGAATACGTGCCGCTGTTGGTGTACAGCCCGCGCTTTCAAGGCGGAAAGCCGCTCCCGATCCGCGAGACGTTCGCCGATGTCGGGGCGACGATCGCCGCTAACTTCCACGTCGCTATGCCGCCTTATGGAACAAGCTTTTTGTCGGAACTTTCGCCAGCGTAGCCGGCCATGTTCCGGATTAGAATAGAAGGCAAGGGGGAAAGACAGATGGATCGACAAGCGATTGAAAAAGCAGCGGATGTGTTGCGGCAGCGCATGCCGGCATCGCCGGCGATCGGTTTGATTCTCGGTTCGGGGCTCGGCGTGCTCGCCGATGAAATCGAAGAGGCGGTTCGCATTCCGTATGAGGAGATTCCCGGCTTTCCGGTATCGACGGTTGAGGGGCACGCCGGCCGGCTCGTGTACGGCCGGCTTGAAGGGGCGACCGTTGTCGCCATGCAGGGACGGTTTCATTATTATGAAGGATACTCGCTTCGCGAAGTGACGTTCCCCGTCCGGGTGATGAAGGCGCTCGGCGTCCGCGAATTGATCGTGACAAACGCCGCCGGCGGCGTCAATGAACGATTCCAACCCGGCGATTTGATGGTGATCTCCGACCATATCAATTTGCTTGGCACGAATCCGCTCATCGGCCCGAACGACCCGGAGCTTGGTCCGCGCTTTCCAGACATGACCGAAGCATACAGCCGGCGCCTGCGCCAGCTCGCCAAAGACGCGGCGGCAAGGCTCGGCATTCGCCTGCACGAAGGGGTGTATGTCGCCAACACCGGTCCATCATACGAAACGCCGGCGGAAATTCGCATGATCCGGGCGCTTGGCGGTGATGCGGTCGGCATGTCAACCGTTCCGGAAGTGATCGTCGCCCGCCATGCCGGCATGGAGGTGCTCGGCATTTCATGTATTTCCAACTTAGCGGCTGGCATGACTGATGCTCCTCTCCATCATGACGAAGTCGTCGAAACAGCCGAGCGGGTGAAAGCCGACTTTTTGCGGCTCGTGAAAGCGATTGTCGCCGAACTGGCGAAATAACGAGAGGTGATCGGGATGAGAATGGTCGATTTGATTGCCAAAAAGCGCGATGGAAAGGCGCTGATGACGGAAGAGCTGGAGTGGATCATCCGCGGTTATACGAACGGAGACATTCCCGATTATCAAATGAGCGCGTTGGCGATGGCCATTTATTTTCGCGGCATGACCGCCGAAGAGACAGCGGCGTTGACGATGGCGATCGTGCACTCCGGCGAGGTCATCGATCTGTCAGGCATTCGCGGCGTGAAAGTCGATAAGCATTCCACAGGCGGCGTTGGCGATACGACAACGCTCGTGTTAGGCCCGCTTGTCGCGTCCGTCGGCGTGCCGGTGGCGAAAATGTCCGGGCGCGGTCTCGGCCATACGGGCGGCACGATCGACAAGCTCGAGTCCGTGCCCGGATTTCATGTCGAAATCAGCAAAGACGAATTTCTCCGGCTCGTCAATGAGAATCAGATCGCCATTATCGGCCAAACGGGCGACTTGACGCCGGCGGATAAAAAATTGTACGCACTCCGCGACGTGACCGCCACCGTCAACAGCATTCCGCTGATCGCTTCCTCGATCATGAGCAAAAAAATCGCCGCCGGGGCTGACGCGATCGTCTTAGACGTCAAAACGGGGGCCGGAGCGTTTATGAAGGATCTCGATGGCGCCCGCCAGCTTGCTCGGGCGATGGTCGAGATCGGCAAGCGCGTCGGCCGCCGGACGATGGCGGTCATTTCCGATATGAGCCAGCCGCTCGGTTACGCGGTCGGTAACGCCTTGGAAGTGAAAGAGGCGATCGCTACTTTGCAAGGAAACGGGCCGCGCGATTTAACGGAACTTTGTTTGACGCTTGGCAGCCATATGGTGTACTTGGCCGAAAAAGCGCCGTCGCTTGCCGAAGCGCGCCGCCTGCTGGAGGAAGCGCTTTGCAGCGGAAAGGCAGCCGCAAAAATGAAAACGTTTTTGGCGGCCCAAGGCGGCGATCCGTCGGTTGTTGACGACCCGGACAAATTGCCGCGCGCCGCGCATACGATCCCCGTTGCCGCTGGCGAGGACGGTTATGTGGCCGAGATCGTTGCCGATGAAGTCGGCACGGCCGCCATGTGGCTTGGCGCCGGGCGGGCGACAAAGGAAGACGCCATCGATTTGGCGGTCGGCATCGTGCTTCATAAGAAAATTGGCGACCGTGTGCAAAAAGGGGAAACGCTCGCCACGATTCACAGCAACCGCGCCGATGTGCGCGACGTGGAAGAAAAACTGGCCGCGGCCATTCGGATTTCGCCGCAGCCGGCCGCTCCGCCGCCGCTCATTTACGAGACGATCGGCTGAGGCGAAGCTGTTAGAAAACGCTCGAAACAGTGGGTTTCGGGCGTTTTTTTATTTTGGGTTCGTTTGTATAAAAATATCTCTGTTGGAAAAAATGGCATGTATAAAGAATGGAGGTTTGGGAGATGAAAACGACAGTCATTCGTCTGCTTTTCTTGCCGCTTCTTCTGTTCCTTCCCCTTTCCGTGCACGCCGAGGAAAAAGAGGCGAAGGGAGCGAAGGCCGAACTAGCCGCTGAGGCGAAATCAGCGATTTTGATCGAACGCGACACAGGAAAAGTGTTGTACGAGAAAAATGCTCATGAAAAACTGCCGCCGGCGAGCATGACGAAAATTATGACGATGTTGCTGATCATGGAGGCGATCGATGAAGGAAAGCTCTCCTACGATGAGAAAGTACGGGCGAGCGAATACGCCGCTTCCATGGGCGGCTCGCAAATTTTCCTTGAACCGGGTGAGGAAATGACGGTTGACGAGCTGCTGCGCGGCATCGCCATCGGTTCGGCGAACGATGCTTCGGTCGCCCTGGCCGAACGGATTGCCGGGTCAGAAGAGGCGTTTGTCGAAATGATGAACGAAAAGGCAAAGCGGCTAGGCTTAAACGACACTCATTTTGTCAACGCGACCGGTTTGCCGGCGGAACATCACTACAGCAGCGCTTATGATATGGCCATGATGGCGCGCGAATTGTTGAAGTATGAAGATATTACGAAATATACGAGCAAATACGAAGACTATTTGCGCGAACAGACGGACAAAAAGTTTTGGCTTGTGAATACCAACCGGCTTGTCAAGTTTTATCCCGGTGTTGACGGGCTGAAAACCGGCTTTACGAGCGAGGCGGGTTATTGTTTGACCGCGACAGCGAAAAAGAATGGCATGCGCGTCATTGCCGTCATTTTTGGGGCGCCGACGCCGAAAGCGCGCAATGCGCAAATGACGAAAATGCTCGACTATGCGTTTCAACAATATCAGACCCACCCGGTATACGAACGGAATCAAACGATCGCTCGCGTGGAAGTGAGCAAAGGCAAGCAAACATCGGTGGCAGCGGTGACATCGGAACCGGTATCGGTGCTGACGAAAAAGGGGCAGTCGGTCGAGCAGATTGAGAAAATCGTCAAGGTGAAAGAACGGGTACAAGCCCCAATTCGCAAAGGTGATGAGCTTGGCGTTTTGATTTTGAAAGAGGATGGAAAAGAGATCGTGCGCAGCCCGCTTGTCGCCAAGCAAACGGTCGAAGAAGCGAGCTTTTGGGACTTGTTTAAGCGGGTGTTTAGTCGTTTCGTGCAGGCGGGATGATGTCAAGTTTTGCCGCCTTTTCACTCTCTTTGGCGAACGGGTACTAGTTTTGTCGGGCGGCAGGATTTCCGAGCGCGGGCAGCGAAACTTCTCCGTATCCTGAAATGGACAAGGAGGAAGACGCTGTGAGTCTCGCGATTGACTTAGAAGTGAAACAAGACGTGCTGATCGTTCGCCTGTCCGGGGAGCTCGACCATCATACGGCCGAAGCGTTGCGCGAACAAGTGACGGATGTGCTCGAAAACCAGGGCATCCGCCATATCGTGCTCAATTTAGGTCAGTTGACATTTATGGACAGCTCAGGTCTTGGCGTCATTTTAGGACGCTACAAACAGATCAAAAACATGGGCGGTCAGATGGTCGTCTGCGCGGTGTCGCCGGCCGTCAAGCGCCTGTTTGATATGTCAGGACTATTTAAAATTATTCGCTTGGAAGCGGATGAGCAATTTGCTTTGCAGGCATTGGGGGTGGCGTAAATGCGCAACGAAATGCACCTCCAATTTTCCGCGCGCAGCGAAAACGAATCGTTTGCCCGGGTGACGGTGGCGGCGTTCGTCGCCCAGCTCGATCCAACGATGGACGAGTTGACGGAAATCAAAACGGTCGTCTCAGAGGCGGTCACCAACGCCATTATCCATGGCTATAACAACGACCCGAACGGCATTGTCTCTATTTCCGTCATCATTGAAGACGGCATCGTCTATTTGACCGTGAGGGACGAAGGGGTCGGCATCGCCAATATTGATGAGGCGCGCCAGCCGCTGTTTACGACCAAACCGGAACTAGAGCGTTCGGGAATGGGATTTACCATTATGGAGAACTTCATGGACGAAGTCATCATTGAATCGGAAGTGAACAAAGGGACGACCGTGTATTTGAAAAAGCATATTGCCAAAAGCCAAGCGCTATGTAACTGAGGGAGACATGCCTATGGATGTCGATGTCAAGCAAGATCAGTCGCCAATCAAAGACCAGGAGATGAAGGAGCTGATCCGCCGCAGCCAAGCAGGCGATCAAGAAGCGCGCGATGAAATTATTGAAAAAAACATGCGCCTCGTCTGGTCGGTCGTCCAACGTTTTTTAAATCGCGGCTATGAGGCCGACGACTTGTTCCAAATCGGCTGCATCGGCTTGTTAAAATCGGTCGACAAATTTGATTTGTCGTATGACGTCAAGTTTTCGACGTACGCCGTGCCGATGATCATCGGGGAGATTCAGCGTTTTCTTCGCGATGACGGCACTGTCAAAGTGAGCCGCTCGCTGAAAGAGATGGGCAATAAAATCCGCAAGGCCAAAGACGAGCTGTCAAAAGCGCGCGGACGGGCGCCGACGGTCACCGAAATCGCCGATCATTTGGGCATTGCCAAAGAAGAGGTTGTCCTCGCTCAAGAGGCCGTCCGCACGCCGACGTCGATTCACGAAACGGTGTACGAAAACGACGGCGATCCGATCACGCTGCTCGATCAAATCGCCGACGATGACGAGGCGTCATGGTTTGACAAAATCGCTTTGAAAAAAGCGATCGAAGAGCTTGATGAGCGCGAGCGGCTCATTGTCTATTTGCGCTACTACAAAGATCAAACCCAGTCCGAAGTGGCAGCAAGACTCGGCATCTCTCAAGTGCAAGTATCCCGGCTGGAGAAAAAAATCTTACAGCACATCAAAGAGAAAATGGATGGCTAGAAGCCTGCTTGATGAAAGAATGGGCCTTCGCTGCCCATTCTTTTCTATTTTTATGAAATCGATGGTGAATGCGGCCGAACCGCATGATCGGCTTGACTGTCCACCAAACTAATGAAAAAAAGACAAAGGTGTGAAGCAAATGGCCAACACCGTATTCATTAAGCCGCGCCATCGCGTGCAAGTCGAGCCGGGGGCGGCGGTCACGCTCGGACAAGCGGCGCAAATCGCTGCGGCGGATGGCGAACTCGTCGAGCGGCTGCGGGCGGTCCCGCTCTACCGGGTGCAGCCAAGCGATAAAACGATCGTCATTATCGACATGATGCAAATGGTCAAGGCCGTGCTCGATGTCGATGAATCGCTCGATGTGCAGATGGTTGGCCCATCGCAGACGATCGTTGAAGTCGTGTATGAAAAGCGAAAAGTTCCGTTCGTCGTGTTCCTGCTCGTTTGGCTTCTTCTGTTCGTCGGTTCGGCGATGGCGATTATGAATTTCCACGAAGATGTGAGCATGCAACGGGTGCATCGCCATTTGTATGAAATGATCACCGGTCAGACGGTGGATAAGCCGCTTCTTTTGCAAATTCCATATTCGCTTGGGCTCGGGATCGGGATGATTTTGTTTTTTAACCATTGGTTCCGC
Source organism: Geobacillus sp. FSL W8-0026 (assembly GCF_037966255.1). Taxonomy (NCBI): domain Bacteria; kingdom Bacillati; phylum Bacillota; class Bacilli; order Caryophanales; family Anoxybacillaceae; genus Geobacillus; species Geobacillus sp. FSL W8-0026. The sequence continues at coordinate 1,353,736 of NZ_CP150194.1, forward strand.
AAACGCATCAACGAGGAGCCCAGCCCTCTGGAAGTCGAAATGTTCAACTACCAGCAGGCCATTGACCAGTATGTCATTTTGCATGAAAACAAGGAAAGCATGAGGCACCTTGACGACGCTTGAGATTTTGCTGGTAGTGTTCGTCGGCTTCGCTGGAGGGTTGGCGGTCGGAACCGGCTTTGTCGCCTTTTTGGTCGTGCTTGGCGTCATCCCGCGCCTGACGCAGCTGACGAAAACGATGAAGCGCATTCACGCTTATGAATGGGGCGCGGTGTTTGGCGCTCTCGTCGGCGGTTGGGTGAGCCTTCGCCATTCGGTTTTCCATTTGTCCAACTATTGGCTGGCGCCGATTGGGCTTCTGCACGGCATATTTGTCGGAATGCTCGCCGCCGCGCTCACCGAAGTGCTGAACGTTTGGCCGATTTTAGCGAAACGAATCGGGGTCGATGAGAGAATCGTCGCTTTATTGATGGCCATCGCCTTTGGCAAGGTGGCGGGCTCTTTGTTTCACTGGCTATATTTTGTCGATCATTTTCGCTGACAAAGGGGGACGAAAACGTGGGATTGAGAACCGATTATCTCCGTGAAGTCAAAGCGTTCCAACCTTCTCCCCCGTACGCGGCCAATGCGGGAAAAGCGTTTCTTGTCGGCGGGGCGCTTTGCGCGCTGGCGCAATGGCTGGCTAATTGGTATGGCGGTACGTTTGCCACTTCAGCGCTCGAGGCCCATTTATGGGCGTCGATCGTCATGGCTGGATTGGCGATCGGACTGACCGCTGTCGGAAAATATGATGACATTAGCCAATTCGCCGGCGCGGGGGCGACGATGCTTCTTACCGGGCTCGCCAATGCGCTCGCTAGCGCCGCCATCGAGCACCGGAGCGAAGGGTGGATGGCCGGGGTGGGCGGGCAGATGTTGAAAGCCGGCGGCGCGGCGATCATTTACGGAGTGATTGCCGCCTATGTGCTCGGTCTGTTCTGGCCGTAGGAAAGAGGGGGGCGCCATGAAGCGCGTCGGAAAACAGACGTGGTTGTTTGATGAAGGAGTCTACATTCAAGCGGCCGCGGCGGCGGTCGGGCCGTTGGAAGCGGATGGGCCGCTCGGAAAGTATTTTGATATTTGTTATCGCGACCTATATTGCGGGGAAAAGACGTGGGAGCTGGCCGAGCGGCGGCTGATGCGGGAGGCGGTCGGCCGCTGCTTGCAAAAGGCGGGCGTTTCCGCTGAAGAGGTCGATCTGTTTTTGGCCGGCGATTTGTTAAACCAACAGGCTACATCCAACTATGTCGCTCGCGAGCTGCCGATTCCGTTTTTATGTTTGTTTGGCGCCTGCTCCACTTCGATGCAGACGTTGGCCGCCGCCGCCGCGTTGGTTGCCGGCGGATTGGCCGATCGGGCGCTCACGGCGACAAGCAGTCATAACGCCACGGCTGAACGGCAGTTTCGCTATCCGACCGAACTCGGAGTGCAAAAGCCGAAAACGGCGACGTTTACGGTCACCGGCGCCGGCGCAGCGCTCATCGGGCGCACCCCGGGGCGCTGGCGCATCCGGGCGGCGACGATCGGCAAAGTGATCGATGCCGGGCTGACCAATCCGCTCGATATGGGAGCGGCGATGGCTCCGGCTGCGGCCGATACGATCGAGCAGCATTTCCGCGACTTAGGCGCATCGCCAAGCGATTACGACTTGATTGTCACCGGCGACTTGTCGCGCGTCGGCAGCGTCATCGTTCGGGAGCTGCTTGCCGAAGCGGGCTATGACGTCAGCGAGATGTACAACGATTGCGGGCTGATGATCTACCGGCCGGATCAAAAGGTGTTCGCCGGCGGCAGCGGCTGTGCGTGCTCGGCCGTTGTCACGTACGGCTATTTGCTTCATGAACTTGCCCGCGGTGCGTTTCGCCGTCTGTTTGTCGTCGCGACCGGGGCGCTGTTGAGCCAAACGATGGTGCAGCAAAAACAGTCGATCCCGGCTATCGCTCACGGTGTCGTCATCGAAGCGGCCGGGCAAGAGCCGGATGGGCCACGATCGGGGGGAATGTGAGATGGAATATGTCCGCGCGTTTTTGGCCGGCGGGCTTGTATGCGTCATCGCCCAGCTCCTGATCGACCGCGGCCGATGGACGCCGGCCGGGGTGGCCAGCCTGTTGGTCGTCCTCGGCGTCATCCTCGGGTTTGGCGGCGTATACGATCGATGGGTCGCTTCGGTCGGTGCGGGGGCGATGTTGCCGTTAAGCGGGTTGGGCTACGTTTTCGCGAAAGGCGTCATGGTCGGGCCGCAACCAACCGGACTTGTCGCGACCGGGGGAGCCGTCTTCCGCTTCGCTGGCGCGTTGCTCGCTTTTATGGTGGCGGGTTCGTTTGCCGCGGCGCTTATTTGCAAACCGAAAGGGTAGAGACGATGGAAAAACGACGGGTCATTTTAGTGACGGACGGAGACGAATTCGCCTGCCGAGCGATCGAACGGGTCGCCGCCGACGTCGGCGGCCGCTGCATCTCCTGCTCGCGAGGCAATCCGACCAAGTTGAGCGGCGAGGAGCTCGTCAAACTGATTTTGCAGACGCCGCACGATCCGGTGTTTGTGATGTTTGACGACTGTGGCGCCATCGGTGAGGGAGCGGGCGAAGAGGCGCTTCGCTATGTGGCGACGCACGAGCAAATCGAGGTGCTTGGCGCGCTGGCGGTTGCATCCAACACGCATCAGCACGAATGGACAAAGGTGCATGTGAGCATCGACCGCGACGGCGTGATGACCGAATACGGGGTCGATAAAGAAGGGATCCGCGATTTGGATGTGGGCCGCATCAACGGCGATACCGTCTACTGTCTTGACCAGCTGAACATCCCGCTGATTGTCGGCATCGGCGACATCGGAAAAATGGGGCGCCGCGACCGTGCCGAACATGGGGCACCCATTACGCGCAAAGCGGTTGAGTTGATTCTTGAAAGGAGTGGTGGCCATGGCGGAAAAAGAAAAAAAGAAGACGCCGATAGCGGGCAATCTCATTGACAATGCCAAGTTTTTGCAGGCGCGAATCGGCGTCGGCACAAGCTTTGATTTAGGCGTGCGAAAAATTCGTGTCTTAAACCGGGAAGTACATATTTATTACTGCAACGGTTTATGTGACACGCAATACATCATCGAATTATTGAAGCAAATCGTGCGCGTCAACGATGATGAACGGCAAGAATCGCAAGCGTGGAAAATCATTGAAAATCGGCTTGTCCATCAGCAAGTGAGCCCGGTGATGAGCCTCGATGAGGCCGTCGATAAGCTGCTTTCCGGGCTGATCATCGTCCTTGTCGAAGGGGAATCGACCGGGTTTGCGGTCGACGTCCGCAGCTATCCGGGCCGGCAGCCGCAGGAGCCGGACACAGAAAAAGTGGTGCGCGGCGCCCGCGACGGCTATGTCGAGAACATTATCGTCAATACGGCGCTCACCCGCCGACGCATCCGCGACGAGCGGCTGCGCTTTGAAATGTTGCAAGTCGGTGAGCGATCGAAAACAGACGTATGCATCGCCTATATTCAAGATATCGCCGACCCCGGGCTGGTTGAGCTGATCAAAAAAGAGCTTCAACAAATCCATGTTGATGGCTTGACCATGGGCGACAAAACGGTTGAAGAGTTTTTAGTCAAGCAAGGCTACAACCCCTATCCGCTCGTCCGGTACACGGAGCGGCCTGATGTGGCGGCGACGCATTTGCTTGAAGGGCATGTGCTCATTATGGTCGATACATCGCCAAGCGTCATCATTACGCCGACGACGTTTTTCCACCATGTCCAGCACGCCGAAGAGTATCGGCAGTCGCCGGGGGTCGGAACGTTTGTCCGCTGGGTGCGGTTTTTAGGCATTTTGTCGTCGCTGTTTCTGCTGCCGCTGTGGGTGCTGTTCGTTTTAGATCCGTCGCTGTTGCCGAAATCGTGGGCGTTTATCGGCCCGAACAAACAAACGAACATCCCGATTGTCGTGCAAATTTTGTTGGCCGATTTTGGGATCGAATTTCTGCGCATGGCCGCCATCCACACGCCGACGCCGCTCTCAACGGCTATGGGCTTAATCGCCGCCGTCCTCATCGGGCAAATCGCTATCGATGTCGGCTTGTTTGTGCCCGAAGTCATTTTGTACGTCGCGGTGGCCGCGATCGGCTCTTTTGCGACGCCGAGCTACGAATTGAGTGTCGCCAATAAAATTTCCCGGCTTGTTCTCGTTATTTTTGTCGCGCTGTTTCACGTGCCGGGGCTCGTCATCGGCACGACCGTTTATTTGCTTTGGCTCGTCAGCATTCGCTCGCTCAATACCCCGTATTTATGGCCGTTCATTCCGTTCGATCCGGCAGCGTTTATGCAAATTATCGTCCGCCGTTCCGCCGCCGGGGCGAAAGTGCGTCCGAGCATCGTCCATCCGCAGGACCGGCAAAAACAACCGACGTGATCCCGCGCCCCTTTACCCGGCGGCCGCTCCCGATGGCATGGATGGGCGGCCGCTTTTTCGCTGTTGGCGCTATTGCAACTTTTTTGTCATTATGATAACGTAATATTTGATATTTACCGCCTTTTCCGAGCGGTGAAGCGGACGTTCGTTTTGGTGCGAACGCGCCAACGGGCATGTCCGAATCGCAGCCTAGTGCGCGGCAGAGCCGGTTGCTCTGCGGTTTTGTTTTTTCAGGGTCGCTGTCGGCGGCCAACGGCTTTTGGCTTTTCGTGCGCCATTTTGATGAGGAATGAGGGATGGTCGTGTTTTTGCATGGAACAAGCCGCGTCAATGAAAAAGGACATTTGGAAATCGGCGGCGTCGATGTCGTCGAACTGGCTGAGACGTACGGCACGCCGCTTTACATTTATGATGTTGCCTTGATCCGCGCCCGGGCGCGCGCGTTTCAGGAAGCGTTCCGCCGCCATGGCGTGCGGGCGCAGGTCGCTTACGCCAGCAAGGCGTTTTCTTCCATCGCCATGGTGCAGCTCGCCGCCGAGGAAGGGATGTCGCTTGACGTCGTGTCGGGCGGGGAATTGCATACAGCGCTTGTCGCCGGATTTCCGCCGGAGCGCATCCATTTTCACGGCAATAACAAAAGCCGGGAGGAGCTGGCGATGGCGCTCGAATCCGGCATCGGCTGCATCGTCGTCGACAATTTTTACGAGTTGGAGTTGATCGAAGAGCTGGCAGAGGCCTCCGGTCGAACGGTGCCGATTTTGCTGCGCGTCACGCCGGGAGTTGAAGCGCATACCCATGACTATATTTTAACAGGACAAGAGGACTCGAAGTTTGGTTTTGATTTGCACAATGGACAAGCTGATCAGGCGTTTCGGCGCGTGATGTCGGCGAAGGCGTTTCGGCTGTTGGGCGTCCATTGCCATATCGGCTCGCAAATTTTTGAAACCGCCGGATTTGTGCTCGCGACGCAAAAAGTGTTTGCCAAGCTGGCCGAGTGGAATCGCGAGCACCGTTTCGTCCCCGAAGTGGTCAACCTTGGCGGGGGATTTGGCATTCGCTATACCGAAGAGGATGATCCGATTCCCGTGGCGATGTACGTCGATTGCATCGTTGAGGAAGCGAAAAAACAAGCCCGCGAATATGAGCTGCCGCTTCCGGAAATTTGGATTGAGCCGGGGCGCTCGCTTGTCGGCGATGCCGGCACGACGATTTATACGATCGGTTCGCGCAAAGACGTGCCGAACGTCCGAACGTACGTGGCCGTTGATGGTGGCATGAGCGACAACATTCGCCCGGCGCTGTATGGGGCGAAATACGAAGCGATGCTCGCCAACCGGATGTGGGGAGAGCGGACGGAAGTCGTATCCATTGCCGGAAAGTGCTGCGAGTCAGGCGATATGCTCATTTGGGATTTGGCGCTCCCGGAAGCGAAACCGGGCGATTATTTAGCCGTTTTTTGCACGGGAGCGTACGGCTATTCGATGGCGAACAACTACAATCGCCTGCCGCGCCCGGCTGTCGTCTTTGTTGAAAACGGCGATGCCCAGCTCGTTGTGAAGCGGGAGACGTATGACGATTTGATTCAGTATGATTTGCCTTGGAAAACGAAAGTGAAAAAGTGAAGGCCGCCGGTTTGGGAAGCGGCCTTGACAACCGATCGGCGCCCGTTGTCCTTGCGGGCGCCGATTTTCATTGCTGATCTTGGCTGTAGCTCGAGGAAAATGCTGATTTAATCGCGTTCCAAATCTCTTTCAAGATGTCGATCACGTTTTGAATGAACGTTTTTCCTTCTTTCGACTGCAAAAACGCTGACAGCTGTTCTTTCGCTTTGCTCAGCTGGTCATTGACTTGATCCCAGTTGATATTGGCGTTTTGCATTTTATGAAGGAGAGACATAAGGCTGTTGATTTCATTCTCGCTCAGCGTAATGCCGAGGTCAGCGGCGATTTTTTCGATCAGAGCCCGCAAATCGGCATCCGTTTGCGGCGGATTGGCGGCCATTTCTTCTTTGATTTTTGCCAGCAAAGCGACCGCCTTGTCCGGACCGATCGAATCAGCCAGCTTCGCCGTTTGCACCATTTCCTCGTTCGCCACTTTTTTGACATCATCAGGGATGGCTTGGTCCGAGGAAATTTCATACGCCTTCATCAATCCGGTCAGCGCCGCGGTGCCGGAAACGGGAAACGGAGCGGTGATGTAAATGTCCGCGTCTTTCACCCCGGCGGTAATCAAGGCGTTCGTATACATCTCTTTCGTCACCCATGTGATGTTGTGGGTTTCAACACGCAGCCCTGAGCCGGGTTCGCGAATCGTGATCATGGACGAAGAAATGGCGCGCGTTCCGATTTGGGCTTTCGGGATGAGCCCGCCCAAATATTTATGCTCTTCGGCGTTCGAGACGGTGATCGTTTGCGCCCCGTCCGGCGCTTTCATTTCTTCAAGCACTTTTTGCTTTTGGTCGCTTGTTAAATTTTCGCCGAGCGTCACAATGACGTCGCCCGGTGCCGCATCGGCCGCAGCGATCGCCGGCAACATCAGCATGATAACCGCCAGCAGCGATGAAGCGATCATTCGTTTCACCTAGCTCGCCTCCTGTTCATGGAACATGCACTATCATTATATCGTATCCCCGCCGTTTTTGTCTTTGACTTTCTTTCCCCCAATCATCCATGGTATGATAGAAGCGATTTAGGCACAAGCAAAGGAGCGAAAGCATCATGGCGAAAAAAGGGTATATTTTGATGGAAAACGGCGGGAAAATTGAATTCGAACTGTTTCCGAATGAGGCGCCGGTGACGGTGGCCAATTTTGAAAAATTAGCGAATGAAGGATTTTATGACGGATTAACCTTCCACCGCGTCATTCCCGGGTTCGTCAGCCAAGGGGGCTGCCCGCGCGGCAACGGGACGGGCGATGCCGGCTATACGATTCCGTGCGAGACGGACAACAACCCACACCGCCATGTCGCCGGGGCGATTTCGATGGCGCACCGCGGCCGCGACACCGGCAGCTGCCAGTTTTTCATCGTTCATGAGCCGCAGCCGCACCTCGATGGGATGCATACCGTCTTCGGCCAAGTAACGTCTGGGCTGGACGTTGTCAAGGCGATGAAAAACGGCGATGTGATGAAGGAAGTGAAAGTGTTTGACGAACAATAAGCGGCCGACGGGGGACGATGAGCGGACAAGGCGCAACAACTGGCGGCTGTTTTTCCTATTGGTAGCGGCCAGCCTGTTATGGGGGGCAGCGTATTGGATTTGGATTGTCAAATGATGACGCTTGGAAGCTGACATGGTATAATAAAAACAGCATGGTGATGCATCCTTCGGGGCAGGGTGAAATTCCCGACCGGCGGTGATGAGGCGACGCGCCTCTCAGCCCGCGAGCCTGATTGGCACGATCCGGTGCGATTCCGGAGCCGACAGTATAGTCTGGATGGGAGAAGGATGGCGATGTGCGCATGGTGGCTGATGGCGCTGTGCCGAAAGCGGGCAGCCCTCGGCGGCCAACAGGGCAACGGTGTCTAGACGGCACGTGCAGCCATAGGAGGCGAACGAATGTTTTGTTCGCTGTTATGCGCATCATGACTCATTCTCTCGCATCCCAAAGCCCCGGAGTCGTTCCGGGGATTTTTATTTTTGCGAAAGAAAAAGGTGAAAGCCGTGTATCGAGACGAAGATTACATGCGCTTGGCGTTGAATGTCGCGAAAGCCGGCAGCGGACAAACATCGCCGAACCCGCTTGTCGGCGCGGTTGTCGTCAACGGCGGGGAAGTGGTCGGGCTTGGCGCCCATTTGAAAGCCGGACAGCCGCACGCCGAAGTGCATGCGATTCGTATGGCCGGCGACAAAGCGCGCGGCGCCACGGTGTATGTGACGCTGGAGCCGTGCAGCCATTACGGCAAAACGCCGCCGTGCGCCGATTTGCTTATCGAAGCCGGCGTCCGCCGCGTCGTCGTCGCCACGACCGATCCGAATCCGCTTGTGGCGGGAAAAGGAATTGACAAGCTGCGCCAAGCGGGCATTCACGTCGACGTTGGCATCTTAAAAGAAGAAGCGGATGAACTCAACCGGATGTTTTTCCATTCCATTGCGACAAAGACGCCGTTTGTGACGCTGAAATACGCGTGCAGCCTCGACGGCAAAATCGCGACGGCGACAGGGGAAAGCCAATGGATCACATCGAGCGCGGCCCGTGAGGATGTCCATCGTCTCCGCGCCCAGCATGACGCCATTTTGGTCGGCGTCAACACCGTGATCGCGGACAACCCAAAGCTCACCGTTCGCATCGGGGAACAGCGGAAAAACCCGCTGCGCATTATTTTGGACACCCGCTTGCGCACCCCGCTTGACGCCCACGTCGTCACCGACCGTGAGGCGGAGACGTGGATCATCGCCGGCCGAGGCGCCAGTCGGGAAAAAGCGGCGGCATACGAGCGTCGGGGCGTGCGCGTCGTGTCGCTGCCGACCGATCGAGTGGAGGTCGGCGATGTGCTTCGCTTGCTCGGCGAACAGAAGGTGATGTCGCTGTTTGTAGAAGGCGGTTCGCGCGTCCATGACAGCTTTCTCCGCGCGGGAGCGGTCAATGAAGTGGTGGCCTACATAGCCCCGAAGCTGATCGGCGGGCAGGATGCCCCTACGCCGATCGGCGGCCTCGGCTTCCCGCGTCTCGCCGAAGCGCTCGAGCTTGACATCCGGCGGGTCGAAAGGATCGGTCCGGACGTGAAAATCGCCGCTGTTCCGAAGCGAAAGGAGGAAGCGTGATGTTTACCGGCATCATCGAAGAGATCGGCACGATCGAGCGGATGAACGCAACCGGGGACGCCATCGTCATGGCCATCAGCGCCAAGCGGGTGCTTGAAGATGTGCAACTTGGCGACAGCATCGCTGTCAATGGCGTCTGTCTCACCGTCACATCGTTTGACGACCGCCGGTTTACGGTTGACATCATGCCGGAGACGGTGAAAGCGACGGCGCTGAAGACGCTAAAGCCCGGATCGAAGGTGAACTTGGAGCGGGCGATGGCGGCCAACGGGCGGTTTGGCGGCCATTTCGTCAGCGGGCACGTGGACGGCGTCGGACGCATCATTCGCCAGTGGCCGAAAGCGAACGCGGTTTATTATGAAATCGAAGTGCCGGCTTCACTGCGCGCGTATATGATGGAGAAAGGATCGGTGGCGGTCGATGGCACAAGTTTGACCATTTTCGGGTTGAGCGAGCGCACGTTCACCGTTTCGCTGATCCCTCATACACGGGCGGCCACCATTTTAGGTGAAAAGCGGCCCGGCGACCTCGTCAATATTGAGTGCGACATGATTGGCAAATATGTCGCCGCTTTTCTTGCCGCCAAAGCAGCGCCGCCAGCGCGCGGGTTGACGGTTGACTTTTTAGAGCAGCACGGGTACAAATAAGCCGGAAAAAGGGGGGGCACTGGGCTGATGTTTGATTCCATCGCAGCGGCGCTGACCGCGCTTGCCAACGGAGAAGTGATCATCGTCTGCGACGATGAAGACCGGGAAAACGAAGGGGATTTTGTCGCGCTGGCCGAAAAGGTGACGCCGGATATCATTAATTTTATGATTACGCACGGTCGCGGGCTCGTCTGCGTGCCGATCACGGAAGAGTTGGCGGAACGCCTCGGCTTAGAGCCGATGGTTGCCCATAACACCGATGCGCACGGCACGGCGTTTACGGTGAGCATCGACTACAAAACGACAACGACCGGCATTAGCGCTCATGAGCGGGCGGCGACGATTCAGGCGCTGCTTGACCCGAATGTCAAAGCGAGCGATTTCAAGCGGCCAGGCCATATTTTTCCGCTCATTGCGAAAAAAGGCGGCGTGCTGCGGCGCGCCGGCCATACGGAAGCGGCTGTTGACTTGGCCCGGCTGTGCGGGGCGGCGCCGGCCGGCGTCATCTGCGAAATCATTAAAGAAGACGGAACGATGGCGCGCGTTCCCGATTTGCGGCAGATGGCTGACCAGTTTGGCTTGAAGATGATCACGATCAAAGACTTGATCGCCTATCGGAGCGAGCGGGAAAAGCTTGTCAAGCGCGAAGTGGACATCTGGCTGCCGACCGAATTTGGCGAATTCCGCGCCATCGGTTATACGAATGTGCTCGACGGAAAAGAGCATGTGGCGCTTGTCAAAGGAGAGATCACCCCGGACGAGCCGATTCTCGTGCGCGTCCATTCCGAATGCTTAACGGGCGATGTGTTCGGCTCTTACCGGTGCGATTGCGGACCGCAGCTGCACGCGGCGCTTCGGCAAATCGAGGCGGAAGGGCGCGGAGTGTTGCTGTACATGCGCCAAGAGGGGCGCGGCATCGGCCTTATGAACAAGCTGCGCGCCTACAAGCTGCAGGAGCAAGGCTATGACACGGTCGAAGCGAACGAAAAGCTCGGCTTCCCGGCCGATTTGCGCGATTACGGCATCGGGGCGCAAATGTTGAAAGACCTCGGCGTGACGAAAATGCGTCTGCTCACGAATAACCCGCGCAAAATCGCGGGCTTAAAAGGGCACGGGCTCGAGGTCGTCGAACGTGTGCCGCTCGAGATGCCACCGAAAAAGGAAAACGAACAGTATTTGCGCACGAAATACGAAAAATTAGGGCATATGCTTCATTTTTAGATGAAAGGGGAACGAATGATGAACGTCATTGAAGGCCATCTCGTTGGTACAGGACTGAAAATCGCCATCGTCGTTGCACGCTTTAACGAATTCATCACCGGCAAACTGTTGTCCGGGGCGATTGACGGTTTGACGCGACACGGCGTCAGCGATCATGACATCACCGTCGCCTGGGTGCCGGGCGCGTTTGAGATTCCGCTTGTGGCGAAAAAACTGGCCGAATCGAAGCAGTTCGACGCCGTCATTACGCTTGGCGCCGTCATCCGCGGCGCCACGAGCCATTTTGACTACGTCTGCAGTGAAGCGGCCAAAGGCGTTTCTCAGGCCGCGCTTGCGAGCGGCGTCCCGGTCATTTTCGGCGTTTTGACGACCGACACGATCGAGCAGGCGATCGAGCGGGCCGGCACCAAGGCAGGCAATAAAGGCTGGGAAGCGGCCGTGTCGGCCATCGAAATGGCAAACGTGTTGCGGGCATTTGCGTAAAAAAGCAGGAAACGGTTCACAATATCGGTGAGAATGTTTATAATACGTATAGAGAAAATGACAAAAACGTTTCCTGTTCGGAAGCATGTTTGTCGATAATGAGGGATTTTTATGTTCATCCGCTATCGAAAAAACTACGAGAAAATCGCCATGGGGTTGCTGTCGTTTATGCCGACGGAAAAGGACTTGAAACGGCTCCAGCAGACGATCAAACAGTATGAGACGAACGATGACTGGCAGCTGTTTTTATGGAAAGAGGACGAGGATATCGTCGGCCTGATTGGCGTCCTGTTGCGCGCTCCCGATGTGGTGGAAATTCAGCACATTAGCGTCAACCCATCGCACCGCCACCAAGGGATCGGAAAGCAGATGGTCAAAGCGTTGAAAGAGACGTATCCTGACCGTCGACTGTGTGCGAACGAGTGGACGGCTTCGTTTTTGGATAAATGCAACGCCTGCCATGAATAAGGGAACGAGTGCGGCGCGGCTGCGGGCAGCGGAGGGGCATCTATTTCCCCTCCGCTTTCGCCCGTTTTTTTCGTTCGCGCTCAGCGAGAATGCCCGAACGGTCACGACGTTGATGTTTGTTGACCACATCGACGTTGCCAAGGTCGCTTGGCTGCCCCCAAGCGAGCTGCTGTTTGGCGCAGGCGGCGAGGCATTGCTCGTAAAGCGAGCGGTCGCGAATCGGAAGCTCGACGCTTCGGTACGGTTCGCCGCGGACGATTCGCGCGGCGGTGTCGCCAAGGAGCGCTTCGAGCGCCTGATCATCGAGGCCGAGTTGGCGAATCATTCCGCGGGCCTCCTCAAGCAACGCCTGCGCTCGCCGAATGAGGCGGAGCGCCCCCGACATGTTGCCGCGCCGATAATGGTAGAAGGCGACGGCGATTTGAATGAGCACGAGCCATCCGTTTGGCCGTCCGTCTCGCTTCCATTGTTCTTCTAGCAGTTCATGACATTCAAAATAATCGCGGTCGCCGTGAAAATGGACCAAATAGTCGATATACGCTTTCGGGTACACGCCTCACCGTTCCTTTCCCCATCGCCGCCTTCGCCTTCCCTCGTTCAGCCGGGAAGCGCGGGCGCCGTTTTTCTTTCATTATACGCCGCATCGCTGCCGAGGGCAAAAAAGCAACCGATTTCTGCTCGCCCCGCCGCCTGATTATGATACAATAAAATGGGCTGTACGTACGGAAGCCGCTGAGGCGGCGCGCCGAAAAAAATGGTGGGATGGATGTGCAATTGTCATACAATGTGAAAATTGAAGCGTTTGAAGGGCCGCTCGATTTGCTTTTGCATTTGATTCATCGTTATGAAATTGATATTTATAACATCCCTGTGGCGCAAATCACCGAGCAGTATATGGCGTACATTCACGCCATGCAAGAGCTGGAGTTGGACATGGCTAGCGAATATCTGGTCATGGCGGCCACACTGCTCGCCCTAAAAAGCAAAATGTTGCTGCCGGCGCCGGAAGAGGAGGCTGGCGACGGCGAACTGGAGTTCACCGACGACGTGGATCCGCGCGAAGAACTGATGCAGCGGCTGCTCGAATATAAAAAGTTTAAAGAAGCGGCGCGTGCGCTGAAACAGCGCGAAGAAGAGCGGGCGCTCTTGTTTACGAAACCGCCGAGCGATTTGAGCGCCTATGCCGATGAAAAAAAGGCGGCGCCGCTCGATGTAAACGTGTATGATATGCTTGGCGCCCTGTCAAAACTGCTGCGCCGCAAGAAGCTGCAAAAACCGCTGCGGGCCAAAATCGCCCGCCAAGATCTTTCTGTTGAAAAGCGAATGGCAGAGATTTTGCAGGAGCTGCGAGAGACGAACGGGCGGAAAAACTTTTATGATTTATTTCCCGTCTATGACCGCGCTTATATCGTGGTGACGTTTCTAGCCGTTTTGGAGCTGATTAAGCAAAACGAAATCATTGTGGAACAAGAGCGAAATTTCAGCGATTTGTTTCTCGCGGCTAGGCCGAGCGGCTGAGACGCCCATCCGTCGCTTTCTGTTTACGGCTGCAGGCGAGACCGCACCGGATGGGGGCAACGCCGCTAGGTGATGACGGAGCGCAAACAACGGGAAAGGAGGAGGTTGCGCCGGCTCGACGGCCGGACGCGACGGACGAGTGATGGAAGAAAAAGAAGCAGGAAAAACGGGGACGGCTGGCTCACAGCCAGCGGCGCAAGCGATTGTGGAGGCGCTCTTGTTCGCCGCCGGCGATGAAGGGTTGTCGCTCGCCCAAATCGCCGCCGTGCTCGAAATCGACGAGGCGGAGGCGAAAGCGGTGCTCGCGAAGCTGCAAGAAGACTGCGAGCGCGAAGAGCGCGGCATCCAACTCATCGAACTGGGGGGCGTATTCTTGCTGGCGACAAAAAAAGAGCACGCCCCTTATTTAAAGAGGCTTGTCGAAGCTCCGGGTGCATCGCCGCTGTCGCAGGCCGCGCTCGAAACGCTGGCCATTATCGCCTACCGCCAGCCGATTACGCGCGCTGAAATTGAGGAGATTCGCGGGGTGAAAAGCGACAAGCCGCTGCAGACGCTGATGGCGCGGGCGCTCATTAAAGAAGTCGGGCGCGCGGAAGGAACAGGGCGCCCGATTTTGTATGGAACAACGGCCGAATTTCTCGATTATTTCGGGTTGAAAACGCTCGAGGAGCTGCCGCCGCTGCCGGAATGGGCGGACGATCACGAGCCGGAGCGGGAGGCGGATTTGTTTTTTGAAAAATTGACAGAACAATGGAGCGATGAACCATAGCCGTATGGTAAAATAAAGAAAAACAGCTGATCGAGGAAGGGGAGCGCTCATGGACGTTTGCCGCCTGCCGGAGTGAGCAGCGCGGCTTTTTGGTTTGACCGGAGAGAAACGTTCCGTTTGACGTGAGAGCGTGCGCTTTCGTTTTCGTTTGCGAACCGCTCTTTTTTTCTGTCTAACCGAGCCGCTGGAGAAACGGTTGCCGCCAGTTATTCGGTTCGCGGTTTGGTCGGATCGCACGTTGGCGGTTTCACTTCACCGGTCGTTTCCGCAAGTTTTTGTAAGTAGTAGCACTCTTCACGGGCCATATGGTCGGCCATGAGCTTGCATCGTCTTCCACGCCGAGCATGTGCCGATGAAAACTTTACGGGCCATATGGTATGAGCGGCGACAGCACGCCAAGCACTTCCCCTTGCCATGCCATTTCTTCGAGCTCATGAAAAAAGCGTTGGCAGATGGCCATCTCGAGTTCGATTTGATGGTGGAAGCGGGAGAGCGCCGGGAATTGGTGAATGTTAGCCCGCAAGTAGCCGGCCATGTCAATTGCTTTTGCGATGTCTTTGTTTGTTGCCTCGCTCCTATAGGTATGTGTGGCCGGGAATTTGGGTGAATGCGGACAAGAACGATTTCGATGAACCGGCATACGATATGGCGAAAAAAGAGGAGGAGGAGGTTTTTTCCAAATGGACGATCAAACGTTGTTGGCCCAGTATGTGGCCGAGTTGAGCGAATGGGGAGAACAAGTCAGGCAGGCGCTGGCGTGGCGCGGGGCAAGCACGGAGGGAGTCGCGGCGCTGCTGTCCGTAATCGCCGAACATGACGGGGCGTGGACAAAAGAGGAGGTTCGCGAGCTCCAGCGCCGCGCCGATGCGGTGTATGCGGCGGCGCTCCGCCATTACGCCTTCGAGGCGGCCGAGTGGGGAAAACAGGTGGAGCAGGCGCTGGCGTGGCGCGGGGCTGCCGGGGATATCGGGCTTTCCGCCTTGTCTGCTTACATTGACCAACACAACGATGCATGGACCGAAGAAACGATCGCTGCGCTGCAGCAGCTTGTCGATGAGGTGTACGAGCGGGCCGTCCGTCTCATTGGTGCGCCGTCCGGCGAACAAGGGCAAGCGGCGGGGCTAGCCGCTGCCCAGACAGCGGGGGTGATCGTGGCCGAAGCGCGGACGGAGGTGGACGGCGAACGGGAGGATGAACAACGATCAACGCTTGTCGATGAGAAGGAAGAAGCGAACGCGTTGGTGGCGGATGCTGGGAATCAAATCCTATTTCCGGATTCATCATGGGACTCTCTCGGGCGCGAACGACAGCCGGCCGTTCCTCCCGGCAAACATGTTTTGCCGCCGCTGCCGTACAAATATGATGCGCTTGAACCTCATATTTCCGAAGAAATCATGCGCCTGCACCACACGAAACACCATCAAAGCTACGTCGACGGCCTGAATCAAGCGGAGCGGATGATGGCCGAGGCGCGCCGCACGAACCGATTTGAGCTGCTCAAGCATTGGGAGCGGGAGGCGGCGTTCCACGGTTCCGGCCACTATTTGCATACTATTTTTTGGTATAATATGGATCCGAACGGCGGCGGCGAGCCGCGCGGGGAACTGCGGGCGCAAATCGAGCGCGATTTCGGCAGTTTCGCTGCCTTTCGCCGCCATTTCACCGAAGCGGCCAAAAGCGCGGAAGGGGTGGGCTGGGCGCTGCTCGTTTGGGCGCCGCGAGCGCATCGGCTTGAAATTTTGCAGGCGGAAAAACACCAGCTGATGGCGCAATGGGATGTGATTCCGCTTCTTGTGCTCGACGTTTGGGAACATGCGTATTATTTGCAATATAAAAACGACCGGGCGGCGTATATTGCCAATTGGTGGAATGTGGTGAATTGGCGCAATGTCGAAGCGCGCTTTGCTAAGGCACAGAAGCTGCGCTGGCCGCCGTTTTAACCGGATGTCCAAACAGGGAGGGTGTTCCAAAAGGGTGGGACACCCTCTTTCATATCGTACTGACCGCTTCTGTCACGCGATAAGTGGTCCCGATCTGCACGGTAGACACCCTTTTTGGTCAGCCGCTATTTTTTCATCATATTTGTCCGCGCCCCGCATACACTTGTACCAAGCACGGCTTGGACGTTTCAACGGTTTTCCTCGCTCGCGCTCATGTCAGCCCAACTTGGAAAGGGGGACAGGCGGTTTCCCTCGCTCGCCGAAGGGAGAGCCTCGCCGATACGCGTGGACAAATGGAAGCGGCTCATAGCTTTGATGGCCCTCGCTGCGGGGATCATCGCATTGATCCCGGGACGGATGGATGCGATGAACGGGGTGAGCGCGAAAAGCGCGATTTTAATGGAGCAGCATTCCGGACGGGTTTTGTTTGCCAAAGACGCCTATACAAAGCGGCGCATTGCCAGCATTACGAAAATTATGACCGCCGTTTTAGCGATTGAGTCAGGAAAAATGGATGACCTCGTCACGGTCAGCGCCCGCGCCGTTCGAACGGAAGGGTCGTCGATTTACTTGCGTCAAGGGGAAAAAATCAAGCTGCGCGATTTAGTGTACGGATTGATGCTTCGCTCCGGCAACGACGCGGCGGTGGCGATCGCCGAACATGTCGGCGGCAGCGTTGAAGGGTTTGTGTTTTTAATGAACAAAAAAGCGGCTGAAATCGGGATGCGCGATACGGAGTTTGCCAATCCGCACGGCTTGGATGACGCGGAAAACCATTATTCGACCGCTTACGACATGGCGCTCTTGATGCAATACGCGATGAAAAACAGCGAATTTCGCCGCATCTCCGGGACGAAAGTGTATCGCGCGCCCGCCCCTCCGGGAGAGGAAGGTGCAAGGGTGTGGCGGAATAAAAACAAGCTGCTCACCGGCCTTTACGAATATTGCACCGGCGGAAAAACCGGCTATACGAAGCGGGCGCATCGCACGCTGGTGACGACGGCGTCCAAAGATGGGGTCAATTTGATTGCCGTCACGTTGGACGCTCCAGACGATTGGAACGACCACATCGCGATGTACGAATACGGGTTTTCCCATTATCATATCGCGAACGTGAGCGGAAAGCGAATCGTCGGCAAAATCACTGATCCGTTTTATGAAGGACGGCTGCGCGCGGCCCGCGATTTGCAATATCCCGTGACCAGCGAGGAAGAGAACGAATTGCGGGTGAACGTGTATTTGCTGAAGCCGCGCGCCGAGTGGAAAGAAGATCCGGATCGCGTTCCAGCGGCGGTCGGAAAGGCGGTGCTTTATTTGCACGATAAAGCGGTGGATGAGACGCCGCTGCTGTACGAACATAAGAAGGAGAAAAGCGGCGAAAACTCGTTTTGGGATTTATTTTCCTTTTTAGGTGTGAGAAGCGATGGTTAACCTCATTTGGGTCATGATGGCGGTCGTCGGCATCGTCTTTGCAGCGATCAACGGCACGATGGAAGAAGTGAACAAGGCGGTGTTTGAAAGCGCCAAAGAAGCGGTGACGATCAGCATCGGCATGATCAGTGTGTTAGTATTTTGGCTTGGATTGATGGCCATCGCCGAGCGGGCCGGCCTGCTTCATAAAGTCGCGCGCCTGTTCATGCCCATTGTGCGCCGGCTATTCCCAGAGGTGCCGCCCGGCCATCCGGCGCTCGGCTACATCGTTTCGAATATGGTCGCGAACATGTTCGGCCTTGGCAATGCGGCGACGCCGATGGGCATCAAGGCGATGGAACAGCTAAAACAGCTCAACGGCGGCCGCGATGAGGCCAGCCGGTCGATGGTGACGTTTTTGGCCATTAACACGTCAAGCATTACGCTCATTCCGGCGACCGTCATTTCGATTCGCATGACGTACGGTTCGGCGGCGCCGGGCGAAATTATCGGCACGACCGTCGTCGCCTCGACGATTTCGACGATCGGGGCAGTATTGATCGACCGGTATTATTACTGGAAACGGACGCGGAAAGGCGGGAAACGGTGATGGCCATCGTCCAGCTTCTTTCCACATGGTTGATCCCGGCGCTCATCGCTTTTATTTTGCTTTACGGTACAGCAAAGAAAGTGCCGACCTACGAAACGTTTGTCGAAGGCGGCAAAGAAGGAATCGAAATCGCGTTTTCGCTTATTCCGTATTTGGTCGGCATGCTGGTGTCGGTGGCGATCTTTCGGGCATCGGGGGCGCTTGATGCGTTGATGGCAGCTATCGAACCGTTCGCCGAGGCGGTCGGGATGCCGGCGGAAATCGTTCCGCTGGCGGCTCTGCGCACGATTTCCGGCACGGCGGCGCTCGGCATGACGACCGATTTGATCGCCACCTACGGCCCCGATTCGTTTATCGGTCGCCTCGCTGCTACGATTCAAGGAAGCACGGAGACGACGCTGTACGTGCTTACGGTGTATTTCGGCGCCGTCGGCGTCAAAAAAATGGGCGACGCGTTAAAAGTCGGCGTTTTAGCGGACATTCTTAGCTTGATCGTTTCCTTTTTCATCGTCTTGCTCGTTTTCGGGCGCTGACAGCGTCCGCTTTCCCGCCCAAGCGGCGGGTTTTTTTTCGTTTGTGATGAAGAAAAAGAGAAGCGCTGCGCTTGTATCTATGTCGCGGAAAGGGTAAGATGATGAAAGAGGTGAGGAACAATGGAACGGTTGCAAAAAGTGATCGCCCGCGCCGGCATCGCATCAAGGCGCAAAGCGGAAGAACTCATCTTGCAAGGGCGGGTGAAAGTCAACGGCCGCGTCGTCACCGAACTCGGCGCCAAAGTCGGGCCGCGCGATGATGTCGAAGTCGACGGCATTCCCGTCGAGCGTGAGGAGCCCGTTTACTATTTGTTGTACAAGCCGCGCGGGGTGATCTCGAGCGTCAAAGATGACAAGGGGCGCAAAGTGGTGACCAATTTTTTCAAAGATCTGGACAAACGGATTTATCCGATCGGACGGCTCGATTACGATACGTCCGGCTTGCTTTTGTTGACGAATGACGGCGATTTCGCCCATTTGCTCATGCATCCGCGCTATGAGATCGAGAAAGTATACGTCGCTAAGGTGAAAGGCATCCCGACAGGCGAACAGCTCAGGCAGCTTGAGCGCGGAGTGAAGCTCGAAGACGGCATGACGGCGCCGGCGAAAGTGAAGCTGCTTTCCACCGACCGGAGGAAAAACACCGCCATCGTAGAAATCCGAATTCACGAAGGCCGGAACCGACAAGTGCGCCGCATGTTTGCGGCAATCGGCTGCGACGTGCTGAAGCTGAAGCGAGAGCGGTACGGGTTTCTCGATTTAAAAGGGCTGCGCCCCGGTGAATACCGCGAGCTGACGCCGCACGAGGTGAAGCTGTTGCGCGCGATAGCGCTTTCCGGGGGAAGAAAATGACAAGTATTTGTTACATCACAGCTAGATGGGCCTTACTGTCATGGAATAAAATTACAAATATTGTCGCATCACAGCTAGTTCCGATACCGCATGGACCTAACTGTCGCTAAGGAAAATGACAAACGTTGTCACATAACGTTCATATCTCCGCGCATAGAAACGAGACGAGTTTTGCTATAATGAAAAATGGGAGATTGTGAACTTCCATGTCCAATCCTTGCGGCCGGTGCCGCGGGGGGATGAGAAATTAAAGGGGTTTGAACGATGAAAAAGCAGCAGCGCTTAGTGGTGAGGACGGCGATTTTGCTCGTGTTGCTTGCCGCGGTTGGCTACACGATTTACGCCAACTTTTTCACCGAAAAAACGGCGGTGGCTGTCGGTTCGACAGCGCCGGATTTTGTGTTGACCGATTTGAACGGACAGAAGCACCGCCTCTCCGATTACCGCGGCAAAGGCGTGTTTTTGAACTTTTGGGGGACGTGGTGCAATCCGTGTAAGCGGGAAATGCCGTATATGAACGATTGGTATCCGGTGTACAAGCAGCAAGGAGTGGAAATATTGGCGGTCAACGTCGGCGAACCGAAGCTGAGCGTCAAAAAGTTTGCCGAGCGTTTCGGGTTGACGTTTCCGATCGTCATCGACCAAGAAGATCAAGTGTTGAACGCGTACAATGTCGGGCCGTTGCCGACGACGTTTTTAATTGATAAAAACGGCAAAGTGAAACAAATCATTACCGGAACGATGACGAAAGAAGACATCAGACGGCATCTGGAAAGCATCAAACCGTAAGGAGTTTTGCGTCATGGAACAGGTGAAATGCGAATGCGGCCACGTGAATCCGCACGGCACGGCGTTTTGTGAATCGTGCGGCAAGCCGCTTCAAGATGTGGGCGAAAAGCGGCTTTTAGACATGCGCTACGAAGGGAGCGCGCGCCGGTCGCAAACGTACAAACGGACGATCATCGATCAAATTTGGGCGTTTTTTTCATCGGTCAAAGTCGGCGTCGCGCTCATTGTCATCACGCTCATCGCGTCGGCGATCGGGACGATTTTTCCGCAGCAAATGTACATTCCGCCAAACGCCGATCCGGCCGAATACTATGAAAAGCAGTACGGCTTGGCGGGGAAGCTGTATTACGAGCTTGGATTCAACAATTTATACGGTTCATGGTGGTACATTTTGCTCATCGCCTTGATCGGCGTCTCGCTCGTCATCTGCAGTCTCGACCGCGTCGTGCCGCTGTATCGCGCCTTGAAGCGGCAAGGGGTGAAGCGCCATCCGCACTTTCTCGAGCGCCAGCGGCTGTTTGGCGTTTCGCGGGTGAACGATCCTGACGACGCGATCGCGACGTTGAAAGAGCGGCTTGCGAAACAGCGCTACCACGTCCGCGAAGAAGACGGCCATTTGCTCGCCGAAAAAGGGCGGTTTTCGCGCTGGGGTCCGTACGTCAACCATATCGGCCTCATCATCTTCTTGATCGGGGCGATGCTCCGTTCCGTTCCCGGGATGTACATCGACCGCGCCATGTGGATTCCGGAAGGCGAAACGAAGGAAATTCCCGGGACAAACGGCCGCTATTTTTTAAAAAGCGAACAATTTATTTTTGAAACGTATCAAAAAGGGAAAGAGAACGAAGCGTTCAACGCCGCTATTGACCGCGTCGGCAACGGAATGATCGCGAAAAACTACCAAACGAACGTCGTGCTGTATAAGCGCGTCGGTCCGGTGATCGCCGGCGCTGAACCGAAGCTGAAAAAAGTTAAAGAATACGCGATTCGCGTCAACGAGCCGTTGAAATTTGACGGTTATGCGCTTTATCAGGTCGACTTCCGCCTTGGCGAACCGAAGGCGATGTCGTTTCAGCTCACCGATAAGCGATCGGGCGCGTCGTTCGGCACGGTTCACATCGATTTGTACAACCCGAAAGAAGAATATGATCTAGGGCGAGGGTATCGCGTGAAGCTATTAAGCTATTTCCCTGACTTCGAGTTTGACGAAGACGGCAACCCGTCGACAAAATCGCGCGTGCCGAACAACCCGGCGTTCGTGTTCAAAATGTATGCTCCGGATCGTCCAAAAGGGGAGACGAGCTTTGTCGCCATCCAGCAGACGATCGAGCCGTTTGGCGACAACAAGTACAAAATGGCGTTTGCGGGGCTGGAGACGCGCAACGTTTCCGGTTTGACCGTCCGCCGCGATTTCACGCTGTGGATTTTAGGGATAGGCGGGGCGATTTTCATGATCGGGCTGATCCAAGGCATGTACTGGAACCACCGCCGCGTTTGGGTGCAGCGGGTCAACGGCGAACTATGGATCGCTGCGCATACGAACAAAAACTGGTTTGGCTTAAAAAACGAGCTGCGCCGCCTGCTTGACGGCACCGGCTTGACAATGCCGGCCGATCGGCTCGAGGAAGGAAAGAAAGCCCGACAAGGGGGACAAGCGCATGGTACAGCTTAGCAGCACATTGCTCTATACGGCGTTCATTTTGTATTTAATCGGCACCTTTTTCTTCGGCGGTTCGATTCGCGACAGACGGAAAGAGCGGGAAGGGAAAGACCGCTGGTCGCAGCTTGGCATCGCGGTGACGATCATTGGTTTTCTTGCCCAGCTTGGCTATTTCATCACGCGCTGGATCGCCGCCGGGCACGCGCCGGTCAGCAACTTGTTCGAGTTTACGACCTTTTTTGGCATGATGCTGGTCGCTGCGTTCATTATTATTTATTTTATTTACCGGCTGAGCGTGCTCGGGCTGTTTGCCCTTCCTGTCGCTTTGCTCATCATCGCCTATGCGAGCATGTTTCCGCGCGAAATTTCGCCGCTCATTCCCGCTTTGCAAAGCGACTGGCTGCACATTCACGTTACGACGGCGGCAGCCGGCGAAGCGATTTTGGCCATCAGCTTTGTCGCCGGGCTCATTTATTTGATCCGCGTCGTCGATCAGTCAAAACCGTCAAAGCGTACGCTTTGGCTCGAAGTCGTCATGTTTTGCTTAATTACTACGCTCGGCTTTGTCGTCGTTTCGACCGCGTTTGGTCTTTCCGGCTATGAAGCGAAGTTTACATGGGTGGATAAAAACAAACAGAAGGATGAGATGATTTACGAGCTGCCGGCGCTTGTCGGCCCGCATGAAGGCAAGCTCACCAAAGACAGCGCCGACCGCATGGAGCCGTTTTTGGAAATGCCCGCCATCATCAACGCCAAAAAGCTGAACACGGTTCTTTGGTCATTGATGGCAGGGACGGTGTTGTACATCGCGCTTCGGCTTCTTTTGCGCAAACGCATCGCCGCGGCGCTCCAACCGTGGGTAAAAAACGTCAACCTCGATTTGGCGGATGAGATCAGCTATCGGGCGGTGGCGATCGGGTTTCCAGTCTTTACGCTCGGAGCGCTCATTTTCGCCATGATTTGGGCGCAAATCGCTTGGACCCGCTTTTGGGGCTGGGATCCGAAAGAAGTGTGGGCGCTCATCACCTGGCTGTTTTACGCTGCCTTTTTGCATCTTCGTTTGTCAAAAGGCTGGCACGGCGAAAAGTCGGCATGGCTCGCCGTCATCGGATTTGCCATTATTATGTTTAACTTGGTGGCGGTCAACCTCGTCATCGCCGGGCTGCATTCGTACGCCGGAACATAATGGAACAACAACCGGATGCTCTGTTGGCGAGCATCCGGTTTTTCGGTAAACTAGAAAATAGGGATGTTTCCATTGATGATGGGGGTGCAAAGCATTGGAAAAACAAGAAAAAACCATCCGGATATTAGTGGTTGACGATGAAGAGCGCATCCGCCGGCTCTTGAAAATGTATTTGGAGCGGGAAAATTACGTGATTGACGAAGCGGGCGACGGCAACGAAGCGCTGGAAAAGGCGCTGGCGAACGACTATGACGTCATTTTGCTCGATCTGATGCTGCCGGGCAAAGACGGCATTGAAGTGTGCAAAGAAATTCGCGAGCAAAAAACGACGCCGATTATTATGCTGACGGCAAAAGGCGAAGAAGCGAACCGCGTGCAAGGGTTTGAAGTCGGCACCGATGATTACATTGTGAAACCGTTCAGCCCGCGCGAAGTCGTGTTGCGGGTGAAAGCGTTGTTGCGCCGCGCCGCGAACGCCGCCTACGCGCCGGTGGAAACGACGGCGAAAGACGTGCTCGTGTTTCCCCACTTGACGATTGACAACGATGCCCACCGGGTGACGGTCGATGGGAAAGAGGTGAGCTTGACGCCGAAAGAATACGAGCTGCTCCTTTTTTTGGCTCGTTCGCCCGATAAAGTGTTTGATCGCGAGCAGCTGCTGAAAGAAGTCTGGCATTACGAGTTTTTCGGTGACTTGCGCACGGTCGACACCCATATTAAACGGCTGCGTGAAAAGCTGAACAAAGCGTCGCCGCAAGCGGGAAAAATGATCGTCACCGTCTGGGGTGTCGGCTACAAGTTTGAGGCAGTGAGCGACTGATGTGGCTGTTTCGCAGTGTTGTCGGCAAACTGTGGTTCACGATTTTGCTGCTCGTCTCGTGCGTGCTGTTTATTTTAAGCATTTTGCTCATTAAATTTTTGGAAGACTATTATGTGCAGGAAGCGGAAAACGACCTCACCCGCCTGGCGACAAAAGTGGCCGAGGTGATGCACGATCACCGCGATGAAGAGCTCGCCCGCTCGATCGCTTGGACGCTGGTCGACAATCGCACGAAAGCGATCATCGTCGCCGATGAGGCGCATTATTGGTATTCGCCCGGCGGGGCAGACTCCGATGATGTGCCGCTGTCGTTCATCCGCCGCGATCGGGACTTGCGGCGGGTGCTGACAGACGGGAAAACGGTGAAAAAGCGTTTGTATATGCCAAAGTGGCAGCCAAAAGAAAAGCTGCCCCGTGATGTGATTATAGTTGGCGTGCCGATGACGATGCCGGACGGCAGCCGCGGGGCCGTGTTTATTTATCAATCGCTCGAAGCGATCGCCGACGCGACAAAGCAGACAAAGGAACTCATTTTCCTTGCCGCCTTTATCGCCATTATCATGACGACGTTTTTTGCCTTTTTCTTGTCGACGCGCATCACCGCTCCGCTTCGGAAAATGCGGCAAGCCGCGTTCGAAATGGCGCGCGGCCACTTCGATATGAAAGTGCCGATTTTAACGAATGACGAAATCGGCGGGCTGGCGATGGCGTTCAACCAAATGGGGCGGCGGCTGCAGTTTAACATTAACGCGCTCAATCAAGAAAAAGAGCAGCTCGCCAGCATTTTAAGCAGCATGGCCGATGGCGTCATTACGTTTAACCGCGATGGGGAAATGTTGATTACGAATCCGCCGGCCGAGCGGTTTTTGCAGGCGTGGTATTTCGAGCAAGGGAACGGTGGGGAAGCGATGGCGCCGCTGCCGCCGCAAGTGAAAGAGCTGTTTGCCCGCGTCGTCCGCGAGGAGAAGGAGCAATCGATAGAAGTGACGCTGCAAGGGCGGACGTGGGTGATTTTAATGACGCCGCTGTACGGCAAAACGATGGTGCGCGGCGCGGTCGCCGTTTTGCGTGACATGACCGAAGAGCGGCGGCTTGACAAGCTGCGCAAAGACTTTATCGCCAACGTTTCGCACGAATTGCGCACGCCGATCGCTATGCTCCAAGGCTACAGCGAGGCGATCATCGACGATATCGCGGCGAGTGAAGAAGAGAAGAAAGAGATGGCGAAAGTTATTTACGACGAATCGTTGCGCATGGGCCGCCTTGTTAACGAGTTGCTTGACTTGGCGCGCATGGAAGCGGGCCATATCGAGCTAGAGTACGAACAAGTCAAGCTCGTTCCTTACATCGAGCGGGTGATCCGCAAGTTTTACGGGCTGGCGAAAGAAAAGCAGATTGAGCTGACAGCCGAGTTTCGTGATCGGGACATCGAAATCTCTCTCGATCCCGATCGGATCGAACAGGTGCTGACGAACTTGATCGACAACGCGATCCGCCACACGGAATCAGGCGGCACCGTTCGCCTCATTGTCGAACCGAGCGGCGATGGCGTGACGATTCACGTTCAAGACTCCGGTTCCGGCATTCCGGAAGAAGACTTGCCGTTTGTGTTTGAGCGCTTTTACAAAGCGGACAAAGCGCGGACGCGCGGACGCGCGGGCACCGGACTCGGTTTGGCCATCGCCAAAAATATCGTCGAAGCGCATAAGGGGCTCATTACCGTCCGCAGCAAGCTGAACGAAGGAACGACGTTTTCTTTTTATTTGCCGAATCACGGGTCGAAACGGACGTAGGGCCGTTGGAACGAAAGGGGCTGACCGAAAAGGCGGTCTCCCCTCAAGAAAGACACAACATAATAGTGTGTCAAGGAAGCGGATGGCGCTTATTATATAGCGATGAAAGAGGGTGTCCCAGTCCGTTTGGGACACTCCTTGCCTTCGTTCGCGCTACAGCGAACGGTGGATTCATTTTAATGGTATAGACAACTAGAATATATAATGTTATAATAATAGACAGAAAGTGGGGAAGTGCGATGAAGCGGTGGATATTGAAAAATGCCGCGGTGTATGCAGAAACAGGAACCATTGAACAAGGGTATGTGCTGATCGAAGGGGAAAAAGTGGCCGCGATCGGGCCAATGTCGTCATGCCCAACTGATGCAGGGGCGGAAGTGATCGAGCTTTCTCCGCGGTTTTCCGTCGTGCCGGGATTCATCGACATCCATATTCATGGGGCAGCTGGGGCGGATGTCATGGATGCGACCCTAAAGGCGCTTCGCGCGATGGCCGAGGCGCTGCCGGCGGAAGGGACGACGAGTTTTTTGGCGACGACGATGACGGCGCCAAGCGAACAAATCGAAGCCGCGCTTCGCAACGTCGCTCGCTATATGGCGGAGGCGAACCGGCCGGGAGCCGCCGAAGTGCTCGGTGTTCATCTGGAAGGGCCGTTTTTGTCGCCGAAGCGCACCGGGGCGCAGCACCCGCGCCACCTCGTCGACCCCAATGTCTCGCTGTTTCAGCGCTGGCAAGAGGCGGCCGGCGGCCACATCCGCCTTGTCACCCTTGCCCCGGAGCGCGAGGGGGGGCTTGAGTTGGCCGCTTATTTAAAGCAAACGGGGGTCATCGCTTCGATCGGCCATTCCGATGCCGTTTACGACAAAGTGAAAGCGGCGATTCAAGCAGGAGTGACGCACGCCACCCATTTGTTTAACGGGATGCGCGGCATCCATCACCGCGAACCGGGGGTTGCCGGTGCTGTGCTGATGTTTGAAGAAGTGATGTGCGAACTGATCGCCGATGGGCTGCATGTCGCGCCGCCGATGGTCCGCTTTGCGTATCGGAATAAAGGAAGCGATGGGCTCATCTTAATCACCGATGCCATGCGGGCCAAATGTCTAGGTGATGGGCGGTATGAACTTGGCGGCCAAGAGGTGACCGTCCGCGGTCAAGAGGCGCGGCTTGCCGACGGTACGCTGGCGGGAAGTGTACTCAAGCTTGCCGACGCCATCCGCCGTGTGCTTGATTACACCGGCTGCACGATTGAAGAGGTGATCCGCATGGCGAGCTGGAATCCGGCAAAACAGCTTGACATCCTTGATCGAAAGGGCAGCTTGCGACCCGGCAAAGACGCCGATGTCGTCGTGTTGAATGAACGATATGAGGTCATGATGACGTTTTGCCGCGGCGCTCTTGCTTATCGCCAGCGGGGTGAAAGGGGGAAGAGCGATGGCGTTGCAGCTTTTGGAAACCGCTGACTATACCGAGATGAGCCGCCGGGCAGCGGACATCATCATCAAACAAGTCAAGGAAAAGCCGAATGCCGTTCTCGGCTTGGCGACCGGCTCGACCGTGCTCGGTGTGTACCGCCAATTGGCCGCCGATCATCGGCAACATGGGACATCGTATCGGCTCGTGCGCACGGTCAATTTGGATGAGTATGTCGGGCTCGGTCCGGATCATCCGAACAGCTATCGCTATTATATGAATCAGCATTTGTTTGCCCACTTGGACATCCCGCTTCACGAGACGCATGTGCCGGATGGCTTGGCTGCTGATCTTGACGAAGAATGCCGCCGCTACGAGCGGCTCATCGATGAATTGGGCGGCATCGATTTGCAGCTCTTAGGCATCGGCCGCAACGGCCATATCGGCTTTAACGAGCCGGGAACGCCGTTTTCATCGCCGACTCATGTCGTCAAGCTCGCCCCGTTGACGCGCGAAGCGAACGCCCGCTTTTTCCCGTCGTTGGATGATGTGCCGCGCTATGCCATAACGATGGGAATTGCGACCATTTTGCGGAGCCGCCGCATCGTGCTGTTGGCGTCAGGGGAGGAAAAAGCGGAAGCCATTGCCCGGCTTCTCGAAGGCGTTGTCACACCGGATTGGCCGGCTTCGGCGCTTCACCTTCATCCGGACGTGACGATCATCGCCGACTGCGCGGCGCTCTCGCTCATCCCAAAGGAAAAGCGGAAAGGGGATGCGCCATGATCGATAAACAGTCGCCGATTCCGATTTACTATCAGCTCGAGCAATATATAAAAGAAAAAATCGAAAAAGGAGAGTGGCGGCCGGGCGAGATGATCCCGTCGGAGCGGGAGTGGGCAGAAACGTATGACATCAGCCGGATGACCGTTCGGCAGGCGGTCAACAATTTAGTGAACGATGGCTATCTCGTCCGCCGGCGCGGGAAAGGAACGTTTGTCGCCGCCAAAAAAATCGAGCAGCCGCTGAAAGGGCTGACGAGCTTTTCCGAAGATATGCGGGCGCGCGGCATGGAGCCCGGCACGATCGTCCTCCGCTTTGAGACCGTTCCCGCTTCCGAGAAGCTGGCTGAAGGACTTGGCGTCACAAAAGGCGATGACCTTTATGAAGTCCGCCGCCTCCGGTTGGCCGATGGCTTGCCGATGGCGCTGGAGACGCTCTACATTCCCGTCCATCTTGTTCCCGGGCTGACGCGTGATGTTGTAAGCGGTTCCGTCTATGAATTTATCGAAAAGGAAACAGGATTGATCATCGGTTCTGCTGTTCAAACATTGGAAGCGTCCGTCGCCCGCAAGCTGGAGGCTGAGCATTTGCAAGTGAAAGAAGGGGCGCCGGTGCTGCTGCTTGAGCGCCGCACCTGCCTTGATGACGGCCGGCCGTTCGAAGTCGTCAAATCGGTGTACCGCGGCGACCGGTACAAATTTATGATTGAAATGGAAAGGGGAGGAGTATGAATGTTAGGCTTTTTGCAGCGGCTTGGAAAAGCGTTAATGCTGCCGATTGCCGTTTTGCCGGCGGCTGGATTGTTGCTTCGACTCGGCAAGCCGGATTTATTAGATATTCCATTTATCGCTGCTGCAGGTGATGCGGTGTTTTCCAACTTGGCGTTGATTTTCGCCATCGGCGTGGCGATCGGTTTTGCCAAAGACGGCAACGGCGCCGCCGCTCTGGCCGGCGCGATCGGCTGCTTTGTGCTAACGAAGGGCGCTGCCGCGATTGATAAAGACATCAATATGTCTGTATTAGGTGGCATCATCTCCGGGGTGATCGCCGGACTTTTATACAACCGCTATCATGATATCAAGCTGCCCGACTGGCTCGGCTTTTTCGGCGGCCGGCGGTTTGTGCCGATCGTGACATCGCTTGTCTCGTGTTTGCTCTTGTTTTCGGCTACATTTGGCCGCCGATTCAAGACGGCATCAACGCGGTTGGCCATTGGATCGTTGGCGCTGGGGCTGTTGGCGTCGGCATTTTCGGGTTCTTAAACCGGCTGCTGATTCCGGTCGGATTGCACCATGTGTTAAACAGTTTTGTCTGGTTTGTCTTTGGCGAATATAACGGCAAAACCGGCGATTTAAGCCGCTTTTTCGCCGGTGACCCGGATGCGGGCATTTTTATGGCCGGCTTCTTCCCGGTGATGATGTTCGGTCTCCCGGCGGCAGCGCTGGCGATGATCGCCGCGGCGAAAAAAGAGCGGCGCAAAGCGGTCGCGGGCGCGCTCCTTGGCGTGGCGTTAACATCGTTTTTAACTGGGATTACGGAACCGATCGAATTTTTGTTTATGTTTTTATCGCCGCTCTTGTACGTCGTTCATGCCGTGTTGACCGGCTTGTCGCTCGCAGTGGCGACGGCGCTTGACATCCACCACGGGTTTACGTTCTCGGCTGGGGCGATTGACTTTTTCTTAAACTACGGCATTGCGAAAAAACCGTATTTGTTGATTGTTCAAGGACTCATCTATGCCGTGATCTATTTCGTTGTCTTCTATTTCTTGATTACGAAGCTGGATTTAAAAACGCCGGGGCGTGAAGACGACGTAGAAGGCGAGTTTACCGACAGCGAAGCGGCGCAGTCGGGCGTCAAATACGAGGACCTTGCTGCAAACTATATCGAAGCGTTGGGAGGAAAGGATAATCTCGCACAAATTGACAATTGTGTCACACGCTTGCGCCTAAAAGTGAAAGACATGTCAAAAGTCAACGAAGCAGAATTGAAACGTTTGGGAGCGAAAGGTGTGCTTCGCCTCAACCAAACGGACTTGCAAGTGATTGTTGGCACGGATGTTGAATTTTTAGCCAATGCGATGAGAAAACGGTAAAAAGCGAAATGGTTGGGCCGTTCAATGGTTGGCAAACATGAAACTTTTTTTTGCCCTCCACGTATGACTATAGAGGATGCGGTGCTCTGCCAAAACAACGTGCGTTGCTGCTCGTTGCGGAGCGGCGCGAGCCAATGAAAAATGGAAGGGGTCGGGGCGAGAAATGAGCATGTTTGGAAAAGTCGCGGCCGATGTGCTTGGATTGAGCGACATCGGTTCGGTCATTCAGCCGAAAGACTACGACAAAGTCGATGCCGATGATTATGTGATGCACGAGGATGGAGAAAAAATCTACTTCCTTATTAAATCGAAATCCGATGAGTATTGCTTCACCAACCGTGCGCTCATTCATCTGGACGGCACGAGCGCAACAAGCAAAAAACGGACGCTGCGCCGCTACGATTACTACAAGCATCCGATTTCCGACGTGTCGCTCGAGACGGCCGGAACAGTCGATTTGGACGCGGAAATCAAATTCAAAATCGGGTCGCACGCCTACTCGATTGATGTGCATAAAAAACATATCGAGGAACTGAAAGATTTGTATAAATCGCTGCTTGCGATCGCCGACATTTGCCGCGAAAATGAAATGAAGCTCGACTATGCCGAGCGGAGCCTCGAGCTGGCGACCAAGGTGTTTGCCAATATGCGCGGCGACGGCGCCAATGTGTCGGCTGATTTTCAGGCCGTGAATGAATACGCGTTTCGATGGCTGACGGAAGCGAAAAAGAACTATACGGTGAAAGATTTCGGCTTTGTGTTTGAAAAATACATCGAGCAGTGAGGAGATGAAACTTGCATTCGGGAAAGACGCCGGGCCAGAGGGGCGTCTTTCCTGTTTTTCAAAGGAACGCGTCGTTGCCAAACGGTGAAGGGGAGAAAGTGGAGGTAGGCAACGTGGCGGCATTGGACATCGCGGCGTTCGATGCAACGGTGCCTGCGGCGTTCCGTACAAAACACGGACACTGGAGCCGAGCTGCCTGACCGCAAAAATGGATCGATGACCGCCGGCCGCCAGCCTGCTGTAAATTCATAGTTGTCAAATGCCAAGCCTTGCTTTAATATAAAAATGTCCATATCCGATAACTCAATCAACTCGCAGCAAGGTGCCGAAAAGGCTTAATAGGGAATCCGGTGGGAATCCGGAGCTGTCCCCGCAACTGTCAATGCGGACGAAATGAAATCGCCACTGTACGGACGGATGGCTTGTGCTGTTTTCCGTACGGGAAGGCTTCAGAGTAGGATGACGCATGAGCCAGTAGACCTGCCTTGCTTGCTGCGGTTTCCGAATCTTCGGGGGGTGAGACGCGGAAACAGTCGCATAGGGCATAGTTGTGCCCATTGGTGGTCTGTTTCCCGCTCATTCCCCGACCGGACGGAATGGGCGTTTTTTTATTGTCCATACATCATTGAAGGGGGGACGTACGGATGAAGCGTTGGAAATGGTCTGCGGCGCTCGCTGCTCTCCTCCTTTTGGCCGCTATGCTTGTTGGTTGCAGCAGCGGAGCGGGCAGCAGCGCCCAGCCGACAAAAAAAGAGGAGCCGAAAGCGGAACAATCGGCGTTTCCGGTGACGGTGAAAGACGGCTTGGGGGAAGAGGTCACCATCAAAGCGGAACCGAAAACGATCGTTTCGCTCATCCCGAGCAATACGGAAATCGCCTACGCGTTAGGGCTCGGTGAAAAAATCGTTGGCGTCAGCGATTTTGACAATTACCCTGAAGACGTCAAGACGAAAACGAAAATCGGCGGCATGGAGTTTAACGTTGAGAAAATTCTTTCGTTGAAGCCGGATCTCGTCTTAGCTCATGCGTCAAGCGCCCATAACTCGCGCGATGGCTTGCAGCAATTGAAAGACGCCGGCATCACTGTGCTTGTCGTCAATGATGCGAAATCATTTGCGGATGTGTACGCCTCGATCGAGCTCATCGGCAAAGCGACAGGAACGGTGGACAAAGCGAAGCAAGTGATTGAAGGGATGAAAGAAAAGCTTTCGCAAATCGAAGAAAAAGCGAAACAAATTCCGGCGGACAAGCGGGCGAATGTGTGGGTGGAAGTGTCGCCGCCGCCGCAGCTGTATACGGCCGGCAAAGGAACGTTTATGGATGAGATGCTGCAAGTGATCGCGGCCAAAAACGTCGCCGGCGATTTGGAAGGCTGGCCGATGGTGACCGAGGAAAAAGCGGTGGCCTATAAGCCAGATGTGATCATCACGACATACGGCGGGGCGAAACAAGTGCTCGAGCGCGCGGCTTGGAAAGATGTGCCGGCGGTGAAAAACAAGCGGGTGTATGATGTCAACACCGATTTGGTCAGCCGGCCGGGTCCGCGCCTCGCCGAAGGGGTCGAGGAACTTGCCAAAGCCATTTACCCGGAAGTGTTTCAGTAAACTACCGATGTATATCATGGCCGTTACGGCGGCTGTATTTTCGCTGCTCGCAGGGGTATCGACAGGGTCGCTGTCGATTCCCTTTTCTTCTATTATCGAGATTCTCGCGTCGCAATGGCTCGGAATGCCGCTCTCGTCGGACGTTCCTTCCGACTGGGTGCCGATTGTGATGGCGATCCGCCTGCCGCGCGTCGTGCTCGCCTTTTTGGTTGGCGCTTCGTTGGCGCTGGCTGGGGCGGCGTTTCAGGGGCTTTTGAAAAACGCGCTCGCCGACCCGTACACGCTCGGTGTTTCATCCGGCGCGTCAGTCGGCGCGGTGCTCGTGATCTTCCTTGGCTGGCAATGGCCGTTGTTCGGCACGTTTACACTGCCGATCGTCAGCATCTTATGCGGCATGGCGACGCTTGCGGCCGTCTTGGCGTTCACCCGCGCCGTCGATCGGCGGATGGCGGTGGAGACGATCATTTTAGCCGGCATTATTTTCGGGGCCTTTTTTAGCGCCTTCATTTCGCTCATGATCGCTTTGACCGGCGACGAATTGCGGCAAATCATCTCTTGGCTGATGGGAAGCGTGGCGATGCGCGGATGGAAATACAGTGGATTGCTGTTTCCGTTTTTCCTCATCGGTGCCGTGGTGTTGATCGCCAACGGCCGCGAGTTGAACGCGTTCGCGTTCGGCGAAGCGGTGGCGCTTCATGTCGGCGTTGACGTTGCGCGCCGGAAAATCGTTATTTTGACGGCGGCCGCCTTTCTCACCGGAGCGGCGGTGTCGGTGTCGGGGACGATCGGCTTTGTCGGGCTTGTCGTTCCCCACATCGTGCGGCTTTTATGCGGGCCGGACTACCGGGTGCTTTTGCCGCTATCGCTCTTGTACGGCGGGGCGTTTCTTGTGTTCGCCGATCTGGCGGCGCGGACGATCATCGAGCCGCGCGAACTGCCGATTGGCGTCATCACTTCGCTCGTCGGCGCTCCGTTGTTTGCCGTTTTGTTTTTCCGAAAAACGAA
Source organism: Geobacillus sp. FSL W8-0026 (assembly GCF_037966255.1). NCBI lineage: Bacteria > Bacillati > Bacillota > Bacilli > Caryophanales > Anoxybacillaceae > Geobacillus > Geobacillus sp. FSL W8-0026. The sequence continues at coordinate 1,387,312 of NZ_CP150194.1, forward strand.
GCGAAAGTTGGGATGACGATGCTGCAAGTGCGAGAGGTGTCGCACCGATACGGGACGACTCAAGTGCTTGACCGGGTGACGTTTTCCGTGGAGAAAGGGGAGCTGTTTGGCATCATTGGGCCGAACGGCAGCGGCAAGACGACATTGCTCAAGCTCATCAGCAAAGAGCTGCCGCTGGCAAGCGGCGAGATTGCCATCAGCGGTCGGCCGCTTTCCGAATTGTCGACAAAACAGTGGGCGCGCTTGGCCGCCGTCCTGCCGCAAACGTTGGAAACGGCGCACGGCTATACGGTGAAAGAAACGGTGGCGCTCGGCCGCTACGCCCATCAGCGCGGCTTGCTTCCAGCGTGGACGGCGGAAGATGAAGCCGCCGTTCAAGAGGCGCTCGCCGTTGTCGGCCTCGCCCACAAAATGGATGCGCCGCTGGAGCGGTTAAGCGGCGGCGAGCGGCAGCGGGCTTATTTGGCGCGGGCGCTCGCTCAAGAGCCGCAGCTGCTCTTGTTGGATGAGCCGACCAACCATATGGATTTAAGCGGGCAAGTCCGGCTTTTGGACCGGCTTACTGCAGCGGCTCGTGCCCGCGGTTTGACGGTGGTCGCGGTCTTTCATGAGATGAACGTCGCCAGCCTGTATTGCGATCGGGTGCTCGTTTTAAAGGACGGGAAAACAGCCGCGCTCGGCGCGCCGGCGGACGTCATGACGCCAGCGCTGCTGAATGACGTGTTTGCCGCTCCGGTCGTGCGCCAAGCGCATCCAGCGGCGGCCAAGCCGATGTTTTCGTTTGTGCCGCAACATCGCGAGGAGAAAACGCCGCTCCTCGGTGGGCTGCGCCCGGTTTTTTTGGCCGATGCGGTCGTTCTTGCTTCACCAAGGCCGCTGCGCGTCTTGTCGTCCGCTTTGGTTGGCGCCGGATTTCAATGGGCGACCCATTTCGTCAACCGCCAGGTCGGGCTGGATTACGACTGCGGCGACGCGGAAGAGGAGATGCGCCGCTATTTGAAACGGCACGGCTTTTCCCCGGAGCGGACGATCGGCATGATGACTGCCGTCGATGTCCATGACGCCGTTTGGCTTCAAGAGGAAAGGAAAGGGTGTTCGGCCGCGGTGTTAGTCACCGCCGGCGTCGGCAATGCGGTCGACGCGGCCCGAGCGTGGCGGCATCAGCCGGCCGCCGCGAAGCCGGGAACGATCAATATGATCATTGTCGTCGATGGGACGCTAACGGAAGCGGCGTTCGTGCAAGCGGTGATGACGGCGACGGAGGCGAAGGCGAAGGCGCTTGCCGAGCGGTCGGTTTGCGATCCGGAAACGCGAACGCTGGCTACCGGCACATCGACCGACTCGCTGGCGGTGGCGGCGACGCAAACAGGGCGGTCGTTTCCCTACGCTGGAACGGCGACCGAGCTTGGCCGCACGCTTGGCCGGCTTGTGTATGAAGCGACCATCGAGGCGCTCGATCGCTACGAGCGGCGGAGGGGAAAGCGATGACCCATTTGACGGCATTGGCGTTAGCCTTGTTTTTGGATGCGCTGGTGGGCGACCCGCGCTGGCTTCCGCATCCGGTGCGAGGCATGGGAAAACTGATCGCTTCGCTCGATCGCCGCTGGAATAACGGAACAAAGAGAAAAGCGAAAGGGGTAGCGGCTTTGGTCGTCGTGTTGGCTGTTGTTTACGGGCTGTCGGCGCTCGCGGTGGCGGCAGGGTATGCGGTGTCTCTGTACGTAGGGGTGGCGGTCGAGTCGGTGCTCATTTTCACCGCCATTGCCACGAAAAGCTTGGCTGTTGCGGCGGAAGAGGTGCGTCGGCCGCTTGAAGCGGGCGATCTTTCCAAGGCGCGCCAGGCGCTGTCGATGATCGTCGGCCGCGACACCGAGCGGCTCGATGAAGCCGGCATCACTCGCGCCTGCATCGAGACGGTGGCGGAAAATACGAGCGACGGCATCACGGCCCCGCTCTTTTACGCCGCCATTGGCGGCGCCCCGCTCGCTTTGTTGTATCGGGCGGTAAACACGTGCGATTCCATGATCGGTTACAAAAACGAGAAGTATCGCGAATTTGGCTGGGCGGCTGCCCGGTTCGATGATGTGTTGAACTATGTTCCGGCGCGGCTGACGGCGCTCGTGATGGTGCTTGTTTTCGGCGGGCGCCGCCTCCGTGCGGCGCTGGCGATTTTGTTTCGCGACGCCCGCCGCCATCCGAGCCCGAACAGCGGGTGGCTGGAAGCGGCGATGGCCGGTCTGCTTGGCGTGCAGCTTGGTGGAACGAATACATACGGCGGCCTTGTTTCCGTCCGGCCGACGCTCGGCGATGCGGTGGTGCCGCTTTGTCCCGCTCACATTCGCCGGGCGGTCGCGATCATGATCGGGACCGTGCTCGTGTTCGCGTTTTTATTATGGATAGGAGGGATGATCGTTGCCATGGCCAGCGCATGGGGCGAATCCGCGCGCGCTTTATGAGCAATGCGGACTGAAGCCCCCCGATCAGTATATCGATTTCAGCGTCAATACGAACCCGTACGCGTTGCCGCCGTCCGCCTGGCCGACCGGAGAAGATTGGGCGCGTTGGGCGAGCGAATATCCCGATCCGGAAGCCAAAGCGCTCAAAGAGAAAGTGGCTGAGCGAGAGCGCATTCGCCCTGAGCAAGTGCTTGTCACCAACGGGGCGGTGGAGGCGGTGTATTTGTTGGCAGCCATGTTTGCCGGCCGCCGCGTCGGCGTCTTGGAGCCGGCGTTTTCTGAATATCGGCGCGCCTCTCTTGCTTACGGTTGCGAAGTGACGTCATTGATGGCGGAGGAAAGCCGCGGATTTTTGCCTGATCTTGACGAAGCGGCTGCGTGGGTGGCTGAGCGTGAAGCGGTGTTTCTTTGCCATCCGAACAACCCGACGGGAACGGTGCTCTCAAAGGGGGATCTTCACGCCCTCATTGCCGCCGCCCATTGGGCTGGAACGTACATCATCGTGGATGAGGCGTTTTACCCGTTTTGGTGCGGCGGATTTACAGCGGTGCGTTGGCTGGACCGCTACCCCCGCTTGATCGTGCTTCGCTCGCTGACGAAAATCTACCACTTGGCCGGGGCGCGCCTCGGCTATGTGGCAGCCGATGAAGCGGTCATTGCCTCGCTGCGGAAACGGCAGCCGCCATGGAGCGTAAGCCGCGTCGCCCAGCAGCTCGGGCTTCGCTTTATGGAGATGGAGTCGTTTGCCGTTTGGACGAAAGAGCGGATCGCCGCCGAGCGGGAGCGGGTGTTTCGCTCGCTGCCGCTGAATCGGTATCGCGTGTTGCCGTCGGCCGTCAACTTTTATTTGCTGCGGCCGCTGTCCGGCCGGACAATGGAGCTGTTTTGGCATCTGTTGGAGCGCGGGATCGTTCCGCGCCATACGATGAATTTTCCCGGCTTGGATGGGCGCTACTTGCGCTTCGCTGTCAAAACGCAGGTGGAAAACGATCAGCTGCTTGAAGCGTTGGCGGGGTGGGACGGTTGATCGTTTTTGTGAGCGGCGCGGTGCGGAGCGGGAAGAGCGAGATTGCGGAAGCATGCGCCATCCGGCTCGCTCCTGTCGGAAGGATTCATTATATCGCCGCTGCGCCGGCGGACGATGAAGAAATGGCTGGGCGCATCCGCCGTCATCAAGAGCGGCGGGCGGCCACCGCGGCGCGGTGGGTCGTGTGGGAAGTCCCGTTTTCATCGCGGGGGCTGACCGCTTCTTTGCGGGCGGACGATGTTGTCCTGCTAGATTGTTTGACGACTTGGTGGGCGGCAGAACTGTTTGTAGGAGATGATTGGAAAACGATGAAAACGGCTGACGAAGCCGCCCGTCGCCTGCTTGATGAGGTGCGGGCGTGGGCCGGACGGTGCCGGGCGGTGGTGGTCGTATCCAATGAGCTGTTTTCCGGCGGGGTGCCGGATGATGAGGGCACGTTTCGCTACATGAAAACGCTTGGGTGGCTTCATCAGCAGTTGGTTGCCGCTGCCGGGGCGGCCGCTGTAGTCGAATGCGGCCTTCTGCGCGTGAAAAAAGGACGGTGGCCGCAATGAAGAGGGCGTGGAGCGGTTGGCGGCTGGCGCTCCAGCTGCTGACCGTCTTTCCGATCCGGCGCGCCGTCGAATGGAATGAGTGGCACGTCCGTTGGCTCGTGCGGTGCATGCCGTTGGTCGGGGGGCTGATCGGCGCATGTTCGGCTGCGCTGTATGCGCTTTATCTGTCGCTTTCCTTCGGTTCGCCGCTTTTTTGGTCGTTTCTCCTTCTTTGGCTCGGCGTTTGGCTGGCCGGAGGGCTGCACGCCGATGGGCTGATGGATGTCGGCGATGCGTTTTTTTCCTACCGCGATGTGAAGCGGCGGCAAGAAATTATGTCCGATTCGCGCGTCGGCGCATTTGCGGTGCTCGTGCTTTTCACCGTGCTGTCGTTCCGTTGGCTGTTTTTGTACGAATCGCTGCAAACCGGTGTCCCATGGGCGCTGTTGGTGGCGGTTCCTTGTTTATCGCGGGCTGGCGCCGCCTCGCTTCTTGTCGTCGCAAAGCTGGCAAAGCCGACAGGAATGGCGGCTTCGCTCCGCGAATACAGTTCATGGCGCGATGCGGTGGGCGCGCTGATGGCTGCTTTGTTCGTGCTCGCGTTATTGGCGGCGATCGGCGCTGTCCCGCTCCCAACCGGCTTGGCGTTGTTGGCGGCGACCGGATTGTTGGTGGCGGCGGCTCGGCGTTGGGCGGAAACCCAGTTTGGCGGCATTACCGGCGATGTGCTTGGCGCGTTCATTGAAGGGGGGGAAACGGTGCTGTGGGGCGTCATTTGGCTCTTACACTCATCCGGCATGGCATGACGGAGGAAAACCGGCGCCGCGCTTACATCGGTTGGCTTGATGTTCCGCTGGCGGCCGAGGAGCGCGAGCGGCTTCGCCGGCTGCGCACAGAACGGTTCGCTCCGCTCGATCTGTTAGTGGGCAGCGATCTTCGCCGCTGCCGCGAGACGGCCGCTTGCTTGTTTCCGGGACGGGAGGCGGATTGGTGCGCCGCGGAATGGCGTGAGCTGTCCTTCGGGGCTTGGGAAGGGCGGACGTTTGCGGACTTGAAAGACGACCGTGCGTATCGGCGCTGGCTGGAGTCTCCCGAAGCAGCGGCCCCGCCCGGCGGTGAATCGTATGCCGAGTTTCAGAGGCGCATCATGCAGGCGCTCGCAAAGACGCTTGCCTTGGCCGAACGATCAGGGGCTTGCCATGTCGTTGTTGTCACTCACGGCGGCCCGATCCGCCTTTTGCTGGAGCGGTATGCGCCGGCTCTTCGCCCGTTTTGGGAATGGGAGGCGCCGTTTGCCGGGGGCTATACGTTGGAATCAACGCTTGAGCGTTGGAAGGAGGGGAAACGATGCATTTCGTTGTCGGCGGTGCGTTTCAAGGAAAGCGAAAATGGGTGCGGGAACGGTACGGAGTAGGCGATGGCAGCCACATCGTATGGCAGGACGGCTATCAAGCACCATACCAAGCGCCCGATGATGTCCACGGGGCGAAAACAGTCGTCCTTGACGGGCTCGAAGCCGCCATTCGTCGCGTTCCGGATGTGGACGAATGGGAGAAGCGCTTTGGCGACTGGCGGCGCTGGGAGGCGGCGGCACCCGGCCGCGCCGTCGTTTGGATCGGCACCGATGTGACGCAAGGCATCGTCCCTGTCGATAGGGAAGAGCGGCGTTGGCGTGATGCGGTCGGCCTCTGTTACCAACGGCTGGCCGCTATGTGCAGCCGCGTTGACCGACTTTGGTGCGGGCTGGTTGAACGATTGAAATAAGGAAAGGGGAGAGGGCGAATGAGGCTGTATACACGGACAGGAGATCAAGGAAAAACGAGTCTAGTCGGCGGGCGCGTCGACAAAGACCATTTGCGCGTCGAGGCGTACGGGACGATCGATGAGGCCAATTCGGTGATCGGTTGGGCGTTGGCTTTGCTTGTGGACGATGAACGGTTTCGCGACCTTTGCGCCGAGCTGCAAACGATCCAGCATGAGCTGTTTGACTGCGGCGGCGACTTAGCCATTGTCAACGGCAAGCTGCCGTATAAAGTGAACGATGAGATGGTCGCTCGTTTGGAGGCGCGCATCGACGCGTATGTCCAAGAAGCGCCGCCGTTGCAAAAATTCATTTTACCGGGCGGGTCGAAGGGGGCAGCGGCGCTTCATATGGCGCGCACCGTGACGAGAAGAGCGGAGCGCTGCATCGTTTCTTTGCAAAAAGCCGAGCCGATCAACGATGTGGTTCTCAAATATATGAACCGCCTATCCGACTATTTGTTCGCTGCCGCGCGGGTTGTGAATGCGCGGCTAGGGGTGAACGATGTCGAGTACGAACGAAGCGCCATCGTGTTTCGCGACAAGGAGGAGACACCATGAGCCGTCGCTTGGCATGGCTGGCCGTTTGTTTGGCGTTGTCCGCCGTCGGGTCGTTCATCAAGCTGCCAACGTTTGTCGGCAGCATCGCCTTAGACAGCGCTCCGGCTCTTGTCGCCGCAGCCATCCTCGGTCCGCGTGCCGGGGCGGCGGTGGCGGGAATCGGGCATTTGATTTCCGCGTGGCTCGGCGGTTGGCCGCTCGGACCGTTTCATTGGCTGATTGCGTTGGAAATGGCCGCGCTTGGCGCCCTGTTTGCCTTGCTCTATCAGCGGGGCTGGAAAATAGGAAGCGCTGCGGTCTTTATCATTGGCAACGCTTGTTTCGCCCCGTTGCCGCTGGCCGCTTCGTTCGGTTGGTCGTTCGTGTTGGCGGTCATTCCGCCACTGTCGATAGCGGCGCTCATCAATGTCTTGATCGCGATGGCGGTCATCCCGTCTGTCGAGCGTGTCGCGGGAAAAGCAAGGGGGAAAGTGCCGCATGCGTGATGTGCTGTTTCTACCGCTGGCGGACGGCGTGGAGTTGGCTGTTGCCGCCGATGGTTCAGCGGCGGTTGGAGACAAGCCGGGCGATGTCGTGTCTGCTCCGACTGATGTCGTCGCCTATTTCGCCGCCCGCGTCGCTTTGCTGGAGCTGTTGAGCGTCGGGGCCGAAGCGAGGGCGGTCGTGCTGCAAAATTTCATCGCCGACGACCGTTGGGAGGCGCTTTGCCGCGGTGTTGAGCGAGCAGGCCGAGAGCTCGCTCTTTCCCTTCCGATCACCGGCAGTACGGAATCCAACTTTCCAACCGTACAGTCGGCGCTTGGCGTGACGGCGCTCGGGACGGTGGCCAGCCAGCGAAAGCGGATCGGGATGACGCCGGAGACGGCGCGGTTTGCCGTGATCGGCCGCCCGCTCGTCGGGGCTGCGGTGTTGGCCCAACCCGAATGGGTGCTGCCGCTTTCCCTTTTCGCCGAGCTGCTTGTTTCGCCCTATGTGTATGAGCTCGTGCCGATCGGATCGAAAGGCGTTTTTTACGAATGGACAGGGCTGTTGGCCGCCAATCGCCTCCGCTTCCGCAGTTGTTCGTGTCCACTGTCGCTTTTTTCATCCGGGGGACCGGCCACCGCCGTGCTGATCAGCTATGACCCAGCCGGCGAACCGAAGCTGAAGCAGCAAGCTGGGCGGCTCTTTTTCCCGTTGTTTGCCGAACGGTAGCCATGCCCCCATTTCTGTGCAAAAAGTGGTTTTCTTTTTCATCGTCACCCGTTATCATGAAGATAATGGGATTTTTTTTGGTTCGGCTGTCAAGCGGAACAAGGCGATGCCGCCGCTTTCGTACGGGAGCAGCCCGATGGTCAAAAGCAGACGAATGGCCGCGGTCCATGGGGAAGATAGGGGGAGAGAAACGATGGACCCCGTCTTTGAGCAGTTGTATGAAAAATATCACGATGACTTGTTTAATTTTTTGTTTTACATGGTGCGGAATCGAGAGCAGGCCGAAGATTTAGTCCAAGAAGTCTACGTCAAAGTGCTTCGCTCATATAAGCGGTTTCAAGGGCAATGCAGCGAAAAAACGTGGCTGCTGTCCATTGCGCGCCATGTGGCGATCGATTTTTTCCGCAAGCAAAAACGCCGCCGTCAGTGGGTGGGGGCAGCGGATTGGAGCGAGGAACAAATCAGTGCGGATGGTCCGCAGCCTGAGGAACTCGCCATTCAAAACGAGGAAATTCAGCAGCTGTACCGTTGTTTGGCCCGCTGTACGCTCGATCAGCAGCTCGTGCTAGTGCTTCGTTTTATCCAGTCGTTGTCGATCGCCGAAACGGCGGAAGCGCTCGGCTGGACGGAAAGCAAGGTGAAGACAACACAGCACCGCGCCTTGAAGGCGCTGAAGCACTATATGGAGGAAGAGGCGGAACGGGAAGGTGGGGCATGTGAAAAAGTTTCAGTGGAGTGAGCAGTGCATTGAACATGGGTTAAAGCAGATGCCGACCGTGAAAGACCGCCGTTCCAAAGAAGACGTTTATCAGCAATGGCGGCGCGCTCAGCAGGCGCGCTGGAAACGTCGGTGGCGCGCGGCAGCGGCGGTAGCGACGGTGCTGATCGCCGTTGCGCTCGGTGGCCATCGGTGGATCGCGCCGGAGCAGGAGGAGAAACAGAAGGCCGCATCGCCGGCGGAAATGACGCCGACCAATAGCGCTTCGGCGCCGACGGAAATGATGATGACGGCGGATGCGGCTTCAAAGGCGGCGGAACAAAACGAAACCGTGGCGGTGATCGCCTTGCCCGACCGGCGCAGCGGTTTTGTGGTGCCGGTCGCGGTGCCGCTCGATGACCGGCTTGCCCCGGCGGAGCGGGTGGCGGCTGCCATCGATGAATTGAGCCGCACTCGGCTTCGCGATGCGGCCCGCTGGTTTGATGGCGTTACCGTGGTGCCGGAAGCGGAGGACGGGCGCACATGGGCGGTGGACGTTCCGGCCGGGCATCGTGTGTTTGCGGCCAGCGGCAAAGAACAGCAACTTTTTTTGGCGGCGGTGACGGAGACGGTGCGGCAAATGGGCGGACGGCGCCTCCACTTTTTCACCGCCGGGAAAGAAGGATTGAATTTGCCGGCGGTGGGGCGGTTGCACCTGTCAAAAATCGGCGGGCAAAAACGAATGTATTATATTAGCCGTACGTCTTCGTTTCCAGCCGTCGTGCTCATTCCAGCCCCGAGCGGAGCCTCGACGCTTCTTGAGGCGCTGCAGCGGATGACCAAGCCGGGGGGAAGCGGGCTGGAACCGGCTGTTCCGCAAGGGGTAGAGATCACCGGAGTGAAGGTGGATGAACGCCACGCGACGATCCGCCTCCGCGTGTCCGTTTCGCTTGACACCCAAGACGCAGCGCGCATGGTGGAAGCGATGTTGCTGACGGCGAAAGAGTTTGGAATACATGACGTGACGCTGACCGCCGCTGGCCGTTCCTCCCTTGGTTCGTATCGGCTTGGAGAGCGAATCGCCGTGCCGCCGGGGCCGAACTCGGAAGTAGTGGCGGCAGCAGGGCGGTAGCGGGGTGGCGCTGTTTTGTTATCGTTTTGTAAATGGCGGCGCGGTTCTGTTCTAGCGCCGATCGTTTTGACATAAGACTTATATGGTGTGAGAGGAAGAGGTCGTCACCGCGCGGCTCTCTTCTCGATTTGCCAAGCCTCTTTTTGAGCGCAGGAGGCGGCTTAGCCGTTGCGGGGAGCTTCGGTCCGCGCCAGCATGCGGAGCAGGGGATGAAAAAGGAGGGATGACCATGGGGGATGTGACAAGACGAATTTTAGCGGTCGCCGGCGTAGCGGCATGCGTCGGCCTGCTTTTTCTCATCGGCGCCAACGGCTGAAGCCTGAATATTCAACCAATGGTTGTCCTTTCTTGCGTTGCTGCGTTATAATGAGAAAAACAGCAAGAGAGGGGAAACGGAAATGTTGACGGATTATCACAACCATTTGGAGCGGGGGACGTTGACGCTCGATTATTTGCGCCAGTTCACCGATGAGGCAGCCAAGAAAGGGATTCAGCACTTCGGCATCTCTGAGCACGCGTATCACTTTTATCAGACAAAAAACATTTTGTCGAACCCGTGGGTCGAAGCGCGCCGCTGCTACGATATGGCCGATTATGTCCGCCTGTTTCACGAAGCATGGGATGCGGGCATCGATGTCAAGATGTCGATCGAGATGGACTATAAGCCGGGCAAACATGGGGAAATGGCTGCCTTCATCCGCTCGTACGAGTTTGACTATGTCATCGGTTCGATCCATTGGGTCGACGATTTCGGCATCGATTTAGTCGAGTACCGCCACGAGTGGGAGCGGCGCGATTTGTACGATACATATCGCAAATATTTCGATCAAGTCGTGACGCTCGCCGAGTCAAATTTGTTTGATATTATCGGCCACTTGGATTTGGTGAAAATTTTCAAGTACGTCCCCGAGGACGAGGAGTTTTTGCTTGAACAATATGACCGAGCGACCACCGCGCTCGCCAATTCGAAAACGTGTGTGGAAATCAGCACCGCGGGGTTGCGCAAACCGGTCGGCGAACTGTATCCGGATCCGCGCTTGTTGAAAATGTGCTATGACAAAGGCATTCCGATCGTATTATCGTCCGATGCGCACGTGCCGGAACATGTCGGTGCCGATTTTGACAAAGCGGTGGAACTCGCCCGCAGCATCGGCTATACCGAGCTCATGACGTTCTCGAAAGGCGAGCGGAAGGCGGTGCCGCTCGGTTAAGTGAAACGATATGGCGAAAAACGCAGGCTTCTGATCTCTTGGCGCCTGCGTTTTTCATGGACGGACGGCTGGATGTGCGGCGGCTTGCAAGGGAAATCTCAACTGGGGGCGGTGGACGCCTTCTCACCGTTTGGCGTTGCAAACGAACAAAAAAACGCAGGCTTCCGAATTTTGAAGCCTGCGTTTTTTATGGCTACGCCTCAAGCCGTTTGACGGTCTCAATATCATCAATTTGCGCCAGTGCGTGTAACACCGCCTCATCCACCGGTTTGTCGAGCGAGAGGATCATCATCGCTTTTCCGCCGGCCTCTTGCCGCCCGACTTGCATGGTGGCGATGTTGACATCGTGCGCCCCGAGCACGTTCCCGACTTTGCCGATCATTCCCGGCCGGTCATGATGCTGAATGTACAACAGATGTCCTTCCGGGGCAAAGTCGATGGCGACGCCGTCAAAGTGGACGATGCGGTCCCCGTAGTTCGGCACGTGCGTTCCTTTGATGGTGAACGTTTTGTTTTCACCGTGGACGGTGAGGGAAATGCAGTTCGCATAGCCGTGCGTTTCATCGGAAAATTTTTCGCCGTATGTGATGCCGCGTTCTTTGGCGATCATGGCGGCGTTCACCTCGTTGACCGTAGAGGCGACGCGCGGCCGCAGGAAGCCGGCAAGCAGGCTGCGGGTGATGTACGTCGTCTCGAGATCGGCGACCGTGCCGGCGTAGGTGACCGACAGCTCTTGCACCGGGATGTTCATAAACTGTGAGGCGATCAAGCCGAGCTTCCGGCCTAAATGATAGAATGCGTGAATTTTTTCATAGACGTCTTTCGACAACACCGGCAAGTTGATCGACGAGGTGACCGGCCGTCCTTCAAAAAAGTGGAGCAGCTCTTCGGCGACTTGGGTGGCGACGTTCAGCTGCGCTTCGACCGTTGACGCCCCTAAATGCGGCGTGACGATCACATTGTCAAACGAAAGCAGCGGATGATCGCCCGGCGGCTCTTGTTCAAAAACGTCGAGGGCGACGCCGGCGACATGGCCGTTTTCCAAAAATGGAATGAGCGCTCGCTCGTCGATGATGCCGCCGCGGGCGCAGTTGACTAGATAGACTCCTTTTTTCGTTTTCGCCAAGTTGTCCGCGCCAAGGAGTCCCCGCGTTTCTTTTGTCAGCGGTGTATGGACGGTGATGATGTCGGCGGAAGCCAGCACTTCATCGAGCGAATGAATGGAGACGCCGAGTTTTTCGGCCCGATCTTTTGTTAAAAACGGGTCGTACACGTGCACGCTCATGCCAAAGGCGCGCGCCCGTTTGGCGACTTCCGAACCGATGCGGCCGAAGCCGATGATGCCCAATTTCTTGCCAAACAGCTCATTGCCGACAAACGCCGAGCGGTTCCATTCCCGCGATTTGACGGAAATGTGCGCCTGCGGGATGCGGCGGACCAGCGCGGCCATCATGGCAAAGGTATGCTCGGCGGCCGAAATCGTATTGCCGTTTGGCGCATTGATGACGACGATGCCGCGTTTCGTCGCGGCATCGACATCAATGTTGTCGACGCCCACACCAGCGCGGCCGATAATTTGTAAGTTCGGCATGTTTTCCAATAGTTTTTCGGTCACTTTGGTGGCGCTGCGCACGAGCAAAGCGTCAAATGTGTGCAATTCCTCTTCCGCTTCGCTCACGTTCTTTTGCACGATGTCAATGTGCGCCGATGCGCGGAGCGGCGCCAGCCCCTCTTCGCTGATGGCGTCGGAAACAAGTACGCGAAACACAGTCGGTGCCCCTTTCTGTTTCAAGGATGTTAAATTTCTGATAATTTAACACGGGAAAGCGGTTTCTGTCAATGGGGAAAAAAGAAGTCATACCAATGAAAACGTTTTTTTACAAAAGAAATGTTCGGGTTTCACAAAAAAAAGCGCCCATATCAAACGATACGGGCAAAATTGTTCGGAAATAACAAATATTCGCAGGTTGATTATCGGTTTTTCTGTTCATTGTAGCGGGCGATGCATTCATCAATAAGTTTGGCCGCGGCTTCCGGGCCTTCCCATGTGCCGATTTCCGTCCGCTTGCCTTGCAAGTCTTTGTAGCGCTCAAAGAAGTGGGCGATTTCTTTCAGTTTGTGCTGCGGAAGATCTTCGATGGAGCGCACCTCGTCAAAGCGCGGATCTTCGACCGGAACGCCGATCAATTTCGCGTCCTCTTCGCCGCTGTCGACCATGTTCAAATAGCCGATGACGCGCGTGTCGATGACGCAGCCCGGGAACGTTGGGTTTGTCGTGATGACCAAAATGTCAAGCGGGTCGCCGTCGAGCGCCAGCGTATTTTGCAAGTAGCCGTAGTCGGCCGGATAAAACATCGGTGAGTACAGAACGCGGTCGAGCTTGAAAATGCCGCGCTCTTTGTCGAATTCGTATTTGTTTTGGCTGCCGGTTGGAATTTCGATAAACGCTTCGACAATTTTATTTTCGAATGCCATGACCCGTTCCTCCCTTGTTCGTTATGTATACATGAAAGCTTGTCCGCCGGTCGGCGGCGGACAAGCCAATTTTATTGTAGCACGTTCGCTCAAGATGCGCCACTTGTGATAGGCCATTTTTTCACGCTGGCATCAAAAAACCCCTCCTGCCGCCACGGCAAGAGGGGGCGATCCACAGGCCTTTGCAAGAAAGACGCGATTCCGCCCACCATAAATGTCAATCGAATTTGTTCGGATCACCATCAAACGGTTCATCCGCGACTTTAATCGATTCGGTCGGACAGCCTTCAAAGGCATCCATCATATCGTCAATCAAAATCTCCGGCACTTCGACGATCCCTTGGTTGTCGTCAAGGGTGACGTAGGCAATGCCGTCCTCGTCGTAATCGTAAATGTCCGGGGCGGCGGCGCCGCACGCTCCGCAGGCGATGCACGTCTCTTTATCCACAATCGTATACTTTGGCATAAACATCGAACCTCCCCAAGTTTATTGGAAACGGACGGGCCATCTCCGTGTTGCCTGCTCGGAAATGAACGTTTCACTTTTATAATAAGACCGTCCCGCCGGCTTTTCAATAAAAAAAATCGCTCGCTTGTATTTTTACACATATGCATCTTCTTTAACACATTCACCGAGAAGTCTCCCACCTCGAAATGGAAGGTAGGTGGGAGAGGTTCATTTTTGTGATCATGTGGTGGAAATGTCAACGACGCGATTTTTTGCCGATCGGCCCGCTTTTTTTGCTACAATAAAGGCAGGGAGGAAGGGCCATGCAGCACAGTTATGCGTCGTTTTTGCTCGCTTGGTGTCTTCGCCAGTTTCGCGGTGAGCGGACGCTGGCGGCTTCGTATCATTTATTTTCGGGAAAAAAATCGGCGCAGACACTCCAAGACAGCAAATGGTTTCAGCTTGAACCGTTTTTTGGCGTGTGGAAAAACGTGACGATGTCTTCGCTTGAAGCGGCGGCGGGCTGGCTGGCTGAACAGCGGCTCGCCATGGCGGTCGGGGATCGGGCGTACCGGCTGACCGAAGCGGGGGAGGAGTGGCTTTCCGAGCGGGAGGCGCTTTTTCCCCGTCATATGAACGGCTGGCGCTACCACGAGGTGGAGCTGCCGTTTTGGCAGCGGCTTTCCCTCATTGGACAGACGTTGTCGAACTTAAACGCCGGCCGGCGGTTTGCGCCGATTTGCCGCGATGAACGGACGCTTCGCTGGGTGAAGCGCTACTTGATGGATAAAGGCGGCCGCGTCGCGCTGGCGAGAGAGTTGTACGAAGAGCTTCTCCAGCTGCTTGCTGCCGTTTCAGAAGAAGCGGCGATCGTGTTTACGCTGCGGTTGACGAGCGCGGACCGCATCGGCTGGACGGCCGAGCAAATCGCCGCCCATCTGCAAAAAGAGGCGCTGTATGTCGAATTTCTATTTCGCGATGCGCTTCATTACATCATGGCAGAGGCGGAAGCGGGGCGCTCCCCAGCGCTGGCCGAGCTGATGGACGGCTTGGCGCCGGTGGCGTTGACCCAATCGGCGCAAAAAACGTACGAATGGCTGCAAAAAGGAAAAACGATCGAGGAAATCGCCGCCATTCGCCGTTTGAAGCGGAGCACGATTGAAGACCATCTTGTCGAAATCGCCGCCAATGTGCCCGCTTTTTCGATCGCCCCGTTTGTTGCCGCCGAGAAAGCCGCGGCGGTTCAGGCGGCGGCCAAGACGCTCGGAACGCGCAAGCTAAAGCAAATTCGCGAGGCGCTTGGCGGAGCGGTCAGCTATTTTGAAATTCGTCTTGTATTGGCAAAGGAAGTGGGACGTTGGATGAAATCGTGAACACGCTGCGCAAGCAGTTTGGACATCATTCGTTTCGCCCGGGGCAGCGGGAAGTGATCGACGATGTGCTGGCCGGGCGCGATGTGTTGGCAATGCTGCCGACCGGGAGCGGCAAGTCGCTTTGTTATCAGCTGCCGGCTTACGTGCGGCCCGGCCGGGTGCTCATCGTTTCCCCGCTTGTGTCGCTCATGGAAGATCAGGTCGAACAGCTGCGCCGGCGCGGGGAAAAGCGAGTTATCGCCTTTCACAGCCTGCTCGACGAGGAGGAAAAGGGGCAGGCGCTTGCTTCGCTGGCCGATTTTCGCTTTATTTACGCTTCCCCGGAGATGCTCCAGTCGGCTTCGTTTTTGGCCGCGCTGCGACGCGCGCCTGTCTCGCTCTTTGTCGTCGATGAAGCGCACTGCATTTCGCAATGGGGCTATGATTTCCGTCCCGACTTTTTAAAGCTCGGGGACGTTCGTCGCGCGCTTGGGAACCCTCCGTGTCTGGCGCTGACCGCGACAGCGCCGCCGCAAGTGCGCGACGACATCATCCGCACGCTCGGGATGAGAGAGGCTAGACGCCACATTTATTCTGTCGATCGGCCGAACATCGCCTTAAAGGTTGAGCATTGCCGTTCGCCGGAAGAAAAGGCGGAGCGGATCATCGAATACGCGCAGCGGCTCAAAGGCCCGGGCATCATCTACTTCTCGAGCCGGCAAGGGGCGGAAGAGATCGCGCGGCGGCTCGAACGGAGCGGGGCCGGGCGGGTCGCTTACTATCACGCCGGCATGGATGGGGAGCAGCGGCTGCTCGTGCAGCAGCAATTTTTGCACGGCCAGTTGGATCTCGTCTGCTGCACGAGCGCATTTGGCATGGGCATCAATAAAGAAAATGTCCGCTTTGTCCTGCATTTTCATATGCCGGCGCAGCTGGAAGCGTACGTGCAGGAGATCGGGCGGGCCGGTCGTGACGGCGCGCCCAGTTTGGCTGTGCTGTTTTACGCCGATGGCGACGCAGCGATGGCCCAAGCGGTGGCCGAAGCGGAGCTTCCCCATCCGCACGAGCTGCGTGAGTGGTTTCGTCGGCTGCCGGAAGGGGCGGGATTGGATCGTTTTCGTGTATGGGTAGAAACGAGTCGGTTTACCGACATACAAAAACGGCTTTTATCGTACGTTTTAGAACGGGAGCAGTCGCTCGTCTTTGGGGCGCCGGCGCTGCTTGGCGAACGGGTGGCGGCCGCCGTGGAAGAGCGGCGCCGGTGGAAACGGAAAAAAGTCCGGGAGATGGAAGGATGGGTGCACGAGCTTTCGTGCCGCCGCTCCCGCCTTGTTCATGCGTTCGGCGAAGAGTTGGCCGTCCGCCCGGACCGCTGTTGCGACCGCTGCGGCTTGTCGCTCGACGACTATGTAGGCCGCGAGAGCCGTCAGACGGCCGTTTTTGTTCGCGATTGGCGCGAGGAGCTGTGGAATCTATTTTTTGGCGGGAGGCCTCCCCATGAAGCGGCAAAGTGAACAAATTCGTCATATGACCGAACGCGAAGTGCTGTTTCATCTTTACTTGACGCAAGCGCTGCTTCTGGCGGCTGCCGGCATCGCTTCGCTGTTGTTGTTTGACGGGGCCGAATGGCGCCGGCTTTGGCGGTTTGCTGCGGACGATGTCTTGATCTACGGAGTGGGCGGAGCGGCGGCGGTGCTCGCTGTCGAGTTTTGGGCCATGCGCTGTTTGCCTAATGACTGGTATGACGATGGCGGGGTGAACGAAAAAATTTTCCGCCGGCGGTCGGTTCCGCACATCGTTTTTTTATGTGCGCTCATCGCGCTGGCGGAGGAGTGGCTGTTTCGCGGTGTTGTGCAGACGCATGGGGGGCTTTGGGCGGCGAGCGCCATTTTTGCGCTGCTGCATGTTCGCTACTTAGAAAAATGGTTTTTGTTTTTGCTGGTCGTTCTGCTCAGTTTGTTCCTTGGCGTGCTTTACGAGCAAACCGGCAGTCTATGGGTTCCCGTCACGGCCCATTTTTTGATTGACGTTGTGCTTGCCCTCGAAATTCGCTTACACCGGGGGATGGAGGAAAGGGAGTGAAGCGATGGAACGGACACCGGAGCGCTCCGCCCGAACACGGCGGTCGGAATCGGAGGAACGTGCGCCGTCTTCCCGCCTGAGACGGCGGCGGCAAAAAGAAGAACAAAAACGAAAATACATCCCTGCTCGCCTGCTGATGTTTCTGTTTTTGACGCTGCCGGCGGCGGTGCTCGCGCTTCATCACGTCCAATCCGAGTCGGGGACGGTGGCGATCGTCCGCCATGACGAAAACAGCAGCCGGGAGACGGTGCGCATCATTCGCGAAACGGACAACGAAGACACCCTGTCTCCGTCAACGGCAAGGCAGGATGAACGACCGGCGGGCGAGCAGCGGGGCGGCTCAGCCGGCAACCGCAAGACGATCACCCACGTCGTGGCGGCCAATGAAACTCTCTACAGCATCGCCATGAAATATTACGGGACGCCAAGCGGCATGGACATGATCAAAAAGGAAAACGGGTTGTCCTCAAACCGGCTGCAGCCGGGACAGACGTTGCGCATTCCGCTCGCCGAAAAACAGGAGGAGCAGCCGTCAGAAAACTAGGGCCGGCGTCCCCCTTTCGGTTCTACCCTCATTTGCTGCTGCATAGGATGGACAATAGAGAGGACAAGGAAGGGGGGAGCGCCATGGCCCATTTTCCCGCTGAATTTTCCCTTGACGAAGTGACGAAAGAAATGTTGCTCGCGGTCATCGAGCGGAAAAGAAAGTGGGAATATTTAAAAAAAAGAACATTGCTCTTGCAGGTGGCGGCTTTTGCCGGCTTGGCTGTCTTCTCTCTTTATATAGTGCTCAACGGGGCGGCGTTTGGCACATGGAGCGAGCGGTTCGCATGGTTTTTTGCCGCGCCCGTTCACGTATCGTTCCTTCTTTTTCTATGTACCTTGTATTGGGCGGCTGTTTATTATAAAGGAAAAAGTGAAAAGGCGGAAGAGGAGTTTCACGCGCTCCGCTGTGAAATTATCCAAAAAAGCATTGATTTATGGAAAGAGGAGGAACAATGGAACAAGCGCCATCAGGTGTTTGCATGGATGAAGCGCGAATATGACATCAATCTCTATTACGAACATCGCTGATCTTCTCCTGCTGTCCGCTTGGGCCCCGCTGTCGGCGCTTGGCGGCCGGAACTGTGGCCGAGCGCGGGAAACGGCTAAGCGCCGCAGCGAGCTCTCCGTCCGCTCCGCCGTACTGTTCGATTAAGTATTTGGCGAGCCGCGGGTTGCACGTGCTGACGCGGACCGGATATTGCAGTTTGTTTTCATACATCCACATCATTCGTTCCCCCTTGTGTGCAAGAAAATCGCGGAGGAACGTTATGCGCCGGTTATGGATGACGTCGATGGTCGCGGTCTTGTGCAGTTACTTGTTTTTGCATTGGCTCCCGCCGCTAGAGCCGTTTTCTCCCACTTTGTTTTGGACGCAGCTGTTGTTCTCCCCGTTAAGATCATGGCTTGCTTTCGGCTGTTTTTTTCTCGGGGTCGCTGCGAACGGCGCGCTGCTTCGCCGGGCGATGATCGGGGCGGTGAGTTGGTTGGCCGGACGGCGGGTTCGCATTGGTGAGTGGTTGATAAGCATAGCGGCGCTTAGCCATTTTTACTGGGTGTTTCAGTTTCATTGGCGGCTGGCGGCGCTTTTTTTCGCTTTTTCCTTCTTTTATGGTATGATGACGTTACGAGGACGCCGGCTGCTTGAAGACGGCCGGCTTTAGCAGGAGGAAGTATGGTTATCGGGGGAGCAACCGAGAAAAAATGCTTGTCTAAAACCCGGGAAACGATGTAAACTCATTAATAACAACAAACGAACCAATTGCCAGTTCCGACATACAATAACGGTAAGAGATGGCTCTGTAGGTAAGGAGGGGTTGCCGATGCGTCTGGAGCGCTTGACCCACAACAAGATAAAAATTTTCCTGACATTCGACGATTTGTTGGACCGCGGGCTGACCAAAGACGATTTATGGAAAGACACGTTGAAAGTCCATCAGCTGTTCCGCGATATGATCGAGGAAGCAAGCGAAGAGCTCGGCTTTGAAGTGAACGGATCGATCGCGGTCGAAGTGTACTCTTTACCGGCGCAGGGCATGGTCGTTATCGTTACGAACGAAGGCGACTACGATGACATGGAAGAAGAGTTCGCCGACGATTATATCGAAATGCAAGTAACGCTCGATGAGAGCGATGACATATTTTACGAATTTCAATCGTTCGAAGATGTCATCCAGCTCGCTCATCGCCTGCATGCGGTCGGCTGCCTTGACGGCGCGCTTTATTCGTATCAAGACCGCTTTTACTTGCATGTTCCACAAGAGCCTCCCATTCCGCTCGATAACTTTGTCGCCTTGCTGGCCGAGTTCGGCAATCCGGCCACGATTACGATACACCGTGTGCAAGAGTATGGAAAACGGCTGATCGAACACCGCACCATCGAGCAGCTCGTCCGTTATTTTCGCGCCCACTGAGGCGGGCAAGAGGGTGTCCCAAAAAGGATCGGGAGGCCCTTTTTTCGTGACGGTTATACGTGCTCACGGCTTTGTTCGAGCGATATGTTGCGCCGGCCGAAAAACACCCGAATTCGAAAATGGGCCAAGGAAGCGCGTCATCGTTGGCCTGCCGCTTGATGAAAGCTGATGGGGGCACCTTAGAAGGTTTCCAGCCGTAAATTTTCCAGCCGTAAATAATGTCGCGAGGAACGCTTGCTGTTTTCTTATGATTTTTCCTTTGCATCCGCTCACAGAAGGTGTATACTATGACATGGAAGGCGACAAACTATTCTAGCGAGCTTATAGGAGGTTTACGTATGGCAGCCGATAAGCATACGGAAGAAAAGGAACAACAATACGACGTGCTGGCGTCGACACAGATTGTTATACATAGAGCGTTAGAGAAGCTCGGTTATCCAGAGGAAGTATACGAGCTGTTAAAAGAGCCGATTCGCGTGTTGACGGTTCGCATTCCGGTGCGCATGGATGACGGAACAGTGAAAATTTTCACCGGCTACCGCGCCCAGCATAACGATGCGGTCGGTCCGACGAAAGGCGGCGTGCGTTTTCACCCGGAAGTCACGGAGCGCGAAGTGAAAGCGCTATCGATCTGGATGAGCTTAAAATGCGGCATCGTCGATTTGCCGTATGGCGGCGGCAAAGGCGGCATTGTCTGCGATCCGCGCACGATGTCGTTCCGCGAGCTGGAGCGGCTAAGCCGCGGCTACGTGCGCGCCATCAGCCAAATCGTTGGCCCGACGAAAGACATCCCGGCGCCGGACGTGTTTACGAACTCGCAAATTATGGCGTGGATGATGGATGAGTACAGCCGCATCCGCGAGTTTGATTCCCCGGGCTTTATTACCGGAAAACCGCTTGTCTTGGGCGGTTCGCACGGCCGGGAAACGGCGACGGCCAAAGGGGTGACGATTTGCATCCGCGAGGCGGCGAAAAAACGCGGCTTATCGCTTGAAGGGGCGCGCGTCGTCGTTCAAGGGTTCGGCAACGCCGGCAGCTATTTGGCGAAATTTATGCACGACGCCGGAGCGAAAGTGGTCGGCATTTCCGATGTGTACGGCGCGCTGTACGACCCGAACGGGCTCGATATCGACTATTTGCTCGAGCGGCGCGACAGCTTTGGCACGGTGACGAAGCTGTTTAAAAACACGATTTCGAATAAAGAGCTGCTTGAACTCGATTGCGACATTTTAGTGCCGGCGGCCATCGAAAACCAAATTACGGCGGAAAATGCTCCGCGCATCAAGGCGAGCATCGTTGTCGAAGCGGCGAACGGGCCGACGACGCTCGAAGCGACGGAAATTTTAACGCAGCGCGGTATTTTGCTTGTCCCGGATGTGCTCGCTAGCGCTGGCGGCGTGACGGTGTCCTATTTCGAGTGGGTGCAAAACAACCAAGGCTATTATTGGACGGAAGAGGAAGTCGAGCAGCGGCTGGAAAAAGTGATGGTCAAAGCGTTCAACAACGTGTATGAAATGGCGCAAACGCGCCGCGTCGATATGCGCCTTGCCGCTTACATGGTCGGCGTCCGCAAAATGGCGGAAGCGTGCCGATTCCGCGGTTGGGTATGACGCGGCGAGCGTTGACGTTTGCAAGCTTTCGCGAAATCCCCTATCATAAGATAGGGGATTTTTTGCTTCGTGCGAGGTGACAAAAACATGAGAGAAGAAACGATCATCATCGTCGGCGGCGGCCCATGCGGGTTGGCGGCGGCGATCGCTTTGCAGGATGCCGGGTTTTCGCCGCTTGTGATTGAAAAAGGCAACATCGTCCATTCGATTTACCGGTTTCCGACGCATCAGACGTTTTTCAGCACGAGCGATCGGCTCGAAATCGGCGGGGTGCCGTTTGTCACCGAAAACCGGAAGCCGACGCGGAATCAAGCGCTCGCTTATTATCGGGAAGTCGTTGTTCGCAAGCGCGTGCGCGTCAACACATTTGAGGAAGTGAAAGCAGTTCGTCGCCAACAAGATGGAACGTTTTCGCTGGAAACGTCGAAAGCCGAGTATCGCGCCTCGTACGTCGTGATCGCCACCGGGTATTACGACCATCCGAACTATATGAACGTGCCGGGGGAAGAGCTGCCGAAAGTGATGCATTACTTTAAAGAAGCGCATCCGTACTTCAACACCGACTGCGTCGTCATCGGCGGGAAAAACTCGAGCGTCGATGCGGCGATGGAGCTGGTGAAAGCGGGAGCGCGCGTGACCGTGCTGTATCGCGGCAGCGACTATTCGCCGAGCATTAAGCCGTGGATTTTGCCCGAATTTGATGCGCTCGTCAAAAAAGGCGTCATTCGCATGGAGTTTCGCGCCCATGTGAAAGAAATTACCGAAGACGCGGTCGTGTATGAAGTCGACGGAGAAACGAAAACGATCAAAAACGATTTTGTGTTCGCCATGACCGGCTATCATCCCGACCATCGCTTTTTAACGAGCATCGGCGTCCACGTCGATCCGGAAAGCGGCCGCCCGCATTACGATCCCGAGACGATGGAAACGAACGTTCCCGGGCTGTTTATCGCCGGCGTGATCGCGGCGGGCAATAATGCCAATGAGATTTTTATTGAAAACGGACGGTTTCATGGAGAGGCGATCGCTGCCTGCCTCGCCCGTCGTGAGCGGGGCGCGTCTTCTTAACGCGCCGACCTTGCCGCCTTGTCGCGGCGGGGAGGCGGGGGCTTTAGTGGAAATAGAAAGCGCAGGTGAACGATAGGATGAAACGAAAAGTCGTTTTGTTGACGACGGGGGGCACGATCGCCAGCAAGCGGAGCGAGCGCTCCGGCCGTCTCCGGGCAGGGGCGCTAAGCGGCGAGGAGTTGGCGGCGATGTGCCATTTGCCAAATGATATAGAAATCATCGTCGAAAGCGTATTTCAATTGCCGAGCATGCATTTGACGTTTTCCCATTGGCTCGAACTCAAACAGCGGATCGAAGCGCATTTCGCCGATCCGACGGTCGACGGCATCGTCGTCACCCATGGGACGGATGCGCTTGAGGAAACGGCGTACTTTCTTGACTTGACGATCGATGACCCGCGGACCATTGTCGTCACCGGTTCGCAGCGCGCTCCGTCCGATTTGGGCAGCGACGTGTACATCAACATTCGCCACGCCGTTTACGCCGCCTGCGCCGAGCCGCTGCGCGGGACGGGCACGGTCGTCGTGTTCAATGAACGCATTTTTGCCGCCAAATACGTAAAAAAAGAGCATGCCTCGAACATTCAAGGATTTAACGCGTTTGGTTTCGGTTATTTGGGGATTATTGATAACGATGAAGTGCATGTGTATCAAAAGCCGGTTCGCCGCGAACATTACCAACTCATCCGCCCGCTCCCGCCCGTCGATATTGTGAAATGTTATTTGGAAGCGGACGGGAAGTTCATCCGGGCGGCGCGCGAGAGCGGGGTCGCCGGTTTGGTGCTTGAAGGAGTCGGCCGCGGCCAAGTGGCGCCCAAAATGGTCGATGAAATCGTCAAAACCATTGAAATGGGGATCAAAGTCGTGGTGACGACGAGCGCCGAAGAAGGAGCGGTGTACACGACGTACGACTATCTCGGCAGCGCCTATGATTTGCATAAAAAAGGCGTCATTCTCGGCAGCGATTACGACGCGAAAAAGGCGCGCATCAAGCTGGCCGTCGCCCTTGCCTCCGATGCCCCGCTCGACGGTTTGTTCGCCTTTTAGGCGGACGGCCGACGCGATTTCTCTTTTTTTGCCTCGGTTTTCATGATACGATAGAGATAAAAATACAGAGAAACGGGGATCGATATGTTTTCGCTGATTTCCGCCGGCGTCGCTCCCGGAGTGGCGCTGCTCAGCTATTTTTACTTGCGCGATGAATACGAGGCGGAGCCGCTCTCATTTGTGTTGCGCATGTTTTTGTTCGGCGCTTTGCTCGTCTTTCCGATCATGTTCATCCAGTACGTGCTTGCCGAAGAGCGAATCGTTTCGTCGCCGATGGCCGAAGCGTTTCTTTCCGCCGCGTTGTTGGAGGAATTTGTGAAATGGTTTGTCGTCTATTTTTTTGTGTATGATGATGATGAATTTGACGAGCCGTATGATGGCATCGTCTACAGCGCCAGCGTCTCGCTCGGATTTGCGACGTTGGAGAATTTGCTGTATTTGTTGGCCAACGGAGTGGAGACAGCGTTCGTCCGGGCGCTGCTGCCGGTGTCCAGCCATGCGCTCTTTTCCGTCATCATGGGGTTTTACTTTGGCAAGGCGAAATTCGCCCGCCAAAAGCGCAGCTATTATTTATGGCTGTCGTTTTTGCTGCCGTTTTTCCTCCACGGCGTCTATGATTGGCTGCTGCTCGCGAAAGAGCGATGGGGTTACTACATGGCGCCGTTTCTGCTCGCTTTATGGTGGGTGGCGCTGCGCAAAGTGAAACAGGCGAAAGGGGCGGTTCGAACTGCAGCGCTGCCGTCCGTCAACAGCCAAGCGTGATCGCTTGGCTTTTTTTTGTATAAAACGAGCAAAACGAAGGAAAATAGGGATAAAAACGGCAAGTGCTGACGGGAGGTTTGCAGATGGCAAGGAAAACGTTGCTGTTGCTTTGGCTCGGTGTATGGGCGGCGCTGTATCCGATGGACCACGCCGCGGCCTTTTCGCCGCAAGTAATTCAGCGCGGGGCGGTTGGCGATGATGTCATCGAGCTGCAGGCGCGGCTCCAGTATCTCGGTTTTTACAACGGCAAAATTGATGGGGTGTTTGGCTGGCGCACGTATTGGGCGCTTCGCCATTTTCAGTATGAGTACGGCCTGCCGGTCGATGGATTGGCCGGTGCAAAGACAAAACAAAAGCTGGTGAGAGCTTCGAAATATGACGAGTCGTTTGTCAAAGAACAAATCCGTCAAGGAAACGACTTCACTCACTACGGAGGCATTCCGCTCAGCCAGCAAGTGAAAAAGCGGAGCGGCGGAGGGGGGCGGACGGTGAAAGCGACGGCGTCCAACGTCCCTAAAGGATTTTCGCAAAACGATATCCAATTGATGGCAAACGCCGTTTACGGAGAAGCGCGCGGCGAACCGTACATCGGACAAGTGGCCATCGCCGCGGTCATTTTAAACCGCCTCGAACATCCATCGTTTCCCGATACGGTAGCTGGGGTGATTTTCCAGCCAGGAGCGTTTACGGCGGTCGCTGACGGACAAATTTGGCTGACGCCGAACGAAACAGCGAAAAAGGCGGTGTTGGACGCCATTAACGGCTGGGATCCGACCGGCGGGGCCATTTATTATTTCAACCCGGCGACGGCGACGAACGCGTGGATTTGGAGCCGGCCGCAAATTAAGCGGATCGGGAACCATATTTTCTGTAAATAAAAGGAGGGAGACGGATGATTCGAACCGTTTTGCTGGCGGTGCTTGCGCTTGCTGTCATCGGCACCGGCTATTGGGGGTATCGCGAGCACCAAGAAAAAAACGCGATTTTGATTCACGCGGAAAACAACTATCAACGCGCGTTTCACGACTTGGCTTACCAAATCGACTTGCTTCATGACAAACTAGGAGCAACGTTGGCGATGAATTCGCACGCATCGTTGTCGCCGGCGCTCGCCGAGGTGTGGAAAATCGCCTCGGAAGCCCATTCCGATGTCGGCCAGCTGCCGCTGTCGCTTCTGCCCTTCAATAAAACGCAGGAGTTTTTGTCGCGCATCGGCGAGTTCAGCTACCGGACAGCGGTGCGCGATTTGGAAAAAGAACCGTTGACAAAGGAAGAATACCATACGCTGCAAGCGTTGTATCAAAACGCTGGCAAGATTCGCCAAGAATTGCGCAACGTCCAACATTTGGTGCTCAAAAACAATTTGCGTTGGATGGATGTCGAGCTCGCGTTGGCGACGAGCGACCAAAAAGGGGACAACATCATCATCGATGGGTTTCGAGCGGTCGAGAAAAACGTGGATACGTTCTCCAGTTCTTCGGAGTTTGGCCCGTCGTTTGTCGGTCTTGCCAATGAAGAAAAAGGGTTCGTGCGCGCGAAGGGCGGCCCGATTTCGAAGGCGGAAGCGCGGCGGATCGCTCGCGATTTCCTCGGGTTAAAGGGAACGGAAGACATCAAGGTGACGGAAAGCGGCAAAGGGGCGGACGACCGCTTTTACAGCGTAACGATTCATGATCCGAAAACAAAGGGCGATATTTACATGGATATCACCAAAAACGGCGGCTACCCGATTTGGGTGCTGAACAGCCGTCCGATCGGCAAACCAAACATCGGTTTGCATGAAGCGGCCAACCGTGGGCTGGCGTTTTTGAAACGCCATCGCTTTACCGGATTTGAGCTGTATGACAGCACGCAATACGACAATGTGGCGGTGCTTACGTTCGTCAAAAGCGAAAACGGCGTTCGCATCTACCCGGAAGCGGTGCAAATGAAAGTGGCGCTCGATAACGGCCGTGTGGTCGGTTTTACCGCGCGCGACTATTTATCATCGTCCATTCCGCGTCCGCTGCCGAAGCCGAAACTCACCGTCGAGGCGGCGAAGAAAAAGTTGAACCCGCATTTAAAGGTGATGGAGCAGCGTCAAGCGGTTATTATGAACGATTTGCAAAAG
Organism: Geobacillus sp. FSL W8-0026; assembly: GCF_037966255.1. Taxonomy (NCBI): domain Bacteria; kingdom Bacillati; phylum Bacillota; class Bacilli; order Caryophanales; family Anoxybacillaceae; genus Geobacillus; species Geobacillus sp. FSL W8-0026. Next base: position 1,413,332 of record NZ_CP150194.1, read on the forward strand.
CCGGTGCTTTGCTATGAATTTTTAGGAACGATGGGCGACGATACGTACCAGCTGTTCATCAACGCCTCAACAGGACTAGAGGAAAAAGTGGAAAAATTAGAAAGCGTCGAACCCGCTTACGGATAAAGGAGGAAAGGCGCCCGAAAGCACGGGCGTCTTTTCTTGCTTTTTTGAACACGCACCGCCCTTCGGTTCATTCCCGGACGGCGGGCCAAACGTTGTCCATGAGGTTATTCTCACCCTTGGATGGCGGACCAAACACTGTCGATGGAACGTTTCTGTGAAGTAGAATTGCGCGGATTTTCATCCTCGGAGGGAGGACAAACCATGGCTTGCGGAACGTTTCCGTGAAAATGCAGGACTGGCGTAGGATTTTCATCCCCGGGTGGAGGGCAGATCACGCTGCCCATGGATCTTTTCCGTGAAAATGCCGCACTGGCGCAGGATTTTCATCCCCTGGGTGGAGGGCGAATCCACTGTCCATGGATCTTTTCCGTGAAAATGCCGCACTGGCGCGTGATGTTCAGCCCTAGATGGAGGGAAAACGCTGCCCGTTGAATTTTCCGTGAAAATGCCGCACTGGCGCGGATTTTCATCCCCGGGTGGAGGGCAAACCATTGCCCATGGATCTTTCCGTGAAAATTCCGTCGGCAAGCGTTGTTTTTCATCCTCGGGTGGAAGGCCAAACGTTGTCCATGGGGTTATTCTCACCCTCGGATGGCGGGCCAAACGTTGTCCATGGAACGTTTCCACCGCCATCCCGTGCGGCGCGCGATGATTTTCATACCGGAATGGGTAACAAGTCTGAAGGGCGATATGGTATAATTGTCTTGAACAACCATTCAAAGACAGAGACGAATGTCTCAGCGAAGCTGGCTGAAAAGGGGAAAAGAGAACGATGACGATCAAAATCGGGGATTCGATCCGCCTCGAACCGTTGGACGGCTCGGCGCGGCAATATCAGAGCAAGGTGCTCGACATCGGCGACGGGGCGGTTCACATCGGTTATCCGGTCGATCAAACAAACGGAAAAACGGTGTATTTGTTAAACGGCATGCAATTCAAGGCGAGCGTGGTCGGGCAGGATGGGGGCTTATACTTGTTTGACACAGAAGTGAAAGGGAAAGTGCGCGTTCCGCTGCCGATGATTGTTTTATCTTATCCGGGGGAGGAAGCGCTTCTGCGCGTTCAACGCCGCCGTTACGTGCGGGTGAAAACGAACGTCGATGCCGCTGTCCATCCGCTCAACGGCGAGTTCGCCCCTTTTGCGACCATGACCATGGATCTTAGCGCCGGCGGCGCGGCGCTCGTTGTTCCGCCGGCTGTTGCGCCGCTTTTGCATCCTGGAATGCCGGTTGAACTTTGGCTTGTGCTGCCCATGCGCTCGGGGGAGTATCATTATGTTCAGACGAAAGCCGCCGTCGTGCGCACAGTGACGAACGGGCAACATACGGCGAAAACGTCGGTCGAATTCACTGAACTTGACCCGCAGGACCGCCTTCGCCTTATTCGTTACAGCTTTGAGCGGCAGCTCGAAGAACGGAAAAAGGAATAAAGCGGCAAGGGAGGTGGAATACTGCTAGAAAAAGGGAGGCGGGTGAACGCGATGAAACGAATGGAAACGCTGTTATGGAAGCTCGTTCTTATCCAGGCAATCTGTTTGCTTGTCGCCCAATGGCTTGCCCTCTACACCCCGATCGAGCTTTACATCAATAAGGTGTACGAATATGAAGGGGTGGCAAAACAGGAAAAAATGAAATCGGTCGAAACGGCCGTCGACCGTTGACGGCAAATATGATACAATGAACGTAGACGCATGCAGGAGTTTCCTGCATTTTCTTTATGCACTCATCACTTTGGATCAAGCAGGAGGAATTATGAAACGACGAATTAGCATTGCGATCGACGGACCTGCGGCGGCGGGGAAAAGCACCGTTGCCAAACTCATTGCCCATCGCCTTTCCTACGTGTACATCGATACAGGCGCCATGTACCGCGCGCTGACGTACCGCGCGTTGGCGTGCGGCATCGATATCGATGATGAACAGGCGCTCTTGTCGCTGCTTCGCGATACATATATTGAATTGAAGCCATCGCGCCATGGACAGCAGGTGTTGGTAAACGGTGAAGATGTCACGGATGTCATCCGCGGCGAGGCGGTGACGAAGGCGGTATCATGGGTGGCCAAGCACCCGCTTGTGCGCGAAGAGATGGTCGTCCGCCAGCGCGCGTTGGCGAAGGGTGGAGGCGTTGTCATGGACGGGCGCGATATCGGAACGCATGTGTTGCCGGATGCCGAAGTGAAAATTTTCTTGAAAGCTTCGGTGGAAGAGCGGGCGCGGCGTCGGCACGAGGAAAACATCGCCCGCGGCTTTCCGTCCGATCTGGAAACGCTCAAAGAAGAAATCGCTCGCCGTGACCGTCTCGATTCGGAGCGGGAAACAGCGCCGCTTCGCAAGGCTCCCGATGCGGTCGAAATCGATACGACGTCGCTGTCGGTGGAAGAGGTGGCGGAGCGAATCATGGACATTGTTAACGAAAGGATTGGATGAGGGTGGATTTTTATTCGTTCGCCAAGGTGGTCGTTAACGGGGTGCTCACCCCTTTTTACCGCATCCAAACGATCGGGTTGGAACAATTTCCAAACGAGGGGCCTGTGCTTCTGTGCGCCAACCATATCAGCAACCTCGATCCACCAGTGGTCGGCATCACGGCGCCGCGGCCGGTTCGGTTTATGGCGAAGGAGGAACTGTTCCGCACGCCGCTTGTCAAAACGCTCGTTCATCATTTGCGCGCGTTTCCGGTCAAACGCGGCATGAATGACCGTCAGGCGCTGCGCATGGGGCTTGAGGTGCTGAAACAAGGGGAAGTGCTCGGCATTTTTCCAGAAGGGACGCGCAGCAAAGACGGGCGGTTGCAAAAGCCGTTGCCGGGAGTCGGTTTTTTCGCCCTGCGCACCGATGCCGCCGTCGTTCCGTGCGCCATCATCGGCCCGTACCGACCGCTTCGGCCGCTCAAAGTCGTATACGGGGCGCCGGTCGACATGACGCCGCTGCGAGAGCGGAAGGCGAGCCCGGAGGAAGCGGCCGATTACATTATGGATCATATTCGCCAGCTGCTTGAACAACATCGTTAAGCATTCTAGTACATGTTGATTGAGAAAATATGGTATACTAATTAGAAAAGCGTCCTTCGTTTGCCGACAGCCGGCCGCGGCCACGGTGCGAGGCGCGCTTTTGACAGTTGCTAGTCGATGAAGGAGGGTTTTGCGATGACGGAAGAGATGAATGTGCAAGTGAACGTGTATGAGGTGGGCGACATCGTCCGCGGCAAAGTGGTCAAGCTCGAGGATAAGCAAGTGCTTGTTGAGGTGGAAAACAGCAAACAAAGCGGGATCATCCCGATCAGCGAGCTGTCGAACTTGCATATTGAGAAACCGAGCGATGCCGTCGCTGTTGGCGATGAGGTGACGGCCAAAGTCAAGAAGGTCGAAGAAGGTCAAGAAGGGGAAGAAGGGCTGCTCATTTTGTCCAAAAAAGCGGTCGACGCCGAGCGGGCGTGGGAGGAGCTGGAAGGCAAATTCGCCGGCGGCGAAACGTTTGAAACGGTCGTCAAGGACATCGTCAAAGGCGGGCTTGTCGCCGATGTGGGCGTGCGCGGCTTCATTCCGGCGTCGCTCGTTGAGCCCCACTATGTTGAAGACTTTTCGGACTACAAGGGAAAAACGTTGGCCGTCAAAGTCGTGGAGCTGGACCGCGAGAAAAATCGCGTCATTTTGTCACACCGGGCGGTCGTAGAGGAAGAGCAAGAGCGGCAGCAAAAAGAGCTGCTTTCCCGTCTCGAGCCGGGGCAAGTGCTCGATGGCGTCGTCCGCCGCATCGCTGATTTCGGCGTCTTTGTCGATGTTGGTGGGTTTGATGGGCTCGTACATATTTCCCAGCTTTCCCACACGCGTGTCGCCCATCCGGCCGATGTGGTGAAAGAAGGCGATGCCGTCAAAGTCAAAGTGTTGGCTGTCGATCCGGAAAACGGACGCCTGTCGCTGTCGATCAAAGAAGCGCTGCCTGGCCCGTGGGAAGGCGTGAGCGCCAAAGTGAAGCCGGGGGATGTCGTGACGGGAACGGTGAAGCGGCTCGCGTCGTTCGGGGCATTTGTGGAAATTTTCCCGGGCGTCGAAGGACTGGTCCACGTTTCGCAAATTGCCAATCGCCGCATCGGTTCGCCGCATGAAGTGCTGAAAGAAGGCGATCAAGTCAAGGCAAAAGTGCTCGATGTCAACGAAGCGGAGCACCGCATTTCCTTGAGCATTCGCGCGCTGCTTGAAGAAGAGGCGGCTGCGCCGGCCGAGGATTACAGCTCGTACACAAGGACTGCGGAAGCGCGCGGCTTTCAGCTTGGCGAAGTGATCGGCGAACAGCTGAAAAAATTAAAATAACAGACGGTGATCGAACGCCGGATCAAACGCGCGCAACGGCCGCTGACAGGTGCGGTGCACAGCAGTAAAAAAGAGGGCCGAAACGGTCGCCCGTCTCCCGAATCGGCCCACCCTCGCGCGGCAGAAACGGCAAGCGAGATACAGCGGTGAAAAGGGGGCTCGTTCGGGCCCCCTCTCTTTGTTGTTGGGGTGCCGAAAGACGAAAGCCGGCGTGCGGGCTTTCACGCCAAACAACCGAGAAATGAAGCCGGCCTGCCCGCCGCGGCCTCTTTGGTTGGCCGGCTGCTCCCGCGGTCAAAAAAAGTGCAGGCGTCCGTTCCGTGGGGACGCCTGCGCATTTCCTCGAGAAGGTCGGTGTTGAAGGGGAACTACTGCTCTCGAACCGTGTTTCTCAAACGGAAAATTCTTGCAACTTCATCATTTCATTCTTTCCCATTTCTCACCAATCGAACAATGTTGTTTTTCATCAGCTTTCTAAAAGGTCGGTGATTTAGGGCAAAATTACCGCTGATTTCTACTCATTTCTCAATGAGAGAAACCTCGCAGAATCAGCTTTCTTTTTGGAATGAAAATGCCGCCGATTGGTGTGTGACAGCGGTTTTTCACCAGCCTTCTAGTGCTTGTTCCGTTCGCGCGCTTCGTCTGGTGTATCGAGCCGGGCGGCTCCTTGATACGAAAGCGACTGGTCGCGGTCGGACTGAACTTGCCGCGACTGCTTCAGTTTTTTCTCCTGCCGGTCGTTTCCCATGATACGTTGCTCCTTTCTGTCCAAGGATCATTTTTACTATGGATTTCGACCAAGGATTTTATACATGGGATCTTGGAGGAAAGGACAAGGCGTTGAGGATGCGCAGGGATAACGTGAAAGATCGCTGATTCCTTACATCAATGGGGGAACGCGTGAAAAGGAGGAGCGCTGCAACAAGGTTTGTCTAGTTAAGCAATGACATTGCAAAGTTCAATCACCGGCTCTGGAGAGGTTCCTCTTTCAGAGCATGGATATTGCGCAAATTTTCAAGTTGATATGGAAAGAAGGCAGATTGATGGTATCTTTGTTTTTCAACTTCCTATTTTTCTTTCTTATTTTGATTTTGATTTTGATTGTAGTGTTTCATGATTTTATCCCAAGAAAAATACTTGCCTATCTCTTTCCAAGTTTGATATTTCTCATTATTTTCATTCCTTTGCTAGGTCATTCTACTTTGTTGTTGAATTACCAGTTACGAACACAATTAGACAACTTATCAGTTGATAAAGTGAATTTCCGCTCGGATCCGAAGGCGGTGGAGGAAATTCGTTCGTTAAATCATCCGCTTCGATTCAAAATTTTGTCAAAGACGAAAAAAGGAAGTCATGCCTTTGAGTTCGTTCTCAAAATGGAAGATAATCAACATCAATATTTCGTTCGAATGCGAAATTATACGGAACCATTTCAATGGCTTCCATTTAACGATTTTCAAATCAACCAAGTGAACAAAGTGAAATAATATCTGGGAAGCGGTATTCATTGAAGACGACGGTGAGATGAACCAAGTGAATAACGTGAAATAATATCCCCTTTGTGATATGTACATTCCCATTACAACCGGAGATCAGCAAATGGTGCGTCCCCAAAGAGATCGTTCACCGACTTTTTGGGGACAGTTTCTGTTGGGGAGGGGACTGACCGAAAAGGCGATCTCCCCCTCAAAGAATATCGTGTGGCAGAGACACGGCTGGTACTTATATGGCGATGAGACAGGTGTCCTGTTGGACGCCCTCCGGCTTCTCCCCTTCTTTTGGTCTGCTCTTCTTCTCCCACCCTTGCGTTTATTCCTGAGCAAGCTCGATCGTTTGCCCGTGTTTCAACGAAAACTAGCGGCCCCTTTGGCGGTGGCGATAGGAAAGATGCCGCTGAGCCGCGGAACGAACGGTTAAGAAAGGAGAAAAGGTGGCATAATGAACATCATAAGGAGTGAAAAAATGGAAGGCGCTTATTTTTATGTCGGCTGTTGGTTGCTGTGGTTGGTGGCGACCTTTTTTATGAAAAAGACACCGGAGCGGACCGCTTTGGCGGCGTTTGCGCTTTTGATGATCAGTTCCGCCTCGCTTGAGTTGAAAATCGGTCCGATGCGGGCGGCGCTGTCCTTTTTTGTCCTTTTGTTCGCGTCTTGCTACGGGATGGTGAAGCAGCGGCCGTGCTCTTCCTTGCTGATGGTGTGGTCGACGTCGGGGGTGGCGTTTGCCTACGCCGCCTTGCGCCTGCTTGCTCTGTTTGATCCGGTGTGGATTTGGCTTGATGAGCGATGGCTGCTTGCTTGGTGGCTGGCGATCGTCAGCGCGTTGTTTCATCGCCGGCTTTTCGCCCGTCTTGTTTGTGTCGCCATGGGCGGCTGTCAAGGCGAGGTGGTGTATGCCTTAGCAATTGACCGCATGGCGCCCGACTATGTCATCGGTTCCTTTTCTTTTCTTGATGCGCTTGCCATTAGCGTGGCGTCGCTGCTTGTTTGGGAAATGATTCGCTTTTTTGCCTTCCAGCTCGAAGAAAAACGGCCGATAAGGAGGACGAGGCAGCCGTGAATGAATACACGTTTCCGATCTTATACGGAGTGATCGCCGGGGTGGTGACGCGCCTTTACTTGCTGCGCACCGATTACCGGCAATACCCGACGTATTTGCACGGTCGGACGATTCACCTTGCGCTTGGAGCGATTGCCGCTGGATTAGGAACGGTCGCCGTGCCGGCGATTATGGAAAAAGAGTTCGCAGCGATCACATTTTTGGCCTTGGCCGCCTCACAATTTCGCGATGTGCGCAACATGGAGCGCAACACGTTGAACGAGCTTGATCAGTATGAGCTCGTGCCGCGCGGCAAGACGTATATTGAAGGGATCGCCATCGTGTTTGAAGGACGAAATTATTTGGTCATCTTTGTTTCTTTTTTATCGACGCTGGCCTATCTCGTATGGAACATTGGGGCGGCGCTGGCCGCCAGCCTCATCGGCTTGGTGGTGGCGCGGCGGTTTATGAGCGGAAGCCGGCTGAAAGATATCGCCGACGTCCAGTATGTCAAGCCGCATTTTGAAGGGGCAGGGCTGTATGTGGACAACATCTACATCATGAACATTGGCTTGCCGGCGCGGCGCGAAGAAATTTTGCGCTATGGCATGGGGTTTGTTTTAACGCCGAAAAATTTCAACGCCCGCACGACGATCGCCAACCTCGGCCAGCGGCAAGCGATTTTGCACGATGTGTCAACAGCGCTCGGCATTTATCGGGACTCGGGGACGCCGGCGCTCGTGCCGCTCGCGAAGCGGGACTTAAACGATGGGCGCGTCGGTATTTTTGTTTTGCCGCAAGTAGAAGATGTCGAGAAGGCGAAGGCGGTCATTGAAAACGTTCCGGTGCTTGAAAGCGCCATCCGCATGCCGGCGAAGCGGCCCTGGAAGCGGAGAGGAGGTGGCGGTGATGACGCATGAAAAAATGATTTTGGCCATTGTGACGACCAAGGGCGAAACCGTGGCCGGCGGCGCGCCGATCTTTCTTTGTCAGACCAACGAGGAAATGGTGCGGATCGCCGCTAATTTAGAGGCGATTTTGGATGGCATCGCCCATGAATTGAGCGAGGGGCTTCTTATTATCGTCAAACATTAGTTGTTGAGCGTTTCGCTTTTTGATAAAATAAAGCAGCTGCGGTATGCCCTTTTCGAAAAGGGCGTTTTTCACGAGGAACGATATAAAAATGACGATAAAGGGTGGTAGCATGGCGAATCCAGTCGTGGCCATTGTCGGCCGTCCGAATGTGGGGAAATCGACGATTTTCAACCGCATCGTCGGGGAGCGCATTTCCATCGTTGAAGACGTACCCGGAGTGACGCGCGACCGCATTTACAGCCGGGCCGAATGGCTGAACCATTCGTTTTACTTGATCGATACCGGGGGCATTGACATCGGCGATGAGCCGCTGCTTGTGCAAATTCGTCAGCAGGCGGAAATCGCGATCGATGAGGCCGATGTCATCATTTTTATGACCAACGGCCGCGATGGCGTGACCGCGGCCGATGAAGAAGTGGCCAAGCTGCTTCATCGCTCGAACAAGCCGGTTGTGCTCGCGGTGAACAAAATCGACAATCCGGAGATGCGCGATTTGATTTATGACTTTTACGCCCTCGGTTTTGGAGAGCCGTATCCGATTTCCGGGGCGCACGGGACGGGGCTTGGTGATTTGCTTGACGCCGTTGTCCGTCATTTCCCGAAAGGCGGCGGGCAGGAATATGAGGAGGACGTGATTAAATTTTGCTTGATTGGCCGCCCCAATGTCGGCAAGTCGTCGCTAGTGAACGCCATTTTAGGCGAAGAGCGGGTCATCGTCAGCGATATCGCCGGCACGACGAGGGACGCTGTGGACACCTCGTTCGTGCGCGACGGGCAGGAATATGTTATCATTGATACGGCAGGGATGCGCAAGCGAGGAAAAATTTATGAAAGCACGGAAAAATATAGCGTCTTGCGCGCGTTAAGAGCCATTGAGCGCTCGGACGTCGTGCTTGTCGTGCTAAACGCTGAAGAAGGCATCATCGAACAGGACAAAAAAATCGCCGGATATGCCCATGAGGCCGGACGCGGCGTCATTTTGGTCGTCAACAAATGGGATGCGATTGAAAAAGACGACAAAACGATGGTCGAGTTTGAGCGGAAGATTCGCGATCATTTTCCATTTTTGGATTATGCGCCGCTTTTGTTTGTGTCAGCGAAGACAAAACAGCGGCTGCATAAGCTCTTGCCGCTCGTCCAGCTTGTGAGCGACAACCACGCGATGCGCGTTCAGACGAATGTGCTCAATGAAGTCATTATGGACGCAGTGGCGATGAATCCGACGCCGACGCACAACGGCAAGCGGCTAAAAATTTATTACATGACGCAAGTGGCCGTCAAACCGCCGACGTTTGTCGCGTTTGTCAACGATCCGGAATTGATGCATTTTTCATATGAGCGCTTTTTGGAAAACCGCATTCGCGACGCGTTCGGTTTTGAAGGCACGCCGATCAAAATCATCGCCCGTCCGCGGAAATAAGGAGAGAGCCGATCTTTTTGATCGGGCGGGGGAGGTCAGTGCGCGCGCTCCATAGGGCAGCTCAACTGCTAGGGGTCGCCTCTGTTTCTGGCGAAGGCGGGATGGAGACGGAGCGATGCGGCTGCTTTTTCACGCTTGCGACAATGGGACGAAGGAAGTGGGAAACGATGGAGAATATCGCCGTACTGGGAGCGGGAAGCTGGGGCACGGCGTTGGCGCTCGTTTTGGCCGACAACGGGCACCGCGTCCGCCTTTGGAGCCACCGCGCTGAACAAGTAAGAGAGATCAACGAGCGGCGGACGAACGAAAAATATTTACCCGCCGCCCGTTTGCCAGAATCCGTCGTGGGGTATGACGATCTTTGCGCTGCGCTTGACGGTCTTTCCATCGTCGTGTTGGCCGTGCCGACGAAGGCGATCCGCACGGTGCTCAACCAAGCGCGTTCTTGCTTGACGGCACCGATCACGGTCGTTGCCGTCAGCAAAGGAATCGAGCCAGGGACGCATAAGCGAGTGTCGGAAATGGTGATGGAAGAGCTCGGCGAATGGCTTGAGGATGTCGTCGTCCTTTCCGGGCCGAGCCATGCTGAGGAGGTCGTGCTCCGCCATCCGACGACCGTGGCGGTATCCTCGCCCAATATGGAAGCGGCGCGCCGCATCCAAGACCTCTTTATGAACCATCACTATTTCCGCGTGTATACGAACCCGGATTTAATCGGCGTTGAAGTTGGCGGAGCGTTGAAAAACATCATCGCCTTGGCCGCTGGCATCAGTGACGGGCTCGGCTACGGAGATAACGCCAAAGCGGCCCTCATTACAAGAGGTCTCGCCGAGATTGCCCGCCTCGGCTGCGCCCTCGGCGCTAACCCGCTGACGTTCGCCGGTTTGACGGGAGTCGGCGATTTGATCGTCACGTGCACGAGCGTTCATTCCCGCAACTGGCGGGCTGGGCACATGCTCGGTCAAGGGAAAAAGCTCGACGAGGTGCTCGAGAGCATGGGGATGGTCGTCGAAGGGGTGCGGACGACCAAAGCTGCCTATGAGCTGGCGAAGGAGCTTGGTGTGAAGATCCCGATCACTGAAGCGCTCTATGACGTGCTGTTTGCTGGCAAAGACCCGAAAGAGGCGGTCGATTCGCTGATGGCGCGCGGAAAAAAAGAGGAAATGGATGACCTCAACACCATTTTTGCGGCGCAAGAATCGTGAAAATAGGCCAATGACGGTACAAGTTGTCTTCGGTGTGCATACAATATGGCGAACGATCATCGGCTTGAGCTTCCGGAAGGGTATAAGGCGATGCTGGAGTAAAGAAAGCCCCGCTTTACTTCAGCTTTTTTTATGTCGATGGTATAATGATAGTTGTCGAAAAGGGGGAGCGTGTATGTCACCGGCGCTAGCGAAAATGTGGATCGCCATCACGTCAATGGTGTTTATGTTTCTTTCAGTCGGCTTCATTTATTTGAGCCGCTATAAAATCAAGATGAAATGGCTGCGCTTTCTTTTGGCGTTCATCGCTTACATCCTGCTGATTGTATCGGGCATCATCATCGTTTTTGTCGTGTTCAGCGGACCGACGCCGCAATAGGCAAAGGATGGAGGAACCTATGAAACAGATCGCTCGCTTGCTTTTAGCTTGCTTGTTTCTCGCGCTGCTTTCCGGGTGTTTGTATCCGCAAGAGCGGCTAAAACAAAACCAAATTCCTTACAAAGATCAAGTCGCGGCGGTGCAATCGGCGGTCGACGAATACCGGAAGGAGACCGGGGGGCTTTTGCCGATCAAAACACGGGATATGAAAACGCCACTGTACCTAAAATACCCGGTCGATTTTCAAAAACTCGTCCCGCGCTACATGCAGGAGCCGCCGGGAAACGCCTATGAAAGCGGGGGCGTCTTTCAATATATCATTATTGATGCGGAAACGAAGCCGACGGTCAAGCTTCTTGATCTGCGCCTAGCCGAGCGCGTCCGCGACTTGAAACTGCGGCTGAGAATGTATACGGACGAGCACCGTTATCCGCCGTTTCAAGACGTCGTTGCGCCCGGTGTGTTCACCCTTGATTACAAAAAACTTGGCTACAAAGAGCCGCCGTATGCGGTCAGCCCGTTTTCCGGCAACAACTTGCCGTTTGTCATCGACGGGAATGGGGAAATTTATATCGACTATCGTTCTGATTTGTATGCGGCGTTGAAAAAATATGCGCACCACTACAAGCTAGGCGACGACATTCGCCCGATTTTGACCGACCATTCGCTGTTCGTGCCGGCGTATTCGTTGCCGTATACGATCGATGCGAAAACGAACGAACCGATTTTTTTCACGAAATAAGTCATCATCCCTTCTCTAGGAAAATACATTCTAGAGAAGGGATTTTTTCTTGCTTTTAGTCATAACTGAATCGGACAACATCATATGCATATAGTGTCCTGCTCTATTGATTCATCTCGCTGTTTCCAATAACGACCGAAGGACTGGAGGGAAGCCGTTTGGAAAAGGTCGATCTTTTTAAAGATATCGCCGAGCGGACTGGGGGCGACATTTATTTAGGGGTAGTCGGCGCGGTTCGCACCGGGAAATCGACGTTCATTAAGCGTTTTATGGAGCTGGTGGTCATTCCGAACATTAAAAACGAAGCCGACAAGGCGCGCGCTCAAGACGAGCTGCCGCAAAGCGCCGCCGGCAAGACGATCATGACGACGGAGCCGAAATTTGTGCCGAATCAGGCCGTGACGGTGAAAGTCGATGAAGGGCTCGAAGTCAACATTCGTCTCGTCGACTGCGTCGGCTACGCCGTGCCCGGCGCCAAAGGATATGAGGATGAAAACGGGCCGCGGATGATTCACACCCCTTGGTATGAAGAGCCGATTCCGTTCCAAGAGGCGGCGGAAATCGGGACAAGAAAAGTCATTCAAGAACATTCGACGATTGGGGTCGTCATTACGACCGACGGCACGATCGGGGAAATTCCGCGCCAAGACTACATCGAAGCAGAAGAGCGGGTGATTGGCGAGCTGAAAGAAGTCGGCAAGCCGTTCATCATGATCATTAACACCGTGCGCCCGCACCATCCGGAAACCGAAGCGCTCCGCCGCGAGCTTGCGGAAAAATACGACATTCCGGTGCTCGCCATGAGCGTGGAAAGCATGCGCGAAGCGGACGTGTATAACGTGCTCCGCGAAGCATTGTATGAATTTCCGGTCCTTGAAGTGAACGTCAACTTGCCGAGCTGGGTGATGGTGCTGCGCGAAGACCATTGGCTGCGCGAAAGCTACCAAGAAGCGGTGCGCGACACGGTCAAAGACATTAAACGGCTGCGCGACGTCGACCGGGTTGTGCAGCAGTTTGCCGAGTACGATTTCATCGAAAAAGCGCAGCTTGCCGGCATCGAAATGGGGCAAGGGATCGCCGAAATCGACTTGTACGCGCCGGATGAGCTGTACGATCAAATTTTAAAAGAAATCGTCGGTGTCGAGATTCGCGGCAAAGACCATCTGCTTCAGTTGATGCAAGATTTCGCCCATGCGAAAGCGGAATATGATCAAATCGCCGATGCCTTGAAAATGGTCAAACAAACCGGCTACGGAATCGCCGCTCCCGCTTTGTCCGACATGAGCCTTGACGAACCGGAAATCATCCGCCAAGGGTCGCGCTTTGGCGTCCGCCTGAAAGCCGTTGCGCCGTCGATTCATATGATCAAAGTCGACGTCGAATCGGAGTTTGCGCCGATCATCGGCACGGAAAAGCAAAGCGAAGAGCTCGTTCGTTATTTAATGCAAGATTTTGAGGACGATCCGCTGTCGATTTGGAATTCCGATATTTTTGGCCGCTCGCTCAGCTCCATCGTCCGCGAAGGCATTCAGGCGAAGCTGGCGCTCATGCCGGAAAACGCCCGCTACAAGCTGAAAGAAACGCTTGAGCGCATCATCAACGAAGGCTCCGGCGGCCTCATCGCCATTATTTTATAGAAAAAGTTTCATGGGCAGCGCGATCTGTCCTCCACCCAAGGATGAAAATCCGCGTCAGTCCTGCATTTTCGCGGAAAAGATCTATGGGCAATGGTTTGCCCTCCACCCGGGGACGAAAATCTCGCGCCAGTTCGGCATTTTCGCGGAAAAGCAGAGGCCGCGCGCCCAAGCTCCCGAGGAACAATGTTCCCCGCCCGCAGAAGTGCTTGCACTTCGAGGGCGGGGGGTATTTTGCGGCCGGAGCTAGATAGAAAAGAAAAGCGGAGGCCGCGCGCCCAAGCTCCCGAAAAGGGGGCTTTTTTTGATGCCGTTTTTTCAACTGCGAAGCGGCAACGGGAAAAAATCGCCCAACCCCTTGAGAAATCAGGATTGGTACTTGATTATAGGCATGGCGTTATGGTAATCTTTTATCTGAAATCGTTGTTTTGGTGAAATATGCCTAAAATTGGCCGTTTTTGCGAAAAAAGAGGTTGAATTCTTGCGGTGAATTGGTTAAGATTAGGCATGTCACCGTTCCTTGCAATGTATAGAAACGCAGAAAAGTGTCTACAAATGGCAGTAAACAAGCAAAGCCTTGGGAGGAGGTGAATGGCATGAACAAAACGGAATTGATCAACGCGGTCGCTGAAACAAGCGGTCTTTCGAAAAAAGATGCAACAAAAGCCGTTGATGCGGTGTTTGATTCGATTACAGAAGCGCTGCGAAAAGGCGATAAAGTGCAATTAATCGGCTTTGGGAACTTTGAAGTGCGCGAGCGCGCCGCTCGCAAAGGACGCAACCCGCAAACGGGCGAAGAAATGGAAATTCCGGCGAGCAAAGTTCCTGCATTCAAACCGGGCAAAGCGTTGAAAGACGCTGTCAAATAAGCCTACATAGCCGGAGTGGAGAAAAGAAGGGCAGGTGTACACCGCCCTTCTTTTTTGTGTTTTTCTCATCCCTATGCTAGAATCGGATTACATGCAGTTTTTACGATGCAGGAGGATGTTATTTGTATGCCAGAGATCAATATTGCACAAATTGAATATGCCGTTCGTCTCATTCTCGAGGCGATCGGAGAAGATCCGAACCGCGAAGGGCTTGTCGATACGCCGAAACGGGTGGCGAAAATGTATGCCGAGGTGTTCGCCGGGCTCAACGAAGATCCGAAGCAGCACTTTCAGACCGTTTTCAGCGAAGAGCATGAAGAGCTTGTGCTCGTCAAAGATATTCCGTTTTATTCGATGTGCGAACACCATTTGGTTCCATTTTTCGGCGTTGCCCACGTTGCATATATTCCCCGGGGAGGAAAAGTGACCGGCTTGAGCAAGCTCGCGCGGGCGGTTGAGGCGGTGGCGCGCCGTCCGCAGCTGCAAGAGCGCATCACAGCGACGGTCGCCGACTCGATCGTCGAGGCGCTCGAGCCGTATGGGGTGATGGTTGTCGTGGAGGCGGAACATATGTGCATGACGATGCGCGGCGTCAAAAAACCGGGGGCGAAAACGGTGACAACGGCGGTGCGCGGCGTGTTTGAAACGGATGCCAACGCCCGCGCGGAAGTGCTTTCGTTAATCAAAGCGTAAGGAGGAAAGGTCGATGTACACAAACAGCGACTTTGTCGTCATCAAGGCGCTCGAAGACGGGGTGAATGTGATTGGACTGACGCGTGGCGCTGACACGCGATTCCACCATTCGGAAAAACTGGACAAAGGGGAAGTGTTGATCGCCCAGTTTACCGAACATACGTCGGCGATCAAAGTGAGGGGAAAGGCGTACATCCAAACGCGCCATGGCGCAATTGAATCGGAAGGGAAAAAGTGATTCGGCAAATTTCTAGCAAACTAGAGCGCTTTCGGCAAAATTATGTTATAATGAGTCCGACATGACGGTGCGGATATTTTTTCGGGGACAAGGGTGGTTGATGTGAATGGCATCATGGTGAAATTGGCTTCATTGAAGGAACAAATTGAACGTCTGCTCGATCATCCATACTTGCGCGCGCATATACCGGTGCCAGCTGTGGACGAAGATCGGCTGCTGCTTTCGCTGTCGATGCTTGATGGCGCCAAAGAGGCGCTGGACGAGCCAGATCGGTGCATCACGGCCATGATGCTGATGCAAATCGCTCTTGACACCCATGAAGACGTGACGGATCGCAGCGGCGATTTGCGGACGCGGCAGCTCGCCGTTTTGGCCGGGGACTTGTACAGCGGGCTTTTTTACGAGCTGTTGGCCCGCTCCGGCGATGCGGCGCTGATCCGGCTGTTTGCCGAGGCGGTCCGCGAGGTGAACGAACAAAAAGTGCTGCTGTATGAGAAAAAAACGGACCAGCTCGAACGGCTCGTTTCCGCCGTTGCTACGGTCGAATCAGCGCTGCTCGTCAAGCTCGCCGACCGCATCGGGGCGCCGCAGTGGGGGCAGTTTGCCCGCCATTATTTGCTGCTGCGGCGCTTGCGCTCGGAAAAAGAATCGTTTGTTCGCGGCGGGGCGTCGGCGCTGTTTGACCAGATGGCGCGCATCGCCTTTCCGCGATTGAAGGCGGTGAAGGAACTGCGTCGGCAGCTGCTTCGCCTTTGCGATCGTTATATCGACCGTTGTCAAGAAGCGCTGTTTGCGGCGAATCTGCCGTTGAACAGTTTGTTGGCGCTTCGTCTCGCCGAGCTTTCTGGCGGGGTTCAAGCCATCGGCAAAATGACGGTGGAAGAAGGGTAGAAGGATGCATCAGTCGAAGGAAGAGCGAGTCCATCGCGTATTTGAAACCATTTCCGCTCATTACGACCGAATGAATTCGGTAATCAGCTTTCGCCGCCATCTCAAGTGGCGTGAAGATGTGATGAGGCGGATGAACGTGCAAAAAGGGAAAAGAGCGCTTGACGTTTGCTGCGGAACGGCTGACTGGGCGATCGCGCTAGCTGAAGCGGTCGGCCCGGAGGGGGAAGTGTACGGCCTTGATTTCAGCGAAAACATGCTGAAAGTCGGCGAGCAAAAGGTGAAGGCGCGCGGCCTCGTCAATGTGACGCTCATCCACGGCAACGCGATGCAGCTGCCGTTTCCCGACAACACATTTGATTATGTCACGATCGGCTTTGGCTTGCGCAATGTTCCCGATTACATGACAGTGCTTCGGGAAATGCACCGCGTCACGAAGCCGGGGGGCATGACCGTCTGTCTGGAGACATCGCAGCCGACACTGTTTGGCTTTCGCCAGCTTTATTACCTGTATTTTCGGTTTATCATGCCGCTGTTTGGCAAGCTGTTGGCGAAAAGCTACGAGGAGTATTCATGGCTGCAAGAGTCGGCGCGCGAGTTTCCGGGGCGGGATGAGCTGGCCGAGATGTTTCGCCAAGCTGGCTTTGTCGATATCGAGGTCAAACCGTACACGTTCGGCGTCGCGGCGATGCACATAGGCTATAAACGATGAGTTAAGGTGAACACCATGAAGTTGAAGGCCATTTATTCGTTTTTACATGATGATTTGGCGGCAGTGGAAACGGAGCTCGAGCGGACGGTCCGGTCCGAGTACGGGCCGCTTGGAGAAGCGGCGCTTCACTTATTGCAGGCGGGCGGAAAGCGGATCCGTCCCGTTTTTGTCTTGCTTGCGGCCCGTTTTGGCCAAGCGGACGTCGAACAGGTGAAACATGTCGCCGTCGCGCTCGAGCTCATTCATATGGCGTCGCTCGTCCACGATGACGTCATCGATGACGCCGACACGCGCCGCGGCCGGCCGACGATCAAAGCGAAATGGAGCAACCGCTTTGCCATGTACACCGGCGATTATTTGTTTGCCCGCTCGCTGGAACGGATGGCGGCGCTCGATGATCCGCGCGCCCATCAAGTGCTGGCGGAGACGATTGTCGAAGTGTGCCGCGGGGAAATCGAGCAAATCAAGGACAAATACCGATTCGACCAGCCGCTGCGCACGTATTTGCGGCGCATCCGCCGCAAAACGGCGCTATTGATCGCCGCCAGCTGCCAGCTTGGCGCGTTAGCCGCCGGCGCCCCCGAAGCGGTGACCAACCGGCTGTATTGGTTCGGCCATTACGTCGGCATGTCGTTTCAAATCACCGATGACATTCTCGACTTTACCGGGACGGAAGAACAGCTCGGCAAACCGGCCGGGAGCGATCTGCTGCAAGGAAACATCACGTTGCCGGTGCTGTATGCCCTTGGCGATGCGCGCGTGCGGTCTAAAATTACCGCCGTCGGCGCGGACACGAACGCGGAAGAGATGGCCGCTATATTGGCGGCGATCAAACAAACGGACGCCATCGAGCGGTCGTATGCGCTCAGCGACCGTTATTTGGAAAAGGCGCTTCACCTCCTCGATGAGCTGCCGACTAACCAAGCGCGCTCCTTGTTGCGCGATCTCGCCCTCTATATTGGAAAAAGGGATTATTAGCGCTTTCAAGGCGGCAGTTGCCAACGGCGGGAAACCATGATACTATGATGAGGGGAGCTTGTCTCCCGGTACATACGACAGTAGGGGTGGAGAGCGAATGGCAGAACGGACATTCATCATGGTGAAGCCGGACGGAGTTCAACGCAATTTGATCGGCGAGATTGTCGCCCGCTTTGAAAAAAAGGGCTTCCAGCTCGTTGGTGCCAAGCTGATGCAAGTGTCGCGCGAACTGGCTGAGCAACATTACGCCGAGCATAAAGAGCGCCCGTTCTTCGGCGAACTCGTTGATTTCATCACTTCCGGGCCGGTGTTTGCCATGGTGTGGGAAGGCGAAAACGTAATCGCCGCCGCCCGGCAAATGATGGGGAAAACGAATCCACAGGAGGCTGCCCCCGGCACGATCCGCGGCGACTTCGGTTTGACGGTCGGCAAAAACGTCATCCACGGCTCCGACTCGCCGCAAAGCGCCGAACGGGAAATCAATTTGTTCTTTAAAGAAGACGAGCTCGTCCGCTACTCGAAACAGATCAACGCATGGCTGTACTGATGCAAAGACCGGCCGCAATTCGGCCGGTTTTCCATTTTCATCATCAAAGTCATGAAGGAGGAAGAAAGCGATGGATGATTATATGCAGTTTATCGCTAAGGTGAAACGAAAAACAGGCATCGATTTGTCTTTGTACAAAGAAGCGCAGATGAAGCGGCGGCTGGCGGCGCTTTACGCCAAAAAAGGATTGAACAGCTTCTCCGAACTGTTTGCGGCGATGGAAAAAGATCCGGCTCTATGGCATGAGTGTTTGGATCGCATGACGATCAATGTGTCCGAATTTTACCGAAATGCCAAACGATGGGAAGTGTTGGAACAGACCATTTTGCCGCGGCTCTTAGCGGAAAACCCTCGTCCGCGCGTATGGAGCGCCGCTTGCTCGACCGGCGAAGAGCCGTATACGTTGGCGATGGTGCTGGCTCAGCACGTGCCGCTTTCGCGCGTCTCGGTGCTGGCGACCGACATCGATGAAAACGCGCTCGCCCGCGCGCGGCTTGGCTTGTACAGCGAACGATCGCTCGCCGAGCTGCCGGAGGCGATGAGAAAAAAATTTTTTACGAAAGACGGCGATTGGTATAAAATAGACGACAAGATCAAGCGGACGGTGACGTTTGAGAAACATAACCTGCTCGCCGATCCGTTTCCTAGGCCATTTGATTTAATTGTCTGCCGCAATGTGCTCATTTATTTTACCGAGGAGGCGAAGCGGACGCTGTATCGGAAGTTCCATGCGGCGCTGCGGCCCGGCGGCGTGCTGTTTGTCGGCAGCACCGAGCAAATTTTCAACCCCGGCTTGTATGGGTTCGAGATGGAGGAAACGTTTTTTTACCGTCGAAAGTAGCAGTTTTTTCAAATCACTATTTTCATTTTTCGCATTTATGATATATTTTTACTCAAACGCGTTAAAGATCTGAAGGGAGAGACGAAGGTGCGGTATTTGACAGCAGGGGAATCGCACGGCCCGCAACTGACGGCCATTTTGGAAGGAGTGCCGGCCGGTCTAGAGCTGCGCGCCGAGCATATCAATCAAGAATTGGCGCGTCGGCAAAAAGGGTACGGGCGCGGCCGGCGTATGCAGATCGAAAAAGACGAAGTGAACATCACCGCTGGCGTCAGGCACGGCAAAACGCTCGGTTCGCCGATCGCGCTCGTCGTCGAGAATCGCGATTTTAAACATTGGCAAACGATTATGGCAGTTGAACCGGTGGATGACGAAGCGGAAGTGAAGCGGAAAGTGACGCGTCCGCGGCCGGGGCATGCCGATTTAAACGGCGCCCTGAAATACGGGCATCGCGATATGCGCAATGTGCTCGAGCGTTCGTCAGCGCGCGAAACGACCGTGCGTGTCGCCGCCGGGGCGGTGGCGAAGCGCATTTTGCAAGAGGTCGGCATCCGCGTCGCTGGCCATGTCATCGAAATCGGCGGCGTGCGCGCCAAGAAGCTTGATTATCGTTCGCTGGAGGAATTGCAGGCGGTGACGGAAGAGTCGCCGGTGCGCTGCTTTGACCCGGAGGCAGGGCAAAAAATGATGGAAGCGATCGATCAAGCGAAGAAAAACGGCGATTCGATCGGCGGCATCGTGGAAGTGATCGTTGAGGGCGTTCCGGCTGGAGTCGGCAGCTATGTCCATTACGACCGGAAGCTTGACGCCAAAATCGCCGCGGCGGTCGTCAGCATCAACGCGTTTAAAGGCGTTGAATTCGGAATCGGCTTTGAAGCGGCGCGCCGTCCGGGAAGCGAAGTGCACGATGAGATCGTTTGGAGCCCGGAAGAAGGTTTTTCGCGCCGCACCAACCGGGCGGGCGGCTTTGAAGGCGGGGTGACGACCGGGATGCCGATCGTCGTTCGCGGGGTGATGAAGCCGATCCCGACGCTGTATAAACCGCTGCAAAGCGTTGACATCGACACGAAAGAACCGTTTGCGGCCAGCATCGAACGGTCGGACAGTTGCGCCGTGCCGGCGGCGAGCGTCGTTGCCGAGGCGGTCGTTGCTTGGGAAGTGGCCGCGGCGATCGTGGCGCAATTCGGGCAGGATCGGATCGACTTGATCAAGGAAAACGTCGAGCGCGCCCGGCGTTACGCGAGGGAGTTTTGACGATGATCGAGCGAACGATCAAAACGGCGACGAAACAATATCCGCTTTTTTTAGGGGATGGCGCGGCCGGTGCGCTGCCAAGTTTGCTGCGGTCGCTCTCTTGCCCGCCTGGAACGAAGCTGCTGATGGTCACGGATGAGGTTGTGGCGTCGTTGTATTTGGATGAGGTGCGGTCGTTGCTCGTCGCTGCCGGTTATGATGCCTCGGCCTTTGTCATTCCGAGCGGCGAGGCGGCCAAGTCGTTTGAGAATTATTACGCCTGCCAAACGGCAGCGCTCGAGTTTGGCCTTGATCGCCGCTCGATCATTGTTGCGCTCGGCGGCGGCGTTGTCGGCGATTTGGCCGGATTTGTCGCCGCCACCTATATGCGGGGCATCCGTTACATCCAAATGCCGACGACATTGTTGGCCCATGACAGCGCCGTCGGCGGCAAGGTCGCCATCAACCATCCGCGCGGAAAAAATATGATCGGCGCTTTCCATCAGCCCGAGGCCGTGGTGTATGACACCGCGTTTTTGCGCACGCTGCCTGAGCGTGAACTCCGCTCCGGATTTGCCGAGGTCATCAAACATGCGCTCATCCGCGACCGCTGCTTTTACGAGTGGCTGCGCGCCGAAATCAAGACGTTGTCTGACTTGCGCGGCGAGAAGCTCGTTTATTGCATCGAAAAAGGCATTGACATTAAGGCGGCAATCGTGCGCGAAGATGAAAAAGAGACCGGGGTGCGCGCTCATTTGAACTTCGGCCATACGCTCGGCCATGCGCTAGAGAGCGAGTGCGGGTACGGCGCGCTCACCCACGGGGAGGCCGTGGCGATCGGCATGTTGTTTGCCGTGCTAGTTAGCGAACGCTTCTACGGCTGCTCGTTCGCCGCTGAGCGCTTGGACGAGTGGCTGGCCGGATACGGCTTCCCGACCGCGCCGCCGCCAACGGTTCAGCCCGTCCGTCTGCTTGAACGAATGAAGGGCGACAAAAAGTCATACGCCGGGACGGTGAGAATGGTGCTGCTCCGCGCGATTGGCGACGTGGAAGTAGCGGAGCTGGAGGATGGCCGCCTGCTCGCATGGCTTGAGGAGTTTGTCCGACAGGGGGGAGGGCGATGATCCGCGGCATTCGCGGGGCGATCACGGTCGAACAAAACGAGGCGAACGAAATCGTAACGGCGACAGAAACGTTGTTGCGCGAGATGATCCGCGCCAATGATGTCGCCGCTGATCACGTGTCCTTCGTGCTCATTTCCGTCACTGATGACATCGATGCGGCGTTTCCGGCGCAGGCGCTGCGGCGAATTGACGGTTGGACGTATGTGCCGGTCATGTGTACAAGAGAAATTCCAGTGCCCGGCTCTTTGCCGCGCTGCATTCGCGTCATGATGACGGTGGCGACCGAGAAGCGGCAGCATGAGATCCACCATGTGTATTTGGGAGAGGCGGTCGGGCTGCGGCCCGACTTATCCGATCGTGAAAGCCGCTTCGGAGAATGTCAACGTTGACAGAAAAAACAGAAATGTAATATAGTGAAAATAACTTCTTTGCCCGCCTAGAAGGCCGATGAAAAACCGCTGTCAACACCAAGCGGCGGCTTTTCAAAGAAAGCTGATTCGGCAAGGGTTCTCTCATTGAGAAACGGATGGGATCAGCAGCACTTTACACGAAATCCCCGTCTTTCTAGATGGCTTGGTGAAAAACGGTTGTTTCTTTTGAGCAATGGGGAGCGTTTGAAAGACGATCTTGATGCGACAAGGAGAAACGAGCTTGATAAGCGGCTTGCTCCCTTAAATCCCCGGCCTTCTAGGCGCGGGCGGTGGAAGCAGAGCATGAGCAGAGAACGAGCGCAGGGTAGATGAGAATGAGCGAGTTTAGCCGAGGTGAGGTTGCTTTGATTGGCGATCATCTGCCCAAAGACGACCGTCTTTGGGCTTTTCTTTCCTCACATTTCGCCTCATAAACCCTCATTCTCCACCCGGCTGTCCGGAGGGGAGGAGAAGAGATGTCTACCGATGAGTTGGCCGCTTTTTTGGCGGATGCCGACAAGTTTCACACCATTCCGATCGTGCGCAAATTTTTGGCCGATGTCATCGAACCGCTTGGCGTGTTTCACAATTTGCGTGATGAAGCGGTGTTTTTGCTCGAAAGCAAAGATGATGAATCGCCGTGGGCGCGTTATTCCTTTATCGGTGTTTCTCCGTTTTTGACTCTTGAAAGCGAAACGGGGGAGACGTTTACAGTCAAGGACGAAACCGGCATGGAGCGCATGACGGCTCCGACGCTGAAAGAGGCGTTTCAGTGGGTCGAGCGGACGCTCGCTGTCAAGCCGCTTGTCGGGGTGGCGCCGTTTGCTGGCGGCGCGGTCGGGTTTTTAGCCTATGATTTGATTTCTGCCATCGAAAAAGTGCCGCGCCATCGCCATCGCGATGTCGCCATGAAAGCCGCTTATTTCGTCTTTTGCGAGTCGCTGTTTGTCTTTGACCATCAAAAACGCGAACTTTCCCTCATTCACTACATTCGGTTGAACGGCGGGGAAACGAAACAAGAACGAATCGAAGCATACAGCGCCGCAAAGAAGCGGCTTGACGCTTTGGCGGCGAAAGCGGCAAGAGAGCAAAGCGAGCGGCTGCTGCTGCCGGCGGCGGAAGAAGTCAAAGGCGCCGTTTCGTTTGCTGGGGTGGTGTCCAATTACGACAAAGATCAATTTTTGCGCGATGTTGAAAAAGTCAAGCAATATATCGCCGCCGGCGACGTGTTTCAAGCGGTGCTGTCGCAACGGTTTTCCGTGCCGGTGCAAGCGGGTGGATTTCCCATTTACCGCCTGCTCCGCCATATCAATCCGTCTCCGTACATGTTTTACTTTCGCATGGATGGAACAGAAATCGTCGGCAGCTCGCCGGAAAAGCTTATTCAAGTGCAAAAGCGGCGCGTCGAAATCGACCCGATCGCAGGGACGAGGCGGCGCGGCCGGACGCCGAAGGAAGATGCCGCGCTTGCTGATGAGCTGTATCGCGACCCGAAAGAGCGGGCCGAGCATTACATGCTCGTCGATTTAGCGCGCAACGATATCGGCCGCGTCGCGAAGTTCGGAACGGTCGAAACGCCGGTTTTGCTGGAGATCGGGAAGTTTTCGCATGTCATGCATTTGATTTCCAAAGTCGTCGGGGAGCTGAAGGACGACGTTCATCCGATCGATGCCCTGCTTGCCGCATTTCCGGCCGGGACGGTCAGCGGGGCGCCGAAAGTGCGGGCGATGCAAATTTTGCAGGAGCTCGAACCGACTGCCCGCGGGCTGTACGCTGGGGCGATGGCTTACATCGGCTTTGACGGCAACATCGATTCTTGCATCGCTATTCGGACGGCGGTCGTCAAAGACGGCTGCGCTTACGTGCAGGCGGGCGCCGGGATCGTCGCTGACTCGATTCCGGAACTCGAATGGAAAGAGACGCGCAATAAAGCTAGCGCGTTACTAAAGGCGATCGAACAAGCGGAACGATTCGTTGTCAAGGGGGAGAGGACCGTATGCTAAAAGAGCTGCTTGGAAAGTGCGCAGAAGGGCAAACGCTGACCGAAGCGGAAGCGTACGCGGCGATGAATGCGGTGATGGCGGGGGAGGCGACCGCCAGCCAAATCGCCAGTTTGTTGTCGATGTTGCGCGTGCGCGGGGAGACGGTGGATGAATTGGTCGGGTTTGTGCGGGCGATGCGCGATCGAATGACGGCCATTGACGCCGGTGATGAGGTCATTGACACGTGCGGCACAGGCGGAGACGGCGCGGCGACGTTCAACGTCTCCACCGCCGCCGCGATCGTCGTTTCTTCGCTCGGGGTCAAAGTGGCAAAGCACGGCAACCGCGCCGTCTCATCGAAAAGCGGCAGCGCCGATGTGTTGGAGCGGCTTGGCATCGATATCCAATCGTCGCCGGAGGCCGCCAAGCGGGCGTTGGATCAAACAGGATTGGCGTTTTTGTTCGCTCCGCTGTATCACGCGGCGATGAAACACGCGGCTGGGCCGCGGAAGGAAATCGGCTTCCGCACGGTGTTCAATTTGATCGGCCCGCTGGCCAACCCGGCGCGCTGCAAGCGGCAAGTCATCGGCGTTTCCTCGACCGATTATGCGGAGAAGCTGGCCGAGACGATGCGCCGCCTTGGTTCCGAACACGTCTTGTTTGTCACCGGCCGCGATGGTCTCGATGAATGCAGCATTGCGGCGGAAACCGATGTCGTCGAACTGAAAAACGGCGAGATCCGCCGTTTCGTCATCGCCCCGGAAGATGCCGGTCTTCCGCGCGGCGCGCTCGCCGATGTGCAAGTGCGCAATCCGGAAGAAAGCGCCGCCCTGCTTCAGGCCGTTATGGAAGGGACGGCTCCAGCCAGCGCCGTAAACATGGTGGCATTGAATGCCGGCGCCGCTCTGTACGCCGCCGGCAAGGCCGAAACGATCGCCGCCGGGACGGCGATGGCAAAAGACGCCATTTTGTCCAAAACCGCCTACGCCCAGCTGGAGCGGCTGCGGACGAAGGAAGTGGTGCACGATGCTTGAACAAATCTTAGCGACGAAGCGAAGCGAACTGGACACATTCGTATGGCCGGAACCGCTGCCACAACCGAAGCGCCGCTCGTTTGCGGCGGCGCTCCGACGGCCGCGGCGGGCGCTCGGGTTGATCGCCGAGGTGAAAAAAGCGTCGCCGTCAAAAGGCATCATCCGCGCCGATTTTGATCCGGTCGCCATCGCCAAAGCGTATGAGCGCGCCGGGGCCGACGCCATCAGCGTGCTGACGGATGAACGATATTTCCAAGGGCACCGCCGCTATTTGCAAGCGGTCAAAGAAGCGGTCGACATCCCGGTGCTGCGCAAAGATTTTATCATCGACCGACGGCAGGTGGAGGAAAGCGCCCGGCTTGGGGCCGATGCCATTTTGCTGATCGGCGAGGCTCTTTCTGTTGACACGTTGGAGTCGCTTTATCGAGAAGCGTATGACCGTGGGCTGGAATGTTTGGTCGAAGTGCACGAGAAAGAAACGCTAGAGCGCGTGCTTGAACGGTTTACGCCCGAAGTGGTGGGCATTAACAACCGGAATTTGCGCACGTTTGTGACGACGCTTGAGGCGACCAAAACGCTTGCCCCGCTCATTCCGTCATCGTGCGTCATCGTCAGTGAAAGCGGGATCGGCTCTTACAGTGATGTAAAGACGGTGGAATCGTATGGGGCGCAGGCCATGCTCGTCGGTGAATCACTCATGCGCCAGCCGGATGTGGAGCGGGCGGTTTACCGGCTGTTTGGAGAGGGAGATGAGAATGATCCGCTTGAAATACTGCGGAAACCGATCCCGTGAGGACGTGCAGGCTTCCTTGGCAAGCGGGGCTGACTATCTCGGTTTTATTTTTGCTGAGAGCAGGCGGAAAGTGTTGCCCGCGGAAGTGAGATGTTGGCTCGACGGTCAGGCGCTCGGGGCGAAACAGCTTGTCGGCGTGTTTGTCAACGCCCCGGTCGAACGGATCGCGGCCGTCGTCCGCGAACTCCCGCTCCATATCATTCAATGCCACGGGCGGGAGGATCGAGCGGAGCTGGCCGCGGTGAAAAAAGCGGTGCGCCTCCCGGTCTGGAAGGCGATTCACCATGGTGACGGAGCGCTTGCAGCGATGAAACAGTATGCCAGCCTTGCCGATGGCTATGTCGTTGACAGCCGCGTCGCCGGCGCATGGGGGGGCACGGGCGTCACTTTCGATTGGGAGGCGGTGCCGCGTTATTTGGAAGAGGCGGCGCGCCAAGGCGTGCCGTGCTTTATCGCCGGCGGCATCACTCCGGACAATGTCGAACGGCTTGCGGCCTATCGTCCTGACGGCATCGACATTAGCAGCGGCATCGAAACAGACGGCCGCAAAGATCCGTCCAAGATGAAGCGAATCGAACACAAGGTCAAACGATGTTGCGGGGAAAAAGGGGAGTGACGGGAGCCCGTGCCGCGAGGCGAAACCGCGCCGCTGCGGCAACGGCCCGTTAGCAGGCGGCTTTTTTCCTGCGGACAAAAACGAAAAGAAGGTGGCTTCGATGAGGGAACACGTTCCAAATGAATACGGCCGATTCGGCGATTTCGGCGGCAAATTTGTTCCGGAGACGCTCATGCGTCCGCTTGAGGAACTGGAAGCAGAGCTTGACCGCGCGTTAGCCGACGAGTCGTTTCAGAGCGAATATGTGCGCATTTTGCACGAGTATTCCGGGCGGCCGACGCCGCTGACGTTCGCGCCGAATTTGACAGAATGGGCGGGCGGCGCGAAAATTTATTTAAAGCGCGAAGATTTAAACCACACGGGCGCCCATAAAATTAACAACGCCATCGGTCAGGCGCTTTTGGCGCGGCGGATGGGTAAAAAAAAGCTGATCGCCGAAACCGGCGCCGGGCAGCACGGGGTAGCGGCGGCGACCGTGGCCGCACACTTCGGCTTGGATTGCATCGTCTTTATGGGGGAAGAGGACATAAAGCGGCAAGCGCTGAACGTGTTTCGCATGAAGCTGTTAGGCGCTGAAGTCGTGCCGGTGTCAAGCGGCAACCGGACGCTGAAAGACGCGACGAACGAGGCGATCCGCTACTGGGTCGCTCATTGCGATGACCACTTTTATATGATCGGTTCGGTCGTCGGTCCCCATCCATATCCGAAAATGGTGCGTGAATTTCAGCGCGTGATCGGCGATGAAGCGAAAGAACAGGTTCTCGCCCGCGAAGGAAAGCTTCCGGATGTGATCGTCGCCTGCGTCGGCGGCGGCAGCAACGCCATCGGCATGTTTTACCCGTTTTTGCAAGATGACGTCCGTCTCGTCGGCGTCGAGGCGGCCGGCAAAGGGATCGACACTCCGCACCATGCGGCGACCATTACCAAAGGGACGAAAGGAGTCATCCACGGGGCGATGACGTACTTGCTGCAGGATGAATACGGGCAAATTCTCGAACCGTATTCGATTTCCGCCGGCTTGGATTATCCCGGCGTCGGTCCGGAACACGCGTATTTGGCGAGCATTGGCCGCGTCGACTACGAAAGCGCGACCGATGCGGAAGCGATCGCCGCGTTCCAACTGCTGGCGCAAACAGAAGGCATCATTCCAGCGATCGAATCGGCCCACGCGGTGGCAAAAGCGGTTGAACTCGCCCGCCGGATGACCCCGGATGAGACGGTGCTCGTTTGCCTGTCGGGCCGCGGTGACAAAGATGTGCAGACGATGATGCATCATCTCGGTGGGAAGGAAGGTGAAGGCGTTGTTGTCCGTTAATCCGCCGCTCTTTATCCCGTTTCTTGTGGCCGGCGATCCGACCGCCGCTTTGACCATCGACCTTGCGTTGGCGCTCCAAGACGCCGGGGTGGATGTCCTCGAGCTTGGCGTGCCGTACTCCGATCCGCTCGCCGATGGACCGACGATCCAGCGGGCTGCCGCTCGGGCGCTCGCCGGACAAATGACGCTGCCGAAAGCCATTCATCTCGTTGCCGAGATGCGAAAAAAAGGAGTCAAAATTCCGATTATCATCTTTACGTATTATAATCCTGTGTTACAATTAGGAGAAGAATCCTTTTTTGCTTTAGCGCGGGAAAATGGCGCCGACGGCGTGCTCATCCCTGATTTGCCGTTTGAGGAAAGCGCGCCGCTCCGTCGGCTTGGCGAGCGGTTTGGCCTGCCGCTCATTTCGCTCGTCGCTCCGACGTCGAAGCAGCGGATCGAGCGGATCGCTTCCGCGGCTGAAGGGTTTTTGTACTGCGTCTCTTCACTTGGCGTCACCGGTGTGCGCGAAACGCTGCCCGAGACGCTTGGCGATTTTCTCGGTGAAGTCAAGCGGCATAGCCGCGTGCCCGTTGTCGTTGGTTTTGGTGTTTCCACGCCCGAGCAAGTGGCGGTGCTCAAGCGCGAATGCGACGGCGTTGTCGTTGGCAGCGCGCTCGTCCAGAAAGTCGAACAGCTGCTTGAACGCCTGCAGGCTCCGGGAGAAAAGGAAGCGGCCATCGCTGAGTTTGCGGCCTATGCTCGCGCGCTCGCCGCGCCGCTGCGCGAGCCGTGTTCTTCGCGCGAAAAGTTCCAATGAAGGAGTTGGCGATCGATGCAAGTCAAGGAATCGCTCCGGGGGCTTTCCCCGTACCAGCCGGGAAAATCCATCGAAGAAGTGAAGCGGGAGTACGGCCTTTCCGAAATTATTAAACTAGCTTCCAATGAGAATCCATACGGTTCGTCGCCGGCGGTGAAAGCGGCCATCGCCGCTAGGCTTGACCACCTCGCCTTCTATCCGGACGGTTATGCCCGTACGCTGCGTGAAAAAGTGGCGAAGCATCTCGGCGTCAAGGAAACACAGCTGCTGTTTGGCAACGGTTCGGATGAAGTCGTGCAAATCGTTTGCCGCGCTTTCCTAGAGCCGGGTGCGAACACGGTCATGGCGACGCCGACGTTCCCGCAGTACCGGCACAACGCCGTCATCGAACGGGCGGACGTGCGCGAAGTGCCGCTCGTTGACGGCCGGCACGATTTAGAGGCGATGCTTAACGCCATCGACGGGGATACGCGCATCGTCTGGATTTGCAATCCGAACAACCCGACCGGCACGTACGTGAACGAAACGGAGTTGCGCGCCTTTTTGGACCGTGTGCCGCCGCACGTGCTTGTCGTTTTGGACGAGGCGTACTATGAGTACGTCGCAGCGGCCGATTATCCGCAGACCGTTCCGCTGTTGAACGAGTACGAACAGCTTCTCATTATGCGCACGTTCTCGAAAGCGTACGGGCTTGCCGCGCTCCGCGTCGGCTATGGCATCGCCAACGAGTCGCTCATTCGCGCCATTGAACCGGCGCGCGAACCGTTTAACACCTCCACCATCGCCCAAGCCGCCGCCGTCGCCGCTCTTGACGATCAGGCGTTCATCCGCGTCTGCGTTGAGCGAAATCGGGCCGAGCTTGAGCGGTATTATCGCTTTTGCGAGGAGAACGGCCTGAAGTATTATCCGTCGCAAACGAACTTTTTGTTTATGGAGGTTGGAGTGGACGGCGATGAGGTGTTTCGCTACTTGCTTGAGCGGGGCGTGATCGTCCGCTCGGGGCGGGCGCTTGGCTTGCCGAACGGGGTGCGCATCACCGTCGGCACGAAAGAGCAAAACGATCGCGTGTTTACGCTTCTTTCGGAGATGCTGGGAAAAGCACAGCTCGCCTAGGGGCTTGATGGCGAACTTTCAGAAGAACATGCCTGCCGCTTTTTAAGGCGGCAGGCGCATGTTTACATAAGTAGGTGGGACGATTGGAAGGAAACGTGTTGATTGTCGGCCTTGGCTTGATTGGGGGATCGATGGCGCTCGCCATCAAAAAAGCGCATCCGGAGGCGGTGATCATTGGGTATGATGTCGATGAGCGGCAGCTCGGCCTAGCCCGTTCGCTCAAAGTCATCGATGAGGCCGCCGGTTCATTGACCGAAGCATACGAACGGGCCAATTTGATCGTTTTGGCCGCCCCGGTCATGCAGACAGAGGCGCTGCTCTCCTCGCTGCCGCTTGAGCGGCTGAAGCCGGGCGTCATTGTGACGGATGTAGGCAGCACAAAGCGGCGCATCGTCGAACGGGCGCGCCGCCTGCTTGAGTGCGGCGTAGCTTTCATCGGCGGCCACCCGATGGCCGGATCGCATAAAAGCGGGGTGGCGGCGGCTAGAGCTCATCTGTTCGAAAATGCGTTTTACATTTTGACGCCGACTGAAGAGGTGGCGGTGCAGCGGGTCGAAATTCTGAAACGATGGCTTTCCGGAACGAAGGCCCAGTTCGTCATCTTGACGCCCGAGGAACATGACCGCATCACCGGGGTCATCAGCCATTTTCCGCATTTGATCGCGGCGAGCCTTGTCCATCAGGCGCGCGAGTACGAGTGTGAAAATGCGCTTGTCAGCCGGCTGGCGGCCGGTGGCTTTCGCGATATCACCCGCATTGCGTCGAGCAATCCGGAAATGTGGCGCGATATCTTGATCCATAATAAGCAGGAGATGCTGACGTTGTTTGACCGATGGATGGCGGAGATGGAAAAGTTGCGTTCCTTTGTCGAAGAAGAAAACAGCCCGGCCATTTACCATTACTTTCTAGAAGCCAAGCAATTTCGCGACGGGCTGCCGGCGCGCACGAAAGGGGCGATCCCGTCCTTCTATGATCTGTACGTCGATGTGCCGGATTATCCGGGCGTCATTTCCGAGGTGACCGGCTACTTGGCGAAGGAAAACATCAGCATCACCAACATTCGCATTATTGAAACGCGCGAAGAAATTTACGGCGTGCTTCGTCTCAGCTTTCAAAGCGAGGAGGATCGGGCGCGGGCGAAAGCGTGCCTCGCCCAACATACGAGCTATGCCGCCTATGAGGGATAGCGCGATGCCGCCGATCAAGGCAACGATGAAAGATAGTGGAGGGGTTTTGATGCAGCTGCCAACGAACGTCTCAGCGCTCCGGGGCGCGATTGAAGTGCCCGGCGACAAGTCGGTTTCCCATCGCGCCGTCATGCTTGGCGCGCTTGCTTCCGGGCGGACGGTAATCGAACACTTTTTGCCCGGAGCGGATTGTTTGAGCACCATCGATTGTTTCCGCAAACTCGGCGTTGACATTCGCCAAGACGGGACGACCGTCGTTGTCGAAGGAGTCGGCCCCGGCGGGTTGCGCGAGCCGGCCGCGGTGCTCGATGTCGGCAACTCCGGGACGACGGCGCGCCTTTTGCTCGGCATTTTGGCCGGCCAGCCGTTTCACGCCTGCTTGGTCGGCGATGAATCGATCGCCAGGCGGCCGATGGGCCGGGTGACGAAGCCGCTGCGCGAGATGGGGGCGCACATTGACGGGCGCGAGGGCGGCAATTATACGCCGCTTTCCGTTCGCGGCGGCGCGCTCCGCCCCATTCATTACGCTTCGCCGGTGGCCAGCGCCCAAGTGAAATCGGCCGTCTTGCTTGCCGGCTTGTTCACAGACGGCGTGACATCGGTTACGGAACCGCACCGTTCGCGCGACCATACGGAGCGGATGATTCGGCTGTTTGGAGGCGGGGTCGACGTTGCCGGCTTCACCGTCTCCATAGCGGGTCCGCAGCGCTTAGAGGGGACGCGCGTTTACGTTCCCGGCGACATTTCATCGGCCGCCTTTTTCTTGGTCGCCGGCGCCATTGTGCCAAACAGTGAAATTACGCTGAAAAACGTCGGCTTCAATCCGACGCGGACCGGCATCCTCGA
This sequence comes from Geobacillus sp. FSL W8-0026, assembly GCF_037966255.1. Lineage (NCBI taxonomy): Bacteria > Bacillati > Bacillota > Bacilli > Caryophanales > Anoxybacillaceae > Geobacillus > Geobacillus sp. FSL W8-0026. Next base: position 1,445,001 of record NZ_CP150194.1, read on the forward strand.
CGTGCTTGCGCAAATGGGCGCGGATCTCGCCATTGACAACGTCCGCAACGAGGAGACCGAGCCGGTTGCCGACATAACGGTCCGCACGTCAACACTGCGGGCGGTCGATATTGGCGGCGATCTGATTCCAAGATTGATCGATGAAATCCCGATCATCGCTCTGCTCGCGACGCAAGCGGAAGGGACGACGGTCATTCGCGATGCTGCTGAGCTGAAGGTGAAAGAAACGAATCGGATCGATACGGTCGTGGCCGAGCTGAAAAAGCTTGGCGCCGACATTGAAGCGACCGATGACGGCATGATCATCCGCGGGAAAACGCCGCTGGTGGCCGATGACGCTGTAGTCGACAGCCACGGCGATCATCGGATCGGCATGATGCTCGCCATTGCTGCCTGCATCACGAAAGGCCGGGTCCGCCTTAACCGGAAAGAGGCGGTCGCCGTCTCTTACCCAACGTTTTTTGCCGATCTTCGTTCCTTGTTGTGACCGCCCCCCGCCTCGAGCGGGCGGGCGGTTCTATTTGGCGCTGTTCCCTCATATGTTGTCAATGAGAGGGCGGGTTTCTCCACTTCTTTTTTTTGAAAGCGGATACACGGCGGGCCAATAGCGATCGGTGAGCGGTTTGGTTGCCGAAACGGCCGTTGTCGATTATGATAATGGATGTTCCGGTTGGAACGGTACATAATTTGAACAAGCAAGGGGTCTCAGACCGAAGCGGATTCGCGCTCCTTGCTGCAGGAGAGGGCTGACGAAGCATGACACGCGTCGAACAGATCATTCGGCTTGTGGAAAACGGCCACATCGATCAAGCGCTGGCGCTCGTGCCGAAGGTGAAACAATACGGAAATGATGAGGAAAAGTATGCGCTTGCCGACTATTTGTACGGCTTAGGGATGCCGGAAGAAGCGAAAGAGCTGCTTGAAGAGCTTGCCGCCCGCTACCCGGATGATGGCGATATTCGCCTGTTTTTGGCTGAAGTGTATACGGAATTGGAAGCGGAAGACGATGCGCTTGCCATTTTGGCAGAGATTGGCGAGGACGATCCGCAATTCGTGCGCGCCTGCTTGCTGGCTGCCGATTTGTACGAAATGCAAGGGCTGACGGAAGTGAGCGAGCGAAAGTTGCGCCAAGCCTATGAAAAAGCGCCTCATGAGCCAATCGTGCCATTGGCGCTCGCTGAGCTCTATTTTTCCCAAGGCGAGTACGCGAGAAGCGTGCCGCTTTATGAGCAAGTGCGGAAAACAGGAACGGAGCTGGCCGGCGTCTTGATCGCCGAGCGAATCGCTGAGGCGCTCAGCCGCTCAGGCGAATTCGAAGCCGCGCTTTCGTATTATCAAGAGGCGCTTCGGGAAAAAACGGACAGCCGGACGTTGTTCGCTTATGGGTTCACCGCCTTGCAGGCCGGCTATGCGCAAACGGCCATCGAGCAGTTTAGCGCCTTAAAGGCGCTCGACCCCGACTACAGCCCGCTTTACCTTCACCTAGCGAAAGCGTATGAACAGGAAGGGCGGCTTGTTGAGAGCTATGAGACGGCGCTTGAGGGCATCGGCGTCGATGAATGGAATAAAGAGCTCCGCCTTTACGCCGGCAAACTGGCGCTCAAGCTCAACAAGCCGGAGGAAGCGGAGGAACACTTGAAAAAAGCGCTTGAGATCGATGGGGGCTACATCGAGGCGCTCACCGTTTTATCGGCGCTTTGGCGAAACGAACAGCGCTATGAGGAGGTCGTGTCGCTGTTGGAAGGGGCGATGGCCGATGGTGAGTACGACCCGCAGTTCGAATGGGATTTAGGGCGCGCCAAACACCGGCTTGAGCGGTATGAAGATGCATTAAACCATTACAATGAGGCATATAATTTCTTTAAACACGACATCGATTTTCTCGAAGAGTATGGATATTTTCTCATCGAAGAAGGAAATCGAGCGGCGGCGAGAGAAATATTTCAACAAATCGTTCGCCTCGACCCAACGCACACTGAGGCGGCTGACGTTCTGTTGGATCTGGAGGAGTAGGGGAGAAGCGGTGGCCCAACCTCTTTTTTGGAAACCGATCGAGGGGGAAGCGCACAATGACACACGTGTCCGTCAATGAAAAAAAGGAGTTTATCCGGTGGTTTTTAAGCCATTACCAGTTGAAGCGGCGCGAGTGTGTTTGGATTTTGAACTATTTGATGAGCCATGACCAGCTGATGCAAAAGGTGCATTTCGTCGAGAACGCCCAATATTGCCCGCGCGGCATCGTGATGTCGACCCATTGCGTTGACGATGTGCCGTTTCGGTTTTATAAAGGCAATGTGATGACGACCGATGCGGAAAAGTCGTTTCATGACATTCGGCTGAACCGCGACGAAGATATTTACATTCAGCTCAATTTTCGCGCTTCTTTTCACTCACCGCAATACGTTGCCGTCCTTGAGGAAAACCCGTACGCGCCGAGGCAGGCACAGGTGAGCGAAAACGACCAGCGCCTAGCCGAACAGTTTTTGGAGCGGTCCATTTACGAGTTTCGGCGCGATCGGCTCATGAAATGGATCGATGAAGCGCTCGACCGCCGCGATGAAGAGGCGTTCCGCCGCCTGACGGACGAGTTGAATCAACTGTAGCACCTTGCCATCGGCAAGGTTTTTCTTTTGCCGAAAAATGTGATATGTTGATAACAAGAAATCCACTTTTCGGACAGAGGGGAGCACATATGAAATGGATCAGTGAAGACGTCAACGTGTATGAAAAGGAGCGCGGGTACGTCGATACGGCGCTCGTTCCGCTCCTGCCGCTGGCCTTTGACCAAGAGGCGAAACGGCTCGCCGCCGGCGGGGAGCTGGTCGGGCTTGTCGCCGCTGAAGCCGAGCGGCAGCTCCGCGGGCGGGTGTTTTTGTTGCCGCCGTTTGTATATTTTGTCGATGAACCGCGCTCCGTGCTTCGCGAACGGCTTTCCGATTGGACAAGGCGGCTTGGGCGGGAAGGAATGGCGCATTCTGTCTACGTGACATGCGATCGTTCGTGGCAAGAGGGGGACGAAGCCGACCGCGTTTGGTTCGTTCCGTCCGTTCCGCTCGAAAGCATGGAGGCATCGTACAAGCATGAGCTCATTAGAGAGCAGGCCGCCGGGTTGCTCCGCTTTCTTGTCGGCCGCTGGGCGCAAGAGTAAACACGACAGTCGGACGTTTTGCCAGCTGCGATATTGACCTTGCCGGACGATTGCGCTATCATTAGAATGTCCTAGTTTTCCATATGTGTTATACATACAATCGTCCGGTGCGGACTTGATCTTGCATAGAGGGGGGAGAACGATGAGCGACAACAAACATCGCGTCACGAGACGTCAGTTTTTGAACTACACGTTGACCGGCGTCGGCGGCTTTATGGCCGCGGGGATGCTCATGCCGATGCTTCGCTTTGCTTTTGATCCGCTTTTGAAAGACGAAGCGGGAACGGGTATGGTCGCGGTGGCTGACGTCAAGGAAATCACGACAGAGCCGAAGCGCTTCGACTTCAAGGTCAAGGTGAAAGACGCTTGGTATGAAGCGGAAGAGCCAAGATCTGCTTGGGTGTACAAGGATGGAAAAGGGAACATCGTCGCCTTGTCGCCGATCTGCAAACACCTTGGCTGTACGGTCGACTGGAATACGGACAAAGAGCATCCGAACCAGTTTTTCTGTCCGTGCCACTACGGGCGCTATACGAAGGACGGCACCAACATTCCGGGGACACCGCCGCAGGCGCCGCTTGACCGCTACGAGTACAAAGTGAAAGACGGGAAGCTGTACTTGGGCAAGGCGAAACCGAGAGGGGAGGCGTAATGCGTGTTAAACAAGCTGTATGATTGGGTGGACGAGCGCTTGGATATTACGCCTTTGTGGCGGGATATTGCCGATCACGAAGTTCCGGAGCATGTCAACCCGGCCCACCATTTTTCCGCCTTCGTGTATTGTTTTGGCGGGCTGACATTTTTTGTTACGGTCATTCAAATTTTGTCGGGCATGTTTTTGACGATGTACTACGTTCCGGATATTAAAAATGCGTGGGAGTCGGTGTATTACTTGCAGAACGAAGTAGCGTTCGGCCAAATCGTGCGCGGCATGCACCATTGGGGAGCGAGCTTGGTCATCGTCATGATGTTTTTACATACGCTGCGCGTCTTTTTCCAAGGGGCATATAAAAAGCCGCGCGAAATGAACTGGATCGTTGGCGTATTGATTTTCATGGTTATGATGGGGCTCGGCTTTACCGGCTACCTGTTGCCGTGGGATATGAAAGCGCTGTTCGCGACGAAAGTAGGGTTGAAAATTGCCGAAGCAACTCCGCTTATCGGTCCGGCGATCAAAACGCTGTTGGCTGGTGATCCGGAGATTGTCGGCGCGCAAACGTTGACGCGCTTCTTTGCCATTCATGTCTTCTTCCTGCCGGCGGCATTGCTCGGCTTAATGGCAGCGCACTTCTTAATGATCCGCAGACAAGGCATTTCCGGTCCGCTATGATCCGGTCGGCCTAGCGTTTGCAGGTGACAGAAAAAAGGAGGGAACGACGCAATGCATCGCGGAAAAGGAATGAAATTCGTCGGCGATTCCCGCGTTCCCGCGGTGAAAAAACCGAATATCCCAAAGGATTATTCGGAATATCCCGGGAAAACGGAAGCGTTTTGGCCGAACTTCCTCTTGAAAGAGTGGCTTGTCGGTTCGGTTTTCCTGATCGGGTTTTTATGCTTGACGGTCGCCCATCCGTCGCCGCTTGAGCGGATCGCCGACCCGACGGATACGACGTATGTGCCGCTGCCTGACTGGTATTTCTTGTTCTTGTACCAATTGCTCAAATATTCGTATGCGTCTGGTCCGTATACGGTCGTTGGCGCCATTATTATGCCAGGATTGGCGTTTACTGCATTGTTGTTGGCGCCGTTTTTGGATCGCGGCCCGGAGCGCCGTCCGTGGAAGCGTCCGGTGGCGACAGGCATGATGCTCTTGACGTTGGCGACGATGATTTATTTGACATGGGAAGCGGTCGTCACGCATGACTGGAAAAAAGCGGCTGAACAAGGGAAAATTCGTGCTGAAGTCAAAATTGATACGAACGCGGAAGGTTATAAAATCGCCCAAGCGAATACGTGTACGTCATGTCACGGGCAAAACTTGTCCGGCGGCGCTGGTCCGTCGCTCATCGGCACCGGCTTAAAGCCGGAAGAAATTGCTAAAATTGCTAAGCAAGGAAAAGGGAACATGCCAGCCGGCGTATTTAAAGGGACGGATGAAGAGCTGAAAAAGTTGTCTGAATTCATCGCCGGTTTAAAAGCGAAATAATAGGTTCGGTCCGGAAAAGCTGACTCGCGTTAGTCAGCTTTTTTCGTGCTCGTGCCCAATCGAAGAGAGGTGCGAATGATGGCATGGCTTTATGCGCTGCTCGCTTCCCGGTCGGTCGTTTGGCTGCTGTTTGCCGTTAACGCTGCCGGTACAGCATATGGATATTATTGGTATAGGTATCAGCTGGCCGATACGCCCCCTTTGTTTTTACCGTTTGTGCCTGACAGCCCAACGGCGAGTCTTTTTTTTCTCATCGTCCTCGGCGCTTGGCTGCTCGGCCGGCGGGCGCCGCTGTTCGAAGCGCTGGCCGTGGTGACGCTCGTCAAGTACGGCGTTTGGGCGGTCGTCATGAACGTGCTCGTCTGGCGGGTCACCGGCACGCTTGACTGGGCGGGTTGGCTGCTCATTGTCTCCCACGGGGCGATGGCGGTCGAAGGGATCGTATACGCTCCGTTCTATCGGTTCCGCTGCTCGCATTTGGCGTTGGCTGCCGTCTGGACGCTGCATAATGACATCATTGACTACGTTTTCGGCATGATGCCGCGCTATCAGATGTTGGCGAATTACGCCGATGTCATCGGTTATTTCACGTTTTGGCTGAGCATCGCTTCCCTTGCCGGCGCGTATTGGCTCGGCATCCGTCAGCCGCGCCGTCGGCTCTGTCTGTCCGATCGCGGCGCCTAGCGGAGGTGATGCTCCGGTCGTTCTTTCGGCAAGAACGATCAACTTTTCCGGCTAAGGTTCATGTCGCTCCACCCGCTTGTTTCGCAAATGGAGAAGGGGAGGATCGGTTTTCCCGCTTTCTTTGTTGAGCCGGCGTTGGGCGGCTCTCCGTCCCGCCGGCCGCGGAGGGCTGCGGCGAAAAGACGGGCGGCGCTTTACGACACTTGGCTGGTCTACTCTTGTCCACTCCTTCATACATTGTAGTAGTGAATGGAGGAGGGACGATGATGAAACGAATCGGGCTGGCCTTGCTGTTGTCGCTCGCTTTTTTATGGTCGGTGTCCGTCGATGCGGCGGGGCAACGGAGCGATTGGGAAAAATTAGATGATATTTCCGACGAGGCGCTGCAATTGGCCAAAAATGAGCGCTTCGCTGAAGCGCAAGAAGTGCTCCGCTATTTCTCCGAGCGATTTTTCGCCTTAGAGGCGAAGGAACGATTGAGATCAGCAGATGAACTGCGAGCGGTGACCGTGACGCACGAACAGGCGGTCAGGGCGATGAGCGCGCCGATCCCAGCGGAAGATAAGGTGGCAGCGGTCACCCAATTTCGCCTTGTCGTTGATGCCATCCATTCAACTTACCAGCCGCTTTGGTCGGAGATGGAGCCGGCGGTGATGGAAGCGTTGGCGGCGATGGAAAAAGCGGCGGAGCGCGGCGAAAAAGAGGCATATGCCGCTGCGGTGCGCCAGCTGGTTGACCGCTACACGTTGATCGAACCGAGCGTGAAAATTGACGTTCCGCCCGAAGTAGCGACAAAAGTCGATGACGATCTCGAAGCGCTGCAAGCCGCCGCGTTTTGGCAAGCCGATGAAACGAAGCGGCGCGAGCGGCTTTCGACCGCGCGCCATGATCTTAGGGCGCTGTTTGCCGGAGTGAAAAAGGACGAGGCCGACCCGTCGCTGATTTGGGTCATGATTTCAACCGGCGGAATGATCGTGTTGACGTTAACGTACGTCGGCTGGCGGAAATACAAAGGGGAAAAAGAGGAAAAACGGGCGCGGCAGCCCGAGGAATAAACGGGTGGTTCAAGGGGATGCTCCCGTTTTTTTTTTTTTTTTTTTTTTTGGACGGGGGGAGCAGTTTTTAACAGTGTGGCTGTCGATACGTGTCCTTGCCCTTTTTATGAGGGGCGCAGCGGGTTGGCCGCTTTCGCTCGGCGCGGCGAGCCCAGTTTGCCGGCCGGGAAGGCCCCTTCCGCATGGCTGATCAAGGGAACAGGGCCGATTCGCTCATGGCTCGAGCGGCCGTTTTTGTTCGTCGAGCGTAAACCCTTCGCCGAGCACGTCATGCACGTCGGTGACGGCGACAAACGCGTGCGGGTCGACGGACATAATGACGTTTTTCAAGCGCGGCAGTTCGTTTTTGGCGACGACGCAATACAAAACGTCACGGTCGCGCTTCGTGTACGAGCCGCGCCCTTTGAGCACGGTGACGCCGCGCTCCATCTCCGTCAAAATCCGGTTGGCGATCTCTTCGCTGTTGTCGGAGATGATCGTCGCTCCTTTCGCGGCGTACCCGCCTTCTTGGATAAAATCGATGACCCGGGCGGCGATGAAGACGGCGACCAGCGTATACATCGCTTCCCGGTATGATAAGTAAAGAAGGGACAACGTGATGACCGTGGCGTCAAAGGCGAACATCGTTTTGCCCATGCTGATGCCTTTGTACTTATAGACTAAGCGGGCGATGATATCCACTCCCCCGGTGGTGCCGCCGTAGCGAAAAATGATGCCGAGGCCGACGCCGATGAACACGCCGGCGAACAAGGCGGCGAGCGTCAAATCATGGCGAAGCGGCATATGAATCATGTAGCGTTGAAAGATGGACAAAAATACAGAAACAGCGACCGTGCCGATGATCGTATAGAGAAACGTCTGACGGCCGAGCAGTTTCCAGCCGATGAAAAAGACCGGGATGTTGAGCGCCAAGTTGGTGATGGCCGGATCCAAACCGGACGAAAAATAAAGAAGAAGCGTAATGCCGGTAAATCCGCCTTCCGCCAAATTGTTTTGCATGTTGAAATGGACGAGCCCGAAGGCGAAAATGGCGGCGCCAAGCAAAATAAATACGCAGTTTTTGATCTTGAGTCCAAAAATCATAACGTCCCTCCGTCCGCAAAAATAGTCGGCGCCCTTAATTATAGAGGAACTCATCCATCTAGGCAATGATGAGCGCAAACGGACGGAATGGACAGCGGGCGAAAACATTTGTCAAATGCGCCGCTTTTCGCTAACATGAAAGCAGACGAGGTGAGAGCGATGCAAGAGAAAACGATGAAACAGATGCAAAAAGAAGTGGACGAGTACATCAGCCAATTTAAGGAAGGCTATTTTCGTCCGCTCGCCATGCTCGCGCGGCTGACCGAAGAGCTCGGCGAACTGGCGCGAGAGGTGAACCACTACTACGGGGAAAAACCGAAAAAGGCGACCGAACAAGAAAAAACAATCGAAGAAGAGCTGGGCGATTTGCTGTTTGTGCTCATTTGCTTTGCCAATTCGCTTGGCATTGATTTGCAAGCGGCGCACGACCGGGTGATGGACAAGTTCCGCACCCGCGACCGTGACCGTTGGACGCGGAAGGAGGAAGAGAAATGATTCGCATCGTCATCGCCGGGCCGCGCGGCCGCATGGGCCGTGAAGCGGTGGCGCTTGTGCAAAGAACGGACCATTTTGAACTGGCCGCGGTCATCGACCGTCGTTACGACGGACAAAATTTAGCGGAGATCGACGGATTTTCTGGTGTCGACGCCCCGATTTACACTGATGCGGCTCGCTGTTTTGCCGAAGTGAAGCCGGATGTCTTGATCGATTTGACCACGCCGGAAGCCGGAAAGCGGCATGCCGAGCTGGCGCTGCGCCACGGCGTTCGCCCGGTCGTCGGCACGACCGGATTTACGCCGGACGAGATCGAGCGGCTGACCGAATTGGCTGAGGAAAAAGAGCTCGGCGCCATCATCGCCCCGAACTTCGCCGTTGGCGCGGTGCTGATGATGAAGTTCGCCCGCATGGCGGCCAAATATTTCACGGATGTGGAAATCATTGAATTGCACCATGACCAAAAGCTTGACGCTCCGTCGGGAACAGCGCTGAAAACCGCGCAGCTCATCGCCGAAGTGCGCCCGGAGAAAAAACAAGGCCATCCGGATGAAAAGGAAACGCTCGCCGGTGCGCGCGGCGCCGCCTACGCCGGCATTCCGATTCACAGCGTTCGCCTGCCGGGGCTTGTGGCGCATCAGGAAGTGATGTTCGGCGGCGACGGACAGACGTTGACGATCCGCCATGATTCATTCGACCGCCGTTCGTTCATGTCGGGAGTGAAACTGGCGGTGGAAACGGTCATGCATTTACATACGCTCGTCTACGGGCTCGAACAGATTTTAGACTAGCGCGGACAGCGCCAACGGGGGAGAGGACAAGATGAAAATCGCGTTGATTGCTCACGACCAAAAAAAGGCGGAGATGGTCGCGTTTGTGACCGCCTATGCACCGATTTTGGCGAACCACGAACTGTACGCCACCGGCACGACTGGCTTGCGCATTCAAGAGGCGACCGGTCTTTCGGTTCACCGTTTCCAATCCGGGCCGTACGGTGGCGATCAAGAAATCGGGGCGATGATCGCCCGCAATGAAATGGACATTGTTATTTTTTTCCGAGATCCGCTCACCGCCCAGCCGCACGAACCGGATATTAGCGCGCTGATGCGGCTTTGCGATGTCTATGCGGTGCCGCTGGCGACGAACATCGGGACGGCCGAGCTGCTCATTCGCGCGCTGGAGCGCGGCGATTTGGCATGGCGCAACATCGTCCGCGGCCGGGCGAAAAGTGGGGAGGAACCGGAAACAGAAAGGTGACCGCAATGGTGGAAACATGTGATCTATTGGCGTTTGGCGCCCATCCCGATGACGTTGAAATCGGCATGGGCGGGACGATCGCCAAATATGTGCGGCGCGGATACCGCGCGGTGATTTGCGATTTAACGAAGGCCGAGCTGTCATCAAACGGCACGGTTGACGAGCGGCAGAACGAAGCGGCTGAAGCGGCGCGCCGGCTTGGCGTAGCGGAACGGCTCAACCTCGGGCTGCCCGACCGCGGTCTTGATGTCGATGATGAGGAGGCGATTCGCCGCCTAGTCGCCGTCATTCGCCGTTATCGGCCGCAGCTCGTATTCGCTCCGTATTGGGAGGATCGCCATCCCGATCATGGGCGATGCGCCCGCCTCGTTGAGGAGGCGGTCTTTTCCGCCGGCATCCGCCGCTATGGCGCAGGCGAGCTGGGAGAGGCGCACCGCGTCCGCGCCGTGTACTACTATATGATCAATGCCTTTTGCCGCCCGCACTTTCTCATCGATATTAGCGAGGCGATCGACGACAAGCGGGCCTGTTTGCGCGCCTACGGAAGCCAGTTTGAAAAGCGGCCCGGATCGGTCGACACCCCGCTGACCAACCACTACATCGAGATGATCGAAAGCCGCGAGCGCTGGTTTGGCCAGCAAATTGGCGCGGCATATGCCGAAGGGTTTTTGTCCAAAGCACCGATTCATCTTTTCGACTTATTCGAGGGAGCGCGATGAAGCTGAAAATCGGAATTGTCTGTTATCCGACGGTCGGAGGCTCGGGGGTCGTCGCCACCGAGCTTGGCAAGCTGCTGGCAGAGCGTGGGCATGAGATCCATTTTATTTCATCGAGCATGCCGTTTCGGCTCAGCAAAGTATACGGGAATATTTATTACCATGAAGTGAGTGTCAACCAATATTCGGTTTTTCAATATCCGCCGTACGATTTGGCGTTGGCCAGCAAAATCGCCGAGGTGGCGAAGCGGGAACGGCTCGATGTGCTTCATGCCCATTACGCCGTGCCGCATGCGGTCTGTGCCGTGCTGGCGCGGCAAATGGTGGGCGAATTGCCGATTGTGACGACATTGCACGGCACGGACATCACAGTGCTCGGCTATGACCCGTCGCTTTCTGATATGATCAAGTTTGGCATTGAGCAGTCCGATGTGGTCACGGCTGTATCAAACGCTCTCGTCCGCCAAACATACGAACTGCTCGATGTGCAAAAACCGATCCAAACGGTGTACAATTTTGTCGACGAGCGCGTCTACCAGCGCCGGGAAGCCGGCCATTTGCGGCGCGAATACGGCATCGGCGAGCAGGAGCGCGTCGTGATTCACGTCTCCAATTTCCGCAAAGTGAAGCGCGTCCCCGATGTGGTGCGCGCCTTTGCCATCATTCGCCGTCACGTGCCGGCCAAGCTTTTGTTTGTCGGCGATGGGCCGGAAATGACCGTCGTCTGCCGGCTTGTCAAAGAGCTGGGCTTACAGAATGAAGTCCGTTTTTTAGGCAAACAAGACAAGCTGGACGAGCTGTATTCGATCAGCGATGTGATGATGCTGCTGTCGGAAAAAGAAAGCTTTGGCCTCGTTCTGCTCGAGGCGATGGCGTGCGGCGTCCCGTGCATCGGCACGGCGATTGGCGGCATTCCGGAAGTGATCGATGACGGCCAAAGCGGATTTTTATGCCCGCTTGGCGATGTAAAAGAGGCGGGGAGGAAGGCGCTGGCGCTGCTGACCGACCGCCGCCTGCACGCCGAGATGGCGAAGCGGGCGGTGCAGGCCGTCGAGCGCAAATTCCGTTCGTCCGATATCGTCGGGCAGTATGAGCAGCTGTACGCTTCGCTGGCAGCAAGGAAGGTGAGACGATGAAACCGCCGTTCCGGCAGGCGCTTGGCATTATCCGACAGCTGAAGCAACATGGCTATGAAGCGTATTTCGTCGGCGGCGCCGTGCGCGACCTCTTGATCGGGCGTGCGATCGGCGATGTCGACATTGCGACGAGCGCCCGTCCTGAAGAAGTGATGGCCATATTTCCGAAAACGATCGACGTCGGCTCCAAGCATGGTACGGTCGTCGTCGTCCATGAAGGAACAGCGTATGAAGTGACGACATTTCGCACGGACGGGGATTACGAAGATTACCGCCGCCCCGAATCGGTGACGTTCGTCCGTTCGCTGGAAGAAGATTTAAAGCGGCGCGACTTTACGATGAACGCCATCGCCATGGACGAAAACGGGACCGTTATCGATCCGTTTGCGGGACGGGAGGCGATTGCGCGGCGGCTCATTCGCACGGTGGGAAAGGCCGAAGAGCGGTTTCGCGAAGATGCGCTCCGCATGATGCGAGCGATTCGATTTGTCAGCCAGCTCGGTTTTTCCCTCGCGCCGGAAACGAAGCGGGCGGTCATAGACAATGCCCCGCTTCTTGCCCATATTTCCGTGGAGCGGATGACCATGGAGATGGAAAAACTGCTCGCCGGCCCGTTTGCCGGCGAAGCGTTGTCGCTGTTGGCGGAAACCGGATTGTGCGCGTATTTGCCAGGTCTCGTTGGAAAAGAGGAGGGAGTGCGCCGGGCGGCGGCGTACCGCTGGGGATGGCTCACAGCGCGCGAAGAGCGGTGGGCGCTGTTGTGCCGAGCGCTTGACATCACGGAAAGCCGGCCGTTTTTGCGGGCATGGAAGCTGCCGAACAAAGTGATGGACGAAACCGGCGCGATCTTGTCGGCGCTCGAGGCCGTTCCCCATTCAGACGAATGGACGAATGAGCGGCTGTTTTTGGCTGGCCTCAAGCGCGCGCTTTCCGTTGAGACAGTGCGCGCCGCCTACACCGGCACACCGCCCGATTCATCGCATGATGAGCTGCGCCGCCGCTTTGCCGCTTTGCCCATCAAAACGAAAGCGGAACTCGCGGTGAGCGGCAAAGAGGTCATTCAGTGGATCGGAAAGCCGGCCGGCCCGTGGGTGAAAGAGACGCTTTACGCCATATGGCGGGCGGTCGTCAACGGTGAAGTTGAAAACGAGAAGGAGCGGATTCACGCATGGCTCACGGAGCGCAATCGGACACAAGGAAACGGCTGTTAGAACTGTTTGCCGAGGCAAACGGCGAGTTTTTATCCGGACAAAAAATTAGCGAACGGCTCGGCTGCTCGCGCGCGGCGGTGTGGAAGCATATCGAGGAGCTGCGCAAGGAAGGATTTGAGCTCGAAGCGGTGCGCCGCCTCGGCTACCGGATCGTTAGCACTCCGGACAAAGTGACGGCGAACGAAATCCAACTCGGCTTAAAAACGGAGACGTTTGGCCAAGTGATTTATTCCTTCGAGGATGTGGATTCGACCCAGCGGGTGGCGGCCAAGCTGGCCCACGAAGGAGCGCCGGAAGGGACGCTCGTCGTTGCTGAGGAGCAAAAAGCCGGACGTGGGCGCCTCGACCGGAAATGGTTTTCGCCAAAAGGAACGGGCATTTGGATGAGCCTGATTTTGCGCCCGCCCATCCCGCCGCAACAGGCGCCGCAGCTGACCTTGCTTGCGGCTGTCGCCATCAGCCAGGCCATTCAAGAAGTGACCGGCCTCGTCCCGGACATTAAATGGCCAAACGACATTTTGCTTGGCGGCAAAAAATGCGTCGGCATTTTAACCGAGCTGCAGGCCGATCCGGATCGCGTCCATTCGGTGATCATCGGCATCGGCATCAACGTCAATCAGACGAGCGAGCAATTTCCCGAGGACATCCGCGCCATCGCCACCTCGCTCGCCATCGAAAAGGGGAAGCCCATCAAACGGGCGCGGCTCATCCAAGACATTTTGTTCCGGCTGGAACGCTTGTACCGCCAATACTTGACGCACGGGTTCCGACCGATCAAGCTTCTTTGGGAAGGATACGCCGTTTCGATCGGCAAGCCGGTGACGGCCCGGACGTTGGGCGGGGTGATGCGCGGCATCGCCCGCGGTATCACCGATGATGGGCTGCTCATCTTGGAAGATGAGCAAAACACGATTCATTACATTCATTCAGCCGACATTCAACTGTAATTGCCACTAGAAAAATTGTGACAATTTTGTTAAAATGCAAAGTGAGGAAAAGGGCAGTATCTTTGTCGAAAAGAACTGCACCGGATATGGCGACGTGAATGAAAAAAGAAGCAACGAAAAGATCTGCCTTGATCCTTGCAGGAAGGACTGGGACAGAGGGATGAACGGGGCCGACGGCGGTTGAGCAGCGTCCTTCTTTCTCAAGGCGGAAAGAAGGACGCTTTCTTTCGGGCGGTTCATCTCCTCTGCAGCGAAAAGAGGAGGGAACGAACGTGAAAACGAAAGCCGATTTCTTGCGCATGAAACAGGAGAGCGAGCCGATTGTCATGGTGACCGCCTATGACTTTCCAGCGGCGAAGCTCGCTGAGCAAGCGGGAGTCGACATGATTTTGGTCGGCGACTCACTCGGCATGGTCGTGCTCGGCTACGACTCGACGATCCCGGTGACGGTCGATGACATGATTCATCACACGAAAGCGGTCCGCCGCGGTGCGCCGAATACGTTTATCGTCACCGACATGCCGTTTATGTCGTACCACACATCGAGAGCGGAGGCGCTGCACAATGCTCGGCGCATCATGCAAGAGTCGGGGGCGAACGCCGTCAAAGTCGAGGGGGCGGATGAAGTCGTCGATGTCATCGCCGCCTTGACGAAAGCCGGGGTGCCGGTCGTCGCCCATCTTGGGCTGACGCCGCAGTCCGTGGGCGTGCTTGGCGGCTACAAAGTGCAAGGCAAAGACGCGGAAAGCGCCAAAAAACTGCTCGAGGATGCCAAGCGGTGCGAGCAGGCGGGAGCGATGGCCCTCGTCTTGGAGTGCGTGCCGAAGCAGCTCGGCGCGGCGGTTGCGCGCGAGCTGGCGATTCCTGTCATCGGCATCGGCGCTGGGGCCGATGTCGACGGGCAAGTGCTCGTCTACCATGACTTGCTTGGCTATGGGGTCAGCCGCGTGCCAAAGTTTGTCAAACCGTACGCCTCCATCCAAGAAACGATCGTCGCGGCGTTGGCCCACTACGCCGCGGAGGTTAAGCTGCGCCAATTCCCGGAGCCGGCGCATACGTTTACGATGAAGGAAGAAGAATGGGTAGCGTTATACGGAGGAACATCATCATGATCATCATCGACCGCATTCTTGACATGCAGGCGCTCATGCGCCGATGCCGCCGCGAAGGAAAAACGATCGGATTCGTCCCGACGATGGGCTATTTGCACGAAGGACATGCCGCCCTCATCGACAGGGCGCGGGAAGAGAATGACGTAGTCGTTGTCAGCATTTTCGTCAACCCGCTTCAGTTCGGCCCAAATGAAGATTTTGCCCGTTATCCGCGCGATTTCGCCCGCGACCGGCGCATCGCTGAACAGCACGGAGCCGACGTGCTCTTTCACCCAGAGGCGGGGGAAATGTATCCGGGGCCGCTCACGGTGCAGGCCGTCGTGAAAGCGCGCACCGATGTATTGTGCGGACGGTCGCGGCCCGGGCATTTCGACGGGGTGGCGACGGTGCTTATCAAGCTGTTTAACATCGTCATGCCTGACCGCGCCTACTTTGGCAGGAAAGACGCCCAGCAAGTGGCGGTTGTTGACGGCCTCATTCGCGATTTCAATTTTCCGATTGAGCTCGTGCCGGTGCCGACGGTGCGCGAGGCCGACGGGCTGGCAAAAAGCTCGCGCAACGTCTATTTGTCCCCGCAGGAACGGCGTGAGGCGCCGGCGCTCTATCAAGCGCTCCAGGCCGCAGCGGCGGCTGTTGAGGGCGGGGAACGGAGCGCGGCCGCCATTCGTCGCCTCGTCCGCGAACAGATTGAAGCCCATACGAACGCGGAGATCGACTATGTGGACGTATGCTCATATCCGGACTTGGCGCCGTTGGCGGTGTTAGAGGGCACCGTCATTATCGCCATCGCCGTCCGGTTTGCGAGCGCCCGGCTGATTGACAATCTCATCCTTGAGCTGCCCAAGGCGCCAAGACAAGAGGAGTAAGGGGGGATCACCCATGTTTCGCACGCTCATGAACGCGAAAATTCACCGCGCCCGCGTGACGGAAGCGAATTTGGATTACGTCGGCAGCATTACGATCGACGAAGATATTTTGGATGCCGTCGGCATGGTAGCTAATGAAAAAGTGCAAGTGGTCAACAATAATAATGGAGCCCGTTTTGAAACATACATCATCCCCGGCGAGCGGGGCAGCGGCGTCTTCTGTCTAAACGGCGCCGCCGCCCGTCTCGTGCAAAAAGGGGATGTCATTATCGTCATTTCGTATGCGCTTGTTCCCGAGGACAAAGTGTCTAAACACCGGCCGAAAATTGCGATTATGGATGAAAACAACCGAATTGTCCAGCTAATTGCTGAAGAGCCGGCACATACGATTTTATAAAGGGGGCTTTCCGCCCCTTTTCGTTTTGAGGTGATGAAAATGGCCACCCGCTTTGTCATTATTGATCTAGAAACAACTGGAAATGGGCCGAAAAAAGGAGATCGGATCATTCAGCTCGGCATGGCGGTTGTGGAAAACGGCTTGATCGTTGAGCGGTTTTCCAGTTTTTTTAACCCGGAACAGCCGATTCCTTTGTTCGTCCAGCAGCTGACAAACATTAACGAAGAGACGGTGGAAGGGGCGCCGCTGTTTGCCGACAAGGCGGGCGAGATCGCGGCCATGATGGATGATGCGTATTTTGTCGCCCACAACGTCGATTTCGATTTGCCGTTTTTGCAGGCTGAGCTAGAACGGGCCGGTCGCCCCCCGTTCACCGGCCCGACGATTGACACGGTGGAGCTCGCCCGCATCGTGCTGCCAACGGCGGAAAGTTACAAACTCAGCGACTTGGCGAGGCAGCTCGGCCTCCGCCATGATCGCCCCCATCAGGCGGACAGCGATGCCGAAGTGACCGCCAAGCTGCTGCTCGCTTTGCTTGAGCGGCTTGGCCGCCTGCCGCTCGTGACGCTCGAACAGCTGCGGCGCCTCGCCCGCCGCCTCAAGAGCGACATTTACTTGCTTCTTGATGCGCTGATCGCGGAAAAACAGCGAGAAGCGCCGAACGACCAACCATTTGTCATGCATGGCGGCATCGCTCTGAAACGGCCGGCCCCAGCGCGCCCGGAAAAAGAAAAGGGGGCTGTGGCCGCTTCGTTCGCCGCCTTCTCTGAACAGGAGCCGCCGTTGCCGCTTCCCGGTTACAAGCGGCGTCCGACGCAGTGGGAGATGATGCGGCTCGTCTATGAGGCGCTGTCGACATCTCAGCACGCCATGATGGAGGCAGGGACCGGGCTTGGCAAATCGCTCGCTTACTTGATTCCAGCCGCTTTTTTCGCCGGTGAGCGGCAAGAGCGGGTCGTCATCAGCACCAATACGATCCAGCTGCAAGAGCAGCTTATCCGCCGCGATGTGCCGGTGCTGCGAGAAGTGGTGCCGTTTCCGCTTCGCGTGGCCGTGCTGAAAGGGAAACAAAACTACCTCTCCATCGAGAAGTTTGCTTCGTTTTTAGCCGAGCCGTCCGATCCATACGATGCCGTCCTTTTGAAATGTCAGCTGCTCGTTTGGCTGCTGGAGACGGAGAGCGGCGATTTGGATGAGTTGAACGTTCCATCCGGCGCCCGGATGCTGTTAGCGGACCTTGCCATTGGAGAAGAGGAAGAGGGTGGGCGGCACCATTTTTTCGCCGCAGCGAAAAGACGGGCTGAAGAGGCTGATCTCATCATCACGAATCATGCTTTTTTGCTTCATGATTTGACGGCTCCTCGGCCGCTTTTCCCGCCGTTTCGCTATCTTGTCATCGACGAAGCGCATCGGCTGGAAGACGCGGCGGCCCGTCATTTTGGCGAGCGGGTCGACTACGTATCGTTTCGCTTCCTGACGGCGAAACTCGCGCAAACGATGGCGAAGCGAAGGGAAGAGGAGCAGCGTTGCGAGGCGCGAGCGACGCTTGCCCGTTGCCAACGGCTTCTTGAGGAGCTGCAGTTTGAAGGGGATGAGCTGTTTCGGCTGTTGCGCCGCTACGCGCTGGCAAAACAGCCAGCCAGAGCCGGGCGTTGCCGTTATCGTTTTTCCCCGGCCGATGAGCGCGGACAAACATGGGAGGCGGCCGTCGAGTTGTGTTGGCGTCTCCGCGATGCGATAGCGGCGCTGGCAGCGGCGGTCCAACCGCTGTTGGCGACCGAGAACGAGACGATGGCGCTGCCCGTCTCGTTCTCGGCTGATATGGCCGCGCTTCGCCGGCACATCGCCGCCCTCGTTCGGTTGCTGACAGAAACCGAGGAAGGAGTCGTGCGCTGGATGGAAGCGGACGAAAAGGGGGCGGCGAACGCCGTCCGTCTTTATGCGCAGCCGGTCGATCTCTCCGCTTTTTTCGCGGACCGGTTGTTTATGAACAAGCGGAGCGTCATATTGACTTCGGCGACGCTCACGGTGCGCGGTCAGTTCAGCTACATGGCGGCGCGGCTCGGCCTCGAAGAATTTTATCCGCTTTGCCGCTCGTTTCCAGCTCCGTTTCGCTATGAGGAACAGGCGGCGCTCTTTGTGCCGACCGATCTGCCGCTTGTGTCAGCCGTGCCGCTGGAACGGTACGCGGAAGCGGCCGCCGCGGCCATCGTTGCGATCGCGCGCCGCCTCGGCCGGCGGATGCTTGTGCTGTTTCCTTCCTATGAATTGCTGAAGCTGACCGCTGAAGCGCTCAAGGCCGAGGAGGGAAACGAGCCGTTCGTGCTGATCGCCCAAGGAGTGCAAAGCGGCAGCCCGACGAAACTTTTGCGGACATTTTTGCAATTTGATCAAGCGGTGTTGCTGGGAACGAGCAGCTTTTGGGAGGGGGTCGATTTGCCGGGGCCGGCGCTCGCCGCCCTCGTCATCGCTCGTCTGCCGTTTGCCTCTCCTGAGGATCCGGTGGCGGCGGCAAAAAGTGAACGGATTCGCGCCGCGGGGGGCGATCCGTTTGCTCGGCTCTCGCTTCCCGAGGCGGTGCTTCGCTTTCGCCAAGGATTCGGCCGCCTGATTCGCACGGAACGCGATAAAGGGGCGGTGTTTGTGCTTGACCGCCGGTTGCTGACCGCTTCCTACGGGGCCGATTTTTTGGCTTCCTTGCCGCCGCTTCCGGTGCACGAAGGGCCGCTTGCCGCGCTGCTCGAGGCGGCGGAAGACTGGCTGGCATAAGGCCGGCGCGGCTTTTTAGCGTTCTTGAAAAAATGATGAGCTTGGGAAAACGGCGGAGGGGGGATGGAGGAAGAGCGGTTTCGCCCGTCTTTTTCTCATAAAGAGGAGGGAAACGGCGCAATCTAAAGATGGCGTCCACTCGCCAAACAGAGCGCAAAGCAAGAAGCCCCGCGCAAAGGCGGGGCGGGAACGAGGCAAATTTGCGTTGGCGGTGTAGGCGGGCAAATTTGTTATGAAATGGTCGGACAAACCTGCTATAATAGGGAAGAAGCACAAGGTGCCAAACAGGCGTCTCCGCCATGTCGGCTGGCCGCAAAAGGCGAAGACGCGCAACCGGTGTGACGTTTGCGGCTGCTGTATTTGTATTGTTGCCGGAGCCGCCCGTCTGTATAAGTAACAAAATTTGCGCCGCACAGGAGGAAGCGACGAAAATGGAAAGCAAAATCGAAGTGCTCGCCACCGTCAAAATTCAGCATTCCGAGGACTTGTACAAGATCGTCGATTGCCTGAACCGGACGCTCAAGCGCGACAATTTGATGTTCGGCCTCGCTTTGGATGAAAACGACAAGCGTCAAGCCGTTTTTACCATTTACCGGACGTGATCGGCCATGAAAAAGTGGGGATGGCTTCTATTGCTTTTTTTTGCCGTTCTCGTGTGGCAGACGTGGTCCATTTATAGCGAAGCGTTGGCGCCCAAGCGCGCGATGGTCGCGCGCGCCTTGGAGCGGGCAAAGGAAGCGGCGGAGCTTGTCGAGATCAAGAAAGTCTATACATATTATGGCGATGAAGCATACACCGTATTCATCGGCCGCGCGAAGCGAGGGGAAGATCTCGTCGTGTGGGTGCCAGAAAAAAGCGGGGATGTCGTCGTTCGGCGAGCAGATAGCGGCATCAGCGAGGCGGAGGCGCGCGCCATTTTGCGGCGCGAACGCCACCCGCAGCAGGTGATTGACGCCACGCTCGGCATGGAAAAAGGCGTGCCGGTTTGGGAGTTGACCTATATGGACGACGAGGGAAGATACTCGTTTTACTATTTGCACTTCACCGACGGCTCTTTTTTGAAAAGGTACAGCTTTCAACGATGACGATGTGAGGGGGAAGAAGCGATGAAATTGGCAAAACGGGTAGCGGCGCTGACGCCGTCGGCAACACTGGCGATTACGGCGAAAGCAAAAGAACTGAAAGCGGCCGGGCACGATGTGATCGGCTTAGGAGCCGGCGAACCGGATTTCAACACGCCGCAGCACATCATCGAGGCCGCCATTCAGGCCATGAACGAAGGGCATACGAAATATACGCCCTCGGGCGGACTGCCAGCGTTGAAAGCGGAAATTATCAAAAAGTTCGCTCGCGACCAAGGGCTCGATTATGAACCGGCCGAAGTGATCGTATGCGTCGGGGCGAAACATGCGCTGTACACGCTGTTTCAAGTGCTGTTGGACGAAGGCGACGAAGTCATTATCCCCACCCCGTATTGGGTGAGCTATCCGGAACAGGTGAAGCTGGCGGGCGGCGTTCCCGTCTATGTGGAGGGACGGGAGGAAAACGGCTTTAAAATGACGCCGGAGCAGCTGAAAGAGGCGATCACGCCGCGGACGAAAGCGGTCATCATCAACTCGCCGAGCAATCCGACCGGCATGATTTACACGGCCGAAGAATTAAAAGCGCTCGGCGACATTTGCTTGGAGCATGGGGTGCTGATCGTCTCCGATGAAATTTACGAAAAACTCATTTACGGTGGGGCAAAGCATGTGTCGATCGCCGAACTGTCGCCGGAGTTAAAGGCACAGACGGTCATTATCAACGGCTTGTCGAAATCGCACTCGATGACAGGCTGGCGCATTGGCTACGCGGCGGGGCCGAAAGAGATCATTCGGGCGATGACCGATTTGGCCAGCCATAGCACGTCCAACCCGACCTCGATCGCCCAATACGCGGCGATCGCTGCTTACAGCGGCCCACAGGAGCCGGTGGAACAAATGCGCCAGGCGTTTGAACAGCGCCTTCATATCATCTACGACAAACTCGTGCAAATTCCGGGCTTTACGTGCCTGAAGCCGCAAGGGGCGTTTTACTTGTTTCCGAACGCTCGCCAAGCGGCCGCGATGGCGGGCTGCCGCACGGTTGATGACCTTGTCGCCGCCCTGCTCGAAGAAGCGAAAGTGGCCCTTGTGCCGGGTTCAGGATTTGGGGCGCCGGACAACGTTCGCCTCTCCTATGCGACTTCGTTAGAGGCGTTGGAAACCGCCATCGAACGCATTCGCCGCTTTATGGAAGCGCGCGCGTAACAGCGATCCGCCCGCCTCTTTGGCCGCTAGGCAATGGAAAGACGGCTTTGCTTGAAGCAAAGCCGCTTTTTCCGCGCTTCAGCTAGGGGGCGAATTGTCGCGGCGGGGCGGCATCATGAGGGCAAACGCACGGACAAGGCGATAAGAGGAAAGGAAGGGAATGGATACGTGAAAACGACAACGATTGCGGAAGTGAATCAATACGTCGGACAACAAGTGACGATCGGCGCTTGGCTGGCGAACAAGCGCTCGAGCGGAAAAATTGCTTTTTTGCAGCTGCGTGATGGAACGGGCTTTATTCAAGCGGTGGTGGAAAAAGCCAATGTTTCCGAAGAAGTGTTTCAGCGGGCAAAAGCGCTGACGCAGGAAACGTCGCTCTATGTGACCGGCACGGTGCGCATCGATGAGCGCTCTCCGTTCGGCTATGAACTATCGGTTTCCGATTTGCAAGTCATTCATGAAGCGGTCGACTACCCGATTACGCCTAAGGAGCACGGCGTTGAATTTTTGATGGACCATCGCCACCTTTGGCTGCGGTCGCGGCGCCAGCACGCGATCATGAAAGTTCGCAACGAGATCATCCGTGCGACGTATGAATTTTTCAATGACCGCGGCTTCGTTAAGGTCGATGCCCCGATTTTGACCGGCAGCGCGCCGGAAGGAACGACCGAGCTGTTCCATACGAGATATTTTGAAGAAGACGCGTATTTATCGCAAAGCGGCCAGCTTTATATGGAAGCGGCCGCCATGGCGCTCGGCAAAGTGTTTTCCTTTGGTCCGACGTTTCGCGCCGAAAAATCGAAAACGCGCCGCCATCTGATCGAGTTTTGGATGGTTGAGCCCGAAATGGCGTTTTATGAGTTTGAGGACAACTCGCGGCTGCAAGAAGAGTATGTGTCGCACCTTGTGCAGTCCGTGCTCGCTCGCTGCCGGCTCGAGCTCGGCCGCCTTGAGCGCGATACGGCCAAGCTGGAATTGGTGAAGCCGCCGTTCCCGCGCTTGACGTACGATGAGGCGATCCAACTGCTGCATGACAAAGGGTTTACCGATATCCAATGGGGCGATGATTTCGGCGCGCCGCATGAGACGGCCATCGCTGAAAGTTTTGACAAACCGGTGTTCATCACCCATTATCCGACATCCTTGAAGCCGTTTTATATGCAGCCGAACCCGAATCGCCCGGAAGTGGTGTTGTGCGCCGATTTGATCGCGCCGGAAGGATACGGGGAAATCATCGGCGGCTCCGAGCGCATTCACGATTACGAGCTGCTCAAAAAGCGCCTCGAGGAGCATCATTTGCCGCTTGACGCTTATGCGTGGTATCTCGATTTGCGCAAATACGGTTCCGTGCCGCACTCCGGATTCGGCCTTGGCTTGGAACGAACCGTCGCGTGGATTTGCGGCGTTGAGCATGTGCGCGAAACCATTCCGTTCCCGCGGCTGCTCAATCGTCTTTATCCATAATCCCTCGGCAAAAAAGGGTTTTTTCGCCGCCGGCATGGTATACTATCATTGAGGTGCATCGGCATGGAAAAGAAAAAAGTGGCCGAATGGCTGGCGCAAGGAAGCATTGCTGTTTCCAAACTGCTGCTTGACCGCTACAAGCAGCTCGGCTTGGACGAAAGGGAACTTGTCCTGCTTCTGCACATGCAGTCGTTTTTCGAAGCGGGGGTTTCGTTTCCAACACCGGCTGAACTGGCTGAAAAAATGACGATCTCGGCGGCGGAATGCATGGAGATGGTGCGGCGGCTTTTGCAAAAGGGAATGATCGCCATCGAGGAACAGACGGATGAGCGAGGCATTCGCAGCGAAAAATATACGCTCGAGCCCCTCTGGGAGCAGTTGGTGCACCATTTGTATACAGACGCCGTTCGCAGCGGGCAGGCTGAGGAAGAGAAGGCGGAGGAAAGTTTATACACCGTTTTTGAACAAGAGTTTGGCCGCCCCCTTTCCCCGTTTGAATGCGAAACGCTGGCGATGTGGATCGATCAAGACGGCCACGAGCCGGCGATCATCAAGGCGGCGCTGCGCGAGGCCGTGCTGTCGGGAAAATTGAATTTCCGCTACATTGATCGCATTTTATTCGAATGGAAAAAGAACGGCATTCGGACGATTGAACAGGCGCAAGATTACGGAAAAAAATTCCGCAAACCTAAGCCGTCCGCTCGTCCGGCGAAGCAGGCGACAGGGGAATTTCAACCGACGATCCCGTTTTTCAACTGGCTCGATTCCTAAACGGCCGATGAACACCAACGGCTCCCCTCGATCGATGAGGAAACGTGGGAAAAGAAGCGCCGATGCGGCAAGGAGGTTCTCGTTGAAAAACGGGGCTTGGGATCCGACCCGCTTTCGTCAAAGAACGGGAAAGACCGACAGAGCGGGGAAATCACAAGGGAGGAAACGGTCAGTGACTCGGGGGCGGTCAGCGCCCTTCGATCATCGGTCTCCGAAAACGAGAGGCGTTGTCTCTCGTTTTTGTTTGGTCTGCGGGCGCGGCAACGAAAGGAGGGGGAAGACGGGTGCTGACGAAACAGCAAATCCGTTATTGTTTGGATGTCATGGCGCGCATGTTTCCCGATGCGCATTGCGAACTTGTGCACCGCAATCCGTTTGAGCTGTTGATTGCGGTTGTCCTGTCGGCGCAATGCACGGACGCGTTAGTCAATAAAGTGACCAAACGGCTGTTTGAGAAATATCGAACGCCGCATGACTACCTCGCTGTGCCGCTGGCGGAGTTAGAGCAGGATATTCGCTCGATCGGTTTGTATCGAAACAAGGCGAAACATATTCAAAAGTTGTGTGCGATGTTGATAGAACAGTATAACGGCGAAGTGCCGCGCGACCGCGATGAATTGATGAAGCTGCCGGGAGTGGGGCGAAAGACGGCGAATGTCGTTGTTTCTGTCGCGTTTGGCGTTCCGGCCATCGCCGTCGATACACATGTGGAACGCGTCAGCAAACGGCTCGGCTTTTGCCGCTGGAGCGACTCGGTCCTCGAAGTGGAACAGACGCTGATGAGAAAAATCCCGAAAGAGGAGTGGTCCATCACCCACCACCGGATGATCTTTTTCGGCCGCTACCATTGCAAGGCGCAAGCACCACAATGTCCGGTCTGTCCGCTGCTTGAGCTATGCCGGGAAGGAAAAAAACGAATGAAAAAGCGCGAGCCATAACTTACCCGTGCTAGAAAAAGGGCTGTCCGATAAGTCGCTAAAAATAAAGAGGGTGTCCCAAAAGTGTTCGCATAGCGTTCGCTTTTCGGACACCCTCCTTTTTTTCGCAAAAAAAAATAAGAAAACCGTTCCTCTTTTGGTATAATAAAGTCACCATAACCCTACCAAGAAAGGACGGTTTTCTTATGTACATTTATTATAACCGAGATCAACTCATTTTGCCAATGGATCTTGAAATTTTCATTCCGGAACATCATCTTTGCCGGATCGTGGATCTGGCAGTGGAAAAAATGGATCCGGCTCTGCTCGTTTCCCTCTATCCTGGTGGAGGCCGCCCAGCCTATCATCCGAAAATGATGTTGAAAGTCATCCTGTATGCCTACGCCAATCGGATCTACTCCTCTCGCCAAATCGCCAAGCAGTTGAAAGAAAACATTTACTTTATGTGGCTCTCCGGCCATCAAACACCGGATTTCCGCACGATCAACCGATTTCGCTCGGAACGGATGAAGGACGTCATTTACGAAACGTTTTTCTCCATTGTTGATCTTCTGCGTCAAGAAGGGCTCGTCAAACTAGAGGATTACTTTCTGGATGGAACGAAAATCGAGGCCAATGCCAACAAATACACGTTCGTTTGGCGCAAATCAACGGAAAAGATCCATGGGCAACGTTTTGCCCTCCACCCAGGGATGAAAATCCCCCTTTTCTTCCCATAATGAAGAATAGGCGCAAACAGTTCAACAGGACGTTATGCTTAATGGTGGCTTAGACCCTGTACGGAAAAGTGTTTGAATCCACTGGGTGCACCACCCATTGTCCGCCCTTTCCTGTGATAGAGGAAAGGTGACGACGAACGGAAAACTGCCGCATTTCTCCCGTGGATTCGCTGTTTGCGCACTCGATCATCGAAAAGGAGGATTTTCATCATGGATGTCATCTATCCTCGCTGCGCAGGATTGGATGTTCATGCCGAAACCATCGTCGCCTGCGCGCTATGGGAAGAAGATGGACACATTCAAAAGGACATTCAAACCTTCTCCACGTTCTCGAAAGGACTTGGCGACCTGCTTGAGTGGCTCGAAGAACATGGCGTTACCCATGTCGCCATGGAATCCACCGGCGTGTATTGGAAACCGGTCTTTGCCTTCCTCGAGGGCTATGTCGACTTGACACTGGCCAATCCGCAGCGGATCAAAAATGTCCCGGGAAGAAAAACCGATGTCTCTGACGCCGAGTGGATCGCCAAGCTGCTCCGCCATGGACTCATTGAAAAAAGTTTCGTCCCCCCAGCGGATATTCGCGAATTGCGGGATTTTACCCGCCTCCGCAAAAAGTGGGTCGGACAGTTGAGTTCAGAGAAAAACCGGATTCAAAAAGTGCTGGAGTCTTCCAATGTCAAACTGGGCTCCGTCCTCTCGGATCTCTTCGGCGTTTCCGGACGAAACATCCTTGCCCGGCTGCTCGAGAAGGGATACGTGGACAAGGACGAGCTGGATCAATGCCTGCGCGGCAGGCTCAAAACGAAAAAGCAGGCGGTGTATGATTCGCTGCTGGGCACCTTGACCGAACACGAGCTCCGTCTCCTTCGCCTCTTGTGGAAACACGTGGAGGAATTGGAGCAGTTAATCGAAGAAGTCGACCAGCACATCGACCGCCTGCTCGAGCCGTATCGGGAGGAAGTGGACTTACTGATGACCATGCCTGGAATCAAAAAACAAACCGCCGCCGTCATCATCGCCGAGATGGGAACCGACATGAGCGTCTTTGAAACGCCGGAACGGGTGGCTTCATGGACGGGGTTGTCCCCCGGCAACCATGAAAGCGCCGGAAAGCGAAAGAGCACGCGTACGACTAAAGGCAATCCCCATCTTCGATCAGCGTTATGCGAGGCGGCATGGTCAGCAGCTCGATCCAAGACACATCCCTTGTCCCGAAAATTTTGGTCGTTGGCGGCCCGATGCGGGAAGAAAAAAGCCCTCATCGCCACGGCTCGACGAATGTTGGTGATCATCTTTTGCATGATCTCCCGCAAAGAGTCGTTCCGCCAACCACAACTTATCTAGTATAGCCAACAGGCAGCCAGATCATACGAGATGTCCGAAAATCGGGCACCTCTGCTTTCCTATTGCCTTCTTTGGCCATTTTCAGTATACCCGCACGGATCAGGAGCGTATACAGCACTCACCCAGTGGTGGGGATTTTCACGGAAAAGATCCATGGGCAACGTTTTGCCCTCCACCCAGGGATGAAAATCCCCCTTTTCTTCCCATAATGAAGAATAGGCGCAAACAGTTCAACAGGACGTTATGCTTAATGGTGGCTTAGACCCTGTACGGAAAAGTGTTTGAATCCACTGGGTGCACCACCCATTGTCCGCCCTTTCCTGTGATAGAGGAAAGGTGACGACGAACGGAAAACTGCCGCATTTCTCCCGTGGATTCGCTGTTTGCGCACTCGATCATCGAAAAGGAGGATTTTCATCATGGATGTCATCTATCCTCGCTGCGCAGGATTGGATGTTCATGCCGAAACCATCGTCGCCTGCGCGCTATGGGAAGAAGATGGACACATTCAAAAGGACATTCAAACCTTCTCCACGTTCTCGAAAGGACTTGGCGACCTGCTTGAGTGGCTCGAAGAACATGGCGTTACCCATGTCGCCATGGAATCCACCGGCGTGTATTGGAAACCGGTCTTTGCCTTCCTCGAGGGCTATGTCGACTTGACACTGGCCAATCCGCAGCGGATCAAAAATGTCCCGGGAAGAAAAACCGATGTCTCTGACGCCGAGTGGATCGCCAAGCTGCTCCGCCATGGACTCATTGAAAAAAGTTTCGTCCCCCCAGCGGATATTCGCGAATTGCGGGATTTTACCCGCCTCCGCAAAAAGTGGGTCGGACAGTTGAGTTCAGAGAAAAACCGGATTCAAAAAGTGCTGGAGTCTTCCAATGTCAAACTGGGCTCCGTCCTCTCGGATCTCTTCGGCGTTTCCGGACGAAACATCCTTGCCCGGCTGCTCGAGAAGGGATACGTGGACAAGGACGAGCTGGATCAATGCCTGCGCGGCAGGCTCAAAACGAAAAAGCAGGCGGTGTATGATTCGCTGCTGGGCACCTTGACCGAACACGAGCTCCGTCTCCTTCGCCTCTTGTGGAAACACGTGGAGGAATTGGAGCAGTTAATCGAAGAAGTCGACCAGCACATCGACCGCCTGCTCGAGCCGTATCGGGAGGAAGTGGACTTACTGATGACCATGCCTGGAATCAAAAAACAAACCGCCGCCGTCATCATCGCCGAGATGGGAACCGACATGAGCGTCTTTGAAACGCCGGAACGGGTGGCTTCATGGACGGGGTTGTCCCCCGGCAACCATGAAAGCGCCGGAAAGCGAAAGAGCACGCGTACGACTAAAGGCAATCCCCATCTTCGATCAGCGTTATGCGAGGCGGCATGGTCAGCAGCTCGATCCAAGACACATCCCTTGTCCCGAAAATTTTGGTCGTTGGCGGCCCGATGCGGGAAGAAAAAAGCCCTCATCGCCACGGCTCGACGAATGTTGGTGATCATCTTTTGCATGATCTCCCGCAAAGAGTCGTTCCGCCAACCACAACTTATCTAGTATAGCCAACAGGCAGCCAGATCATACGAGATGTCCGAAAATCGGGCACCTCTGCTTTCCTATTGCCTTCTTTGGCCATTTTCAGTATACCCGCACGGATCAGGAGCGTATACAGCACTCACCCAGTGGTGGGGATTTTCACGGAAAAGTACGATCAGAAGCTGGAGGAGAAATTCCGGCAAATCGTTGCCTCGATCGAACAGGTGGCGAAAGAAGATGAAGAGGCGGAACAAGAAGGGGATTTTCAAGAAAAACTGGAAGCTTCACCGATTACGTCCGAAAAGATCGAAGCCGTCATCGAACAAGTGGAAGAACGCCTAAAGAAAGAGCCGAAGAATCGCACGTTAAAGAAAGCAAAACGGCAATTGGAGCAAGATCTTCTCCCCCGTAAGAAGAAGTATGAAGAATACAAAGAAGTGTTGGGCGAACGGAACAGCTTTTCGAAAACGGATCCGGATGCGACATTCATGCGAATGAAAGACGACCATATGAAAAACGGCCAGCTCAAACCGGGATATAATGTGCAGATTGGGACAGAGAACCAATTCATCACTGGATTTAGCGTGCATCAACGGGCGGGGGATGCCGGATGTTTCATTCCGCATTTGGAGCAATTGGCCGCCTATGGACGCCCAATGCCCAAACGGGCCATTGCGGATTCCGCCTATGGGAGTGAGGAGAACTACACGTACTGCGAGAAAAAGAAGATCGTCGCCCTGATCAAGTACAACACGCTGGACCGGGAACAAACGAAAGCGTGGGCGAAAGAGACCGGCCGAATCGAGAACATGACGTATGATGAGGAGCTGGATGAGTGGATTTGCGCCAAAGGGGAACGGTTGGTGTTTGTGTATGAACGGAAGGAAACGACCGACAATGGGTACGTTACCGTCAAACGGACGTATCGTTGTACGGCATGTGCCGGATGCCCGTTTCAAACGGCATGCGCCAAAGGCAAAGACACGAAAACCATCCGCGTTTCTTTGAAGAATCAACAACAACGGCAGGAGATTCGGGAACGGCTGTCCACGGAAGAAGGGGCGGCGACATATCGAAGACGGCAAATCGAAAACGAGCCGGTGTTTGGGCAAATCAAGCATAACCAGCAATTCCAGCGCTTTTTGTTAAGGGGGCTCCCAAAAATTACCGTGGAATGGGGGCTTATTTGTGCTGCCCACAATTTGAGAAAGTGGGCGGCCACCGTCCACCCAATAAAAAGAAAAAGGGAGAACATACGGGGATAAGAAGAAGCAGATCCTTTGAGAAAGTAAAAAATAGACAAATAATGTAAAAACAAAAGCAGGAGGCTGTCCTCAAAAGGTCGTTTTACCGACCTTTTGGGACAGCCTCTTTTTGATTCAACGTTGGTCTGAAAGCAGCTGGCGGATGCCGGCTACATTTAGGAAGTGGTGGGCTAATGCCGCCATCTTTTTTATCGAGCGCTTCCGTTGGTGGTGCCTGATCCTTTGTTTGATGGTGTCGACGGCGCTGAAGGTGGCGAGCTGCCCCCCGTGCCTCCGCCTGGCTTGCCGCTGTTGGTTCCACCGTTCGGCTGTCCGCTGTTGGTTCCGCCGTTCGGCTGTCCGCTGTTGGTTCCACCGTTCGGCTGGCCGCTTGGGTTGTCGGAATGACCTTCGTTTTCATCGTTTCCACCATTTTCGCTCGTTCCGTTATTTCCGTTGTTTTCACTTTGGTTGCTGCCATTCCCTTGGCCGTTTCCTTGCCCGTTGTTTCCGGAGTTGTTGGAACCATCACCCGGCGTGGTCGGTGTTCCTTCATTTGGTTCGCTGCCAGGAATTTGAACCGAGGTGATGGCCGGTTTGCTCATCCGTTCGCCTTCTTTCGCATAGACGGCGATCGTGTAGGAAGCGCCTGGCGTCGGGTTGGAAATCGAGACGGCCAGCTCTTTCGTCACAGCGGTCTGCACATGGCCTTGGCTGTCTTTCATGTGCACCTCAAAGACCGTGTCGTCCGTCTGTTCGCTATACGACCATGAAACGGAAATGGTGTTCGCTGCTTGGTCGTATGAAGCAGTCAAGCCGGTGACCATCGGCAGCTCTTTAGGCTCATCTTTCGCTGTTTCCGTCGGCTCGGTGCCGCGGATGAACAGTTCGTAGATAATCTCGTTTTCCGGCGTGTATTTGTCGGCGAGCTTCGGCGGGTTCGTCCCTTTTTTGATCGGCAGTTTCACGACGCTGGACGGCTGTTGAAACTTGCCGCTGCCGTCATCAATATGAGACATGATGTCTTTGAGCAGCAGTTTTGGAATCCGCTGTTCTCGATCTGTCAGGAACGCCGTTTCGCTTTTTTTGCTGAAGCCGACCCAGACGGCGGTCGTGTAGTTCGGCGTATAGCCAATGATCCAGCTGTCAGGCACATCGTCTTTGCTAAGCCCGAATTTGCTGCCATCCTTGCCGTAGTTGGTCGTCCCTGTTTTCCCGGCCATCTCGAGCCCGGGTACGTAAGCGGACTGCCCCGTTCCGGAGCGGATGACCGATTTGAGCATATCGGTAATCATATAGGCCGTATAATCGTGCATGACTCGCTTCGATTTCGGCCGCAAATCCATTTCCGTGCCGTCTGGGAAGACGATTTTGGTGACGGCGTACGGTTTGGTGTAGATCCCGTTGTTGCCAAACGCGGTGTAGGCGCCGGCCATTTGCAGCGGCGATACATAATGGGAAACGCCGCCGATCGCAAACGGCTCATACACTTCGGTGAAGCCCATGCCGAGCCGGTTGGCGAACTCCATCGCCCGCTCTTTGCCGACAGCTTGGAACGTTTTGAGCGCCGGGATGTTATACGACCACGTGAGCGCCCTGCGCATCGTCACCGCCCCTGCGTATCTGTTGCTGGCGTTGCGGATCGGCGTGCCATCTGAGTACGCATACGGTTCATCGACGAGGATGTGCGCTGTCGACCATTTTAAGTATTCGATGGCCGGGCCGTAGTCCAAAATCGGTTTAATCGTCGATCCGGGCTGGCCGACCGGTTTAATCGCATAATTGAAGCCAAACTCGACTTGGTCGCGATGACGGCCGCCGCCCAACGCGCGAATCGCGCCCGTTTTCGTGTCGATGACGGCAATCCCCGATTGCAAATCTTTTTTATTCGTGAAATAGCGATTGGAGTTTAGCAGGTTTTCAACGTAGGACTGGGCGTTTTGATCGAGCGTCGTGTAAATTTTCAGCCCATCCTCAAAGACGTTGACGTTCGCTTTATCCGTCACTTCTTTGATCACTTCTTCAATGAAGGCGTCGTACGGCACGCCGCTTTGCTTTTTCCGATGTTTGACGAGCATCGATTGGATCGGCACTTGTTTCGCTTTTTCGGCTTCGTCTTTGCTGATGAAGCCGTGCCGCGCCATGAGCGTCAACACGGTGTCCCGCCGCGCTTTCGCCGCCTCCGGATGGTCAAACGGGTTGTAGCGGTTGGGCGCCTGCGGCATGCCGGCTAACAGCGCGGCTTCCGGAAGCGTCAAGTCTTTCAGATTCGTTTTGCCGAAGTAATATTCAGCGGCACGGGCGACACCGTAAATACCATCGGAATAATAAATTTTGTTCAAGTACATTTCCAAAATTTCTTGTTTGGAATATTTTTGCTCAAGCTGGAGCGCCAGCCATGCTTCTTGCGCTTTCCGCTCCAATGTTTTTTTCGGCGACAAAAACGTCATTTTGACGACTTGCTGGGTGATCGTGCTGCCTCCCTCAGCGCCGAATCCTTCTTTAATGTTGGCGAGGACGGCGCCGGCCAAGCGGACGACGTCAATGCCGTGATGTTCGTAAAAGCGCGCGTCTTCCGCGGCTAAAACCGCTTTTTCCAGCACTTTCGGCACTTCTTTGTACGAAACGTACGTCCGCTTGTAGCCGCCGAGTTCCGCCACTTTCTTTCTGTTCATATCGAACAAGGTCGAAGAGAGCGGGTCTTTGATCTTTGCCTCATCGAGCGGGGGAGCGTCTTTGATGAAATAGGCAAACGTCGCCACGCCCCCGACGACGGCGAGGACGATGACAAATAATATGGCCATGGCGATCGTTTTCATCCATGAAGTCCCTTTTTTCGCTTTTCCTTTTTTTTGTTTTCTTCGCTTTGTCGCCTGTTTCCGTTCCGCGCGAGAACGATATTCACCAGACATAAAAATCCTGCCTTTCTTACGAGTTTTCACCGGAAAGGGTGAAGTATACGCGTTCTACTACACTAATATAATCAATTCTCGGTTGACAGCCAAGCGGGATGTAGTGACCGAGCTGCTCGATCTCCCGCTTAGGAATGGATTTCCGGCCGCCGGATTGTTGCTCGTTCCACCGAGTGATCAGGTGGGATGCGTCGAGCAAATACGTCTCCTGAAGCGAGGAAAACCGCAAAATCGCAAAACAAACGCCGCCATGAGCGACCACTTGCTCCATATGCCGGATTTGGTGAGCGTGAAAATTTTTGAGCGGGAACGCTGTTTGATTTCGCGTTTCCTTCGCCTCGAAATCGATGTATTTGCCGCGGTACACGCCGTTGTAGTCGGTCGTTGACGCTTGACGGAAATACGCTTCTTTAATGACCGCCGCGCTCCGCTTCGGATAATCGACGCGAACGATTTGCACCGGAGTCGGTTTTTTATGCACAATGGCGATGCCGTGCTCCCGGTAATATTCATTCGTTGCATTCAAGTCGTCTTCGAGCGTCATGCCGCGATTGGCATAGCCAGCCACAGACGGGGGCTTCCACCTTGCTCGTTCGTCGCGGTACGGTTTTCCGTTCGGATAGTTCAGCGTCATGGCCTCCCCTCCTTTGAATGGTTTTTATTATACCATACGCTTGAGGAATGTGCGCTTTTTTGTTTTTTCGAACGGCTCAGGCATCGAAATCTCCCGCTTCCGCCGGGGGCGCCATCAAGCTGCTGGGGAGCCATCGCTGTCGAACGGCGGCTAGTTGCTTCTTTCTTTGCCGAATTCGTTCTACTTTTGTCGCCGAGGAAGGGAGGGGTTCGCCCAGCCGCGAAAGGAATATCATCACGCCAAGAATGGGGGAAAGGGAATGAAAGAACGGCTCGTCAAAAAAGAGGAAATCGAAAAACAGCTCGAGGAAATGGTGGCGTTACTCGAACAAGTGGATGCAAAAATGGAAAAGGTGATTCATGACGTTATCGAAGACCGATACAGCCAACATCAAAAAGAAATCGGACGTTTAGAGAAACGGATCGCCGGCATTGAACAACGGCTTGACGGCAAGAAAACAGACGGGCGGCTGCCGCTGTCGTCCACATTGTATGGGGTGTAAGCGGAGAAGCTGTCCCCTCGCGCAAGGGGACAGCTTTTTTCGTTCAGCCATCTTTTTGGGTGGTGATGGACACAGGGCCGCTTTCCGCCGTGGCGACGGTATGAATGTCATACGCGACCCGTTCGGTATGTTTGGACGGAGCGGGTTCGCCATGTTGCGGTTTTTCGTGATCATGGCCTTTCTGTTTATGATGGAAATGCACGCCGCGTCCCATTAGCTAGCACCCCCTTTGTATTACGATGAGGTGCCGCTACGAAAAATATGCAAAAAAAAGAAGGGAAAAGCTCCCTCGTTAGGTGAATGAACGGAAACGGGTGCTGCGCCGCGAGCTGAAGCGATCGGACGATCAGCCGCACGTTCAGCCTTTCCCGCCGGTTTGATGAACATTCGTGTTCGCCACCCACCGTCCGATTCGGCGGCGCCTCCTCCTTGGCGAGACCATCGTTCGTCTCCCCCCACGAGGCAGAAGATGTTTTTCCCCGGATGTCAAAGGCCGGCATATTCCTCTGCTTCGTTCGGCAGGGAGGCGCCTGCTCGTTCAAGCTCGCGGACTAAATTGCGGTACTGGGCGAGCGAAATGTCCCCGCGCAAATACAGGCGGCGGGCAAAATCGAGCAGTTCGTTCGCCTCGGTCGGTTCGCTCTGTTTGACCGCGATAAACTTATGCTTTAATTCGGTCACGTTCATTGCTGCTTTTCCCCCTTCCCCTTTTTTACATCGTACCATGAAAATAGGAAAAACGAACGATTTCGGAAAATTAAAACTTCCGACAAGAGGTGACATGTCCATACACGCCATTGGTCGTTCGCACATATACTAGTGGCAGCCCATCCCTTTTTAGGCTGGGGAACGGAACAACGAAAAAGGGGAGAGCGACGATGTACCGTTATCCTCGTCCAAGTTCGCCGCCCTTCTATGGGCCGTACGGCTTCGGCGGTCATCACTACGGGCCTTCGTTTCCGCATGGAGCTTCCTTCTTCCCGCCCGCTCCTGTTCACTGGCCCCATTTCCCGCCCGGTCAAGTAGGGGCGACTTCCCACCCGGCATCGTATCCTAAACCTGGGCCTTTGTTGCCACCGCCGCGCCCCTCTTTCCTTGAGCAGTTTAAAAACAGCGATGGCACATACGACATCAACAAAATGATGAGCACGATGGGGCAAATGATCAATACGATCAATCAGGTGAACGGTATGTTAAAAGGGCTGCTCAGCACGTGGAAAAAATAAATTATAGCGGTCTTCGGTGTGGAAGGAGCAGTTGAAAAGACAGCGGGCGCCTTCATCGCTTTTGCCGCCCTCTTTGGTGGCGTCAGCAAGCGTCCCGCGGCCTCTGTTTCACGTAGCGGGCCGGTGAAAACGGTGAGAGCGGCGAGCTCGATGGAGTTCGCCGCGAAAAAAGCCGGTGTTACGAACCTTCTTGGGAGGAGAGTCCGGGGGAACGATCCGTCGCCGGCCTTTTCGCCCAGAGACCGTCAAACGGCGGCGCATTCGGCGAACAAACCGCACGCCGAAACGCGCCGCCGTCGTCCTTCCCCCTTATGCACGGAGTCCGCACGGCCGATTCGTTGAGACGGAAGACGTCGTTGCTCGTGAAGTTAAATGAGCAGCTCGTATACTTCGTTGAGATGGAAGACGCGTTTTTCATCGCGCTCGTCCATCGCATAGCGGATTTCATGCCGCAAAATCCGATCCAAACACGCGCTTTCTTCCTGCGTCAAGTCGCGGACGAATTCCCCTTCGCCCCGATACGGCTTGGCAATGAGCTTTTGATAGATGCGCTTCGGCGTGTCGTCATGGTGGTCCAAATAGTTGGACAGCACCTCACGCAAGTAAGCGAGCGTTTGTTCCATCATGGCTCGCCCCCTTCAAAAAACGAAACGAACGCTTGGCTGACCTCGGAACGGCCTTGGGCGTAGGGGTTTTCTTCCGTGACGCGGTCCGGGTCGAGCTTCGTCTTGATGACGAGCATCGGTTCGTTTGGCGGCTCATTGATCACCCGATCGTTCAGCTGCTTAAAATCAGGCAGTTTGGTCATTCGTTTTCCACCTCCTACCTAGTAGCGTAGCTTGTCAGCCAGAAAAGTATGTATGCCTGCGGGGGGAGTTTTGGCGCGGAACGCCAAGCCGGGATCGCGAGCAGCGGAAGCGGCAGCCGCGAGCGGAAAAGCAACCTGTCGCAGAAAAAACGAGGGTATCCCGATCGTTTTGGGACACCCTTTTTCTACTCGACGAGATGAGCTTTGGCCTATTCAATGTCGATATATTTTCGTTTTTGTGGCAGCCGAATGACGAGTGACCCGTTGTGAAACGAAGCTTTGACTTCGTGTTCGGCGACCGGGTAGGGAAACGGGATCCATCTCGCCACACGTCGCCGCGTCTGCCGCCGCTCGTACACATGGCCATGGCTGTCGGCGGACTCGATCGTTTCATAATGGTCGATGAACAGCTGCAGCCCATCGTCCTGCCACTGTAGGCTGATTTGTTCCCGTTTTGTTTCGGGCAGTCGGACGATGATTTGGTATTCCCGCTTCGTCTCTTTGACTTCGATCGGGATGTACGCTTCGACAAACGTTTGCGCGAAATAGTCGTCGAGCGTTTCCAGCAGTTTTTGCCACGGACGTTCGTCCAACCATTGATGGATCATGTGCCGTAAATGATGAAGCGGATGTTCTCCGTCTCCACCGGACGGCGGTTGAAACGGCTGATTCATGGCGCTTCCCTCCTTCAGCAACAAAGCGAAATGGCTCTGCCGAGACGGCTCCGGCCGGCAAAGCGATTCATTGTCAATGTATGTTGCAGGCAAGGAAAAGGCGACGGTTGCCGAGCCGTTTTGAAACCGAGGAGAACGCGAATGGTGTGCCCCCGCTGTCGGCGGCTCGTCATTGGGCCAAGCGTGCTGGCCGCGTTTTTTTCGGCGAGAAAACCGCTGTTTACCATCCTTTTAGCAACTTTTCATTTTGTTTTAACCCCAATGGAATATAATGACACTTGCATCGAATAAACGCGCAAATGGCGCCGTCAGCTATAGCTGGCGACCTAGAGGAGGGTGACGCGATGCATATCATTCATTGGTTGGTGACGGCGTTTTTTTCCGGAACAGCTGTCTCGCTTCTGTCTTATCAAGCCGTGGAAATCGTTCAAGCCATCATCGATTGGTTGGTCGACCGTCATTCGTGAGCGGTCGCGATTCGGCGGCGCGCTGGACGGCCGCCAACCTCTTTTTTCGGCTCGGCTGCTTCGGTGCGTTGGCGAACAAGCAAGGCAAGGTGTATAGTTAAAGAGGAAATATCTCAAGGACGAAAATGAATGGGCGCATGGTCATGGATGGAAAGGAGGACGACAACAGTGAATGGACGCATTTTGCTAATAGAGGATGAAGCCGGGCTCGCCCGGTTTTTGGAACTGGATTTGACGCACGAAGGGTTCGAAGTGCGCGTATGCGCCGACGGGCGCGAAGGATTGGATCTCGCCTTGTCGGAACCGTGGGATCTCATTTTGCTCGATGTGATGCTGCCGCGTCTGAACGGCATGGAAGTATGTCGCCGCATTCGGGCGGCGAAATCGACGCCGATTATTATGATCACCGCGCGCGACAGCGTGTTTGACCGCGTCATGGGACTTGACAACGGCGCTGATGACTACATCGTCAAACCGTTTGCCATTGAAGAGCTGCTCGCCCGCATTCGCGCCTTATTCCGCCGCGTTCGCCCGGAAGCGGATGCGCAAGTGCTGACGTTTAAAGACTTGGTCGTCGATGTGCAGGCGCGCACCGTGAAAAAAGGAGATGAGTTTATTGAGCTGACGAAGCGGGAATACGATCTGCTCGTCGCGTTTATGCAGAACATTAACGTCGTCTTGACGCGCGACGCGCTTCTTGACAAAGTGTGGGGGTTTGATGCGGAAGTGGAGACGAACGTGGTTGACGTCTATGTGCGCTACTTGCGACAAAAGCTCGATGAGCATGACAAAGAGCGATATATCCAGACGGTGCGCGGCGCGGGATATGTGATGCGCCCATGACCCGCCGCCTTTCGTTGCAAAGCAAGCTGACGATGTTGTCCGCAGCGGCCATTTTCATCACCTATTTCCTCTTTACGTTTTTGCAGTACTATATGGTGAAGCAGTGGATGCTGAGGGAAGAACGAAAAACGATGGAACGAGCTGTGGCGGAAATTGAAACCTATTACGCGGAGAAACGTAATTTATCATGGGAGGATATTCGCCGCAGCCGCTCGTTTCTCGAGAGGCTGAATGAGCACTATCAGCTTATTCGTGTGACTGATGAGAAAGGGACGATCATCGTCTCGGTTTCGAACGGCGCTGCCGTCTCGCTGACGCCGGACGAAAAACTGAGCACGCGCAAATTGGATGAGCATTTCGTCAACCATGAGCGGTTTTTGCTGCTCCGCCAGCCTTTTCATGCCGGTCAGCTGCACGGGACGATTGAAATCGCCCGCCGGCTTGTCAAGTTTCAACAAACGACAGATACATTGTTTATCGTTATGACGGTCATCGGCGTGCTGGCCATGGCGGCAAGCGCGCTCGCCGGTCGATTGGTTGCGCAAACGTTCGTCCGGCCGCTGCAAAAGCTGGCGAAAACGATGGCTGCCATCCAGGATAACGGGTTGAAACAGCGCATTGATGTGCCTCCGGCGCGCGATGAAATCACCGAGCTGATGCATATGTTCAACCGCATGATGGACGAAATTGAACGATCGTTCGCCGTGCAGCGCCAGTTTGTGGAGGACGCGTCCCATGAACTGCGCACACCGATCGCCATTTTGCAAGGCCATCTGTCGCTGCTGCAACGATGGGGCAAGCACAATCCGGAAATTTTGGAAGAATCGCTTCAGGCGGCGGTGAAAGAGGCGGAGCGGCTGAAACGGCTCGTTTTGGAACTGCTCGATTTATCGCGAGCCGAGGCGATTGCCGTGCCCGAGGAGATTGCTCCGATCGATGCAGCGGCAGCGGTTGGACAAGTCGTCAAAAATTTCCGTGTTCTGCATCCAGAATTTGTGTTTCTCATCGACCAACCGACCTATCCGC
This sequence comes from Geobacillus sp. FSL W8-0026, assembly GCF_037966255.1. Taxonomy (NCBI): domain Bacteria; kingdom Bacillati; phylum Bacillota; class Bacilli; order Caryophanales; family Anoxybacillaceae; genus Geobacillus; species Geobacillus sp. FSL W8-0026. The sequence goes on from NZ_CP150194.1 coordinate 1,483,421, forward strand.
TCGCGCGCATTCTAATCACAAAGCATCATTTTGAACAATTGCTGTTCATTTTGCTTGACAATGCGGTAAAATATTCTCAGCAGGTGAAAAAGATCGTCATTTCCTTGCGCGAAGAAGACGCGTTCGTCATCGTGGCTGTTCGCGATCACGGCATCGGCATTCCAAAAGACGAGCTGAAAAACGTTTTTTTGCGCTTCTACCGCGTCGACAAGGCGCGCAGCCGTGAACAGGGCGGCGCTGGGCTTGGACTTTCGATTGCCAAGGAAATCATCGATAAATACGGCGGGCAAATTGCGGTGGAAAGCGAAGTCGGGCAAGGAACGACGGTCGAGCTCGCCGTTCCGAAAGCGGAGTAGGAGAGGAGCGTGAGGCAATGGAACATCTTCACGAGGAAGAGGCAGCCAGCAAAAAAGCGATCCATCACGTCGTCGAAAAGTTTCGCAAGCGCGGGGTGAAAATCGCGACGTGCAAACCGCGAACCATGATGTCGCTCACATGTTTAGAGGAGATGGACAAAACGAGAGGATGAATCGAGGCAACGGAATATGGAGACAAAGCAACGCGTCATCCCAGCCATCAAAACGATGAAGCAATTCGAGTCGTTTTTGGCGAGCCGCTATGAATTGGCGGTGTTGCTTGAGGTACATATCGCCCAGTTACGAAGCCTTTTTGACTATGCGCGCCGCTGCCATAAGCAGCTGATCGTCCACACGGATTTAGTGCAGGGGTTGAGCCACGACGAACACGCGGCGGAATACCTTTGCCAAGAATTCCGCCCGTACGGCCTGATTTCCACGAAAGCGGGCGTCATTACGAAGGCGCGCCAAAAGCGCGTCTTGGCCGTGCAGCGCATCTTTTTGCTTGATTCGCACGCATTGGAGAAAAGCTACCAGATGATTGCGAAAACGAATCCCGACTGCATCGAAGTCATTCCAGGGGCCATGCCGCATATCATCCGTGAAGTGAAAGAGCGGACCGGAAAGCCGATTTACGCCGGCGGGCTCATCCGCACCACTGACGACGTCGAACGCGCGCTAGAAGCCGGGGCGGCGGCGGTGACCACGTCAAATGAAACGCTTTGGCGCCATTACAGCCCGTAGTAGCGCCCGCCTGAGGCCGCCTAAGCGATTATGTGCATCAGGCTGGTCAAACGGGCTACGATGTGCTATAATGAAAGCAACAAGTTAACCATCAGTCAGGAGACGAGGAGAGACCATGCACACATGGTAGGCGAAGGCTTATCGTGTTTGCACTGGTCTCTTTTTGTCTTTTCTCAAAGGAGGAGTCAACCATGACATTCTCAAGCAAACAGCGGAACGATGTTCTCGAGACAATGAGCGAAAAGCCATACGATCTGTTGGTGATCGGCGGGGGGATCACCGGGTGCGGCATCGCCCTCGATGCCGTCTCGCGCGGCATGACGGTCGCGCTTGTCGAAATGCAAGATTTCGCCGCCGGCACGTCAAGCCGGTCGACCAAGCTCGTCCACGGCGGCTTGCGCTACTTGAAGCAGTTCGAGGTGAAGCTCGTCGCCGAAGTCGGGCGCGAACGGGCGATTGTGTATGAAAACGGCCCGCACGTCACCACACCGGAGTGGATGCTGCTGCCCATTTATCGCGGTGGGACGTTTGGCAAATGGAGCACGTCGGTCGGCCTTTGGCTCTATGACCGGCTGGCCGGCGTCAAGTCAAGTGAGCGGCGCACGATGCTTAACGCCCGGCAGACGTTGGAAAAAGAGCCGCTCTTAAAGCGCGACGGCCTGATCGGCGGCGGCTATTACGTCGAGTATCGGACCGACGATGCCCGCTTGACGATCGAAGTGATCAAAAAAGCGGTCGAGCTTGGCGCCGACGCCGTCAACTACGTAAAAGCCGAACAGTTTTTGTACGACGAGCGCGGCCGCATCACCGGCGCCCGCTGCCGCGACCTGATCGGCGGACGAGTGTATGACATCCGCGCCAAAAAAGTCGTCAATGCCGCCGGACCGTGGGTTGATGCGCTGCGCGACAAAGACGGATCGAAAACCGGCAAGCGGCTTCGGCTGACAAAAGGCGTCCATATCGTCATCGATCAAAAGCGTTTTCCGCTCAAGCAGGCCGTCTATTTTGACACCCCGGACGGCCGGATGGTGTTTGCCATTCCGCGGGATGGGAAAACGTATGTCGGCACGACCGATACATTTTATGACGATGATCCCGCTCATCCGGCCATGACTGAAGAAGACCGCGACTACTTATTGCAGGCGATTCACTACATGTTTCCGTCTGTCGGCATCACCGCGGCCGATGTGGAATCAAGTTGGGCTGGCGTCCGCCCGCTCATCTATGAAGAAGGGAAAGACCCGTCGGAAATTTCCCGCAAAGACGAGATTTGGACATCGCCGTCCGGCCTCATTACGATCGCTGGCGGCAAACTGACCGGCTACCGGAAAATGGCGGAAACGGTCGTTGACCTCGTCGCCAAACAATTGGAAAAAGAAGAGGGAAACACGTTCCGCCCGTGCCAAACGAAACAGCTGCCAATTTCCGGGGGCGATGTCGGCGGCTCGCACCGCCTCCCTGCCTTCATCGCCGAAAAAGCGGAAGAAGCGGTGCGCTATGGATTGACGAAAGAAGCGGGAGCGCGGCTGGCGAGACAATACGGCACAAATGTCGACCAGCTGTTTGCTTTAAGCCAGCAATACGACCGCTCGTCCGGCTTAACGCGCGAAACGTTCGTCCGCCTCGTCTACGCCATCGAGGAAGAAATGGCGGTCAAACCAGTCGACTACTTCATCCGCCGCACCGGAGCGCTGTTGTTTGATATTGATTCGGTCCGGCGTGAGAAAGAGGCGGTTGTTGCGTTTATGGCGCGGTATTTGGGGTGGACCGAGGAAGAGCGGGACGTGTATGAGAAAGAACTCGACAAGGAACTGCGGCGTGCGGTGTTGGCAGAGGAAGGAGCGAAGTGAACCAATGATCATGAAGGAAATGATGAGCGCCTGAATCCAGGCGCTTTTTTGATGGATCTTTTCGTAAAAATTAAGTAAAATTTAAATAAAAAATCAAAGTGAGGGAAGAGGATGGCGGTTACATACAATCCGCAAACGAAGCAGTTTCATTTGCGGGCGGGCAAGGCAAGCTACGTGATGCAGCTTTTCCGCTCCGGCTATTTGGCTCATATCTATTGGGGAAAAGCGGTGCGCGATGTTCGAGGCGCGCGGGCGTTTCCGCGGCTCGATCGCGCGTTTTCCCCTAACCCCGACCCATCCGACCGCACGTTTTCGCTCGATACGCTGCCGCAAGAATATCCAGCCTATGGGAATACCGATTTTCGTTCTCCGGCGTATCAAGTGCAGCTTGAGAACGGTTCGACGGTGACGGATTTGCGCTACAAGACGCACCACATTTACAAAGGGAAGCCTAGACTGAACGGACTGCCGGCGACATACGTGGAACACGAGAATGAAGCGGAAACGTTGGAAATTGTCCTCGAGGATGCGCTGATCGGTCTAGAGGTCACGTTGCAGTATACGGCGTATGAAAAATGGAACGTCATCACGCGCGCGGCCCGTTTTGAAAACAAAGGCGGCGAGCGGTTGAAACTGCTGCGCGCCCTCAGTATGAGCGTCGATTTCCCAACTGCTGACTATGATTGGATCCATCTCCCCGGAGCGTGGGGGCGCGAGCGCTGGATCGAGCGCCGCCCGCTTGTGACCGGCGTGCAAGCGGCGGAAAGCCGCCGCGGCGCGAGCAGCCACCAACAAAACCCATTTATCGCGCTCGTCGCCAAAAACGCCGATGAACACCAAGGCGAAGTATACGGGTTCAGCTTTGTGTACAGCGGCAATTTTCTCGCCCAAATCGAGGTGGACCAGTTCGGCACTGCCCGCGTCTCGATGGGGATCAACCCGTTTGATTTCACATGGCTGCTTCAGCCGGGTGAGTCGTTCCAAACGCCGGAAGTGGTCATGGTTTACTCCGACCAAGGGTTGAACGGGATGTCGCAAACCTACCACGAACTGTACCGCACCCGCCTAGCGCGCGGCGCGTTCCGCGACCGCGAACGTCCGATTTTAATCAACAATTGGGAAGCGACGTACTTTGATTTTAACGAAGAAAAAATCGTCAACATCGCGAGAACAGCAGCGGAGCTTGGCATCGAACTGGTTGTGCTTGACGACGGCTGGTTTGGCGAGCGCGATGACGACCGCCGGTCGCTCGGCGATTGGATCGTCAACCGGCGCAAGCTTCCAAACGGCTTGGACGGGCTGGCGAAACAAGTGAACGAACTCGGGCTGCAGTTCGGCTTATGGATCGAACCGGAAATGGTGTCGCCAAACAGCGAGCTGTACCGGAAACATCCCGACTGGTGTCTCCATGTGCCGAACCGCCCGCGCTCTGAAGGACGGAACCAGCTTGTGCTCGATTATTCCCGCCAAGACGTGTGCGACTATATGATTGAAACGATCTCGAATGTGCTTGCGAGCGCCCCCATCACTTATGTGAAATGGGACATGAACCGCCATATGACGGAAATCGGTTCGGCCGCCCTGCCGCCCGAGCGCCAGCGCGAAACGTCGCACCGCTATATGCTTGGGCTGTACCGCGTCATGGACGAGATTACCTCGCGCTTTCCGCACATTTTGTTTGAAAGCTGCTCAGGAGGCGGGGGGCGGTTTGACCCGGGGATTCTCTATTATATGCCTCAAACATGGACGAGCGACAACACTGACGCTGTCTCGCGCCTGAAAATCCAGTACGGTACAAGCCTCGTTTACCCAGTGAGCGCCATGGGTGCCCACGTCTCGGCCGTGCCGAACCATCAAGTCGGGCGGGTGACGTCGCTCAAGACGCGCGGCCATGTCGCGATGTCAGGCAACTTCGGCTATGAGCTCGATATCACGAAATTGACGGTAACAGAAAAACAAATCATTAAGGAACAAGTCGCGTTTTACAAAGATGTGCGCCGCCTCGTCCAGTTCGGCACGTTTTATCGGCTGCTCAGCCCGTTTGAAGGCAACGAGGCGGCATGGATGTTCGTCTCGGGAGATCAGTCGGAAGCGCTCGTCGCTTACTTCCGCGTTCTGGCGGAAGCGAACGCGCCGCTGTCGCACTTGCGCTTAAAAGGGCTTGACCCGAATCAAGACTATGAAATCGAAGGCCTTGGCGTTTACGGCGGCGACGAGCTGATGTATGCCGGAGTGGCGGTGCCGCACCGCTTGGGCGATTTTACCAGCATGATGTGGCGATTGAAAGCTGTTCAACGATAAGAAGGGATGCTGTCGCTCGAGCCTATGCACCAGTCATAAACGAATTGAACCCGGTGTCTTAGATGCCGGGTTCAAACTGTTTGAGCTTCTCGATGATGCGACGCTTCCGATAGAGCATCTTCCCGGTTTCGGCGATGTCTTCCATAAACGATTTGTTAAACAGCGAACCGAAAATGACACCGATGATCGGAACGGCTTGAAACAGCTTTTTCCACCCGTATTGGTCACGGAACGTCATCATCACTTCCCGCCAGCCTTGCAGTTCGGAAAAGACGCGCCCGCGTTCATGGGAGAACGACGAAAGTTCGTCCAAAATCGCTTTTTTCCCGACGATGTCCGCCGCGGCAAACTGCAGGCATTTGACGACAAACACGCGCTCCTCTTTTTCCTTCGGGTCATATCCGTACACGATGGCGATCTCTTGCAGCGTTTTCAGCGCTAAGCCGAGAAGCGCTGGAATGTCCACCGCCAGCGTCAGCGCCCCGCCAATTCCAGTTGCCGCCCCTTGCAGCTGGGCGAACGTGACGCGCGCATCGATCAATTCATCGCAAACGCGATCCATCGTCGCAAGCGGCAAGTGCGGCACCTCGGCCAACGACGATACGCCAAGCTTGTCCAATACCTTTCCTTCATTCACCAAGTATTGCCCGCCGCTTTGAATATAGCTGCCCAGCTCATCAAGCAGCTGCCCTAGTTTTCGATGGACGACTTTTGGCGTCAGCTTATCGAGCACTTGAAACGGCAAGCGGCCGAGCTTTTCCCAAAACCATAGGTCTTTTTGGGAGTGTTCCCAGTGGGTGATGGTTTGAAGTTCTTGTTTTAGTGATGTTATTGTATCCTTCATAAAATCGTCCTCCGACCATTGTTGAATCACTTGTTTCTTAGGTTGAGGATTAGGGGCATTTTTTATGCATTTATGAAGAAGGGATTATTAATAAGTGTTATACTAAAAACTGGATCCTGTTTTTATCTACTCTGAAAATACCTAAACTCCTAAATGCACCAATTCACGATATTCGACAGAAAAATATTTTTATCCTGCGAAGAAGACGAAATTTTCCCGTTGCGAGGGCCTATATATTTGGTTGTTTTTAATTAAAACTCATATTTCGCAACCTTTGCATAATATACAAAAAATGACCAAAATATTCGCATAAAAATAAACTTTTATACAGATATTGTAAAATAACTAATTTTTATTCGATGAAATCAGGTTTATTTTGAATTTTTATTCAAGGTGCGAAATGTGAGTTAAAAAATATATATTTATTTAGTAAAAAATTGTTGTTGACAAATACTAAGTTTTAACTTAATTTATAATTAACTGTAGATGAGCATTTTTCATTACAATAATTTCCATGCCCTAAGAGACAAACAGGGGACCCCTTAGGCGACATGGAGCTGTTTTTTGATCACATCAATGGGAATATCTTGCTTCGCGGCATCGTAGATGAACTCGACGACGCTGTGCCCTTTCCGAGACCGAAGAAGCTCCAGGCCGGAAGAGAGGTCTTGCTGAGATTCGGCGATGCTGTATACGCAGGCTAAGAGCACCACGGCCCAATACCGTTTCACCGCCCGAATGTGACGAACACGGTACCCATCGAGCTTCAGCTGGTCTTTGGCCTGCCGGAAAAAGCATTCGATCGTCCAGCGCTGGGCATAATAACGCAAGATCTCTTCATCGCCTAGCTCCCGGTCGGTGCTCAAGACGACATGGAGATGATCTGGCGTCATCGGTTCATCCGCCTTCCAAGCCAGCAGCACCACCGCGTCATCGAGGCCATGGATCGCTCCCTCGTAGCGATACACGCGGTAACGCTCCTTCCCCACCGTGACGAGGCGGGTGTCGTTGGGCTCGATATAGCGGGCGAACTTCTTCGCTTGGATGGCGATACCTTTCGGATAGAGAATCCGGTTCGTCTTGAGCATGGCGATGACATGGAATCCTTGTTTCAGGCAGGCTTCGATGAGCGCTTGGGACGGATACCACGAATCCATGAGCACATACACCGGCTGAGCCCGTTTCCCCTTGAGCGAGGAAAGCATCTCGATCGCTAGGTCGATCTTGCTTCTTCCCGCCGTCTTGTCATACAGACGAAAGGCGAACGGGAACGCTTGCGAGAAAGTATGCACCATCAGCCAAACGAGCGAATGCCCCCAAACGGATTGATGATCTTTGTGCGAGTAGTGCCAATCACACCCTTGAATGGCGCGGGCAGCCCGTGACGAAGGCTTCGTTTTTTGGCAAATCGTATCATCAATCGAAACAAAAAGGGGTTGATTCTCCTGTTTGGCGATTCGCTGGATGCGATGAAGGATCCATTGCTGGAGTTTGCGAAGCAACGTCTCTTCATCCCAAGGGCTTTTCGTGAAAAAATGGCTGAGCGTGGTTCGATGATTGGGATGAAAACTCCAGTGATGGACATCGGTCAATGTTCCCGAAAATCCCTTGGTAGTCAAGGCATCCACAATATGAACGAGATGCTTGATGACCGGTTTCGAGAAATAAAGCGCCAATCCCAGCGTCATGAAAAACTTGTGGATTCCTTGATGATGTGCTAATCTATTCATGAGACATGAACCTCCTTGCGGGTAGTTTGAGCACATCTATTTTACTCAAGGAGCTGGGTTCATGTCTCCTTTTTTGTTTAGCTGTCAATTTATGTTAGCAAATTTGCTCATCTACAGTAATTAAACGAAAATTAGCTAGGGGGAATAATTATGAATGTGTTATCCTCAATTTGTTACGGAGGAGATTATAACCCAGAGCAATGGCCAGAGGAAATTTGGTATGAAGATGCTAAGTTGATGCAAAAAGCGGGGGTGAATTTAGTATCTTTAGGGATTTTCAGTTGGAGCAAGATCGAACCGTCTGATGGAGTGTTCGACTTTGAATGGCTAGACAAGGTTATAGATATACTATATGACCACGGTGTTTATATTAACTTGGGGACGGCGACTGCAACTACTCCAGCTTGGTTTGTAAAAAAGTATCCAGATTCTTTGCCGATCGATGAAAGCGGTGTCATTCTCTCGTTTGGCAGTAGACAACATTATTGTCCTAATCATCCTCAATTAATTACGCACATAAAGAGACTTGTGAGGGCTATAGCAGAACGGTATAAAAATCATCCGGCACTCAAAATGTGGCATGTTAATAATGAGTATGCATGTCACGTTTCCAAGTGTTTTTGTGAGAATTGTGCTGTCGCGTTTAGAAAGTGGCTAAAGGAAAGATATAAAACAATCGATGAATTAAATGAACGTTGGGGTACAAACTTTTGGGGACAGCGATACAATCATTGGGATGAAATTAATCCCCCTAGAAAGGCACCAACTTTTATTAATCCATCCCAAGAACTTGATTACTACCGTTTTATGAATGACTCAATTCTCAAGTTGTTTTTAACAGAAAAGGAAATTTTACGTGAGGTAACACCAGATATTCCAGTATCAACTAATTTCATGGGTTCATTCAAACCGTTAAACTATTTTCAATGGGCTCAGCATGTAGATATTGTGACATGGGACTCATATCCTGATCCCAGAGAGGGCTTGCCAATTCAGCACGCCATGATGAATGACCTTATGCGTAGTTTAAGAAAAGGTCAACCGTTTATTTTGATGGAGCAGGTAACCTCACATGTTAACTGGCGCGATATTAATGTTCCAAAACCGCCAGGTGTAATGCGTCTATGGAGTTATGCAACTATTGCCCGTGGTGCAGATGGTATTATGTTTTTCCAGTGGCGTCAAAGTAGAGCAGGAGCTGAAAAATTCCACGGTGCAATGGTGCCCCACTTTTTGAACGAGAATAATAGAATTTATAGGGAAGTTACACAGTTAGGGCAAGAGCTGAAAAAGTTAGATTGTTTGGTCGGATCTAGAATCAAGGCAGAGGTCGCGATCATTTTTGATTGGGAAAACTGGTGGGCTGTCGAACTAAGTTCCAAACCACATAATAAACTAAGATATATTCCTATAGTTGAAGCTTATTATAGGGAATTATATAAACGTAATATTGCTGTCGATTTTGTAAGGCCATCTGATGATCTAACAAAATACAAAGTAGTTATCGCTCCAATGTTATATATGGTTAAAGAGGGAGAAGATGAAAACTTACGGCAATTTGTTGCTAACGGTGGCACTTTGATTGTCAGTTTCTTCAGTGGCATTGTAGATGAAAATGACCGTGTACATTTAGGCGGATATCCTGGTCCTCTGCGAGATATTTTGGGGATTTTTGTTGAGGAATTTGTACCATACCCAGAAACAAAGGTAAACAAAATATATAGTAACGATGGGGAATATGATTGTACGACGTGGGCGGACATAATCCGATTAGAAGGGGCAGAACCTCTAGCGACATTTAAGGGGGATTGGTATGCAGGACTTCCGGCGGTTACACGTAACTGCTACGGTAAAGGAGAGGGGATTTACGTCGGTACTTATCCAGATAGTAATTATTTAGGCAGGCTTTTAGAACAGGTTTTCGCTAAACATCATATTAATCCCATTCTTGAAGTAGCTGAAAATGTAGAGGTGCAACAAAGAGAGACTGATGAATGGAAGTATTTAATTATTATCAATCATAATGATTACGAAGTGACACTGTCACTGCCAGAAGATAAGATATACCAGAATATGATTGATGGGAAATGCTTTCGAGGAGGTGAATTGAGGATTCAAGGGGTTGATGTAGCAGTGTTAAGAGAGCATGATGAAGCCGGGAAGGTTTAGAGAAGTCTCGTTCCGACAGTTGGCAACATAATATGCATAAGATGACAATGTCTATAAACATTGGATCTTACGCACTTAGTGAAAAGGCTCATTTCATTAAGACAACAACTGAAAAATGTATGTTTTTCGGCTATATATTCTTAATTAGACTCCTTTTTCACCAAAAGTTCATAAGAATTAAAAAAACAGGAGGGATTTTCTTTGAAAAAGATTTTGACACTATTTTTAGTAAGTATTCTTCTATTAACTGCTTGTTCTTCAAAAACGAAAAACGGTGGAGCTGCAGATAGCACAAAAAGTACGAATGAAATAACAGTGTGGACGTGGGATCCAAATTTTAACGTAAAAGCGATGAAAATTGCAGAAGAGTTTTATAAGAAAGAGAATCCTAATTTTAAATTAAAAATTATTGAAAATGCTCAAAAGGATGTCGTTCAAAAGCTTAATACAAGTTTAAGTTCTGGCACAACAAAAGGCTTGCCAAATATCGTATTAATTGAAGACTATAGTGCACAGAGCTTCCTTAAATCGTATCCTGATGCATTCTATGACCTATCAAAATATTTCAAAGCGGAAGATTTTGCTGAATATAAGCTTGCTCCTACTAGCTTAAATGGTAAACATTATGGGCTTCCGTTTGATACAGGGGTTGCTGGGTTATATGTGAGAACAGATTATTTGCAAAAAGCGGGATATACTGTTGATGATTTACAAGGATTGGACTGGAACAAATATATTGAAATTGGGAAAAAGGTAAAACAAGCAACGGGTAAATATATGCTTGCACTCGATCCTAAAAATCTGGGGATTATTCGTGCGATGATTCAAACCAGTGGTTCATGGTATGTGAAAGAAGATGGTGTAACCCCGAATTTGGCAGACAATGAGCCGCTGAAGGAAGCATTTAGAACTTACAAAGAGATTGTAGAGGCTGGGATAGCGAAACCGGTTTCCGACTGGAGTCAATTTGTTGCCTCTTTTAATAGTGGAGCAGTTGCATCGATCCCGACAGGAAACTGGATTACAGCTTCTGTTAAAGCCGAAGCTTCTCAGGCTGGTAAGTGGGCTGTTGTGCCTTTTCCGAAACAATCGGGCATTCCTAACTCTGTTAATGCTACGAACCTAGGTGGAAGTTCTTGGTATGTACTTAACATTCCTGGAAAAGAAAAGGCGGCAGAATTTCTAGCTAAAACGTTTGGATCAAATGTTGAGTTTTATGAAGCGCTAAACAAAGAGATTGGTGCAATTGGCACATACAAACCAGCTGCTAATAGTGAGGCCTATAAGGCTGCAGATGAGTTTTTTGGAGGTCAAAAAGTAACAGCTGATTTCTCCAAATGGATGACAGAAATTCCTCAAGTAAACTATGGTGCACATACGTATGTGATCGAAGATATTTTAGCAGTTGCGTTGCAAGATTACTTAAAAGGCAAAGATCTTGATAAAGTGTTGGAAGATGCACAAAAACAGGCAGAACAACAAGTTAAATAAATATACAGAACATCTATCAATTGTTTTATGAATTAAGCCTCGGGATTCCGCCGTCCTGTCTGGTTTTTATACTATATAGATGCAACGAAGAAGTTTAACATATCCTTGACGGAAAAGCGGTTTGTCCATTTTCGACTGTCGAAGGCAAGCCATAGGCTTGCCTTCGACAGTCGATAAAAGCTGCAAATGGTAAATCTTCAAATTGCATCTATATAGCACCATTCCGTAGGAGGCGGAGTGGTTCGGGGCTTTTCAGTGAAGAGGTGCGCCTTGAGTTGTTATTTTCATGCGCGGAAGGAGAGTAAAAGTTTGTTCATGGATTTTTTGTTATCAATAGTGATAGGGAGTTGAGATAGGATGAATATAGATTTGACGATTAAAACAGGTCGAAATATTAATCGGAAACACCGTATTAAGAGCACAATAGTTGGATGGTCTTTTGTGATATTGGCTACTATTATGATTTGCGTATTTTATTTCTATCCAATGGTTCAGGCATTGATTCTTTCGTTACAATCAGGTTCGGGTGCGAATCTAACTTTTGTTGGACTGAAAAATTATGCTCGTCTATTTAACGATCCTACCTTTTTAACAACTGTAAAAAATACAGTGATATACCTTATTATTCAAGTTCCGATTATGATTATTCTCGCCTTATTTTTAGCCGTACTATTGAATAATCCGAAATTAAAGCTGAGAGGATTGTTCCGAACAGCAATCTTTTTACCATGTGTCACTTCCCTAGTTGCGTATTCTGTCATATTTAAATATTTGTTTAGCGAAGATGGATTGATCAACGTTATGTTGACGAAATTTTCCCTTATATCTGAGCCAATCAACTGGCTAGGTGATCCTTTTTGGGCTAAAGTGACCATTATTATTGCTCTTACGTGGAGATGGACAGGCTATAATATGATTTTTTACTTATCTGCCCTACAAAATATCGATCACTCGATTTATGAAGCGGCTAAAATTGATGGTGCTTCGCCAGTTCAGCAGTTTTTTAAAATTACGATTCCATTGTTAAAGCCTATGATTTTGTTTACATCAATCAGTTCAACAATCGGTACGCTCCAGCTGTTCGATGAAGTAATGAACATTACGCAAGGGGGGCCGGGAAATGCAACGATGACGATTTCTCAATATATCTACAATCTTTCATTTAAATATACCCCTGATTTCGGTTATGCAGCAACAGTTTCGTATGCGATTGTGATTATGATTGTATTCTTTTCTATTATTCAGTTTAAAGTGGCAGGTGATAAAAATGAGTAATCTTAAAAACGTATTCAACTATACTGTTTTAACCATTGCATCTATTGTTTCTGTGTTTCCATTTTTGTGGATGGTTGTTAGTGCAACGAATAAATCAGTAGAAGTGACGAAAGGACGGTTATTGCCAGGTAGTCATTTTATGGAAAACTTCCGCAACCTGCTTGATAGCACTAATCTGGTCAATGCATTAATGAATTCGGCAAAAATCGCGATTGTAACAACTTTACTTGCATTGTTGATCTCCTCTTTGGCTGGTTACGGATTTGAAATTTTTAAAAGCAAAACAAAAGATTTTGTATTCAATTTCTTGTTGCTTTCAATGATGATACCTTTTGCTGCTTTAATGGTCCCGTTGTTTAGAATGTTTGGGACAATATCACAAATATTTCCAAGCATCGGTGTTGATACAATGACGGCCGTTATTTTGCCGACAGTCACAACGGCATTTCTGATTTTTTTCTTCCGCCAAAGCACGAAAATGTTCCCGAAGGAAATTATTGAAGCGGGCCGAATTGATGGATTGTCTGAATGGGGGATCTTCTTCAGGCTGTATGTCCCTACCATGAAAACAACCTATGCAGCCGCGGCCATTATTACATTTATGTCGAGCTGGAACAGCTATTTATGGCCACTTGTCATATTACAGTCCCCGGAGAACCAGACGGTGCCATTGCTTATATCAAATCTCGGATCGAGTTATTATCCGGATTTTGGAATGATCATGACTGCTATTGTGATCGCTACCTTGCCGACGGCGCTGATCTTCTTTTTCATGCAAAAGCACTTCGTTGCCGGGATGCTCGGTTCAGTAAAATGATGAGTCAGGAGTGTGGAAATAATGAAAAAAACATTAACAACCCCCACATTAGAATGGCTTTCAGATCCTCGTGTGTTCGAGGTTAATCGCCTGCCTGCCCATTCGGACCATATTTATTATGAGACGTTGGAAGAAGCAAAAAGTGGAGTTTCCATGTCGATGCGCTATGAGTTGAATGGGAATTGGAAGTTTCACTATGCAGTCAATCCAGCTAGCCGCCCGGCGGAATTTTATCAGCTCGATTTTGACTGCTCAAACTGGAGTGATATTTCCGTACCAGGGCATATTCAGTTGCAAGGTTATGGAACTCCCCAGTATGTAAATATAATGTATCCGTGGGATGGTCATTGCGATGTTCATCCTCCAGAAGTTCCTATGGATTATAATCCAGTAGGAAGCTATATAAAAATTTTTAATCTTCCTGAACGTATGAAAGGTAAACCGGTGTATATTTCTTTTCAAGGAGTGGAGTCGGCGTTTTATGTTTGGTTGAACGGGCAGTTTGTCGGGTATAGTGAGGACTCTTTCACGCCGGCAGAATTTGAACTTACACCTTTTATAAAGGATGGAGAGAATAAGCTCGCGGTTGAGGTTTACCAGTACAGCACCGGAAGTTGGCTTGAGGATCAGGATTTCTGGCGTTTTTCTGGAATCTTTCGCGATGTATACCTTTATACAGTGCCAGATATTCATGTCTATGATTTACATGTTCGCGCCGAATTGGATTCGTCCTATACGAGAGGCATGTTAACGGCGGACCTTACCTTTTTGTCTCCGGTACCTGCCGGCTCTAGGTTTATCGCTGAACTGTATGATGCGAAAGGCGACCTTGTCGCCAAAAAAGACGGAGAGCTTCATGGCGAAAAGGGGACATTTTCCATTGCGGTCGATGAACCGGAATTATGGAGCGCGGAGAAACCGTATTTGTATAAGCTATATATTCAGATTTTTAACGAGTTTGGCCAATTGGTAGAGGTTGTTCCACAGAAGGTCGGTTTTCGAAGATTCGAGATCATCAATAAAGTTATGCACCTTAACGGAAAACGGATTGTATTTAAAGGCGTTAACCGACATGAATTTCATTGCCGAAGAGGCCGGGCGATCACAAAGGAAGATATGCTATGGGATATTAAAACATTGAAGCGTCATAACATTAACGCAGTCCGTACGTCACACTATCCGAATCAAAGCTATTGGTATGAACTATGCGATGAATACGGCATCTATGTCATTGATGAAATGAATTTGGAAACGCACGGAACGTGGCAAAAAATGGGCCGTGTCGACCCCACATGGAATGTTCCGGGGAACAATCGAGAATGGCAAGACATTGTTATGGACCGGGCGATTTCAATGTTTGAAAGGGATAAGAACCATCCTTCCATCCTGATTTGGTCATGTGGAAATGAATCGTATGCTGGGGAAGTTCTGTTAAACGTCGCCAACTATTTTCGGTCAGTCGATCCGAGCCGTCTTGTCCATTATGAAGGAGTATTCCATGCCCGCGAGTACAATGATATAAGCGACATAGAAAGTCGTATGTACGCAAAGCCTCATGAAATTGAAAAGTATTTAACAGAAAATCCGGATAAACCGTATATCAGCTGCGAATATATGCATGCAATGGGGAACTCGCTCGGCGGGATGTACAAATATACGGATTTGGAACAAAAGTATCCGATGTATCAAGGTGGTTTTATTTGGGATTTCATTGATCAAGCCCTTGTGAAAAAAGATCGTTATGGAAAAGAATTTTTGGCATATGGAGGGGACTTTGGCGACCGTCCAACCGATTACGGTTTCTGCACGAACGGAATTGTCTATGCCAACCGGGAGTTGTCACCGAAGATGCAGGAAGTAAAATATCTTTATCAAAACTTTAAGCTTTCACCGGATCAATACGGTGTCAATATTAGAAATGAAAGTCTTTTCACTGACACAAGTGAATATGATTTAGAATACGTCCTATTCCTTGAAGGGAGAGAGTTGTATCGAAGCAAGCTGAATGTATCGGTAGCGCCGCAGGAAGAGAAAAGAGTCGAGTTCGACTGGCCCCTTGGGATGATGGCAGATGCAGGTGAATATTGCATTCATGCATCATTTAAATTGAAAGAAAAAACACTTTGGGCTGATGCTGGTTATGAGGTGGCATTCGGCCAGTTTGTATTCCAGATTGGTTCCAAGGAATTCGTTGTTCCTAGCGGAAAGTTAAAAGTTGTCCATGGTGATGTCAACATTGGGGTGCACGGCAAAGATTTTACGATCATGTTTTCCAAACAGGCAGGAAGCCTAGTTTCAATGAATTACGCAGGCAAGGAGATGATTGCGGTCCCTCCTGCACCATTGTTTTGGAGGGCCACGACTGATAATGATCGAGGTTTTTTGCAAGACTTCTATTCGGGGCTTTGGTATGCGGCGAGTTTGGCGCGTAAATGTGTAAAAGTCGATGTGAAAGAGGAAGCGGCCCAAGTAAATGTCACCTTTACCTACAAATTTTCCATTAACCCCGAATTGGAAGTGAAAATTGGTTATACCGTTTATGCTGATGGCAGCATTCGCGTGAAGGCGGTCTATCATGGAGTCGAGAATCTTCCGTCAATGCCGATTTTTGCGGTATCATTCAAGGTTCCAGCCGACTATAATCAACTCGAGTGGTATGCAATGGGGCCCGAAGAAAACTATGTCGATCGCTCAAAGGGGGCAAGACTTGGAATTTTTAGAAATCAAGTATCTGACAATGTATCGCGCTATCTCAAACCGCAGGAATCAGGAAACAGAACAGGAGTTCGTAAAGTAAGCTTAACGAACAACAATGGACAGGGAATAAAAATTTCTTCTATAACTGAACCGTTGGAATGCAACTTTTCGCCATACACAGCTTTTGAACTTGAACATGCCAATCATCATTACGAGCTGCCCAATATTCATTATACGGTTGTCACGGTAGCAGGTCGACAAATGGGAGTTGGCGGAGACGACAGCTGGGGCGCCCCTGTTCACGATGAATACGTCATAAAGGCAGATCAAGACATGGGATTTGAGTTTATGATTCATAAAGTTTAGCGACAACAGCATCATGATGTAAACTTCTCATCTTAGCGTTTTTATTTATCTCGAAAAATAAAAATGCCATCACATGATATACTTATCAAACAAAAATGGAAAGTGGTGTTTATTGCAAAATAAAAATGCAGAGATCTGCAGAGAATTTGGCTTAGGACAACTTTACATGGAGAGGGGGCGTGATAGCCTTTTTAGGCATAGCCAGCCCTTGATATTGCTGGCTTCCTGGCTTTTTCATCACGCCCCCAGAGGCTCCATGTCAAGTTGTAATTCTCTGCACTTTTCGTTGCGAAACTCTGTATTTTTCTTTGCAGAAAACAAAGTGGTTGAAGCTATGTTTTCTGTTCTGATTGGCCAATATGGTACAAGAGAAATTGGAGGCGATTCAATTATCGAATTTGAAAGTGATACCCGGTATATTTTATCGTATTTATTTGTTGCTTTGGATTAGCCGAATACTAAGATTTGGACAATACCGCGAGTTGTTTTTGAGTTAAGGTTAGGAAATAAAATATGGGGTAATTTTACTTTTTTAAAGGATGAAGGGATAAGACGTTGATTAAAGAAAGAAAGGCATAAGACCGTAATTTTAAGTTACATGTCAAATAAGCAACCTAATAAAAATTCTTTTTTATTGTTTTTTAGTAAAATTTATACTAAAATATATACTAGCGATTGATTGTTTAGGAGGCATAATCATGGCTGTTAGTTTCGGTTTGACAGAAACCTTTAAAAATGTATTTGGTGGGGGTAAAGAACGAGTTCGTATCTTCTTCGCCCCCGGCCGCGTCAATTTGATCGGTGAGCATACGGATTACAACGGCGGGCATGTGCTGCCGTGCGCGCTTGCGATCGGCACGTATGCGCTTGTTAGACAAACGGATGAGCCGTTTGTCCGCTTTTATTCGCAAAACTTCCCGGAAGCGGGAGTGGTCACGGTCTCTTACGACGACTTGTCTTATCGTCGCGAACACGGTTGGGCGAACTACCCGAAAGGAATCTTGGCTGCGTTTCAAGCGCTTGGCCCGCTTGAGACCGGATTGGATATTTTGTATTACGGCACGATCCCGAACGGCGCCGGGCTGTCGTCATCGGCGTCGATTGAGCTTGTGACCGCGGTGATGCTCAACGAACTGTTCAGGCGCGGGCTTGATCAGCTGGAGCTTGTGAAAATGAGCCAAACCGTAGAAAATGAATACGTTGGCGTCCATTGCGGCATTATGGATCAGTTTGCCGTCGGCATGGGGAAACAAGATTGCGCCATTCTATTGAACTGCCAGACGCTCGAGTACCGCTATTTGCCGCTCGTGCTCAACGATTGTTCGATTGTCATCGCGAACACAAACAAAAAGCGCGGCTTGGCGGACTCGGCGTACAACGAGCGGCGGGCGACGTGCGAGGCGGCGCTCGCGAAGCTGCAAAGCGTGCGGAACATCGCCTCGCTCGGCGAGCTGACAAGCGCGGAACTGGCCCGTTATGAACATCTTCTTTCCCCGCTTGAACAAAAACGGGCCCGCCATGCGGTGACGGAAAACGAGCGGACGCTTGAAGCCGCCCGGGCGCTTGAGCAGGGAGACCTCGTCCGCTTTGGCGAGTTGATGAAACAGTCGCATTTGTCGCTGCGCCATGACTATGAAGTAACCGGAGCCGAACTTGATACGCTCGTGGAGGCCGCATGGTCGCACGAAGGAACGGTCGGGGCGCGCATGACCGGAGCAGGATTTGGCGGCTGCACGGTGAACATTGTGAAAAAGGCATGCGTTCAAGATTTCATTGAACGGGTCGGAAACGCGTATGCCGAAAAAATCGGTTATGAAGCAAGCTTTTATGTCGTTGAAGTTGGTGACGGGGCGAGAGAACTCACGGAACTGGAGGAGATGAGCCGATGATTTTGGTTTGCGGAGGGGCAGGGTATATCGGCAGCCATGCGGTGTACCGTCTGCTTGAAAAAGGGGAGCGCGTGGTCGTGGTGGATAACTTGCAGACGGGGCACCGGGAGGCGGTTCACCCTGATGCGGTGTTTTGCCAAGGCGATATTCGCGACCGCGATTTTTTGCGCAAGGTGTTTCGCCAGCATGACATTGAGGCGGTCATTCATTTTGCGGCGAACTCATTGGTCGGCGAAAGCATGGAAGAGCCGCTGAAATATTACGACAACAATGTGTATGGCACACAAGTGCTGCTTGAAGTGATGAAGGAATTTGGCGTCAAGCAAATCGTCTTTTCTTCAACCGCCGCCGTGTATGGGGAGCCGAAACAAATCCCGATCGTCGAAACCGACCCGACGGAACCGACGAACGCGTATGGAGAAACGAAGCTGGCGATGGAAAAAATGATGAAATGGGCGGACCGCGCCTACGGCATCCGCTCGATTTCGCTCCGCTACTTTAATGTCGCCGGGGCGTACGGCACGACAATCGGTGAGGACCACAACCCGGAGACGCATCTGATTCCATTGATTTTAAAAGTGCCGCTTGGCCAGCGCGAGGAAATTTCCGTTTTCGGCGATGACTACGACACGCCCGACGGCACGTGCATCCGCGACTACATCCATGTGCTTGATCTCGTCGATGCCCACGTGTTGGCGCTTGAAAAACTGCGGAATGGAGCGTCCAGTGACGTGTACAATCTCGGCAACGGCAACGGCTTCAGCGTCAAAGAAGTGATCGAAGCGGCGCGGCAAGTGACCGGACACCCGATCCCTGCCCGCGTCGTGGCGCGGCGGCCGGGCGACCCGGCGCGGCTTGTCGCTTCATCGGAAAAAGCAAAGCGCGAGCTCGGCTGGGAGCCGAAATACTTGTCCATTACGGATATCGTCGCCTCGGCGTGGGAGTGGCACAAAGCGCGGCCAAACGGATATCGGGGTGTGTAAACATGGAAACGATTTTTGCGGCGATTGAACAACTGATCCGTTATGCTGAGCAACGCGGCCTTTTAGCGCCGGAAGATGTGGTGTACGCGCGCAACCGCCTGCTGGCAACGCTCCGACTCACGGAATGGCAGCCGGCCGAGGTCAAGGACGTTCCCTTGGCCTCGCCGGCCCCGGTATTGGACGCTATGATTGATTGGGCGTATGAACAAGGATTGTTGGAAACGAATACCACAACCGAGCGCGATATATGGGATGCGAGACTGATGGACTGCGTCATGCCGCGGCCGTCGGAAGTGATCCGCGCCTTTTACGAGCGATACCGCCGCAGCCCGCAGGAGGCGACGGACTGGTTTTATTCGTTGAGCCAAGCGTCCAATTACATTCAAACGGCGCGCATCGCCAACAATCAGCACTGGAAAGTGTCAACCATCTATGGAGAATTGGATATCACCATTAACTTGGCGAAGCCGGAAAAAGACCCGAAGGAAATCGCCAAATTAAAAGAGATGCCGTCATCCTCGTATCCAAAATGTGTATTATGCAAAGAAAACGAAGGGTATGAAGGAACGTGGCGTCATCCCGCCCGTTCCAATCACCGTGTCATCCCGATCACGTTATTGGATGAACAGTGGTATTTCCAATATTCTCCCTACGTGTACTATCATGAACATTGCATCGTCTTTTCCGCCGAACATGTGCCGATGAAAATGGAGCGGAAGACGCTTGAGCGTTTGCTTGATTTTGTCGAACAATTTCCCCATTATTTTATCGGCTCAAACGCTGACTTGCCGATTGTCGGCGGCTCGATTTTAACACACGATCATTTTCAAGGCGGGCGCTATCGGTTTGCGATGGAAAAGGCAGAGATCGAGGAATACATAGATCTCCCTTCGTTTCCATCACTGACGGCGGGGATTGTCCGCTGGCCGATGTCGGTGATCCGCTTAACCGGGGCGAAAGAGGACGTGCTGGAGGCAGCGGTGCGTCTGTATGAGGCGTGGCGGGCGTACAGCGATCCAAGTGTCGAGATTATCGCTTCTAGCGGCGATGTCCCGCACAATACGATCACCGCGATCGCCCGGAGGCGCGGCGATTTGTTTGAATTGGACATCGTTTTGCGCAACAACCGAACATCGACAGAGCATCCGTATGGCATTTTCCATCCGCATCAGGAACTGCATCATATCAAAAAAGAAAATATCGGCTTGATCGAAGTGATGGGTCTGGCGGTGCTGCCGGGGCGGCTTGCCGTGGAGCTTGAGACGTTGGCCGACTACCTTGTCCATCGGACGAAAAAAGAAGACTGGGACGAGACAATGCGTAAACATTGGCATTGGTGCGAAACCATTCGCTCGGCCTACCCGGACATCACGAAGGAAAATGTCCATGATATTTTGCGCTACGAAATCGGACAACGGTTTGTGACCGTATTGGAGCACGCCGGCGTATTTAAGCGGGACAAGCGGGGAAGGGGTGCGTTTCGCCGCTTTCTTAGCCATGCGATGGAGAAGATGTCGTCTTTTGCATAAACAAGGCGAAAAAACGTGTTTCATATGAAACAGGAAGAAAGGAGTCACACAGACTATGGCCACATTAAAAGAAATTGCCGAAAAGGTCGGCGTCTCTGTCGCAACCGTGTCGCGCGTGCTCAACTACGACACAACGCTATCCGTCTCCGACGAGACGAGAAAGCGCATTTTTGAAGTCGCCCAAGAGCTGAACTACAAAACATTGCGGGAACGGAGCCAACAGGCGCGTGAATCATTTCGCTTCGGGCTCATTCACTGGTATTCGGAGCATCAAGAAATCGACGACCCGTATTATATGGCAATCCGCCTCGGTGTGGAAAAAGAATGTTTTGACCGCGGCCTCGAACTCGTCAAATTGTTTAAACAGAACGGCGCTTATCCGATTGAACGGATGAAATCGCTTGATGGCATCATTGCCGTCGGGAAATTCGGTCCGAACGAAGTGAGCGCCTTTGCCGAAGGGGCGAAGCAAATCGTCTTTGTCGACTGCTCGCCGGATGAACGGCGGTTTGACTCGGTCGTGATCGATTTGCGCCAGGCGACGATTGCGGTGCTCGACTACTTGCTTCAGCTTGGGCACACGAAAATCGGGTATATCGGCGGCCGTGAATATGTCGACGGGGAAACGCCAATTCGTGATGAGCGGGAAACAGCGTTTTACGAATATTTGTATGTCAAGGGGATACACGATTCGCGCCATGTATGGATTGGCTCCTTTACGGCCGAGGATGGCTATCGGCTGATGAAAGAGGCGATTGCCCAAGGGGACTTGCCGACAGCGTTTTTTATCGCCAGCGATTCGATGGCCATCGGCGCTTTACGCGCGTTGCACGAAGCGGGCATCGCCGTTCCGGAAGAAGTGGCCGTTGTGGGGTTCAATGATCTTCCGACCGCCGCCTTTCTTCACCCGCCGCTTTCAACGGTGAAAGTATACACAGAATTTATGGGTGAAACAGCGGTAGAGATGCTCGTTGAACGGTTGACGACCAACCGAATCATCTGCAAGAAAGTTGTCGTGCCAACAGAGCTCGTTATCCGCGCCAGCAGCGAGGGACGTGAAAAGGGGAGCGGTTGATCAACCGCTCCCTTCCATGTTAGTGGAATTCGATATCAACGCGTTTTTTCGTTCCTGTTGTTGTTTTCGGGATGTGAATATCGAGCACGCCGTTTTTGTACGTCGCGCGAATGTTTTCTGTCGCCGCATCAGCCGGCAGGGTGATCGAACGTTGGAAGCGGCCGAAGAAGCGTTCGCGCCGGTGCATTTGTTCCTCTTTGACATCATGATGGCGCTGAATCGTGCCGCTGATGGTCAACATGTTGTTCTGCACGTCAATGTGTACATCTTCTTTTCGCTCGAGACCCGGCAAGTCGCACGAAACAACGTATTCGTTGGCTGTTTCATGCATGTCGATGCGCGGCATAAAGTGTTGCTCGTCCATATGGGCAAACAGCGATGGAAAATCACTCGTGAAAAAGCGGTTCATATCACGGCGAATCAATTCCAAATGGCGAAACGGGTCATACGGAATTAACGCCATAACTGCTTTCCTCCTTGGTGTCACTGGATTCCGTTCAATAGTGTGAGCCGTATGTTCGTGAATTATGTATGACTGGGGCGCAATTGTTCCATTGCCGTCAAATACGTTTGAATGAGCGCGATTTTTATGTCATCGGGCAAGTTCGACGCAGTCACTCGCTTAACCGCGTAATAAAATTTCACTTCAGGGGTCTGCCGCAAACGCGGATGCGTCCATTCGTCGAGCAGCTCCTGCCGGATCGTTTTATATAAAAGGGTTTTGCTTTTCTGTTCATCAAGCGACTCCGGTGTGAGCGAACGATTCGGCCAAAGGCGGCGGTATCCGTCAAGCAAAACAGAAAATGGGTGATTCATTGTAACGAGTCCTCCTTTTTGATGGCTTGTTTTTCATCTTACAATACATTATATAAGAACGATCATGACAGAGGGGAATCGGTTTGCGATGCGGCGGTCGGAAATTCCAGTTGACATGAAGGGGCGAACGTACTATAATCAAAATCGCTGTTTGGCGATAGTGCAATGTCAAAAGGTAAACGACGGAGATGGAACAATCAAAAAAGTTGTTGACAAACAAAGAATGACGATTATAATAATATATTGCCGTGATGAAATGAACGCGGCACAAAGCAATGGAAACAACCGCTTGACATTTTGAAAGATTTATTTATAATGATAGTTGTCGTTAAGTTGCAAGAGCAGTTGCTTGTTCCTTGAAAACTGAACGAAACGAAGCGCAACGAAAGGCTGAGGCCGCTTGCCTATCGGCGAAACGCGCTGGAGGGCCTGCGAGGAGGCTATCGCCGCCGCAGCAGGGCCGAAGCGTCGCGAGCCGATAGCGGCCGAAGCTAGACCATACGAAAAGCGGAGGCCGCTTGACACGTTTGGTGTCGGTGCCGAAGCTTGCAAAGCCAATCCACTTTCTTTTGGAGAGTTTGATCCTGGCTCAGGACGAACGCTGGCGGCGTGCCTAATACATGCAAGTCGAGCGGACCGAATCGGAGCTTGCTCTGGTTGGGTCAGCGGCGGACGGGTGAGTAACACGTGGGCAACCTGCCCGCAAGACCGGGATAACTCCGGGAAACCGGAGCTAATACCGGATAACACCGAAGACCGCATGGTCTTTGGTTGAAAGGCGGCCTTTGGCTGTCACTTGCGGATGGGCCCGCGGCGCATTAGCTAGTTGGTGAGGTAACGGCTCACCAAGGCGACGATGCGTAGCCGGCCTGAGAGGGTGACCGGCCACACTGGGACTGAGACACGGCCCAGACTCCTACGGGAGGCAGCAGTAGGGAATCTTCCGCAATGGGCGAAAGCCTGACGGAGCGACGCCGCGTGAGCGAAGAAGGCCTTCGGGTCGTAAAGCTCTGTTGTGAGGGACGAAGGAGCGCTGTTTGAACAAGGCGGCGCGGTGACGGTACCTCACGAGAAAGCCCCGGCTAACTACGTGCCAGCAGCCGCGGTAATACGTAGGGGGCGAGCGTTGTCCGGAATTATTGGGCGTA